>NZ_JBDOQP010000002.1:0-1245154 GCF_039839275.1 Mesorhizobium sp. CAU 1741 | reverse complement strand
TGGCTCTGGCTCTGGCTCTGGCTCTGGCTCTGGCTCTGGCTCTGGCTCTGGCTCTGGCTCTGGCTCTGGCTCTGGCTCTGGCTCTGGCTCTGGCTCTGGCTCTGGCTCTGGCTCTGGCTCTGGAAGAGGATCGCGCGGCGGTTCCGGTACTTCAACAGGCACTTCCGGAACGGGATGGGAGGCCGGCACCTGCACGTCTGCGGTGTCCGGCGCCCATGCCGTCTCAGCCGGGACCGACGTCTCGTCCTCCTTCGGACGGCGAAGAAAGTCGGGCACCGTGCCGTGGACCGGAGCCTCTGCGCTTTCGGCAGGTGCCGCCGCGAGCGTGGCGGTGTCGTCGGCCGGCGTGGCGTCGCCCTCGCCTTCCTTCTTGCCGAAGGAGAATATCTTCTTGATGAATCCGAGGGCCATCGTGTTCCGTCTGTTTCTCAGGCCGCGCGCACGGCAAGCGGCTGCGCCAGCAGGCTCGCGCCATCCTGGCCGGCGATGTGGGCATCGACGATCGTGCCGGGTCCGCCGTGGTCGAGGCGCACCAGCGTGAAACCTTCCGTGCGTCCGATCCCCTCGCGCTCGACCAGCACGCGCTGCCGGCTCCCGACCAGTGATGTGAGATGTCGCCGATGCGCGGCATCACCGGCCGCGCGCAGCCGCGCAGCGCGGTCCTTGACGACAGCGCGATCGACCTGCGGCATGCGCGCTGCAGGCGTTCCTTCGCGCGGCGAAAATGGAAACACGTGCAGATGCGTCAGACCGCATTCCGCGACGATCTTCAGCGAATTCTGGAACATCGCCTCGGTTTCGGTCGGGAAGCCGGCGATGATGTCGGCGCCAAGGACAATGTCGGGGCGCAGGCGTCGAACGTCCTCGCAGAAGCGGATGGAATCGTCGCGCAGATGCCGGCGTTTCATGCGCTTGAGGATCATGTCGTCGCCGGCCTGCAGCGACAGATGCAGATGCGGCATCAGCCGCGGCTCGGTCGCGATCATTTCCATCAGGTCGTCATCCGCCTCGATGGAATCGATCGATGAAAGCCGTAGGCGTGCAAGATCCGGCACCTGGCCCAGGATCGTCCTGACAAGCCGGCCGAGGCGCGGGCTCCCCGGCAGGTCGGCACCATAGCTGGTCATGTCGACCCCGGTCAGCACGACCTCCAGATAGCCGTTTCCGACCAGCCGCTTGACCTGGTCGACCACCGCGCCCATCGGCACCGAGCGCGAATTGCCGCGTCCATAGGGGATGATGCAGAAGGTGCAGCGGTGATCGCAGCCGTTCTGCACCTGCACGAAGGCGCGCGCCCGGCCCTCCAGCGCATCGACCATGTGCGAGGCCGTCTCGGTCACCGACATGATGTCGTTGACACGGGCCTTCTCGAAATCGTTGACGCCGAAATCCGGCAGGGCACGATAGTTGTGCGCCTTGAGCTTCTCTTCGTTACCGAGCACGAGGTCGACTTCGCCCATCGCGACGAAACTGTCGGGATCGGTCTGCGCGGCACAGCCCGTGACGATGATGCGCGCCTGCGGGTTGTCGCGACGCGCCTTGCGGATCGCCTGCCTTGCCTGCCGCACCGCCTCGCCCGTCACCGCGCAGGTGTTGACGATCACCGCGCCGCCATCAAGCTCGCCCAGTCCGGCCTCGGTTGCCTCGCGGCGCATCACCTCGGATTCATAGGCGTTGAGCCGGCACCCAAAGGTGACGATGTCGATGCCCTTTGCCTCGCTCATGCCGCGCCCTCGACGTCGCGTTCCCATGCGCCCGTGGCGGGATCGAGCATGCCCGAAAACTCCCATTCCGCCGGGCCGGTCATGATGACGTGATCGTCGTCGCGCCACTCGATCAGAAGCCTGCCGCCGCTGGGTGCCGTCACGGTCACGGTTCGCCCGGTCCGCCGTGTCCGCGCCGCCGAGACTGCCGCCGCACAGGCCGCCGAGCCGCAGGCGAGCGTCAGGCCCGCGCCGCGTTCCCACGTTCGGATCGACATCGCATCGTGCGACGTCACCTGGGCGATGGTGATGTTGGCGCGCTCGGGGAAGATCGGGTGGTTCTCCAGCAGCGGTCCGAAGCGGTCGAGATCGTAGGACCAGACATCGGAGTCGACCCAGAAGATCGCATGCGGATTGCCCATCGAGGCGACGGACGGCGAATGCAGCACCGGCGCATCGATCGGGCCGACCTGCAGTTCAATCATGCGCGTGTCGCGAAACTCCTCGCTGAGCGGGATGTCCTGCCAGCCGAATCGCGGCATGCCGAGATCCACCGAGATCAATCCATCCTCGTGCTCCTGCGCATTGAGGATGCCGGCGACGGTTTCGAAGGAAAACACCTTCTGCCCGGTCTCCGCCGCGAGCGCGGCAACGACGCATCGTGTACCGTTGCCGCACGCCTGCGCAAAGCTGCCGTCGGCGTTGAGGATTTCGATGTAGTTGTGTGTGCCGGGTGTACGAGGATCGTAGACCGCCATGATCTGGTCGAAATTGGTCGCTGGCTCGGCGTCGAGCGCGATGGCCGCCTGAGGCATGACGCGATCCTTGCGGCCGCGCATGTCGACGACGAGAATCTCGTTGCCGATGCCGTTCATTCTGGCGAAGGGGACGCGCGCGTTCATGGCCCGGTATATGGCGGAAAAGCCCGTGGATTACCAGTGCTGCGACACGGCACGGACCCTATGGGGCCATCGGAACATCCCATGCTTCGCCCGGCTGCATGGCACGGAAGCGCTCGCGTCCGACCCCTTGCGCCTCAAGCGCTGCCTGCAGGTGATCGCGGGGTTCATCGACCGGCTCGTCAGTCAACCGGAACACGCCCCAGTGATGGCCGGCGGCATAGGCGGCATTCGCAAGCCGCATGCCTTCCACCGCCTCGCGCGGGTTCTGGTGCTGGTGTTCCATGAACCAGCGCGGCTCGTAGGCACCGATCGGCAGGATGGCCAACCGAAATCCCCCATGCTTCTCGGCAGCCGCACGATAGTTTCTACCGCCGTGGAAGCCGGTATCGCCGACCACGTAAATCTTGCCGCCCTGGCTGGAAACGACGAAGGCCGACCACAGGGCCATCCTGCGGTCCCCCGCCCCTCTCGCCGACCAGTGATGCGCGGGTTCGAGGTCGACGGCGACGTCCCGGAACCGCACGGTTTCGCCCCAGTCATGCGCGGCGACGCGCATCGCCGCGATCTCGCGATGCACGATGGTATCGTTGCCCAGCGGTGTGATGATTTGGGGATCGTGAGCCTGATGAAGCCGGCGCAGCGTTGCGATATCGAGGTGATCGTAATGATTGTGGCTGAGGAGAACCAGATCGATGGGCGGAAGATCATCGAACGCCACACCCGGTGGCGTGATGCGCTTCGGGCCGGCAAAGCCCACCGGTGATGCGCGCGGCGACCAGACCGGATCGGTGAGAATGTTCAGTCCCGCCGTCTGCACCAGCAATGTAGCGTGACCCACCATGGTCACCACAAGCCTGTCGCCATCGACGCGCGGTTCCGGCTTTGCCGCCGCGAACGGGCTTTCTCTTTCCGCCGGCCAGCGGGCCTTGCCGCCGCCGAACTGCCAGCGCAGCAGATCCCGAAATCCCTTCGGCTCATGTCCATCCGGGTTGAAGAACAGCGTGCCGTCGAAATGATCGCTTTCCGGCCCTGTGTAGTAATGGTTCGACGCGTTCGCTTTTGCCGCCACTGAGGCACCACCGATCGTTGCGAGGCCGCCCAGCCCCATCCATTTCATCAAGCTGCGCCTATCCATGGCCCGCAAAGATAGCGACGAACGCGCCCACTACAAGACGTGAACCTACAGGGGCACGGTCCTGAGGCGATCGAGGCGCGCGCCAGATAAGCGCGTCCACTTCATGCTGGGCGGCCGCCTGTTGACGTGAAGTCACGCGTCCGGGAACCCTAATTTAACCATATGCGTTGGATTATCCTCACGATCGCCACTATTCTGGCGATTGAAGGGATCTATGTACGTACGCACGGCGCATCCGCGCCGCGACGGAGGGAATTGATGGCTTTCAGGACAAGCGGCGTTTTGGCCACGACCGTACTCGCACTCGCATTGGCAGGCTGCCAGAGCGAGCGATTTTCTCAGCTCGATACGCGAGGCCCCGCTCCGGCACCCTTGCAGGGCGCGCCGGCCGGCACCGTGACGACTGGCCAGTTGCCGCCGCCTGCCCAGCCGGGCGTGACCGATCCCGCACAGTTCCCCGCTGCGCCGGGCTCCGACCCGATGGCCCAGGGCCAGGACCAGACGCAGATTGCGTCCGCGCCGCCACAGGGCGCCGCCGAAATCTCCACCGGCAGCGTAGCCGGCGTCTGGAACGCCAGCGTTTCGGGCCAGAGCTGCCGCATCGCCACCCCGCAAACCCGCTTCGGCCAGGGCTTTCGTGCCGGACCGCTGCGCTGCCCGGCACCGCTCGACGGCGTCAAGTCGTGGAACGTGACCGGATCGCAATTGGCGCTCTACAACGACAATGGCGACGTTCTTGCCCGGCTCTACTCCTCCGGCGGCGAGCGTTTCGACGGCCAGACCAGCACCGGACAGCCGGTCTCTCTGTCACGCTAAGCCTAGCTGCGAGCCGGAACTTGCGCCTTTCCGGCTCGCCAATTCCTCGTTAGAAGACCTGATCACGTCCTGGTGGCCCGCTACATTCAGGACCTCGCCGCAGCATCTCCTCCGGTCTTCAGGTATGAAGCATGTCCTCTCATGATGGTCTGTCGACCTTCCGCACCGTGCGGGAGGAATACGACAATCTCCAGCGGGCCGGGAAAATCAGGAGCGACGAGAATCAACTGGCGATCGTCACAGCGCTCGACCGGCTCATCGAGGAGATCTCCTCCAAGCGGCTGGCGTCCAAGTCTAGCGCGCTGGGCTGGCTGTTTGGGAAGCGTCGCCAGACGAAGGAGCCCGTCAAAGGTCTCTATATCCATGGCAGCGTCGGTCGCGGCAAGACCATGCTGATGGACATGTTCTTCGAGCGTGTGCCGGTGCGCCGCAAGCGGCGCGCTCACTTCAACGACTTCATGGCTGACGTGCACGATCGCATCCAGCGCCATCGTGAGATGCTGAAGCGTGGCGAGACCAGGGAGAGCGATCCGATCCCGCCGGTTGCGAAAGCGCTGGCCAAGGATGCGTGGGTGCTGTGCTTCGACGAGTTCAGCGTCACCGACATCGCCGATGCAATGGTGCTGTCGCGCCTGTTCTCCGCTCTCTTCGAGGAGGGTGTCGTGCTGGTCGCGACGTCGAACGTCGCGCCCCGCGACCTGTATCGCGACGGCCTCAACCGTGGCCTCTTCGAGCCGTTCATCGCGATCCTCGAACGCAATGCCAGGGTGATGACCCTGGACGGCCCGACCGATTATCGCCGCGAGAAACTCGACCGCATGCCCGTCTATATCCAGCCGCTTGGCAGCGAGGCCGATGCGCTGATGAACGAGGCATGGAAAGCGGCAACAGATGGCAGGGCGGCCCACCCGACGACGGTTTCCGTGAAGGGACGCGAAGTCGCGGTTCCCCGCGCGGCCGGAACCGTCGCGCGCTTCAGCTTTGCCGATCTGTGCGAAAAACCCCTCGGCGCACGCGACTTTTTGGCGATCTCAAGTCGGTTCGATACGTTGTTCATCGACCACATACCGGTGATGGGGCCAGAAAAGCGCAACGAAGCCAAGCGCTTCATCCTGCTCGTGGACACGCTTTACGACGCACGCCTTCGCCTCGTCGTCAGCGCCGAAGCGGCGCCGGAAACGCTTTATGCAGGAACGAGCGGCACCGAGGCATTCGAATTTGCCAGGACGGCATCCCGTTTGACGGAAATGCAGAGCAGGGAATGGCTGGAAAGTGTACGCCGTAACGTGGCAGTGTAAGATTTATGGATGGAAACTCTTACGTTTACGTAAGAAAATTTCTGATTAAACGATTGAAAATGTTCGCGCGGTAAGAATCGGTTGAGTTTTTTCGGCGATGCGTCTATGCCCAAGCCCGAATCTGGACGGCCTCCCGTGTCCAGGAGAGAGTTTCGGCAACGCTAATTTCAGGCCGGCGCGGAGACAAACCGGCGCACTCAACAGGGAAAACAATCACCATGGCTCGCAACAAGATTGCCCTCATCGGCTCCGGCATGATTGGCGGCACGCTCGCTCACATGATCGGACTCAAGGAACTCGGCGATGTCGTCTTGTTCGACATCGCGGAAGGCGTTCCGCAGGGCAAGGGCCTCGACATCGCACAGTCTTCGCCGGTTGACGGCTTCGATGCGCGCTTTGTCGGCGCCAACGACTATTCCGCGATCGAGGGCGCTGACGTCTGCATCGTCACCGCCGGCGTGGCCCGCAAGCCGGGCATGAGCCGCGACGATCTTCTCGGCATCAACCTCAAGGTGATGGAGCAGGTCGGCGCAGGCATCAAGAAATACGCGCCCAACGCATTCGTTATCTGCATCACCAACCCGCTCGACGCCATGGTCTGGGCGCTGCAGAAATTCTCCGGCCTGCCCAAGAGCCATGTCGTCGGCATGGCCGGCGTGCTGGACTCCTCGCGCTTCCGCCTTTTCCTCGCCGAGGAATTCAAGGTCTCGGTCGAGGACGTGACGGCCTTCGTTCTCGGCGGCCATGGCGACACGATGGTGCCGCTGACCCGTTACTCCACCGTTGCCGGCATCCCGCTGCCGGACCTGATCAAGATGGGCTGGACCTCCAAGGAGAAGCTCGACCAGATCGTCCAGCGCACCCGCGACGGCGGCGCCGAGATTGTCGGCCTGCTCAAGACCGGCTCGGCCTATTATGCACCTGCGGCCTCGGCGATCTCGATGGCCGAAGCCTACCTCAAGGACAAGAAGCGCGTGCTGCCTTGCGCGGCGCATCTGTCCGGACAGTACGGTCTCAAGGACCTCTACGTCGGCGTGCCAGTGGTGATTGGCGCGGGCGGCGTCGAGCGCGTCATCGAGATCGAGCTGAACAAGGCAGAACAGAAGATGTTCGACAAGTCCGTCGAGTCGGTCCAGGGCCTGTGCGAGGCCTGCATCGGCATTGCGCCGAGCCTCGGCAAGTAAGGAGCCACGCATGAACATTCACGAATATCAGGCCAAGCAGCTCCTCAAGGGCTATGGCGCCCCGGTCGCCGAGGGCGTCGCCATCATGAAGGCGAGCGAAGCCGAAGCAGCCGCCAAGTCGCTGCCAGGTCCGCTTTATGTGGTGAAGAGCCAGATCCACGCCGGTGGACGCGGCAAGGGCAAGTTCAAGGAACTCGGCGCGGACGCCAAGGGCGGCGTGCGCCTGTCGAAGTCGGTCGAGGAAGTCGTCGCCAACGTCAAAGACATGCTCGGCAACACGCTGGTGACCAAGCAGACGGGCGAGGCTGGCAAGCAGGTCAACCGCCTCTACATCGAGGACGGCGCCGACATCGATCGCGAACTCTACCTATCGATCCTCGTCGACCGTTCGGTCGGCCGCGTCGCGTTCGTGGTGTCCACCGAGGGCGGCATGGACATCGAGGCTGTCGCCGAAGAGACTCCCGAGAAGATCATCACCGTGGCGATCGATCCTGAAGCCGGTGTCACCGAAGCCGACGTCGGGAAGATCAACGACGCGCTGAAGCTCAGCGGCGAAGCCGCCGAGGACGGCAAGACGTTGTTCCCGATCCTCTACAAGGCATTCGTCGAGAAGGACATGAGCCTGCTCGAGGTCAACCCGCTGATCGTCATGGAAAACGGCCGCCTGCGCGTGCTCGACGCCAAGATGTCGTTCGACGGCAACGCACTTTTCCGCCACGACGACGTCAAGCAGTTGCGTGACGAGACCGAGGAGGATGCCAAGGAGATCGAGGCGTCCAAGTGGGACCTGGCCTACGTCGCGCTCGACGGCAATATCGGCTGCATGGTCAATGGCGCCGGCCTCGCCATGGCGACGATGGACATCATCAAGCTCTACGGCAAGGAGCCGGCCAACTTCTGCGACGTCGGTGGTGGCGCTTCGAAGGAGAAGGTCGCCGCGGCGTTCAAGATCATCACCGCTGATCCGCGCGTCGAGGGCATCCTCGTCAACATCTTCGGCGGTATCATGAAGTGTGACGTCATCGCCGAGGGCGTCGTGGCCGCCGTCAAGGAAGTGGGCCTCAAGGTGCCGCTGGTCGTGCGCCTCGAAGGTACCAATGTCGAGCTTGGCAAGAAGATCCTCAACGAGTCCGGCCTTGCGATCACCGCTGCCGACGATCTCGACGACGCCGCCAAGAAGATCGTCGCGGCGATCGCCGGCTAACGGATTTTGAAGGATCAGAATTAATGTCCATCCTCATCAACAAAGACACCAAGGTCCTCGTTCAGGGCCTTACCGGCAAGACCGGCACATTCCACACCGAGCAGGCGCTCGCCTATCACGGCACCAAGATGGTCGGCGGCATCCACCCGAAGAAGGGTGGCGAAAGCTGGACCGGCGCACAGGGCGAGACCCTGCCGATCTTCGCTTCGGTTGCCGAAGGCAGGGACAGGACCGGCGCGACCGCATCGGTCGTCTACGTTCCGCCGGCAGGTGCCGCTGACGCCATCATCGAGGCCATCGAGGCCGAGATGGAACTGATCGTCTGCATCACGGAAGGCATTCCGGTGATGGACATGGTCAAGGTGAAGGCAAAGCTCGACAAGTCGAAGTCGCGCCTGATCGGCCCCAACTGCCCAGGCATCGTCACTCCCGACGAATGCAAGATCGGCATCATGCCGGGCTCGATCTTCCGCAAGGGATCGGTCGGTGTTGTTTCGCGCTCGGGAACGCTTACCTATGAGGCAGTGTTCCAGACGACGAATGAAGGCCTCGGCCAGACCACGGCGGTCGGCATCGGCGGCGACCCGGTGAAGGGGACGGAATTCATCGACGTGCTCGAGATGTTCCTCGCCGACGACGAGACCCAGTCGATCATCATGATCGGCGAGATCGGCGGTTCGGCGGAGGAAGAGGCCGCGCAGTTCCTCAAGGACGAGGCCAGGAAGGGCCGCAAGAAGCCGATGGCCGGCTTCATCGCGGGCCGTACCGCCCCTCCCGGACGCACGATGGGCCATGCCGGCGCCGTCATTTCCGGCGGCAAGGGCGGCGCGGAAGACAAGATCGCGGCCATGGAGGACGCGGGCATCCGCGTTTCGCCGTCGCCGGCCCGCCTTGGCAAGACGCTGGTGGAAGCCATCAAGGGCTGAACGTCTGCCGGGCGGTCATCCGCCCGGCACATTTTGCTGGAACTGAGGTGGCTTGGACCACTTCGATCGAGGGACAGGGGCGACACCGCCCGAAACGCGGCCTGGGCCGCATAAGTTGAAGGAGTCGGAGCAGGTGCTCCGAAAGATCAAGATGGCGCGGCAAGATCAGGCCAACGACCAGTTTTCTCTCACCTCGTTCCTCTATGGCGGCAACGCCGACTATATCGAGACGCTTCACGCGGCTTGGCAGGACAATCCCGGCTCGGTCGACCCCGAGTGGCAGGAGTTCTTCTCCGCGCTGAAGGATGATGCGACCGATGTCCGGAAGAGTGCCGAAGGCGCGTCCTGGACGCGTTCGAACTGGCCGCTGCAGGCGAACGGGGAGCTGGTTTCCGCACTGGACGGCGACTGGGGCGCGGTCGAGACGCATTTCGAGAAGAAGACGCGCGAGCAGGCTTCCGGCAAGGGCCAAGCGATCTCCGACGCGGACGTGCTGCGGGCGACGCGCGATTCCGTCCGCGCCATCATGATGATCCGCGCCTATCGCATGCGCGGTCACCTGCACGCCAATCTCGATCCGCTGGGGCTTGCAAAGCCGCTTGAGGACTACAACGAACTGTCGCCCGAAGCCTATGGCTTCACCGAGGCCGACTACGACCGTCCGATCTTCATCGACCATGTGCTGGGGCTGGAATACGCCACCATCCGGCAGATGCTCGACATCCTCAAGCGCACCTACTGCTCGACGCTCGGCGTCGAGTTCATGCACATCTCCAATCCGGAAGAGAAGGCCTGGATCCAGGAGCGCATCGAAGGCCCCGACAAGGGGATCGAATTCACCCCTAACGGCAAGAAGGCGATCCTTTCCAAGCTGATTGAGGCGGAAGGCTTCGAGCAGTTCATCGACGTCAAGTACAAGGGCACCAAGCGCTTCGGCATCGACGGCGGCGAGGCGCTGATCCCGGCGTTGGAGCAGATCATCAAGCGCGGCGGCGCGCTGGGTCTCAAGGAAGTGGTGCTGGGCATGGCGCACCGCGGACGTCTCAACGTGCTGACCAATGTGATGGCCAAGCCTCACCGCGCCGTCTTCCACGAATTCAAGGGCGGATCGTTCACGCCCGAAGATGTTGAAGGCTCGGGCGACGTGAAGTACCATCTGGGTGCTTCGTCGGACCGCGAATTCGACAACAACAAGGTCCACCTGTCGCTCACCGCCAACCCGTCGCATCTCGAGATCGTCAATCCTGTGGTGATGGGCAAGGCCCGCGCCAAGCAGGACCAGATCTTCGGCCGCGCCCGCGGCGAGATCGTGCCGCTCGAAGAGCGGGCCAAGGTGCTTCCGCTGCTGTTGCACGGAGATGCGGCCTTTGCCGGCCAAGGCGTGGTCGCCGAAATTCTTGGTTTGTCGGGCCTGCGCGGACACCGCGTCGGCGGCACGATCCATTTCATCATCAACAACCAGATCGGTTTCACCACCAATCCGCGCCTTTCGCGTTCCTCGCCCTACCCGTCCGACGTCGCGAAGATGATCGAGGCGCCGATCTTCCACGTCAACGGCGACGATCCGGAAGCGGTGGTCTATGCTGCGAAGGTGGCGACCGAGTTCCGCATGAAGTTCCACAAGCCGGTGGTGATAGACATGTTCTGCTATCGCCGCTTCGGTCACAACGAAGGCGACGAGCCGGCTTTCACGCAGCCGCTGATGTACAAGGCGATCCGCGCCCATCGCACCACATTGCAGATCTACAGCGACAAGCTGATCGCCGACGGTCTCATCTCCCAGGAGGAGATCGATGCCATGCGCGCTGACTGGCGCGCGCATCTCGAAACCGAGTTCGAGTCCGGCCAATCCTACAAGCCCAACAAGGCCGATTGGCTGGACGGTGCCTGGTCGGGCCTGCGCACCGCCGATAATCAGGACGAGCAGCGCCGCGGCAAGACCGCGATGCCGCTGAAGTCGCTTAAAGAGATTGGCAAGAAGCTCACCGAGGTACCGGCCGATTTCGAGGTGCATCGTACCGTCGGCCGCTTCATCGACAACCGCCGCAAGGCGATCGAGTCGGGCGAGGGCATCGACTGGGCCACGGCCGAGGCACTCGCCTTCGGCTCCATCCTTATGGAAGGCAATCCGATCCGGCTTTCCGGCCAGGATTCCGAGCGTGGCACGTTCTCGCAGCGCCATTCGGTGCTCTACGACCAGCAGAGCGAAGATCGCTACATCCCCCTCAATAATCTCGGTCCGCAGCAAGCGAATTACGAGGTCATCAACTCGATGCTCTCTGAGGAGGCGGTACTGGGCTTCGAATACGGCTATTCGCTCGCCGAGCCACGCGCGCTCACGCTGTGGGAAGCCCAGTTCGGCGACTTCGCCAATGGTGCGCAGGTCGTCTTCGACCAGTTCATCTCGTCTGGCGAACGCAAGTGGCTGCGCATGTCCGGCCTCGTCTGCCTGTTGCCGCATGGCTATGAGGGACAGGGGCCCGAACACTCGTCCGCACGCCTGGAGCGGTTCCTCCAGATGTGCGCCGAGGACAACATGCAGGTCGTCAACCTGACGACGCCGGCTAACTACTTCCACTCCCTGCGCAGGCAGTTGAAGCGTGACTTCCGCAAGCCGCTGATCGTCATGACGCCGAAGTCGCTGCTGCGCCACAAGCGGGCGATCTCGACGCTGTCGGAAATGTCGGGCGAGAGCTCGTTCCACCGGCTGCTTTGGGACGATGCCCAGCTGCTTCCTGACCAGCCCATCAAGCTGGCCAAGGATTCGAAGATCCGCCGCGTCGTGCTGTGTTCCGGCAAGGTCTATTACGATCTCTACGAGGAGCGCGAGAAGCGCGGCATCAACGACATCTACCTGCTGCGCGTCGAGCAGCTCTATCCCTTCCCGGCCAAGGCGCTGATCACCGAACTGTCGCGTTTCCGCAACGCCGAGATGGTGTGGTGCCAGGAAGAACCCAAGAACATGGGCGCGTGGTCGTTCATCGACCCGTATCTGGAGTGGGTCCTCGCCCACATCGACGCCAAGCACCAGCGTGTTCGCTACACCGGCCGTCCGGCTGCCGCATCGACGGCGACAGGCCTGATGTCCAAGCACCTGGCACAGCTCGAGGCGTTCCTCGACGATGCGCTCGGCGGCGAATAGACCAACGACGGCAGACCAAGTTCAGCGAAGCGAAAACCAGGCAACGGATAAGACAAATGGCAACCGAAATTCGCGTCCCTACCCTCGGAGAGTCGGTCGCCGAGGCGACCGTCGGCAAGTGGTTCAAGAAGGCGGGTGACGCGATCGCCGCCGACGAGCCCATCGTCGAGCTGGAAACCGACAAGGTGACCGTCGAGGTGCCGGCGCCTTCGGCTGGCACGCTGTCCGAGATCACCGTCAACGAAGGCGAGACGGTCGAAGTCGGCGCGCTGCTCGGCATGATCGGCGAAGGCGCCGGCAAGGCCGCACCGGCGCCCGCCAAGAAGGAAGAGCCCAAGGCCGAGGCGCCGAAGGCGGAAGCCGCCAAGCCGGCAGCCACTGCGTCAGAGGCTGGCAAGACCGACATGCCGCCGGCACCGTCGGCGGCCAAGGCCGCGGCAGAAGCTGGCATTGCCACCGACCAGGTCGCCGGCAGTGGCAAGCGCGGCCAGGTGCTCAAGGGCGACGTGCTCGACGCGATCGCGAAGGGCACGTCCAGCCCTGCCCCCGCCGCGCCGGCCGCCGCGCGCGCCCCATCCTCGGGCGACGATGCGACGCGTGAAGAGCGGGTGCGCATGACCAAGCTGCGCCAGACCATCGCGCGCCGCCTCAAGGATGCGCAAAACACCGCCGCGATGCTCACCACCTTCAACGAGGTGGATATGAAGCCCGTGATGGAGATGCGCTCCAAATACAAGGACCTGTTCGAGAAGAAGCATGGCGTCAAGCTCGGCTTCATGGGCTTCTTCACCAAGGCGGTGACGCACGCGCTCAAGGAGATCCCGGCCGTCAACGCCGAGATCGACGGCACCGATCTCATCTACAAGAACTACGCCCATATCGGCGTGGCTGTCGGCACCGAGAAGGGGCTTGTCGTGCCCGTCGTCCGCGACGCCGACCAGATGACGATTGCCGAGATCGAAAAGGAAATCGGGCGTCTCGGCATTGCCGCGCGCGACGGCAAGCTCTCGGTGGCCGACATGCAGGGCGGCACCTTCACGATTTCGAACGGCGGCGTCTACGGTTCGCTGATGTCGACACCGATCCTCAACGCGCCCCAGTCCGGCATTCTGGGTATGCACAAGATCCAGGACCGCCCGGTGGTGGTCGGCGGCCAGGTCGTCATCCGTCCGATGATGTATCTGGCGCTCTCCTACGATCACCGGATCGTCGACGGCAAGGAGGCTGTGACCTTCCTCGTCCGCGTGAAGGAGACTCTCGAGGATCCCGAGCGTCTGGTGCTCGATCTCTGATCGTCAATTGACGGAGATGCGGAGATGGCAACCAAGGCTCTGCTGATTACCGGCGCCGGCCGGGGTATCGGGGCGGCGACAGCCAGATTGGCCGCTGCGGCTGGATGGCGCGTCGCGGTCAACTATGTCGCCAATTCGGCTGCTGCGGACGCTGTCGTCTCGGAGATCGTCGCTGCGGGCGGCGACGCTTTTGCCATCCAGGGCGACGTCGGCATCGAGCGCGACGTCATGTCGATGTTCGAAGCGGTCGATTCGCGCTTCGGACGGCTCGACGGCCTCGTCAACAACGCCGGCGTTGTCGATCGCAAGGCGCGGGTCGACGAGATAAGCGTCAAGCGGCTCGATCGCATGATGCGCGTCAACGTCATCGGCACGATGCTGTGCGCACGCGAGGCCGTCAAGCGCATGTCGACGCGGCATGGCGGCGAGGGCGGCGCGATCGTCAACCTGTCGTCGATCGCCGCGACGCTCGGCTCTCCGGGTGAATATGTCGACTACGCCGCTTCCAAGGCCGCGATCGATACCTTCACGCTCGGCCTCGCGCGGGAGGTGGCCAACGAAGGCATTCGCGTCAATGCCGTGCGTCCGGGCATCATCGACACCGAAATCCACGCCTCGGGAGGCCAGCCGGATCGCATCGCCGCGATGCGCGGCATGGTGCCGATGAAGCGCGAGGGCACGGCCGGCGAAGTCGCCAGCGCCGTCTTATGGCTATTGTCGGACGCGTCGCCTTATACGACCGGCGCCTTATTGAATGTCAGCGGCGGCCGCTAAGTCGCATGCGCAAGGAAGGGATTTCTCATGAGTTATGATGTCGTCGTGATCGGAGCCGGGCCGGGCGGATATGTCTGCGCCATCAAGGCCGCGCAACTGGGGCTGAAGACCGCACTTGTGGAAAAGCGCGACACCTATGGCGGGACATGCGTCAATGTCGGCTGCATTCCCTCCAAGGCGCTGCTGCATGCCACCGAGATGTTTATGGAGGCCGAGCATTCCTTCGATGCGCTCGGCATCGAGATTTCGAAGCCCAAGGTCAACATCAAGAAGCTGATGGCGCATCGCATCAATACCGTCGAGCAGAACACCAAAGGTCTCGTCTTCCTGATGAAGAAGAACAAGATCGACACTTTCCAGGGTACCGGAAAGGTACTCGGTGAAGGCAAGCTCTCGGTGACCGACGAAGACGGCAAGACCCAGGAGATCGAGACCAAGAACATCGTCATCGCCACGGGCTCCGACATTGCCGGCATCCCGGGCGTCGACGTCGCGTTCGACGAGAAGGTGATCGTCTCCTCGACCGGGGCGCTCGAGTTCGACAAGGTGCCCGAGACCCTGGTCGTGGTCGGTGGGGGCGTCATCGGCCTGGAGCTCGGTTCGGTCTGGGCCCGGATCGGCACCAAGGTCACCGTGGTCGAATATCTCGACACGATCCTCGGAGGCATGGACGGCGACGTCGCAAAGCAGTTCCAGCGCATGCTGGCGAAACAGGGCATCGAGTTCAGGCTCGGCGCCAAGGTGACGGGGGTGAAGAAGGCCGGCAAGGGCGCGACGGTAACCTTCGAACCCGTGAAGGGCGGCGATGCCGAGACGATCGAGGCCGATGCCGTGCTCGTCTCCACCGGACGCAAGCCTTACACCGAGAATCTCGGCCTCGAAAAGGCTGGCGTCGTGCTTGACGAGCGCGGCCGCGTCCAGATCGACAAGCATTTCCTCACCTCGGTGACCGGCGTCTATGCCATCGGCGACGTGGTCGCCGGGCCAATGCTCGCGCACAAGGCGGAGGAGGAAGGCGTCGCAGTCGCCGAGATCATCGCCGGACAGGCAGGTCATGTGAATTACGACGTCATACCGAGCGTTGTCTATACGAGCCCTGAAGTCGCGTCGGTCGGCAAGACGGAAGAGGAACTCAAGAAGGCCGGCATAGACTACAAGGCCGGCAAGTTTCCGTTCACAGCCAACGGCCGTGCCCGGGCGATGCTTCAAACCGAAGGGTTCGTCAAGATTCTTGCCGACAAGGCCAGCGACCGGGTACTTGGTGTTCATATCGTTGGCTTCGGCGCCGGAGAAATGATCCACGAAGCAGCCGTGCTGATGGAATTCGGCGGCTCGTCAGAAGATCTGGCTCGCACCTGCCACGCGCATCCGACGATGTCGGAAGCCGTCAAGGAGGCCGCGCTTGCGACCTTCTCGAAGCCGATCCACATGTAGGGAAGAAGCGACACGGCATGAAAAAGGGCGAGCCTAGCGGCTCGCCCTTTTCGTGACGCTTACGCAACCAACGCTTGCTTACTGATTGGCGGCTGGAGCCTCATCGGCAGGCGCTGCCGGTGCATCATCAGCCGGCGCTGCCGGCTCTTCAACCGGAGCAGCAGGCTCGCTCGGTGCGGCTTCCGTCGCAGGCGCGGCATCGTCAACCGGCGCAGATTCCGTGGTCTCGGGGATCACAGCCGTTGTTCCCGGATCGGTAGCCGGACCGGAGGTGAACGCGATGACGGCGACCACGAGCAGCGCTGCCACGATGCCAGCGATGATTATGCCGCCACGACCGCTGCTCGGCTGGATAATGGTCTGGTTCGCGATCCGCGGATCAGCGGCCGGATCACGGTACGGTGCATTCGGCACCGCGTGCGGTGCGTCGGGAGAAAGTGGATCACCCTGATGGCGGGGATCCGGGGTTCTGGGGTCTGCCATTGTCGCTCTCCGTTTCATCCATGCTCTCGATGGCCTAACAACGCCATATTGCTGAAACTGGTTCCATTTGGGCGATCTGACGGCGAAACGACGCTTCCCAGGGCGGTCTTTTGTGGTAGCCAGAGGCCATGGCACAGAAGAAAGCACACGAGGTCGATTCCTGGCTGCGGCGCCCGGATGACAATGTCCGCATCGTCCTGATCTACGGGCCTGATCGCGGCCTGGTCTCGGAACGCGCAATGACATTCGTGAAACAGACCGGGCTCGACGCCGATGACCCGTTCGCATCGGTTCGGCTCGACGCAAGCGAGATCGAAGCCTCGCCCGGACGGCTGACCGACGAAGCCGCAACCGTGCCGATGTTTTCACCCCGGCGCCTCATCTGGATCAAGGGTGCTGGCGCCCACAAGCACCTCGCAGATGAGATCAAGAGCCTTGCGGCAACGCCCCCGCGCGACTCGGTGATCGTCATCGAAGCAGGCGATCTCAAGAAGGGTTCCGCGCTAAGAAGTGCGGCGGAGACTGCGGCGGCGGCCATGGCATTGCCCTGCTATGCCGACGAAGGCCGATCCATCGATGCCGTCATTGACGAGATTTTTGCACGCGACGGGCTTCGGATCGGCATTGAGGCCCGCCAGATTCTGAAGGGCAACCTCGGTGGCGACCGCCTCGCGACGCGGAGCGAGCTTGAGAAGCTGGCCCTTTACTGTCACGGCACAGGCGAGGTGACGGTGGAGGACGTCCTCGCCTTGGGCGGCGACGTTTCGGGACTGAGCGTCGACACCGTCGTTGATGCCGTCCTGACGGGCGACAGCCGATCCTTCGACACGACCTATTCGCGTCTCGTTTCCTCCGGATCGCACCCCTTCGTGATGCTGTCCGCCGCCATGCGGCAGTTCCAATTTCTGCACGTCATGCGCGACGAGATGGAGACGGCGTCGAAACCTGCCGGTGCGGTGGTGGCGGCAGCACGGCCACCCGTCTTCTTCGCGCGGCGAAAGCTGGTGGAAGCTGCACTCCAGCGCTGGTCGGTGGAAGCTCTGGGCCGCGCTCTCGACCGGCTGCAGGCCGCCGTGCTTCTGACGCGGCAGCGGCCTGATCTCGCGATGGCAACCGCAAGGCAAGCACTGATCGCGCTGTTGGTCGAGGCAGCGCGCGCGGCGCGTCGATGACCGCTAAGTATTTGTTAACGATACACTATCGCTGCAAGCGCCGGCACAGCTCGTCGAGTTGCTCGAGCGTCTTATAGGCGATCTTGAGATCACCGCCGCGCTGTCCGTGGGTGATCGTGACCTTCATGCCCGTGACATCGGACAGCGCCTTTTCCAATGCAAGCGTGTCCGCGTCCTTTTCGGCCGGCGCGCTGGACCGGGTCTTCTGCGGCGTGATATCGGGCTGTTGCGCCAGGGCTTCGGCCTGCCGCACCGATAGCCCTTCATCGATGATCCGGCGGGCCAGTGTGGCGGGGTCGCTCGACGTGACCAGCGTGCGGGCATGCCCCGCGGAGAGCGAGCCGTCGACGAGCAGCTCGCGGATCACGTCAGGCAGCTTCAACAGCCGAAGCGTGTTGGCGACATGGCTCCGGCTCTTGCCGATCACCTGGCCGAGATCGGCCTGCGTATAGTTGTGCTCGTCGATGAGCTGCTGGTAGCCCATCGCTTCCTCGACAGGATTGAGATCGGCCCGCTGCACGTTTTCGATGATGGCGAGTTCGAGCGCGACGCGGTCATCGACCTCACGGATAATGACCGGAAGTTCAGTCAGCCCCGCCTTCTGTGCCGCGCGCCACCGCCTCTCACCGGCGATGATCTCATACCGGCCGCCGTTCGAGCTGCGCACCACCACCGGCTGCACGATGCCGTGCTCGCGGATCGATTGCGTCAAATCCGCCAGTTCGGCCTCGCCGAAGCTGCGACGGGGATTGCGCGGGTTCGGCGCGACGAACTCGATCGGTACGCGGTTGTCGGCGCTGACACGTGGCGCGGCACTGGAGCCTGGCTCTGCCGGCTTGTCGATCTCGCCGATCAGTGCGGCCAGTCCGCGCCCGAGACGTTTTCTTGAAGGATCTTCACTCATGTCGGTTCCGCATCATCACAAGGGCAAAGCGCCAGTCAGGCGGCCCGCAGCCGTCGTTCCCGCCGGATCACTTCCGAAGCGAGCTGCAGATAGGCTTGGCTACCGGTGCATTTGAGGTCGTAGAGGATCGCAGGCTTTCCGTAGGACGGCGCTTCCGAGACCCGCACATTGCGCGGGATCACTGTCTCGTAGACCTTGTCGCCCATATGCGCGCGCACGTCCTCCACCACCTGGTTGGCAAGATTGTTCCGCCCATCGAACATCGTCAGCACGATCCCCTGGATCGTCAGGTCGGGATTGATCGAACTGCGAATCTGCTCGACCGTCTGCAGGAGCTGGCTCAGTCCCTCGAGCGCGAAGAACTCGCATTGCAGCGGCACGAGAACCGAATCCGCAGCCGCCATGGAGTTCAATGTCAGCAAGTTGAGGGATGGGGGGCAGTCGATCAGCACGTAGCTAAATTCGATCGGATTGCCCGCCGGCTGGCGCAACGCGTTTCGCAGACGCAGCACTCTGTCGGGCGCCGCGGCAATCTCCATCTCGATGCCGAGGAGATCAAGCGTAGACGGCACCACCGAAAGGCCAGGAACTGCTGTTGGCATCGCCGACTGTGCAATGTCAGCCTCTCCCGTTAGGAGATCATAGGACGATACGCTGCGATCCTGCCGATCGATGCCGAGCCCCGTGCTGGCGTTACCCTGCGGATCCAGGTCGATGATCAGCACGCGCTCGCCGATCGCGGCAAGCGCGGTGGCGAGGTTGATTGCCGTAGTCGTCTTGCCGACGCCGCCCTTCTGGTTGGCGATGGTAATGATGCGGGGCCGCGAGGTCATGATGTTCATCTGTCGGACGGTTTCGTTGATACATCAGGCGGATCGATGCGGTAGAAGGCCCGAAATCTCGAGGATTCGGCTTTCCGGATCGATTCTGCTCCGATGTTCTATCAGATCGAACCGCCATGCGTCATGACTTTCAGTGATCTCCGCCGCGTAATCCCGCCCTTTATGAAGCAGCGCCCTTGCATCGGTGCGGAGCCAGGGCGCGGCCAGCGTCAAAAGTTTTGGCAGCGGCGCGAGAGCCCGCGCCGTCACGACATCCGGTTGACCCACGCGACCGACGGCTTCCTCGATCCTGCAGACATGCACCGTTGCCGGCGCTTCGCATGATGCGAGGACGGATCGGAGAAACGATGCCTTCTTGTTGTTGCTTTCGACGAGGTCGATCTTGGCGCCGGGCCGCTCTCGCAGCAGGATCGCCATGATAGCTCCCGGAAATCCGCCTCCGGAGCCGAGATCGAGCCACTTCAGCGCCTCTGGTGCCAACGGCGCGAGTTGCGCACTGTCAAGGATATGCCTCCGCCACAGGGTGTCGAGCGTCGATGGAGCCGCCAGATTGATCTTCGCCGACCACTTTCGGAAATCTCGTTCGAAGCTCTCAAGTCGCTCAAGCGTTTCACGTGAAACCGTTCCGGCTGCGTCACGAAGACCGTCGAGACGCGCGCTCACGCCGCACCACGCTCTTGTTTCTCAAACCGCTGCAGCGTTGCGATGATGATTGCCAGCGCCGCCGGCGTCATACCATCGACACGCTGCGCCTCCGCAAGGCTCCTCGGGCGCCGCGTCGAGAGCTTGTGCTTGAGCTCGTTCGACAAGCCGGGTAGTGCATCATAAGAAAGGTCGTCCGGGATGGACCGGGCTTCCTCGCGGCGCAATATCGCGACATCACTCTTTTGCCGATCGAGATAGACGGCGTAGCGCGCCTCTGTCTCCAGTCGCTCGGCCGTCGACGTATCGATTTCGCCGAGTTCGGGCCATACCTGTCGTAGCCGGCTAATATCGATATCGGGGTACGACATCAGCTCGTACGCCGTGCGCCGCTGACCGTCTTGGTTCAGATCAATCCCCGCCTTGCGCGCTGCGTTTGGAGTGAGAGAAAGATCCTGCGCCATTCGACGCGCGCGATCGAGCCGTTCAGACATCGCAATAAAGCGTTGTGTGCGTTCCGGGCCCGCAATACCAAGGGCGATCGCCTTTGGGGTCAACCGCTCGTCGGCATTGTCCGCACGCAACGAGAGCCTGAACTCCGCACGAGACGTGAACATGCGGTAAGGCTCGGTGACGCCGCGCCCGACCAGATCGTCGGCGAGCACCCCGAGATAGGCATCGCCGCGCCCGAAAATGATGCCATCCCCGCCGCTGCTCCGAAGAGCTGCGTTGAGCCCAGCCATCAGCCCCTGGGCTGCCGCCTCTTCGTAGCCCGTGGTGCCGTTGATCTGCCCGGCGAGAAACAGACCTTTGATACGACGGGTCTCGTAGGTCGGGAACAGCTCACGTGGATCAACGTGATCGTACTCGATCGCGTAGCCTGGCTGCATTATTGACGCATTCTCAAGCCCCGGGATAGTGGCAATCAGTGCGTCTTGCGCATCCCGCGGCAACGACGTTGAAATGCCGTTCGGATACACGGTGTCATCATCAAGGCCTTCTGGCTCAAGAAAAATCTGATGCCCATCCCGATCGCCGAACTTGACGATCTTGTCCTCGATCGACGGGCAATAGCGCGGCCCCACTCCCTCTATGGAGCCGGAATACATCGCGGAGCGGCTGAGGTTAGCCCGGATCACGCAATGCGTCGCCTCGGTCGTTCGCGTCACCCCACAGGCGATCTGCGGATTGGCAATCCGGTCCGTGAGGAGCGAGAAGGGCTTGGGGTCTTCATCCGCCAACTGGCGGTCGAGACTCGCCCAGTCGATGGTGCGCCCATCCAGGCGCGGCGGAGTGCCGGTCTTGAGACGCCCCAATGTAAATCCATGACGTGCCATGCTCGCGGAAAGGCCGATGGATGCGTTCTCGTTCATCCTGCCCGCTGGAAAACGCTCGTCTCCGATGTGGATTAGTCCGCGCAGAAACGTGCCGGTCGTCAGCACGACACTGCCGCAACAAATCTGCCTGCCGTCTGCCAGAACCACCCCGGCAATTGCCCCGTCGACGATTTCCAGATCGAAGACTTCTCCTTCGATGACCGTCAGATTGGGTTGCGCGGCAATCGCGTCCTGCATGGCGTTGCGGTAAAGCTTTCGGTCTGCCTGGGTGCGCGGCCCGCGCACAGCCGGCCCCTTGCGCCGGTTGAGCAGACGGAACTGAATGCCCGCCGCATCCGCGACCCGTCCCATGAACCCGTCCAGCGCATCGATTTCGCGGACCAAATGCCCCTTGCCCAGCCCGCCGATGGCGGGATTGCATGACAAGACGCCGATGCTATCGCGTCGCATGGTGACCAGTGCGGTGGCTGCGCCAAGACGCGCGGAAGCTGACGCCGCCTCGCAGCCGGCATGGCCACCCCCAATTACTACCACGTCAAATTTCGTACTCATCGGAAACTCCATCGCGCAGACACATGTTCCGAGCCAGGGGTCAAGTCAAGCTGCGGTTTCACGTGAAACGATCTTTGGCAGGTGATGCTGGCTGTTTCACGTGAGTCAGCCAAGTCGGCGTTTCACGTGAGTCACTTCCCGACACAAAACTGCGAGAAAATCACCCCGAGCAAGTCCTCGACATTCGATTGACCGGTGATCCGTTCCAAGGCGGATGCGGACAGACGCAGCTCCTCGGCGCGCAGTTCCAGGTCAACGTCATCTGACGCAAGAGCGCGCTCTATATGTCGTCCTGCCGCACGCAGCAGCTCAACATGCCTCACCCGCGACGGAATCGCCTCACCAGTAATGTTGGTAGCGCGCTTTGCACGCGTTTCGATTTCGACCAACAGATCACCAATCCCATCGCCTCGAATAGCCGAGACCCAGAAGTCTTGGTCCGATGCCGTATTCGATAGCATATCAGCCTTTGTACCGACCCGCAGCGCAGGTCCGGTCCAAAACGTCTCGGTCGGCCCGACGCCAGGCTCCGTGTCATCGAGCACCAGCACAAGATCCGCACGATCCGCTGCCTGCCTTGCGCGGTCAACACCGATCCGTTCAATCGGATCGTCTGTTGAGCGGATGCCGGCAGTGTCTGTAACAACGACCTTGTGGCCGCCGAGATCGAGCGTCACTTCGATAAGATCGCGCGTGGTGCCCGCAATATCCGTTACGATGGCGACGTCGCGCCGCGCAAGCGCATTCAGCAGGCTGGACTTTCCGACATTTGGCCGCCCTAGCAAGACAACGCGGAACCCGTCCCGAATGATTTCCGACGCGTGATAACCGTCAATATGCGCATGCAGTTCGCCGACGAGCTTTCCGACATCCGACCATATCTGCGCGGCAACGGATCCGGGTACGTCTCCCTCATCGGCAAAATCGAGCTCCGCCTCGATCATTGCGCGCGCATGCAGCAAGCGCCGCGCCCAACCATCGTAGAGCGCCTTTTGCCGTCCATCCGCATTTTCGAGCGCAAGTCTACGCTGGCTCTCCGTCTCGGCAGCGATCAGATCGGCAAGGGCCTCGGCACCCGTTAGGTCGACCTTGCCCAGAAGGAATGAGCGGCGCGTGAATTCGCCCGCCTCGGCCTGGCGCAAACCCTGCATCTTCCCGAGAGCAGTGAGCATTGCCGCCACGACGGCGCGCCCGCCGTGAAGATGGAGTTCCGCGCAGTCCTCGCCGGTGAAGCTCCTCGGTCCTTGGAAAAACAGGACAATGCCGCGGTCGATGATATGGCCATCGGGATCGGAGAATGGTCTCAGCGTTGCCAAGCGGTCGGATGGAACGATGCCGGCGATCTCACGGACCGCCTGCCGGACATGCGGGCCGGACATGCGGATTACGCCAACGCCGGACGGCATGGCTCCTGACGAAAGCGCATAGATCGTGTCAGCAAACAGGCCGTGCGCCATGCGCGCCCTCGCCACAACGCTCGTTTCGGATACGAATCGTTACAGAGCCGAAACGGAGCTGTTCTAGGTATTCATCGAGTCGAAGAAGTCCGTATTGGTCTTCGTCTGCTTCAGCTTGTCGATGAGGAACTCGATTGCGTCGGTGGTGCCCATCGGAGCGAGAATCCGCCGCAGCACGAAGATCTTCTGCAGGTCCTGGCGCGCGATGAGCAGGTCTTCCTTGCGTGTACCGGACTTGAGGATGTCCATAGACGGGAAGATGCGCTTGTCGGCAACCTTGCGGTCGAGAACGATTTCCGAATTGCCGGTGCCCTTGAATTCTTCGAAGATCACTTCATCCATACGGCTGCCGGTGTCGATCAGCGCCGTGGCGATGATGGTCAGTGAGCCGCCTTCCTCGATGTTGCGCGCCGCGCCGAAGAAGCGCTTCGGCCGCTGCAGTGCATTTGCATCGACGCCGCCTGTCAGCACCTTGCCGGATGATGGCACCACCGTGTTGTACGCCCGGCCGAGACGCGTGATGGAGTCGAGCAGGATGACGACGTCGCGTCCATGCTCGACGAGCCGCTTGGCCTTTTCGATCACCATCTCCGCGACCTGGACGTGCCGCACCGCAGGTTCGTCGAAGGTTGAGGAGACGACCTCACCCTTCACCGAGCGTTGCATGTCGGTCACTTCCTCCGGTCGCTCGTCGATCAGCAGAACGATGAGATAAGCTTCCGGGTGGTTGGTCGCGACGGAATGAGCGATGTTTTGCAGCAACACCGTCTTGCCGGTGCGCGGCGGCGCGACAATCAACCCGCGCTGGCCCTTGCCGAGCGGTGCAACGAGATCGATGACGCGCGCCGACAAATCCTTGCCAGTCGGGTTTTCGGTCTCCATCCGCAGCCGTTCGTTCGGGTAGAGCGGCGTCAGGTTGTCGAAGTGGATCTTGTGGCGGATCTTCTCCGGATCCTCGAAGTTGATCGTGTTGACCTTGAGCAGCGCGAAATACCGCTCGCCTTCCTTGGGGCCGCGGATGGGGCCTTCGACGGTGTCGCCGGTCTTCAGCGAAAACCGTCTGATCTGCGAGGGCGAGATATAGATGTCATCGGGGCCCGGCAGGTAATTTGCATTGGCCGAGCGCAGGAATCCGAAGCCGTCCTGAAGCACCTCGACGACGCCCTCGCCGATGATTTCGACCTCCTGCGCAGCGAGCTTCTTGAGGATTGCGAACATCAGCTCCTGCTTGCGCATGACGCTGGCGTTCTCGACCTCGAGCGATTCGGCGAACGCGATCAGATCGGTCGGGCCTTTGCTCTTGAGCTCCTGAAGTTTCATTTCCTGCATGTGGCGGACTCTGGATAGGCAGTAGAGGAGGAATGCGCGGCGTCGGTGTGCGCGTCGAACGCGCCTGAGAAAGTCAGTGAACCACTACGCCATGCGGGGAGAGAGGATGAGACTCTTAACTCCCATCCCGGTAAAGCGCAATATGGGAATTCCGTTCCGTCTTTAGAAGGGTTTTACCACGACAAGAATGACGATCGCGATCATCAACACGGTCGGAACCTCGTTCATGACGCGCCAATGGCCCGCGGATTTCGTGTTCCGGTCCTCGGCAAACCGGCGTGTGGACGCCGACAAATAGCCGTGCATGCCCGACAGAAGCACGACCAGGCCGATCTTTGCGTGCAGCCAGCCACCCGAAAACGCGAAGCCGCGCCAGGCCAGCCAGAGACCAAGCACCCAGGTTACAATCATCGCCGGATTGATGATCGCGCGCAGAAGCCGCCGCTCCATCACCTTGAAGGTCTCCGACTTCTCCGAGCCAACCTGCGCCTGCGCGTGATAGACGAAGAGGCGCGGCAGGTAGAGCATTCCCGCCATCCAGGAGATCACGGCAATCACGTGCGCCGCCTTGACCCAGGGATAGAGGCCTTGCGGATCGAGCCAGAACAAGAGGGCTGCAAGCAGCACCGCGATGACGATCGCGGCGGCGGCCCGCATCATCGGGCTCTGGCGGGTATTCGGTTCGTTACGGCTCATCGTTTTGCCTCCCTGACGCGCGCAATCATCCGTTCGACATGCTCCACGGGCGTCTGGGGCGTGATGCCGTGGCCGAGATTGAAGACCAGCGGTCCGCCGCCGAGCGCGTCGAGGATCGCATCCACGCCGTCATCCAGCGCCGCACCGCCAGCGACGAGGCGCATCGGATCGAGATTGCCCTGCACTGCGCCTTGCTGCTGGAGCGCCTGCGCCTGGCTCCATGGCACCGTCCAGTCGAGCCCCAGCGCCGTGACACCGGTTTGCTGACGGTACCGATCGTAGCGCGAACCCGCACCCTTGGGGAAACCGATGATCGGCACATCCGGATGCGCGTCGCGCACCATCTCGACCATCCGGGCGACTGGCTGGATGCAGCAG
This sequence comes from Mesorhizobium sp. CAU 1741, assembly GCF_039839275.1. NCBI lineage: Bacteria > Pseudomonadati > Pseudomonadota > Alphaproteobacteria > Hyphomicrobiales > Phyllobacteriaceae > Mesorhizobium > Mesorhizobium sp. CAU 1741. Next base: position 1,219,552 of record NZ_JBDOQP010000002.1, on the reverse strand, counting down.
GTCTCGAAACTCGCTTCGTCGAGCACACCCGACCATGAATCGAAGATTTGCACCGCATCGGCGCCGGCATCGATCTGTCGGATGAGATATTCGGCCGAGCGCATCGCAAGCCTGTCGAGAAGATCGCGCATGGCGTCGGGGTACTGATGCTGGAACAGCCGCGCGGGCGCCTGGTCCGGCGTGCCGTGTCCGGCGATCATATAGGTCGCGACCGTCCACGGCGCGCCGCAAAAGCCGAGCAGCGTCGTCTCTGGCGGAAGCTCGGCACGCAGCCTGCGCACCGTCTCGTAGACCGGCGCCAGATGATCGTGGAAGCCACTGCCGTCGAGGTTCCGGACTTCATCCGCCCCGATCGGCGTCATCAAGGGCCCCCGTCCCTCCTCGAAGCGAAGGTCGCGGCCAAGCGCGTGTGGCACGACGAGAATGTCGGAGAAGAGGATCGATGCATCGAACCCGAAACGGCGAATGGGTTGCAAGGTGACCTCGACGGCGAAGTCGGGGTTGTAGCACAGGTCGAGAAAGCTGCCCGCCTGCTTGCGTGCCTGCTTGTATTCCGGGAGATAGCGGCCCGCTTGGCGCATCATCCAGATGGGAGGTGGAAACACCGTCTCTCCCTTCAGCACGTCGACGACGACACGTCTGTCGCTCATGGTTCCCCTCCAGGTCGGATCCCTAAATCTTAAATAAAGGAATCTTTAAGAGATTATTCTGATTCTAAGAGTCTGTTGGAATCGGCAATTCCCGCTTGTTCCCCTATTGCGCCCATATCTCAACGCGCAAAGCGACGCAGGACAACTCCACGGCACCGTGTCAACAACGGGGATAGCCTGAGAAAACGACGGAAAAGCAGTAGCTTGAAACTTATGCTCTCAAGCCAGCTCCGGACACTCCTGTGAACCGATCAGCATAATCCCCACAGTCCCGCACATCGCTGCTGCGATTTCCGCGATGGACCGAATTGTGGACAAATCGCCGTCTGATACAGTCGACGCGAAGGGCACGGCTCGCGACCCAAAGTTGTCCACATCTCTCAACAGGCTGCGGCGATATCTGTGAACAAACCTCAAAGTTTCTTTCATCTCCACCTGATCTCGGACGCGACAGGCGAAACCCTGCTCGCAGCCGGCCGCGCAGCCGCGGCCCAATACAAGGATGCGCGCGCCATCGAGCATATCTATCCGCTGATCCGGACAGAGCGTCAGCTCCGCAAGGTGCTGGAGGAAATCGACGAGACGCCGGGCATCGTCCTCTACACCGTCGTCGACCAGGAACTCGCAGGCATCCTCGATACGCGCTGCGCATCGATGGGGCTGCCCTGCGTTTCCGTGCTGGAGCCGGTGCTCACCGTGTTCCAGTCCTATCTGGGGACGCCTGCCGGGCGTCGTGTCGGCGCGCAGCATGTCCTGGACGCCGACTACTTCCGCCGGATCGATGCCTTGAACTTCACCATGGAGCATGATGACGGGCAACTGCCGGCCGACATCGAGGAAGCAGACGTCGTTCTCATCGGCATCTCGCGTACGTCGAAGACCCCCACGAGCATCTATCTCGCCAATCGTGGCATAAAAACCGCCAACGTTCCGATCGTGCTCGGCGTGCCGATTGCAGAAAGCATCGTCTACGCGAAGCGGCCGCTCGTGGTCGGGCTCGTCGCCACGGCAGAACGCATCTCGCACATTCGCCAGAACCGCCTGATGGGAAGCTCGGTCGGCTACGATTCGCAGAGTTACGTCGATCGTACGGTCATCGCGCAGGAACTTGCTTACGCCCGTCAGATTTGTGCGCGCCATGGCTGGCCGATGATCGACGTCAGCCGCCGCTCGATCGAGGAAACGGCCGCGGCCATCGTTGCGCTGCGCGGCAAGGCGCGCTAACGCCTTCGGCAAAGGAGGACAGAGCCATGGCCGAAAAGATCGTGCTTGCGTCGGCAAGCCCGTTTCGCAGCAAGATGCTCGCCGATGCGGGCATCGCCTTCGAGGCGGTGCGTCCGGAGACAGATGAACGCGCCGTGGAAGACGCCATCGCTGGCTCGGGCCTCACGCCTGGCGATCTCGCACTGGTGCTGGCCGAAGCCAAGGCGCTCGACGTCTCCCAGCGCTACCCCGGCACGCTGGTGATCGGCTGCGACCAGACATTGTCGCTGGATGAGGAAGTGCTGCACAAGCCAAAGGACATGGAGGAAGCACGCCGCCGTTTGCTTTCGCTGTCGGGCAAGACACACCAGCTCAACAGCGCCGTCGTCCTGATGCGTGACGGTGAGGTTCTGTGGCGGGACGTCGGCGTCGCGAACCTGACCATGCGGCCACTGGAGCCGGCCTTCATCGGACGGCATCTGTCACGTGTCGGCGAAAAGGCGCTGTCGAGTGTGGGGGCGTACCAGATCGAGGGCGAGGGCATCCAGCTCTTCGAAACCATCGACGGCGATCACTTCACCATCGTCGGCCTGCCGCTGATGCCGCTGCTGGGCGAACTGCGCCGGCGCGGCGCCATCGATGGCTGATACGCGATGAGAAAGGCGTTCGTCATTGGGCATCCGATCGCGCATTCGCGCTCGCCGATGATCCATGGCCATTGGCTGGAGGTGCTGGCAATCGACGGCTGCTATGAGCGCATCGATGTTGCGCCGGGCGACCTTGCGAATTTCGTTCGCCAGTTCCGCGAGCGGGGTTTCGCTGGTGGCAACGTGACGATACCGCACAAGGAAGCGACACTGGTGCTTGCCGATCGTCTGGACGAGGCCGCCGAACTCATTGGCGCCGTCAACACGCTGTGGCTGGACGACGATCTAATCCACGGCGGCAATACCGATGCGATCGGCTTCAGCGCCAATCTCGATGCTGCCGCGTACCAATGGCGCGACGCGGAAAGCGCGCTGGTTCTTGGTGCCGGTGGGGCGGCTCGCGCCGTCGTTCACGCCCTCGTGCAGGCCGGAATCCGCGACATCAGGCTCGTCAATCGCACCGTCATGCGGGCGCAGGAGCTCGCGGATCGCTTTGGGGCCGGAATTTCGGCACATGGCTGGCACGAGGTTGCTGAGCTGTCGCGAGACGCCGCCCTGGTCGTGAACACTACCTCGCTGGGCATGCACGGCGACGGTGGCAGCCTCATGGACGTCGCCTTGCTGCCTGACCACGCGATCGTCACCGATATCGTCTATGTGCCGTTGCGTACACCGTTGCTGGCGGAAGCCGCTGCGCGCGGCCTGCGGACGGTAGACGGTCTCGGCATGCTGCTGCACCAGGCGGTTCCGGGCTTCGAACGCTGGTTCGGCCACCGCCCCGTCGTGACGACGGCACTTCGCGACATCGTCGTCGCCGATCTGGAGCGGCATGGATGATCATTCTCGGACTCACTGGCTCGATCGGCATGGGCAAGTCGACAACGGCATCGATGTTTCGCGACGCCGGCGTGCCGGTCCACGATTCCGACGAGGCCGTCCACCGCCTCTATTCCGGCGTCGCGGCACATCTGATCGAGGAACGCTTTCCGGGCGTGGTATCTCAGGGGACGGTCGACCGTGACAAACTTGCGCAAGCCGTCCTCGGCAAACCGGATGCGCTTCGAGACCTGGAAAGGATCGTGCATCCGCTGGTGAGAGCCGACTCGGATGCGTTCGTGAAGCGTCATCGAGACGCCGGCACGCCGGTCATACTTCTCGACATCCCGCTCCTGTTCGAGACGGGCGGCGAGAACCGCGTCGACCGTATCGTTGTCGTCTCGGCGCCGGCCGAGGTCCAGCGCGAACGGGTTCTGGCCCGGCCGGGTATGACCGAACAGAAATTCGAGGCTATTCTCGCCCGACAGGTGCCGGACGCGGAAAAGCGTCGGCGCGCAGACTTTATCGTCGATTCCAGCAAGGGCATGGAAGCTGCGCGCGCCAGCGTCAGGGATATCATCGCGCAATTGCCTGGGGGCAAGCCCGCCTGAACCTTGTACTGCATCGCCAGATGCGGCGATGCTCGCGCGACTGGAGCAAATCGATGCGTGAAATCATCTTCGACACGGAAACCACCGGCCTCGACCCCCGCGAGGACCGCATTATCGAGTTCGGCGGCATCGAACTCGTCAACAAGTTTCCGACCGGAAGGTCGTTTCACTACTATATCAATCCGCAGGGGCGCGCGATCCATCCCGAGGCGCAGGCCGTCCATGGTATCAGCGCTACCGACTTGGTCGGCAAGCCGAGTTTCGACCAGATCGTCACCGAACTCGAGCATTTCATCGAGGGCGCGACACTTGTCGCCCACAATGCCAATTTCGACATCGGCTTCCTCAATTCGGAGTTTTCGCGGCTGGGGCGCGGTCCCATCGATCCCGGCCTTGTCATCGACACGCTGGCAATTGCCCGCCGCAAGCATCCGATGGGTCCGAATTCGCTCGATGCGCTGTGCCGGCGCTATGGCATCGACAACAGCCACCGCACGAAGCATGGAGCATTGCTCGATTCGGAGCTGCTCGCCGAGGTCTATATTGAGCTGATCGGCGGCAAGCAGGCCGCGCTGAGCTTGGAAGTCCAGGCGACGACCGTTGTGGTCACCGGCGTGACCGAAGTCACGACCGTGATACGGCCCCGGGAACGCCCGCTTGCGCCCCGGCTCGGCTCGCAGGACGTGCAGGCGCATCGTGCGCTTGTAGAAACGCTTGGTGCAGAGGCGATCTGGCTGGAGACTGATCCCGCCTATCGCCGGGAGCTGGCTGAAGCGCCGGATTAGCGCGCAGCAAAAAGCCCGGGTCTCCCGGGCTTTCGCAAATCACGAGGCGTTGACCCCGATCAGCTTGGCTGAACGGGTGCAGTCTTTGCCTTGGCCTGTTCCTCAGCCATGCGCTGCTGGAACATCTGCGCGAAGTCGATCGGGTCGATCATCAGCGGTGGGAAACCGCCGGCGCGGGTGTTCTCGGCGATGATCTGGCGCGCGAACGGGAAAAGCAGGCGCGGGCACTCAATGAACAGGATCGGCAGCATGTGCTCCTTTGGGAAGCCTGCAACGCGAAACACGCCACCATAGACCAGTTCCGCGTTGAAAAGGACGTCCTTGTCGGCCATCGCCTTTGCGTTCAGCGTCAGCGTGACGTCGTATTCGGTCTCCGAAATCGGATTCGCATTGACGTTGACGTTGATCGAGATCGCCGGAGCCTTTTCACGTCCGCGAAGCGAAGCCGGAGCTCCGGGGCTTTCAAACGAGAGATCCTTGACGTACTGCGCAAGCACGTTGAGCGTCGGCGCGGCGCCGTTCGCGGCACCAGCCGCGGCGCCGGTCGGGGTCTCTTCTGGTGTGTTGGCCATCAGCCGGAATCCTTCTTCTACAGCCAGTTTCGGCCGGTAACAAATCGACGGCTTGGCTATCATGGCATGTCCGGCGTGACAAGCGTGGGCCGGCCTTTGCGCCGTCTACCGGTCGTCGCGAAGCCTGCGCGGGGCGCTCTCCTCCGGTTCCTCTTGGGCGTATTCGTTGGCGTCCAGGTCGATGGTGCGGCTGTCGCGCGGCCGTCTGTAGCCCTGAGGTCCGTTTGGGGTCACCACGACGATACGACTTGCAAGGTAGCGCCAGGCGAAGTCGCGCACGGCGGGAATGAACAGCACCAGTCCGATCGCATCGGTGACGAAGCCAGGCAGGAAGAGCAGCACGCCGGCGATCATCACCATGAAGCCGTGGACCAATTCGCGTCCGGGCCGGCCGCCTTGCTCCATGCTTTCCCGAAGCCTGGTCATGATGCCAAAGCCCTGGACGCGCAGGAGAATGGCGCCGAGGATCGTCGTGGCGATGACGAGGCCGACGGTGGCGAGCGCGCCGATCTCTCCGCCGACGATCACGAAGACCGCGATCTCAATCAGCGGCATGAGGATGAATATGAGGGGCGCGAGCCGAGGGATCACTGTTCCTGCTTTCTTCTGAGGTCATCGAGACTCGACGACGTGATCTGTTTAGATAGGGTATCGCGGCTTTGATTTGAATGATCGCCTGATGCGTTCTATATGCAGGAGATAGCCGGCCCGAGCGAAGGCATGGCCGGGGTGAGAGGTTTGGCGGACGATATGGAATTCTTTGACTTCGGCACGATCTTCTTTCTGGTCGCGGCTATCGTGATCTTCTTCCAGCTGCGCAACGTGCTCGGCCGTCGGACCGGCAGCGAGCGTCCGCCGTTCGACCCCTACTCGGCACGATCCGGCAAAAAGAACGAAGACGCTACCGCCAGCGAAAACGTCGTTTCCCTGCCGCGCCGCAAGGGCGGCGCCGAGGCAGAGTCCGTTTATGCCGCGATAGACAGCTTCGCCGCGCCGGGAACGGATCTCAACAAGGGGCTGCGCGCGATTCGCGACGCGGATTCTTCGTTCGAGCCCAAGTCCTTCGTCGAAGGTGCCAAGATGGCCTACGAGATGATCGTCATGGCGTATGCCGATGGTGACCGCCGGACGCTCAAGAATCTGCTTTCCCGCGAGGTCTATGACGGCTTCGTTGCCGCGATTGCGGATCGGGAAAGCCGTTCGGAAAAGATCCAGTCGTCCTTCGTCGGCATCGACAAGGCGGAAATCGTCAATGCGGAGATGAAGGGCAGCGAAGCCCATGTCACGCTGCGCGTCGTCAGCGAGTTGATTTCCGCCACCCGGGATGGCGGCGGCGAAGTGATCGACGGCGACCCCGAGACCGTGGCGGAAGTGAAGGATGTGTGGACCTTCGCGCGCGACACGCGCTCGCGCGATCCCAACTGGAAGCTCGTCGCCACCGAAGCCGACGACTGATCCGTTTCCGCCAAAGAGGGAGACCGTGCGGTGCCGCTGTCTCCGCTTTTCCGCACGATCAGTTACCAGGCGTTGCCGGGCTGGGACTCTGATGCGCTGGCCGATGCCTATTCGGCTTTCCGCCTGTGCGCGCTGAAATCGCAGGGCAATCCATACAAGACAGGTTCGTTGGGCGTCGTAGCGGGAGCATTCGAGCCCGCATTCGCTGCGGCACGGGAAGCGCCGTCATTGCGCGATGTGGAGGCGCGAGACTTTTTCGAGCGGCATTTCCGTCCCTTTCGCATCCTGCCGGGCGAGGCGCGCAAAGGTTTTGTGACCGGCTTCTACGAGCCCGAGGTGCCCGCTTCTCCGTGCCGCACCAGCGCGTTTGCGGTGCCACTGCTCGGCATTCCGTCCGACCTGGTCAGGATCGACGATATCAACCGGCCGCTAGGACTTGATCCGTACCTCGCTTTCGCGCGGCAGGCACGCGAGGGGATCGTCGAATATCACGACCGGGCGGCAATCGAGGCCGGGGCGATCGGGGATCGCGTCGCGCCGCTCGCCTGGCTGGCAGATCCTGTGGATGCCTTTTTCATCCACGTGCAGGGGGCTGCCCGGCTGGTTATGCCGGATGGGACCACGCGCCGCGTGACCTATGCCGCCAAGTCGGGCCAGCGCTTTACCGGACCGGGCCGGGTTCTGGCGGAAGCAGGCGAGATACCGGCCGCCGAGGTGACGATGCAGTCAATCCGCGCCTGGTTCCGCGCCAATCCGCACCGTGTCAGCGAAATCCTGCATCACAACCGCTCCTACATCTTCTTCCGCGAGGCCCCGGTCGACGATCCCGCCCTTGGGCCGGTCGCCGCCGCCAAGGTGCCGCTCACTGCGGGCCGGTCGATCGCGGTAGATCGGCTGCTGCATACGTTCGGCGCGCCGATTTTCGTCGATGCGCCAACGCTCGATGCATTTGGCGGGACCGGCTTTCGTCGCCTGATGATCGCGCAGGATACCGGCTCGGCGATCGTCGGTCCGGCGCGCGGCGACCTTTTCGCCGGGTCCGGTGATGCCGCCGGCGAGATCGCCGGGGTTATCAAGCACGAAGCGGACATGTTCGCCTTGCTGCCGCGCGGCCTTGCCGAGGCGGGCGCCTGATGGCCAGGTCGTCCGACAGGAAGCTTTCTGCTGAAGACCGCATCCTGTGGGGCAAGGTCGCGCGCTCCGTCACCCCGATGCCAGGCAAGGCACTCGAGGACGAGTTCGACGAACCCGAGGAGTTCGCGCAACTGCTCGATGCCCCGCCACCCGCCCCGGCGCGTCCCTCGGACACCCAGCCGTCTCGCCAGCGCCATCCCGACCAGCCCCGGCCACAGCATGGAATAGACCTTCCAACTCGCACCAAGCTCGCCAAGGGCCGGCTTCCGATCGAGGGCAAGGTCGACCTGCACGGATTGACGCAGAGCGAGGCGCACGCGTTGCTGCTGTCGTTTCTGCACCGCGCCCACGCCGATGGCCGCCGGCACGTCCTGGTCGTCACAGGGAAGGGCTCGTCTCTCGGCAGCGACGGCGTCCTGCGCCGCGCGGTGCCGGCCTGGTTTGCGACACCGGCATTTCGCGGACTGGTCGGCGGCTACGAGGCGGCGTCGCGTCGGCACGGCGGCGGCGGCGCCATCTATGTGCGCCTGCGGCGGGCCGGGGGCGTGTGATGACGCCGTTCGGCCAGCGCATGCGCGAACTTCGGGCGCAAAAAGGCGTCACGCAGAAAGAGATGGCCCAGGCGCTCGGTGTTAGCGCAGCCTATCTTTCGGCGCTGGAACATGGCCGCCGAACGGCGCCGAACTGGGCGCTGGTCCAGAAGATCGTCGGTTACTTCAACATCATCTGGGACGAGGCGGAGGAGTTGCAGCGTCTCGCCGAAGCGTCGCACCCGCGCGTCGTCGTCGACACCACCGGTCTGTCTGCGAATGCGACGCTCGTTGCCAATCGGCTCTCGGCTACGATCGGACAATTGTCGGAGGCGGACCTTTTGCAGATGCTGCACGTAATGGGCGGAACGGACGGAAAACCGCGGTGAATCGGCTCAGAAGAGCGCCTTCAACTCGTCGAGCCTGTCGTTCACCAGCCAGCCGTAATAGTTTTCCACCGGCAGCCGCGCAGAACCCCGCTTGGCGTTCTCCGCCTTCAAAGCCCGCGCCCGTTGCTCGGGATTGCCGACATTGTAGAGCGTCGCGGTGATGCCGGGATTCTTCGATATGTCGAAGCCGGCAATGTCGCGATAGGCATCGATCGACATTTTCAGCGTCGCGGCGACATAAGCCAGCGTCAGGTCCGGATCCATGATCGTCTTGTAGACCTGTCTAGCGTCGGTCGGGTCTAGCTTCGGATGGCCCGACACCCGCGCGACCAGATCGCTCATCTGCAGAGCCGTCAGCGGGTTGAGCTGGCCGATGCCAAAGGTTTGCCCCGCGTAGAAGGGCTGGAAGAAGACGGCGCTGAACCGGTCGTTGGGAAATCTCTTGCCATCGACCGTCTTTCCCTTGAACGAACGGTTCCAGACCGCCTCGCGGCAAGACCAGACGTCATAGCTGCCACTCTCGTTCTCGCACGCCGAGAACTGCGGGCGTTTGATGAAATCTCCGATCGATTCGCCTTCATAGGCGAACGAGAAGCTCGTCTGGAAATAAGAGACCGCCTTGACGTAGTAGGTCTGGAGCCGGTCATAGGCGTCGACATTGTAGGTATGCTCGCCGACGATGGCGCCGGCGATGTGCAGAGGATCGATGCCGTATTTCGTGGCTGCGCTCTTGATCTTCGAGCGCAGGTCGCTGTCGTTCTGCAACAGCGCGTACACCTTCTTGTATTTCGCCTCATAGGTGGATTGCGCCGCCCGTGTCCTGTTGGCGGATGCCGCGGGGACGGCGGGCTGCTTCTCGTGCCGGTTGCCCGGCGGCACGAGCGTCGCCGCGGCCGCTGGTGCGGCCGCAACGGCAATACAGAGGCAGACGAGAAGCCGCGTCGCAAAATTCATGTGGGACCTTGTGAAAAGCCTGGCTCGACAGGACGGGCAAAATACGTGCTCGAGCCTTACAAGTCGAGTGCCGGCATGATCAATCGTCCGTCAGCATTTTCACGTGTCCGCCAAAGACGCCGCCGTCGTATTTCGTTCCCGCTTTGCTACAGGATGAAGCGCGAGAGGTCGGTATTCTTGGCGAGGTCGCCGACATGCTTGTCGACATAGGCGGCATCGATGGTCACTTCGGACCCGGCCCTGTCAGGCGCATTGTAGGAGATGTCGTCGAGCACGCGTTCCATCACCGTCTGTAGACGTCTTGCACCGATGTTCTCGACGCTTGCATTGAGGTCGACGGCGATACCGGCAAGGCTGTCGATCGCATCGTCGGTAAAGGTCAGTTCCACGCCCTCGGTGGCCATCAAGGCGATATACTGCTTGATGAGGCTCGCTTCGGTTTCGGTCAGGATACGGCGGAAGTCGTCTTTCTCCAGCGCCCGCAGTTCGACGCGGATCGGCAGGCGTCCCTGCAGTTCAGGCAGCAGGTCCGAGGGCTTGGACACGTGGAACGCGCCGGAAGCGATGAACAGGATGTGATCGGTTTTCACCGGTCCATACTTGGTCGCCACCGTTGTGCCTTCGACAAGCGGCAGCAGGTCGCGTTGCACGCCTTCGCGCGAGGGTCCGCCCGAAACGTCGTTGCGCACCGCGACCTTGTCGATCTCGTCGAGAAACACGATGCCGTTGTTTTCGGTCGATTCCAGCGAGCGGCGAACGACTTCATCCTGGTCGAGGAGTTTGTCGGACTCATCATTGATCAGCAGGCCATAGGATTCCTTGACGGTCGTCTTGCGCGTCTTCGTGCGGTTGCCGCCCATTGCCTTTTGCATCATGTCGCTGAGATTGATCATGCCGACGCCACCCGGCATGCCGGGAATCTCGAAGCCGGGCATACCGCCAGTGCCCGTATCGGCGACCTCGACGTCGATTTCCTTGTCGTCCATCTCGCCGTCGCGCAGCTTCTTGCGGAAGGAATCGCGCGTTGCCGGGCTGGCGGTCTTGCCCACCAGCGCTTCGAGCACACGTTCCTCGGCGTTCATGTGGGCACGCGCCTTGACGTCCTCGCGCATTTTCTCGCGGGTGAGGCCGATGGCGACCTCGACCAGGTCGCGGATGATCTGCTCGACGTCACGGCCGACATAGCCGACCTCGGTGAACTTGGTGGCTTCCACCTTGATGAACGGCGCGCCGGCCAATCTGGCCAGCCGGCGGGAGATTTCGGTCTTGCCGACACCCGTCGGCCCGATCATCAGGATATTCTTTGGCATCACCTCTTCGCGCATCTGGCCGTCGAGTTGCTGGCGACGCCAGCGGTTGCGCAACGCAATCGCCACGGCGCGCTTGGCGTCCTTCTGGCCGATGATGTAGCGGTCGAGTTCCGAGACGATCTCGCGGGGGGAAAAAGTTGTCATCTACTTGTACGCTTAAGCCTTGATGGGAGGGAGCCTGTCGAGCACGGATGTGGGGAGCGTCGGTCGTACGATCAAGCGGCGTATGTGCTGCCACCCCGCGCCGAAGCTGATGATGAGGGCGCCGACCACCAGCAGGATCAGCGCGAATGGCGGGATGCCGGTCGAATTTGCGGCGGAATTGACGAGATAATAGATGCCCAGCGAGCCGAAATAGGCAAGCGTCGGCACCAGCAGCGAGCGGCGGTCGATCGCGAGCGCCACGTAGACGAAGCCGAGGATCAGCACCGCCAGCATGACGGTGGCATTGCCGTCCGGTTCGATCGTGCCGAGAACCACGTCCTGTCCGGTCGCCATGATGAACAGCGGATGCACCAGCATTGGCGCCGAAACAACATGCAGCCAGAACGCGCAGTCGGACCAAATGGTGCGTCTCTCGCGGTCATGCAGGTCGAGCGCGACGGCGATGGCAAAAACGACGAGGCCACAGACCAGTGGCATGTAAAGCGCCGCGCGCATCATCTCCGGCATTGTCTCCAGCGCGGGGGCCGCGACGGTACCGGCCGCGACGCCGTCATAGAGCAGGATCGCCGTTTGCAGGAACGCGAGCAGGGTCGCGGCAATGGCGATCACGCCGGCGAGGATCGGCACGCGGAACCGCCAGAAATACATCAGCGCGGCAATGATGGTGCCGCCGAAGGCGATATAGCCGGCTGGCGCCACCATCTGCCGCAGCGCCAGGAGCTGCCACAGCGACTCCGGTTGTCGTATCGGATAAAAGCGGTCGGCAACCAGCGATACGCCGATCGCTGCGGCGCCAACGAACACCAGGCTGAGCACTGTTGAGGAGAGCTTCATGCGGCGCTGTCGGGTGACGAATTCCGCCACCACCCATGCAAAGATCGCCAGCACGCCGGCCATCCAGATCGTCTGGCCCGCGAGCATGGTGGCAAGGACGAAATAGACGCCGGCGGTCAGGAGAACGATGCCAACGGTAACGAACAGATCGTTGCCGCCGCCGACCAACCGCAGATTCTCGTCGCCGGAGCCCGCATCCCCGGCATCCGGCTCAACGGCGCCATGCTCCAACGCTTGCAGCCGGTTCCGCTGGTCGAGAGAGATGATCCCTGCCTGAACCGCGCTTTCGAGTGTCCGGGCGCTGATCAAGGCGTGTCTTTCTTGGACGGTTCGCGGGATGGCTGGTCCACGTGGCCGGTATCGTATTGCATGATCAGGGCGTCGCCCGAGCGACCGACGAGCTGCGGCACCGGCCGGAAACCCGCCTTCTCATAGGCGCGTACCGCGCGGCCATTTGCAGGGTCGGGATCGATGATGATTGTCTCGTGCCCGTGATCCAGAAGCATCGCGACGAACGCCTTCAGGGCTGCCAAGCCGATGCCGCGCGACAGGAGGGACGGATCGCCGATCGACAGATCGATGCCGACCGTTTCGGATGGCAATTCCGCAAGCCAGGGATGGTCGCGGATCCATTCCTCGTTTTGATGATGACCGATGAACCAGTACTGGATGTAGCCGATCGCCACGCCGTCCAGCGTGAGCATGAAGGGTCGGGTCGTGTCCCGGCCTTCGACCATGTCGCGGATGTGGCCGAGTTCCTGGTCCGGATCGCCCCACCATTCGCGCATGTGCGGGCGCCCCAGCCACTCCTCGAGAAGCGGGTAGTGGGCAGGCGCCACCGGCACGAAGCCTATGGCAAGGCTGTCATTCGGCATCGAGCGTTTCGACGACGACGCTACCATTGGTGTAGACGCAGATGTCCGCCGCGATTTCCATCGCCTTGCGCGCGATCTCCTCGGCGTCCTTGTCGGTGTCGATAAGCGCGCGCGCGGCAGCCAATGCGTAGTTGCCGCCCGATCCGATCGCCATAACGCCGTGTTCGGGTTCGAGTACGTCACCCGTGCCGGTCAGGGCCAACGTGACGGATTTGTCGGCCACCAGCATCATCGCCTCGAGCCGCCGCAGGTAGCGGTCCGTGCGCCAGTCCTTGGCCAGCTCCACGCAGGCGCGGGTCAACTGGTCGGGATATTGCTCGAGCTTGGCCTCGAGCCGTTCCAGAAGCGTGAACGCGTCCGCCGTGGCGCCGGCGAAACCGGCGATCACATTGCCTTTGCCGAGTCGGCGCACCTTGCGCGCGTTGCCCTTCATGATCGTCTGGCCGAGGCTTACCTGCCCGTCGCCGGCGATCACCACCTTGTTGCCTTTTCGCACCGTGACGATCGTCGTCGCGTGCATGGTCAATTCGTTCGACATATCTACTCCGATACTGCCTTCGGCCAGCCTACGTGGATTCAGCGCCGGCCGCGTGATGGCATATGTATGCGTGGGCGGCGCGAATGCAAACCGCGCCACGCTGGCATTCGGCCGATCATGCTGATATGAGGCTCACGCTTTGGCACAAGCAGGGCTCTGAACCATGACCAGCCAGGACCGCAAGGCGAGCGTCTCGCGCAAGACGAAGGAAACCGAGATCGCGGTCAGCGTCGATCTCGACGGCAAGGGCGCATCGTCGATGTCGACTGGCGTCGGCTTCTTCGACCACATGCTCGACCAGCTTTCGCGTCATTCCTTGATCGACATGACGGTCGAGGCAAAGGGCGATCTGCATATCGACGACCACCACACGGTCGAGGATACCGGCATCGCCATCGGGCAGGCGATCGCCAAGGCGCTTGGTGAACGTCGCGGCATAGCGCGCTACGCGTCGATCGATCTCGCGATGGACGAGACGCTGACGAAAGCCGCGGTCGACGTGTCGGGCCGCCCCTATCTCGTCTGGCATGTCGACTTCACGTCGCCCAAGATCGGCACCTTCGACACGGAACTCGTGCGCGAGTTCTTCCAGGCGCTGGCGCAGAATGCGGGCATCACGCTGCACGTGCTGAACCACTACGGCACCAACAATCACCATATTGCCGAGACATGCTTCAAGGCCGTTGCGCGCGCCCTGCGCGCGGCGATCGAGGCCGATCCGCGCCAGGCGGGCGCGATCCCCTCGACCAAGGGCACCTTGAACGGATGAGGGCGTGACATGGCAAGTTATGTGGTGATGGAGCCGCCGGCCCGCGGCAGCGACGAGGCCGTTCTCGTCCGGGACGGCTTCCACTTCCTGGCGTTTCTCCTTCCTGTCGTCTGGCTGCTCTTCAACAGGCTGTGGATCGAGACGCTCGCCGTGGTCGTGGCCGGAATGGTGCTGGCTGCGATCGGCTCCTTCGCCGGATTTGGCAATGTCGCCACGATCGCATCGCTGATGCTGGCGGTTCTGGTCGGCCTCGAAGCCTCGACGCTGAAAATCGCCGCACTTCGCCGCCGCGGCTGGCGCGAATGGGGCGTGGTCGAGGCGAATGACGGGCGCGATGCGGAGATCCGCTATCTCGCAGGCGTGGACGAGGAGGAGCCAGACGAGCGACCGGAGGTGCCGCCGCAGCCGGCGACACAGACGCCGACGCGCCACGATGCACGAGGCAGCGGGCCAGTGCTCGGCATGCTCGGCTATCCGGGAAGGGGCTGAGATGCGGGTTGCGATCATCGATTACGGGTCAGGCAATCTGCGCTCCGCGACCAAGGCATTCGAGCGCGCTTCACGTGAATCGGGCATTGAGGCCGAGATCGACCTGACCGCCGATGCCGATCGTGTGCGAAGCGCCGACCGCATCGTGCTGCCGGGCGTCGGCGCCTATGCAGACTGCCGCGCCGGTCTCGATGCCGTGCCGGGCATGGTCGAGGCGCTTCGCGAAGCGGTCGAAGAAAGGGCCAGGCCTTTCCTCGGGATATGCGTCGGCATGCAACTCATGTCTTCACGCGGGCTGGAAAAGACGATTACCGACGGCTTCGGCTGGATCGAAGGCGACGTGAAGGAGATCACGCCGTCGGATACCGCGTTGAAGATTCCGCAGATCGGATGGAACACGATTCACGTGAAACAACCGCATCCGCTTCTCGACGGGATAGCCACCGGCGAGCACGGCCTGCACGCCTATTTTGTCCACTCCTACCATCTGGCGGCAAAGCACCACGAAGACGTCGTCGCGGTTGCAGACTATGGCGGCGCTGTCACCGCGATGGTAACCCGCGACAACAAGGCCGGGACTCAGTTTCACCCCGAAAAGAGCCAGGCGCTGGGCCTGGCCTTGATCGCCAATTTCCTGCGCTGGAAACCATAAGGAAGCGGCCATGACCAAGAAGGGCTACTGGATGGCGATGGTCGACATCACCGATCCGGAAAACTATCCGCAATATGTTGCAGCGAACGCCGTGGCCTTCGAGAAATACGGCGCGAAGTTTTTGGTGCGTGGCGGTCAGGGCGAAGTCTTCGAAGGACCTGCCGCGTCGCGTCTGGTGGTGATCGAGTTCGACAGCTACCAGAAGGCGCTCGATTGCTACAACTCACCCGAATACCAGGCGGCGCTGGCACTGCGCCAACGGTTTTCGAACGCGCATTTCGCTATCGTCGAGGGTGCCTGACACCGTGATCCTGTTTCCCGCAATCGACCTCAAGCAGGGCCAGTGCGTCCGCCTCAAGCTCGGCGAGATGGACTCGGCCACCGTCTATAATGCCGATCCCGCGGCACAGGCCCGCATTTTCGAGGACCAGGGTTTCGAATGGCTTCACGTCGTCGATCTCGACGGGGCGTTTGCCGGTGAGAGCCGCAACGGTGCCGCAGTCGAGGCGATCCTGAACGCCACGAAGAACCCGGTCCAGCTCGGCGGCGGCATTCGCAGCATGGCGCATATCGAGGCTTGGCTGGAGAAGGGACTGGCGCGCGTCATCCTCGGCACGGTGGCGGTCCGCGATCCCGATCTGGTCAGGCAGGCCTGCAAGGCTTTCCCGGGCAAGGTCGCGGTGGGCATCGATGCGCGCGGCGGCAAGGTGGCGGTCGAAGGCTGGGCTGAAGCCTCGTCGCTTGAAGCCGTCGAACTGGCGAAGAAGTTCGAGGGCGCGGGTGTCGCCGCGATCATCTACACCGACATCGACCGCGACGGCGTGCTTGCCGGCATCAACTGGGATACGACCATCGACTTGGCCGAGGCCGTGTCCATTCCCGTGATCGCCTCCGGCGGCCTCGCCTCGCTTGCCGACATCGTGCGCATGACGATGCCCGATGCGAAACGGCTCGAAGGTGCGATATCCGGCCGCGCGCTCTACGATGGCCGCATCGATCCCACTGAGGCGCTAGCGCTTCTGCGGAAGGCGAGGGCGGCCGCATGACACTGAAAGCCCGCGTCATCCCCTGCCTGGACGTCAAGGATGGCCGCGTTGTGAAGGGCGTCAACTTCGTCGACCTGATCGACGCCGGCGATCCCGTCGAAGCGGCGCGGGCCTATGACGCTGCAGGCGCCGACGAACTCTGCTTTCTCGACATTACCGCATCGTCCGACAATCGCGAGACGATCTTCGACATCGTCGCGCGCACTGCCGAGCATTGCTTCATGCCGCTGACGGTCGGCGGCGGGGTACGGCAGGTCGGCGACATCCGCAAGCTGCTACTGGCCGGCGCCGACAAGGTGTCGATCAACACGGCGGCGGTGAAGGACCCGGATTTCGTCACGCAAGCCGCTGACAAGTTCGGCAACCAGTGCATCGTCGTCGCCATCGACGCCAAGAAGGTTTCCGGGGCAGGCGAGGCAGATCGGTGGGAAATCTTCACCCATGGCGGCCGCGAGCGGACCGGCATCGATGCGGTGGAGTTTGCCGTCGGCATGGTGGAGCGCGGCGCCGGCGAAATCCTGCTGACGTCGATGGACCGGGATGGCACCAAGGCCGGCTATGATATCGCGCTGACGCGGACCATAGCGGACGCCGTGCGTGCGCCCGTCATCGCCTCCGGCGGTGTCGGCAACCTCGACCATCTGGTCGATGGCATACGCGACGGGCATGCGACGGCGGTGCTTGCGGCGTCGATCTTTCATTTTGGCACCTACACCATTGCGCAGGCCAAGGCGCACATGGCAAAAGCTGGCCTGCCGATGCGGCTCGACGCCGCGTGACTGCAGGGAGGACCCTAACAGTGTCCCAGTTTTCGCTCAGCGAGCTCGAGCGGATCGTCGCCCAGCGTGGACGATCGGGAGCCTCCGATTCCTGGACGGCGAAGCTTTTTGCCAAGGGTGTCGACAAGGCCGCCCAGAAGATGGGCGAGGAGGCGGTGGAAACCGTGATTGCCTCGGTACGCGGCGACCGCGCGGCCGTCGTCTCGGAAAGTGCGGATCTGATCTACCACTGGCTTGTCGTTCTCGCGCTCTCCGGCGTTACCGTCGACGACGTCATGGCCGAGCTGGAGTCGCGTACCGGTCAGTCGGGCACGGCAGAAAAAGCCGCGCGCGGCGCTGGCTGAAGATCGGGAATCAGCGAAACATCATGCGCATGGACCAGCTCACTCCCGGCGAAAAATATTCGCCCTACCGCGTTTTTTCGGCCGAGCATTGGGCGCAGTTCCGCGCGGATACGCCGCTGACGCTCACCGAAGACGAAGTTCGCCGCTTGCGGTCGCTCAACGATCCCGTCGATCTCGACGAGATAAGGCGCATCTACCTTTCGCTGTCCCGCCTGCTGTCGGCTCATGTCGAGGCGAGCCAACTGCTCTTCCAGCAGCGCCGCATCTTCTTCAATTCCGACAACGAGGTGCGCAAGACGCCCTTCATCATCGGGATTGCCGGGTCCGTGGCGGTCGGCAAGTCGACGACCGCGCGCGTGCTGAAGGAGCTTCTGCAGCGCTGGCCCGCGAGCCCGAAGGTCGATCTCGTCACGACCGACGGCTTTCTGCTGCCCAACGACGTGTTGCGGCGCGATAACCTTATGGAACGCAAGGGCTTTCCCGAGAGCTACGACGTCGGCGCGCTGCTGCGCTTCCTGTCGGCGATCAAGTCTGGCCAGCCCAACGTCCAGGCACCGCTCTACTCGCACATGACCTACGACGTGCTGCCGGGCACTTACGTCACGGTCGACCGGCCCGATATCCTGATCTTCGAGGGCATCAACGTCCTTCAGCCGAGGGCGCTGCCCCCGGACGGCACCTTCGTGCCCTTCGTCTCGGATTTCTTCGACTTCTCGATCTATATCGACGCCGATGAATCGATGATCCACCAGTGGTATATCGACCGCTTCATGCGGCTGCGGGAGACCGCGTTCAAGGATCCGGAATCCTTCTTTCACCGCTACTCGCAACTCTCCGAGGACGCCGCCCGCGCAATGGCCGAGGGGTTGTGGGAGAACATCAACCTGAAAAACCTGAAAGAGAACATCCTGCCGACGCGTCCACGCGCCGACCTCGTTCTGCGCAAGGGTCAGAACCACCTGATCCAGGAAGTGGCGCTCAGGAAGCTTTGAGCGGCGATACCCGGCGCAGGGTCAGGTTGATGCGCCCACCGCTCTTCAGAAGCGCGGACGTTCCAGGATAGATGCGGTCGACGCCGTGGAAGGCGAGCCGGCCCTCGCCGCCAAGCACCACGAGGTCGCCGCTTCCCAGCTTGAACGAGACCGTTGGGTCCGTGCGTTTGGTCCCGCCGACGCGAAACAGGCACGTATCGCCAAGGGAAATCGAGACCACAGGCGCATCGAAAGCCTGCTCGTCGCGATCCTGATGCAGGCCCATCTTGGCGCTCGCTTCGTAGAAATTCACGAGGCAGGCTTCCGGCGGCGCCGGATACTGGCTGAACTGGTCCCACAGCTGCAGCAGGGATGCGGGTATGGCCGGCCACGGCGCCTGCGTTGCGGGATGTGTCGGCTGGTAGCGGTAGCCGCGTTCCTTGTCGGTGACCCAGCCGAGCGCACCGCAATTGGTCATGCGAACGCTCATCGGCTTCCCCGTCCGCGGCATCGCGGGAACGTAGAGCGGGGCCTGCCTGACGACATCGCGTATGTCCTCGACCAGAGCCCGCTGGGCATCCGCGTCGAGGAAACCGGGGACGTGGCGGACGCCACGGGGTAGGACCTGCACTTTCTGCCTCTCGAATACCGAAACCGGCGGCATGATAGCCGCCGGATAGGAAAATATTCAAGAGGTTGCGTCGATCAGCCTTCGAGCAGGGGGATGCGCAGCACCTGACCCGGATAGATCTTGTCGGGGTGCGTCAGCATCGGCCGGTTCGCTTCGAAGATCAGCTCGTGTTTCGGGCCCTTGCCCTTGCCGTACTGGGCTTCGGCGATCTTCCAGAGATTGTCGCCCTTCTTCACGGTGTAGAGAACCGGCTCCTTCTCGGCCTTGTCCGCTTCAGCTTCTACCGCAACGGCCGTTTCGACGGATTCGACGCCCTGCGTGTTGCCAATGGCGATGATGGCCTTCTCGAGCGTTGCCTGGTCCGCGACCTTGCCCTTCAGCACGGCCTTGTTGCCGACCACCTCGATCTCGACGCCTTCGGTGCCGAGGCCGTGTGAGTCGAGCTCCTTCTTGAGGGCCTCGACCTGCGGCTCCTCGTCGTCGCCGAAGCCGAGCTTCTTGCCGATAGACTTCGCAAAACTGAAAAGACCCATGACGCTGTCTCCCTGTTGACCGGATCTGGCCGATGGCAGGAGAGTGTCCCAGTCGGGGTGAAAAGAAAAGCACCCAGTTGCATGCCAAGCGCAGACCGTGCTGCGACTATTCCTGCGTCACGCGGCCGCGCATCTTCTTGATGCCCGAGCGGCCGGCCTTTGCCTTGAGGCGGCGTTCGACCGCTCCCTTGGAGGGCCTGGTCTTCTTGCGGGGTTTGGGCGGCGGCTCGGAGGCGCGGGCGAGCAGCTCGATCAGCCGTTCGCGGGCATCGGCCCGATTGAGTTCCTGCGTGCGGAACCGGTTCGCCTCGATGACGATGACGCCATCCTTGGTGGCGCGCTGGCCGGCCAGCTTGATGGCACGCTCCCTCATGCGCTCATCCAGGCTCGGCGAGTTTGCCGCATCGAAACGCAACTGCACCGCGGTCGCCACCTTGTTGACGTTCTGGCCGCCCGGGCCGGAAGAACGGATGAACTGTTCTTCCAGCTCGTCCTCGCCAATGCTGATTCCCGGCCTGATCGCCAGTTCCTGCCCTCCGCTCATGGCGATCGTCTCCTGTTGGTCTGCCGGTATCACCCCAGAGATAGGACGTCGGCGTCGAACAGGGAAGGCGAAGCCTTGCCTGAGTGGCGCTGGCCTAGAATTCCTCCCAGCCATCGGGGTCAGGTGCCGCGACGACGGCGACGGCGGCCGCGCCGCCTGTGCGCGTTGCGGTGACCGACTTCAAAGCGGTACGGGTCACCGGCGCTGCACGGACTGGGGAGGGGCGCAGCGACACCGCCTGCCCGCCCTCGCTGCCGAGCTTGAACTGCGACAGAAGCTGGTTCAGGGACGATGCCTCGCCAGCGAGCTTGTGGCTGGCCGCGGTCGTCTGTTCGACCATCGCGGCGTTCTGCTGCGTTCCCTGGTCGATCCGGTTCACGGCGATGTTGATCTCGCCGAGGCCGGTTGCCTGCTCCCGCGATGCCTCGACGATCGCGACGACATTGTCGCTGATCTCCTGCACCTCGGCGGCGATCGCCTGCAGGGCCTCACCCGCCTGGCCGACAAGCGCGACGCCCGACTTCACCTGATCTCCGGAAGCCCCGATCAGCGTGCTGATTTCCTTGGCGGCGTTTGCCGAGCGCTGGGCCAGTCCGCGCACTTCCTGTGCAACCACCGCAAAGCCCTTGCCCGCCTCGCCGGCGCGCGCGGCTTCGACACCGGCGTTGAGCGCCAGGAGATTGATCTGGAACGCGATCTCGTCAATGACGCCGACAATGCCGCTGATCTGGGTCGACGATGACTGGATACGATCCATCGCCGTCACCGCGTCGCGCACGATCGCGCCGGAGCGTTCCGCGCCTTGGCGCGTGCGTGCAACCAGTTCGCCGGCTTCCTCGGCGCGGCGGCTGGCATCGCGAACCGTGGTGACGAGTTCCTCGAGCGCCGCAGCGGTCTGCTCGACGGATGCGGCCTGCTGCTCGGTGCGCTTGGACAGATCATCCGACGCATGGCGGATCTCGCCCGAACCCGCATGGATCGCATTGGCGTTGTCGCCAACGGCCGCCAGCGCCGTCTGCAGCTTGGCGACCGAATTGTTGAAATCGGCCCGCAGCTTTTCCATCGCGGTGGTGAAGGGCTCATCGATACGCTGCGCGAGGTCGCCGTCGGCCAGCCGGCTCATCGCGTCGGCGAGCACATCGACGGCATGCTGCAATTCGGCCGCCTCGCGCTGCTTCTCGGCCTGCTCGCGCGCCTCGCGGTCGAGCGCCTGGCGCTGGCGCGCTTCTTCGGCATCGCGCTCCTCGTTGACCTTGCGGATGGTGTTTTCGCGGAAAAGGTCGAAGGCGGAGGCGATTTCTCCGATCTCGTCACGTCGGCCGAGGCCCGGCACCTCGACGTCGAGTTCGCCGGACGCCAGCGCTCGCATGGCATTGGCCGTGCGCGAAATCGGTCTTGCAACCGAGCGCCACACGAAGAAGCCTCCGGCTATGACCAGAAGAAGAACGCCGGCAACCGCGATGGTCAGCATGCGGTCGATCGACGCCGCCGTTGCCTGGCGTGCCGTGCGCGCCTCGGCACGGACAGCCTGGATCTCGCCCTGGATGCGCTCGAAGATGGGTTCAACTTCGGCGAAGGCTGCCGACACCTCTTTCTGGAGCGCGGCGTTGCGGGCCGCCATCGATGCGAAATCGGCGAACGTTGCTTCATAGGCGGCAAGCGTCATCATTGCCGCTGAATGGCCGGTGGTCGACCCGAAGACGCCTTTCGGGCGCGCCCGCAGTGTCTCGATCGCCTCCTCAACCCGCGCCCGATTGGCATCGCTCGGGGTGACGACGAAGTCCTTTTCGCGCATGAAGATGGCTGCCGCATCCACCTTGAGGATGGGATAGGGTATCCCGGCGAGCTGGTCCGACAGGAAATCCGTCGCCGCCCGCATCTCGAACTGCAGTCCCTTTTCCGGCGTCAGGCCAAGCTGACGGTTGACCTCCACCGCTTCGGCGAACGCGGCGTTGTAGCGCGCGAAACCAGCGGTCAGGACGCCTGGCTCGGGGACGTCGCGGTGCTGGTTCTTGGCAATGATCGCTTCGATCGCCTCTATCGATGTCGCCACCTCCGCACTACGCGCGAGGTGGCTTTCGACGTAGCGTTCATCCTTGCGCAGGAAGAAATCCTTCTCGTGCCGGCGCAACTGCAGGAACCCGGTCTGCAACGCTCCGGTGACCTGAGCCGCCTGGCCGGCCTGCGCCTCCGTCGCCTCGATCTGTCCTATGAGATGACGTTCGTAGAGGAACAGGCCACTGACGGCGATGACGCCGATGACCCCCACGAGCGCGATCATCCCGATGCGGTGTGAGATACGAAGTGCGGGGAATGTCATGGCCGAGCCTTTGGGTCTGCGCTCCGGTCTGCCGATGGCAGCAACGGGAGAAATGTGCGTGGACACGATGAAGGAGAACGACATGCCGAAACGGCAGAGGAAGCGACATCATGTCCGTTCGCAGCGAGCGGCGAACCCTCTGCAAGCACAGAACCCCGATTTGATTAAATCACCGTGAATGACCCAACGTCGCGCGGCCGCATTTTCTGCGGCGCAACAAGAAAAGGCCCGACGCAAGCGCCGGGCCTTTGGAGATCGGTCGCGGAACGTCTACTCGGCGGCTTCCTGCACCCGCGGCGCCGCATTGCGCGTATTGGCGTCGACATGGTCCTCGAACTTGGCGAAGTTGTCGATGAACATGCCGACCAGGCGCGCGGCCTGGCGGTCATAGGCGTCCTTGTCGGCCCAGGTCGAACGCGGGTCGAGGATCGATTCGTCGACACCCGGTACGGTCACCGGCACTTCGAAGCCGAAATGGGCATCGGTGCGGAAGGCCGCGTCGTTCAAAGAGCCGTCGAGTGCTGCGGTCAGCAGCGCGCGGGTCGCCTTGATCGGCATCCTCCGGCCCACGCCATAGGCACCGCCGGTCCATCCGGTATTGACGAGCCAGCAGGTCACGCCATGGCGCGCGATCAGGTCGCGCAGCAGATTGCCGTATTCGGCCGGGTGGCGCGGCATGAATGGTGCGCCGAAGCAGGTGGAGAACGTCGCTTCCGGTTCGGTGACGCCCTTTTCCGTGCCGGCCACCTTGGCGGTGTAGCCGGAAAGGAAGTGGTACATCGCCTGCGCCGGCGTCAGCCGGGCGATCGGAGGCATGACGCCAAACGCGTCGGCGGTCAGCATGATGATGTTGCGCGGGTGTGCCGCACGGCCGCTCGCGCTGGCGTTGGGGATGAAATCGAGCGGGTAGGCGCAGCGCGTGTTTTCCGTCAGCGACCCGTCGTCGAAGTCCGGAACGCGTGCCTCGTCGAGGACGACGTTCTCAAGCACGGTACCGAAGCGGCGCGTGGTGGCGAAGATTTCCGGCTCGGCTTCGGCCGACAGCTTGATCGTCTTGGCGTAGCAGCCGCCCTCGAAGTTGAAGATGCCGTCATCGCCCCAGCCATGCTCGTCGTCGCCGATGAGTGTACGGCTTGGATCGGCGGACAAGGTTGTCTTTCCCGTACCAGACAGGCCAAAGAAGACTGCCGCATCACCATCCGGACCCGAATTGGCCGAACAGTGCATCGGCATCACGCCACTGGCGGGCAACAGGTAGTTGAGTGCGGTGAAGACCGACTTCTTCATCTCGCCGGCATAGGACGTGCCGCCGATGAGAACCAGCATGCGCGAGAAGTCGATCGCGATAACCGTTTCGGTCCGGCAGCCATGGCGCGCCGGATCGGCGCGGAACGACGGAAGGTCGATGATCGTCATCTTGGGTACGAACGACGGCAGCGTCTCGCGGGCCGGGCGGATCAGCAGGTTGCGGATGAACTGGGAATGCCAGGCAAATTCGGTCACGACACGCGTCGGCAGGCTGTTGGCCTCGTCGGCTCCGCCGATCAGGTCCTGCACATAGAGGTCGAGGCCCTCGGCATGGGCGATGAAATCATCGTAGAGGGTCTGGAAGTGGGCCGGCGACATCGGCTTGTTGTTGTCCCACCAGACGTGATCCTCCGTGGAGGCATCGCGGACGACGAACTTGTCCTTTGGCGAGCGTCCAGTGTGCTGGCCCGTCTCGGCAACCAGTGCCCCGTGGGCGGTCAGCCGCGCTTCGCCCCGGCGCAAGGCATGCTCGACCAGTTCGGCTACGCCGAGATTGTAGTGGACCGTGCCGGCCGTTTTCAGGCCGCAGGATTCGATCCCGTTAGTGCGATTGCGCAGGCCGATTTCCGTCATCCTCACCACCAAAGATCATGCCAAACAGGGAGCCTCGAGAGCCCAATAGACCTTCAACAGATTGAACAACGTTGAAGCCATCAGGTTCCCAAACAGAAAAGACTATTGATTTCAAATCATTAATCGATTTAAAATTTTCGCGGTGAGTTTAAATCGTTTGTAGCTGTTTAATTTCTTTCCCGTGGCGCGCATATTAGCTGACAGGTGCCGGGCAAGGGGAAGAGCGTGGCCCGTCCAACCCGCAAAGCGTAGCGCGGGGTCGACGGGAGTGCCTGCCACATTTTGTACCTAATTTGTCCGCCTATAAGCCCTTCTTGATTGCAGGAAGGGACACCCGATCATGAGGGAGCCGCCAGACATGGCAACGATCGCGCTGGTCGACGACGACCGCAATATCCTGACATCCGTTTCCATTGCGCTGGAAGCGGAAGGATATCGTGTCGAGACCTACACGGACGGGGCCTCCGCGCTCGAGGGACTCGTCGCGCGGCCGCCCAACCTCGCCATCTTCGACATCAAGATGCCGCGCATGGATGGCATGGAGCTGTTGCGCCGGCTCCGGCAGAAGAGCGACATGCCGGTCATCTTCCTGACCTCCAAGGATGACGAGATCGACGAACTGTTCGGCCTCAAGATGGGCGCGGACGACTTTATCCGGAAGCCATTCTCGCAGCGCCTGCTGGTGGAGCGGGTACGCGCCGTGATGCGTCGCGCCAATGCGCGCGAGGTCGGCGCCAAGCCGACGGGACAGCAGGCGCGTTCGCTCGAGCGCGGGCAACTGGTGATGGATCAGGAGCGCCATACCTGCACATGGAAAGGCGAGCCGGTAACGCTGACGGTGACCGAGTTTCTCATCCTGCATTCGCTGGCGCAGCGCCCCGGGGTGGTCAAGAGCCGCGACGCACTGATGGATTCGGCCTATGACGAGCAGGTCTATGTCGACGATCGCACAATCGACAGCCACATCAAGCGCCTGCGCAAGAAGTTCAAGTCGGTCGATGACGATTTCGACATGATCGAAACGCTGTATGGTGTAGGCTACCGCTTCCGCGAGGCGTGAGAGCCTGAACTGAGCTTCATGGTGAGATGGAAACGTTCTGCCAGAGACTGTTCGCAACGGGGCCAAGACATTGTTCCGCTACCCGCCTCCGCACGAGCGGACCCGATACCGCTCAGCGGTGAAAGGCGCTAGCCCGTGGCGGCAGACACCGAAAATCGCCTGACGCATTCCCGATCGGCGGGCCGGTCGGGTTCCCGGCTGGCGGGGCGGGTTCTGCTGCCCATCCGCCGCGTGATGGGCAATTACGTCTTTTCGAGCCTGACGCGCCGGATTCTCATTCTGAACCTCGCGGCCCTGGGCGTGATGGTCGTCGGCATCCTCTACATCAACCAGTTCCGCGATGGCCTGGTTCAGGCGCGCATCGAAAGCCTGATGACGCAAGGCGAGATCATCGCTGGTGCGATCGCCGCCTCCGCGACCGTCGAGAGCAACGCGATCACCATCGATCCCGAGCGGTTGCTCGAGCTGCAGGCGGGCGAGAGCCTGGCTCCGGGGTCAGGTCAGCTGGACAGTCTCGACTTCCCGATCAATCCGGAGCGGGTGGCACCGGTCCTCCAGCGTCTGATCTCTCCGACGCTGACGCGTGCGCGCATCTTCGACCGCGACGCCAGCCTGCTGCTCGATTCCCGCCAGCTCTATTCGCGCGGCCAGATCCTTCGCTACGGGCTCCCGCCTGTACTGGAAGAGGAGCCGGGCTTCTGGAAGCGCGTCGAGAAGTTCTTCCTCGGTTTCTTCACCCGGTCCGACCTCCCCGTCTATCGCGAACAGCCTGGAGGCAGCGGAACCGCGTTTCCCGAAGTGATCAGCGCGCTCCAGGGCAGCCCGGCGACGCTTGTCCGGGTCAGCGAGCAGGGGGAGCAGATCGTCTCCGTGGCGGTTCCGGTGCAGCGCTACCGCGCCGTTCTCGGCGCCCTGATGCTGTCCACCCAGGGTGGCGACATCGATCGCATCGTCGCCGCCGAGCGCCGGGCCATTCTGCGCGTCTTCGGCGTCGCTGCCGTGGTCACGGCGATCCTGTCGATGCTGCTTGCCTCGACGATCGCCAATCCGTTGCGCCGGCTGTCGGCCGCGGCGATCCGCGTGCGGCGCGGTGTCAGGAGCAGGGAGGAGATCCCCGACTTTTCCGATCGCCAGGATGAGATCGGCAATCTTTCGGTCGCGCTGCGCGACATGACGAACGCGCTCTACGCCCGCATCGAAGCGATCGAGAGTTTCGCAGCCGACGTTTCGCATGAACTGAAGAACCCGCTGACATCGCTGCGCAGCGCCGTCGAGACCCTGCCGCTTGCCAAGAACGAACACTCGCGTGAGCGGCTGATGGAGGTGATCCAGCACGACGTGCGCCGTCTCGACAGGCTGATCACGGACATCTCCGACGCCTCTCGCCTCGACGCCGAGCTCGCGCGCGACGATGCCTCGCGTGTCGATCTCCTCAAACTGGTAACGGATCTTGCCGAAGCCTCACGCGGCACCGGGCGCCAGAAGAAGAAATCCGCCGAGATCGTGGTCCAGATCGACAAGAAGGAGCATCAGGCGCGCGATTTCTACGTTTCGGGCCACGATTTGCGGCTGGGGCAGGTGCTGACGAACCTGATCGAGAATGGGCGCTCCTTTGCTCCGGAAGTCGGTGGGCGGATCACCATCAGCCTCTCGCGCCTCCCGCGCCACGTGGTCGTCGCCGTCGACGACAACGGTCCCGGCATCCGCGTTGATTCGATCGAACGCATCTTCGAGCGCTTCTACACCGACCGGCCGGCCGGCGAGGCATTCGGCCAGAATTCGGGGCTCGGACTGTCGATCAGCCGCCAGATCGTCGAAGCACATGGCGGCCGGCTGACGGCGGAAAACATCCCCGGCAGCAAGCCCGGCGATTTTCGCGGTGCGCGGTTCGTCATGACGCTTCCCGCCGAGAAGTGATGGTACAGCCCGTCAATCTCCATGCGACGGCGCTGGTGGTTGGCACGGCCGGGCTGCTCGTCACCGGACGCTCTGGCGCCGGAAAGTCGACGCTGGCGCTTGCGATTCTCGATCACCATCGCAACAGGCACGTCTTTGCCGCGCTGGTGGCCGACGACCGGGTCTGGGTCGACGTGCGGCATGGCCGGCTCGTGGCCTCGGTCCCGCACAGCATTGCCGGCCTCGTCGAAGTTTGGGGTTTTGGACCGTCCCCCGTCGCGCACGAGGGCCGCGCCGTCATCGACGGCGTCGTCGCGCTGGTGGACGCGGAAGCCGCGCCCCGCTATCGCGGCGATGAGATGGAGACGATCCTGGGTGTCGATCTGCCAAGGCTCGACATTGCGGAACGCGGCACAATCGCCGCCACTCAGGCGATCACCTCATGGGTTCGGTCGACGCTTGGATGTCGATGAGCAGCCGTGCAACGGCCTCATTGGACGGCTCCATGCGTCAATTTGGCGTGTTGCTCTGAAGATTGGGGCTTGTCAAAGGCCAAACCGCTGACAAGATAGCGCCCTTGTCGCCTTGCCCCGACCGATGGTCGATTGCCGGCAGGGATGCCGGGGGGGCAGGCCGGATCGTACCTGACAAGCGTGACGGGAGTGGCAAGTGACCAGTTCTGACAATGCCGAGACGGGCCGCATGTGCCGGTCCGTGGATAGCGCGCAGGATGCAGATCCGTCAAAACGCCGCATTTTGCGTCCAACGGGGTGGCCTGCCGTATGATCGGCCTTGTTCTCGTGACTCATGGCCGTCTGGCTGAAGAGTTTCGCCATGCGGTGGAGCATGTTGTCGGACCGCAGGAAAAGTTCGAGACGGTTTCGATCGGCGCCGACGACGACATGGAGCAGCGCCGCACCGATATCGTCGACGCCGTGACCCGCGCCGACAGCGGGACCGGCGTAATCATTCTCACCGACATGTTCGGCGGCACCCCCTCCAACCTTGCAATATCCGTCATGAGCGCGGGCAAGGTCGAGGTCATCGCCGGTGTGAACCTGCCGATGCTTATCAAGTTGACAAGCGTGCGCGCCGGCGGCGACATGGAGACGGCGCTGCAGCAGGCCCAGATGGCGGGGCGCAAATACATCAATGTGGCGAGCCAGCTTCTGGCAGGAAAATGAACGACGCAGCCGCACCCGATACTGAAACGATCCGCAAGGAACTCATGATCGTCAACAAGCGCGGCCTGCACGCCCGCGCCTCGGCCAAGTTTGTGCAGATCGCGGCCAGCTACGACGCGGCCGTCGAGGTCGAGAAGGATGGCGTCAAGGTCGGGGGCACCTCGATCATGGGGCTGATGATGCTGGCGGCGAGCCCCGGTTGCGCGATTTCAGTCTCGGCGCGCGGGCCGCAGGCCGCCTCGGTCATGGCCGCGCTGGAGGAGCTCGTCTCCTGCCGCTTCGGCGAGGATTGCTGACGCGAAGCAGTCTTCCGACATGCACGAATAAAGATTTCTTTATATGGATTGCTGAATCGGCGCATTTCTGCTACTCGGCAGCGCCATATGCATGCCCGTTCCAGGCGGAACGCGGCTCGGACGGATTCATCGGATTGGGAGCACACGGCATGAGCGGCCAGGACTATATCGTTGCGGACATTGGGCTTGCGGACTGGGGACGCAAGGAAATCGAGATCGCGGAAACGGAAATGCCGGGCCTGATGGCCAGCCGCGAAGAGTTCGGCACGACCAAGCCGCTCAAGGGCGCCCGCATCACGGGTTCGCTGCATATGACGATCCAGACTGCGGTTCTGATCGAGACGCTGCAGGCGCTGGGCGCGGAAGTGCGCTGGGCCTCCTGCAACATTTTCTCCACGCAGGATCATGCCGCCGCCGCGATCGCCGCGACCGGCACGCCTGTGTTCGCCGTCAAGGGCGAGACGCTGACCCAGTATTGGGACTACACCGACCGCATCTTCCAGTGGGCCGATGGCGGCCAGTCGAACATGATCCTCGATGATGGTGGCGACGCCACCATGTACATCCTGATCGGCGCCCGCGCCGAGGCTGGCGAGGACGTGCTGTCGAAGCCGGGCAACGAGGAAGAGGAAATCCTCTTCGCCCAGATCAGGAAGCGCATGGAGGCAACCCCGGGCTTCTTCACCAAGCAGCGCGAGGCGATCAAGGGCGTCACCGAGGAGACGACCACCGGTGTCAACCGGCTCTACCAGTTGCAGAAGAAGGGCCTGCTGCCCTTCCCGGCGATCAACGTCAACGACTCGGTCACTAAGTCCAAGTTCGACAACAAGTATGGCTGCAAGGAATCGCTGGTCGACGGCATCCGCCGCGCCACCGACACGATGATGGCCGGCAAGGTCGCCGTGGTCTGCGGCTATGGCGATGTCGGCAAGGGCTCGGCTGCGTCGCTGCGTGGCGCGGGCGCGCGCGTCAAGGTGACAGAGATCGACCCGATCTGCGCGCTTCAGGCCGCCATGGACGGCTTCGAGGTCGTCACGCTGGAGGACGCTGCATCATCGGCCGACATCATCATCACGACGACCGGCAACAAGGACGTCATCACGATCGACCACATGCGCAAGATGAAGGACATGGCGATTGTCGGCAACATCGGCCACTTCGACAACGAGATCCAGGTCGAGGCTCTGCGCAATCTGAAGTGGAACAACGTCAAGCCGCAGGTCGATCTGATCGAGTTCCCCGATTCCAAGCGCATCATCCTGTTGTCGGAGGGCCGCCTGCTCAATCTGGGCAATGCCACCGGCCATCCGAGCTTCGTCATGTCCGCCTCGTTCACCAATCAGGTTCTGGCGCAGATCGAACTCTGGACCAAGGGCGAGCAGTACCAGAACCAGGTCTACGTGCTTCCCAAGCATCTCGACGAGAAGGTCGCTCGCCTGCATCTGGCCAAGGTCGGTGCCAAGCTGACCGAGCTGTCCGACGAGCAGGCCAGCTATATCGGCGTGACCCAGCAGGGTCCCTTCAAGCCCGAACACTACCGCTACTGATTTATTAACCAGTAGACACAAAATATAGAGGCCGGACGATTGACTTTCGTCCGGCTTATTTTTTTGCGCGCCATTCGCCTTCACGACGATTCGGTCGCACGGTACAGTGGTCTGATTCGTGACGCCCCCGGTCAGGGGAGACCATCATGGGGCGCGTCCTTTTCAGGGCGTCGTTGAAGCGCCTGTGCGGCGGAGAGGACTGTTGGACATGCCAGGGGCTGACCCACTGGATGCGGGTAAAACCGGCGCCGGGAGCCGGGTGGATTCGAAGAACCCGCAGTGGGCGCACCGCGCGTCCGTTCCATGCATGAGGCGGACTGCCTTGCGCACCAGCGGCTTCATCGCCGCCATATGGCCGGGCAGCGCGCTCGCCCAGCAGGACGGGATGATGCGCTTCTTCGACCGTATCTCTCTCGCCACCACCGACGTCATCCAGCTTGCTCTGTTCCTCGGCATTACATGTGCCGCCATGCTTTCGGCGATCCTGATGATCCGCGAGCGCGGACGCACCGCCGCCGAGAATGTTCAACTGCGCGAGCGCGTCGCCGATCTCGACGGCGCGCTGCAGCGTTCGGACGCACTTCTCAATCTCAAGGACCAGCGGGTAGTTGTCTGGTTCAATGAGGAACGAAAGCCGGAACTGGTCGGAACCCTCGCACCGGCCGAGGCGCCGGAAGACCGCGCCACCTTCCTCGCCTTCGGCAAATGGCTTGCGCCGCGCTGCGCTGCCCAGATCGAGCGGGCGATCATCGCGCTGCGCGAAGAGCGCCGGCCGTTCGACCTGATCCTCCAGACAAGTCGCGGCGTCTATCTCGAGGCGCAGGGCAGGGCGGTGGCAAACCATGTCGCCGTGCGCTTCCTGTCATTGAGCGAGACGCGGCGCGAGCATGCCGAGATGCAGCTCGAACAGCGACGCCTTGCCGACGAGAATGCACTGTTGCTGGGCCTTCTCGACACACTGAAGATGCCGGCCTGGATGCGCGGCGCAGAGGGCACCTTGCAATGGGTCAACCAGGCCTACGCATCGGCGGTCGAAGCTGCATCGCCGCGTGACGCGCTCAGCCAGGGCCGGGAATTGTTCGGTACGGTGGCGCGGGAACAGATCGCCCAGAACCATCTGGCAAGCCCGGTCTTCACGCAGAACCTCTCAACCGTCATCGATGGCGACCGCCGCATCTTCTCCGTGGCCGATTTCGCCATCGGCCAGGGCTCGGCGGGAGTCGCCTGCGACATCAGCGAAATCCAGGGCATTCGCGAGGAATATGAGCGCATGGTGCAAAGCCATGCCGATACGCTCGATCAGCTCAACACCGCCGTCGCAATCTTCGACACGGATCAGAAGCTCCGCTTCTTCAACCAGGCATTCCAGAAGCTTTGGGAACTCGACGTGGCATTTCTGTCGAGCGCGCCGGACAACACCCTGCTGCTCGATCGACTTCGCAGCGAGGGCCGGCTTGCCGAGCAGCCGGAATGGCGCAGCTGGAAGGAGAAACTGCTGGCCGCCTACCGCGCCGTCGAGCCGCAGGAGCATCTCTGGCACCTGCCTGACGGCCAGACGCTGCGCGTCGTCGGCAATCCGAGCCCCAAAGGCGGCGTGACCTGGGTGTTCGAGAACCTGACCGAGAAGATCAACCTGGAAAGCCGCTACAACACCGCGGTCCGCGTCCAGGGCGTCACGCTCGACAATCTGGCCGAAGGCGTCGCAGTGTTCGGCCCCGACGGACGCGTCCGCCTGTCCAATCCGGCATTCAGCAACCTTTGGGGAATGCCGGAAGGGCTGGTCAAAGCCGGCACCCACATCTCGGTCATCAAGGCCGCCTGCCAGACGCTTGCACGGGTCAGCCCGTGGGGCGAGCTTGCGGGAGCGGCGACCGGCTTTGACGACGACAGGCGCGATGGCCGCGGACAGGTCGAACTCAACGATGGCTCGGTGCTGCGCTACGCCGTGATCTATCTGCCGAACGGCCAACTGATGACGACATTCGTCGACGTCACCGACAGCGTCAATGTCGAACGCATGCTGAAGGACAAGAACGAGGCGCTCGAACGCGCCGACCAGCTCAAGAACGACTTCGTCCAGCATGTCTCCTACGAGCTTCGCTCGCCGCTGACCAACATTATCGGCTTCACCGAACTGCTGGCGCAGGAGACCACCGGTCCGCTCAACGAGCGCCAGCGCGACTATGTCGACCACATCGCCTCATCTTCGTCGGAGCTCGAGACGATCGTCGACGACATCCTCGACCTGGCGACGGTGGACGCGGGCATCATGGAACTCGAGATCAGCGAGGTCGCGGTCGAACGAACCGTGAAGTCCGCCGCCGAGCTTGTCGCCGAGCGGCTTCGCGAGCATGGCATAGGCCTGAATATCGAGCTGGCAAATGCCCCCGACACCTTTCACGCCGACGAGAACCGGGTGCGCCAGATTCTGTTCAACCTGCTCAGCAACGCGGCCAACTACGCACCTGAAGGCTCGACGATCGTATTGGCGTGTGCGCGCAATCCGTCCGGACTCGTCTTCTCCGTCCATGACGATGGCCCTGGCATTCCCGACGACATCATCGACACGATCTTCCGCCGCTTCGAGCCGCGCACCAATGGCGGCCGCCATCGCGGCGCCGGCCTCGGGCTTGCCATCGTCAAGAGCTTCGTAGAACTCCATGGTGGTTCGGTCGAGATCCAGTCCGGTGTCGGCAAGGGCACGACCGTGATCTGCCACTTTCCGATCGTGCCCGAAGGCTTCCGGGTGGCAGCGGAATAGACCATGACCGCGCGCCGCACCCTGCAACGCGATCTGGCGGACGAGGCGGCGACAAACCGTCTTGGCGACGATATCGCCGCGATGCTGAAGCCGGGTGACCTGCTGGCGCTGGTCGGCGATCTCGGCATGGGCAAGAGCACGCTGGCGCGCGCGATCATCCGTGGCCTGGCGGGAGATCAGGCGCTTGAGGTTCCCAGCCCGACCTTCACGCTGGTCCAGGCCTACGAGACCCGCATACCCGTCAAGCATGTCGACCTGTACCGCCTGGCGTCCGCCGACGAGGTCGAGGAGCTGGGCATCTTCGACGCGCCCGGCGAGACGGCGGTGCTGGTGGAATGGCCGGAACGCGCCTGGGAGGCGCTGCCGGGCGAGCGGGTGGTCGTCCGCCTTTCCGAACATGGCGCGGGGCGCCGCGCCGAGATCGAGGCTGAACCGGACTTCATGGAGAGGCTTGATCGATCGCTGGCCATTCGTGCCTTCCTCGACATGGCCGGCATGGGCGGTGCGCATCGTCGTTTCCTGGTGGGAGACGCATCGACCCGCGCCTACGAGATCGTCGAGGCGTCATCGGGCGAGCCTCTGATCCTGATGAACGCGCCGCCGAGGCCCGATGGCCCGCCGATACGAGACGGCAAGCCATACAGCCGCATCGCGCATCTGGCTGAAACCGTGGTGCCCTTCGTCGCCATCGCGCAGGCCCTGTGCGAGGAAGGGTTCGCGGCCCCGCAGATACCTGCGGCCGATCTCGAAAACGGCATATTGCTCGTCGAGAATCTCGGCTGGGAGGGCGTGCTTGACGCCGACGGACAGCCGATCGCCGAGCGCTACCTCGCGGCGGCGGAGCTGCTGGCGGAGTTGCACGGGCGCACATGGCCCGCGCAAATTGAGGTCGATGATGCAATCACGCACACGATCCCACCCTACGATCACGGCGCGATGGCCATTGAAACCGAGCTCCTGACGGACTGGTACCTGCCGCATGCGACGGGCAAGCAGCCAGACGCTGCCCAGCGGGATGCCTTCGGCGCCGGGTGGCGTAGGATGTTCGACATTCTCGACGGTACCGAAAAGTCGCTGGTGCTGCGCGACTTTCACTCGCCCAACATCATCTGGCGCCGTGAGCGGACCGGCCACGACCGTATCGGCCTGATCGATTTCCAGGACGCGATGATCGGCCCCTCGGCCTATGACGTCGCATCGCTGGCGATGGATGCGCGGGTCACCATCCCGACGCAACTGGAGCGCCAGATCGTCGCGGCCTATTGCGAGGCGCGTAGAGAGCAAGGGCGCGGTTTCGACCGCGACCGGTTCGGCGCTGCCTATGCGATCATGGCGGCGCAGCGCAACTCTAAGATTCTCGGCATCTTCGTGCGGCTCAACGTCCGTGACGGCAAGCCGGGCTATCTGAGGCACCTGCCGCGGATCCGCGACTATGTTGTGCGCGCATTCGAACATCCTGTGCTGGAGCCGTTGCGCGACATCTACCGGCAGGCGGGCGTTCTGTGAGCGGCCTGCCCCGCATAGCCATGGTTCTGGCCGCGGGCCTCGGAAAGCGGATGCGTCCGCTGACCGATGACACGCCCAAACCATTGATAAAGGTAGCCGGCAAAGCATTGCTGGATCACGGTCTCGACGCTCTCGGCGATGCTGGTGTCGAGAAAGTGGTGGTCAACGTCCACTACCTTGCGGACCAGATTGCCGACCATGTGCGCGGGCGGCCCCGCCCGGCGATGGAAATCTCCGATGAAAGCGACCTGCTGCTTGATTCTGCCGGCGGTATCGTCAGGGCGCTGCCGAGTCTCGGCGAGGGACCGTTCGTGGTTCTCAACGCCGACACGTTCTGGATCGATGAGGATGGCGCCGATCTCGACCGGCTGGGGCTTGCGTGGGATGACGCACGCATGGATATTCTCCTCATGCTCGCCAATCCGCGCCACGCGACGGGCCACAGCGGCTCTACGGATTTCCTTCTTGCTCTCGACGGACGACTGGCGCGGGCACGTGGCTCTGCCGACGGATTCATCTACGCCGGCGTCGCCATCGTCCATCCTCGCATCTTTTCGCAAGCAAGCCGTGAACCGCACTCGCTGAACCTCTATTTCGACCGCGCCATTGAAGCCGGTCGTCTCTTCGGTGTCGCCATGCGCGGGCACTGGATTACGGTCGGAACGCCGGACGCCCTTGTCGAGGCTGAAGCAGCAGTCGAAGCCCTGGCGGGCTGATGGCTCCGCGAATCCTCTCCATTCCCGCCGGGACGCCATTCCTGCCGACGCTTGCCGATGAGCTTCTTGCAGGCAGGATCGTCGCCGGATTCGCGCATGGTGGCGATCCGCTGCGGCTGGCCGAGGCGACGATCTACGTGCCGACGCGCCGCGCGGCACGCGCTCTGCGCAGCCTGTTCGTAGATCGTCTGGGAGGGACCGCCGCGATCTTGCCGACGATCCGTCCGCTCGGCGAATTCGATGAAGACGCGGCATTGTTCGAAGGTAGCGGCGAGGATCAGCTCGCGCTCGATCCGCCGATCGGCGAGCTTGACCGCATTCTTCTGCTGGCACCGCTGGTTCAGGCCTGGAAGCGCAGGTTGCCGGCGCATGTCGCCGCCCTTTTCGGCGAAGAGATCGTCGTTCCCGCCTCTCTTGCCGATGCGATCTGGCTGGCGCGCGATCTTGCCGGCCTGATAGACGAGATCGAGACTGGCGGCGCGCAGTGGTCCCGGCTAACGAGCCTCGTGCCGGAAGACCTTGCCAACTGGTGGCAGGTGACGCTGGAATTCCTCGACATCGTCACCACGGCGTGGCCGTTGCTCCTTGCCGAGCGCGGCCTTTCCAATCCGGCAGCGCACCGCAACGCCATCATCCTTTCGGAAGCGGAGCGCCTTGCCCGCAACCCGCCTGCCGGCCCCGTCATCGCCGCCGGCTCGACGGGATCGATTCCGGCCACGGCACGCCTGCTGGAAGCGATCGCGCGGCTGCCCGGCGGCGCTGTCGTCCTGCCCGGCCTGGACAAGCGGATGGATGCGCGTAGCTGGGCGGAAATCGGCAGTGCGGAGCGCCCGCCATCGGTCTTCGGCCATCCGCAAACCGGGTTGAAGAAGCTGATCGGCATGATGGGCGTCGATCGGGCGGATGTCGAGGAGATCGGGGCGCCTGAAGACCAGATGGCTCGGCGCATCGGTCTCGTCAACGAGGCATTGCGTCCTGCCGAGACGACCGATGCCTGGGCGGAACTGGCGCCCGTTGGCGGCTCGGACGCCTTTGACGGCGTCACGCTCGTGGAGGCGGCAAATGAGCGCGAAGAAGCGGTGGCGATCGCGGTGGCGCTGCGGCTGGCCGTCTCCGAGGAAGGCAGAAGCGCGGCGCTTGTCACAGGCGACCGCGATCTTGCCGGCAGGGTGGCTGCGGAACTGCGCCGCTTTGGCATCGAAGCGGACGATTCCGGTGGGTCGCTCCTCGCGACCGCGCCCCCGGCGGCCCTGCTGAGGCTGATGCTCGAAGCCGTGTGCCGTCCGGGTGATCCGGTCACGCTGATGGCGCTTCTCAAACACCCGCTGCTTCATGCCGGGCTGGCTCGGCCCCGTGCCCGCGCGGCTGCCGAAACCATAGACCTCGTCGCGCTGCGGGGCGGAACCGGCCGGCCCGACATCGCCACGTTGCGTGTCGACTTTGAGAAACGACACGCCGCGATCGAGGCTGATTCCCGCAAACCGTTCTGGTGGGACCGCATCTCCGCCGAAAGGCTGGAAGATGCGCGAGCGCTGCTGGCCGGCGTCGAGGCGGCAACGGCCGGACTTTGTGACGGCCGGTCCGACGCGACATCCCTTGCGATCCTCGCGCGGCGGTCGATCGAGGCCTTCGAAGCATTGGGACGCGACGAACGGGGTTCGGTGGGCGAGCTCTATCGCGGCGACGCGGGCGAGGCGCTGGCCAGCTTCCTGCGCAATCTCGTTGGCGCGACAGCCGAGGTCGAGCTTTACGGTGGTGAATGGCCGGAAGTGGTGGCTGCATTGATGGCTGGCGCCACGGTCAAACCTTCCGTCACCGGCGATCCTCGTGTCGCCATATGGGGAGCTCTCGAAGCGCGGCTGCAATCCGTCGATACTCTCATTCTCGGCGGCCTCAACGAAGGGTCGTGGCCACGCAGGGCCGAGCCCGACCGTTTCATGTCGCGTTTCATGAAGGCCGGGCTGGATCTCGAGCCACCGGAGCGCCGGATCGGCCAGGCCGCGCATGATTTCGTCATGGCAATGGGCGCTAGGAAGGTCGTTCTGACGCGCGCGGCGCGGTCTGGCGACGCACCGGCGCTCGCCTCGCGCTGGCTCCAGCGCCTCAAGACGTTTGCCGGCAAAGAAGCCGTGGCAAAGATGGCGGAGCACGGCCGCGAGATGCTGCACTGGGCCCGCGCCATGGATCGCGACGAGCCGGTAGCCTTCGCGCCGCGCCCGGCTCCGAAGCCCGCGCTGGAGTTTCGCCCGAAGCGCTTCTCGGTCACGGAGATCGAGACGCTGCGCCGCGATGCCTATGCAGTTTACGCCCGGCGCGTCTTGCGGCTGGAGGCGCTCGATCCGCTGCTGCGCGATCCGGGTGCTGCGGAACGCGGCACGTTGTTCCACGATATCGTTCATGGCTTCGCCATCGCAGAGATCGATCCTGAAAGAGCCGACGCGGAAGACCAGCTTCTGCGAATCGGACGCGCGGAATTCGACGCGGTGGCGCTTCCCGCCGATATCGACGCGGTCTGGTGGCCGCGGTTTGTCCGCATGGCGGGAAAGTTCATCGACTGGGAGCGCTCGCGGCCGCGCGGTATCAAACGTCGTCTTGCAGAGGCGAGGGCGCGGGCCACGCAGGTTGGTGTCACCGGCGCCACACTGTCGGGACGCGCGGACAGGATCGACCTGCGCGCGGCTGGCATGGCCGACATCATCGACTTCAAGACCGGCTCGTCGCCGTCGAAGGGACAGGCGCACACACTGCTCTCGCCGCAGCTCGCCCTTGAGGGTGCATTGCTGATGCGCGGTGCCTTCGAGGAGGCCGGAGCCTGTACGCCCGCCGATCTCGCCCATGTGCGGATGAAACCGAACGGCGACGTGGTGGAGGAGTCGATCCTCGACTACAACCGGCAGGTCAAGCCCGCCGATGCTCTGTCGAGCGAGGCATGGGCCCGTCTCGAGCAATTATTGGCACACTACGGGTCAGAATCGGTCGGCTACCTGTCTCGTGCGCTGCCGTTTCGTGAAGGTGACGTCGGCGGCGACTACGACCATCTCGCCCGTGTGCTGGAATGGTCGGCTGGTGGCGATGGTCCGGCCAGCGCGGGAGACGCCGAATGAGCCCCCGCCCGGTGATCCCGGACGATACCAGGCAGGCGCAGGCGCGGGCCGCGACCCCGGGCATATCCGCCTGGGTGTCGGCCAATGCCGGTTCCGGCAAGACCCACGTTCTGGCGAGCCGTGTCATCCGGATGCTGCTGCAAGGCGTCGATCCCTCGCGAATCCTGTGCCTGACCTATACGCGCGCCGCGGCCGCGAACATGGCCAATCGCGTCTTCGACAACCTCTCGCGCTGGACGATGCTGCCAAGAGACGAGCTGGCCAGCGAGATCGCCGAGCTGGAGGGGCGGCAACCGTCGGCGAAGCAACTCGGCGAGGCGCGCCAACTCTTCGCCCGTGCACTCGAGACGCCGGGCGGTCTGAAAATCCAGACGATTCACGCGTTCTGCGAGGCGGTGCTGCACCAGTTTCCGCTGGAGGCCAACATCGCCGGCCACTTCGAGCTGCTCGATACGCAGATGGAGGCCGCTCTGGTTGCAGAGGCACGACGCGAGATGATCGCGCGCGCGGCCGCAGGCGAGAGCGCCAGACTTGCCGAGGCCTTTGCCACCGTGCTGGACATCGGCGGTGAAAGCGGCCTCGACACGTTGCTGGCCGCCATCGTCGGGCAACGCGATGCATTGAAGCGCTTCATCGCGCAGATCGTCGACGGGGATGGCGACTTTTCGGCGCTCGACGAGGAGTTCGGCTTCTCCCCGGACGACACGCCATCGGCGCTTGCCGGTGCGATCTGGCCGGATCGATACTTCGACAGGCAGCTTGCGGTCAGCATCGCCAGCCGCGCCGCGGCAGCTGGAAAAGCGACGGCGGAGAAGTTCGCCGCGGAGCTGGCGGAAACCTGCGCACAGGACGACGCCACCGACAGGCTGTCCGCGCTTCGCTCGATCTTCCTTACCCGCAAGCCGGGCGGGATCTGGTCGGCCAAGTCCACGAAGACCATCATGGCAAAGGGGGTTGGCGAGCATTTTCCGGAATTCCCGGTGGAGTTTGAACGTTTCGCCTCCGAAATAGAAGCGGCCTGCGACCGTGTGGCTCTCAGCATCATGCTGGAAGGCACACGCGCTGCGCTGACCGTCGCCGAATGGCTGATCGCCCGTTACGAGCGGCTGAAGAGCGCTCGCGGCTTCCTCGACTTCAACGATCTGATCACGCGGACCGCAACGCTGCTGGCGCGCGAGGATGCCGGCGCCTGGGTTCAGTACAAGCTGGACAAGGGCATAGACCACATCCTGCTCGACGAGGCGCAGGACACAAGCCCGGCGCAATGGGCGGTGGTCCGGGCGCTGGCGGCGGAGTTCTTTGTCGGGCTGGGCGCCCGCGACGGCGTTGCGCGCACCGTGTTTGCCGTCGGTGACGAGAAGCAGTCGATCTATTCGTTTCAGGGCGCCGAGCCGGAATCCTTCGCCCTCAGCGGCCGCGCTTTTCGCGACAGCGTGCTGGCTGCCCAGGGGAACTTCGAGCACGTGCGCCTGACGCGCTCCTTCCGCTCGACCTACGACGTGCTGTCGGCCGTCGACCGCGTCTTCGCGCGCGAGGAGAATCGCGCCGGTCTGACGCGTGATCCCGAACCGATCGAGCATCTCGCGGTACGCGAAAGCGCGCCCGGCCACGTCGAGGTATGGCCTTCGCTGAGCCCGACGATCGTCGAGGAGCCGGACGACTGGACCCAGTCGGTAGACCATGCGTCCGCGCCGGCGGTGCGGCTTGCAGGACAGATTGCGGCGACGATCGCCCATTGGCTCGCTACCGGCGACCAGCTCCCCGGACGCGGCCGGGCGCTGGTGCCGGGCGACATCATGATCCTCGTGCGCAAGCGCGACCGGTTCATCCATGCGCTGTCGCGCGAACTCAAGAACCGCGAAATCCCAGTCGCCGGCGCCGATCGCCTGCTGTTGACGGGGCACATCGCCGTTCAGGATCTGATGGCGATCGCACGCGTCGCGCTGCAACCCGATGACGATCTCTCCCTGGCCGCGCTGCTCAAGAGTCCGGTCTTCGGCCTCGATGAAGACCAGCTCTTCGACCTCGCCGCAAGGCGGCCGGCGGGGCGGTCGCTTTTGCGCGCATTGGAAACGGCCCCAGGCCTGACCGACACCTGTGCAACGCTGCAGGAATGGCGAAATGAAGCCGGCTATGCATCGCCGTTTGCCTTCTTCGCCGCCCTGCTGGCACGCGACGGGTTGCGGCGAAAATTCATGGCGCGGCTTGGCCCGGAAGCGGGCGACGTGGTGGACGAATTTCTGAATTTTTGCCTTGCGGCGGAAAAGACGGGAGCGACGAGCCTTGAAGCCGTGCTTGCGCTCCTCGACGGCGGCGGCCCGGAAATCAAGCGCGAGATGGACCAGACGCGCGGCGAGATCAGGATCATGACCACGCATGCGTCCAAGGGTCTCGAGGCGCCCGTCGTGTTTCTGGTCGACAGCGGTGCTGCCGCTTTCTCTGACAGCCACCTGCCAAGGCTGATCCCTTTCGACCCGCCGGCCGGCGGGTGGCAGGGACGGGGGTTCCTGTGGCGCGCGGCGGCAGACATGAACAACGGCTTCTCGCGGCGCCTGTCAGAGATCGAAAAGGCGAAGGCCGAACAGGAATATCGCAGGCTGCTCTATGTCGGCATGACGCGGGCCGAAGACCGGCTCATCGTCTGCGGCTATCACGGCAAGCGCGGCCAGCCGGACGGAGGCTGGCACGCGATGGTCAGCGAGGCGCTTGGCACGGCGCCGCAATCGTCGACGGTCACCAATAAGGCCACCGGCGAGGAAATCCTGCGCTACGCGGTCACGCCCCCGATAGCGGTTGAACCTGAGAGCCGCGACGACAAACATGAATACGTGCCCGGCCCACCACCGCCGGCGCTGTTCGCGGTCCTGCCGCCCGCGCCGCCGCTGCCAAGGCCGCTATCGCCATCAGGTGCCGGTGCAGTCATCGAACCGGGCCCGACAGCGGACGTGTCGGGGCGCTCCCCGGTGTTGGACGCGGAGACGACGCCGTCGCTGGCGCTTGAGCGCGGCACCGCCGTTCACCGCTTGCTTCAGATCCTCCCCTCGCTGGAGCCGGCGGCACGCGACGACGCGGCACTACGCTATCTGGAGCGCGTCGGGCGCCGGTGGCCTGCTGGCGAGAGCCAGCGCGTATGGGAGTCTGTCCGGCAGGTGCTCGATCATCCGCAATTTGCCGCCATCTTCGCACCTGGCTCAAGGGCGGAGGTGTCCTTGATGGGCACGACGCTCGTTGCAGGCCGTGAGCGCGCCGTGTCCGGTACGATCGACCGCCTGGTGGTGACGCCCGATGCGGTGCTGGTGGTCGATTACAAGACCAACCGACCGCCACCCCGCGACCTGTCGGAGGTGCCTTACGGGCACGTGGCGCAGCTTG
The DNA here is from genome assembly GCF_039839275.1 of Mesorhizobium sp. CAU 1741. NCBI lineage: Bacteria > Pseudomonadati > Pseudomonadota > Alphaproteobacteria > Hyphomicrobiales > Phyllobacteriaceae > Mesorhizobium > Mesorhizobium sp. CAU 1741. Next base: position 1,177,683 of record NZ_JBDOQP010000002.1, on the reverse strand, counting down.
CGCTCTACCGCGCGCTTCTCGCGCCGCTCTATGCCGGTCGCAAGGTGCGCGCAGCGCTCGTCTATACCGAACGTCCCGCCCTCATTCCCGTTTCCGCTGAAGTGATGGACGACGCCCTTGCCCGACTCGGGAGCGCGTGAGACAAGGGAGCTTGAACCGCGACCCCACGCCCCCCACATGCTTGTGCGACACAGCTTCTCAGGAGATATTCCATGTCCACCGTCACCATCGACAAGAACAATTTCGAATCCGACGTTCTCAAGGCCGTAGAGCCCGTCGTCGTGGATTTCTGGGCTGAATGGTGTGGCCCGTGCAAGATGATCGCCCCGGCGCTCGAGGAGATTTCGAGCGAGCTCAACGGCAAGGTCAAGATCGCCAAGATCAACATCGACGAGAACCCGGAACTGGCGGCGCAGTATGGCGTCCGCTCCATCCCGACGCTGATGATCTTCAAGGACGGCGAAGTGGCCGACATGAAGGTCGGCGCGGCTCCGAAGACGGCGCTGTCGTCCTGGATCGGCGCAGCCGTCTGAGCGATACGAGAATTGAACGGATTTGAAGCCCGGCCTCGTGCCGGGCTTTTTCGTTTCAGGCTGGCGGCGTACCGTTCTTGGCCAGCACCTCGCCGACGAGATACAGCGAACCGCAGATGAGCACCCGCGGCGGATGGTCCGGGTCGTCCCAGCCGTCTCGCAGCAGCATCAGCGCATTTTCGACCGAGGCGACGGGCTCTGCCGGCAGGCCGGCTTCAGCCGCGCGCGCGGCAAGCTCGTCGTTGGGCACGCCGGCGTCGCTTTCGTTGACGGGCACGGTGAAGACCCGGCGCGCCATGCTCTCGAAATTATGGAAATAGCCGGTCTGGTCCTTGGTGTTGATCATGCCGGCGATGATGACCAGCGGCCGAGGCCGCTTCTCTTCCTCGTCGGCGAGTGTCTCTGCGATCGCGGCACCGGCACCGGGATTGTGCCCGCCATCGACCCAGATCTCCGAGCCGCGCGGCGCCAGATCGACAAGCCTGCCCTCGGTGAGCTTCTGCATGCGGCCGGGCCACTCGACACGCGCCATCGCGGCATCGGCCACCCGATGGCCGATCTTGAAGCCGGCGGCCTTCACCGCGGCGATCGCGGCGGCCGCATTGGCGAACTGGTGCCGGCCCGGCAGGCGCGGCAGCATGATGTCGAAAAGCCCGTCATCGTCCTGATAGACCATGCGGCCATTCTCCTCGAAAGCGAGGAAGTCCTGGCCGTAGACCAGCAGCGGGCAGTCGAGCCTGTCGGCGGTATCGATCAGCACCTCGCGCGCCGCATCATATTCCTGTGCGCCGATCACCACTGGGCAACCGGCCTTGACGATGCCTGCCTTTTCCGCAGCGATCAGTTCGACGCGGTCACCGAGATAGGCCTCGTGGTCGAGCGAAATCGGCATGATCAGGCTGACGGCGGGCCGCGCGATGACGTTCGTCGCATCAAAACGGCCGCCAAGTCCGACCTCGACGATGGCCACGTCGGCCGGATGTTCGGAAAACAGCACGAACATCGTCGCGGTCAGAATCTCGAAGACGGTGATCGTCTCGCCGCGATTGGCGTCCGCCACACGGGCGATGGCGTCGGCGAGCACGTCGTCATCGACGAGCCTTCCGCCGCCGTCGGCGCCGAGCCGGTACCGCTCGTGCCAGTTGACGAGATGCGGCGAGGTGTGGACATGGCAGGTTCGTCCGGACGCCTCGACGAGCGCGCGCGAGAATGCGGCGGCGGACCCCTTGCCGTTGGTGCCGGCGATGTGAATCACCGGCGGCATGCGATCCTGCGGATTGCCGAGGCGTTCCAGCAGCCGCGATATACGGTCGAGCGAAAGGTCGAAGCCTTTCGGATGGAGAGCCATAAGCCGCTCGATTTCGCGTTCGGCGGCGCTTGTGTCGATGGTCATGACGACCTGCCCGGAAGAGAGGAAATCGTGATGATCAGGCGTCCTGTCGCGCTTCGGCGGTCTCGACGGGCTCCAGCGCCGGTATCACCTCGGTTTCCGCTGGCTCAACCGGAACCACCTTCTCCTTGAGCATGATCTTGAGCAGGCGCGCGATGGTTTCTTTCAGCTCCAGGCGCGAGACCACCATGTCGACCATGCCGTGCTCCATGAGATATTCGGAGCGCTGGAATCCCTCGGGCAGCTTCTCGCGGATCGTCTGCTCGATGACGCGCGCACCGGCAAAGCCGATCACGGCGCCCGGCTCCGCGATGTGGATGTCGCCAAGCATCGCGTAGGATGCGGTGACGCCGCCGGTCGTCGGATTTGTGAGCACGACGATGTATGGCAGGCCGGCCTCCTTCAGCCGGTCGACCGCGACCGTCGTGCGCGCAAGCTGCATCAGCGACAGGATGCCTTCCTGCATGCGCGCGCCACCCGACGCGGAGAACAAAACCAACGGCCGCTTGAGCTCGATGGCCTTCTCGAAACCCTTCACGATCGCTTCGCCGGCGGCCATGCCGAGCGAGCCACCCATGAAGGCGAAGTCCTGCACCGTCGCGACGATCGGCAAGCCTTCTATGCTGCCGGTGGCGTTGAGAACGGCGTCATCCAGCGACGTCTTGGCGCGATAGTCCTTGAGCCTATCCGTGTAGCGCTTCTCGTCGCGGAATTTCAGCGGGTCGACCGCGACCCTGGGGTTCTCCAGCAGGTCGTAGGCGCCGTCGTCGAGAAACGCCTTGAGGCGTTCCTTGGCCGAAATCTTCATGTGATAGCCGGAGGAGGGTATGACCCACTGGTTCTCCTCCAGCTCCTTGTGGAACACCATTTCCCCGGTCTCGGGATCCTTGATCCAGAGGTTTTCGGGCATCTCGCGCCGGCCAAGGAAGGAATTGATCTTCGGCCGGACGTAGTTGGTGATCCAGTTCATGGCGAAATCCTCAAACTATGCGTCGTCGAAAGACAGATGGGGCGGCTATTGGGCGGGAGCAAGGCGTGAACGCCGCACGCCCTGCGACAACCCCTCGACCAGCGTCGCGACGGCTTCGGCCGGATTGGCCGTCAACCGGCCGTCTGGGCCGATGACGTTGGCCACCGCGTTGACGATGGCGGTCCCCACCACAACGCCGTCGGCCGACGCACCGATGGCGCGTGCCTGTTCGGCCGTCTTGACGCCGAATCCGACGCAGACCGGCAGGTCCGTGTGCCCCTTGATGCGCGCCACCGCTGCACCGACCTTGCTGGTATCGGTCAAGGCGGAGCCGGTGATGCCGGTCATCGATACGTAGTAGACGAAGCCCGACGTGTTCTCGAGCACCTTGGGAAGGCGCTTGTCGTCGGTGGTCGGCGTCGCGAGGCGGATGAAGTTTATGCCCGCCTTGAGCGCGGGAATGCACAGTTCCTCGTCCATTTCCGGCGGAAGATCGACGACGATCAAACCGTCGATGCCCGACGCCTTCGCGTCGGCCAGGAACCGGTCGACACCATAGATGTAGATCGGGTTGTAGTAGCCCATGAGAACGATCGGCGTCTCGTCGTCCTGCTGGCGGAAATCGGCGGCCATCGCCAGTGTCGTGGCCAGCGTCTGGCCGGCCTTCAACGCGCGCAGACCAGCCGCCTGGATCGCGGGGCCGTCGGCCATCGGGTCGGAAAACGGCATGCCGAGTTCGATTATGTCCGAACCCGCCTTCGGCAGTCCCCGCATGATGGCGAGCGAATTCTCATAGTCCGGATCGCCAGCCATCAGATAGGTGACAAGCGCCGGGCGGCCCTCCTGCTTCAGCTTCGACATGCGGCGGTCGATGCGGGTGTCGGTCATCTCAGATCTCCATGCCCATCATGCCGGCGACGGTGTGCACGTCCTTGTCGCCGCGGCCGGACAGGTTGACGATGATGATCTCGTCCCTACCCATGCCCGGCGCGATCTTCATCGCATGGGCGATGGCATGTGCGGATTCGAGCGCCGGAATGATGCCCTCGGTACGGGTGGTGAGCTGGAAGGCCTCCATCGCCTCGTCGTCGAGGATCGGCGTGTATTCGACCCGGCCGGTGTCGCGCAGCCAGCTATGCTCGGGCCCGACGCCGGGGTAGTCGAGCCCCGCCGAGATCGAATGGCCGTCGAGTATCTGCCCGTCATCATTCTGCAGCAGATAGGTGCGGTTTCCGTGCAGCACGCCCGGCTTGCCGGCGTTCATCGACGCGCAGTGCTCGTCGCCGGACAGTCCGCGACCGCCGGCCTCGATGCCGATGATCCGGACATCCTTGTCGTCGAGGAACGGATGGAAGATGCCGATCGCGTTCGAGCCGCCGCCGACCGCCGCGATGACGACGTCGGGCAGCCTGCCCTCCTGTTCGACGATCTGCTCGCGTGCCTCGATGCCGATCACCGACTGGAACTCGCGCACGAGCTCGGGATAGGGATGCGGGCCGGCAGCGGTGCCGATCAGGTAATAGGTGTCTTCGACATTGGTGACCCAGTCGCGCAAGGCCTCGTTCATCGCGTCCTTGAGCGTGCCGTGGCCGGCCGAGACCGGCTTGACCTCGGCGCCCAGCAGCTTCATGCGGAAGACGTTCGGCTTCTGCCGCTCGACATCGGTCGCGCCCATATAGACGACGCATGGAAAGCCGAACCGCGCCGCCACCGTGGCGGAGGCCACGCCGTGCTGCCCCGCGCCGGTCTCCGCGATGATGCGCTTGCGGCCCATGCGCTTGGCGAGAAGGATCTGGCCGAGGCAATTGTTGATCTTGTGCGAGCCGGTGTGGTTCAGGTCCTCGCGCTTGAAATAGATCTTCGCGCCGCCGAGGTGACGGCTGAGCCCCTCGGCGAAATAGAGCTTCGACGGACGCCCGGCATAATGGGTCGACAGCGCCTGCAGCTCGGCCTTGAAAGCCGGGTCGTTCTTCGCCGCGTTCCAGTGCGATTCCAGGTCGAGAATGAGCGGCATGAGCGTTTCGGCAACGAAACGACCACCAAAGATGCCGAACATACCCTGCTCGTCCGGTCCGGTTCGAAACGAATTGGGTGTCACAGGCTGGTTCACGGCCGGTCTCCTCCGGGATTCAGGAATTCATCCGTCAGGCCGCACCAACAGTCCGCGCGCTCCGTACGGCCTTGAAGAAATCTGCTATCAGCGCCGCATCCTTGACCCCCGGCGCGCTTTCCACGCCCGACGAGACGTCGATGCCGGGCGGGTTGGCAAGATGCAGGGCGTCGCCGATGTTGGCGGCGTTGAGCCCTCCCGAAAGCATGTAATCGACGCCCGGGTCAAGGGTTGCCAGCAGGCGCCAGTCGAAGGCAACCCCGTTGCCGCCGGGAAGGTCGGACCCTTTGGGCGGCTTGGCATCGAACAGGAAGCGGTCGGCAACCTTTCGATAGGGCGCGATCGCGGCAAGGTCGGCCGCTTCGCGGACCGAAAATGCCTTCATGACCGGCAGACCATAGCGCGTTTTCACATCTGCGACCCGCTGCGGGGTTTCGCTGCCGTGAAGCTGCAGCATATCCGGTTTCATAGCGGTCACGATCGCGTCAAGCACCGCGTCTTCGGCGTTGACGGTTACCGCCACGGCACTGGCGCGGCCTGCTGCCTGCCGCCGCAATGCGCCGGCGGTCTCCGGATCGACATGGCGCGGGCTTCTTTCAAAGAAGATGAAACCGACATGGCTCGCGCCATGGCCGAGCGCGGCGTCGAGCGTCTCCGGCGTTTTCAGCCCGCAGATCTTGATTTCAAGCGTCATGCTCTCTTATCGCCACGAAAGACGGCTGAATTCAAGCCGCCACGGCCAATCCGAGCGCCAGGCCGCCGAAGGCACCCAGAAGCAGCACAGCCGGTGCGAGCAGCAGCGAACGCATGACCGACTGCCGTGCGTAACTGCGAAAGAACAGGAACTGTACCACCAGGAACCAGCACGCCACCGCCACGAAGGCCATGTACACCCACCGCGTGTCATGTTGGAGGTTGACCAGCGTCGGCGAAGCGATCAGGGCGAACGGCGCGCAGATGTAGCATTGCAGGTAGAACGGCGTGCGCAGCGTCTCGCGGGAAATCGCGCCGGGAGTCAGCACGTCCAGCAACAGCGCACCGGCGAGCGGAAACAGCGAAAACGCCACCATGCGATAGAAGATCAGCGCGAACCACGAATCGGCCAGCAGCCGGCCGAACCGGGTCGCGCGCAAAAGCGCCGTCTGGTCGTCGCTGAACGGCGTGAGCAAGGTTCCGATGACGATCGAGATGAAGATCAGCAGGGCTGGCCGCATCGCCTCCGAAAAGGCGACGTCGTTGGGCTTGCGGGATTCAGCATAGACATATTGCAGCGTGGCGGCGGGAAAGATGACGGTGCGGATCAGCGTGTATGGATAGAAGAATATCCACATCATCACATCGTAGATGCCCTGCTCGACAGCCTTGGCAAAATTGAAGAGATCCAAGCTTGCCTCCTGCCGTAAGCGACGGGTTATCCGAAGTCGATCGCCTGCAATGCGCTGCCATTGCGCTTGAGCCAGGCGCGGGCCTCGTCGGTGCGCGGGCACAGTTCCTTGCACAGCGCCCAGAAGTCCGGTCCGTGGTTCATCTCCCTGAGATGCGCCACTTCGTGGGCGACGAGATAGTCGATGACGGCCGGCGGCGCCATCATGATGCGCCACGAGAATGACAGCGTGCCGTCCGACGTGCACGACCCCCAGCGCGACGAGGTGTCCTTGAAGCGCACCGCTTTTGCCGGGCGCCCGACGCTCGCCGCATGCCGTGCCACCAGAGGCTCGATCTCGCGCTTTGCCTCGCGTTTCAGGAAGTCAGCGACCCGGCGCGGCAGATGGGTCCGCTCGCCATGGACGATGAGAGCGGGTTTGCCCTCCTGTTCTCCCGGGACCGCGGTGCCGCGACGCCCCGGTTCGTGCACGATCAGATGCGGCTGGCCGCGCAGCGGAATCTTGACGCCAGGACGCACCTGCGGCCGGTCCGGCAGCTTGGCGAGCCGCGTTTCCAGCCAGTGCCTGTGGCGGTCGAGAAAAAGATCCACCTCGCCCTGGCGCAACCCCGGCGGCACGGTCACGCGCAAGCCTCGCCCACCGGCGTCGATCCGCAGGGTCAGCCGCTTGGCGCGGTCGTTCTCGACGATCCGCAAGGGCAACTCGCGGTTTGCGACGACATGGATGCGCTCCTGCGCGGCGGCGCGCGGCGCAGGACGGGAACGGGTTTTTCTGAGGAGGCCGAGGACCATGGCTCTATCCTAGCCGATTCGCGTGCTGCGTGAAGCAATACCGGCCGGCAAGCGATCGCCGGCCACGTTTGCGGCATGGATCCCCGGGTCAAGCCCGGGGATGACGACGGGATGGGAGCTTGTGTCAATCACTGGCGTTGGAGGATGCCGCATACTTCTCCGCTTCGTCATCCCCGGGCTTGACCCGGGGATCCATGCCGGAACGACCGTGGCTGGCTGCGACGGAGCCGAAGGCCAGCCGCCAAACGAAAACGGCGCCGGATGTCTCCAGCGCCGCTTCCGGGAGGATGCACTTTCGTGCGGGTTCCCTGGTCACACGTCGTCGAGCAGGCCCTCGCCGCGGTCCGGCGTGTTGCGGGCTGGCGTCGAGCGGGAGCGCTCGGCCATGAAGCGGTCGAACTCTTCCTGGTCCTTGGCGCGGCGCAATTCGCGGGCATAGGCCTCGAACTCCTCGCGCGCCTCGTTCAGCTTGCGGCGCTCCTCGTCGAGGCGCGCCAGTTCCTTCTCGCGCCACTCGTCGAAAGCGAGATTGCCGGTCGTGCGGGTGTGCATGCGGGGTCCTTTCCTGCACGACGAGCCGAAGAAGCTCTCGCGCGCCTTGCCCCACTCGCCCTTCACGTCGTCGAGGCGGTCGCCCCACAGGATGTAGGCGAGCATTGCGAGGCCGAGCGGCCAGAAAACCATGAAGCCGACGACCATCAGCGCGATGGTGGCGGGCGTCCACGCAGGCCGGATCAGGGCGGTCTTGGTCATTTCGTCTGTTCCTTCCACTTGGGCGCAGCCTCCGTCGGCTGCTTGAATTCGAAATGGGAAGCAGAAAACGGCGATTCAAGACGGCGGCCCGCAAATCCGGATAAGCGGCTGAATCGATTTGAGTAAATTGGAGGCGGATCCCCGTCGGGTCTCTGCACGGCCTCCGGAAGGGTAGCGCGTTAACCCAAACGCAACCTTAACGGTTGATTAACGCGTGATGTTTCGCTTAGATATATTGTAGTGATGATGTTGAGTGTGGGGTCCGGGGAGATGCGGCATTAGCTTCTGCTAAAAGAAGGCCTGCTGCCAACAATATCTCATCACACGACAAGCAATCGAGCGCGCAATGACTCATCGCGGCACCGCGCCGCGTGGGCCGAGTCTGTTGTGCTGACGTGAACCAGCAAACGAATACAACAGAGTGAGGCAACAAACATGGCATCTATTCAGGGCATCTATCTCGCATTCTTCGGTCGTCCGGCTGATCCGCTAGGCCTCGAATACTGGGAAGAGCAGACCAATGGCGGCGCCGACCTGTCGGTCATGCTGGACGCGCTGTCCGGTACCGAAGAGTACCAGGACCGCTTCGTCGGCATGAACAATGAAGAGATCATCGAGTCGATCTACCAGGCGCTGTTCGGCCGCGAAGCCGACCCGGAAGGCCTGGCCGTGTTCCTCGAAGCGCTCGAAAACGGCACCCAGACGCTCAGCTCGATCGCGGTCAACATCCTCGATGGCGCGCAGGGCGAAGACCTCGCAATGATCGAGAACAAGATCGCCGCCGCCGACATCTTCACCGCTTCCCTCGACACGGATGCCGAAATCGCGGCCTATGACGGCAACGAAGCTGCCGCGTATGGCCGCGAGTTCCTCTCGACCGTGACGGAAGACCCGGAGACGGTGCCGACCGAAGAAGAAGTTCAGGCGGACATCGACGCTGATCTGCCGGGCTACACACCGGAAGAGGGCCAGGCGCCTGGTGGCGGCGGTGGTGGTGGCGGCGTTACGCCGCCTACATTCCAGCAGCGGGCCGAGGCCATCCATGCGGAGTGGCAAGATCTGGATACCTATTACAACGACTATTACATTGACGACGTCAACGAGGCTTTCATTAGGCTTGGCGTCCAGTATGTCGACTATCTGAATGACGGCGGTCCAGTTCTCACGAGCATCCGAGTTAAAGACTCCGATCCGGACGTTCGCGATCAGAGCCTTCACGACAATCTACTTGGCAACCTAACTCTAGGCGCCATTGAAGACCGCAATCTTCCGGACGAGTTGGAAGCGGAACTCATTGATCTCGTCGAATCCGTCGGTGCCAAGTTCCTCGATCGGCCATACGAAGACGGAGCCCCGCCGAAGGCATTCTCGGCAGCCGACGAGTGGGACGCGCTCAATGGCGTGGACCGGCCAGACCTTGTTCAGACACTGGTTGAACTCGACAACGCAGCCGAATCTGATTTCGGCGGTATCGAGTGGGTTCAAGACCGCGCCGCGCTTGAAATGATCGAGTGGGCCGCCAGCCCAACCGAGGACGGGAACGACGTCATCGCGTTCAACGTCAATGAAGAGGGCGTGACTTCTGGTTTTGCCCGTTACCAAGGGGCGAAGATCGTTGCTGAGGAAGGCGAACTCAATGCCGCCCACGGCTCAACGGTGAGCGTCGACTTCTACATTGATCCTGAGTGGGCGCTCGACGACGACGCGCAGCTAAGCGGCGTGTGGGTTCAGATGGCCACGCCGGATACCAACGCGCAAAGCTGGTCGATGATCGAGTACCTCGATAAGCACGCCGGCGCCGAGCGGTCGCTGAACGAGCATCCCGATAACGGCGACAAGCCAGAGCCTGGCTTCGTTGGCTTCCGCTTCTGGAACTCCGAGGAGGGCTTTAACGAGTACGTCCAGTTCGAAGCCGACGGATGGGTCAACATGACCTTCGAGTTCACCGAAGAGGCGCACATTTGGTACGTTAATGGCGAAGAGATCTATCGTGACGAGGGGCTGACTACGGCAAGCGCCTCTGTCATTGAGACGCTGATCTTCAACAACCAGAACTTCGGCAATGACGAAAGCTACCTCTACGACAACGTCAAAGTGACTGGCGTGTCGGTAAACGAGAACTTCTACTCAACTCACGCCGATACGTAATTTTCAATAATAGTTGAAACCCGCCGGAGCTTATCCGGCGGGGCTTTTCTTCGCCCTACCCCCAGACCTGCGCCCACTGCGCCTGGGTGACGGCGATCAGGTCGAGGCCGGTGTCGGTTTCGATGGTCAGGGATGCGGCGGCGAGTTCGCGGTTTTCGTCGCTCTGGGCGAAGGCGACCAGCACGTCGGCGCGCTCGGCGCCGGCTGCCATCTGTCCGGCCCAGTAGTCGACTTCCGCCTGCGCGCCGGTACGGCCGAGAACGTTTTCGTACAGCACTGCCAGGAAGTCGGTGTTGTCCATCGTCTCCGGCGTGCCGAAACGCTCGGAGAATTCCGGGCTGGCAATCAGCGACAGGGCCATCTGGTCCATCGCGTTGCCGTTCTCCAGCGCCGCCGTCCAGTAGTCGAGGCCGGCTGCGTCGAGGTCGCGACCGAGGCCGGCGCGATAAAGCAGCATGATCTCGTCGGTGTACTGGCGCTCGGCGAGTTCGTCGAGCGGACCAACCAGCGAGAAGATGCCGTCGCTGACGGCCAGGAACTCGATGCCGGTGGCGTCGACCGAGCCGCCCTCATAGGCGATCTTCAACGCGCCGGCCGTGTCGCCGGTGATGACGAGATCGGCGAAGGCGACGTCGAGGATCAGCGTGTCGGCACCCTCGCCGCCGCGCACCACGTTCTCGCCGAGGCCCGGCACGAAGATGTCGTTGCCGGCGCCGCCCGTCAGAGTATCGTCGCCCCCGGTGGTGACGACCGGCACGGCAGCCGAGATCACCTCGACCCGGTCAAGGCCGATCAGCGCAAGCTCGTTGCCGAGCCCGTCGCCGACGAGCACGTTGCGGCCCGCGACGCCGGTGATCACGTCGTCGCCGGCACCGCCGACGAGCACATTGTCGGCCGCGTTGCCGGTGATCTTGTCATTTCCAGATCCGCCGATCGCGTTTTCGACAGTGGCCCGCACATCGCCTTCATGCAGGTAGGCGAGCGCGACGTTGCCGGGGGCCTTCTGGCCGCTGCCGAGATTGGCGAGCTGCGCATTGTTGAAGCTTGTCCAGGCACCGGGCGCCAGGTCGACGGTCAGGTCGGTCGTGTGGTTGGAGAAGTCGAACGTGTCGCGGCCGCCACCGTCCCACACGGTCTCGAACACCTTGTTGCCGCCCGGCTTGCCCTGGCCCGCGCCATTGATGAACTTTTCGCCGGTGGTCTCGCTCCAGCGATAGACCGTGTCGCCCGAACGGGTCTCGTAGTCGGCGCCGTAGAGATGCTGGATCGCGGCGATGTCGCGTGCCATCGGCGTCTGCGCATAGCCGAAGGTCTCGTTGGTGTAGCCTCTCGACATGTCGGCGCCCGAATAGGACCGATAGCTCATCAGCGACCATGCCATGGCGTCGATCGCCCGCACGCCCTGGAAGGAGGCCGCAGCCAGGCTCGTCTCGCCCGCCGCCTGCGCATTGCTGGCCTGCCCGTTGCTGACCTCGCCGTGCACGGCGCCACCGCAGCAGGGGCAGAGACCTTCGGCAGGCCCGTCAGGTATCGCGGCGCCCATCAGCAGGGTCTTCTGCTCGTGCGGGTGGCTGAGACCGAGCGCATGGCCGATCTCGTGCATGATGGTCATGTAGCCATAATTGCCCTTGGCCGGCGACACCAGCCAGCTCGTCGAGCCGAGCCAGACGTCGCCGCCCTGCGTTGAGCTCGACGGCGTATACGCCCATGCCGTGGACGGCATGTCGGACACGCCAAGCACGATATCGGCATCCGAAGCGCTTCCCGCCTTCTGGATGTCGATGGCGATGAGATCGTTCCACAGCTTCATGGCATCGTGCGTGGCCTGCTGCTGCTTGGAGTTGAGCGTTTCGAAGCCATTCTTGGCCTCGCCCTTGCCGTAGCCCGATGCGAACATCGAGGCGGAACCTGCAAATCCGAACGTGACGCTTTCCCCGACCCACTTGCGCGCGGCAAGAAGGTCATCGATCACTGAAGTGCCGGTTGCGAATACGCGATCTATAGTTGACATGACTGACACCGTCCCCACGGTTGTTGTGAGGATCGTTGTACAGAAGAAGAATGCAGGTTCCGTTTGGAAGAGAAGACGTATTTGAGCGGAGTATTTACTTATTTGTTTACTTTAATGCAGCCTTAAACGGATAGCTTCAATTTGACTGATTGCAGCCTGGCGATCCCGACAGCGATCCGCACCCGAAGGCCATTGCCAATTCCGCCGCGGCTGACGCATGCTGGCGCGGGAGAAGGCGATCGCCGAAGGTCGCACGTGGAGGAGGAACGACATGGCCGATGCGGCCGCCCTGGAGGGGCGCTACGACTACGTCATCGTGGGAGCGGGAACGGCAGGATGCGTGTTGGCCAACCGCCTGACGCGCGATCCGGCCACGCGCGTGCTGCTGATCGAGGCGGGCGGCTCGGACAACTATCACTGGGTGCACGTGCCGGTGGGCTATCTCTACTGCATCGGCAATCCGCGCACCGACTGGATGATGAAGACGGCGGCCGAGCCCGGGCTGAATGGCCGCTCGCTGGTCTATCCGCGCGGCAAGGTGCTGGGCGGCTGTACCTCCGTCAATGGCATGATCTATATGCGCGGCCAGGCCGCCGACTATGACGGCTGGCGGCAGATGGGCAATGCCGGCTGGGGCTGGGACGACGTGCTGCCATATTTCCTCAGGTCGGAAGACCACCATGGCGGCAAGACCGCGCTGCACGGCGCCGGCGGTGAATGGAAGGTGGCCAGGCAGAGGCTGACCTGGGACATCCTGCGCGCGGTGCAGGAAGGCGCCCGGGAATTCGGCATCATGCCGCGCGCCGACTTCAACGACGGCGACAATGAAGGGTCGGGGTTCTTCGAGGTCAACCAGCGCGGCGGCCTGCGCTGGAACACCGCCAAGGGGTTCTTGAGGCCGGCGCTGAAGCGGCCAAACCTGCGCGTCGTCACCCATGCCTTGACGGAAAGCCTGATTATCGACGGCAAGCGCGTCACCGGCGTGCGCTATCGCCGGGCGGGCAGGCTCGTCGAGGCGCATGCCGATGCCGAAGTGCTGCTGGCGGCAGGTTCGATCAATTCACCCAAGCTGATGGAGCTCTCCGGCATCGGCCGGCCGGAGGTGCTAGGCGCGCTGGGCATCGAGGTGGCGCATGCAAGCCCCGGCGTCGGCGAGAACCTGCAGGACCACCTGCAGATCCGCACCGTTTTCAAGGTCGAGGGCACGGGCACGCTCAACCAGCTCTTCAACAGCCGGTTCGGCAAGGTCCGCATCGGGCTGCAATATGCGTTGGCGCGCAGCGGGCCGATGTCGATGGCGCCCAGCCAGTTCGGCATGTTCACCAAGTCTGACCCCTCGAAGGCCACTCCCGACCTCGAATATCACGTCCAGCCGCTGTCGACCGACAAGCTGGGCGATCCGCTGCACGCGTTTCCGGCAATCACGGTGTCGGTCTGCAATTTGCGCCCCGAGAGCGTCGGCAGCGTCCATGCGACGACGCGCGATCCCGCGGCGCAGCCGGAAATCCGCCTCAACTATTTGTCCGCCGAAAACGATCGCCAGGTCGCCGTCGAGGCAGTGCGCCAGGCGCGCAGGATCATGACGGCGAAGGCGCTGGCCCGCTATCGCCCGAGCGAAATCCTGCCAGGCACGCAATTTGAGTCCGATGACGACCTTCTGGAGAAGGTGGGAGACATCGCGACCACGATTTTCCACCCTGTCGGCACCTGCCGGATGGGCGTCGACGCGGCAGCCGTCGTTGCGCCGGATCTGCGCGTGCGTGGCCTTGATGGGCTGCGTGTGGTCGATGCCTCGATCATGCCGAAGATCACGTCAGGCAATACCGCGTCACCGGTCGTCATGATCGCGGAAAAGGCGGCCGACATGATCCTGGCCGGCCGGCGCGTGGCGGCCTAACCCTCCTCGAAGCCCGTCAATACGCCGACAGCGTTGACGCCGATCTCGTCGACGGCATATCCGCCTTCCATCACGAACAGCGTCGGCAGTCCGAGCTTGGCGATCCGGCTGCCGATCCGCAGATAGTCCGCGCTCTTGAGCTTGAAACTGCTGATCGGATCGCGCTCGAACGTGTCGACGCCGAGCGAGACGACCAGTACGTCCGGTGCGTGCGAGGCGACGAGCTCGCAGCCCTTGTCGAGCGCGGCGCTCCAGTCGCCAAAGCGCGTCCCGAACGGCATCGGGAAATTGTGGTTGAAGCCCTCGCCTCCACCCTCGCCGCGTTCGTCGGCATGGCCGAGGAAATGCGGATACTCGACCAGTGGATCGGCATGCAGATTGACCACCTGGACGTCGGATCGCGCGTAGAAGATCTGCTGCGTGCCGTTGCCATGGTGGTAGTCGATATCGAGGATCGAGACGCGTCCCGCGCCGTTGTCGAGCAGCCATTGGGCGGCGACGGCGGCATTGTTGATGTAGCAATAGCCGCCCATGAAGGCGCGGCCGGCATGATGGCCGGGCGGGCGGCACAGCGCGAAGGCCGCGCGCTCGCCGGCATGCAGCAGGCGCGCCGCCGTCAGGGCCGTATCGTGGGATGACTTGACCGCTTCCCAGGTTCCCTTGACGAATGTCGCGCCCGCATCGAACGAATAATAGCCGAGCCTCGCGTCGATGGCCTGTGGCACGACATCGCCGCGAAGTCCGCGCGTCGGCCAGACAAAGGGAAGGGCCGTTCCCGTGCGGCCGGACTTCTCCCATTCCGGGTAGACGGTCGGAAGGAAGTCGAGATAGGCGGGGTCGTGGACCTTGGCGGCGACCGCGAGGTCATGCTCGATGGGTTCGTCCACCGGACCAAGCCCGATAGCGTCGATGCGCTTGCGTATAATCTCCGCGCGCGACGGCTTCTCGAAAGCGGGCACGAGTTCGTTGCCGCACAATTCGAGATTGCCGGAATGGCGCGCGTGCCGTGGTGAGAAGATCGTTTTCATAGGTTGCCTGCCGCCTGCCCGAGATCGTCCGGTCAGGCTAGTCAATGGCAGATGCACGGGGCAAGTGGCGACTGGCGCCAGATGCAGAAAGCCCCGCTCGAGGCGGGGCTTTCCAGTGTGACCGGGACGGGATCAGTGGCGGCCCAGCCAGTCGTCGATATCTCTTTCCGCTTCGTCCTCAGCCTTGCCGTAACGCTCCTGGATACGGCCGGCGAGTTCGGTGCGCTTGCCCTTGACGACATCGAGATCGTCATTGGTGAGCTTGCCCCACTGCTGCTGGACCTTGCCCTTGAACTGTTCCCAATTTCCTTCGACCTGATTCCAGTTCATCGTGATCGTCCTTTCTTCTTGAAGGCGACTATCGCCGCCCTTGTGCTTCAACAACGCCAGATGTCCGCACGGGTTCCCGCGCGCTGTAGCTGCCAAATGAAAAGGCCGCCGGATCGCTCCGGCGGCCTTCCTGTCTCACCAAGAGGTGGGACGATCAGTCCTTGGTGGTCTGCTTCTTGAGCGCGGCGCCCAGAATGTCGCCCAGCGAAGCGCCGGAGTCGGTCGAACCATACTGTGCGACGGCTTCCTTCTCTTCGGCGATTTCCAGCGCCTTGATCGAGACCTGCAGCTTGCGGGTCTTCTTGTCGAAGGCGATGACGCGGGCATCGACCTTCTGGCCGACCTGGAAACGCTCCGGACGCTGCTCGTCGCGGTCGCGCGACAGGTCCGAACGCTTGATGAAGCTCTCGACATCGTGATCGACGAGACGGACTTCCAGCCCGCCGTCCTTGACGTCCGTGACCTCGCAGGTGACGACGGCGCCCTTGCGCAGCTCGCCCGAAGAAGCGGCCTCGCCGATGGCATCACGCGAAAGCTGCTTGATGCCGAGCGAGATGCGCTCCTTCTCGATGTCGACGTCGAGAACCTGCGCCGATACCATGTCGCCGCGGTTGTACTCCTCGATGACCTGCTCGCCCGGACGGTTCCAGTCGAGGTCGGAGAGGTGGACCATGCCGTCGACGTCGCCGTCGAGGCCGATGAACAGGCCGAACTCGGTCTTGTTCTTGACCTCGCCCTCGACCACCGAACCGGTCGGATGGTTGCGGGCGAATGCCTCCCAAGGATTCTCGAGCGTCTGCTTGAGGCCGAGCGAGATGCGGCGCTTCTGCGGGTCGACCTCGAGCACCACCACGTCGACTTCCTGAGTCGTCGACAGGATCTTGCCGGGGTGCACGTTCTTCTTGGTCCACGACATTTCGGAGACGTGGATGAGGCCCTCGATGCCCGGCTCCAGCTCGACGAACGCACCGTAGTCGGTGATGTTCGTGACGGTGCCCGTGATCTTCTTGCCGATCGGGAACTTGGTGCCGATATCCTGCCACGGATCGCTCTCGAGCTGCTTCATGCCGAGCGAGATGCGGTGGGTTTCCTGGTTGATGCGGATGATCTGCACCTTGACCGTCTGACCGATGTTGAGGATTTCGGTCGGATGGTTGACGCGGCGCCATGCCATGTCGGTGACGTGCAGCAGGCCGTCGATGCCGCCGAGGTCGACGAACGCACCGTAGTCGGTGATGTTCTTGACGACGCCTTCAACGACCTGACCCTCTTCGAGGTTCTGGACGATTTCCGAACGCTGCTCTGCACGGCTCTCTTCGAGCACGGTGCGGCGCGAAACGACGATGTTGCCGCGACGGCGATCCATCTTCAGGATCTCGAAGGGCTGCGGGTTGTGCATCAGCGGGGTGACGTCGCGGATCGGGCGAATGTCGACCTGCGAGCGCGGCAGGAATGCCACGGCGCCGTCGAGATCGACCGTGAAGCCGCCCTTGACCTGGTTGAAGATCACGCCTTCGACGCGCTCGCCAGCATTGAACTTGGCTTCGAGCTTGACCCAGCTCTCCTCGCGGCGCGCCTTTTCGCGCGACAGCATCGCTTCGCCAAGCGCGTTTTCGATGCGCTCGACATAAACTTCGACTTCATCGCCGGCCTTGAGTTCCTTGGCGTTGACGCCGAACTCCTTGAGCGGCACTCGACCTTCGACCTTCAGGCCGACGTCGATGATGGCCATGTCCTTTTCGATGGCCGTGATGAGACCCTTGACGACTGATCCCTCAGCGGAATGGCTTTCGGAGAATGTCTCCTCGAGCAGGCTGGCGAAATCGTCACGGGAAGGATTAGCGTTGGACATTGGTGCTCCTGATATGCCCGGACCGCTTTGCGGTCTCACGGGCGCGCGCCGTGGTTTGCGTTGCGTATGGCCTGCCACACATCGCGACCCGCTTTCGCGGATCGACGTGCCACTTTCGTGGCGATTCCGGCGCATGAAGATGCGGGCTGGCCGGTTCAAGACCTAAGCGGAAATGCGCCGCATTCCTTTCCCGATCTTTACAGGACAAGGTGCGTCGCTTCCTGACTCTAGTCTTTGCTCCGGGTAGCCATGGCCGTCTCGACCAGCATTCTCGCCGCCTGGAACGCCGTCTCTATATCCATTTCGCTCGTGTCGAGCAAGTGGGCGTCTGACGCTGGCTTCAATGGCGAATCCTCGCGCCCCATGTCGCGGGCATCGCGGCGTTCGATGTCGGCCAGGATTTGCTGCAGATCGGCCGTGCCGCCCCGGGCCTCGATCTCAGCCAGCCTGCGGCGCGCGCGCACCTCGGAACTGGCGGTCACGTAGAGCTTCACGTCGGCATCCGGGCACACCACGGTGCCGATGTCGCGCCCATCCAGCACCGCGCCCGGCGGGGTCTTGGCGAATTCGCGCTGCTTTTCGACCAGTGCCCTACGGACGGCCGGAATGGCGGCAACCTGAGATGCGGCATCACCGATGAAATGCTGCGACAGTGTTTCTCGGTCCATCGACCCGAGGTCAACCTGCCGGGCGGCCGTTTCGGCAGCCGAGGCGTTGTCCAGCGGCAGGCCGTAGCTCAGCATGCGATGCGCCACCGCGCGGTAGGTCAGGCCGGTGTCGAGCAGGCTGAGATGAAAATGGTCGGCCAGCCGCCGCGCCATCGTGCCCTTGCCCGCCCCGGCCGGGCCGTCAATGGCGATGATGAAAGGGCGTGCCACGCTCACACGGACCGCATCAGGCCGCCGTCGATGCGCAGGCTCTGGCCGGTGATGTAGGACGATTTCTCGCTGGCGAGGAACAGCACCAGCTCGGCGACTTCGTCGGCCGTGCCATAGCGCCCCATCGGCACGCTGTCGCGACGCTCGTCCTTCTCCGGCAGGCTGTCGATCCAGCCGGGCAGCACGTTGTTGATGCGCACGTTTTGCGACGCATACTGATCGGCGAAGAGCTTGGTGTAGGCCGTCAGGCCCGAACGCGCGACGGCGGAGGTAGGGAACATATCGCTGGGCTCATCCACCCATGCGGTGGAGATGTTGACGATCGAGCCCGCCTTCTGCGCGATCATTGTGGGCGCAACCAGACGCACGGCGCGCACCACGTTCATGAAATATACGTCGAGGCCGGCGTGCCACTGATCGTCGGTGATCTCCAGCAGCGGCGCCTTGGGGCCATGGCCGGCGCCGTTGACGAGCACGTCGACGCGCCCGTGGCGTTCCATCGTCAGGTCGAAGAAGCGTTTCAGGTCCTCATTGGACTGGTTCGAACCGGTGAAGCCGAGCCCGCCGAGCTCTTTGCCGAGCGCTTCGCCCTTGCCCGACGAAGACATTACGGTGACGGCGTAGCCGCTTTCGGCGAGCTTGCGCGCGGATGCCGCGCCCATGCCGCTGCCACCGCCGATGATCATCGCAACCTTCTCAGCACTCATCATCCGTCTCCTATTCGATTGGTGCGCCCAGCCCGGTCATCAGGTCCATGAATTCCGGAAAGCTGGTGGCGATCATCGCCCGATCGTCAATGCTGACCGACTTGTGCGACGCCAGACCCATGACCAGGAAGCTCATCGCGATGCGGTGGTCGAGATGGGTTTCGACCATCCCGCCGCCCAGCCCCTTGCCGCCCGGAACCCCCCGTACGGTCAAGGAAGCCTCGCCCTCCGTGCAGTCGACGCCGTTGGCCTCCAGCCCGCGTGCCACGGCGGCGAGCCTGTCACTTTCCTTGACGCGCAGTTCCTCGATACCGTCCATCACCGTTTCGCCCTCGGCAAAGGATGCGGCAACCGCGAGCACCGGATATTCGTCGATCATGAAGGGCGCTCGCGACGGCGGAACCCTGGTTCCCTTCAGGTGTGAGTGGCGGACACGCAGGTCCGCGACGGCCTCGCCGCCCGCGTCACGCCTGTCCAGCACTTCGATATCGGCGCCCATTTCGAGCAGCGTGTCGATCAGGCCGGTTCGCGTCGGGTTCATCAGGACGTTCTCGATAACGATGTCCGACCCCGGCACGATCAACGCCGCCACCAGCGGAAACGCCGCGGAGGAGGGATCGCCAGGAACGGCGATGGTCTGGCCGCTCAGCGTGCCTTCACCGGTGATGCGGATGTGACGCACGCCGTCGGAATCTGTCTCCACATCGATCTCGGCGCCAAAGCCCTTGAGCATCTTCTCGGTGTGGTCGCGGGTCATTACCGGCTCGACCACCGTGGTGGTGCCCGGCGTGTTCAAGGCGGCCAGCAGCACCGCCGATTTGACCTGCGCCGAGGCCATCGGCACACGATAGGTGATGGGCGCTGCCCGTCGGGGACCGCGCAGGGTCAGCGGCAGGCGGTCGCTGGGCGCGGCATCGATCACCTGGACGCCCATCTCGCGCAGGGGGGCGAGCACCCGGCCCATGGGTCGTTTCGACAGCGACGGATCACCGACGAAGGTGGTCGCCATGTCGTAGGTGCCGACCAGCCCCATGGTGAGGCGCGCGCCGGTGCCGGCATTGCCGAAATCGAGCGGTGCCGACGGTTCGAGGAGGCAACCATTGCCGACGCCGTCGATCACCCATTCGTCGCCGTGCTTTTCGATACGGGCGCCCATCGCCTTCATCGCCTCGCCGGTGCGCAGCACGTCCTCGCCTTCCAGCAGCCCGGTTATCCGTGTCTGGCCCGAGGCGAGCCCACCAAACATGAAGGACCGGTGCGAGATAGACTTGTCGCCGGGCACGCGGACGCGACCCGACAGCGGCTGCGAGGCCGAAGCGGTGGCTGGAAGAGGGTGTGCGTGTGTGTTCATCTGGCGAATCCTGGCGGGTCTTGCCGCAGGCCGAGCCTGCTTGTCGCGGCGGCGTCCTACCATGCGCGCGTCACCCGGTCATCCCCTGGCGGCGCAACCTTCGTCGAATGCCGTTTTCCCCGCTGCGGCGCCTGTCTGCGGCAAGTCGGCGGAAGCCGTTGACATAGGCTTTGACAGCACGGCAACTTGCCGCTAAGGGGACCGAAAATTCACGAGGATCAGTCCGCGTCGATGAGGCGGCATCCTCTGGGCGGACGAGGCGGCGGCAGCCGGTCCGCAACCCCCGAATGCAGATTGAAAGAGGCAGCACGTGGCTAAACCCGAACTCGGCACAAAACGCATCTGCCCCGAAACGGGCCGCAAGTTCTACGACCTGAACAAGGATCCGATCGTGTCGCCCTATACGGGCCAGTCCTATCCGCGCAGCTATTTCGACAGCGGCACGGCGGCTATCGTCGAGGAAGAAGAGACCGAGGAGAAGGAACTCGACCTCGAGGAAGGCGCCCCGGAGGTCGTCTCGCTGGAGGAAGCCGACGAGGAAGCCAAGGGCAGCGATGATGTCGAACTCGCCGATGACGAGGAAGACGTCGACCTAGGCGATGACGACGATGACGACACGTTCCTCGCCGACGACGAGGAAGACGATGACGACGACGTGACCGACATCATTGGCGTTGGCGACGACGACGACGACACCTGATCGTCAAAATGCCTCACAATGAGGCTTGATCTTGGAGGCGGCGAGCGCTAGAAGCCGCCTCGAACCGGGACGATGCCCAAGCGTGCCGGATACTGCGTGGGGCCATAGCTCAGCTGGGAGAGCGCCTGCATGGCATGCAGGAGGTCAGCGGTTCGATCCCGCTTGGCTCCACCATCCTTTTTTTGGATGCTATTTCTTCTTTAATTTCAAGAGCTTACCCGGAGCGTGGCGTTCACCGCGTACCCCGCGACGTACCCCATCTGCGTACCCCAGCAGCCGCATAGTCGGTTGCGTTGTGGCGCGCCATCCATAGCAGCCCCTTGGCGGGCGCATGGAGGCGCATACGGGGACGAGGAACACAGCTTCACGACCCGGTTGCCGCCACATGCGTCACCCTGGGGGCTGCTATGCCCTCACGATGCCCGATGACGGGCAGCGCCACCGCGAGACACAGGTGTTCAATGCGCGGTTCCAACACACTCTCCTCGAATGACTTGCTCCAGGCGGAGGCGCTTCCATGATCGCGCTTATTGCTGCCTTGGGTGCTTTCGTCGCCGTCAACGCCCTCTTTGGGGCAATCCACGGCTTCGCATGTGGTGCCAGCCCATACATGAACATGCTGCTGCGGTTCTCGGTGCTGGCGCTGCCGATTAGAGTTGCCTGCTGGTTCGTCGCAGCATGGGCAGGTTGGAGCGTCTTCAAGTCGATGGGCGGGCTGTAGTTCGGTTACCCCTCACCCTAGGAGCCCATGCGGCCGTGGGAGCGATTACCCCACCCCCTAGATAGATCGATTACCCCTCACCTTGGGAGCTCTGATCCACCGGATGCGATTAGGGCCCCCTCTAGGAGACCAAGCACACCATTCATCCATATCAGAGCCCTGCCTCGTCCGAGGTGGGGCTTTTCTGTCTGCGACACCCGCAAGGAAAAACAATGTCCAATACCCAAACTCTCGCTTCAACGACCGATACCATCAGCCGCCGTTACGAAATCGCGACCGATGGAGCTTGTCGAGGCAACCCCGGTCCCGGCGCATGGGGTGCGATACTCTTTTCGAAGGAAGGCCAAACTCTAATAGGCTCGCCTCGTGAGCTTTTCGGCTTGAAACGCGAGACCACCAACAACGAGATGGAGCTGACGGCCGCCATCAAGGCCTTGACATGGCTCAACGCGCACAATCGGCCAGAGCACCGCAGCGCACCGGTGACCCTGTTCACTGACAGCGAATACCTGACAAAGGGCATGACGGAATGGGTTCCGAGGTGGAATTCCAACGGCTGGCGCAGTTCCGAAGGCAAACCGGTCAAGAACCGGGAGCTGTGGGAAGCTCTGATCGGTGCAGCAAGTGAAAGGCACATCACCTGGACCTGGGTTCGGGGTCATGCCGGTCACCCAGAAAACGAGCAGGCCAACGCCCTAGCTCAAGCCACTCTTGACCGGGCACTACAGCTAAAACGCGTCGCCTAGTCACCTTCCATCATCATGTCCGCAGGCCCTGCCTTCACCGAAGGCGGGGCTTTTCGTGCGGGAACCGTAACGAGACCACATGGAATACTTCAACGAAATCCTGGATCGAAAGACCGGCACCCTGTCGCGTGTATCCCAAGGCGACTGGATTACCATCACTGAACTTGGCGACCTCTACGATATGGGAAAACGGGAGGTGCGAGACATCCTCCGCAGGCTCGAAGTTCTGGTGGTGGAGGGTGCCGAACGACATCGGCGTCACCGCCTTGCCAGATGGGTCGTAGAGCGGGGCTGGGGCAGGCGAATAGAAGCGAAAGGAACTCACCCCTTCGATGTTGTCGGCCCCGAGCTACGGCAATGGCTTTCAAGTCGCTGGCAGCAGGCCCTTCAGGATAAGGCTAGAGAGGCGACTGCCTCCACAGTTGAGGCGGCGCGAGCACTAGCTCACTTCAACGGCAACCGCTTGAATGGCGACCTCACGGTCCAGCAGTCGGTCTCGTGGTTGATCGACCATTTTCCCCATTTGACCCAGTGCGAAATGGGGCTCATCTTGAATGTTACGCAGCAAATGATTGCCAAGTGGATGAACGTTCGTTCTGCTCAGATCAGGGACGCGAAGGCACTGAAGGCAATGGACCTTGATGAACGGAAGGCTCTGCGTTCTTCTCTCCATGCTGACGCCCCGTTGAGCTTCTGGCAAAAAGAGTAGGTTGCCTGGATATATTACCCATGACTACAACCATGTGAAAAATGGCGCCTTGATAGCTAGCCAAGCTGGAGTGGCCGGGCCTAGTCTTTTTGGTCTCACTTCTCATTGCGGGCTCATCAACCCTTCGTCGGTCGCGCCTATTTTCCCGCAAAAATCCGAGCCGGTAATCAATAGAGGAGGAGAGTGCGCTCCCCCCTCTACCCGGCTCGATCTCGCCAGAGAGAGATGTGAGGTAGTGCTTCAGTTGTTTGATGGAAGGCGCGGTGGACGAAACATCCTGAAAACCTAGCGGCACTACCGAGCTTGGGACGATCTTGTCCGTATGGGTATAGCCTAACGAACAACACCGCTGCTGCTCTAAAGCGTGTCCGTTGGGGTTGACGCATGCCAACGGACATGCCCCTTATCGGACATAACTTCAACGGACACTCTTCGGAACCCACATGGCTACCATTTTATACGCCCGCGTCTCCACGACCGACCAGACCCTTGACCACCAGAGGACCCAGGCCGAAAAAGCTGGGTTCAACATCGACGAAGTTGTCGCAGACCATGGCGTCTCGGGCGTATCAACCAGCCTCCGCGAGCGTCCGCAGGGCAAGCGCCTATTCGACATGCTTCGCCGGGGAGACACGCTGGTGGTTCGCTGGGTCGATCGGCTTGGGCGCAACTACGATGACGTGCGGGGAGCTATCGAGGAGTTCATGCGCCGAGGCGTCATCATCCGAACGGTCATCAACAACATGACCTTCGATGGAGCGACAACTGACCCTGTCCAGAAGGCAGTGCGTGATGCGCTGATCGGCTTCATGGCCGCTACGGCACAAGCCCAGCATGAAGCCACCAAAGCCAGCCAGCGGGCCGGTATTGAGGCGGCAAAGGCCGACGGCAAGACCTATCTCGGCCGCAAGCCGAGCTACGACCATCGGTCACTCCAGGCGGTGTTGGATATGCTCGGCTCGGGAACGGCAGGGACCAGCGAAATCGCCCGCACGACTGGCCTATCCCGCCAGACGGTCCTCCGCATCAAGGCTGACCCGGCTGCTGCAAGCGCGGTTCTCGCGGCTTGGGCATGACGGTGCCTCCGTGAGGCGGGGCGTATCTGTTTGTTTTCGATATGAGAACCAAATCAGTATACCCTCGCGATCTGGCAACGAAACGAAGCTGAACAAGCTCAAGACGACTTCGGGGGCATACTGGTGAACCAGCAGGCACTTTCATCTTTCATCTGGTCGGTCGCGGACCTGCTGCGAGGGGACTACCGGCAGTCCGACTATGGCAAGGTCATCCTGCCGTTCACTGTCCTGCGCCGCCTCGACTGTGTCCTGGAGCCGACCCGTGCTGCTGTGGTGGCGGAGTTCGAGGCGCGGAAGAACATGGGCATCGACCCCACGCCGTTTCTCAAGCGGAAGTCAGGGCTGTCCTTCTTCAACACCTCGTCCATCGACATGAAGACCCTGATGGGTGACCAGGACAACATCGCGTCCAACCTGCACTTCTACATCCAGGGCTTCTCAGCCGACGTGCGGGACATCTTCGAGCGGTTCGAGTTCGCCACCCAGATCGACCGTCTGGCCAAAGCGGGGCTGCTCTATCAAGTCACCGAGCGGTTCGCCCGCATCGACCTTCACCCAGAGAAGGTGGACAGCCACCAGATGGGTCTGGTGTTCGAGGAGTTGATCAGGCGTTTCTCGGAACTGTCCAACGAGACTGCCGGTGAGCACTTCACGCCTCGTGAGGTGATTAGCCTCATGGTACACCTCCTCTTCGTCGAGGACGACGGGGTGCTGTCCAAACCCGGTGTGATCAGGACGATCTACGACCCAACGGCTGGCACAGGCGGCATGTTGTCGGTCGCTGACGAGTACTTGCTCGACCACAACCCGAACGCTCGGCTAGTGATGAACGGCCAGGAGCTGAATCCTGAAAGCTACGCCATTTGCAAGTCAGATATGCTGATCAAGGGTCAGGATGTGAGCAAGATCGTCTTCGGCAACACCTTGTCGGACGACGGTCATGCTGGTGAGAAGTTCGACTATATGCTTTCCAATCCACCCTTCGGCGTCGAGTGGAAGAAGGTCGAAAGCGTAGTCCGTAAGGAACACGAGCAGCAGGGCTTCAATGGCCGCTTCGGTCCTGGCCTGCCGCGTGTGTCGGACGGCTCCTTGTTATTCCTGATGCACCTCGTCTCGAAGATGCGACCTTCGGTAGATGGCGGCAGTCGGTTTGCGATCGTCCTCAACGGCTCCCCCCTATTCACCGGTGGCGCAGGCAGTGGTGAAAGCGAGATCAGGCGCTACGTTTTGGAGAACGACCTGTTAGAGGCTATCGTCGCGCTGCCCACGGACATGTTCTACAACACCGGCATCTCGACCTATGTTTGGGTGCTAACCAACCGCAAGCCCGCTAATCGCAAAGGCCAGGTCCAGCTCATCGACGGCTCCGGCTTCTGGCAAAAGATGCGCAAAAGTTTGGGGTCCAAGCGCAAGATGATGAGAGCGGAGGATATCGGCGAGATCACTAGGCTTTTCGGCGAGTTCACCGAGGCTCAGTTGGCAACAGTGCTCGATGCCCAGGGCAAGGAAGTGGCGCGACAGGTAGTCCGGTCCGGTGAGACCGAACCCGTTGCCCCTGTGGGCGGCAAGGTGAAACTGGTGCCGCTTTCCCGCATCTTCTCCAACCAGACCTTCGGCTATCGCACCATTATCGTGGACCGCCCCTTGCGCGACGAAGCGGGCAAGATTGTGCTGGGACAGAGGGGCAAAGCCAAGGGTAAGCCGCAGCCAGACAGTAGCCTTCGGGATAGCGATAACCTGCCGCTAGCGGAGGAGGTTGAAGCCTACTTTGAGAACGAATTACTGCCCCATGCACCGGATGCATGGATTGATGAGGATAAGACCAGGGTCGGTTACGAGATTTCTTTCAAGCGGCACTTCTACGTCTTCGAGCCGCCGAGGCCATTGGAGGCGATCGACAGCGAGCTGAAGGAGGTCACCGACCGAATCCGGGCAATGATAGGGGGGCTTGAGGCGTGACAAGTTCTCATGGCTTCGGCAGTCGGGACAAGCTCCCTGAAAAATGGATAATGAGCAGGCTAGGCTGGGAAGCTTGGGTTCGAGCTAGGCTCGGTTGGAAGGGTCTAAAGGCTGAAGAGTACGTCGACGAAGGCTATGCACTGCTCGCCACCCCAAACATCAAAGGGCGCGACATCGACTTCTCAAACGTGAACTACATCAGTTCCCTGCGCTATGAGGAATCCCCCGAAATCAAGCTTCGATTGGGTGACGTGTTGCTGGCCAAGGATGGCTCGACGCTGGGCACGGTAAACCTGGTTCGGGAACTTCCAACTCCGGCAACTGTCAACAGCTCCATTGCTGTGATCACGCCCGGACCGCGATTGAATGGAAGCTATGCCTACTACCTGTTTCAGTCTCATCAGATGGCTGCCCTGATTGAACAGGCAAAAGGGGGTATGGGTGTTCCTCATCTCTTCCAAGAAGACCTGATTAAGTTCCAGCATCCGCTACCACCAATTGAGGAACAGGTCGCTATCGGCGCCTTCCTCGACCGCGAAACGGGTAAGATCGATGCGCTGGCGGAGGAGCAGAACCGGCTGATCAAACTCCTCAAGGAGAAGCGCGATGCCCTAGTCGCCCATGCGGTCACCAAGGGCATTGACCCCAAGGTGAACTTGACATCGTCGGGTGTGGAATGGCTGGGTGATATACCCACGCATTGGGAAGTGAGACGCTTGCAGCAGGTGTGTGACTTTCAACCTGGTAAGGCGCATGAACCCTACTTCTCAGACGATGGCCAATACATTTGCGTGACGGCCAGGTTCATCTCTACGGGTGGTGTCCCGCACAGGTTTTGCACCGAGTGCATCACCCCTGGGAGGCGTGGCGACATCTTGATGGTCATGAGTGACCTTCCGAATGGTCGAGCTCTCGGCCGTGCATTCCTCGTTGATGACGATGGACCATACGCCGTCAATCAGCGAGTATGTTCACTCACCGTGCGCGACGGGTCGCCGCTGTTCTTTTTTTACCAACTAGATCGAAATCCGGGCCTACTCAGGCATGACGACGGGGCAAATCAAACCCATCTGTCGAACCACGATTTCTTGAAGATGCCGGTTCTGGTTCCTCCGCTCGACGAACAGGAAAAAATTGCAGGCTGGCTGCTGGATCGAACCGAGCGCTATACCCAGCTCGCCACGTCGGCCGAGCAGGCAATTGGTCTACTGCGCGAGCGACGAGTCGCTCTCATTTCTGCAGCCGTTACTGGCAAGATGGATGCGCGGAAGATCAGCTCTCAAGAGGTGGCAGCATGACCCGGCTCTGGCTCGTCCGCCTTGGCAAGAACGGTGAACGCGAAGCTGCTTCCCTCAACGACAATATGCTCCGCATTGGCTTCGGCTTGACCGAGGACATCTCGCACCTCAAGGACCGCGAAGCGCTTATCGGTAAGATGGCCCAGCTGTTCCCGAACGACAAACTGAACAAGCACCGCAACTTCGCCGCCCAAATCAACCAGTTCATAAACGTCGCGGAGACCGGCGATCTTGTGGTTACCCCATTCAAGACCACCGGCACCGTAGGTATAGCACGCCTCGCTGGACCCTACACCACAGGCGCGGGTGGGGAAGCACTTCGGCCGGTGCAATGGCTCAAGATCGATTTGCCGCGCGACAGCTTTAAGCAAGACCTGCTTTACAGCTTCGGTGCTTTCATGACGGTCTGCGAGATCAGCCGCAATAACGCTCTGCGGCGGGTCCAGGCGGTGCTAGAGACGGGACGTGATCCTGGGGATGGGGCTCTATTTTCCGCCGCCTCGAATACCTCCCTGGCCAAGCCTCCAGCCGATGAAGAAACCACGGAGGCCGCAGACCAGCCGATCAACCTGGAGCAGTTGGCGCGTGACCAGATCGAGCGTCGGATTGCCTCGATCTTCACCGGCCACGACTTCACGCGGCTCGTCGCTGCGATTCTGTCCGCGCAAGGCTACCAGACCCGTGTATCACCACCTGGGGCCGATGCGGGGGTCGACATCGTTGCTGGCAATGGACCACTCGGGCTTGATGCTCCGCGCGTGGTGGCCCAGGTCAAGTCCGGGAACGTCACGGTTGACCAACCAACCCTCCAAGGTCTGATTGGCAGCATTCAGGACACCCATGCCGACCACGGTTTGGTTGTGAGCTGGGGTGGTTTCACCAGCTCCGTTCGCCGCCGGACCAATGAACTTTTCTTCCGGGTTCGGCTCTGGGGTCGGGAGGAATTGGTCGACAACCTCCTCCTGGTATACGACCGCTTGCCGGAGGACATCCGCGCCGAGCTGCCGTTGCGCCGAACCTGGACGCTGGTACTGGACGATGATGGCGAGGTGGACGCATGAACCTTCACCGCGAGATCAGCTTCGAGGATGAGGTCTGCAGCCACCTTGCGGGGCATGGCTGGTACTACGCCGATGGCGATGCCCAGCTCTACGACCGCGTTCGGGCGATGTTCGGCCCCGACCTTATCGCCTGGTTGCAGGCCGTCCAACCCGACTCCTGGACCACACTCGTCAAGAACAACGGAAGTGCAGCCGAGACCATCGTGCTGGACCGTGTCCGAAAGGCGCTGGACGACCGTGGGACGCTGGACGTGCTCCGCAACGGTGTCGAGCTGGTTGGCCTGCGAGCGCCCTTGAGCTTGGCCCAGTTCCGGCCTGCCTCGGGCATCAACACCGACATCCTGGCCCGTTACGCGGCCAACCGGCTTCGCGTGGTGCGGCAGGTGCGCTACTCGACCAGCAACGAGAACGCGATCGACCTGGTGCTCTTCCTCAACGGCCTGCCGGTGGCAACGGTCGAGCTCAAGACCGACTTCACGCAGTCCGTTCAGGACGCTGTGGACCAGTATCGATTTGACCGGCACCCAAGCCCCAAGGGCGGACCAGAAGAGCCGCTGCTGGCCTTCCCTGGCGGTGCCATGGTGCACTTCGCAGCGAGCAATGCGGAGGTCATGATGAGCACCAAGCTCATCGGGCCAGTGACGGCCTTCCTGCCGTTCAACAAGGGTAACGAGGGGGGCAAGGGTAACCCGCCAAACCCTTCCGGCCATCCCACGGCCTACCTCTGGGAAAAGGTTTTGCAGCGCGACAGCTGGCTTGAGATCATCGGGCGCTACCTGGTGGGCGTTCGCGACAGTAAGAAGAAGCTTACTAGCTACATCTTCCCCCGCTTCCACCAACTCGACGCTACGCGGAAGCTCCGGCAAGCCGTGTTGGAGGAAGGCGCTGGCGCCAAGTACCTCATCCAGCACTCGGCCGGGTCGGGCAAGACCAACTCCATTGCATGGTCAGCTCACTTCCTTGCCGACCTCCACGATGCCCAGGACCACAAGATCTTCGATAGCGTGCTGGTCGTGTCTGATCGCAACGTCATCGACACGCAGCTTCAGGAGGCAATTTTCAGCTTCGAGCGCAATACCGGCGTGGTCGCGACCATCCGCAACGAAGGCAGAGCCAAGAGCGGGCAACTGGCCCAGGCCCTGGCAGACGGTAAGAAGATCGTGGTCTGCACCATCCAGACCTTTCCCTTCGCGTTGAAGGAGGTTCAAACCCTCGCGGCCACCGAAGGCAAACGGTTCGCGGTTATTGCAGACGAAGCGCATTCCAGCCAGACCGGCGAAGCCGCAGCCAAACTCAAGGCGGTGCTCTCGTCCGAGGAGATTGCCAGCTTGAGCGATGGCGGGGAGATTAGCACCGAGGACATCCTTGGCGCGAACATGGCTGCACGGGCTGCCGAGAGCGGCATCACGTACGTAGCTTTCACCGCCACCCCCAAGGGCAAGACGCTGGAGCTGTTCGGGCAAAAGCCATGGCCAGAGCAACCGGCTGGCGAAGGAAACTTGCCGAAGCCATTCCACGTCTACTCCATGCGCCAAGCCATCGAAGAGGGCTTCATCCTCGACGTGCTGCGCAACTACACGCCATACGACCTCGCCTTCCGTCTGGCGAGCCAAGACAACTTCCTGGACGAGATCGAAGTCGAGCGATCGGAAGCGCGGAAGTCGCTTCTCCGTTGGGTTCGTCTCCACCCCTACAACATCAGCCAGAAGGTCCAGATTGTCGTCGAGCACTACCGCGCCAATGTGCAGCCGATGCTGCACGGGCGGGCGAAGGCAATGGTGGTGGTCGGGAGCCGCTTGGAGGCCGTGCGGTGGCAGATCGCCATCCAAAAGTACATCAAGGAACAGGGCTACGACCTCGGGACGCTGGTGGCGTTCTCGGGCGAGGTCAATGACTCCAGGACTGGGCCTGACCCCTTCACCGAGACCAGCAAGGAACTGAACCCTGGCCTTGCCGGTCGCGACATCCGCGAGGCGTTCAAGCTGCCCGATTACCACATCCTGCTGGTCGCCAATAAGTTCCAAACGGGCTTCGACCAGCCACTACTATGCGGCATGTATGTGGATCGCCGTCTTGCGGGCATCCAAGCCGTCCAGACCCTCTCCCGCCTCAACAGGGCGCATGCAGGCAAGGACAACACTTACGTCCTCGACTTCGTCAATGCTGGGGACGACATTTTGGCGGCCTTCCGGACCTACTTCGAGACCGCCGAGCTCGACAACGTCACCGACCCAAACACCGTCCTCGACCTCAAAGCGAAGCTGGATGGGCTCGGCTATTACGACGAGTTCGAGGTGAACCGCGTGGTGGATGCCGAACTGGACCCCAGCTCAAGGCAGAGCGACCTGGTGGCTGCCATCACTCCGGTCGCAGACCGCCTCTTGCGCGGTTTCAAAGAAGCTCAGGAACGGCAGCGCGTAGCGCGAGCATTGAACGACCAGCGGACGGAGAAAGCCGCCGAGGACGAGATGGCCGCCCTCATTCTGTTCCGCAGCGACATCGGTGCGTATATCCGCCTCTATGCCTTCCTCTCGCAGGTGATCGACTTCGGCAACACGGCAGTGGAAGCGCGGCACATCTTCTTCCGCCGCTTGCTGCCGCTCCTCAAGTTCGGCCGTGAGCGCGAGGTCATGGATACCTCCAGCATAGTCTTGAGCCACCACAAGCTCTCCACCAAGGGCAAGCGCGACCTGGCTCTGGCACCTGGCATGGGTGAGAAGCTCCAGGCCATCTACGACGCAGGCTCTGGCTCCGTACAGGAGAAAGAGAAGGCGCTGCTTGAGGAGATCATCGCCAAGGTCAACGAGCTTTTCGCGGGCGACACGTCTGACGATGATCAGTTGGTCTACGTGAACAACGTCATCAAGGGAAAACTCCTGCAGTCCGAACGGCTTGGCGAGCAGGCTGCGAACAATACCAAGGAGCAGTTCTCTAGTTCGCCGGATTTATCCCAGGCGTTGGTGGACGCCATCATCGACGCCTTCGACGCTCATCGAACCATGAGCGAGCAGGCGCTGAACTCGCCACGGGTGCGAGATGGGCTCAAGGACGTCCTTCTGGGGCCTGGGCAGCTTTACGAGGCCCTGCGGGCACGAACGGGTAGAACCAGTGCAGCAGAGGCTCGATAGTCACAGCGGTAGTTTTACAGCCTCCACAACGCGCCGCGCTTGCTCCAACTTGGGGCCAGCGGAGTATAGGCCGAGCGTCATGCCGTCTCGCTTGTGCCCCACCACTGCTGCTATCAGATGCTCGGGTTGATCAGCGCGCTCGGCTTCCGTAACAAACCAGCGCCGGAATGAATGAAAGTTGACGAGTGATCGGCGACGTCCATCTCGCTCGTCTGCCACTCCGACCTTGCGTCGGTAGGCGGTGAAAGCATTTGAGGTTTTAGTGGAACGCTCTCGAATTGCTCCCGATTTCAAACCAGGCCATTCCGGGAAAATCGGGTCTTCAGGATTCTTGTTACTGGTCCGCCTTTCCACGATTTCCATGAGGTCGCTATGGATTGGACAAAGACGCGCCGCCTTTTCCTTCTTCTGCGGTTTGAACAGGAATGTTCCATTGGCGCAGTCCTGCACTCGGAGACAGACGATGGGGTCAAGGCGGCATCCGGTTAATGCTGCAATCCTCATCAAATCGTGCATCGCCGGGGTAGCGTTGCCGCGCAACAGCTTCTTCATCTCCTCTTCCGTGAACGGTCGCTCCTTTTCATCGTGCGACTGCACCGGCACCGGCAAAGCCAACCCTTTCCAGATGTCAGAAGGAACCTCTTCGCGTTTTTCGAGCCACTGCCAGTAGCGAGAAAGCCGGTTGACGTACTTGTTCAACGTTACGGGCGACAAGGTCGGCTCAAGGCGCTGCAAATCGTCGACGAAAGCCACTGCGGACTTTCTTGTTGGGAAGGACTGGAGATACGGCGGAACCTCTCGTTCCCCGCACCACCGCTGCAGTAGAGCTATCGCGCGGCGGTCGTCTGACTTCGTACGCGGCTTCACGGTCAACTGACACATGTAGAGCTTGTGTGGCTCATCCAGCGGCGTGGCGTTGCCGTCCAGAACTCGTTTGAAGGTTTCTACCTGCTTCAGCTTGTCCAGAGAATAGATCGGGGTTTCTTCGCCCGAGTATGGGTCCACCTCGGTACCCACCTCCCGACCCAGTAAAGCATCAATGGTTATCGAGATGCCGGTTTCTACCTCATCCGCCTCTGCATCGCTTTTCGCCGTCTTCCGCTGTCGGCGAAACTCCTCCGCCACCGCTCGCAAATCAGTTCCCGAGCCCGCCGCTTGTGCGATTTGCGCTTTGAACTCGTGGACGATCGGCCATTTCATCGCGTTGGCCATCGCCAAGCTGTCCGTACCGAGAGGGTGTTTCAATCTCGTGCCCAGCTTCTCACGGAGGCCGATAGGCACGGAGACGGTGACGCGCCACTTCCCTCGATGAGGCTCCAGATACTGCCGATCGTTTGCTGCTGATCTCGCCAAAAAGGTTCCTCTGCGTACCCCGCTTCGTACCCCGTTGACGTACCACCAACCTACTGATATGTCATCAAATATCTGATTGGTAACGGGATTTTGGTAGGTAATGATCTTCCCCGCTTGGCTCCACCATCTTCTAAAGTTCCGATCTTCGGACGCGCATTCGACCGATGGCTCGACTTTCGTCGTGACGTCAATCGCTTCATCACTCAATCCTCGCCGATAATCGCCAACCGCCTCAATGCGCGATGGAAACGCGACCGGTTTCCGCCCATACTGTTATGGATCATAACGACACGGGAGGGGCGTCCAGATGACGACGGTACTGGCGGTGGGGGACGTCGCGGCCAGGCGCGTTGCTCCCGATACGATCTTCGATGGCAGCCGCGCACTTCTTTCCAGCGATGCCATAACGTTCGGGCAGCTCGAGAGCGTCATTACCGATGGCGGCGCGATGAGCCCCAATGCGCGACTGGCGATGCGCACCGGGACGGACTTCGCGCCGGCGCTGGCGCGGGCCGGCTTCGACGTGATGAGCTTTGCCGGCAATCATTGCCTGGACTGGGGGTACGAGGGATTTTCGGACACGCTCGCGGCGATGGCGGGTGTGTCGATCCCGCTTTGCGGTGCCGGAGAGACGATCGCCGAGGCGCGCAAGCCTGCGATCGTCGAGCGTGACGGGACCCGTTTCGCCTTTCTCGGATACAACTCGATTCTCCCCGAAGGTTATGCGGCGGACGTTCGCCGCGCCGGTTGCGCGCCACTCCGTGCTCTCACGACCTATCGACAGATTGAGCCGGACCAGCCGGGTACAGGCGCAAGGGTGCTCAGCTTTTGCGACCCGGACGATCTCGCCGCGATGGTGGGCGACATCCAAACGGCGCGGCAGCACGCGGACGTGGTGATCGTGTCGATGCATTGGGGCATCCACATGACGGAAGCGGTCATCGCCCACTACCAGCGCGAGGCAGCACGTGCAGCGATCGAAGCCGGTGCTGCGGCGATCGTCGGCCACCACGCCCACATTCTCAAGGGCGTGGAATTCCATCGTGGTGCGCCGATCTTCTGCAGCCTCGGCAATTTCGCAATCGAACAGCCGCACATCTTCGACCCCTCGATCGTTGAAACCGAGAGTTTCCGCCATCTGGCGAGCCTCAATCCGGATTTCGACCCCGCCGCGACCTACATGCTGCCGCCGGACACGCGTCTCACCGGTATCGCGCGGCTGGAATTTGACGGGAGCACGCTGACGGGAGTGGCATTTCATCCGGCGCTCATCGACGACCACAGCACGCCTCATCTGCTCGATGCGGGCGACCCGGCCTTCGACGCGGTCCAGTCCTATCTCGCGCGTGTCTCGGACGCCGCCGGTTTCTCCACGCATTTGGCGAAAGCGCATGGATTGTTGACGATCGAAAGCACATAGACTGGAAATGAGCACTCTTCACTTGTCTTGCAGGAAAGTTGTCGGCATTAATGTCGACAACCTGGGAGATGCGCGTGCCAGACTATGACGAAGACCGGACGACGGACGACACGACACAGACCATGCGGCAGGCGCTCACGGGAGGCGCCGAGCGCCTCAAGGTCGAGCGCCCCGTCAACACGCTACACGAGTTCGACGCTGATGTGAGCGAGGACTTCGATTCCCCCCATGCGCTGTTTTCGGATTTGCGCGGGCGCTGTCCAGTTGCCCATACGAGCGATTTTGAGGGGTTCTGGGTCCTGACGAAATACGAGGACGTGTTTCGTACGCTCGCGGACGTGGAAACATTCTCGACGGCGGTTCAGAACGTCGTTCCGCGTGTCGCCACCTCGGGCCGCCGGCCGCCCCTGCACCTCGATCCGCCCGAGCACACGCCTTATCGCAGGGCTGTGACGCCGCTCTTCAGCACCGTGCGGATGCAGCACTGGGAACCGATCGTGCGGCGCATAACCCAGGACCTGTTCCAGCCGCTGGTCGATCGCGGCGAAGGCGACATCTGCGTCGACTTTTCCTATCGTCTGCCGATATTCGTCTTGGCCGAGTTCTTCAACATCCCGCCTGCTCAGGCAGAGAAGATCCGCGACATCGGCGCCGACTTCAATCGTGCGCTGCAGACGAAGGACATGGCCAAGCTGGAGCAGACCAGCCTGTTCCTTTATGAGGTAGCGCGCGACATCATCGAACTGCGCAAGCGGGAGCCGCTCGATCCGAAAGAGGACCCGACCAGTGCGTTGCTGGCTGCGCGCCAGGACGGCGAGCCGCTGCCCGAACCGATGATTCTCGGCACCATCCGCCAGCTTCTGGTCGTCGGCATCATCGCCCCCACCACGTTTACCGGATCGATGGTCATCCATCTGGCAAGGCATCCGGAGCATCACCGCATGCTCAAGGACGACCCGTCGCTGATTCCGGCGGCGCTCGAGGAATTGCTGCGGCTCTATACGCCCTATCGCGGCTTTGCCCGCACGCCGAAGCGCGATGTCGAGATCGGCGGGCGACTGATCCGCAAGGACGAGGCGATTGCGCTCTCTTTCACATCCGCCAACCGCGATCCCGATGCATTCGAGGATCCGGACGAGTTTCGCCTCGATCGGGCCAAGACCCGCCAGCACATGGCGTTTGGCTTCGGACCGCACCAGTGCGCGGGCGCGCCGTTGGCGAGGCTGATGCTGCGGGTGACGCTCGAAGAGATCATCGCGAAGACCAGCCGGATCGAGATCACGGGCCCCGTGCCGATGACCACATGGCCGGAATACGGGCCGCTCAGCGTTCCCGTGCAATTTTCATGAAGCGCTACGCGGCGGCACGACGCTACCCGTTCTTGAAGTAATGCTCGGCGAGCCGCAGCACGTGCTCGTTGCCGGCCCGAACATGGGCGCGCATCGCCGATTCCGCGGCGTCGGGACTGCTTGCCAGGATCGAGGCGGTGATCACCTTGTGGTCGCTGTTGGAGCGTGTCATCGAATCCGCCGAGAAGCTGCGCGGCAGTTGCAGCCGGTAGAGCGGCAGGCGGACGCGTTCCAGCGAGTCCGTCATGTGCCGGTTGCCGGCAATCGCGGCAATGGTCGCATGATAGGCAAAGTTCTCAGCGTTGTAGCGGTCGACGTCGCCATTGGTTTCGGCATCGTCGAGCGCGGCCTGGTGAGAGCGCAGCGTTTCCTTTTCCGTTTCCGAAAGATGTCTCTCCGCCGCAAGGCGTGCCGAAAGCCCCTCGAGCACCTCACGCACACGCCCCATCTCGAGGATTTCCTCGCGGGTGAAGCGGCGGACATAGACACCGCGATTCTCGACAAATTGCAGGTAGCCCTCTCCGACCAGTGTCTTGAACACCTCGCGGATGCGGCCGCGTCCGACGGCGAACTCCTCGGCAAGGTCGACCTCGATCAGCCTTTGGCCTGGCGCGAATTGGCCGCGATGAATCTTGGCCTTGATGCTGTCGACGATGCCGCCAGTCGTGGGGGATATCTCGGAAATGCTCATGTCGGGCCCGTGGACGGCGCAAGCCGCGCCTCTCCTTCGATTTTCGGCGCCACCCTAGCGGTTGGGATGCGAGTGGCAAGAGGGATGAGTCTTGACGAAGCGAGACAGAAAGTCGACAATTTTGTTGACATAATTGTTTTGCGTCATAACAATATCGACCGATCTGCTTAGCGGTCATCAAGGGAGGAAACGATGACACTGGTTCTTAGCCGTTCGATGGTGCGCCTTTCGGCCGCCTGCGCATTCTCGATTGCCCTTGCGGGCGCCACGCCCGCCTTCGCCGACGAAAACGAACTGGTCATCGCCCTTTCCACTTTTTCGGAAGAGACGATGACGCCGTGGGCGGGAAGTGGCCAGCGCAAGACCTATCTCGATCTCGTCTACGAATACCTGACCTACATCGACCCGCAGACCAAGGAGACGATTCCCGGCCTGGCGGAAAGCTGGGAAATGAGCGAGGACGGCAAGCAGTGGACCTTCACGCTGCGCGAGGGCGTGACCTTCTCCGGTGACCATGGCGAGATGACCTCCGAAGACGTCGCCTATTCGATCACCCGCATCATCGGCGAAGACTCGCGGGCCGGGCCGGCTTCGCCCATGCGTCGCCTGATCGCCTCTGTTGAGACACCCGATCCGCGCACCGTTGTCGTCAACCTGAACTTCCCGGATTTCGAGCTGGCTCAAGGCTATTTCGGCGCCTCTCAGCAGCTTGGCATCGTTTCCAAGGACTATGTCGAGAGCGTCGGGGATGAAGCCGCGCAGGCCGATCCGGTCGGTACCGGTCCCTATGTGCTCGACAGCCAGGTTAAGAGCTCCGAAATCGTCTTCAAGACGCGTGACGACGTCGACGGCCACTGGCGCGCCAAGCCGGAATTCGAAACGGTGCGCTTCAAGGTGGTGCCCGAGGAATCGACTCGCGTCGCCATGCTGCAGACCGGCGAGGCGGACATTGCGCCGATCGGATTCGATTCGATCCCGGCCGTCAGGGAGGCGGGGCTGGATATCGTCTCGGCCGAAGCCACATGGTCTCCTGTGGTGCGTTTCGGCGGCCTGATCCAGACGGCGGAAAACCGCTACAACGCCGACAACCCATGGGCAAAGCGCGAAGTGCGACAGGCGCTCAACTACGCGGTCGACAAGCAGACGATCATCGACGAGCTCTTCCAGGGCGAGGCGACCGTTGCATCGAGCG
Organism: Mesorhizobium sp. CAU 1741; assembly: GCF_039839275.1. NCBI lineage: Bacteria > Pseudomonadati > Pseudomonadota > Alphaproteobacteria > Hyphomicrobiales > Phyllobacteriaceae > Mesorhizobium > Mesorhizobium sp. CAU 1741. Next base: position 1,140,146 of record NZ_JBDOQP010000002.1, on the reverse strand, counting down.
ACACCCCGGTGTCGGCATGGTCCGGTGTCGAGCCGTATCCGTACGATCCGGAGAAGGCCAAGGCGCTTCTTGCCGAAGCCGGCTATCCGAACGGCTTCGACATCACCATCCGCACCTTCACCACCGCGCCGGGCGCAGAACTGCCCCTGATGGCCGAGGCGGTGTCGCTCTACTGGCAGAACATCGGCGTCAACGCCACCATCGAGCCCGTCGACTGGCCCGCGCTTCGCAGCGAGTGGACGGAGGGGCGCGCCAACGGTTACGTCTGGACGCACCGCGGTTTCCCGTTTGCGAGCGCTGCCAACGGCATGGAAGCCGGCTACATGGAAAAGAGCGTCTTTGCGAGCTTCACCTCGGAAGAACTGGAGCAGATGATCCAGACCTTCTCGACCGAGCAGGACGCCGCCAAACGCCAGGCAGAGTTCACCAGGATCGGTCAGTATCTCCGCGACGAAGCTGCCGCCGTCTTCATCGCGCTTGCCAACGAGCCCTACGGCGTCAGCGACAAGGTCGGCTCGTGGGACATCACCACGGCCTATGTCTGGAATTTCGACCAGGTCGGAAAAGCGCAGTAACGTCCTCCCTGACCAATGCGTGGCGACCGGGAGGCCGGTCGCCACGCACGCATTACCCAATTGCCGGCGAAGCCGGGCGGAGCCATGCTGAAGACCATAGCCATCCGACTTGTGGAAGCATTCTTCGCCCTGCTTCTGATGAGCGTCGTGATTTTCCTGCTGACCCGCCTGACCGGCGACCCAGTGGCGCTGTTGCTGGGTGACGGGGCGACCGAGGCCGACAAGATCGCCCTGACCCGTCAGCTTGGCCTCGACCAGCCATTGCCCGTGCAGTACCTCCGCTTCCTCGCCGACGTCACGTCAGGCGATTTCGGCCGTTCCCTTGCCGCCGGCAACGAGCCGGCGCTGGGCCTGGTGCTTTCACGGCTGCCCGCTTCGCTTTCGCTCGCTGGCGTCGCCCTGGCATTCACGCTCGCCATCGGCATCGTGTTCGGCGTCTTCGCTGCTATCTCGCGTGGCTCAGCAGTTGATGTTATCGCGCGCCTCGTCGCGCTGGTCGGCCAGTCGGTGCCGAGTTTCTGGCTCGGCATCGTGCTCATGTACGTGTTCGCGGTAAAGCTGCGCTGGCTGCCGACCTCCGGCTATGGCGGATGGCAGCACTACGTCCTGCCCGCCTTGACGCTCGGCCTGTTCACCCTGGCCGCGATCACCCGGCTGGTGCGATCCAGCATGCTCGAGGCGCTCGGCAGCGAGTATATCAAGCTGGCGCGCATCAAGGGCCTGCCCGAGACGGTCGTGGTGTGGAAGCATGCGCTCGCCAATAGCCTCATTCCCGTGATCACATTCATGGGCACCTTCTTCGCCGTGATGATCACCGGTGCCGTCATCGTGGAGACGGTGTTCGCGTGGCCCGGCATCGGCCGGCTCGCCTATGAATCGATCCTCTCGCGCGACTTTCCGGTGGTGCAGGCCGTCGTGCTGGTGACGACCGCGCTGTTCATCTTCGCCAACCTGCTCGTCGACGTGCTCTACATCATCGTCGACCCCAGAATGCGGAGCCGCGGATGACCTCGCTGCCGGTCTCCGTGCGCGTCGCGCTCATCCTGCTGCTGCTGTTCGTGGTCGTGGCGCTGCTCGGACCCTTCATCGCGCCGCATGATCCCCTGGCGGGCTCCCTGCGGGCGCGGCTCTTGCCGCCGGCCTGGCAGGAAGGCGGCGACTGGGCCTACCTTCTCGGAACCGACAGGCTCGGACGCGACGTGCTGTCCCGGATCATCGCCGGCGCCAGGATTTCGCTCACGGTCTGCGTCATCGTGATCGCGATCGCCGGCACGATCGGGACACTGATCGGCACCATCGCCGGGTATTTCGGTGGCTGGACGGACAGGATGCTCATGCGGCTTGTCGACCTCGCGCTGTCTTTCCCGGTCATCCTGCTGGCACTGCTGATCGGAGCGATCAGCGGGCCAAGTTTCGCCAACATCGTCATCGTGATCTCGCTGGTGCTGTGGAGCCAGTATGCCCGTATGGCACGGGGCGAGACCCTGAAGATCCGCAACGAGGACTATGTCGACCTCGCGCGAACCTCGGGGCTGTCGGATATGCGCATCATCACGCGCCACATACTGCCCAATATCGCGCCGCCGCTGATCGTCATTGCCACGCTTCAGGTCGGCATCGTCATCGTGCTGGAAGCGTCGTTGAGCTTCCTTGGTGTCGGCGTGCCGCCTCCCAATCCATCCTGGGGCTCGATGGTCGCCGACGGGCGCTCCTACATCGTCACCGCCTGGTGGCTGTGCATGCTGCCGGGGCTCGCGATCCTGCTGACGGTGATGTCGATCAATATCGTCGGCGATGCCCTTGCCGACCGCATCAACCCTGCCCTGAGAGGGAGGAACCTGTGACGTTCCCGGCATCCATCCGTGAGGCGTCTTCGCCCTCCCCGCTGCTGTCGGTCGAGGACCTGACGGTGCGTGTGGGGCCGGAACCGGACGCCCCGGCGCTGATCGAGAACGTGTCGCTGTCAATCGCTCCCGGCGAGACACTCGGGCTCGTCGGCGAGAGCGGATCTGGGAAGACGACCACCGGCATGGCGATCATGCGCCTCCTGCCCCAGGCACTCGACAGGGGCATGCACGGCCGCATCCTCTATCAGGGCGACGATGTCGCCGCGATGGACGCAAAGCAGCTGTCGGGGGTTCGCGGCGGGGAGATCTCGATGATCCTGCAGGACCCGATGGCCTCGCTCAATCCGGTATTCTCGATTGGAAGCCAGCTCAAGGAGGGGCTGCGCCGCCACGCGACCGGCGAAGGCAGCCTGCACGAGCGCGCGGTCAGGGCGCTGGACGATGTGCGCATCCCGTCGCCGGAGGCCAGACTCGCGAACTTCCCCCACCAGATGAGCGGTGGCATGCGCCAGCGCGTCGTCGGCGCGATTTCGCTGGCGCGTGCGCCCAAACTGCTCATCGCTGACGAGCCGACCACATCGCTCGACGTCACAATCCAGTATCAGTTCCTCGAACTGCTCAAGGCTCTGCAGCAGCGGCTCGGCATGGCGATGCTGTTCATCACCCATGATTTCGGGGTCGTCGCCAGAATGTGCGACCGAGTGGCGGTGATGTATGCGGGTCAGATCGTCGAGGAGGGTCCGGTGCGCGACATCTTCCGAAGGCCGGCTCATTGGTACACGCGAGCCCTGCTCGACAGCGTGCCGACGGTCAACTCCAGCCTTGAAAGGCTGCCGACCATTCCCGGCTCACCTCCGCATGTCGGCGCCCGCCCGCAAGGGTGCCGCTTCCATCCCCGCTGTGCGAACGCGCAAGCCCGATGCCAGGAGCCCCCGCCGATCACTGGCGCCGGCACGGGCCGCGCCGTGCGCTGCTGGTTTCCGCTCGACAGCGAGAGGACCATCGCATGAGCGCCCCGATCCTGTCCGCCGAGGGCATCGGCCGCGTCTTTTCGGTGAGGCATCACGGGCGCCAGCATAGCCTGCACGCGGTGACCGATGTCGCGCTGGCGTTGCAGCCGGGCCGCACACTCGGCGTCGTTGGCGAATCCGGTTGCGGCAAGACCACGTTGAACCGCATGCTCCTGATGCTCGACACGCCGACGACCGGGACGGTCCGCTTTGGCGGGACGCCGCTTGCCGAACTGTCGAAGGCGCAGCGCCAGGAATTTCGGCGCGCCGTGCAGCCGGTATTCCAGAATCCGTTCTCGTCGCTTGATCCGCGTATGTGGGTCGGCGGCATCGTCGCCGAACCGCTGTCCACGATCCCCGGCCTCACCCGCAAGGACATCGACCAGCGCGTCGGCGAAGTACTGGAGGCGGTCGGGTTGCGGGCGGCGGATGCTAAGCGCTTTCCGAGCGAGTTTTCCGGCGGCCAGCGCCAACGCATCGCGATCGCCCGTGCCATTGCCTCGCGGCCGAGGGTGCTGATGCTCGACGAGCCGGTGTCGTCGCAGGACATTTCCATCCGGGCGCAGATCCTCAACCTCCTGAAGGACCTGCAGGACGAATACGGCCTCGGCTGCGTCTTCATCTCGCATGACCTCGCCACAGTGCGCTTCATGGCGCATGAAGTGATCGTGATGTATTTAGGCCGCGTCATAGAACGCGGCGCGGCGGCTGCGATATGCACGGCGCCAAGCCACCCCTATACCAAGGCGCTCCTGGCGGCCGCGCTGCCACCGGACCCGGACGCGCCGCCGCCCGAACTGCCGCCTCGTGGCGAACTGCCTAGCCCGCTCGTTCCGCCGGGCGGCTGCGCGTATCATACACGCTGTCCGCTGGCGATGGAGGTCTGCGCCCGCATTCGGCCGGCAGATCTGGCGGCGCCGCATGGCGGCAGCGCCGCATGCCATCTTCTCGATCCGGAACTGGCGCAGTGACTGGCGTCATCGAGTTCGTCGCGGTGGGCGACGTCGCGCCCGACAGGGAAACGCCGGCGACGATTTTCGACCGTGTACGCGCACGTCTGCAGCGCGCCGACCTCGGCTTCTGCCAGCTTGAGGTTAACCTCACCACGCGCGGCGTACGGCTGCCGCAGGCACGCCATACCATGCGCGGCGATCCGGCGATCGCAGACGCGCTCGTCGATGCCGGGCTTGAGGTCGTTTCCTTTGCCGGCAACCACTGCATGGACTGGGGAACCGACGGCCTTGCCGATACACTCATGCACTTGGAGCGCGCTGGCGCGGTTCAGGTGGGGACCGGGCCGTCTATCGCGCAAGCAAGGAGCCCGGCGATCGTCGAGCGCAACGGCGTGCGCGTTGCCATCGTCGCGGTCAACTCGATCCTGCCGATGAATTACTGGGCCGAGGACAACCGCGCCGGCTGCGCCCCGATGCGGGCGTTCACGGTCTACGAGCAGGTTGAGCACGACCAGCCGGGAACGCCGGCACGCATCCACACCTACTCGCACCGTCCCGACCTCGACGCGCTGCTTCAGTCGATCCGGGACGCGCGGAGGCAAGCCGACATCGTCATCCTGTCGCACCATGCCGGCATCCACTTCACGCCGGCGATCGTACCCGACTATCAGCGAGAGGTGGCGCATGCCGCCATCGACGCCGGCGCCGACCTGGTCCTCGGGCATCATGCGCATATCCTCAAGGGGATAGAGGTCTACAAAGGCAAGGTGATCGCGCATTCCCTGGCCAATTTTGCCATCGACCTGCGCATGGACGAAGCCCATGCGCAATCGAAGGGTTTTCGCGAAATCCAGAAGCTCAATCCCGACTGGGTGCCTGATTTTGGGAGCCGCTACAATTTCCCGCCGGATTCCGCGATGAGCATGATGGTCGAAGCCCGCCTGTCGAAGCAGGGCGTCAGCGACTTGCGCTTCGTGCCGGTCTGGATCGACCGCGACGCCGATCCCAAGATCGTGGCCGCCGGCGACGACCGCTTTGGCAGGATTCACGGTTACCTGCAGGCGATCACTGATGAAGCCGAACTCGGCTCGCGCATCGTGGCCGACGGGGACGTGCTGCGCGTCGAAGCAGCAGGATGAGCCTCACACGCGCCCTCGCCGAGGCGCTGCACGCCGTTACCTACGACGATCTCGACGCGTTCACGATTCGCGCCGTGAAAGTCTGTCTCGCCGACGGGCTTGCCTGCATGGTGGCCGGGCGCGGGGAAGACGATGGCGCTGAGGCTTTGATCCGACACGCCACGTCGATGGCGCCCGGAAACTGCTCGGTCATAGGCGAGGGCGGTGGCTATCTACCCGGCGCGGCCGCGCTTGCCAATGGCGCCCTCGCCCATGTGCTCGATTTCGAGGACACGTTCGAGGAAGGAAAGATCCACCCCAACGCCTCCGTCATTCCCACGGTGCTGGCGCTCGCGCAACATTTCGGCAGCGACGGCAGGTCGATGATCGCCGCATTGGCGGTCGGCTGCGAGGTGGCGTGCCGGCTTTCGCTCGCCCTGCGCGGTGACCCTGCGCGGCGAGGCTGGTACCATCCACCGATGCTGAGCGGCATCGGCGCGGCCGCCGCTGGCGCCCATCTCGCCGGGCTTTCGCCGATCGGGATAATAGATGCGATCGGCTTGGCGGCCTGCCAGTTCAAGCTCGACGACGAACTCAAGCGTAGCCCGGCCTCCAGCCTGCGCGCCATGCGGGACGGGCTCGCGGCACGTGCGGCGGTCGAGGGCGTCCTGATGGCCAAGGCGGTTGTGCGCGCGGTCGAGGAGCCGCTCGAGGGACCAAGCGGCCTGGCGATGCAATTGACCGGTTTGCCCCTCGATCACGGGGCGATGCTCGATGGCTTCGGATCGAGCTTTCATGCTGCTTCCGTCGGCATCAAGCGCTGGCCCTCGTGCCGGGGCACCCATGGCGCGATAGCCGCCGCGCAGGAGTTGCTGCGCAGCGGGGTCGAAGCCGACGACATCGCCAGCATCGACGCCGTCGTCGCGCCGCCCAACGACATGCTGTTCGAACCGCGCGCGCAGCGCCTGCGACCGCAAACGGCAATCGATGCCAAGTTCTCGGTCCCCTTCGTGTTCGCGGCAGCCATGACCCACGGCTCCGTCGGACTGGGGAATTTCGACGAGGCGGCGCGGAATGACCAGCAAGTGCTGGACTTGGCCGGAAAGGTGAAACTCACACGGGTCGATGATACCATGTCGGGCGAGGGCATTTATTCAGCGACCCTGTTTGGCGGTAGGCGGGTGGACGTGCCCGTGGCAACGCTGCCGGTATGGCGCGCGGGATCGATCGATCCCGATGACTTTCAAGCCAAGCTGACCGCCTGTCTGGAGCGCGCAAGGAAGCCGCTGACGTCCCACGCGCTCCGTGAGGCTGTCGATGGGCTTGAAATGACCGGCGCGGAAACGTTCGCGCCGCTGATCTGAGCCCCGCCTGATAGCTGCCAGAGCCGTCAGTAACCGCTCCGCCGCCTTACCATCTGAGCAGCTTCCAGCCGAGCAACGCCCCGGCGCCGACCACGATCAGCGTTGCGAGCGGATACCAGGTCATCACGAAAAACGGGCTGTCGTCGGTGCAGTTCAGCGCGTAGAAGGTTCCGCCGAGCCCCGCCGCCGAAAGGCCGGCGATGGCGCCCGAAAGTACCGGTCGGGTCGGCGCACCCTGCCGCAGAGCCCAGATGAAGACCAGCAGCGGGGCTGCCGACATCAGGGGCAGGACGGTGAGGCAGTCCAGCGCATTGGTGCCGACAAGCTGATCGCGCCAGAGATCCACCGGAAGCAGGATCATCTCGGCAAGCACCGCTGCGGCGAGAATGGCCGGCGCGGCGAGCAGCGCCAAAGCGTAGCGCTCCAGCCGCACACCTGGCCGCATCAGCCGGAAGAGCGCCGCGAAGCCCGAGGCGAACAGAATTCCGGTGATGAAGGGCTTCAGCAGGAAGCGCGGTGTCTCGAGCGCGGAAGCGATATCGGAGCGTGGACCGACAAAGACGACGAACGCCAGCAGCACAGCGGCAAGGCCTACGGCGCCGGCGGTAAGCCACATTGCCCGCACGCCGCTTTCACGGGGCTGCACGTCCTGCGCCAGCGCGGCGATCAGCTTTTCCGTTTCCATGTCAGTTGCCCTCCCGAACACGCAATGCGGCCAGCCGTCTCAGGCCCCGGTGCAAGGCGACGCGAACGGCTCCGTCGCTCATCGCCATGCGCCTGGCCACAGCCGATATGTCCTCGCCTTCGAGCCCGACAGCCTTCACGATCGCGCCGGACTTGCCCTCAAGGCGCTCGACAGAGCGCTCAAGGTCGGTGCGAAGTGTCGGATCCTCGTTGCCCGGGGCGGCGAGATGCTCCGCAACCGCGTCGATGTCGACCCTTTCTGCCGTCCGCCCGCGCCTGCGCATGTAGTCGATCGCCTTGTATCGCGTGATCGCCCTGATCCATGGACCGATCGGTTCATCCTCGCGCCATGTATGGCGCTTGAGGTGCATTGCCAGCATGGCCTCCTGCACGATGTCTTCCGGGTCGTCGCCACGGCCCCCGGCGCGTTCGAGTTCTCGCCGCGCGATCTGCCGCAGCATCGGCAGCGCAGCTCTCAGGAAGGCGGCATAGGCCGGGGCCTCGCCACCATTGGCACGCCGCATCAGGCCCGCCAGCGTCTCCTCGTCGAACTGCGCCATTGATTGCCTTTTCGTCACGCCCGTCCGTTTCGTTACACCCGGACGCGGTTTCACATGAACAACACGAAGCCGTGATGACGTAACATCCGTGGCAGCCGCTCCGAATGGACTTGTGACGCGCACATTTGGTGTCGTCCAGTTCCAAGAGGAGAAACTATCATGAAGCCAGAACTCCGCATTCTCATCGCCGCCGGCTCGCTCACCGCCGCAATGGCGCTTTCCGCCACGCCGTCGCTTGCCCAGGACGACATGGAGAAGTGCTACGGCGTCTCGCTTGCCGGCGAGAACGACTGTGCGGCCGGTCCCGGCACCACATGCGCCGGCACGTCCACCATGGACTACCAGGGAAATGCCTGGAAGCTGGTCCCCGCCGGCACCTGCGCCGAGATCGACACCCCGATGGGCATGGGATCGCTCGAGCCGATCGAGCGTGAATCCTGACATCAACAGGCGCTGCCGTTAGCGGCAGCGCCATTCACACAGGTGTCTGCACATGACCCCTTCAGATCTTCCCGCCGGTGTCGGCGTCGGCTTCAAGAGCCGCCATTTCGCCGACATCCTGACGACCCGGCCAACCCTCGCCTTCCTGGAAGTCCATGCCGAGAACCTCATGGGCGCGGGCGGTCCCGTCCATGCCCAGCTCGGCCGGCTTGCGCAGGACTACGCGCTTTCGATCCACGGCGTCGGGCTCAATATCGGCGCGCCGCAACCGCTCGACCGCACGCATCTCTCTCGCATCCGGCACGTCTGCGAGCGCTACCAGGCGGCGAGCTTCTCCGAGCATCTCGCCTGGTCGAGCCATGGCGAGAACTATTTCGCCGACCTGCTGCCCCTGCCTTACACGCAAGCTACGCTGGACGGCGTGTGCGACCACATCGACGCGGTTCAGGAGGCGCTTGGCCGGCAGATGCTGCTCGAAAATCCGTCGACCTATGTCGACTTCGAAGGAAGCACGATCGAGGAGACCGCCTTCCTGGGAGAAATCGTGCGCCGCACCGGTTGCGGCCTTCTGCTCGACATCAACAATGTCTTCGTTTCGAGCGTCAATCACGACCGTTCCGCGCGTGACTATCTCGCCACCTTCCCGCTTCACGCAGTGCGGGAGATCCATCTCGGCGGCCACCACGAGGACGCGCTGTCGGACGGCACGCCGTTGCTGATCGACTCGCACTCCGCCGCCGTGGCCGATCCGGTGTGGCAACTCTACGCCGATGTCGTCGCCGCAAGCGGACCTGTCCCGACGCTGATCGAATGGGACAACGACGTGCCGGAATGGGCGGTGCTTTATGCCGATGTCCGTCGGGCGCAGGCCCTCGCCGCGCGCATCGCCGTCATGTCGCCGAACGCCGCGCGGGAGACCACCCATGACGCGTGAGGCGGACTTTCAGTCGTCCTTCGCCGCCGCTGTCGCCGATCCGGGCGCCGCGACGCCGGCAAGGCTGTTCCGAGACCTGCCGGGCCAGCGCGACGAGCGGTTCTCGGTCTATCGCAACAATGTCATATCCGGGTTGATCGACGCGCTCGCAGGCAGCTTTCCGGTCGTCCAGCGCCTCGTCGGTGTCGCCTTCTTCAGGGCGATGGCGCGCGAATATGTCGTCGGATGCCCGCCGAGGTCTCCGGTCCTGATGCATTACGGCGACCGCTTGCCGGCCTTCATCGCCGGCTTTCCTCCGGCGGCGGGACTGCCTTATCTCGGCGATGTAGCCGCGCTGGAGGCGGCACGCATCCGTGCCTACCACGCGGCGGACCGACGCGCATTGGCACCCGCCGACGTCGATGCGGCGGGGTCCATCGCACTCCATCCGGCCGCGCAGTTGATCCGTTCGCCGTTCCCGATCCATTCGATCTGGACCGCCAACCAGCCGGGCAGCCAGCCGGTCGCAATCAGTCTCGGGCGCGCGCAAAGCGTTCTGCTGACGCGTCCGGAAATGACCGTCCATTGCCATCTTCTCGAGGACGCCCAGGCGGACATTATCGCCGACCTCACGCGGCAAGACCGTCCACTACTGGCAACAGCCGATCGCATGCCGGCGTATCGCACGCTCGCGGCCATGGGTGCGCTCTGCGACCCTACCGAAGGAGACCATCATGCATGACAATCCCAGCCTCGGCACGGGGCGCGCGGTCACGGTGACCGGGCTGACCCGTACGGCCAACGATCTGTGCGCACGCCTTGCCTACGACCCGATGGCGCTGCTTGCGCGCGCGATCGTCGGCTCCGTCTTCTGGTGGTCGGGCCGCACCAAGGTCGACGGCTTCGCGATCAAGGACCAGACATTCTTTCTGTTCCAGCACGAATACGCGCTGCCATTGATCGACCATCGGCTTGCGGCCTACCTTGCCACCGCCGCCGAGCACGTCTTGCCGATCCTGCTCATTGCCGGTCTGGCCACGCGGTTCTCTGCACTCGCGCTTCTGCTCATGACCGCCACGATCCAGATCTTCGTCTATCCGGAAGCCTGGCAGACCCATGGGCTCTGGGCCGTTTGCCTGTTGATGCTGGTGAAGTTCGGGCCGGGCCGCTGGTCCCTCGATCACGCGATCGCACGACGAACGCCATCGCCTTGAGCGTGCAAGACAACCCATGTCGACGCGGCATCCGCCGCGTTCACGTCGATATTCTTCAAGGGAAAGTGGTGCCCAGGAGAGGACTCGAACCTCCACGCCTCGCGGCACACGGACCTGAACCGTGCGCGTCTACCAATTCCGCCACCTGGGCTAGATGACCGCGTGTCCCTGAGGGCAGGCTGAAAGCCGGCCCGGTTACGCGTGGTGCGCCGCCGATGTAAGCGGGCGCACCGATGGTGTCAATGACAATCTCGCGACAAAGCTCAGCCTTCGAGGATTTCCTTCGAAGCCACGGTGGAGTCGGCATTCAGCCGGTAGACGATCGGCACGCCGGTGCCCAGTTCCACCTTCACCACCTCTTCGCCGGTCATGCCGTCCAGCGCCATGATCAGCGCCCGCAGCGAGTTGCCGTGGGCGGCGACCAGTACCGTCTCGCCGCGCAGCACATGCGGCTGGATGTCATGCATGTAGTAGGGCCAGACGCGTGCGCCGGTGTCGCGCAGGCTCTCGCCGCCGGGCGGCGGCACGTCGTAGGAACGGCGCCACACATGCACCTGTTCCTCGCCCCACTTGGCGCGGGCATCGTCCTTGTTGAGGCCGGAGAGATCGCCGTAGTCGCGCTCGTTGAGCGCCACGTCCCGGATGGTTTCCAGATCGGCCTGGCCGACGGCCTGAAGGATGTGGTCGCAGGTCACCTGGGCACGCGTCAGCACCGAGGTATAGGCAATGTCGAAGCGGAAGCCTCGCTCCGCAAGCTTGGCGCCGGCGGCCTTGGCCTCGGCATGCCCCTGCTCCGTGAGGCCGGGATCGCGCCAGCCGGTGAACAGGTTCTTGAGATTCCATTCGCTCTGGCCGTGACGGACGAGAACCAGCGTTCCGGACATGGGATACTCCTCGTTGTGTCTGGATGAATTCAGGCGCCGAGACCGAGCACGTCGCGCATCGAATAGAGCCCCGGCTTGCGTGCATGCGCCCATAGGGCTGCCTTGACGGCGCCACGCGCGAACAGCGCCCTGTCTTCGGCGTGGTGAGACAGGACGATGCGCTCGCCGGGGCCCGCAAGGATGATGGAGTGGTCGCCGACGACCGAGCCGCCACGCAGCGTGGCAAAGCCGATCGCGCCTTCCTCGCGGGGCCCGGTATGGCCGTCGCGCACGCGCACGGCATTGTCGGCAAGGTCGATCCCGCGGCCGGTGGCCGCCGCCTGGCCGAGAAGCAGCGCCGTGCCCGATGGCGCGTCGACCTTGTGGCGATGGTGCATCTCGAGCACCTCGATGTCGAAATCGGCAGCGTCGAGCGCGCGTGCCGCCTGTTCCACCAGCACGGCGAGCAGGTTGACGCCGAGGCTCATATTGCCGGACTTGACGATGGGGGCGTGGCGCGCGGCCGCCGCTATCCTGGCGTCGTCCTCTGGAGAACACCCCGTCGTGCCGATCACGTGGGCGATGCGCGCCTGTGCGGCATAGCCGGAAAACTGCACGGTGGCGGCTGGCGCAGTGAAGTCGAGCACGCCGTCGGCCGACGCAAAGGCCTGCAGCGGATCGTCAGAGATCGACACCCCGAGCTTGCCGACGCCGGCGAGTTCGCCCGCATCCTGGCCGACGAAGGCCGAACCCTCGCGCTCGACGGCGCCGCAAAGTTCCGCCCCCGGCGCCTCGTGGATGGCGCGGATCAAAGTGCGGCCCATCCGGCCCGCTGCCCCCACGACGACCAGACCCATGCTCACGGCGCGTCCCCCTGCGTTTCGCTCAGCAAGCCCGCCCCGCCCGGGCGATGTTCCGCCTGCAGGCTGTAGAAGCGCGCATAGATGCCGGCGGGGCTTTCCAGAAGCCGCGCATGCGTGCCTTCCTCGACCACGCGTCCGGCCTCCATCACCACGATATGATCGGCCTTCACGACTGTCGACAGCCGATGTGCGATGACGATGGTGGTGCGGCCCTGCATCACCGTCTCCAAAGCCTGCTGGACGAGCGATTCCGATTCCGTGTCCAGCGCCGAGGTCGCCTCGTCGAGCAGCAGGATCGGTGCGTTACGCACGATGGCGCGGGCGATAGACAGGCGCTGGCGCTGGCCGCCGGAAAGCGTGACACCGTTCTCTCCCACTAGCGTCGCATAGCCGTCCGGCATATGGCGGATGAACTCTTCTGCATGGGCGAGCCTTGCGGCTTCCTCGACCTCGGCGTCGGTCGCGTCAGGCCTGCCGTAGCGGATGTTGTCGCGCACCGAGCCCTCGAAGAGATAGGGCTGCTGCGAGACATAGGCGATGCGGGCACGCAGCGACGCCTTGGTCACACGCGCAATGTCCTGGCCGTCGATGCGGATCGTTCCCGAGGTGAGGTCGTAGAAGCGCTGGATCAACCCGACGATCGTCGACTTTCCGGCGCCCGAACTGCCGACGATGGCGGTCGTCTTTCCCGCCTCCGCGCGGAAGCTCACCGCGCGCAGCACCGGTTGGCCCGGGTGGTAATCGAACGACACCTCGTCGAAGACGACGTCGCCTCCGGAGACGTCGAGGACGCCGGCCCCGTCGCGGTCACGCTGGCGCGGCTCGATGTCCAGCAATTCGTAGATCATGCGGGCGTTGACCAGCGCCTTTTCCAGGTTGACCTGGACGCGGGCGAGCTTGCGTGCCGGGTCGTAGGCCAACAGCAGTGCGGTGATGAAGGCGAAAACCGAGCCGGGCGGCGTGCCTTCGGTCGAAGAACGGTATGCGGCATAAGCGATCACGCCTGCAATGGCGAAACCCGCCAGCGTCTCCGAGATCGGCGTGACGCGCTCCGATACGGTGGCGATCTTGTTGGCGCGCTGCTCGGCTTCCTGTATCAGCGTCTTCATCCGGCGGGAGAGCTGCTCTTCCATCGTGAATGCCTTGACCACGGCGATGCCTTGGGTGGTCTCCTGCATGGCCCCGACGAGCCGGGCGTTCACCTCGACCGCCTGGCGCGCGACGCGGCGCAGCCGGCGCATGATACGGTTGACGGCGTAGATCAGCGGCGGGCCGATGAGCAGCGCGATGAGTGACAGCATCGGATCGAGCGCGATCATCGCTGCCACCAGCGCGACCAGCAGCACCGCGTCGCCGGCGATCGACTTCAGCGTCATGCTCAGCATCTCGCGCACGCCGAGCACGTTTTCGTTGATCTGGGCCGCGAGGCGCCCCGAGCGCTGCTCGGTGTAGAAGTCGAGCCCCAGCCGCATCAGGTGGTCGAAGATGCGCTGCTGGTAGCGGGCGACGAGATTGTTGCCGATGCGGGCGAGAATGACCGCCTGGCCATAGGTGGCAAGCCCGCGGATGACGAAGACGGTGGCGATCGCGCCGCAGATCCAGGGGATCAGCGCATATTGCTCGCGATAGAACACGTCGTCGATCAGGGGGCGCATCACCCAGGGGATGAAGGCGGTTGCCGCTGCTACGGCGAGCAGGCAGGCGATCGCGGCTGCATAGAGGCCGGTATAGTCGCGTGCGTTTTCCGAAAGAACGCGCTTGAGCACGGGCAGGATGTCCCCCCGTTCGATCCCCGCCATCCGCCTGTCATTGGCTGAAGCCAAGCCGAATATCCTCACGCTCCGTTCGTCCGCGTGGCTATGCCCTCTCGAGGGCGCGCGCGCAACGCCCATTCACGCGAATTGGCCTGGCCGCCTGGCTCAGTCCCTGATCCAGTGGCGGTCGGAAGTCTCGACCCCAAAACTCTCCGGCGTGCAGGCATAGGCCGCAAGGCCGGTCAGCGCCGCGAGCGGATGGGTGATCACATAGACCGGCATTTCGCGCACCATGGCGCTGTGCGGCGCCTTGTCCTCGAAGGCGGCGCGGAACAGTCCGTTCTTCAGCCAGGGAATGATCTTCTGGGCGATACCGCCGGTCAGGTAGACACCGCCACGGCTCATGAAGACCAGCGCCAGGTCGCCGGCGAGCCGCCCGAGGCAGGTGACGAAGATGTTGAGCGCCTCGACCGCCGTCGCGTCGCTGCCGTCCAGCGCGGCGGTGGTGATCTCGGCCGGCGTGGTGAAGCGCGGTGGCACGCCGTCGGCGGTGGCGACCGCGCGGTAGAGGTTCACCAGCCCGCGTCCGCACAGGATCTGTTCGGCGGAAATGCGCCCCTCGATGCGCTCGATATGCGGGAACACCTCGAAATCGCGTGCGCTGCGCGGGCCTATGTCGACGTGTCCGCCTTCGCCCGGCACCGGTATCCATATGTTGCGCGAATGGACGAGCCCGGCAACGCCAAGGCCGGTGCCGGGTCCCAGAACCACCTTGCCCATGCCGTCCTCGGCTTCACCGCCGCCGATCTTTTCCAGATGTTCCGCGCCCAGAGCCACCACGGCCAACGCCTGTGCCTCGAAATCGTTGAGCACCAGCACTTCGCGCAAGCCCAGTGTTTCGAACATCTGCCTGGGCTTCACCACCCAGTCGCAATTGGTCAACTCGATCTCGTCGCCGTCGACCGGCCCTGCCACGGCCAGCACAGCGGAAAGCGGCAGGATGGACGTCTTGTCGAGGATGGCTTGCTGGATGGCGTCGTCAATCGTCGCGAAGTCGGCGGTGCGGACGGTCGGGAACTCTTTCGGGGCCGCATAGGCGTCGACGAGGATGGCAAAGCGGGCATTGGTGCCGCCGATATCGCCGATCAGAACGGGAAATTTCAGCATGTCGTCGCGTGGGTCCAGTCTGTTGCGGCCGTCTATCGCGCCTCGTGAACGCCGATGATCATTTCCGCCGTGGCGAGGTTGAGCGCCAGCGGAATATCATAGACGACGGCAAGCCGCATCAAAGCCTTCACGTCGACGTCATGCGGCATCGGGGTCAGCGGATCAACCAGGAAGATCACCATGTCGACGAGGCCCTCGGCGATCAGCGCGCCGATCTGCTGGTCGCCTCCCAATGGGCCGCTCTTGAGCGGACGGACCCGCAGCGCCGGATCGGCTTCGGCGATGCGGCGCCCGGTGGTCCCCGTCGCGACGATGTCGCAAAGCGCGAGGACTGTCGCATGGGCGGCGCAGAAGGCGACGAGGTCATCCTTCTTGGCATCGTGCGCGATGAGGGCGAGCCGTAGACGGTCTGCCACGGGATCACATCCGAATCTGGGTTAAATCGATTTAGAGAAGTCTCTATGGAGAAGCCGCCGCCCTGTCAAGAAACCAGGTCAGTTCGTCGGCCGGGAAAACGGAAGCGGAATGGACCGCTCCGGCGTCGGCGCGTAGGCATTTGCCGAAACGGGCGGCGTGCCCCCGGTGGCCAGCATGCGGCTGCCTCCCGTCACCGTGACGGCAGCCTCGGAGGCCGGCGCGGGTGCGGAGAGCACCGCCGCGCAGGCGGCGGGCAATGCCGACAGCCGCATCACGTCGCGGGCGCGCGGCTGTGCGGGTCCGGTGGCGGGCCTCCACGGTTCTTCAGTGAACCACCACGCAAGTGACGAATCGCAGCCCTCGCTGCGCGGCACCGGGTCCTGCGCACGACAATTGGGAGAACCGGCCGGACAGCCGATACGAATGTGGAAATGGGAGTCATGACCCCAGAACGGCCGAACCTTGCGCAGCCATGAGCGATCGCCCCTGACGGTGTCGCACAGCTTCTTCTTGATGCCGGGGTGCACGAGAATGCGCTCGACGTTTGAATAGTTCGCCGCCCGCTTGAGCACGCCGGCATGCGCAGGTGTCCATTTGCGGTCGTCGACATAAAGCGAATTGGGCTTCAGCATCGAGACGAATTCCATCGATTCGCGCTGCGAGGCCGAAAGCCGCTGATCGGTTGGCATCGGAACGAACCAGATGTCAGCATCGAGACCGATCTGGTGCGAGGCATGGCCGGACAGCATCGGTCCGCCACGCGGCTGCGATATGTCGCCCAGAAGCAGGCCCGGCCAACCATCCTGGGTCGCCTCGCGGGACAGCCGCTCGAGCAGAGCGATCATCTCCGGATGGCCCCAGCGGCGATTGCGCGACAGACGCATCGCCTGCCAGTTGGGGCCATCGACCGCCATGGCGAGGCCGCCCGAAAAGCAGCCCTTGGAATAGAATCCGTGTGCGGCGGCACGTGTCGCCGCCGGCAGGTGGTGCGAACCGAAGGCATCCTTGGCAAGCGGGTCCGCGCTCACGGGCGCAACCCCGAGTATCGTGGCGACGCCGATCATCGCCGATAGAAGGCGCCGCATGGCCGCTGAAAGTCTCATTCCGTGTCTCCGAATGACGGAACCCGCGCCCCCGCACCAACATGGGCGCAGCAAGGTTAACCGAATCCTAACCGTTCAGAACGGCGCCGTCGATTGTGCATCCGCCCAGGTTCCATTTCGCCACAGCGCGTCGAGCGCTGTGCGATAGTCAGGGAACCGGAAGCGATAGCCCAGTCCTTTGATGCGGGCATTGGAAACGCGCTTGTTCTCGCCATAGAACGAGCGCGCCATTGGCGTCATCTCGGCGTCGTCGAAGGCGATTTCGGGCGGCGGCGGCACGCCCATCAGCGCGGCCGCATGGGCGACGACATCTTGTGGCGGCGCCGGTTCGTCATCGGTGATGTTGAAGACGCCGCCGGTCTCTTGCTTGGCAAGCAGCATCGCCGCGCCGGCAATGTCGTCGACATGGATCCTGTTGAAGACCTGGTCCGGCTTGATGATACGGCGCGCGGTTCCCTTTTGGAGATTGACCAGCGCGTTGCGTCCGGGACCGTAGATGCCGGATAGGCGCAGGATCGCCACCGGCTTGCTTAATGTCTCGCCAAGCGCGAGCCATTGCCGTTCGGCGTCGTCACGCTGGCGCGACCGCCGCGACACCGGCCGGCATTCGCTCTGTTCGTCCACCCATTCGCCGCCATGGTCGCCGTAGACGCCGACCGTGGAGAGATAGCCGATCCAGCGCAGCGCCGGCATCGACCGGGCAATGATGTCTTCGGCGGCGGCCAGAACCGGGTCGGCTTCTCCCGGCGCGATCGCGACGACCAGATGCGTCGTTCCCGCCAGTTCGGCCAGCATTTCCGCCGAGGGTGCGCTGCCATCGAACAGGAAAGGACGGATTCCGATCTGCGGCAGGACTTTTGCATTCTCCGGCGAGCGGGTTGTACCCGCCACGGCGTGGCCGCCGGCCAGTGCCTCGCGGGCGATCGCGCGGCCGGAATATCCGGCCCCGAAGATGAACAGTCGCATTGTCATGAATGGTCTCCGGCCAGTTCGGCCAACGCTGCATCGCGTTCAAGGGCGACGTCGTCATCCTCGTCCTGCGGCAGGTTTGCGATCATCCGGCGCAATGCGTCAGCCTCGACGAGTTTCGACAGAGCCCAGATCGCCGCACCGCGAACGACCGGCGAAGGATCGCCAAGGAGTGCTCCGACACCAGGTTCAAGCGATGGGTCATTCGAGTTCCCGGCAGCAATCAGCACGTTTCGGATGAAGCGGTCGCGACCGATGCGCTTGACCGGAGAACCGGAAAACAGCGCACGGAACGCGGTATCGTCGAGCGCGAGGAGATCACCGATCTTCGGCTCGCGCAGATCGGCGCGCGCGACGAGCTTTGCTTCGGAGGCGCTGCGGGCGAACTTGTTCCAGGGGCATGCGGCGAGGCAATCGTCGCACCCATAGATGCGGTTTCCGATCGCGGCCCGGAACTCGCGCGGAATAGGGCCCTTGTTCTCGATCGTCAGATACGAGATGCAGCGCCGCGCATCGAGCTGGTAGGGGGCGGGAAATGCGTCCGTGGGGCAGATGTCGAGACAGGCGCGGCACGATCCGCAGTGGTCGCTTTCGGCCTCGTCAGGAGCCAGCTCGGCGGTGGTGAAGATCGAGCCGAGAAACAGCCACGAACCGAATTCGCGGCTGACGAGATTGGTGTGCTTGCCCTGCCATCCGATGCCTGCGGCTTCGGCAAGGGGCTTTTCCATCACCGGCGCCGTGTCGACGAAGACCTTCACGTCGGCGCCGCTGCGGGCGGCGAATTTCTGCGCCAGCTCCTTCAGCCTGCCCTTGATCACATCGTGATAGTCGCGATGCCGGGCATAGACCGAGATCGCGGCGCGGTCCTTGTGCTGCAGCAGGTCGAGCGGGTTTTCATCCGGGCCGTAATTCATGCCCAGCATGATGACGGACCGCACCTCGGGCCACAGCGAGCGCGGGTCGCCGCGCCGCTCCAGCGTCTCCGCCAGCCACTCCATCGAGCCGTGCCGTCCTTTTGCGACGTACTCCGCCAGCCGTGCCGAGGCGAGCGGCGTGGCGTCGGGCGAAGCGACCGCGAGCGCGTCGAAGCCGAGCTTGCCCGCTTCGAGGTTCAGCAAATCCCGAAGCCGGTCCTTGGGGACAGGGTTCAGGCCGTGCGTCATCAGAAGTCGAGATCGGCGTAGTGGGAGACGGGCGACAGGCTGCGTACACGATCGGACAGCAGCGTCCGAAACGACGGGCGCGACTTCATGCGCGTGTACCAGTCCTTGGCTGCGGGATAGTCGCTCCAGTGCACCTCGCCGAGATAGTCCAGTACCGACAGCGAGCCTGCCGCGGCCAGATCCGCATAGGTAAGGCGGGAGCCTGCCAGCCAGTTGCGCGTTCCCGCCAGCCAGTTGGTGTATTTCATGTGCTGGCGCACATTGGCCCGCGCCGCGCGGATGGCAGTTGAATCGGGCGATCCGCCGCCGAATTCGCTCCCCATCACCGGCTTGAGGACCCGTTCGCGCACCAGGTGGCGGATGACGTCGGCTTCGGTCTTCACCAAATACCAGTCGACCAGCCGCCGGATTTCGGCGCGCGCAAAGGGATCCTCGGCAAACAGCCGCTTGTCGCGCTTGAGCACGCCGCGCGTCTCGTCGATGTATTCGGCGATCACGGTGGCGCCGACGATCGGCGAATCGCCCTCCGCCAGCAGCACCGGCAGCGTTGCGGCGGGATTGAGCGTCAGGAACTCCTTGCGGCGCTGCCAGGGCTTTTCCTCGATCAGCGCCAGTTCTTCGCCATACTCGCCAAAAGATAGCCGCACGAAGCGGCACGCGGCAAAAAGCGGATGATGGAAGAGGGTCAGCATGGTACCGTCGGAACAGGATGTTCTGGTTTTATTAAGGCCGCGCGATTAAGTCTCTGGCCCGTACCCTTGAGTCAGGGATGCGGCGGTGTCGTCCTATAGGCGTTCATCCGTTAGCTGACAAGCAACCACCTCCTGCGATGGAGATTCAGACATGAGCGATCAGACCATCGTCGGGGCGGCAATCCTCGGCGTGCTAGAGGGTCTGACCGAATTCATACCGGTCTCCTCCACCGCCCATATATTGCTCGCCGGGCAAGTGATGGGCTTTCAGTCAACCGGCAAGGTTTTCGAGGTGGTAATCCAGCTTGGCGCGGTGCTGGCCATCCTCAGCGTCTATTTCGCACGGTTGTGGACGATGCTCGTCAGGCTGCCGTCCGATCGTGGCACGCAGACCTTCGTGCTCGGCATCCTCATCGCATTCCTGCCGGCCGCGATCATCGGTGCGCTGGCGCACGGGTTCATCAAGAACGTGCTGTTCGAAAGCCCGATCCTGATCTGCGTGATGCTCATCCTCGGCGGGTTCATCCTGCTGTGGGTCGACCGCCGCGTGGTGGAGCCGAAATTCACCGATGCGTCGAAATATCCGCTGTCGGTCTATTTCGGCATCGGGCTGTTCCAGTGCATGGCGATGATCCCCGGCACGTCGCGTTCCGGTGCCACCATCGTCGGGGCGCTGCTCCTTGGCGCGGACAAGCGGTCGGCCGCCGAGTTCTCGTTCTTTCTCGCCATGCCGACCATGGCCGGCGCCTTCGCCTTCGATCTCTACCAGAATCGAGGCATCCTCTCGGCGGACGACCTGCCGATCATCGCGACGGGTTTCGTCTTCGCTTTCCTGGCGGCCGTGCTGGTGGTGAGGCGGTTGCTCGATTTCGTCTCACGGCGCGGCTATGCACCCTTCGCCTATTGGCGCATTCTCGTCGGAACCCTGGGGCTCGTGGCGCTGCTGACGCTGCCCTGAACGCGTCAGAACGTGGCGAGCAGCCCACGCCGGATCATGTCCAGCGCCAGCAGCGTGATGCCGACCCTGAACCAGCGGCGGAACGTGTCTTCCGGAAGTTTTTCCAGCCATTCCGTGCCGTAGACCGTGCCGAGATAGCCCGACGCGACCATGATTGCGATCAATGGCAGCCACTGCGCGAAGGCGAAGCCCGCCAGTCCGAAAACCACCACCTTGAGAAGGTGCTGCACCGTCATGCCAGCAGCATGCGTCGCCACCAGCGCCTTCCGGTCATCCGGAATGATCTGCGCGAAGAAGGCCGACAGTAGCGGACCGGTCGCACCGACGAACATGGTCATCAGCGCCGTAATCGCACTGCCGATCGCCAAACCGGCGCGCCCCAGCCTGTCGAAGCCGGGAATCTTCGCCCAGGTGACGACGATGATGAAGCAGCCCAGCAGCAGCTTGAGAAACGCGTCGGGCAGTTGCACCACCACCATCGCCCCGGCCACGGCGCCGATCAGCGAGCCGATGAGAAACGGCGCGAAGATATCGCGCCTGACATTCGCCCGCTGATGCCATGCGCGTCCGGTGTTGGAGCCGAGCTGCACAGCGCCATGCACCGGAATGAGCGCGGCAACAGGGACGAACAGGCCCAGCAGCGCCAGCATGGCGATGCCTCCGCCCAGCCCGAATGCCGCGGTGAGCGCCGAGGTGAAGAACGACGCCACGACCAGCAGCAGCGCCACGCTCGCGTCGATGCCCGGCGGAAGCAACGCCAGCAGGCCCACCGGAGCGGCGGCGATCAGACGGCGTCTGGCCGGGCGAATTGTCCGGTCTGGCGGTATTGCCAGAGATAGGAGGGAAGGATCGCGTCAGCCGCTTGCGGCCTGATGCCGAGGCCGTCGAACGTACGGCCCTCCTCCTCTGCCGCCTTCGAGACGACATTGTCGGTACGCAGCATCTCAACCTGGTCGCGCGTCAACTGCGGGTTGGGCAGCATGCCCAGGACAGAGCCCATCAAGCCGGCGACGGACCACGGAATCGGCACGAGCATGCGCTTGCGATCCACGACGCGCAGCATCTCTTCCATCCAGCCCTTGAAGCTGTTGATCTCCGGGCCGCCGAGGTCGTAGATCCTGCCGCCCTCGACCTTGCCGTCCACCGCCAGCGCGATCGCCTCGGCGACATCACCGACATAGGCTGGCTGCAGCAGCGTCTCGCCGCCGCCGATCAGCGGCAGCGCCGGGGCCAGCCGCGACATCGCGGCGAACCGGTTGAAGAAGCCGTCGCCAGGCCCGAACAGGATCGAGGGACGGAAGATTACGGCGTCGGCGACCGTATCGATGACCGCGCGTTCGGCGCGAGCCTTGGTGCGTGCATAGGCCGCGGGCGAGTCCTCGTCGGCGCCGAGGGCCGAGACATGCACCAGCGATGCTCCCTGGGCACGCGCGGCCTCGGCAGCGGCACGCGCGCCGAACTCCTGGACGGCGCCGAAGGTCTGGCGGCCGCGTTCGAAGAGGATCCCGACGAGATTGACGACATGGTCGGCGCCCTGCACGGCGCGATCGACCGACCAACGCGCGCGCAGGTTGGCCTGCACCGCCTGGATCTGCCCTACATTGCCAAGCGGCTGGAGGTGGCCGGCGAGATTGGGGTTGCGGACAGCGACGCGCACGCGGTATCCGCGCCGGGCCAGCGCACGCACCACCTGGCGGCCGAGGAAGCCCGACCCGCCGAAGACGGTGACGAGCGGGGGGACCTTTGTGACGACGGTCATCGCTGGCTCTCCAATTGCCTGTTCAGCCGCTTAATAATCGCTTCGCGCCCAAAGGCAAAGGGCGTCGTTGGTCCCGACGCCATCCAGCCTCACCAATTTTTTGCTTCTCCTGATGGGACGTGGAGGCTAAGAGAGGCACCGCGCAAAAACCGGGAGAAGGAACGTTCGATGCGAATTGCGAAGGGTATCATGGCAGTGGCGGCGGTGCTTGCCATGCCGGACGTCGCATTCGCTGCCGAGGCCCATGGGTTGCCGGGCGGCACGATGCCCCTGCTGTGGGCAATCCCGTTTGCCGGCATCCTGCTGTCCATCGCCACCGGCCCGCTGTTCTTCGCGCATTTCTGGGAGCACCATTACGGCAAGATCGCCGGCTTCTGGGCCGCTCTCGTGATCGTGCCGCTCATCATCGGCTTCGGGTTTGGCGAAGCGCTCTATGCCGTGCTCCATACGATGCTGCTGGAATACATGTCCTTCATCATCCTGCTGTTCGCGCTGTTCACGATTTCGGGCGGCATCCTGATCTCGGGCAACATCCACGGCACGCCGCTGGTCAACACCAGCATGCTCCTGATTGGTGCCTTGCTCGCGTCCGTAGTCGGCACCACCGGCGCGTCGATGATCCTGATCAGGCCGATCATCCGCGCAAACGACGACAGGCGGCACAATGTGCACGTCATCGTCTTCTTCATCTTCCTCGTTTCCAATATCGGCGGTTCTCTGACGCCTCTGGGCGATCCGCCGCTGTTCCTGGGCTTCCTGCGCGGCGTCGACTTCTTCTGGACCACGACGCATATGGCGCTGCCGGCCGCTTTCGTCGGCGGGCTCGTCCTCGCCATCTTCTTCCTGCTGGACACCTATCTGCATCGACGGGAAGATGCGCGTCCGCCGCTGCCGGACCCCACGCCCGACTCCCGCATCCGCCTGCGCGGCCTCGCCAATCTGCCGTTGCTGGGCGGCGTCATTGCCGCCATCCTGATGTCGGGCATCTGGCGGCCGGAAATCTATTTCACCGTGCATGGCGTGGAACTGGCGCTGCAGAACCTGTTGCGCGATGTCATCATCGTTGCCCTCGCGCTTACCTCGCTGGTGATCTCGCGCAAGGAATACCGCGAGGCCAACGGCTTCAACTGGGAGCCGATCCTCGAGGTTGCCAAGCTTTTCGCCGGCATCTTCATCTGCATCATACCGGTGATCGCGATCCTGCAGGCGGGGCTCGACGGCGCTTTCGCACCGCTCGTCTCGCTCGTCACCGGGGCGGACGGCGCACCCGACAATGTCGCCTATTTCTGGCTGACCGGTATCCTGTCGTCCTTCCTCGACAATGCACCGACCTACCTCGTCTTCTTCGAGATGGCGGGCGGCGATCCGCAGGTGCTGATGACGACGCTGTCGCAGACGCTGCTGGCGATCTCGGCGGGCGCGGTATTCATGGGCGCCAATACCTATATCGGCAACGCGCCCAATTTCATGGTCTACGCGATCGCGCGCGGGCAGGGCATCGCGATGCCCAGCTTCTTCGGCTACATGCTGTGGTCGCTGGCCGTGCTGGTGCCGGTGTTCGCGCTGGCGAGCCTGCTGTTCTTCCTCTGACGTCCCGGCCCTTCGGGGCCGGGTTCAACCGGCGAGGCAGGCGGCGCAATGGCCGCGGATCTCGATCGTCGTCTTCTCGGCCTTGAAGCCGTGGTCGGAGGACCACGCACCCAGCCGTTCCTGGACCACGGGGTCGGAGAACTCGTCCACCTGGCCGCAATCCTCGCAGATCGCGAACGTGATCAGCCCCTGGGTGTGGCAGTGGGGATGGGCGCAGGCGACGAATGCGTTGAGCGATTCCAGCCGGTGCACCAGTCCCGCGTCGAGCAGCTTCTCGAGCGCCCGGTAGACCTGCAGCGGCGCGCGAAAGCCGTCGTCCCGGAGCTTGTCGAGAATGGTATAGGCCGAAAGCGGCCCTTCCGCCCGCGTCAGCGCGCCGAGCACCAGCGACTGGTTTCGAGTGAGTTCAGGATGCGTCGTCGTCATGTCGGGCTTCCGGTTGTGCGGCGCGAAAGATACGGCAGCAGGCTGACAAGGAACAGGCCGAGCGCCGCGACCACGATAGACGGGCCGGAGGGCGTGTCGAATTCGAGCGAGCCGAACAGCCCGGCGACCACCGCCAGGGCGCCGAGCACTGAAGCCAGCACCGCCATCTGTTCAGGCGTCGTCGCGAAGCGACGTGCCGTCGCGGCGGGAATGATCATCAGGGCAGTGATCAGCAGCACGCCCACCAGCTTCATCGCGATCGCGATGACCAGCGCCATCAGCAGCATGAACACCAGCCGCGAGCGCGCAGGGGCCATGCCCTCCGCCTGCGCCAGTTCCTCGTTCACGGTTGCCGCAAGCAATGAACTCCAGAACACCGCCAGAACGCCGATCACCAGCACACCGCCCGCCCAGATGATCGCGATGTCGAGCCTGGACACCGCGAGGATATCGCCGAACAGGAATCCCATCAGGTCAACCCGCACCCACGTCATGAAGGCGATCATGACGAGACCCAGCGCAAGCGTCGAATGCGACAGGATGCCGAGCAGCGCGTCCGTCGACAGCGCCCCCCGACGCTGCAGCGCCAGAAGCGCCAGCGATGCGAGCGTGGCGACGACGAACACCCCGATCGTCAGGTTGATCTCGAACAGGAAGGCGAGGGCCACACCCAGCAGTGCCGAATGCGCCATCGTATCGCCGAAATAGGCCATCCGCCGCCAGACGATGAAGCAGCCGAGCGGGCCGGTCGTCAATGCGAGACCGACCCCGGCAATGACGGCGCGGCTGAAGAAGTCATCGAGCATGGCTTGCACCATCATGCGCGTGATCGTGGTGATGACCGTCCTCGGCGTGGCAATGCTCGGTGACGGAGCCATCGGCGTGGATGACGCGCCCGTCGGGCAAATGGGTATGATCGTGGTCGTGGCGGTAGACGGCCAATGTCTGCGCCGCCCGCCCGCCGAAGAGCTGGCGATATTCGTCGCTGGCGACCACTGATTGTGGTGTGCCCCGGCAGCAAACATGGCCGTTGAGGCATATGACCGTGTCGGTCGCAGCCATGACCACATGCAGATCGTGCGAAATCAGCAGTATGCCGCAGCCGGTCTCGTCGCGGATTCGGGCGATCAGTTCGTAAAGGGCGACTTCGCCGGAAAAGTCGACGCCCTGCACTGGCTCGTCCAGCACCAGGAGGTCGGGCTTGCGCAGCATCGCGCGCGCAAGAAGCGCCCGCTGGAACTCGCCGCCGGATAGCGTCTGCACCTGCGCGCGGCCCAGATGGGCGATGCCTACGGCCTCGAGCGCGGCCGCGATCGTCGGCGCGTCGTGAGGGCCCGTCAGTGTCATCATGCGCTGCACCGTGAGCGGCAGCGTCCAGTCGATGGACAGCTTCTGCGGGACGTAGCCGACGCGCAGTTTCGGCTTTCGCGCCACCGCGCCTTCATCGGGCTTCACGACGCCGATGGCGACACGCGCCGTGGTGCTCTTGCCCGACCCGTTTGGGCCGATCAGCGTGACGATCTCGCCTGGCCTGATGTCGAAGTCGACGTTGCGAACCAGCCAGCGCCCGTCACGATGGACGCCAGCGCCTCTCAGGCTGACGAGCACGTCACCCTGCTGCGTCGGTGTTGCGGATTTTTGGAGCATGCGTGTCCGTTTCGGGGTTGTCACTCGGCTATCGCACACGTTATAGCATTTCGCAATGTAATGTCATTACATCACATCGGGATAGTTCCAGCCCCATGCAGGAGAGGCCACTCATGAACACTCGTCTTTGCACCGCCGCCGCCTTGTTCGCCTCGGCTGCCGTCATGCCGTACCCGGCATTCGCCTTCGACGAGGTCGTTGCATCGGTAAAGCCGATCCATTCGCTGGTGTCTGCCGTGATGGAAGGGGTGGGGAACCCGGAGCTGCTGGTCAAGGGTGCCGCCTCTCCGCATACCTATTCGCTTCGGCCGTCCGAAGCCCGCGCCCTCGAGCAGGCGAAGCTGATCTTCTGGGTCGGCGAGGGGCTCGAGCCTTTCCTTCAGCGTCCGCTCGAGACGCTCGCAGCCAACGCCGCCGTCGTGGAACTCTCGCAGGCTCACGGCATCGTGCGCCTCGGCTTTCGCGAAGGAGGCGCTTTTGAAGCCCATGACCATGATGACGGGCACGATCATGCGCACGACGCGGGTGAGCATGACCACGGGGCGCACGAGGAACATGACGATCATGACCACGAGGGGCATGACCACCATGAAGACCATGCCCATGAAGGCATGGACATGCATCTGTGGCTCGACCCGATGAATGCCAAGGCCATGGTCCATGAAATCGAAGAGGCGCTGTCGAAAGCGGATCCGTCGAACGCCGCCACCTATGCGGCAAACGCGGCAGAGGTCTCCGCCAGGCTCGACGCGCTGATGGCGGAGACGGCCTCGGCGCTCGACCCCATACGCGGCATGGGGTTCGTCGTTTTCCACGATGCCTATCAATATTTCGAGCAGCGTTTCGGCATCAGCGCGGCGGGCTCGATCACCGTCAGCCCGGAAGCGATACCCGGCGCCCAGCGCCTGAGCGAGATGCAGGAAAAGGTTGCCGAACTGGGCGCCACCTGCATCTTCGCGGAGCCGCAGTTCGAGCCGCGGCTCGTCTCGGTGGTTGCCGAGGGGACGCAGGCACGCAGCGGTGTTCTCGATCCGCTCGGCGCCGAACTCGAAGACGGGCCGGAACTCTATTTCGACCTGATCCGCAATCTCACCACGTCGCTTACAACCTGCCTTGCCCAGGAGGGCTAGGCGGGGCAGCTATTCGGTGATGGCGGCGTCTGCCTGCCTGCCGACGAGGCGGTCGGACTCGCCTTCGACCGTCCATGGCCGTCGCCCGCCCCCAAGCGCCTCGGCGACGGCGAGGCCGGCCTGCAGGGCGTCCTCGTGGAAGCCGGAGCCGAAATAGGACCCGCAGAACCAGGTGTTGCGCGCGCCCTGGAGCGACCAGATTTCTTCCTGGGCGCGCAATGTGGCGGCGTTGAAGAGCGGGTGCTCGTATATGCCGCGCCACAGCACGTGTTCGGGAGCCGGCTCGACGATCGGGCTGAGCGTGACGAAGTAGGGCGTGGCGTCGGGAATGCCCTGCAGCCGGTTCATCCAGTAACTGACGCATGGCTTGAGCGGCCCATGCTCGCCGCCTGACGATTGCGCCAGATAGTTCCAGCTCGACCAAACCTTGCGTCGCCGGGGCATCAGGCGCGGGTCGGTGTGCAGCACTGTCTCGTTGAGCCCATATGCGAAGGTCCCGAGCAGCCGCTGCTCATCCTCGGTCGCATCCGCCAACATGCGCGCCGCCTGGTCCGCATGGGCGCCGACGACCACATGGTCGAACCATTCCGGCTCGGCACCCGGGCTGGAAATCTCGACCGCCCCGTTGACCCGTCGAATCGCCGTGACTGGCGCGTTGGTGCGAATGCGATCGCGGAACGGTTCGATCAGCCTTTCGACATAGGCGCGGCTGCCACCATCGACGGTACGCCACACAGGGCGGCGGAAAAACTTCAGCAGCCCGTGATTCTCGCAGAACCGGATGAAAGAGACGGCCGGATAATTGCCGATCTCCAGCGCCGGTGTCGACCAGATCGCTGCCGCCATCGGATAAAGGTGATCCTCGCGGAACGCGGAACCGAATCCGGCGCTGTCGAGGTATTCGTCGAGACTTGCGGACGGTTCGATCCCGCGCATGGCGGCAGGTGCGGCGCGATAGAAGCGGATAAGATCGCGCAGCATCGACCAGAAGCGCGGGCTTGCGAGATTGCGCCGCTGGGCGAAGAGGCCGGCGAGGTTGGTGCCGGAATATTCGAGCTTTCCGTCATCCATTGACACGGCGAACGACATCTCGGATGCCTTGGTCGGCACCTCCAGATGCTCGAACAAGGCCGCGAGGTTCGGGTAGGTCGCGTCGTTATAGACGATGAAGCCGGTGTCGACGGGGGCAGACGGGGTGTCGATCGTGTGGCAATGCCCACCGATGCGGCTGTCTGCCTCGAACACGGTGACGTCGTGTCGCTTCGACAGCAGCCATGCCGCGGACAGGCCGGAAATGCCGGTTCCGACCACGGCGATCTTCAGTGGACGGTCGGATACGGGAAAGTGACGCATTGCAATCCTTCATGCCGGCGCGGCGCGGCTGTCGATCTCGCGCAGGAATTTCGCTAATGAATACGGATGATGGGGCTCCGCGGATCACTGGTGCGCGAAGTGATCCGAACCGAACCCCGCATCGTAGAAGGGCGCATGCATGAGGCTTCGAGAGAGTATTCCGCAAAGGCTGAACGGCTCCTTTCCGCGAGAGGGCGGTTGGGCGTGGTGAATGCGGCGGGCAATGGGTCGACGATGCCGTCGTCCCAGGAACTTTCACAGCTTATCGAGGCGGTGGCATCGCGCCATGACAGGGAAGCATTTGCCGCCCTGTTCAGGCATTTCGGACCGCGGTTGAAGACGTTCTTCATGCGCGGCGGCATGTCGGCGGGGATCGCGGAGGATCTTGTCCAGGAGACGATGTTGTCGGTATGGCGCAAGGCGTCCTATTTCGACCGCTCCCGGGCTGGTGCCGCGACATGGGTCTTCACGGTCGCCCGGAACCTGCGCATCGACCACCTGCGTCGCCAGCGCAATCCGGCGGACCTGCCGGCTGACCCGGAGGAAACGCCGCCTTCGATCGAGGATGCCTTTCTCGATGCGGAGCGGGACGTACGTGTGCGCCGCGCATTGACCGGACTGACGCCGGAGCAGCAGACGATCATCCGCCTCTCCTATTACAGCGAGAAATCGCAGACCGAGATAGCGAGCGACCTGGGCATACCGCTCGGCACAGTGAAATCGAGGGTCCGACTGGCGATGAACCGCCTGCGTATCCTCCTGGAAGACGAGACATGACGATAAATCATCACCTTCGCGACGAGTCGCTGCTGCGCTACGCGGCGGGCACGCTTGCGGCCGCGCCGGCCATAGTGGCAAAGGCGCATCTGGCGACCTGCCCGGCGTGCCGTGCCCGTGTCGCTGAATACGAAGCCGTCGGCGGCGCTCTGCTCGAGGCAATGGAGCCGACAGCGATGTCGCCGAGCGCGCTCGCCGATGTCCTGTCACGCATCGATGCCGCGCCATCCGCACCGATGGCCGAGCACGCGCGGGAACCAGCGGAAATCGAGGGCGTGCCCCTTCCCGATGCGCTCAGGGGCTGCGAGATCGGCCGCTGGCGCTGGATTGGGCCCGGAATGAAGATGAGCCGCGTCGGCGTTCCGCACGATCGCGACGCCAATTTGATTCTGCTCAAGGTCGGCCCGGGCAGGGCGCTGCCCGACCACGGCCATGTCGGCACCGAGTTCACCTATATCGTCAAGGGGTCCTATACGGATGCCCTCGGCCAGTTCCGGCCGGGCGACGTTGCCGAGGTCGACGACGATACAGAGCACCAGCCGATTGTCGATGCCGACGAGGAGTGCATCTGCCTGGCCGCGCTCGAAGGCAAGATGCGCTTCAACGGCTTCATTGGCCGCATGCTGCAACCGATCTTCGGGATATGACCATGGCTACGGCGGCGCTTTTCCTCGCGGTCGCCGTGGCCCTGTCGCTGGTGATGACCCTTGCATGGTTGCTGGTGGTACGCGGCGGCAGGTCCGGCTGGATCGACGCGGTCTGGTCATTTGCCGTCGGCGGTGCCGGCGTGGTCGTCGCGCTCGCGCCCCTCGATGGTTGGCAGGTCTACCCTCTGCGCACCACACTCGTCGCCGGCCTTGCCGCGGCCTGGGCGCTTCGGCTCGGCCTCCATATTGTTCAACGCACGGCCAAAGGCGGTGAAGATCCACGCTACGTGGCCCTGCGAGAAGAGTGGGGCGGCCGCTGGAAGATGCGGCTGCTGTGGTTCCTGCAGATCCAGGCTGCCGCCGCACTGCTTCTTGCCGCCACTATCTTCCTGGCTGCGCACAATCCCGAGCAGGGCCTGCGCGCAGGCGATATCATCGGCGTGCTGGTACTCGCCGCCGCGGTTCTCGGCGAGGGCATCGCGGATGCGCAACTCACGCGCTTCAAGCAGGACCCCGCCAACAAGGGCAAGGTGTGTGACGCCGGCCTCTGGAGCGTGAGCCGCCATCCGAACTATTTCTTCCAGTGGCTCGGCTGGGTCGGCTACGCCGTCATCGCGATCGATCTGTCGGGCGCATATCCCTGGGGCTGGGCCGCCCTGATCGGGCCCGCCTTCATGTACTGGCTTCTCGTACACGTGTCGGGCGTACCGCCACTTGAAGCCCATATGGTCCAGTCGCGTGGCGACGCGTTCCGTGCCTACCAGCGCCGCGTCAACGCCTTCTGGCCGGGTCCGCAGCGAAAGGATCGCTCTTCATGAACATCGCCGTTACCGCCATAAATGCTGCCGAGCGCCTTCCGCTGCCCGATGCGGCGCTGCGGTTCGGCGTTGACAGGCTTGTGGGCCGCACCAGCCGTCTTCTGGGTCAAGGTGGGGTCAGCGACCAGGATTTTGCCCGGGGCATGGACGCCTGGCCGATCGCCGTCCACGTCGACGAAGCCAACCAGCAGCATTACGAATTGCCGCCAGCCTTCTTCGAACTCGCCCTCGGGCCGCGGCGCAAATATTCCTGCTGCCTCTATCCCACCGCGCAGTCGAGCCTTGCCGATGCCGAGATCGCTGCGCTGGAGGAAACCTGCGCTCATGCCGATCTGCTCGACGGCCAGAACGTGCTCGAACTCGGATGCGGCTGGGGATCGTTGTCGATCTTCATGGCGCAGCGCTATCCCGCCTCGCATTTTACCGCCGTCTCGAACTCTGCGCCCCAGCGGCTGCATATCGAGACCGAGATCGAGCGTCTGGGACTTGCGAACCTCACTGTCGTCACGGCCGACATGAACCAGTTCGCCCCGCAGGGCGCGGTCGACCGCATCGTCTCGGTCGAGATGTTCGAGCACATGTCGAATTGGCGCGTATTGCTGCAGCGTGCGCGCTCTTGGCTCACGCCTGAAGGGCGCATGTTCATCCATGTGTTTTCGCATCGCGCGAGCGCCTATCGTTTCGACCACGCGGACAAGTCGGACTGGATCGCGCAATACTTCTTCACCGGCGGCGTGATGCCCAGCCATGGCCTGCTGCACCAGTTCAAGGAAATCTTCGCGGTCGAACGCGAGTGGCGCTGGAACGGCAAGCACTATGAGCGCACAGCGCTCGACTGGCTAAAGAACTTCGATGCCAACCGGCGCGAGATCAGGTCCATCTTTGACAAGACCTATGGCGTGGACGCGGCATTGTGGATGCGGCGCTGGCGGCTGTTTTTCCTGGCGACGGCAGGCCTTTTCGGCCATGCCGGCGGCGAGGAGTGGGGCGTGAGCCATTATCTGCTGCGCCCGGCGCCTGGCCCCGTCACCTGAGATGAACGTGTTTGCGAGGCTCGTTGACGCGACCCGCCGCTATGCGGACCATCCCGATCCGCGCGTGGCTGCCGCCAATTTCACCGCGCTGCTCGTTGCCTCCAACCAGCCCTTCTATCCGCTGTATATCTACTGGCTGGTGGGTGAACGAATAGAACCCTCGCTCTACACGTTCTTCTCGACGCCGTTCTTTCTGGCAGTCCCCGCGCTCGCGCGTGTCAACAGCGTTGCGGGCCGGGCGCTGTTGCCGCTGGCTGGCATCGGCAATGCCATCATGTGCGCAAACCTGTTTGGTGTGCGGTCCGGGGTCGAAATCTTCCTGATCCCGTGCGCGGTGCTGGCGCTGGCGCTTTTCCGTCCAGGCGAGCGTATTGTCGGTTTCGCGCTGGCCGGAATCACGCTTTTGGCGTTTCTCTGGGTACCACGCTTCTACGGAGTGCCGCTGGTCGCTTATTCGGAGCAGGAATACACAGCACTCGTCCGGCTCAACGCGGTCAGTGCCGCCATGCTGACCGCGTTCGTCGCGTTGATGATGTCGAACATGCTCGCGGCGGCGGAAAGTTCAGCCGAAACGATTCGCGGCGAGAAAGCCCGCTGACGCACCGACCGCTGTAACGAACATGCCCCATGGGATGTCCGCCAGGGTCACCACCAGCGGCCAGTCTCGCAACGTCGCCTGGTTGGTCAGGTCGTAAGTCGCGTAGGCGACAAGCCCCAGCATTGCCCCGTTGAGCGCCGCCTTCGCCAGTCCGCCACTTTGCAGCGCCGGCATCACGGCGAAGAAGATGATCCCGGCGATGTAGATGAAATAGAACACGACAGCCGGCGCCAGAACGTACTGCGGTTCGAGCTTGTCGCCGAGCATCGGCCGGTAGAGCGCGTCCGCCATGATCGTCAGCCATATCGCGTCGACGATGAGGAAGACGATGCCGGCTGCGACGTAGGCGATCATTATGGTCTTCATCTTGGCGTGCTCCTGTCCGGTTGGTGCTTTCTACGCCCGTCACGCAATTGCGGATCACCGCGGGTGAACCGAACCGGGGGGTCAATCGTATCTTCTCAGAGGAGAAAGAAGATGCACATGATGACCCGGACTGGAATGGCCTTCGCAATCGCCTGCCTTGCCGGCGTGGGAGCGGCGACCGCCCAAAACGCGCCCGATCCCAGCGGCGTCTGGATGCGGGATGACGGCAACGCCAAGGTGCGCATCGCATCGTGTGGCAGCGACATCTGCGCCACCAACGAGTGGATCGGCGATACGAGCAAGGGCGAGGAAGTGGGCGACAAGCTCGTGATGAGCCTTGAGCCGGCCACGGCCGACACGTTGGAGGGCACGGCCTACGACCCCAAGCGTGACCGCACCTATTCGATGACCTTGAAAGTGGGACAGGATGGTCTGGTGACGCGCGGCTGTGTTCTCGGCGGCATTCTGTGCCGCGACGTGACCTGGACGCCGGCGGATTGAAACACGGCACGGATAAGCCCGTCATCGTCCTGTTTCGACGGGACCTGCGTATCGGCGACAACCGGGCCCTGGCCGCCGCCGCCGATACCGGGAGCCCGATCCTTGCGTTGTTCATTCTCGACGAACAGAGTTCGGGCGTGCGGCCGCGCGGTGCAGCGGCGCTTTGGTGGTTGCACCATTCGCTCGCAACCCTCGCCAAGCGCCTTGATGATGTAGGCGTTCCGCTTGTGCTGCGGGAGGGTCGGACAGGTGCGATCGTCGAAGAACTTGTGTCGCAGACCGGTGCGGAAGCCGTGTTCTGGAACCGCAGATACGATCCCGGCGGCGTGGCGGCCGACTCGAAGCTGAAGCAGGCGCTTCGGGGAAAGGGGATCAAAGCCGAGAGTTTCGATGGCTTCCTTCTTCATGAGCCGACCAAGATAAAGACCGGTGCCGGATCGTTCTACAAGGTGTTCACGCCATTCTGGAAAGCCCTGGAGGCGGGGCCGGAACCGCGCGATCCTGTCGACGCGCCCACGAACGTCAACGGCTATCGGCACCGGGTCGAGACCATGCCGCTGGACAAGCTCGTCCCGCTCCCGACCAAGCCGGACTGGGCAGGTGGGTTGCGCGACACGTGGACACCGGGAGAGGCCGGCGCGCTTGAGAGGCTCGAAGACTTCCTTGCCGACGGCATCGATGGGTATGCCAAGGGTCGCGATCATCCTTCGAAGCCGGCGACGTCAGGCTTGTCGCCGCATCTCGCGCATGGCGAGATCACGCCATACCAGATCTTCGCAGCCTTGAAGGAAAGGCATGTCGATGCGAGCTCGACCGACATCGCCACGTTTCGCAAGGAGGTGGGCTGGCGCGAGTTCTGCCATCATCTCCTGTTCCACAATCCCGCGCTTCACGAGAAAAACTTCCAGCCGGCCTTCGACGACTTTCACTGGCATGCGGACAAGAAGGCCCTGCGGGCCTGGCAGCGCGGACTGACGGGCTATCCGATCGTCGATGCGGGCATGCGCGAACTGTGGCATACAGGCGTGATGCACAATCGCGTGCGCATGATTGCAGCCTCGCTGCTGACCAAGCACCTGCTGATCGACTGGCGGGATGGAGAACGCTGGTTCTGGGATACGCTGGTGGATGCCGATGAAGCGAGCAATCCGGCGAACTGGCAGTGGGTCGCCGGTTCGGGTGCCGACGCCGCGCCGTATTTCCGCATCTTCAACCCCGTCCTGCAGGGCGAGAAGTTCGACCCCGAAGGCGCCTATGTCCGGCGCTGGGTGCCCGAACTCGAGCAGCTCCCCGACAAATATCTTCACAAGCCTTGGGAAGCGCCTGAAAAAATCCTCGCAGATGGCGGCATCAAGCTGGGCGATACCTACCCGCGTCCGATCGTCGATCACGCGAAGGCGCGTGACCGCGCACTTTCGGCCTATCGTGCGATGCGTGGTGAGCAATGAGACCCGGGCGCATCACCACTGCGCAA
This sequence comes from Mesorhizobium sp. CAU 1741, assembly GCF_039839275.1. Taxonomy (NCBI): domain Bacteria; kingdom Pseudomonadati; phylum Pseudomonadota; class Alphaproteobacteria; order Hyphomicrobiales; family Phyllobacteriaceae; genus Mesorhizobium; species Mesorhizobium sp. CAU 1741. The sequence continues at coordinate 1,105,398 of NZ_JBDOQP010000002.1, read as the reverse complement.
GCAAACGGCGCGCCGCCATCCGAGCCGGGGACACTCTACCTTGGCAAGGTGATGCACCAGCGGCTGAACCCGTTCGGGCATCGTTTCAGCTATTCCGTGTTCTCACTGCTGGTCGACATCGACCGGCTGGACGAAATGGACAAGGCCGCGCGCCTTCTGTCGGTGAACCGGCCTGGCGTCCTGTCCTTCCGGGAAAGCGATCATGTCGAGCGTCCTGGTGAAACTCTGCGCCACTTCGCCGATCGGCTGCTCGCGGAAGCGGGAATGACGGATAGGGCCGCGCGCATATTGCTGCTGGCCTATCCCCGGATGCTCGGCTACGTCTTCAATCCGATCTCGGTGTATTTCGCCTATGACGCGCAGGATCGCCTGGTCGCGTTGATCTATGCGGTGCGCAACACGTTCGGGGAGCGCCACAGCTACGTCGCGCCGGTCTTGCCGGGCGAAGCGGGGCCACAAGGCGTGCGCCAGACACGAACCAAGATATTTCACGTGTCGCCGTTCATGGCGATGGGAGCGCGCTATCATTTCCGCGTGCTGCCGCCGGGCAAAACCGTCAGGCTGCGCATCCACGAGACGCAAGACGGCGAGCCACTGCTGTCCGCTACCTTGAACGGCGATGCCGCTCGCCTGAGCGATGCGCGGCTCGCAGCCTATCTGCTGCGCTTTCCGTTCATGACGCTCAAGGTGGTCGCGGCGATCCATTGGGAGGCGGTGAAGCTCTGGCTCAAGGGCGCCCGCTTCTTCCGCAGTCCGCCTCCACCCGCATCTGCCAGCTTTCGCGATGCCGGTGAGGGCCGGTAGTGCTCCAAAAAAGGAAGGACCCGGCGCGAGGAGCGTCGCGCCGGGTCCCTTCCGATGGTAGGGGCAGGGGCGTTCGAGCCTACATCGCCGGCATGATGGCAATGTCGCGAACGGCCGCGTCGGCACCCTCGACGGCGCCTGCCTCTGTGGCCGCACCACTCTCGAGATCGACGGCATACAGCGTGCCGCCGCTCATGAGCCAGGCTTCGTTGCCGCCCTGGCCATCGGACAGAATATCGAATCCGACCTGCTCCACATCCATCCCGATCTCACCGACCGGAACGAGGACGCCGTCATTGGGCGGGTTCTGGAGGACCAGCCAGGCGCTGCTATCGATGTTGAAGAGCTGCGTAGCTTCGGTGCCTGCGTAAGAATTGGTGTAGGCGCCGGCGATGATGTCGGGCGTCTGGTCCTGTTCGCCAAAGGCATGGCTGCCGTCTTCGGTCACTTCGCCGGTGTCGACATTGACGCGCAGGTTGGTGCCGTCATTGCCCATGAGGCGAAGGCGGTCCGCCACGGGGTTGAAGTCGACGGTCGCGGTCACGCCATCAGGAAGCATCGTCGCCAACGTGCTGACGCCTGTCGCCATGCCCGATTCCGGATCGATGGTGGCGATCGTGCCATCTTCGAATACGCCGTAGAGCATGCCGTCGGCCGGACGCACGTCGATGCCGAGCAGGCGGCCTTCGGCACCTTCGACAGTCTTCATGCCGGTCGTCGCCATCGCTTCGCTGTCGACCCATACGAGATCGCGGTCGCCGGCCAGCGCCACGACGTTGGCTGCAAATGCCGGCGCTGCGATCGCAGTGCTCGCACCAAGTGTCGCTGCTAGCGCGATCAGTTTTGTTGTGTTCATTGTTGGTATCCTTCCCATTGACGTTGAATGTACCCGGTCGGCAAGAAATGCCGACCGCACGGTGCTGAAGGGACGTGACGCGCCGTGCGGCCGGGTGAGTGCCGGCGCTTAGCTGGCCGGCAGCAACACCTTGTCGATGACGTGGATGACGCCGTTCGACTGGTCGACGTCGGCGATGGTCACCGTGGCGACGCCGCCGTTTTCGTCAGTCAGCGTGATCATGTCGCCGTCCATCTTGGCCTGCAGCGTGCAGCCGCCAACGGTTGGCACAGGATGCGTGCCGCCATCATCGGCGATCATCTTGCCGATGGCATCCGACATCGCGTCCGCAGCGACGACGTGGCAGGTCAGGATCTTGGCAAGCTGGTCCTTGTTCTCTGGCTTCAGAAGCTCCTCGACGGTACCGGCCGGCAGGGCTTCAAAAGCGGCGTTGACCGGCGCAAAAACAGTGAACGGGCCCGGGCCCGAAAGCGTCTCGACGAGATCAGCCGCCTTCACGGCCGCGACCAGTGTGGTGTGGTCTGCCGAGTTCATGGCGTTCTCGACGATATTTTTGTCGGCAAACATTTCCGCGCCGCCGACCATCGGATTGTCCTGTGCCATGGCAAGGCCCGACAGTGCGGTGGCGCTGAATGCTGCGGCGGCGATGATAGATGTGATCTTGTTCATCTGTTGTGACTCCTCTCGAATTATTCTTTTTTCCCCAGGCTGGGGAACGAGAGCAGTTACGGAAACCGTCGGAACGGAGTTTCAGTCAAAGCAAGAAATATTCGACTGTGACTGAAATGAGGAATGCGAAGGAAGTGTGCGCGCCAGCGTCAGATGGAGCGCAGGTCGCCGACGGCCAGAACGGGCCCGGTCGGCAAGCCGGTCGGCGAGCCGCCTTCCGGTTCGAGGCTGATTGCGAAATGCGCGCGTGGCGAGATCACGGCCTGCCGCTCGGGCGGTACCGGCAGATTCGCATTTGCCCCGGTTGGGATGATGCCGAGCGAAACCGGCGAGCCGCTACCCTCGGCCACCCAAAGCTCGAAGACACGTCCCGTCACGGGCTCGCCCGAGACGTGTGAAAGTCCGACTTCGCCAGTGCGCGAATCGTAGACGACGAGATATTGGACGTCGCTCTCGTCACTGGCCAGCGATGCGACGAGCCTTTCGGCCGGCGGAGTGGCCGGCGGCGTCTGCAAGAAGGGAAGGGCAACGACGAGCAGCAGCGCGGCGACACAGGCCGCAGCCAGCCCGCGCCAGAAGGCGAGGCTCTGCAGCAGACCGGGGCGTGCCTTTGAGGAGGATGGGGTCGTCTCGGCGGCACCGAACAGACGCGCATCCAAAGCCCGCTTCAACGACGTCGGCGGTTGCACGTCCTGATAGAAGACGTCGAGCGGCGACAGACTTTCTTGCCATGCCTCCACGAGGCGCGCGAAGTCTGGCTCGGCCTCGATGCGGGCGGCCACGGTCTCGCGTTCGTCGGCCGGCAGGACGCCGAGAACGTACTCGGCGGCGAGCATGTCGTCGCCTCCGCGTTCCAGATCGTCTTCGTTGCCCGGCGTCATCGTTCGAGACATTCCTTCAGTTTCATCAGGCTGCGGCGCAGCCAGGTTCGCATCGTGTTGAGCGGCACGCTGTGACGCTCCGCAAGTTCGGCATAGCTTTCGCCGTTGAGGTATGCGCCACGTACGGCAGCGGCACGGTCCGAATCCAGCTCTTCAAGACAGGAATCCAGTTGCGCGCGCTCTCCGCTCGCCACAGCCTGGGCTTCCGGCCCCGGGGTTGCGTCGGGAATTTCCATCGCCGTGTCAATCGCAGCAGCCCGCTCGCGCCGCGCACGAATGCGATCGATTGAGTGGTTGCGCGCCACAGCCACGAGCCAGGATATGGGACTGAGATCGGAGACCGCGAAGCGATCCGCCTTTGTCCATACCTTGACGAACACTTCCTGCAGCGCCTCCTCGGCTTCCGTTCTGTCCGACAAGACACGGAGGCAGACGCCAAAGAGTTTCGCACTGGTGTGTCGATAGAGCAGGTCGAATGCCGCGCGATCCTTCATCGACACGCGGACGATGAGCTTGGAGATGTCGTGCGGGGCGGGCTGCGGCTGCGTCATTCTAGGCGGGAAGCTATACATTCCTGCCGTCATTGCAATCGTCGAAGGACGGCAGATTCCCAGATGACGCCTTTTTGAACCGGTGCGCGTCTGGTCTAGACGCGAATGCCGGCCGCGTCGAAGAGGAGGCATTTTTGGGGATCGAGCGACATCGCGACGGTCTCCCCGACTTTCGCCGGATGCGACCCCTTGAGTTCAGCGATCAGCGTCTTGTCGTCTCCCGGTGCGGTGTAGAGGTAGGAGACCGATCCCAGGCGTTCGATGGCGTTGCAGGGCAGCGATACGCGAAACGAACCCTGCTGGTCGATGAAGTCCTCGGGGCGTATGCCGAGCACCAAGGCGCCGGGAAGGTCCCGCGGCATTGCGCGCGGGCGGACGGGAAGACCGTCAAGGCCGAGTTGTGGCACGTCGAGAACCAGCGCGTCGCCTTCCCGCCGCTTCACGGTCGCATCGACGAAGTTCATTCGCGGCGAGCCGATGAAGCCCGCGACGAACTGGTTGTCCGGGTCAGAGTAGAGTGCCAGCGGGCTGCCGATCTGCTCAACAAGCCCGTCGCGCAGCACCACGATCTTGTCGGCCAGCGTCATCGCCTCGACCTGGTCGTGGGTGACGTAGATCATCGTTGCGCCGAGGTCCTTGTGAAGCTTGGCGATCTCCAGCCGCATCTTGACCCGCAACTCGGCGTCGAGATTGGAGAGCGGCTCGTCGAACAGGAACACCTTAGGATCACGCACGATCGCGCGGCCGATCGCAACGCGCTGGCGCTGCCCGCCGGAGAGTTGTCGCGGCTTGCGGTCGAGATAGTCCGTCAAATGAAGGGTGGCCGCCGCCTGGCGCACGCGCGCGTCGCGCTCCGTCTTCGGCATGCCGGCCATTTCGAGACCGAAAGCCATGTTTTCGGCAACGCTCATATGCGGGTATAGCGCGTAGGTCTGGAACACCATCGCAATGCCACGCCTGGCTGGATCAACGTCGGTGACATCGCGCCCGTCGATCGCGATCGTTCCGGACGTCGCCTTCTCCAGACCTGCGATCATGCGCAGCAAGGTGGACTTGCCGCAGCCGGACGGTCCCACGAAGACGACGAATTCGCCGCTTGCGACGCTGAGCGACGCCCCCTTGATGACTTTCGTCGATCCGAATTGCTTGTGCAGGTCGTTGAGGACAAGGTCCGCCATGTCGAATTCCTTACTTGACCGCGCCTTCGGTGAGGCCGCTGACGAAACCGCGCCCGATCAGTGCGAATATCGCAACCACCGGCAAGATCGCGACCGTCGCACCGGCCAGGAGCAGGCCCCAGTCGATCTGGTATTGTCCGATGATGCCGGAGAAGCCGACCGGCAGCGTCCGCTTGGCGTCGGAGAGAATGAGCACCGAGGCGAAGACATATTCCGTCCATGCGGTGACGAAGGCGTAGATCCCGACCGAGGCGATGCCGGGCGCGATCAGCGGGATCATGATGCGGCGCAGGATGGTGAGCGTCGGCGCGCCGTCCATCACGGCCGCCTCCTCGATTTCCTTCGGCACGCCCGCGAGGAAAGAGCGCAGCATCCAGATCGAGAAGGGCAGCGCGAAGGCGACGTTGACGATGATCAGAGCCGGCAGCCTGTCGACCAGCCCCACCTTGGCGAACAGGCCGAAGAGCGGAATCAGCACGACGATCGACGGGAAGGCGTAGGCGAGGAGGATCGTGCGGTAGAGGATGCCGCGTCCAGGGAAGTCGAGCCGGAAGAACGCATAGGCAGCCGGGATCGCGAGCAGCAAGGTCAGCACGGTGGAACTGGCGGCGACGATCAGGCTGTTGACGAGATAGACCGGATAGTCCGAAGCCTCGAACAGCTTCTGGTAGTGCTGCAGCGTGAAGCTCTGCGGGATCATCGTCGGCACGCGCGAGATGATCTCCTGCGGAATCTTGATCGAACCCGACACCACCCACCAGAAGGGCAGGCCGATCAGGACGACGAAGAAGCAGAGACAGGCGATCAGCGTTGCGTTCAGTCCGAAGGAACGGTTCATCGGTCGTCCCCCCGGTCGAGTGCCCGCGTAGCGATGATGGCGAAGGCCATCAAAAGAAGCGTGGCAAGAACGGAGATCGTCGCCGCCTCCGAAAGGCGATAGCCCTTGAAGGCGGTCTCGTAGATCAGCACCGGCAAGGTGCGCGACCCGCCGGCGGGACCGCCGCTGGTAAGCAGCCAGATGATATCGAAGACGTTGAAGGACAGCAGCGTTCCGATGACGGCGAGCACGCCGAGTGTCGGCGCAAGCAGCGGCCAGGTGATGCGGCGAAAGCGCTGCCAGGCATTGGCGCCGTCAATCCGCGCCGCCTCATAGAGCTCGTCCGGTATGCGGTTCAGTCCCGCCAGCATCATCAGCGCGATGAAGGGAAACCACCGCCAGGAATTGATGAAGACCAGGGTGGACATCGCCGTCCACGGCGTCGCGAAGAAGCCGACCGGCCGTTCGATGATGCCAAGCTGGATGAGCAGCGGATTGATCATGCCGCCCGACGTCGAAAACAGCCAGCGCCAGATCACGACGACGACAACCGTCGGCACGATCCAGGTGAGGATGACCCAGGTCCGTGCGATCCGCACGCCGGGAAACTTCTCGTTGAGGACAAGCGCGGCGGCCAGCGCCAGAACGGTCTGCACGATCGCGTTGGCGACGACCCAGACGATGCTGAGACCGGTCGCGCTCAAGAACGCCGAGCCTTCCAGAACGCGCCGATAATTGTCGATGCCGACGAAGCCGCCCGGCGAACCGATGACGCGCACGTCCTGCAACGAGAGCTGGACCGCCTGGAGCAGCGGCCACCCGAGGGTGGCCGCCAGGAAGAACAGCGCCGGTGCGACGAGCGCGAAGGCAAGCGCTTTCGACTGGTGCATCCGGCGTTCTCCGTTCGATCTCAGTTCGAGACTTCTTCCATGCGCGCCTGGCCGGCTGCAACGGCCTCGGCCGCCGACTGGCCCGATACGACGATCGACTGCAGCGTCTCGGCGATGATGTTCTGCGCCGAAATCGCCGCGATCGACGGGAAGGTGCGGCCGCTGGTGAAGCCGAACAGGCGGCCGTTCTGGCCGTTGTCGATGATCGTCTCGACCTGCTCGCGATACTTTTCGACCATCGGGTCGGACCAGAAGCTCTCGGCCTCCGCGCCGTCGGCCGTCACCGGCATGAACAGGCCCGGCTCCATGTTGAGGAAGCGGCCATAATTCTCGGGCTCCAGAAGCCAGGAAACGAACGTCTTCGACGCCTCCATCTTTGCCTCGTCCTTCGACAGCAGCATCACGGCATTCGCGTAGGAGATGGTGTTGTGCTCCTCGCCATCCTTGGACGGGATCGGCGCGACGCCGAGGTCTGCCGCATCGCCTTCACCCTGGGTATCGTAGGTGGCGATGACGGAGAACTGCATGACCATGCCGCAACCGCGCGACGAGAAGCAGGCCTCGGCCTCGCCCCAGGTCCACGAGGTGGAGTCGGCTGGCGAATACTGCATCAGCTCGTTGTAGAACTCGTAGGACGCGACCGTCTCTGGGTTGTCGAAGCGCAGCGTGCCGTCTTCGTTGTAGATCTCGGTCGCCCCGCCATTGGTCATGACGGAATAGACGGTCTGGTCTGTATAAAGCTGCTTGTTGGCGGGCAGGCCCATACCGGAAACACCGTCGACCGACAGCTTTTCCGCAGCCGCGCGCCACTCGTCCCAGCTGTTCGGAACCTCGATGCCGGCTTCCTCGAGCACGCTCTTCCGGTACCAGAGGTTCATCGTCATGTTGTAGAGCGGCACCGCCCATACGCCGTCGTCGTAGGAATAGGCCTCGACGGCGGAATCCACGAAATCGTGCTTCTCGTCGAGTTCATCGACGAAATCCGCGACCGAGGTCAGCGCGCCGATGTCCTTGAGGATCGGCGTGAAGTCCGGGATTGCGAACAGCATGTCCGGGCCCTGTCCAGCGGCCAGCGCGGCTGGCGCCTTGGCGTAGACCTCGCCCCAGTTCTGCGGCTCCTGCGTCACCACGATGCCGGGATTGGCGGCGTTGAAGGCATCGATCAGTTCCTGAACGCGTTCCACGCGGTGCGGAGGCTGTTCCATGTGCCACAGGGTCAGCTCGACGGCATCCTGTGCGAAGGCCGCCGCAGGCATGAGCATCGTCGTGGCGAGCGCAAGCTTCATTATCATTTTCATCTCGTGTTCCCTTTCCTCACTCCACATTGCCCCTGACGAGTTTTCTCACAGGTGCGGGTTTCGGGGCCGAAACCGCGTCACCAGTTCCTGGTTGATCTCCTTGGCGCCGGGCATGTTGGCGCTGAGATAGATTGGCGCACCGCCCTCGCCGGACAGGCGTGCTGCGACCCCCGCCATGATGGCGTTGATGATGGTGACGCCGATCGCGGTCGAGACCGGTCCCACCTTCAGATCGCTGCCCGGCACGGAGATGACCGCGTCCCCGGGCGGTGAGCCATTATCGAGCACAATGTCGGCGAGATCGGCGAGGCGTTCTCGGCCATTGGCTGCTGCGGTCGAATAGTCGACGGAGGTTATGGCGATGACGGTCGCGCCACGTGCGCGCCCGATCCGGGCAGCTTCGAGCGGCGCGGCGTTGACGCCGGAATTGGACGAGACGAACAACACGTCGTCGGCGCCGATCGGGTAGCGGTCCATGATCGGGCCGACGATGCCCTCGGTGCGTTCATAGGCGGTGCCGGCGACGGCGCCTTCATGAAGCATGGTGGGGGCCGCGAGGATCGGCACCGTCAACGCCAGCCCGCCGGCACGAAAGTGCACTTCCTCGGCGAGCATGTGGGAATGGCCGGTGCCGAAGACATAGACCAGCCCGTCGCGCCGCGCCGCATCCACGATCGCATCCTCGGCGCGGGCGATCGGCTCCGCGAGCGCGCTCTTCAACGCTGCCAAGCGCTCGATCACGTTGGAGAAATAGGCGTCTGCGATGCTGCTCATGCCTGCGGTTCCCCTCCCAGGGACAGATTGACTTTCATGACGAAGAAATCGCCGCGATAGGTCGAGCGCACATATTCGAAGGCGTTGCCGTCCTGGTCGCGGGTCAGGCGCGTGAGGTTGAGAACCGCCGCGCCGGCATCCATGTGCAGCGTGCGTGCGATGCTGGCATCGGCCAGCCCCGCCATCAGGCTCTGCTCGGCGCGCGTTGGCACGATGCCGAACTGACTGGTCAGCGTTGCGTAGAGCGACGTGGTCTGGAAGTCGGCGAGGTCGAGCAGGCCCGGCGTGCGGCTTGCGGCGACGTCGGTGGTTTCGAGCGCCACAGGGGCGCCGTCGACGAAGCGCACGCGTGCCAGGCTGTGGACCCTGCCGGAGGCCGGAAGCGACAGCGCCCGCGCCGTATCCTCGTCGGGCTGGCGCGTTCCGGACGTCACGATCACGCTGGAAACGAGGCGGCCCTGCCGCGCCATCTCCTCGGTGAAGCCGGAAAGCGTTTCGAGCCGCTGCTCGATCTGCCTGCTGCCGACGAAGGTGCCGTGGCCGGTGCGGGTCTCGACGAGCCCCTTGGAGATGAGGTGCCGCAGCGCCTGGCGCGCCGTCATGCGGCTGACCCCCATGCGCTCGGACAAGACACGTTCGGATTGGATCTTCTCGCCCGCCTTCAGCGCGCCAGAAGCGATCTCGGCCTCGAGGTCGCTGGCGATCCGCAGATAGAGCGGGGCATTGTCCATACGCGTTCCCGTCGCTGGTATAGTCCAGCATGATATTGGTATATACCACTATCATTGACTCCGACGTGAACCGGAGTCAACGGTCTTGCCGCGCTATTTCAGAAGCGCGTCGCGAAACTGCCGGTAGCGCCGGAGGGCCGGTGCGAGCGCCGCGGCGCCCGACTGGTCCGGCATGTATCTGCGGCCCATTCCGGCGACGGAGGCCGAGGCCTCGTTGATGCTCGCGAAATCGCCGGCCGCCGTGGCCGCGAGCAGGGCCGCGCCGCGTGCGCCGAACTGCGAGCCGTCCGGTACCTCGACGGGCCTCCCGATCAGGTCGCAGATCATCTGCACCCAGATCGGATTTTGCGCGCCGCCACCGGTCAGCAAGACGCGGTCGCCATCAAAGGACAGCGCATCGAACAGGTCCTTCATGGCGAACGCAACGCCTTCGAGCACCGCGCGAAACAGGCAGGCGCGGTCATGGCGCGGAGACAATCCCGCGAACTGCGCACGCGCCGAGTGGTCGACCACGGGTGCGATGATGCCGCTTTCCGAAAGATACGGCAGGTAGGTCAGGCCATGCGCGCCGGGCGGCGTGCCTTTCAACATCCCGTCAAGCAGCGCGAAACGCTGGTCCTTGCCGGCGATGTCGGGTGCCAGCGCGGAAAATGCCCAGTCGAGATTGAGGGTCCCCGCCACGTTGACCATCGCGCGATACCATCGCTCGCCCGGCAACGTGAAGAGCAGGCCGATGTCGGCCGGCGCGAAGACGGGCCTGTCATGCACGACGCCGACCATGCAGGTCGTGCCGAGCACGGCCGTCGCGGTGCCCGCGGCAAGCCCGCCCGCGCCGATCACCGTTGCGGCGACGTCACCCGTACCCACCGTCACCGGCAGGCCGGGGGGCAGGCCCAGATCATCCGCGACCTCGGCACTCAGCCCGCCGACGAAACTTTCTGAATCCATCACGGGTGGCAAGAGGTGCTCGCTGCCTTCGATCCCGAACAGCGCGATCATCGCGGCGCTTCGCGTGCGGTCGCGCGCCGATCCCGGGATCACCGAGGCCTCGCTGCGATCCGTCGCGATCTTGCCGGTGAGCTTGAAGCGCAGGAAATCCTTGTAGCTCATGACATGGCCGGCCTGTGCCATGATCTCAGCTTCATGCGCCATCAACCAGGACAGGACCGGCAGGGTGCAGCCCTGCTGCATCACCGAACCGGATGACGCGAAGATTTTTGTCATGAAGGCGGAATCGCGGGCGATATGGTTCTCGATCAACGCCTGCGCGCGACTGTCTTCCCAGGTAATGCCGGGCCGCAAGGCATTGCCGTCCTTGCCGATCACCCATGCGCCGACCATGGCCGCCGTCAGGCCGAGCCCCCTGATGCGCGATACGTCATTGCCGATCTCGCGCACGGCTGTGCCAATGACCGCCCGCGCGGCGTCCCATGCCTCGCCGGGATCGAGCTCGCTCCAGCCGGGATGCGGCCGCATCAGCGTGGTGCGCTGCTGCGCCTCGCAAAGCTGCTTGCCCGAAAGATCGAAGATCGCCGCCTTGGTCAGCGAGGTTCCGGCATCGAGGCCGACATAAAGCGGACCGCTCACAATTGCTCCGAAAGCCAGACGGATTGGACGTGAAGATCGTCGCTCAGATGGACGAGGTCCGCCCGCGCGCCGGCGATCAGCCGTCCGCGTTCGTGCCCGATGCGCAGGAAGTCGGCCGGGTCGGCGGTGGCGCGGCGCAGCGCATCGGCCACCGGCATGCCGACCCTGTCGACCAGAAAGCGCAACGACGAGGCCATGTCGATGTCGGACCCCGCCAGTGTGCCGTCCTCGAGCGTCAGGCGCGGGCAATAGCCGCTGGCGTCACGCGTCACGGTGCGGCCGTTCAGTAGGAAGCTCTGCCTGTCGCTGCCCACCAGTGCCATCGCGTCGGTCACCACGAACAGCCGCCCCGGATCGCGCTTGGCGGCGAACGCGACTTTCAGCGCGCGCGGGTCGACATGGTGGCCGTCGGCGATAATGCCGCCCCAGACGCCGGGCCGTGCCAGCATCGCGCCCACGAGACCGGGCTCGCGGTGACCGAGCCCGCTCATGGCATTGTAGAGATGTGTCACCCCGCGCGCGCCTGCGTCGAACAGGGCTTCGGCCTCATCCGCCGTGCAATTGCTGTGGCCGATCGAGACGATCACGCCGGCTTCGCTTAGACGTGCGACCTGCGCCGGTGTCACCTGGTTGGCGGCGAGCGTGACCACCAATGCGCCGATCGCGGCCGCGGCCCGCGAATAAAGCGCGATGTCGCCCTCATCCAAGGGGCGCATGTACTGCGCCAGATGCGCGCCCTTGCGGGCAGGATCGAGATGCGGACCCTCAAGATGCAGCCCCGCCACCCCTGTGATCGCTCCGGATATGGCGGCCTTGAGCGCTGCCCTGGTCTTCTCCCGCGTGTCGGTGATCAGTGTCGGCAGAAGTGCCGTGGTCCCGAAGCGCCGATGAGCCGTGGCGATGTGCGCCATTCCACCCGGCGTCGGGTCGTCGTTGAGCAGGATGCCGCCGCCGCCGTTTACCTGCACGTCGATGAAGCCGGGCGACAGGATGCCACCATCCAATGTACGGATTTCCAGATTGGTTGAAGGCACGCCTGACGCGATGGCCCGGACCTTGCCGTCCTCGACGATCAGGTGGTGATCGTCAACGAGACGGTCCCCATCGAAAAGCCGTGCTCCGGTGAATGCCAGTCGCGCCATCACATGGTCTCCGTCACCTTGCGCAGATTGGCCGGTCTGTCGGGGTCAAGACCGCGCAGGCGGGTCGCACTTTCGATCGCACGATACCATGCCAGCACGAAGACGAGCGTGTCGGTCACCGGGTGCCCGGTAGCCGGCGTGCGAATGCCGTCGGGCAGGTCGAGGGTCGAGACCGGCACGACCCTGCCGCCGACGTCGCGCAGACGCTGGATTGCATCGAGCGTCCCGTCCAGCCCGGCATCCTCGGCAACGAAGACCACGACGGGAAAGCCCGGCTGCACCAGTTGCAGCGGGCCATGCATCAGCTCTGCCGTCGAAAACGCTTCGGCATGGATGCCGGCCGTCTCCTTGGCCTTCAGTGCGGCTTCAAGCGCTATACCGAGCACCGGCCCTCGCCCGCTGACATAGAGCGACGATGTTTCGGCGAGAAGGTTCGCGAGCCCGTCCGTGGAGGCGGGCTGTAGCGCATCGAGCGCATCCGGAAGTGCGTGAAGCGCGGTCTTCAGCCGCGCGTCGTTCGTTGCTCCTGCAAGGATGGCCTGCAACGCCGCGCAGGAGGCGATGAAGCTCTTCGTCGCCGCCACGCTGTTCTCATCCCCTGCATGGATTGGCAGGACGAGATCCGCCGCGCGCGCAAGCGGGCTGTCGGCGACGTTGACGATGGCCACGGTCCTGGCGCCGCCGCGCGCTGCCGTCTCCTGCAGCGCGACGATGTCGGGGCTTGCGCCCGACTGCGACACCGTCAGATGCACGCCGCCTTCCAGCTTCAGCGCCGCGTGGTAGACCGATGCGATCGACGGGCCGATGGACGCCACGGGGCGACCCAGCATGGTCTCGCAGACATATTTGAACGTCGTGACGGCGTGGTCGGACGAACCGCGCGCCGCTGTCGTGATCGGTCCGGCTGCGTTCGCGACCAGTTCGGCGGCAGCGGCGATGGCGTCCTGTTCGCGGTCGAGCAGGCGTCGCACGGCGCCGGCAGCCTCGCCAGCTTCGCGGAACATGAGTGTCTCGGTCACGAGCGTCCTCCGATGTCGAGTTGCGCGACGAAATCGAAGGCGTCGCCGCGATAGTGTGAAACGGTGTATTCGATGGGGCGCCCGTCCGGCAGGTACGCCACGCGCTCGCACAGCATTCCTGCTGTGCCGGGCTGGACCGAAAGAAGCCGTGCTGCGTCTTCCTCCAGCGATACGGCGCGCATGCGCTGCACACCTCGTGCCGGACCTACACCTTGTTCTGCAAGTGCCGCGTAGAGCGAGCCTTCGCCGAGATGCACGTCACGCACGAGCGTTTCTGGAAGCGTTGCAGCCTCGATCGCCAATGGCAGTCCGTCAGCGAGCCGCAGGCGCCTCAGACGAACGACGCCGGCGTCTTCTTCAAGGTTGAGCGCTTTTCGCTCCGGAGCCGATGCGATGGCACGGGTGAGTTCCAGGAGGCGGTTCGTCGGCTTTTGCCCTCCACGCGCCATGTCGTCGGAAAACGACGTCAGCCGCCAAAGCGGCTGGATCAGGGGCTGATGGGAGACACGCACGTAATTGCCGCTGCCGGGCCGCGTCTCCATCAGGCCGCTTGCGACCAGGTCGCGGTAGGCGGACCGCACCGTCACCCGCGACACGCCGAGGTCGTTGGCAAGGTTGCGCTCGGGCGGCATCGGCGCGCCTTCCTCGATCCGTCCGCTGCGGATAGCATCGGCGATCGCATGGGCAAGCCGCTTGTAAACCGGCCCGGCACCATCGAAGGTCAGAGATGCGACTAATTGGTCCATGATTGGTATTGGTATCAATCACAGACCAAAATCGCAATACGGATGAACCCCTAGTGGGCCGCTATGGTGGTGGAGATCGCTCCGATCCCTTCGATCTCGACGGTGCAGACGTCGCCCGGAACGAGAGCACCGACGCCGGCTGGGGTGCCGGTATAGATCAGGTCTCCCGGCAGGATGCGCATCGACGTCGAAAGGATGGCGATCACCTCTGGCACCGACCAGATCATCTCGGAAAGATCGCCGTCCTGGCGCCGGCTTTCGTTCACGGCGAGCCGGATCGAGCCGCTCGAAAGGTGCCCGGTCGCCTCATGCCTGTGCACGGGGCCGCATACTGCCGAGTGGTCGAAGCCCTTGCCCCAGTCCCACGGTCGGCCCAGTTCCTTGGCTTCTGACTGCAGATCGCGGCGGGTGAGGTCGTTCCCGATCGCATAGCCCCACACATGATCGAGTGCGGCGTCCTCCTCGATATTGAAGCCCTCGCGCCCGATCGCGACGACGAGTTCCGCCTCGTAATGCAGGTCATTTGTGAGCGGCGGGTAGGCGATGGTGGCGCCATCATCGACGACGGCATCGGCGGGCTTGGTGAAGAAGAATGGCGGCTCGCGGTCGGGATCCTTGCCCATCTCGCGCGCATGCGCGGCGTAGTTGCGGCCAACGCAGAAGATGCGGCGGACAGGCAGCCGCGCGCTGTCGCCAAAAACGGCCACGCTCGGCACGGGTGGTGGAGGGAACACGAAAGGCATCTTGATTTCCATGACGTTGGACAGGGTTCGAAGGCGTAGTGCATTCCAGAGCGATCTGGAAGACTATCGTCATCGGCTCGGCCTGCGGGTTCTCGTTTCGCATGGCAGCCATGCAGCGGCACTGCTTGACCGGTGAAGCGGCGTGCGATCTGATCCCGCCGGGTGGAGCGATCTCAGGGAGGGTATGCGTCCATGTCCAAAGCGGAAATCGGGCTCATTGGCCTCGGGGTCATGGGGTCAAACCTCGCCCTCAACATCGCCGAGAAGGGTTATCCCGTCGCGGTGTACAATCGCACCTCGACGAAGACCGGACAGTTCTTCGAGAATGCTGGCACGCTGCGCGAAAACATCGTGCCGTGCTCGACGCTCGAAGAACTGGTCGCGCAAATCAAGCCGCCGAGACCGATCATCCTGATGGTACAGGCGGGCAAGGCAGTCGACGAGCAGATCGCCGTCCTGCGCGACCTCCTGTCCGAAGGCGACATCATCATCGACGCGGGCAACGCCAATTTCCGCGATACAATCCGCCGCTTCGAGGAACTCGACGATTCCGGCCTCACCTTCATCGGCATGGGGGTCTCGGGCGGCGAAGAAGGCGCGCGCCACGGACCGTCGATCATGGTCGGCGGCAAGGAAGATGCCTACAGGCGCGTCGAATCCGTGCTCACCGCCATCGCGGCTCGCTTCGAAGGCGAGCCTTGCTGCGCATGGCTGGGCGAGGGGGGCGCGGGGCACTTCGTCAAGACCATTCACAACGGCATCGAATATGCCGACATGCAGATGATCGCCGAAATCTACGGCATCCTGCGGGACGGGTTCGGCATGAGCGCGCCCGAGATCGGCGCGATCTTCCGGCGCTGGAACGAGGGCCGGCTGAATTCCTACCTTGTCGAGATCACCGCCGCCGTGCTCGACGCGGACGACCCGATCTCCGGAAAGCCCGTGGTCGACATGATCCTCGATCGCGCCGGGCAGAAGGGCACCGGGCGCTGGGCCGCAATCGAGGCGCAGATGATGGGCGTGCCTGCCACCGCGATCGAATCGGCGGTCGCGGCGCGTAGCCTTTCGGCCGAAAAACCGCTGCGCGAGGCGGCGGCATCCGCCTACGGCTCGGATGACGCGCCAGCCGCCACTACGCCCGACGCCCGCTTCATCGACGACCTGGAACTCGCATTGTTTGCCGGCAAAATAGCTGCCTATGCGCAAGGCTTCGCGGTGATGGGGGAAGCGTCGTCGGAGTTCAAGTGGAACCTGCCGATGCCCACCATCGCGCGCATCTGGCGTGCCGGCTGCATCATTCGCTCGCAGTTCCTCGGCACGCTGGCCCAGTCGTTCGAGGCGGACAGCGCCGCCGAGAACCTGCTGCTGATCGAGGATTTCGTTGGTATGATGCGGGAAGCCAGCCCATCACTGCGAAAGGTGGTTTCGCATGCCGCACTGGGCGGGCTGCCGGTTCCTGCGCTGTCGGCGGCGCTGGGCTATTTCGAGGCGATCCGCCAACGGCGCGGCACCGCAAACCTGATTCAGGCCCAGCGCGACTTCTTCGGGGCGCACGGATTCGAGCGCATCGATGCCGCGGGCGAACATCACGGACCCTGGAATTCGGGTCTCGGCGGCTGACCCACCCGCTCGACGGTCTCGGGAACGTACAGGGTCTGTAGCGTCGTCGGATCAGCGCCCGCGATCGATGCCTTGACCGCCTTGGCGAGCTCCCGCCCCGCGCGGCGGAAATCCTCGTTGACCGCGAGAAGCCTTGGCCGGAACATCTGAACCAGGCGGCTAGACTGCTTCGTGACGATGTCGATGTCTTCGCCAAGACGCAGCCCGCACTCCTCCAGCGCCGAGACCAGCGCGAAGGCACCTGCGCCGCTGCCGCACACGATGCCGTCAGGCGGCGTCGGCCTGCGCATCAGCTTCAGAGCCTGCGCCTTGATCTCCTCGATCGGCATGTCCACCCAGGCATCGCGGAAAGGTAACTCCGCGGCATCCGTCTCGATCAATCCTTCGGCGAACCCGTCGCTCATGTGGCGGTAGTAGGTCAGCCGGGGCGTCGGGGCGAGCAGTGCGAGACGACGCCTGCCGGCTTTCGCCAGCGCGTGCACCGCCTGCCTTGCAAAGGCGTGGTTGTCGAAGTCGTGCCACGGATGCTCGATGCCCATATGGGTGCGCCCGTGCGTGGCGAACGGGAATCCGTGCTCGACGAGGTAGCGGACGCGCGCATCGTTGGGCTCGATTTGCGAAATGATGATGCCGTCCGCCGATTGCGTCTCCACCACGTAGCGCACCGGATCCATCGGATCGTTGTGGCCGGAAACCGGGGTGAGGATCAGGTGGTAGGGCGAGTCGGCCAGCTCCTCCGATACGCCGGAAATGATGTCGGAGATGAAACCCATGAGTTGCTCGTCGGTGTTGAGAACCAGCGAGATGACGTTGGTCTTGCCGGTGCGCAGGCGCACCCCTGCGCGGTTCGGCCGGTACCCGACCTGCCGGGCGATCAGCTTGACGCGCTTCTTCGTCTCTTCGCCGATGTCGGGCGCATCCTTGAGTGCGCGCGACACGGTGGTGACGCCCAGCCCGGTCATGAAGGCGATCGTCTTCAGCGTCGGCCGCGCGCCATCGGCCAACCCGCTCCGCTGCGTTCCGTCGCTTTCCTGCTTTGCCATCATGTCCACCTTCCGCCGCGCCGACATTTAATACAGCTCGAAAGGCTAAGCCAGCATCTGCACAGCCAATCCAACTGTAACGTTACAGTATGAGCCCGACTTCGAACAGACGACGCCGTTGAACGACGCCTGGCCGAGGTGCGCAACCGAGGTCTTGTTACCGGTAACGGTGCGACGCACCATTCCCCGGAATCAAGGGCTTATCGTTAAATAGAGCCTCATCATACCGCATTGCAGCAGGGAAACGTCCCTCTATCTCCATAAGCCGCGCCGCCATCTTTATTTCGCGCTCGGAAAAAAATCGGCCGCATGGCGTTGCGCAGCCGGGATCTTTGCCCTAACCTTCATAACTGTAACGTTACAGTTTCAGGGAGGAAATATGATGCGTTATAAGGTTCTCACTGCTGCTTTCGCGGCTACCGCCGCATTCCATCTGTCTGCACCGGCTCACGCCACAGACCTCGAAGTGACACATTGGTGGACCTCTGGCGGTGAGGCTGCCGCGGTTGCCGAATTCGCCAAGGCGTTCGACGCGTCCGGGCACAAGTGGATCGACGGCGCCATTGCCGGGTCAGGCGGCACCGCGCGTCCGATCATGATCAGCCGTATCACCGGGGGCGACCCGATGGGGGCGACCCAGTTCAACCATGGCCGTCAGGCGGAGGAGCTCGTCGAGGCCGGCCTGATGCGCGATCTCACCGACATCGCGGAGGAGGAGAACTGGAAGGAAGTCGTGCATCCGTCGTCGCTGCTCGATTCGTGCACGCTCGACGGCAAGATCTACTGCGTCCCGGTGAACATCCACTCGCAGCAATGGCTGTGGCTTTCGAACGCGGCGTTCGAAAAGGCCGGCGTTCCGGTTCCGACCAACTGGGACGAATACGCGGCCTCCGCTGCAAAGCTCGAGGAAGCGGGCATCATCCCGCTCGCCGTCGGCCAGCAGCCCTGGCAGACCACGCTCGTGTTCCAGGTTCTTCTCACTGCAATCGCCGGACCGGAGGCATACAACTCCATCTTCGGCGACAAGGATGCCGAACTGGCCGCCAGCGCCGAGCTGACCAAGGTCTTCGAAGCAGCCGACAAGGCCCGTGCGATGTCCGCCAAATCCAACGTCCAGGATTGGAATCAGGCCACCAACATGGTCATCTCGGGACAGGCCGGCGGCCAGATCATGGGTGACTGGGCCCAAGGCGAGTTCCAGGTGGCCGGCCAGGTCGCGGGTGAGGATTACACCTGCCTGCCCGGGCTGGGCGTCAACGAGGTCATCATGACCGGCGGCGACGCGTTCTATTTCCCGGTGCTGGAAGACGAGGAAAAGAGCGCTGCCCAGGCGGATCTCGCGCGTCTGATGTTGTCGCCTGACGTGCAGGTCGCGTTCAATCTCAAGAAGGGCTCGCTGCCCGTGCGTGGCGACGTCAATCTCGAGGCCGCCAACGATTGCATGAAGAAGGGGCTCGACATCCTTGCCCAGGGCAACATCATCCAGTCGCCCGACCAGTTGATGTCTGCGGATTCTCTGACGCAGATCAACGATCTCTTCGTCGAGTTCTTCAACGATCCGAACCTGACGGCGGAAGCCGCACAGGAACGCTTCGTCGATCTCGTCGCCAACGCCGACTGATCCGCTTCATTCGCCGCGGTCTTCCTGCCTTCCCCGTGGAGGCAGAAGGCTCGCGGCGACAATCCCGACCGCCACGGAGAGAACCCGGCATGGAACAGGCCAGGCGTCCCAACCGGCTGTTCAGGAACCTGAACGCGAAGATCGCCGCGATCCCGATGATCCTGACCGCCCTGGTCGTGTTCACCGGCGGCACCATCTGGACGATCGTCTATTCCTTCACCAATTCGCGGCTGCTGCCGCGCGAGGAATTCGTCGGCCTGCAGCAATACGAGCGCCTGTGGGGCTCGTCCAAGTGGCACATCGCCATCGAGAACCTGCTGATCTACGGCATTTGCAGCCTCATTTTTTCACTGGTGATCGGCTTCGTGCTCGCTGCGCTGCTGGACCAGAAAATCCGCTTCGAGAACACCTTCCGGACGATCTTCCTCTACCCCTTCGCGCTGTCCTTCATCGTCACCGGTCTGGTCTGGCAGTGGATCCTCAATCCGCAATTCGGCATTCAGGGCATCGTCCGCTCCTGGGGTTGGGAAAGCTTCGCCTTCGACCCGCTCTACAATTCCGACATCGTCATCTACGGCATCCTGATCGCCGGACTGTGGCAGAGCACCGGCCTGATCATGTGCCTGATGCTGGCGGGGTTGCGCGGCATCGACGAGGACATCTGGAAAGCCTCGCGCGTCGACGGCATCCCGATGTGGAAGACCTATCTCTTCATCGTCATCCCGATGATGCGTCCGGTCTTCGTCACCACGCTGGTGATCATCGCGTCCGGCATCGTCAAGGTCTACGACCTCGTCATCGCGCAGACCGGCGGCGGCCCGGGGATCTCGTCGGAGGTACCGGCCAAATATGTCTATGACGCGATGTTCCTGTCGCAGAATCTCGGCCAGGGCTTCGCCGCATCGACCATGATGCTGCTCACCGTCCTGATCGTGCTCATTCCCTGGGCCTATCTCGAATTCGGAGGCAAGAAGCGTGGCTGACCTCGCTATCCCCCTCTCCCGTACACAGACGTCGCCCCAGGTCGCGGTCTCCGGTCCCGCCGGGCCAAAGCCGCGCAAGACCGTGTCCCGCCGCAACATCATCGTTTACGGCTCGCTCTTCGTCTTCGCGGTCTACTACCTGCTGCCGCTCTACGTGATGATCGTCACGTCGCTGAAGGGCATGCCGGAAATCAGGCTGGGCAATATTTTCTCGCCACCCGTCGAGATCACATTTCAGGCGTGGGGCAAGGCCTGGTCGGAGGCCTGCACAGGACTGAATTGCGACGGGCTGTCGCGCGGTTTCTGGAACTCGGTCCGCATCACCGTTCCCTCGGTGATCCTGTCGATCGCGATTGCCTCGCTGAACGGCTACGCGCTGGCGAACTGGCGCTTCAGGGGCGCGACGACGTTCTTCGCCATCCTCATCTTCGGCGCGTTCATCCCCTATCAGGTGATGCTCTACCCGATGGTCATCATCCTGCGCGAGATGGGCCTGTATGGCGGGCTGTGGGGGCTGGTCATCGTCCATACGGTATTCGGCATGCCGATCCTGACGCTGTTGTTCCGCAACTACTTCACCTCGCTGCCCGAGGAACTGTTCAAGGCTGCCCGCGTCGATGGCGCCGGCTTCTGGGGCATCTACTTCAAGATCATGCTGCCGATGTCGATGCCAATCTTCGTCGTCGCTGTGATCATCCAGATCACCGGCATATGGAACGACTTCCTGTTCGGCGTCGTCTACACGCGGCCCGACTACTACCCGATGACGGTCCAGCTCAACAACATCGTCAACTCCGTCCAGGGGGTGAAGGAATACAACGTCAACATGGCGGCCACGCTGCTGACGGGTCTGGTGCCGCTCTTCGTCTATTTCGTGTCCGGCAAGCTGTTCGTGCGCGGCATCGCCGCCGGCGCGGTAAAGGGGTGACGCAACGATGATGGAAGACAACGCACCCAGCGTCGCGGTCCGGGACGTATCCCTCAATTTCGGTGCCGTGGAGGTGCTGCGCAGGCTGAACCTGGACGTCGGCAGAGGCGAGTTCCTCGTGCTCCTGGGGCCATCCGGCTGCGGCAAGTCGACATTGCTGAACTGCATCGCAGGCCTGCTCGACGTATCGGCCGGGCAGATTTTCATCAATGAGCGCAACGTTACATGGGACGAACCCAAGGATCGCGGCATCGGCATGGTGTTCCAGTCCTATGCGCTCTATCCGCAGATGACGGTGGAGGGAAACCTGTCCTTCGGCCTCAAGAACGCGCGGCTGCCAAAGGCGGAAATCGACAAGCGCATCGCCCGCGCCGCCGAAATCCTGCAGATCGAGCCGCTGCTCAAGCGCAAGCCTTCGGCGCTCTCCGGCGGACAGCGCCAGCGCGTGGCCATCGGGCGGGCGCTGGTGCGGGACGTCGACGTCTTCCTGTTCGACGAGCCACTGTCGAACCTCGATGCCAAGCTGCGTTCCGAGTTGCGGGTCGAGATCAAGCGGCTGCACCAGAAACTCGAGAACACGATGATCTACGTCACCCACGACCAGATCGAGGCAATGACGCTTGCCGATCGCATCGCGGTCATGCGCGGCGGCATCATCCAGCAGCTCGACACGCCGCAAGCCATCTATCTGCGGCCGGTCAACCGGTTCGTCGCCGGGTTCATCGGCTCGCCCGGGATGAACTTCATCGAGGGCGAGACGCGCCTGGGCGCGGAGCCGGCCTTCGATGCGGGCGACGTGACCATCCCGCTCGACCGCTACGAATTCGTCGATGGCCATGGCGGCGGCAGGGCCGTCTTCGGTATTCGACCGGAACATGTCGTGCTTGACGACGCCGCGTCCGCGCTGCCGTTCCACCAGGATATCGTGGTCGAGATCGTTGAACCCATGGGGTCCGACACGCTGGTCTGGGGGAAACTCGCGGGCCAGGACTTCAGTTTTCGCGTCGATACCGAGCGCGCGCTGGAAGAAGGCGAAAGGGTTCGTATCGGCTTCGATCCTGGCCGCGCCTCGCTCTTCGACGTCGAGCACGGCGAGAGATTATGATCCATACCGAGATGACACGGACAAAGACATGAACTGGTCCTTCCAACTTTATTCCGCACGCAATTTCCAGCCATGGAGCGACGTCCTCGCCATGGTGGCGCAGGCCGGTTACGCCCAGGTCGAGGGCTTCGGCGGGCTCTACGACAATCCGCAGGAATTGCGGGCGGCGCTTGATCGCAACGGCCTGACCATGCCGACCGGGCATTTCTCGCTCGACATGCTGGAGAACGATTTCGGTGCCGCCCGCCGGATCGCCGAGACGCTCGGCATCGGCACGCTGATCTGCCCGCATGTTGCGGCGGACATGCGTCCCTCCGATAAGGCCGGGTGGACCGCCTTTGCCGGCCGTCTGGCAGCCGTGCACGAAAACTGCCGCAAGGCAGGCCTGCGGTTTGCCTGGCACAACCATGATTTCGAGTTCGTGCCCTGCGCAGACGGCTCGGTTCCGCAAACGGTCATACTCGATGCCGCGCCCGATATCGGTTGGGAAATCGACGTCGCATGGGTGGTGCGCGGAGGAGACGATCCGCTGAAATGGATCGACGACTACGCCTCGCGCATCGTTGCAGCCCATGTCAAGGACATCGCTCGCCAAGGCGAAGCGTTGGACGAGGACGGCTGGGCCGATGTCGGCCACGGCACCATGGACTGGCCGGCGATCATGCAGGCGCTGCGCGACAAGACGCCAGCCAGGGTCTTCGTCATGGAACATGACAACCCGAGCGATGCCGGGCGTTTTGCCCGCCGCTCGATCGCCGCTGCTGCAGCGTTCTAGGAGCGACCATCATGGCAAGGAAACTCGGAGTCGGCGTTATCGGCTGCGGCAACATCTCTGCGGCCTATTTTTCCCTGGCGCCGCTGTTCAAGGGCGTGGAGATGCGCGCCGGTGCCGACCTGGACTTGAAGATGGCGCAGGCGCGGGCAAAGGAGTTCGGCGTCCGTGCCGAGACCGTCGAGCAGATCCTCGCAGCCGACGACATCGACATCGTCGTCAATCTGACGATACCGGCCGCGCATTACGACGTCTCGAAGGCGATCCTCGATGCGGGCAAGCACGTCTATTCGGAAAAGCCGTTCGTGCTCTCGGTCAAGCAAGGTCAGGACCTCAAGAAGCGCGCCGAAAGGAAGGGGCTGCGCATAGGTTCTGCACCCGACACCTTCCTCGGCGGCGCGCATCAGTTCGCGCGCAGCATTGTCGATTCCGGCAAGATCGGCAGGATCACCAGCGGCACCTGCTACGTGATGAGCCACGGCATGGAGCACTGGCACCCGAATCCGGACTTTTTCTTCCAGCCCGGCGGTGGCCCGATCCTTGACATCGGCCCCTACTACATCACCAACCTCGTCCAACTCATCGGACCGGTGAAGCAGGTGGCGGCGCTTGCAACCACGCCCGCCAGCGAACGCACCATCACCTCGAGACCGCGCTATGGCGAGAAGATCAAGGTGACGACACCAACGACGATCCACGCCTTGCTGGAGTTCGAGAACGGCGCCACGGTGACCTTCAATGCAAGCTGGGACGTCTGGAAGCATGGGCATGCGCCGATCGAACTCTATGGCGAGCGAGGGACGATCTTCGTTCCGGACCCGAATTTCTTCGGCGGCGAGGTATCGTTCACCAACCGGGCGGAAGCCGCAAGGAAGATGCCAAAATGGGAGCATGCTTTTTCGGTGCCGAACCAGCAGCATCCGCAGGGCATGATGGCAAACTACCGCGCCGCAGGCCTTGCCGACATGGCGCTCGCCATCCGGCAGGATCGGCCGCATCGCTGCTCGCTCGACCTGTCGCTGCACGTCATTGAGGTGATGACCGCCATCCTGAAATCCGGCGAAACCGGAAAGTTCGTTGCCATGCAGACGACATGCGAAAGGCCGCAGGCTCTTTCCCCGCGCGACGCCAAGGCTATGCTGGCGTAGCCGAATTGGCTAGGAGGGCGGGACGCCGTCGTGGCGCAGTGCATCGCTCGTGAAAGGAAAATGCATGACCTGGAAGCCGGTCGACACCCGATACGACACGATGCTCTACAATCGCTGCGGCAGGTCGGGCCTGAAGCTGCCCGCGATATCGCTTGGCCTGTGGCACAATTTCGGTGGCGACACGCCGCATGAAACCAAGCGCGCCATCTGCCGCACCGCATTCGACCTCGGCATCACGCATTTCGACCTGGCCAACAATTACGGACCGCCGGCGGGGTCCGCCGAGGAAGCCTTCGGAGAGATACTGCGTACCGACCTCGCGGGCTACCGCGACGAACTCGTCATCTCTACCAAGGCCGGCTACAACATGTGGCCGGGCCCCTACGGCGAATGGGGCAGCCGGAAATATCTGCTCTCGTCGCTGGACCAGAGCCTCAAGCGGATGGGGCTCGACTATGTCGACATCTTCTATTCGCATCGTTTCGATCCCGACACCCCGCTCGAAGAGACGATGGCGGCGCTGGATCATGCGGTGCGGTCGGGCAAGGCGCTCTATGCCGGCATCTCGTCCTACAATTCGAAGCGGACGCGCGAGGCCGCCACCATCCTCAAGCAACTCGGCACGCCGTGCCTGATCCATCAGCCATCCTATTCGATGATCAACCGCTGGGTGGAAGAAGACGGACTTCTCGATACGCTCGACGATCTCGGCATCGGTTCCATCGTCTTCTCGCCGCTTGCCCAGGGCATGCTTACCGACAAATATCTCGACGGCATCCCCGACGACGCACGCGCCGCACAGGGCAAGTCGCTGAAGCCGGATTTCCTCAATGAGCGCAACCTCGCCAACATCAGCGCGCTCAACGACATCGCGAAGAAGCGCGGCCAGACACTGGCGCAGATGGCGCTGGCCTGGGTTCTGCGTGGCGGACGGGTCACCACCGCGCTCATCGGTGCCAGCCGGCCGGGTCAGGTGGAGGATTGTGTCGGCGCGCTGAAGAACCTCGAATTCTCCGCTGACGAACTGGCACAGATCGATGTCCACGCCCGAGAGGCTGACATCAACCTGTGGGCCGCCTCGGCTGAACGCAAGGGGGCGCAGAGGAAGTAGGATGGCGATCCGCAACCCGATCCTGCCCGGCTTCAATCCCGATCCGTCGATCTGCAGGGTCGGCAGCGACTACTACATCGCCACCTCCACCTTCGAATGGTTTCCCGGGGTACAGATCCATCACTCCACCGATCTCGTGAACTGGCGGCTGGTGGGACGGCCGCTTGACCGCGCCAGCCAGCTCGACATGCGCGGCAACCCGGACTCGGGTGGCGTCTGGGCGCCGTGCCTGTCCCATGCCGATGGTCAGTTCTGGCTGGTCTATACCGACGTCAAGCGGCTCGACGGTGCGTTCAAGGACACGCACAACTACATCGTCACCGCGCCAACGATCGAGGGACCCTGGTCGGATCCGGTCTACGTCAATTCGTCGGGCTTCGATCCGTCGCTGTTTCACGACGATGATGGCCGCAAGTGGTTCCTCAACATGGTCTGGAACCACGTCTCCTCCGGTGTCGGAGGCCAGCCGAAGCATCCTTCCTTTGCCGGCATACTGCTTCAGGAATGGGACCCGAAGACGCGAGCGCTGGCCGGCGCGGCACGCAACGTCTTTGCAGGCAGCGCGCACGGGCTGGTCGAAGGCCCCCATCTCTTCAAGCGCGACGGCTGGTACTATCTGACCACCGCCGAAGGCGGCACCGGCTACGACCACGCGGTCACCATGGCGCGCTCGCGTGCGATAGACGGGCCGTACGAAATCCATCCGCTTGTCCACCTTATCAGCTCCAAGGACGCGCCAGACGCGCCATTGCAGCGTGCGGGACATGGACAGATCGTCGTCACGCCGAAGGGGGAGTTCTACCACACCCATCTGTGCTCGCGGCCGCTGCCCGGTCTGCGCCGGTCGCCGCTGGGCCGCGAGACGGCGATACAGAAATGCGTGTGGAAGGAAGATGGCTGGCTCTATCTGGAGCAGGGCGGGCAGGTGCCCGCGGTCGACGTTCCTGCTCCCGACCTCGATGCAGTGTTTGTCGCGCCAGCCGCGGCCGAGCGTTATGATTTCGAGGCGGGCAGGCTGCCGCTCGATTTCCAGTGGCTGCGCACGCCCGACTGGCAACGGATCTTCTCGCTCTCGGACCGTCCCGGCTGGCTGCGCCTGTTCGGCCGCGAATCCATCGGGAGCTGGTTCGAGCAGGCACTCGTCGCGCGCCGCCAGGACGTATTCGACTTCCGCGCCGAAACGATGCTCGATTTCACGCCGACCGGTTTCCAGCAGGCGGCGGGCCTCGTCCATTATTACAACCGTCACAAGTTCCATTTCCTGGCCGTAACGCATGACGCCGCGCTGGGCCGCGTTCTGACGGTCATGAGTTGCCCCGGCGACTGGCCAGACGGCAGATTGAGCTTTCCGCTGTCCGCGCCGATCCCGCTGCCATCTGAAGAGCCGGTGGAACTGGCAGCGGAAGTGCGCGGCGCGCATCTGGTGTTCAGCTATCGCAGCGAAGGACAATGGCGGCAGGCAGGCCCCGCGCTTGACGCCAGCGTCATTTCGGACGAAGGCGGGCGGGGCGAGCACGGTTCGTTCACCGGTGCCTTTGTGGGCATGGCGGCGTTCGACACCTCGGGCAGCGGTGCCTATGCAGATTTCGACTGGTTTTCCTATGAACGGCTATAAAAGCCGGCTAATTAAGGCGGAGTAGAGACGACATGCCAGCAACGATGAAGGGTCCGGGTATCTTCCTCGCGCAGTTCGCGGCCGACGAGGCGCCGTTCAATTCGCTGCCCTCGATTGCAGCCTGGGCAGCCGGCCACGGCTACAAGGGCGTGCAGATACCCACCATCGATGCACGGCTGTTCGATCTCGACAAGGCGGCGGCCTCGAAGGACTATTGCGACGAGGTCAAGGGCATCTGTGCCGACGCCGGCGTGGAGGTGACGGAATTGTCCTCCCATCTCCAGGGCCAGCTCGTCGCGGTCCACCCGGCCTATGACGCCCAGTTCGATGGTTTCGCGCCGCAAGCGGTGCGCGGCAATCCGAAGGCCAGGCAGGAATGGGCAGTCGACCAAATGAAGAAGGTCGCCAAGGCCTCGCAGCATATGGGCCTCGCCGCCTCCGTCAGCTTCACCGGCGCGCTCGCCTTTCCCTATCTGTATCCCTGGCCGCAGCGCCCCGCTGGCCTGATCGAGGAAGCCTTCGCCGAACTTGGCAGGCGCTGGACGCCCATTCTCGATGCCTACGAAGATGCCGGCGTCGATCTCGGCTACGAAATCCATCCCGGCGAAGACGTCTTCGACGGCGCCACCTTCGAGATGTTCCTCGACGCTGTCGGTGGCCACAAACGCTGCACGATCAACTACGACCCGTCGCATTTCCTGCTGCAGCAGCTCGACTATCTCGCCTTTATCGACATCTATCACGAGCGGATTTCGGCCTTCCACGTCAAGGATGCCGAGTTCAACCCGACGGGGCGCCAGGGCGTCTATTCAGGCTATGCCGGCTGGACGGAACGCGCCGGCCGCTTCCGCTCGCTTGGCGACGGGCAGGTCGACTTCTCGGGCATCTTCTCGAAGCTGGCGCAATATGGCTACGACCGCTGGGCGGTGCTGGAATGGGAGTGCTGCCTCAAGCATCCCGAGCAGGGCGCCGCGGAGGGCGCGCCGTTCATCGAAAGCCACATCATCACCGTGACCGAAAAGGCCTTCGACGATTTCGCCGATACCGGAACCGATCGCGCCGCGCTGCGCAGGATGATGGGGATAGCCTAGCCGCGACGTCGCGGCACTCGACATCCGGTGCGCGACGGGGTAGGCGGGCGGCGAGATCAATGGAGCCGCCAGACATGACCGCAACCATCATCGCGCCGTCGGTGCTTTCGGCTGACTTCTCGCGGCTTGGCGATGAGGTCGAGGCGGTCGTTTCAGCCGGCGCCGACTGGATCCATCTCGACGTGATGGACGGTCATTTTGTTCCCAACATCACCTTCGGGCCGCAGGTGATCAAGTCTATCCGCAACCGCACCGACAAGGTGTTCGACTGCCATTTGATGATCGCGCCCACCGACGCCTATCTCGCGGCGTTCGCCGATGCCGGCTGCGACATCATCACCGTCCATGCCGAGGCCGGCCCGCATCTCGACCGCTCGCTGCAGGCGATCAAGGCACTCGGCAAGAAGGCCGGCGTCTCGCTCAATCCGTCGACACCGGAAAGCGTCATCGAATACGTGCTCGACCGGCTCGACCTCGTGCTGCTGATGACGGTAAACCCGGGCTTCGGCGGCCAGGCCTTCATCCCGTCGGTGGTGGAGAAGGTCCGGCGCGTGAAGGCGCTTATCGGTGACCGGCCGATCGACATCGAGATCGACGGCGGCGTGACCGCCGAGACCGCGCCAAAGGTGGTTGCGGCGGGCGCCAATGTACTGGTGGCCGGCTCCGCCGTCTTCAAGGGCGGCACGACCGAAGCCTATGCGACCAACATCGCGGCGATCCGCAACGCGGCCGACGCGTCGGTCGGTCGGCTGGTGTAGCGCGGCGCCCCACCGTCATCCACGGCGCGCTCCTATCATCGCGCGGTTGACCATGCGAACCACAACGCGACGAGCGCCAGCAAAGCCGAGAGCGTGCGGCGCGCCGTTCTTTCCCGCCGCTCGTCGGTGAGAAACGGCGTGGCTGCCCCCGCAAGCAGCACGATCCCCGCATGGATCAGCGTTGCCACGCCGACATAAATCGCCGTGAGAGTGATGGTCTGCGCCAGAACCGGCCCGGCAGGATCGATGAAATTCGGCAGCACGGCCACGTAGAAGACGGCCGCCTTGGGGTTGAGAAGGTTGGTCACCAGCCCGCGCCGGAAATATCGGGCGGCGCCCTGCGAGGCGGCCACCTCGTCCACGCCTGCCTCCCGCCACCCGTCCCACGCCAGATAAAGCAGGAACAGAATGCCGCTCCAGCGGAGCAACTCGTAGGCGACCGGTGACGCCGAGATCAGCTCGGCGACGCCGAGCGCTGCGGCAAGGCCGACACCGGCAAGGCCTAGCGCGATGCCCGCCACGGTGGCGAAGCCGGAGCGCCGGCCTTCTGCAGCGGAGACCAGCGCGAGATAGGTCATGTTGGGGCCGGGCGTCAGTTCGATGATGATCGAAGCGAGCGTGAACGACAGCAGCGGTCCGGTCGCGACCGCCAGTGCCGGGTCCATGTCAGTGTGCCTCGTCCCAGTTGCGGGCAGCTCGGGCGTCGACATGCAGCGGCACCTTCATGGCAAGCGCCGGCATCGCCGCGTTTTCCATCACGTCGCGAATGACCGGTATCGCTGCCTCGGCCTCCGTTTCCGGCGCTTCGAAGATGAGTTCGTCGTGCACCTGCAGGAGCATGCGCGTGTGTGCCAAACCAGCCGCTTCAAGTGCGGGCTCCATCCGCACCATCGCGCGGCGGATGATGTCGGCGGCCGAACCTTGGATCGGCGCATTGATCGCCGCGCGCTCGTTGAAGGCGCGGATCGACGGGTTGGGCGAGCGGATTTCCGCGTAGTGAGCCCGGCGCCCGAAGATCGTCTCCACATAGCCGTTTTCGCGCGCCGCCGCCTTGGTCGCATCCATGTAGTCGCGGATGCCCGGAAAGCGCTCGAAATATCTGCGGATATAGGCGCCTGCCTCGTCACGCGGGATCGAGAGCTGGTTTGCCAGCCCGAAGGCAGAGATACCGTAGATGATGCCGAAATTGATCGCCTTGGCGCGTCGCCGCACCTCGCCCGGCATGCCGTCGACCGGCACGCCGAACATCTCCGATGCCGTCATCGCATGGATGTCGATGCCGTCGGCGAACGCCTGCCGCAATTGCGGGATGTCGGCGACATGCGCCAGCACGCGAAGCTCGATCTGGCTGTAGTCCGCCGAAATCAGCACATTGCCCGGCTCGGCGATGAACGCGGTCCGGATCTTGCGGCCTTCGCTGGTGCGGATCGGGATGTTCTGCAGGTTCGGGTCCGAGGATGAAAGCCGCCCCGTCGTCGTCGCGGCCAGGGCGTAGGACGTATGCACCCGCTTGGTCTCGGGATGGATGAAGCCCGGCAGCGCGTCGGTATAGGTGGATTTGAGCTTGGTGAGCTGACGCCAGTCGACGATCTTGCGCGGCAGTTCGTGACCTTCGGCCGCGAGGTCCTCGAGCACCTGGGCCGAGGTGGACCACTGCCCGGTCTTGGTCTTGTTGCCGCCCGGCAGGCCCATGCGGCCAAAAAGAATGTCGCCGAGTTGCTTCGGAGAGCCGATCGTGAAGCGCTCGCCCGCGAGCTGGAAAATCTCTTCCTCCAGCCCGGCGGCGCCCTGCGCGAGTTCGCCAGAGAGCCGGCTAAGGATTTGTCGGTCGACAGAGATTCCGCGCTGCTCCATTCGGGCCAGAACCGGCACCAGCGGCCGCTCGAGCCGCTCATAGACGGAGACAAGGCCCTTCTCGACGAGGCGGGGCTTCAGCACTCGCCACAGCCGCAGCGTCACGTCCGCGTCTTCCGCGGCATAGGCGGTCGCCTTGTCGAGTTCGACGAGATCGAAGGTGATGAGGTTCTTGCCCGAGCCGCAGACTTCCTTGAAGGGGATCGGCGTATGGCCGAGCCAGCGTTCCGACAGCGCATCCATGCCGTGGCCGCCGAACACGCCGGCATCGAGCACGTACGAAATCAGCATCGTATCGTCGAACGGCGCCACGTCGATGCCATGCCGTTGCATGATGACGAGGTCGTATTTGAGGTTCTGTGCCACCTTGAGGACCGAGCGGTCCTCCATCAGCGGTTTGAGTTCGGCGAGCGCTTCGCGCACCGGGATCTGGTTCTCCACGGCGCCGCCGCCAAGCAGGTCGCCGGAGCCCGACTTGTGGATCAGCGGCACATAGGCGGCACGCCCGGGGGCCACGCCGAGTGAAAAGCCGCACAGTTCCGCCTGCATCGGATCGAGCGAGGTGGTTTCCGTATCGAAGGCGACCACGCCTGCCTCGCGGGCTTCGGCAATCCATTGCCGCAACGTCTCGATATCGCGGATGCAGGCGTAGGCGGTGGTGTCGAATTTTGCCGCGCCGGCTTCTGCTGCGCGGGCGGCGGCGAGCGCTGCTGGCGTATCGCCTGCTTCCCGGGCTTCCAGCGTTGGCGCGACGTCGCCGCTATCACCTGCTCCGGCATCCGCCGGTGACGAGGCATCGAGATCGGGTCCACGGGCATCCTTGCCGAGCTCGACGTCGACATGCGCCGGCTCGATCTCGGCTGCTTCCGTGCCGCTGGCTTCCGCCACGCGTCGCGTCAGCGTGGTGAACTCCATCGTCTTCAGGAACGAGATCAGCTTGGGTCCGTTCGGCGGCTGCAGTACCAGCGAATCCAGCGGCTCGACATTCGGCACGTCGTCCTTCAGCCGCACCAGCTCGCGCGACATCAGCGCCTTTTCGCGGTGCTCGATCAAGGTCTCGCGGCGCTTGTTCTGCTTGATTTCGGAGGCGCGCGCCAAAAGCGTGTCGAGATCGCCGAATTCCTCCAGAAGCTGAGCCGCCGTCTTCTGGCCAATTCCCGGCACGCCGGGAACGTTGTCGACGGAATCGCCCATCAGCGCCTGCAGGTCGATCATCTTTTCCGGCGGTACGCCCCATTTCTCGATGACCTCGGGGACCTTGATCTCCTTGTCCTTCATCGGGTCGTACATCGTCACTGTCGGGCCGACGAGCTGCATCAGGTCCTTGTCGGAGGATATGATGGTCGTGTCGCCGCCCGCCTCGCAGGCGAGCCGCGCATAGGTGGCGATCAGATCGTCGGCCTCGAAGCCCTCCATCTCCAGGCAGGGCAGGTCGAAGGCGCGCGTTGCGTGCCGGATCAGGCCGAACTGCGGCACCAGATCTTCCGGCGGCGCAGACCGGTTGGCCTTGTATTCCGGATAGAGGTCGTTGCGAAACGTATGCGAGGAATAATCGAAGATGACCGCGAAATGGGTCGGGGTGACACCGACATCGGTATCGCGCGCGTTCTGCATCAGCTTCCACAGCATGTTGCAGAAGCCCGACACCGCACCGACCGGCAAACCGTCCGATTTGCGCGTCAGCGGCGGCAGCGCGTGATAGGCTCGAAAGATGTAGCCGGAGCCATCGACGAGGAAGAGGTGATCACCCTTTTTCATGGCGCAAAGCGGTAGCGCGAGGCGCGCGTCCTGTCCATGCCAAAGAGCATCTGCGAGATGCGCTGCTGCCATCGGAACGGCATCACGGGCATGTTACGGAAGTGTAATGTTGACGCCCTTGAATCGCCATTTTCAAAGACACAAATAGCAGTCATCGGCAATTTTCGCCGAGTCCGGAAATAGGCCCGTCCCCCGCCTGAACCGGACATTGCGGGAGCCTCATCCCCCTCTCCGGGCTCCCGCATCGTTTGAAGTAAAGCCGCCGTGGTCCCCCCTCCACCACGGCGGCACTTTTTTGTCCGTTTCCGTGTTTCGTCATTGCCGCACAAGCGCCGTCTCATCGTCGGCCCGGCTCAATTCACGCTGGCCCAAGCTCCGGGGCTTTTCGTTCGTGCGGTGCGGCTATAGGTTCGCGGCCACAGAATCGAAAGGCCGCCCCATGTCCGCACTCGCACCAGTACTCGACCGCATCGATGCCAATTTCGATGCCAGCCTCGAACGCCTGTTTTCCCTGATCCGCATTCCATCGATCTCCACCGACCCCGCCTTCGCCAAGGATTGCCGCCGAGCCGCCGATTGGCTGGTCGAAGATCTGACGGCGATCGGCTTTGACGCCAGCGCCCGCGACACCATCGGCCATCCGATGGTCGTCGCCCATCACGACGGGCCGGCTGGCTCGCCGCACGTGCTGTTCTATGGCCATTACGACGTGCAGCCGGTCGATCCGCTCGAACTTTGGGACGCCGATCCGTTCGACCCGACGGTCAAGGAACTGGAGCCCGGTCGCAAGGTGATAACCGGTCGTGGCGCATCGGACGACAAGGGACAGTTGATGCTGTTCG
Source organism: Mesorhizobium sp. CAU 1741 (assembly GCF_039839275.1). Taxonomy (NCBI): domain Bacteria; kingdom Pseudomonadati; phylum Pseudomonadota; class Alphaproteobacteria; order Hyphomicrobiales; family Phyllobacteriaceae; genus Mesorhizobium; species Mesorhizobium sp. CAU 1741. The sequence continues at coordinate 1,072,463 of NZ_JBDOQP010000002.1, read as the reverse complement.
TCGAGGCGTGCCGGGCGTGGAAACAGGTCCATGGCAGCCTGCCGTGCAAGATCACGCTGCTGTTCGAGGGCGAGGAGGAGTCTGGATCTCCCTCGGTCAAGCCGTTCCTGGATGCCAACTCGGAAGAGCTGAAGGCCGATTTCGCGATGGTCTGCGATACCGGCATGTGGAACCGCGACACGCCGTGCATCACGGTCGGGCTTCGCGGCCTCGTGGGCGAGGAGGTGACGATCCACGCCGCAGACCGCGACCTGCATTCGGGTGTCTATGGTGGCGCGGCGGCCAACCCGATCCGCATTCTCGCAAAGGTCCTGGCCGACATCCATGACGCGGACGGACGCATCACGATCCCCGGCTTCTACGACGGAGTCGAAGAGACCCCGAGCCAGATCAAGGCTTCCTGGGACGCGCTCGGCATGACGCCCGACTATTTCCTCGGAGAAATTGGCCTGTCCGTCCCGTCGGGTGAAAAGGGCCGTTCGGTTCCCGAGATGGTCTGGGCCCGGCCGACCGCCGAATTCAACGGCATTTCCGGCGGCTACGAAGGCGATGGCTTCAAGACCGTCATTGCCTCGCAGGCCTCGGCAAAAGTGTCGTTCCGCCTCGTCGGAAACCAGGATCCCGAGGCTGTCCGTGCGGCTTTCCGCGCATTCGTGGAAGAGCGTCTTCCGGCCGATTGCTCGGCGACGTTCGAGAAGCATGGCGGGTCGCCGGCCCTGCAGCTTGCCTACGACTCGCCGATCGTCACAAAGGCGGCCTCAGCGCTGTCGGACGAATGGCCGAACAAGGCGCTTGTGCTCGCGATGGGGGGCTCGATCCCGATCGTCGGCGACTTCAAGCGCCGGCTCGGAATGGAATCGCTGCTGGTCGGTTTCGGCCTTGACGACGACCGCATCCATTCGCCCAACGAGAAGTACGACCTGACCTCGTTCCACAAGGGGCAGCGAAGCTGGGCACGCATCCTCGCGGCCCTGACAGCCTGAACGGGGAAGGACATCTCATGACGATCCGATTCCATACCGGCGACCTGCCGGACCTGGCGAACTACGACGTCGACGCGGTGGCGATCGACACCGAAACGCTCGGGCTCAATCCGCATCGTGACCGGCTGTGCGTGGTGCAGCTTTCGCCGGGGGACGGAAGCGCCGACGTGGTCCAGATCGCGCGCGGTCAGAAGCGCGCGCCGAATCTCGTCGCGCTGCTGCGCAACCGCAAGATAACCAAGCTGTTCCATTTCGGCCGCTTCGATCTCGCCGTGCTGTACCATGCCTTTGGCGTGATGCCGGAACCGGTGTTCTGTACCAAGATCGCCTCGCGCCTGGTGCGGACCTATACCGACCGCCACGGCCTCAAGGACCTCTGCAACGAACTGATCGGCGTCAGCCTGTCGAAGCAGCAGCAATCGTCGGACTGGGCCGCCGAGACATTGTCTCCCGAACAGCTCGAATATGCGGCGTCCGACGTGCTCTATCTGCACGAGCTCCGCGACAAGCTGCTGCTCCGTCTCGAGCGGGACGGCCGCATGAAGGAGGCGGAGGCCTGCTTCCGCTTCCTGCCGACGCGCGCAAGGCTCGATCTGATGGGTTGGGACGAGCAGGACATTTTCGCCCACTCATGAACGAACGAGGCCCGGAGATCTCTCTCCGGGCCCAATTTCGAATGCGAGTTTCAGGTTAAGAGGTGGGGCTGCCGGCCATCTGCGGCCGTGCCGGCGCGGTCGAGATAGGCCCAGTCGGGCCGTTCGAACAGAAACCGGCCATAACCGGTGTACTGCACCAGGCCATACAGGATGACCGGCCCGGCGACCGCGCTCGCCGTGACGAGGAACGCGACCACACCGATATCGGTGATGATGCCGAGACGGATGAGCACGACGCGCGCTACTGCCATCGGCAGGAAGAACGCCAGATAGACGACGATCGAATGCGCCCCGAGCCAGCTCAGCCAGCGCATCCATGACAGGCTGGTGAGGAGCGCGGAGACGGTGACGATCGCGATGGCGCCCGCAGCACCCATGATCAGTGACAGGATGGGCAGCGCGGCGAGGCCCTGGCTGTTCGCGGCGACTTCGTCAGCATGAAGGATGGGTTCCATGAGGGCCGGTGCCGGCGTGAACACCATCACGGCGTTGACGACGGCCCACAGGCCGAGCAGGCCCACCGCCTTCGCCTTGTTTGCCTGGGCCCAGGCAGCCAGATCGAAGATGTGGGTCGCAAAGGCGTATCCGGCGAAGAAATAGACGTAGCGGGCGCAGAATTCGTCGAAGACGAGGATGCCGGTGCTCACCGGCAGGATCTCGAGGACCGCGGCCCAGCCGAGTACGAACCAGACCGGCAAGCCCTTCACCAGCCGTGTGACCACGAAGAAGATCGGCAGGATGTAGATGAACCACAGCGTGCCGAATGGCTGCACGAAGGCGTAGAGATATTCGAACGCCGCGGCGCCGATGCCGTTCTCCATCGCCATTCCGGGCGCCTTGAAGACGAACTGGATCGTCAGCCACAGGATGTAGAAATAGACGAAATGCACGACCTTGCGATCGAGATAGCGCAGCCAGGGGCGGTTGATGACGAGGCCGAGGAAAAGACCGGATATGAGGAAGAAGTCCGGCATGCGGAACGGGCGCGCGAAATCCACGACCGTGTGCATGAAGCCTTCGCCGCCCATGGCGTTTCCGACGCCCAGTGTCGAATGCATCATCACGACGAAGATGATGCAAATGCCTTTGGCCGTGTCGACCCAGTCGACCCGTGATGCAGTCTCTGCCATGTCCCGACTCCCTGTCGTGGCGTATCCGTTTTCCGGACTTTGCGGCGCAGCATAGCGCCCAAACGCCACTGAACCGTTAATCGGTGGTGGGATTGGCGGGTGGCGCGGTCTGGAATTGGAATCCACGCCAGGCCCAACAGGAGGAAAGGATTGCGCGGTCTTGCCGAATTTTTGCAATCGACAAAGTCTACCAATTTTATAGACTGTGGCTCAACGGAGGCGGAAATGGCGTACGCTCACATGACACGTTCCGGTCGCGCGGCATCCACGGATCACGGCTCGGGCAGGCGATCGCGCCGCGCCGGCGCGCTCACCTACATCATCTTCCTGCTCGCGGTCGGGTTCATGGCCGCAGTCGTTTTCGGTGCCCTCGCCTGAGGACGATATGCCTCAGGCCCTGACCTGCAGTTCCAGTGCACTGTCGTCATTCGCCGCGTCCCGCATTTGGGCGAGGCTGCGATTGTCGAGAACCTCGGCGATCGCCTGCCGGACGTCGAGCATCATGTGCCTGACATGGCAGGTCTCTTCATCGCAATCCTCGCAGCGCTCGTAGCGGGATCGGCTGGCACAGGAGATCGGTGCCAGCGGCCCGTCAAGGACACGCACGACGTGGCCGATCTTGATCTCCGTGGCAGGCTTGGCGAGGCGGTAGCCGCCATCCTTGCCCTTGCGGCTCTGCACGAAGCCGGCATTGCGCAATTCGCCGAGGATGGCGTCGAGGAACTTCTTGGGAATGCGATTGGCAGCGGCGATGTCGCCGACGAAGGCCATCTGGCCACCGGGCAGCCGTGACAGATGCACGAGCGCCTTGAGCCCGTATTTGCCTTTTCGCGTCAGCATTCTCTCACACACCCACCCGGCCCGCGCACGCCGTCCGGCAGGGCCCGTTCGTCGACGTCACCACTTCTCTCTGCGACACCAGGATTTCGGCAATATGAAGGTCACACGTTAAGCGAGCGTGTCCGGTCGCCTTCAGCGCTTGCGTTTCCTGCGCCCGTAGAGCTCCAGCCTGTGGTGGACGATCTCGTAGCCGAGTTCCCGCGCGATCTCGTGTTGCAGTTCCTCGATGCGGTCGGACTGGAACTCGATGACGTCGCCTGTCTCGATGTCGATCAGGTGGTCGTGGTGGTCGCCGGCGGCGGGTTCGAACCGCGACGGGCCGCCCTCGAATGCATGACGGTGGATGGCGCCGATGCCTTCGAGCAGCTTCATGGTGCGGTAGACGGTGGACAGCGAAATGCTGGCGTCGATTTCGACCGCACGCCGGAAGATTTCCATCGCGTCAGGATGATCGCCGGCGTCCGACAGGATGCCGAGGATCACGCGCCTTGGCCGCGTGATGCGCACGCCCGCTTCGCGCAGGGCCGCCTCATAATCCGGTTTCGGAATCAGCGTTTCGTTCATGGCGGGACTATGCGCCAGTTGGGAATGGCTTGCAAAGACGGAAGCGTCGCCAGACGAGCCGACCTCTCTTGGAATCTTCAGTTGCAAGTGATTTGCAATTGCATTGACAACGCGCCGCGGGCGCTTTAGATGTCATGCAACGATTGCCGCCTCCCCTCCACACATGGAGCCCCGTATGTTCGTCAGGCCGCTGCTCGCGTCCCTCCTGTTCTGTTTCGCGATCCTGCCCGCCACCGCGCAGGAGGACCGGCTGAAGGTCGTCACCACCTTCACCGTCATCGCCGACATTGCCAGAAACGTTGCCGGCGATGCCGCCGACGTGGAATCCATTACCCGGCCGAATGCCGAGATCCACGAGTACCAGCCGACGCCAGGCGATATTCTGCGCGCACAGGACGCGGATCTGGTGCTGTGGAACGGCCTCAATCTGGAACTGTGGTTCGAACGCTTCTTCAGGAATCTGCGCGACGTGCCGGGCGTCGTCGTCAGCGAGGGCGTCGAGCCGATGGGGATTTCCGAAGGGCCCTATTCCGGCAAACCGAATCCGCATGCCTGGATGTCTCCCTCGGACGTGCTTATCTATGTCGACAACATCCGCGACGCCCTGTCGGAGCACGATCCGGATAATGCGGAGACCTATGCCGCCAATGCCGCCGCCTATGCTCAAGAGATCGAGGCCACCATCGCGCCGATCCGCGAGCGCCTCGCAGCCATTCCCGAAGAGCGCCGGTGGCTGGTGACGAGCGAGGGCGCATTCTCCTATCTCGCCCGGGATTTCGAGCTCGAGGAGCTCTACCTCTGGCCGATCAACGCGGATTCGCAGGGCACGCCCCAGCAGATCCGCAAGGTCATCGACGCGATGCGTGAGCATGACATCCCCGCGATCTTCAGTGAGAGCACCGTCTCGTCGGACCCGGCAGAGCAGGTGGCGCGCGAGACAGGCTCCCGATATGGCGGCGTACTTTACGTCGACTCGCTGTCGGACGAGAACGGGCCCGTGCCGACCTATCTCGACCTGTTGCGGGTGACGACGGAGACGATTGCCGCGGGGTTGTCTGAATGAACCTCGACCCCGGCAGGACGATCGCATCGGAGACGGGCGCGGAGGCTGACGGCCTGCGCGTCGATGGCGTCACCGTCAGCTATCGCAACGGCCACACGGCCCTCAAGAATGCCAGCTTCGCAATCCCGCGCGGCACCATCACCGCGCTCGTCGGCGTCAACGGCTCCGGCAAGTCGACCCTGTTCAAGGCGATCATGGGCTTCGTGCCGCTCGCGGCAGGCTCGGTCTCGATCATGGGAGAGCCGGCAGGGCGCGCGCTCAAGCGCAACGTCGTTGCCTATGTTCCGCAGGCGGAGGAGGTCGACTGGAACTTCCCGATCCTCGTCGAGGACGTGGTGATGATGGGACGCTACGGCCACATGAACTTCCTGCGTATCCCCACGGCGAACGATCGCCGCATGGTCGACGAAGCCATTGAACGCGTCGGCATGTCCGACTTTCGCAAGCGCCAGATCGGCGAACTCTCCGGCGGCCAGAAGAAGCGCGTCTTCCTGGCTCGCGCGCTGGCGCAGGAAGGCCAGGTGATCCTGCTCGACGAGCCGTTCACCGGCGTCGACGTCAACACCGAAGAAGCGATCATCGCGCTGCTCGGCCGGTTGCGCGCGGAGGGCCGGATCATGCTGGTCTCCACGCATAATCTCGGCTCGGTGCCTGAATTCTGCGACCGCGCCATCCTGCTCGACCGCACCGTGCTGGCCTACGGCCCGACGCATGAGATATTCACCCGCGCCAACCTCGAAAAGACGTTCGGCGGCGTGCTGCGGCATTTCGTGCTTGGCGGCACCGACCTGCACGCAGACGAGGATGCGCGGCAGCTCACCGTCATCAGCGACGACGAGCGGCCCTTCGTGCTCTACGGCGACCAACCGCAATCCAGCGTCGCTGGCGCCGGCCCGCAGGGTCGCGACGAGTCATGATCGGACTCCTGCTCGAGCCATTCGGCTATGGTTACATGGTCAACGCCATGTGGGTGTCGGCGCTCGTGGGCGCCGTGTGCGCGTTCCTCTCGGCCTATTTGATGCTCAAGGGCTGGTCGCTGATCGGCGACGCGCTATCCCATGCGATCGTCCCGGGCGTGGCAGGCGCCTACATGCTTGGTCTTCCCTTCGCGGTTGGCGCATTCTTTTCGGGCGGACTCGCGGCGGCGGCGATGCTGTTCATCAGCCGCCAGACCAAACTCAAGGAAGACGCCGTCATCGGCCTCATCTTCACGTCGTTCTTCGGGCTCGGCCTGTTCATGGTGTCGCTGTCGCCGACATCGGTCAACATCCAAACCATCGTTCTCGGCAACATCCTTGCCATCACGCCGGCCGACACGATGCAGCTCGCCATCATCGCCGGCGTGTCGCTGGCGATCTTGACGTTGAAATGGAAGGACCTGATGGTCGTTTTCTTCGACGAGAACCACGCGCGCTCGGTGGGACTGCGGCCGGACCTGCTGCGGGTGCTGTTCTTCACGCTGCTGTCGGCTTCCACGGTTGCCGCGCTGCAGACGGTGGGCGCGTTCCTGGTCATTGCCATGGTGGTGACGCCGGGCGCCACCGCCTATCTCCTGACCGACCGCTTCCCACGCCTGATCCTGTTGAGCGTCGCGATCGGCACGCTGACGAGTTTCGTCGGCGCCTATGCCAGCTTCTTCATCGACGGCGCCACCGGCGGCATCATCGTCGTTTTGCAGACGCTGATCTTTCTCGCCGCCTTCTTCCTTGCGCCCAAGCACGGATTGCTGGCGGCGCGCCGGCAGGCGCGGGCAGCGCTGGAGGATGCCGCATGATCGAACTGCTCGTGCTGCCGTTCCAGCTTCCGTTCATGCAGCAGGCGATGGCGATTGCGCTGCTCGTCGCCCTGCCCATGGGGCTTCTGTCGCCGTTCCTGGTCCTCAAGGGCTGGTCGTTGATGGGCGATGCGATAAGCCATGCCGTGCTGCCTGGCATCGTGCTGGCCTACGTCGTTGGCCTGCCGCTCGCCGTTGGCGCCTTCGCTGCCGGGCTGGTGTGTGCTCTTGCGGTCGGATATTTGAAGGAGAACAGCCGCGTGAAGGAGGACACCGTGATGGGCGTCGTCTTTTCCGGCATGTTCGGTCTCGGCATCGTCATGTTCTCGATGATCGAGAGCGAACTGCACCTCACCCACATCCTGTTCGGCGACATGCTGGGCGTGGTCTGGCGCGATGTCGCCGAAACCGGACTGATCGCACTGCTTTCTCTCGGTTTCGTCGGCCTGCTGCGGCGTGACCTGCTGCTGGCGGCGTTCGACGCCCAGCATGCGCGCGCCATCGGTCTTCCGGTGCGCTTCCTGCATTACGGTCTGCTGGGGATTTTGTCGCTGACGATCGTCGGGGCCCTGAAGGCGGTCGGCATCATCCTCGCCATCGCGATGCTGATCGCACCGGGCGCCATCGCATTCCTGTTGACGCGGCGGTTCGAGGCGATGCTGGCGCTGTCGGTGGCTATTGCCGCCACAAGCGCCGTGATGGGCGTGTATCTCGCCTTCTTCATCGACAGCGCGCCCGCGCCGACGATTGTCGTCTTGATGACGACCTTGTTCATCGGCGCGTTCGCATGGTCGCGGCTGAAGGCGGCTAGAGCGCGTCGCGATCCTTCGGATTCGCTTCCCGCGCTCTAGCGCTTGTTTCTAGCGTGCCTTTATCCCGAACCCGTTCTCACTTTCGGGAGACATGCTTTAGGGCCGTGGCGGGATCGTCAGGCCCTTCTGGGTTGCCGGACGCGCAAGGCAGCGGTCCAGCCATTCGAACGTCTTCGGGAAATCCTTGAAACCGATCACGGCATCGGCGTCGTAGAACTCCCGCAGCGCGCGCACCCAAGGGAATATGGCGATATCGGCGATCGTATAGTCGTCGCCCATGATCCACTGCCGGTCGCTGAGCCGCTTTTCAAGCACGCCCATCAGTCGCTTCGATTCGTTGGCGTATCGTTCCATCGGACGCTTGTCCTCGAAGTCCTTGCCACCGAATTTATAGAAGAAGCCGAGCTGGCCGAACATCGGCCCGATGCCGCCCATCTGGAAGAAGACCCACTGGATCGTCTCGTAACGGAGCGCGGGGTCCGCCGGCATCAGCGTGCCGGTCTTTTCCGCGAGGTAGACGAGGATCGCACCGGACTCGAAGAGCGGCAGCGGCTTGCCGCCGGGGCCGTCCGGGTCGAGGATAGCCGGGATCTTGCCGTTCGGGTTGAGCGACAGGAAGTCGTCGGTCCAGGTCTCGTTTTTCATGATGTTGACGGCGTGGGCCTCGTAAGGAAGCCCGCTCTCTTCGAGCGCGATGGACACCTTGACCCCGTTTGGCGTGGGGAACGAATACAGTTGCAGCTTCTCCGGCTCCTTCGCCGGCCAACGCGCAGCAATGGGAAAGTTGGACAGGTCGGTCATCGGTTGCCTCTTGGGGGTGTGGCCGCGCAGGGCGGCGAGGATGGAACCGGCTTGAGATAGATATCCTCGCCGCCGCCGCAACCCAGGAGCCAGAAAATACCGCCTGCGGCATGGCACGCAGGTTGCTAAGGTGGGTCGGGGAGTAACCGATGAACTGCATGCCAGATGATCTTTCGGGTGCGACGCGCATGCAGCGGGTGGAGGCGCGGGGCGTGCTGACTGCCAAGCGTGTCAGGGAAACCACCAGGCTCGACCGGCTTTTCCAGGAAGGCGCGGCCAAGATAAGGCTGCCGTCGCGGACCGGAGAACCGCTCGAGGCGATCCTGATCAACACCGCCGGCGGCCTCACCGGGGGCGACCGGATCGCATGGCGCATCGAGGCCGGCGAGGGCACGTCTGTGGCGATCACCACGCAAGCCTGCGAAAAGCTCTACCGTTCGTCGGCGGGCCGTGCGGAGGCGAACTGCGAACTGGTCGCGGGCGCGGGCGCGCGCCTTGCCTGGCTGCCGCAGGAGACCATCGCCTACGACCGCTCCGCCTTTGCGCGCCGGCTCGATGTCGAGCTGGCCGAAGATGCGCAGCTCTTGCTTCTGGAGGCGACGGTATTCGGACGCCGTGCGATGGGCGAGACGGTCGGTCACGCGATGTTCCGCGACCGGTGGCGCGTACGCTGCAATGGCCGGCTGGTTCATGCCGAGGATGTCTGCATTGGACCGGACGTCGCCGACCTTCTCTCGCGCACCGCGGTGACGGGCAGCGCAACGGCAATGGCGACCCTGCTTCTGATTGGCGAGGACGTCGGCCGGCATCTCGAGGCGGCCCGTGCGATCATTGGCGAGAGCGGCGGCGTATCGGCGTGGAGCGTCGGGACAACTGGCAAGCTTCTTGCGAGGCTCGTCGCCGAAGACAGCTACGGCCTGCGCGCGCGGCTCATACCGCTTGTCGAGATGCTTAACGGACGGGCAGGCTTGCCTAAAACATGGTCACTTTAGGGATGGATCGAGCATGAACCTGACGCCGCGCGAGAAAGACAAGCTCCTCGTCGCCATGGCGGCCATCGTCGCCCGCAAGCGGCTTGAGCGAGGCGTCAAGCTGAACCACCCGGAGGCCATCGCCCTGATCACCGACTTCGTCGTCGAGGGCGCGCGGGACGGGCGCTCCGTCGCCGATCTGATGGAAGCCGGCGCACATGTGCTGACGCGCGACCAGGTGATGGAAGGGATCGCCGAGATGATCCATGACGTCCAGGTCGAAGCGACGTTTCCGGACGGCACCAAGCTGGTGACCGTCCACGAGCCCATTCGCTGACCATCGCACAGAGGGAACCGACACGATGAAGACCAGAGCCACCTATCTCGCCTTGCTGGCGCTCGCCGCAAGTGCCACACCAGCGCTGGCTCACCTCGATCCGGGCGAGCATGGCTCCTTCGCCGCCGGCTTCAGCCATCCGCTTTTCGGCCTTGACCACGTCCTTGCGATGGTGGCCGTGGGTCTTTGGGCCGCGATGCTTGGCGGCAGGGCGCTGTGGGCGGTGCCGGCGGCCTTCGTCGGCGTAATGGCGCTCGGCTTCGTCCTTTCGGCGCTCGGGCTGCCGCTGCCTTTCGTCGAGCCGACCATCCTGTCGTCGGTGGTGGCAATCGGACTGCTCGTGGCGCTGGCGGTGCCCGTGCCAGTCGGGATCGGAATGGCGATCGTCGGCTTTTTCGCGGTGTTCCATGGCCATGCACATGGCGGCGAGATTGGCGAGGCAGGCGCGCTCGGCTACGCCGCCGGCTTCGCCATCGCCACCGCGGCATTGCACGCTGCGGGCCTGGGGCTGGGCATCGGCTTTGCCAGGCTTTTCAGGAGTGACGCCGGCACGTTGGCGATGCGGCTGGCCGGTTGGCTAACGGCCGTGTCGGGCATCTATCTCATCGTTGCCGGCTAGAGGTGGCGACGATGATCCCGGGAGAAATAATCACCGCCAAGGGCGATATCGAACTCAATGTCGGGGCGCCGACCGTGACGATCAAGGTCGCGAATACCGGTGACCGGCCCATCCAGGTCGGCAGCCACTATCATTTCCATGAAACCAACGGCGCGCTTTCGTTTGACCGCGACAAGGCACGCGGCATGCGCCTCGATATCGCATCGGGAACCGCCGTGCGCTTCGAACCGGGCCAGGAGCGCGATGTCACGCTGGTGCCACTCGGCGGCTCACGCACCGTCTACGGGTTCCGCCAGCAGATCATGGGGAAGCTCTAGTGCAGCAGACGCGAGAGCCGCGCTGTTCAGTTCTCGGGGTCTTGGCCGGCCACGAAGATGGTTGCGTTGTCCGCGTCGTCGAACTCGATCGCGATGATGTCTGTGAGCAGAACGGAGCGCGAATCGACCGCATGGTAGAACAGAGCGCTACCCTGGATTTCGGTTCGAAGTTCCTCGATCTGCGGCTCGTACTCGACGAGCTTTTCGTCGATCGTGGTGGTTTTCTCGTCGAGGTCCGGCAGGAAGACGATCTCGAGACTGTTGAGTGCGAAACGCTTTCGCACCTCTGCGGCATTTTCCGTGGTCCGCTCGATCGCCGCCACGATTCTCGCTTCGTCGGCCGTGACGGCTTCCTCACCCGTGGTGACGTCGGATCCGACAATGGCATCGATTGCACCGTCTGCCTCGAGGCCCTGAGCCATCAACGCCACGTTGGGCGCAGACGCGACGAGGAAAGCGGCTGCGGCGGCGGCGTGGATCCAGCCGGTGCTGATGCGATCGATCGTTGCTGTGATCAAGATTATAGCTCCATTTCCTATGCTGACGCGAGGCGCCGCATCAAAGGCCCGAACGCACGAGAAGCAGGTTTGTTGCGTCTGGATTTCAGGCGGTCGTCGGCGCCAGCGCGAGGTCGAGCTACCAGCAGCATTACGTCGACGCAAGGGCAAGCGCACCGCAAGGCTACGACGTCGCGAGTGCCTGAAGCGCACCGGAACTCTTGAACGGGGAAGACAGATGCCAGCCAGAATCCCGCGATCCTCCTATGCGCAGATGTTCGGTCCGACGGTGGGCGACAAGGTGCGCCTCGCCGACACCGAACTCTTCATCGAGGTCGAGAAGGACTTCACCACCTATGGCGAGGAGGTCAAGTTCGGCGGCGGCAAGGTCATCCGCGACGGCATGGGCCAAAGCCAGGCGAGCCGCGCCGAGGGCGCCGTCGACACGGTCATCACCAACGCGCTGGTGGTCGATTCGACCGGCATTTACAAAGCCGACATCGGCCTCAGGGACGGCCGCATCGCCGGTATCGGCAAGGCCGGCAATCCAGATACGCAACCGGGCGTGACCATCATCGTCGGGCCGGGCACCGAAGTCATCGCCGGCGAAGGCAGGATCCTCACCGCAGGCGGCTTCGACGCCCATATACATTTCATCTGCCCGCAACAGATCGACGAGGCGCTGATGGCGGGGCTGACGACCATGCTGGGCGGCGGTACCGGTCCCGCTCACGGCACACTCGCCACCACCTGTACCCCGGGTCCGTGGCATATCGGGCGCATGATCCAGAGCTTCGATGCTTTCCCGATGAACATCGGCCTTTCGGCAAAGGGCAACGCCTCCCGGCCGGCCGCGCTCGAGGAGATGATCCTCGGCGGCGCGTGCGCGCTGAAGCTGCACGAGGACTGGGGCACGACACCGGCGGCGATCGACAATTGCCTGACGGTCGCCGACAATTACGACGTCCAGGTGATGATCCACACGGACACGCTCAACGAGAGTGGTTTCGTCGAGGATACCGTCGCCGCCTTCAAGGGGCGCACCATCCACGCGTTCCACACCGAGGGGGCGGGCGGCGGCCATGCACCGGACATCATCAAGGTCTGCGGGCTTCCCAACGTCATTCCGTCGTCCACCAATCCGACGCGGCCCTACACGGTCAACACAATCGCCGAGCATCTCGACATGCTCATGGTGTGCCACCATCTGTCGCCGTCGATCCCCGAGGACATTGCCTTCGCCGAGAGCCGCATCCGCAAGGAAACGATCGCGGCGGAGGACATCCTGCACGACATCGGCGCGTTCTCGATCATCTCTTCCGACAGTCAGGCGATGGGCCGTATCGGCGAGGTGATCATCCGCACCTGGCAGACCGCCGACAAGATGAAGCGCCAGCGCGGTAGCCTTCCCGACGAGACGGGCGACAACGACAACTTCCGCGTTCGCCGATATATCGCGAAATACACCATCAATCCCGCCATCGCACACGGCATTTCCAAGCAGATCGGGTCGATCGAGGTGGGCAAGCGCGCCGACCTCGTCCTGTGGAGCCCGGCATTCTTCGGCGTCAAGCCCGATATGGTGCTGATTGGCGGCATGATCGCGGCCGCTCCCATGGGCGATCCAAACGCATCCATTCCGACGCCACAACCCGTGCACATGCGGCCGATGTTCGGCGCCTTCGGCAAGGCGATCACCAACACGTCCGTCACCTTCGTCAGTCAGGCGGCACTGGACTTCGACCTGAAGAACCGGCTCGGCGTGGAAAAGGCCATGGTTGCGGTGGAAAACACCCGCGGCGGCATCGGCAAGCACTCGATGGTGCTCAACGATGCGACTCCCCATGTCGAAGTCGATCCCGAAACTTACGAGGTCCGCGCCGACGGCGAATTGCTGACATGCGAACCCGCTACGGTACTGCCCATGGCGCAACGCTATTTTCTGTTCTAGCTTGCCGCCGATCGAAACCAGCCGGGGGGCGCTCTCTTCATGATCTACGTCGTTGCAACCCTTACCATCAAGCCTGGCGCGCTCGAGGCGCTTTGGGCTCCCGCTGCCGCGTGCATCGTGGAGACCCGCAAGGAGAAAGGGTGCATTTCCTACGAACTCTTCGCCAGCCTCGACAATCCCGAAAAGGTGATCTTCGTCGAGAAATGGGAGACCCGCGAAGACCTGACCGCCCACTCCAAGCAGCCGCACCTCGAGACGTGGCGAGAGGCGAGCGCGCCCTACCTGGTCGAGCGTCGAATCGAGATTGTCCATCCCGAGCGAATCGAGCAGTTCTAGGCTCGAACACGCAAAGGGAGGAAAGACAGACATGTACCAGGCCATCGGATCACCCGGTTCCCGCCTCATCCGCGTCACCTGGATGCTGGAAGAGCTCGGCCAGCCCTACCAGATCGTCAAGACCAAGCAGCACACGGACGAGATGCGCCGCTACAATCCTTCCGGCAAGGCCCCGGCGCTGGTCGATGGCGAGGTGGTGGTCACCGACTCCGCCGCCATCTGCGCCTATCTGGCCGACAAGCATCCCGAAAAGCGCATGGGCGCCGAGACGCTGGCCGAGCGCGCCCACCTCAATGCCTGGCTATTCTTCGCCCAGTCGGAGCTCGAGGCGCCGCTGTGGAACAAGCTCAAGCACCGCATGCTGCTTTCGGAGGAGGAGCGCGTCGATGTCGGTCCGTGGACAACGGCTGAATTCACGCGCGAGATCCGGTCTCTGGACGCGCGGCTGGGCGACCATCAATTCGCCATGGGCGACCGGTTTACTGCCGCAGACGTCATTCTTGGCCATTGTGGCCAATGGGCACGCGGCGCCCGCTTCGAGATCAACTCGGACCGCGTCAACGCCTATTTCGACAGGGTGCTGGGCCGGCCGGCACTCGCGCGAGCGCGGGCAAGAGAGGAAGCGGTCGCTTGAAGCTCAATATCCAGCAGGATTTCACCAGTTTTCCGCGCGCCGGCTCATTCCTGCGTGCCTCCGAGGCTCAGGCCGGACCGAAGCCGTTCGACATGGCAACGCTGGCACATGACGAACGGCACCTGCGCCGGCGCGTACTCGTGCTGTCGGGCGGCGAGAAGGTTCTGGTCGACCTGCCTGAACCGGTGGCGCTCGAAGATGGCGACGTGCTCGTGCTCGATGACGGCCGTCGCGCCGGCATCGCGGCGGCGGCGGAAGAGGTCTACGAGATCACGGCCCGCGACCAGCTTCATCTCGCGGAACTCTGCTGGCACATCGGCAACCGCCATCTCGCCGCGCAGATCGAGACTGGCCGCATTCTGATACTGCGCGACCACGTCATCAAGGCGATGCTCGAAGGGCTGGGCGCGACCGTGCGCGACATCACCGCGCCGTTCGTGCCGGTGCGCGGCGCCTATTCTGGTCAAGGCTACTCGCATGGTCATCACCATCATGACGACCAGCTTCACCACGACCACTGAACACGCTGGCGAGGCGGCCCTGCTCCGTCTCATGGCCTGGCTTTCGCCGGCCTTCCCGGTGGGCTCGTTCAGCTACAGCCACGGGTTGGAACGTGCCGTTCATGATGGGCAGGTGCAAGACGCAGCCAGCCTGGCCGACTGGATAGACGCGCTGCTGATCTGCGGCTCGGCGTGGAACGATGCGGTCGTGCTGGCCGAGAGCTGGCGCAAGGCGGGGTCGGGTACTACGCCGCACGACGAGGCGGAACTGGCGCAGGCGATGGCCGGCAGTCTCCAGCGCCACCGCGAATCCACCTTGCAAGGAAACGCCTTCCTCAAGGCCGCGGCAAGCTGGGGTGGCGGCATTCGCGACGAATTGCCCGAGGACTGCCCCTATTGCGTGGCGGTAGGCGCCCTTGCAGGCTATCACGGCATCGATCTTGAGACCACGCTGGCGGCCTTCCTGCAGGCCTTCGCGACAAACCAGCTACAGGCGGCCATAAGGCTCTCAGTGATCGGTCAGGGCGACGCTGTTGCGACCCTCGCTCGTCTTGAACGTCCGATCATCGAGACTGCGGCGCGGGCGGCCGCATCGACGCTCGACGATCTCGGCTCTGCCACGATCCTGGCCGAAATCGCCGCCATGAAACACGAGACCCTGTATTCGAGGCTGTTCAGATCATGACATCTCCCAACGGACCACTGCGCATCGGCATCGGCGGACCAGTCGGCTCCGGCAAGACGACGCTGACCGAGAAGCTGTGCAAGGCGCTGAGCAGCGACTTTTCCATCGCCGTCATCACCAACGACATCTACACCAAGGAAGACGCGATGATGCTGGCGCGCCTCCAGGCGCTGCCCGAAGAACGCATCATGGGCGTCGAGACAGGAGGCTGCCCGCATACCGCGATACGCGAAGACGCGTCGATCAACCTCCAGGCGATCGCGACGATGCGGGAGAAATTTCCCGACCTCGACATCGTCTTCATCGAGTCTGGCGGCGACAATCTCGCCGCCACGTTTTCTCCAGACCTCGCAGACCTGACGCTTTACGTGATCTCGGTCTGCCAGGGCGAGGAGATACCGCGCAAGGGCGGCCCCGGCATCACCCGGTCAGACTTCCTCGTCATCAACAAGTCCGATCTCGCGCCCTATGTGAACGTCAATCTCGACGTCATGCAAAGCGACGCGAACCGCATGCGGCAAGGCCGGGCTTTCGGCTTCACCGACCTGTCGCGCGGCAAGGGCCTCGACGAGGTCGTCAGCTACATCCTCGAGCATGGCGGACTGACGCAACCAAAGCCGGTTGCGGCGAGCGCCTGACCGGGCCATGCTCGACACACCCCCATTCAGCCAGAGGCATCGCAGATGAGCGTCACCCAGTTTTCCAAACGAAGCCGTTCGAACATGCCGCATGAGGAGGAGAGGGCCGACCTTGCGGCCGCCTTCCGCTGGACAGCGCGGCTCAACATGCACGAGGCCGTCGCCAACCACTTCTCGCTGGCGGTCAATGACCAGGGCACGCAGCTTCTCATCAATCCCAACCAGCGGCATTTCTCCCGCATCAAGGCGAGCGACCTGCTGCTGGTCGACGCCGACGATCCGTCCACCATGGATCGCCCGGATGCGCCCGATCCGACCGCATGGGGCCTGCATGGCGCGATCCATCGCAATTGCCCGCATGCTCGCTGCGTCATGCATGTCCACTCGGTTCACGCCACGGTTCTCGCCTCCTTGGCCGATTCACGGCTGCCGGCGATCGACCAGAACTCGGCGATGTTCTTCAACCGCGTTGTGGTAGACGAGCACTATGGCGGTCTCGCCTTCGAGGAAGAGGGCGAGCGCTGCTCGGCTCTCTTGTCCGATCCGAAGGCCAAGGTCATGGTGATGGGCAATCACGGCGTGCTGGTGATTGGCGACACCGTCGGCGATACGTTCGACCGGCTCTATTATTTCGAGCGCGCCTGCGAGACCTACATCAAGGCGCTTTGGACCGGCCAACCGCTGCGGGGGCTGCCGGACGAGGTGGCCGAGACGGTGGCCCGTCAGATGGACGAGTACCCCGTCGACAACGCCTCGCGCCACCTCCAGGAACTCAAGGCGATCCTGGATGAAGAAGGCTCGAACTACCGAAACTGACCGGTCCGGATACCTTATCCATTCTTGATGATGGTATCCGGCTGGCGCAGCCGCGCCAGAATCCGCTGGGCGTTCGGCAAGTCGTTGGAAAATGTCCTGTGCCGCGCGTCCTCCAGGGACAGCCCATGGTCGAGCCAGCGCTGGAGCAGGCGCCGCTCGAGCTCGGCCATCGGCACGTCGAGCCACACCGAATGGTCGATCAGCGGCGACAGGCCGTACCAGGGGCTCTCGTCGAACAGCAGATAGTTCCCTTCGACGACGATGAACCGCGCGTCGGCCGGCACGACCCGGCCTCCGGCCCGCGCAAAATCGGACTTACGCTCGAAGATCGGTATTGCGACGTCCGAGTCCGCCTGCTTCAAGCGCGTAAGAAGATGCCGAAATCCCTCGAAATCGAAGCTCTCCGGAGCGCCTTTCCGGGCAAGCATGCCGCGCTCCGAAAGAACGGCATTGTCATAATGGAAACCGTCCATCGGGACCAGTGCGGCTGACCCCTCGGGCAGCAGCGGCAGGAGCGCCTCGGCGAAAGCTGATTTGCCGGCACCGGGTGCGCCCGCCACCGCCACGATGATGCGGCGTGCGCCGGCAGCCTTGCGGAAAAGTGTGGCCGCCAGATGCGCGATATCGCTCATGCCTTCCTCCTGTCAGCCGAGCCAGCGCGAATAGTCCGAAACCAGGAGATGGGTCGGTTCGACGTCTTCTTCAACGGCGGAGAAGCGGCTGACAGGTTCTGCGAAGACATTGTCGGTCTCGTCGTCGTTGACGGTCGAAACCTCGCCAATGAGAACGTCCTTGTCCTCACCCCAGAACGCGTGCCAGACGCCCGGCAGAAGCGTGACGCTTTCGCCCGGCACAAGCCGCAGCACACCGCCGGCCTCGAGTTCGCGCATTACGCCGTCGCAAGGCACATGAACCCGAGCGCGATCATCGATGGAGCCGTCCGGCGCCGGCATGAAGAGCTTCAGCGCCAGCGTGCCGCCGCCACGGTTGATGATGTCCTCCGCCTTGACGTCGTGGCGATGCATCGGCGCGATCTGGTCGCGCCGCGAGATCATGATTTTTTCGGCGTAGAGCATTCCGCGCCCGGTCTTCAGGTCCGCGGCGTTGCCGTTGCGCGTCGTGAACAGGAACAGGCCCGTCCGGGAGAAGTCGCCCTTGCCATAGTCGGTCACGTCCCAACCGAGCCGGGCGTCGATGATGCCGGCAAGGTCCGCCTTCCGCGCCTTGAACTGTTGCGGCGTGATATAGGCGAAAGGCGGGAGCACATGGCCGAACGAGCGGATGAAATCATCGGCGTGGGCGATGAGGGCGTTGATCTGCGAACGTCTCATGCGGTGCCTCCCGGCGCGGACCTGTCAGCTCCCCAGGCTCGCTTGCGGAAGATAGGCCTCGATCAGCTCTTCCATGTGCTGGTTGCGGGTCTTGGCGCTCTCGCCGCCCATCACGACGGCCACGATCCTGCGACCGCCGCGCCCGACGGAGGTGGCGAGATTGAAGCCCGAGGCGCGAATGTAGCCGGTCTTCAGGCCGTCGACGCCCGCAACGCGGCCGAGCAGGTCGTTATGGCCGCGTATGACCTTCCCGGCATAGGAGAACTGCCGGTTGCTGAAATAGTGGTAGTGATGGGGAAAGCGTTTGTGCAGCGCGACCGACAGCACGGCCATGTCTCGCGCCGTGGTCCGCTGGCCCTCGTCCGGCAGGCCGGACGCGTTTCGGAAGGTCGTCGAGACCATTCCGAGTTCACGCGCCTTGGCGGTCATCATCGCGGCAAAACGTTCTTCCGAGCCGCCGAGATATTCGCCCACGGCCGCCGCCACGTCGTTGGCGGAACGCACGCACAGGGCGAGGATCGCGGTCTGGGCGTCGATCGATTGGCCTTTTCTGAAGCCGATCTTCGACGGCGGCTTGCTCGCGGCGTAGGCAGAAACGGGAATGGCGGTATCCATGCCGAGACGCCCTGCGTCGATCGCTTCGAACAGCATGTAAAGCGTCATCATCTTGGTCAGGGACGCCGGGTAGCGCGGATCGCGCGAATTGCGGTCGTACAGGACGCGCCCAGTGTGGGCATCAATGACGATCGCTGCATATTTTTCAGATGGTAGCGGGGCGACGACCGACTGCATCGCGGACTGAGTCGTGCAGCCCGATGCGAGGGCGAACATGAATGCGAGTGCGACGGCGCGAAGAAGCTGCGGGACGATCCGCGAGATGACGAACAATTTTCCACCCTGATTCGGCGATGTGTACAGCCTGAGGTTGGAATGATGCCCCAGTGCCGGGCCTGCCGCAATCCCGGTCCCCGAGGTTATCGGCTACCCCTCAGGCCGAAAGCCTGTGCTGACCCGAATTCTCGGCTATCAGCCTGGCATCCTGAAGCGGCACCGGACGGCCGAGCAGGAAGCCCTGTCCCTTGGTGATGCCCAGCATGCCGAGCGTCGAGAGTTCGGCCTCGCTCTCGATGCCTTCCGCAACGATGGTCGAGCCCATCTCATGGGCAAAATGGATGAGGGCCGAGGCGAGAGCCCGCCGGGCCGGATCGGCATCGACGCTGCGGGTCAGCGCCATGTCGAGCTTGATGATGTCGGGATTGAGCTGGACGATGTGCTGCAGGCTTGAGAATCCCGCGCCAGCGTCGTCGACCGCGAGCCGCACCCCAGAGTCACGCAACGGCCGAAGCGCCGCGCCGAGCTGCT
This sequence comes from Mesorhizobium sp. CAU 1741, assembly GCF_039839275.1. Lineage (NCBI taxonomy): Bacteria > Pseudomonadati > Pseudomonadota > Alphaproteobacteria > Hyphomicrobiales > Phyllobacteriaceae > Mesorhizobium > Mesorhizobium sp. CAU 1741. The sequence goes on along the minus strand of NZ_JBDOQP010000002.1, from coordinate 1,052,846 downwards.
CGTAGTCGGCCACGGGTGCGTGTTCGGTGACCTCCAGCACGATCCGCTCGCGCGGCGCATCGCCAAACGCGTCGACGAGCTTGCCGCTGACGATCGTCTCCGGCGAGGCATTGAACGAGACATACGTCGAAGCGGGCAGGACCTTCAGCCCCACGAGCGCCGCTTGAAGCACAGCCAGTTCAAGCTCGATGCCGAGCCCGGCCTCGACTGCCTCGGCAAACCACTTGTCCGGCGAGCGGTAAGGTTCGCCGGCAAACCGGCAAAGCGCCTCGAACCCTACCGGTCCGCCGAGCCTGATATCGCAGATCGGCTGGTAGACGGGCGTAAAGGCCTGCTCGACGATGACCTGCTGTATGCGCCGGCGTCTGGACTGAGCATCCCATTCCGCGTCTCGATCCCGGGAAACCTGATGCGCCGCCAGATCGGCAAACATCCGCATCACCTGCAGGTCGCGATCGTTGAGCGACGGGTTCGGCCTGGCGCTCAGGCAGCAGAACATGCCGTATAGCGAGCCGTCGGACATCCGTATCGGGATGCTTACGTGCGAACCGATCGGCACCGCCTTTGTTATGGGCAGTGACTGGGCGAGCGGTTCGTTCGCGGTGTCGGGAATGAGTTCGGGCAGGCGGCCTTCGACGATGTGGCGGCAATAGACGTCATCAAGCGAGCGCGCGTCGCCGGGCTTGACGAGTGTCTCGAGCCCCGGCGCGTCGACGACCCTGAAAATGGAGTCGTTTCCGACAAATTCCGAAAGATAGGCGACATCCATGCCCAGATGAGTGCGTACCGCGTTCAAGGCGCGCTGGATCGTCAACGTGCCGCCTTCTACTTCCGCTACCGAGGTCAGTATCGGCGCCTTGCCACCTGTGTCCACAACCATCTCCTGACGGGTTCAGGAAGCTGGATAGCAGAAAGTCCGTCTCGGAAACGTTAAGGGCGGATCGTCACCGACGATCGACGCGTCCGGCGCAGCGTCTTGCCGCCGCGCCGTGATCGCCGTTTCAGGCCTGCGGCTGCTTGGTCTTGCGCAGATAGGGCAGGATCGTCTCGTAGGAGCCAAAGCGCTTGGTGGCGTCTTCGTTGGACACCGCCGCGGTGATGATCACGTCGTCGCCCTGCTTCCAGTTCGCCGGCGTTGCGACCTGATGCTTGGCGGTGAGCTGGATCGAGTCGATCGCGCGCAGGATTTCATCGAAGTTGCGACCGGTCGTCATCGGGTAGGTGAGCACGAGCTTGATCTTCTTGTCCGGCCCGATGACGTAGACGGAGCGGACAGTGGCGTTGTCGGCGGGCGTGCGGCCTTCCGAGGACTCGCCGGCGCCAGCGGGCAGCATGTCGTAGAGCTTCGCGACCTTGAGATCCTTGTCGCCGATCAGCGGATATTCGACATTGAAGCCGGTCGCGGTCTTGATGTCGTCCTTCCAGCGCGCGTGGTCCGAGACCGGGTCGACCGAAATGCCGATCAGCTTGGCGCCACGCTTGGCGAATTCGTCGGCGAGGCCCGCCATGGTGCCGAGCTCGGTGGTGCAGACGGGCGTGAAGTTTTTCGGGTGCGAGACGAACACGCCCCAGCTATCGCCCAGCCATTCGTGGAAATTGATCGTTCCCTGGGTGGTTTCGGCGGTGAAATCAGGTGCGGTGTCGTTGATACGAAGGCCCATGGTGCTACTCCCTTGTAGGAAAGGTCATTGGACAGAATATAGGACGCCGGGGCTGAAGAGCCTGGGTATGGCGGAATAATTTTCTAACGGATAAGCGGAATGGAATTCTCCGATCGCGCCGATGGGAGGCAACGCATTCCAGCGTGTCCGAACCATCATGCGCCCGCCTGGTCGAGCAGCGTCAGATCCTCCGGGGCGAGCTTGAGCCGCGCCCCGCGAACCAGCCCCTGCATCTGTTCCAGCGATGTCGCCGAGGCGATGGGTGCGGCAACGCCGGGCTGTGCGTTGAGCCACGCCAGCGCGATCTCGGAATGGGCCGCCCCGGTGCGCTCGGAAACGGTATCGAGGGCGGCGAGCACCCGCATTCCCTTGTCGTCCATGAACCGCTCGACGCTCTTGCCGCGAGGGCTCTTGTCGAGATCCGCCTTGGAACGGTATTTGCCGGTCAGGAACCCGGCGGCTAGCGCGTAATAGGTGATCACGCTCAGTCCCTCGCGCAGGACGAGATCCTGAACCGGTCCCTCGAATTTGTTGCGGGTGTAAAGATTGTATTCGTTCTGCAGCGTCTCGTAGCGCGGCAGGCCCTTTTCCTTGGAGAGAGCCAGCGCTTCCGACAGCAGCGTCTCGTCATAGTTCGAAGCCCCGATGAACCGCACCTTGCCGGCCTGGATCAGCCGATCATAGGCACCCAGCGTTTCTTCCTGAGATACGGTGGGGTCGGGCCAGTGGCTCTGGTAGAGGTCGATATAGTCGGTCTGGAGCCGCGTCAGCGACGCCTCGACCGCCTGCTCGATCCATTTGGCGGAGAGATCGCGCTTGCCCTGGCCCATGTCGGATCCGACCTTGGTGAAGACATGCACCTTGTCGCGATTGCCGCGCGCCTTGAGCCAGCGCCCGATGATCTTCTCGCTCTCACTGTCGTTGCCAGGCACCCAGCGCGAATAGGCGTCAGCGGTGTCGATTGCGGTGAACCCTTCGGCAACGAACGCATCGAGCAGTGCGAACGATGTTTGTTCATCCGCCGTCCAGCCGATCACATTGGTGCCGAACACCAGCGGCTCGATTTCAATGTCGGTTCGTCCGAGACGGCGAGGGCTCATTTTTTCGCTCCATGGCTGCACATTGCCTGCGCCCCTATATGCAGCGCGCTCCAGAAGCATTCAATGCGCGGGCGTCCCGGCGATTGGTCCAGACGCGCAAGATCGCTTCACGTCGGCCCCGAGCTCAGCCGTCGCGGCGCTTCGCTTTCGCCTTCTTCGCACCGCCGGGCTTGGGTCCGCCCGTCTTGGCCGCCCCGCCTTTGGGGCCCTTCTTGGTCCATGGCCGGTGGTCTGCAGACTGGTCCGCAGACGCCTCCTTCTTCGGATAGCCCGACTTTGCGGGCCTCGGCCCGTCAAAGCGCTTGTCGCCGAAAGACTTCTTGTAAGGCTTGGAAGCGGGCGGCTTGCCGCCGCCGCGACCGAGATCCGGCGTGCCGTCGAGCCTGGCGACCATGATGCCGTTCTGCAGCTCGCGCTCGGGGCCGACGGCCTTCATGAAGCTGTCGGCGACATGGGCGGCGATCTGCACATAGGTCTCCTCCGGCTGCATCTTGATCGCGCCGATCTCCGCCTTGGTGATCTTGCCAACGCGGCACAGCATCGGGATCAGCCAGCGCGGCTCGGCATTCTGCCGGCGACCGGCCGAGATCGAGAACCAGACGCTCTCGCCGAACTCCTCGCGCGGCCCGGCGGGCGCGTCGCGGTCGCTTCTGCGATCGGTTGGCGCCGAGAATGCCTGCAATTCGATCAGGTCTTCCGGAGCCGACTTGCCGGCGCGCGACATCCGCACGAAGGCGACAGCAACCCGGTCGGCGCCATGGCGTTCGAGCAGTGCCGCCACGAGGCTGCTTTCCGCTTCGTCGGCCGGCTGCTCGAAGACGGGATCGGCCAGCAGGCGCTCGTCGTCGCGCGCGACGATCTCGTCGGCGGATGGCGGCCGCGCCCATTCGGCGGTAATGGACGCGTTCTGCAGCAGCCGGTCGGCGCGGCGGCGTCCGCTTGTCGGCACGATCAGCACGCTGACGCCCTTGCGTCCGGCGCGGCCCGTGCGGCCGCTCCTGTGCAGCAGCGTCTCTGGGTTGGTCGGCAGGTCGGCATGAACCACGAGGTCGAGATTGGGCAGGTCGATGCCGCGCGCGGCGACATCGGTGGCGATGCACACCTTGGCGCGGCCGTCGCGCATCGCCTGCAGCGCATGGGTTCGCTCGTTCTGGCTCAGTTCGCCCGACATGGCGACGACGGCGAAGCCGCGATTGTTGAAGCGCGCGGTTAGGTGGTTCACCGCCGCGCGCGTCGAGCAGAACACCAGCGCGTTCTTCGCGTCGTAATAGCGCAGGACGTTGATGATGGCGTTTTCGCGGTCGCTGGGCGCAACCGTCAGGGCGCGATACTCGATGTCGAGATGCTGCTTCGCCTCGGCAGCGGTACTTATGCGCACCGCGTTGCGCTGGTAGCTCTTCGCCAGCTTGGCGATCGCCGGTGGCACGGTGGCCGAAAACATGAGCGTTCGCCGCTGCGCGGGCGCGGCATCGAGAATGAATTCGAGATCTTCGCGAAAGCCGAGGTCGAGCATTTCGTCGGCTTCGTCCAGCACCACCGCACGCAGTTCCGACATGTCGAGACCGCCGCGCGTGATGTGATCGCGCAGGCGGCCGGGCGTTCCGACGACGATGTGCGCGCCGCGCTCCAGGACTCGGCGTTCGCTGCGCATGTCCATGCCGCCGACGCATGAGGCGATGGTCGCGCCGGTTGGCGCGTAGAGCCACTCGAGCTCGCGCTTGACCTGCATCGCCAGTTCGCGTGTCGGCGCGATGGCGAGCGCCAGTGGCAACCGTGCCTGGTCGAACCTCTCCGCCTCGCCGAGCAATGTCGGGGCCATCGCCAGCCCGAATGCCACCGTCTTGCCCGAACCGGTCTGCGCCGATACGAGCACGTCGGCATCGCCGAGCGAGGGGTCGATGACGGACTGCTGCACCGGGGTGAGGGTTTCGTAGCCACGGGCCTCGAGCGCGCTTGCCAGCGCGGGAACGATCCCTTCAAACTTGGTCATATCGATATCTTTCGGAATTCTGGCTGCCCGGCCCTGCCGCGACACGCCGCCGCCGCCCCGGCATCCGGGACGGTGTGTTTTTCATGGTTCTATGGAGTGAAGACGCGATTGTACAGGGTCGGCAGCGCTGGCGCCTGAACGGTCAGGCGGCGTCGCGCACCTGATAGTCCTTGATTGCCGCGAAACGGATATCCTTCCAGCGATCGGCCTCGTAGTTGAGTCCGAACTCATGCGGCGCGAGGAAGACAGGGTCGTCGTCGAGGTCGCGGGCGATGTCGCCGCGATGGGCCTCGATGAAACGTTCCAGTTCCTGCCTGGCGGCCGCCGAGATCCAGCGGCAGACAGAGAACCGAGCCACCTCGAAATCGACCGGCAGCCCGTATTCAACGTTCAGGCGTTCCTTGAGCACGTCCAGTTGCAGCGCGCCGACGACACCGACGATCGCCGGCGATCCGTCTTCGGGCGTAAAAAGCTGCACGACGCCTTCCTCGGCCATCTGCTGCAGCGCTTCCTTCAGCTTCTTCGCTTTCATCGGGTCGCCGAGCCGCACGCGCCGCAGGATCTCCGGCGCAAAGTTCGGGACCCCACGGAACAGGATGTCCTCGCCTTCGGTGAGCGTGTCGCCGATGCGCAAGGTGCCGTGGTTGGGGATCCCGACGACGTCCCCGGCATAGGCTTCGTCGGCGGTGATGCGCGAACGGGCAAAGAAGAACTGAGGCGCCGACAGGCTCATCGGCTTGCCGGTGCGCACCAGCTTGGCCTTCATGCCGCGTTCCAGCGTACCCGAGCAGACGCGCACGAAGGCGATGCGATCGCGGTGGTTGGGGTCCATGTTGGCCTGGATCTTGAAGACGAAGGAGGTCATCTTCTCTTCGGTCGCTTCCACGCGGCGGGTGTCGGCCTCCTGCGCGCGGGGCGGCGGTGCCCACTCCCCGAGCGCTTCGATCAGGTCGCGCACGCCGTAGTTGCGCAGGGCCGATCCGAAGAAGACGGGCGTCAGGTGGCCTTCGCGGAAGGCGTCGAAGTCGAACGGTCGACACGCCTCGCGCGCCAGTTCCAGTCCCTCGATGAAAGCCTCGCGCTCGTTTTCCGGCAGCAGGCCCGCGACGCGGTTCGAATCCGGCCCGTTGACCTTGGTGCGCTCGGTCTCGTCATCGCCGCGCCGCACCGCATTCTCTGCCAGGTGGTAGGTGCCGGAAAAGCTCTTGCCCTGCCCGATCGGCCAAGTGATCGGAGCGGTGTCGAGCGCCAGCTTCTGCTCGATCTCGTCGAGGATCTCGTAGGTGTCGCGCGCTTCGCGATCCATCTTGTTGACGAAGGTGACGATCGGGATGTCGCGCAGCCGGCAGACCTCGAACAGCTTCAGCGTCCGCGGCTCGATGCCCTTCGCGGCGTCGATGACCATGACAGCGCTGTCGACCGCCGAAAGCGTGCGATAGGTGTCGTCGGCGAAGTCCTCGTGGCCCGGCGTGTCGAGAAGGTTGAAGACGTTGTCGCCATATTCGAAGGTCATCACCGAGGTGACGACCGATATGCCGCGCTCGCGCTCGATCTTCATCCAGTCCGAGCGGGTCTGGATCTTGTCCTTCTTCGCCTTGACCTCGCCGGCAAGCTGGATCGCGCCGCCGAAGAGCAGCAGCTTTTCGGTCAGCGTCGTCTTGCCCGCGTCGGGGTGGGCGATGATTGCGAATGTGCGGCGGCGGGCTACCGCGCTGCGGATCGTCTCGGCCATTAAATGAAGTCCTTCGGAATGGCCGGCTTATAGCCAGACGGCGACGACATGTCGAACGGGAATTCTCGCCCCCGGTTGCCTGGCCTCAGATCGCCAGTTCGAAGCCGCCGCGCGCGACGATCTCGCCATTGAGCATCAGGTCGACTTCGTGGAAACCGGCATTGTGCGTCCGCGTGGTGAAGTCGCGGATGGTCTGCGAGATCGACAGCACCTGCTCGCCGCCGGGCTCCAGCGTGAACGTCTTCAACTTGAAGACCTTTCGCGACGCCGATCCGTTCTTCTTGACGTAGTGGATGGCATAGTCGGCGACGATCTTCTGCGCGCTTTCGCCGGATGAAGCGATGCGCGCCGACACCGACACCCGGTCGCCCAGTGCAAGCGTCGGTGGCGACACGGCAAACGCCTCGACCTTCGCCTCCGCCTTTCCCGTCACGCCCAACAGCGCCAGCGCCTTCGCGTCGCCCTTCTTGATCAGCGTGCGCAATGCATGGCCGACGATCCACTGCGTATGGGGATCGTCGAGCGGCCAGCAACCCAGCCTGTCGACCAGCCATTCCGGGTGGTCCTTGCTGAAATCGTTGAGGTGGTTGGCGACGGACTTGCGCACGTAGAGGCTCGGATCGGCCTTCAGCGTGTCGAGAATAGGCATCGTCAGCGCGGGATCGGCGACGATCTCGCGAAGCTGGAAAGACCATGGCAGGCGTGGCCGCGCGCCTTCGCTGGACAGTCGCCGCACATGTTCGTTTTCGTCCTCCGCCCATCGCCGCATCACGGCGAGCGTGCAGTGCAGGTCCCGCTTGAGAAAGTGCCGGATTGCGAATTCGCCGGAGCCGTAACGCGTGAAAAGGCGCAGCGCCTCCATGGAGCGGTCGAAATCGTCGCCGCCACGCAGCACAACGAATTCGCACAGCGTGATCGCAGCGAAGCCATGCCCGATCCGCGGCGCCAGTTCCGCGAGGACGCCAAGCGCATTCTCATAGTCCTGCGGCAAGGTAAGCGCGAACGCTTCGGCCGTCCGGCGCATGCGCTGCATGATGCCGAGGCCGTCGAGGTCTTGCGTCGCATGCGCGTAGAACCGCTCCGCATCGAACGTGCTGGAAATCGCACGCGTCTGGTCGACGAAATGGCGCAACCGGTTCCGGTCGAAGATTTCCTTCAGCGCGGCGGGGTTTGGTTGGTCGGTCACGGCGGGTATCCGGATACGGTATGGAACACGCCGTATACTACGGCGCGGTGGCGCCCAAAACTGTCAGGAGTGTCGGGTCATCCACAGCGTCCGTCGCGTCAACCGAACACCGACCAGCCCATCCGCTCGGAAAGCTGCTCCAGCGCCAGCGTGCCCAGCAGCGAGTTGCCGTTCTCGTCCAGCGTCGGCGACCACACGGCGATCGACGCAACGTCCGGCGCGATGGCCAGGATGCCTCCGCCGACACCGCTCTTTGCCGGCAGCCCAACGCGGAAGGCGAAATCGCCCGACCCGTCATATTGGCCGCAAGTCAGCATCATGGCATTGATGCGTCGCGCCAGAAGGTCGCCGGGTTCCTGGTCGGTCTTGCCGGCGCCATTCATAAGATAGCGTCCGGCCAGGGCAAGCTGGCGACATGACAGGGCCACGGCGCACTGACTGACATATGGCTTCATCACCGCTTCGACGTCGTGGTTGAGGTTGTCGAACGACTTGCACAGATTTGCCATGGCGCGGTTGGTGAAGCCGGCCGATGATTCCTTGTCGTAGACCGCGCGGTCGACCGACACCTCCTCGCCGATCTCGGCGGCCAGCAGGTCGCGGACGGTTCGCGGCGTTTCGGCGTTCTTGGCGATGTCCAGCAGCATGTCGACGATCACGATTGCGCCCGGATTGATGAACGGGTTGCGCGGAATGCCCTTGTGGCGCTCCAGGTCGACGACGGAATTGAAAGGGTCGCCGGATGGCTCGCGTCCGACGCGCTTCCAGACATCGTCGCCGAAGGCACGCAGCGCCAGGGTCAGGGCGAAGACCTTGGAAATGCTCTGGATCGGGAACGGCTCTTCCGCCTCGCCGCCAGTGACCATCGTCCCATCGACGGTCGTCACCGCGATGCCGAAACGGTCGGTCTCGATCTCGGCAAGGGCGTCTATGTGATGCGCTGCCCTGCCGAACCCTTCGATGATGCCGATGCGTTCGACGAGTTCGGCAACGACCTCCTCGAGCTTCTTCTTGTCGACTTTGCCGATCTGCCTGGCCATCCCGCCCTCCGGTTGTGTGCGGAACGGAACGCGTCAGCCCCCGATTCGATCCGCCGCGCGACTTTGCTAAACCGCCACCGCGTGAAGCATTGACCGTGCCGGCTCGAAGTGCCGGACGCTCAGGCTGCTTTCCGTCATCGTCACCATGCTGCCGGGCGGCACCGCCTGCCACTCGGGGCCGTCCCTGTCGAAAGGTTCGGAGACCAGGCAGCGTCCGGCGCGATCCCGGAATGAACCGGCATAGAGTGTCGGCGCGCTGGCAGAGGTGGAATAGCGGACCGCGTAGAGCCGTTCTCCATCCGCAAACGCCGCGGTGAGCTTGACCGCCGGTTCCACGCCTGCCTGTTCCGCCGCCTCGATCACTCGGCCAACGGCACGGGAGGCCGCACGATGCGGGTCGAATGCGAGGCCCTCGGCCAGCATCAGCAGGAAGATCAGTTCCGAATCGGTCGAGCCCTGGAGCTGGTTGTAGAGCTCGTCGGGCAGGCTCTGTTCGAGCGGCCTGCGGATGCGCTCGAAATCGCCGATCTGGCCATTGTGCATGAACGACCAGCGGCCTGATACGAAGGGATGGCAGTTATCGCGGCTGGTGGCACCGCCCGTCGACGCCCTGACATGGGCCAGGAACAGGCCGGAGCGGATTTGCTGGCAGAGGCTGCGCAGGTTGCAGTCCGACCAGGCCGGCAGCACGTCGCGGTAGCGCCCGGGCTGCGGCCTCTCGCCGTACCATGCCATGCCGAAACCGTCGCCGTTTGTTGCAGTCTTGGCTTCTAGCGCGTGATGGCTCTGCGCAATCAGCGAGTGGCATGGCGCGGCCACGATATCCTCGAGGAACACCGGCTCGCCGATATAGGCTGCCCACCTGCACATGCTTTTTCCCCTCACCACCGTGCGCAGCGCACATGATTCGAGTGTTCATTCGAAATCGGCAAGAAAGTATGAACGCCGTGACAGGAGGGCGATAAACACGAAATTTTCGGTGCAGGTTTCATCCCGTGAATTGACCGCGCAAGCCGTGGCAGCCATAGCATCCCGCATGGCTACAAACTCCCAGGACACCATCGCTGGCTCGCTCGGCATCGTGCGGCTTCCTCATGCATCCGGCCTCCCCTTGCCGGCCTACGAAACGGCGGGTGCCGCCGGCATGGATCTGCGCGCAGCCGTGCCCGAGGATCGTCCGCTGCTTCTGCTTCCCGGCCGTCGGGCGTTGGTGCCGACCGGGCTCGTCTTCGAGATTCCGGATGGCTTCGAGGGCCAGGTGAGGCCGCGTTCCGGCCTCGCCTTCCGGCATGGCGTGACGTGCCTCAATACGCCAGGCACCATCGACAGCGACTATCGTGGCGAGGTCCAGGTGCTTCTGATCAACCATGGCGGCGAGGATTTCGTGATCGAACGCGGCATGCGCATCGCCCAGATCGTCCTGGCGCAGGTCAATCGGCTTGCGGTCGAGGAGCGATCGCTGGCGAGCCAGACGACGCGCGGCGCCGGCGGTTTCGGTTCCACGGGCACCGCGTAGTGGCATCCTCTCCGACGCATCCCCGCCTCGTCATCTTCGACTGCGACGGCGTTTTGGTGAACACCGAGGAGCGCGCCAACCGGGTTCTCTCCGACTGGCTTACCACGGCGGGGCATGTCGCCAGCTACGAGGATTGCCGCCGGCTCTATTCGGGCCGCAGCATGAAGAGCGTCCAGGCGGAGATCGAGGAGGCAGGGCACGTTCTCGGCTTCGACCTGACGGAGCGCTGGTACGCCGCGATCGGCGACATCTTCGGCGCGGGCGTGGAGGCGATCCCGCATGTGGAACTGGTGCTCGATGCGCTGCGCGAGCGCGACGTCGCCTGGTGCGTCGCATCCTCGGCCAAGGTGGACAAGATGCATCTGACGCTCGGCTCCACCGGCCTGTTGCCGCATTTCCACTCCGTGCTCTACAGCGCGACCATGGTCGAGCGCGGCAAGCCCTTTCCGGACCTCTTCCTGCACGCGGCAACCGAAATGGGTTTTCAGCCGCGCGACTGCGTCGTCATCGAAGACAGTGTGCCGGGCAGCAGGGCCGGCGTCGCCGCTGGAATGCAGGTCTACTCCTACCATGCCGACCCGCACTCCGACCGTGACGCGCTTGCGGCCGCTGGCGGTATTCTCTTCGACGACATGCGAGACCTGCCGCGCCTCCTGTTTGGCTGATGCTTGACGCGAATTCGCGGTGAACGAAATCGCCGGGCATGCGTTTGGGAGGATGTGAACTTTCGGACACGAGGCCGCGCGCCGCGGCCGGACACGGGAAAGGAGTCGACCAATGCCCGCAATAAAAGATTCACGCATCATCATCCTCGCCACCAATGGCTTCGAGCAGTCGGAACTCGAGGTGCCGCTCAACGAACTGCGCAAGGCCGGCGCCCGCGTCGACGTCGTTTCGCTGAAGGAAGGCGAGATCACCGGCTGGGACAAGAATGACTGGGGCACCGCCGTCAAGGTGGACCACACGATTGCGGACGCCCGCGTCACCGCCTACGACGCGCTCGTTCTGCCGGGCGGCCAGATCAACCCCGACCTTCTGCGTGTCGAAGACGACGCGGTTGCGTTCATTCGCGAGTTCCACGCCAGCGGCAAGCCGGTCGCCGCGATCTGCCATGCGCCTTGGCTGCTGATCGAAGCTGGATTGATGCGCGGGCGAAGGGCCACGTCCTATCACTCCATCCACACCGATATGGAGAATGCCGGCGCGATCTGGGAAGACAAGCCCTGCGTGCGTGACGGCAACATGATCACCTCGCGAAAGCCCGACGATCTCGGCGCATTCGTCAAGGCGATCATAGACGCTGTCGAGGAGAACGCGTCAGCGCGAGTTGCGGCCGAGTAAAGTCCGCTCGGCGTTCGGTCGCTGAGTAGCGGATCAGTCTCGCGGCCGGGCAAGGCGGCGCAGGCGCCCTTCGGGGCTGCCGCGCCGCTTTTGCATTCTGGGCATGCAAAGCAGGCTTCTCGCGCGCGTCACCCTGTGCGATAGCTTCGCCTCCATTGGGAGGGAGCTTTCATGACGCTTACCGGTTTCGTCACCTATGCGGGGGCACTCGCCATCGCCGTGGCCATTCCCGGCCCTGGCGTTGTGGCGCTCATCGCTCGGGCACTGGGCTCAGGCTTCCGGCCCGCGGCCTTCATGGCGCTCGGTCTCGTGGCCGGCGATATAGTATATCTCACCGCCGTCGTCCTCGGCCTGGCGCTGCTCGCGCAGACGTTCGGTGCCGCCTTCGTTGTCATCAAATGGGTGGGCGTCGCCTATCTCGCCTGGCTGGCATGGACCTTCTGGCGCACCGGCATCACCACGACGATGGTCGGCGCGGACAGAAGCCGCGACGGGGCGATCGCCAGCATGCTGTCGGGTCTGCTGGTGACGCTCGGCAACCCCAAGGTGATGGTGTTCTATCTCGCGATCACCCCGACCATCATCGACATCGCAACCATCAGCCTCGCCGACTATGGTGTGCTTCTGGCGATCACGTCGATGGTGCTGCTCGTGGTGCTGGTGCCCTACCTGGCTCTTGCCGCCAAGGCGCGCTGGTTCCTGGCGACGCCGCTGGCGCTCAAGGCGCTGAACCGTACGGCGGCGGCGTTCATGGCCGGCGCAGCCGTGGCGATCGCGGCGCGCCAGTAGCGCCCGTGCGGCGGCGAAGCTAATAACTTGGAATCGCCGGTCGACATGCTAGGTTGACCACGAAGCGGCGGCGGGGAGCCGTCGCCATTGGAAGTATCTAGGGAGGATATTCATGAAGATCATCACCAGGAATCTGTTGGCTGCCGGCGTTATTGCCCTTTCGGCCGGTCTCGGGAGCACCGGTGCCAAGGCGCAGGAGTTCATCAACGTGCTCACCGGCGGCACGTCGGGCGTCTACTATCCGCTTGGTGTCGCGCTGGCGAAGATCTATGGCGACAACATCGACGGGGTGCAGACGCAGGTCCAGTCGACCAAGGCATCGGTCGAGAACCTCAATCTGCTCCAGCAGGGCCGTGGTGAAATCGCCTTCGCATTGGGCGATTCAGTCCAGGCTGCATGGGAAGGCAACACCGAAGCCGGCTTCCCGGGTAAGCTCGACAAGTTGCGCGCCATCGCCGCGATCTATCCGAACTACGTCCAGATCGTCGCTTCGCAGGAATCCGGCGTGACCGATCTCGAAGGGCTGAAGGGCAAGAGCCTGTCCGTCGGCGCCCCGGCATCCGGCACCGAACTCAACGCGCGCGCCATCTTCGAGGCCGCTGGCATGAGCTATGACGATCTCGGCAAGCTGGAATATCTGCCCTTTGCCGAATCCGTCGAACTCATCAAGAACCGCCAGCTCGACGCCACGCTCCAGTCAGCCGGCCTTGGCGTTGCCTCGATCAAGGATCTCGCAATCTCGCTTCCGACCAGCGTCGTCGCCGTGCCGGCGGAGATCGCCGAATCGATGGGCGCACCGTTCATCGCCGCCACGATCCCGGCTGGTACCTATGAGGGGCAGGCCGAAGACGTTTCGACGGTGGCAATCACCAACATCCTCGTGACCCATGACGGCGTTTCGGATGAGGTTGCCTACCAGATGGCGAAGCTGCTCTTCGAGAACCTCGACGACATGGTTTCGGCTCACGCGGCAGCGGGCGCGATCTCGGCTGATGAAGCCGCCAAGGGCCTGCCGATCCCGCTGCATCCGGGCGCCGAGCGCTATTACAAGGAAGCAGGCCTGCTGTAAGGCAGCCATCCAGGACGTGTATCGCCGGCGCGTTCCGACGCGCCGGCGCAGTTGACGGCACTTCACGACATCTTCGGAGCGAACGATGAGCAGGTCCACGCCCGGTCAGCCGGCGGAAGTGGCGGCGTCGATCCACGACCCCACCCATGGCAGTTTTCCGCTCGGGCGCGAGGGCCAGGTGCTGTTTTGGATCGCGGTGGCGTTTTCGCTCTACCAGGTTGGATCCGCAGCGCATCTCATCAACTTGCCGAGCCAGGTCGTCAGGGCTTTCCACGTCGGTTTCCTGATGCTGCTCGCATTTCCGCTCGTCGCCGCGATGACCGGGAAATCGGTACCGGTGCGCGCCGTCGCCTGGGTTCTCGGTGTGGCCGGCATGGCGGTGGCCTTCTATCAGTGGTGGGAATATGCGGCGCTCATCCAGCGCACCGGCTTCCCGCTGACGCGGGATATCATCGTCGGGGTTGTCGCGCTGGTCACCGTCTTCGCGGCGGCGTGGCTGGTGATGGGGCCGGCGCTGCCGATCATCTCGGGCATCTTCCTCGCCTACTGCCTGTTCGGCCAGTATCTGCCGCGCCCGCTCAACCACCGCGGCTACTGGTTCGACCAGGTCATCGACCACATGGCGTTCGGAACCGAGGGCATCTACGGCATCCCGATCTATGTGTCGGCCACTTACATCTTCCTGTTCATCCTGTTCGGCTCGTTCCTGGAACGGGCCGGCATGATCAAGCTGTTCACCGATGTCTCGCTCGGCCTTGTCGGCCATGCACGCGGTGGTGCGGCAAAGGTGTCGGTGATCTCATCGGGCCTTATGGGCACGATTTCCGGGTCGGGTGTCGCCAATGTCGTCACGACCGGCCAGTTCACCATCCCGTTGATGAAGCGCTTCGGCTACAAGGCGGCCTTTGCCGGTGGCGTCGAAGCCACCGCCTCGATGGGCGGCCAGATCATGCCGCCGGTGATGGGTGCCGTCGCCTTCATCATGGCCGAGACCCTCGGCATCGAATACTACGAGGTCGTCAAGGCGGCGATCGTCCCGGCGATGCTGTATTTCGCCTCGGCGTTCTGGATGGTTCACCTGGAGGCCGGCAAGCGCGGCCTGCTCGGTCTTCCGAAATCCGAACTGCCGTCTCCGATGCGGGCCATGCGCGAAGGCTGGTATCTGATCCTGCCGCTCGCCGCTCTCGTCTGGCTGCTCTTTTCCGGCTACACGCCGCTATATGCCGGCACGGTCGGGCTTTCGCTGACGGCGCTGCTGGTGCTCGGCGGCAGCGTGGCACTCGGACTGCCATCGATTGTGCTGCGCTATGTCTTCTGGATCGCGCTGGGTGTCGTGGCGGCCAGCTTCTTCCGGTTCGGCATCAATGTCGTGCTGTTGCTTGCGCTCCTGCTCATCGTTGCGAACCTGTTCGTCGCCGGTGGTCGCGACACGCTCGCAGCCTGTCGTGACGCGCTGGCCGAAGGCGCAAAGACGGCACTTCCCGTCGGCGTGGCCTGCGCCGTCGTCGGCATCATCATCGGCACGATGACGCTCACCGGCGTCGCCAACACGTTCGGCCAGTACATTGTCGCCGTCGGCGACACGTCACTGTTCCTTTCACTCGTACTGACGATGATCACCTGCCTGATCCTCGGCATGGGCATCCCCACCATACCCAACTACATCATCACCTCGACCATCGCGGGTCCCGCTCTGCTGGCGCTCGGCGTGCCGCTTATCGTCAGCCACATGTTCGTGTTCTATTTCGGCATCATGGCTGATCTGACGCCGCCGGTCGCTCTCGCCTGCTTCGCCGCTGCTCCGATCGCCCGCGAATCCGGCCTCAAGATCGCCATGGAGGCGCTGAAGATTGCCGCCGCGGGCTTCGTTATCCCGTTCATGGCGGTCTACACCCCCGCCCTGATGCTGCAGGATGGAGGCCCACTGGCGGAGTCGATCGGCTATTGGCCGGCCGTCGCCTACATCATCCTGAAGGCAGGATTGGCCATTGCGCTATGGGGGGCGGCCGTCATCGGCTTCCTGCGCGTGCGCCTGACTGCCTGGGAGCGTCTCTGGGCCGCAGGCTCGGCGGCTCTGATGATCGCAGCACTCCCCGTCACGGACGAACTGGGCTTCGCCTTCGCCTTCATGTTCCTTGCGTGGAACTGGTGGCGCAACCGCGGTGCAAATGACGGGGGCCGGGAAACGGTGGCGCAATGAGCCTGTGCATCCTTGCAGGCGGCAAGGCCATGACGCTTGCGGTGACGGCCTTCACGCTTGCCTGGACGCACTCGGTCGAGAAGACGGCCTGGGAAGAAGACTGGCGGATAACCGAAGCCGGCCTTCAACTCGTCGAGGCGCGCGTCAAGGGATCGGGTGCCGGCATGGAGCCGCCCGAAGGTGCGACGCTGTCCAACGGCTGGTGGCAGTGGACGCCGACGCTGCCCGCGCAGTCGAAACTGCTTCTCGCGGCATCCGGTGCCACGGCGTCAGGCTGGTCGCTATGTGCTGACGGTCAATGCCTGTCGCTCGGCGCGCAGGCACAAGAACCGGTCGCGGTCGAAGCCTGCGAGCGCTGATCTACTGGAAGCTGGCGTTCGACGGGACGCGGCGGATGCGTGCGCATGCCGGGCCGGGGCCACGCATGTAATAACGCTCCGGCCTGTAGGAAGGCGCGAGGAATTCGCGCAGCGCAACCAGCCTGCTGACGATATGAACCCAGATACTCATGTCTTGAACCCTGTCGCCGTCGGATGTCCCTTCCGATCGTGCCACCACCCTAGCGCGCATCCATGAATAAGCCGTGAACGCGATGTTAATCAGTTGCCGGAACGGGCCCGTTCAGCGGCGATTCGACGGCTTTTTCATGGCCTTGTTGCTGTTGTTGCTTGGGTGTTGCTTGCACGCCACAGTTGCGGTTGCGGCATCGGTAGGATTTGTCGCCGCGACGATGGAAAAACATGGAACCGCCATCTGCCGGCAACGTTGGAGGCGGGACGGGGAGAGTTCACACTCCCGCGCTTTTGGCGGCACCAACCGCCGCTGTGAGCCGTCCAACGAAGAAAGCACGAAAGGCTACGACGATGGGCATTTTTTCAAAAGACATCAAGACGATGGACGACCTGTTCGTCCACACGTTGCGTGACATCTATTACGCCGAGAAGCAGATTCTCAAGAATCTCCCGAAGATGATCAACAAGGCGACCAACCCTGAGCTCAAGAAGGGCTTTGAAAAGCACATGGCCGAGACAGAAGGCCATGTCGAACGTGTCGAAGAAGTCTTCCGCATGCATGGCGTCGAGGCGAAGGCGGTCAATTGCCCGGCCATCGACGGCATCCTGAAGGAAGCCGATGAAGTGGCGGGCGAGGTCGACGACGATCGCGTTCTCGACGCGGCACTGGTCGCCGCCGCCCAGGCCGTCGAACACTACGAGATGACCCGCTATGGCACGCTGATAGCATGGGCCAAGGAACTCGGCCGCAGCGATTGCGCGGCGATGCTGCAGAAGAACCTTGATGAGGAAAAGGCGACCGACAGCAAGCTCACCGAGCTCGCCGAGCGCCGTGTCAATCTTCAGGCGGCCGAATAGCCGCCAACGAGTAGTACGCCAGCGCGAGGCTCAATGCCTGGCTGGCTTTCCGGCCCGTCGCTTCTCCCATGCGGCGGGCCGATGCATGTTCGGAGGGTTCCGTGGCAACACGACTGTGCCTATGATGGACGCTTCATGATCTAAAGGGAGGTCGGCGACATGGCGGCAGTGCCACCGGTTTGCGAATTCGACTGGAAAGGGATCGACGCGATCCTGCCGGGAATTGACGGCAACGAACATCAGCTCTCGGAACTGGTCGGGCCCGGCGGGCTCGTCGTCGCATTCATCTGCAATCATTGTCCTTATGTGAAGGGCGTGATCGACCGGATCGTCAGGGACGCCGGCGACCTTCGCGAGCATGGCGTCGGCTTCGTCGCGATCAACGCAAACGACGCCGACGCATATCCAGAGGACTCCTTCGACAACATGAAGGTCTTCGCGCGCAATCATCGCATAAACTTCCCCTATCTCCACGACGCGGACCAGTCCATTGCGAGGGCCTATGGCGCTGCCTGCACGCCGGACTTCTTCGGGTTCAACGCCGATATGAAGCTGCAATATCGCGGCCGCCTCGACGCCTCGCGTAAATACGAGGTAGCAGACGGCCTGCGCCGCGATCTCTACGAAGCGATGGTCGAGATCGCCCGCAACGGCCAGGGCCCGCGCGACCAGGTCGCCTCCATCGGCTGCTCGATCAAGTGGAAGGACGGCAACGCGCCTGCCTGAACGCCGACCGGACGGTTTTCCCTGCCGCATTGCCGCTGGCGTGGTGGATGGGCACTCCGTGGCGCTGTGGCCCGTGTCCCTGACCGGGCAATGCTGGGGCCAGGGAGGAATGATGCATGAATGCGGCAGCACACGCGGACATAGACGGGCGATATGCCTGGACGAGGTTGCTCGTATCGGTGTTGATCGCCACGATCGGCAGCGTCGGCATGTGGTCGGTCGTTGTCGTGCTGCCTGCGGTGCAGGCCGAATTCGGGGTCGACCGCGCAGCGGCCTCGCTACCCTACACGATGACCATGGTCGGGTTCGCCTTCGGCAACGTCGCGCTCGGGCGGATCGTGGACCGCACGGGCATCTTCCTGCCGCTGGTGGCTTCGGCCGCCGCCCTGTTCGTCGGCTACGGGCTCGCGGCGATGGTCCCGTCGATCTGGGCGTTCGCCTTGCTGCAGGGGCTGATCGGCTTCGGCGCCTCCTCGACGTTCGGTCCGCTGATCGCCGATCTGTCGCACTGGTTCCGCAAGCGTCGGGGTGTCGCGGTTGCGGCCGCCGCCAGCGGCAACTATTTCGCCGGGGCGATCTGGCCGCTGGCGATGCAGTTGACGCTGCCGGACGAAGGCTGGCGCTTTACCTATGCCGCCATAAGCATTTTCTGCGCCGCGACCATGGTGCCGCTGGCCCTGCTGCTGAGGCGCCGCGCGCCGGGCGCGCTTCCCATGTCGGCGGGAGCGCCGGCGAGCACCGGCCAGACCCGAACGATCGACCTGTCGCCACGCGCGCTGCAGCTTCTGCTGGCGGTCGCCGGAATCGGTTGCTGCGTGGCCATGTCGATGCCGCAGGTGCACATCGTCGCCTATTGCGTCGACCTCGGTTTCGGCGTCGCGCGGGGCTCCGAGATGCTGTCGCTGATGCTGGTCGGCGGCATTGCCAGCCGCTTGGCCTCGGGCTTTCTCGCCGACTATATCGGCGGCGTGAAGACGCTTCTGATCGGCTCGGTGCTGCAATGCGCGGCGCTTGTCGCCTACATACCGTTCGACGGCCTGGCGTCTCTTTATGTCGTCTCGCTCGTCTTCGGCCTTTCGCAGGGCGGCATCGTGCCGAGCTATGCCATCATCGTGCGCGAATACCTGCCCGCGCATGAAGCGGGCCAGCGTGTCGGCATCGTCATCATGTCGACCATCGCGGGCATGGCGCTCGGCGGCTGGTTGTCGGGCTGGATCTACGACCTGACGGGTTCATACGCCGCCGCGTTCTGGAACGGCATCGCCTTTAACATGCTCAACATCGCCATCATGACCATGCTTCTGTGGCGCACCCGCATTCCTCGTATCCTCGCGGCCTGACGCAAACAGCCCCGTTGACACATTTGTTTCAGTTGAGTTCTATTGTGGAACGATTGTCTCATCGTGGGCTATGCCGTGTCCCTTCAGGAAATCTGGCAGCGTATCGAGTTTCGCTACGGCGCGTTTTCGCCGCAGCTTCGCCGCGCCGCGCGCTTCGTGCGGGAAAACCCGCAGGAGATCGCGCTGCACTCGTTGCGCGGCGTGGCCGGTCAGGCGGGCGTATCGCCGACCTCGATGTCGCGGCTTCTGCACGCGCTTGAATTCGAGAGTTGGGAAAGCTTCCAGGCCGATCATCGCACTTGGCTGACGGCTGGTTCCGCGAAGACGTTCTCCGACCGCGCCAACAGGCTCATCAGCGAGACGCGAAGCCCGGGCGCTGAAGATGTGCTTCTCGACAACATCCGTGTCGCCGAGGGGGCCAATCTTCGCTACGCGTTCGATCCCCACGCTCGGCCGAACCTAAAGCTGGCCGCCGATATGCTCGGAAGGGCCTCCGGCATCGCGATTGCCGGCATCCGAAGCTGCTATCCAGTTGCCTACAGCCTGCATTACACGCTCTCGCTCTTCCGCCCTGAAACGCGTCTGATGGGCAGCGTCGGCGGTGGCCTGCTCGACGATCTGCACCAGCTCGGCAAGGACGACGTGCTGGTGGTCATCTCGGTCGCGCCCTACAGCCGTGAAAGCGTGGAATTGACGAAGCTGGCCAAGCAGGACGGCGTGAGCGTCGTCGGCATTACCGACGGCCCGCTGACGCCCATCGCGCGGTCGGCGGACATCGTGCTGGTCGCCACCAATGACAGTCCGGCGCACATTCCGTCTCCGATCGGCCTCATCGCGGTAGCGCAGGCACTTGCCTCGCTGGTGCTTGCCCGCGCCGGAGACGGCGCGCTCATGGCGTTGCGTCGCCGCGAGGCGGCGCTGGAAACCATATCCGCCTACCTTCCCGAAGAGACCCAACGATGAGTGCCAACCAGACCCGCATCCTTCACCGTGAGCCGGCACGCGAGCTGCCGATGGCCGCTGCCGGCGATGGTCCGTTCATCATCGATACCGCCGGCAAGCGCTATCTCGATGCTTCCGGCGGCGCCGCAGTTTCCTGCCTCGGACACAGCGACCGCCGCGTGATCGAGGCGATCAAGGCACAGCTCGACCGGCTGCCGTTCGCCCACACGGGCTTTTTCACCAACGAGCCTGCGGAGGCGTTGGCCGAGCATCTCGTCCAGCGCGCGCCGGACGGTCTCGGGCACGTCTATTTCGTCTCGGGCGGCTCCGAGGCCAACGAAACGGCGATGAAGCTGGCCCGGCAGTATTTCCACGAGCGCGGCGAGCCGCAAAGGCGTCATTTCATCGCCCGCCGCCAGAGCTATCACGGCAACACCATCGCCGCGCTGTCGGTTGGCGGCAATGCCGGCCGCCGCGCCATCTACGAGCCGATCCTGCTGCCGGCGAGCCATATCGCTCCGTGCTTCGAGTACCGCAGCCGCCTGGCCGACGAGACACCGGAGGCGTATGGCATCCGCGCCGCGAACGAGCTCGAGGCGGAAATCCTCCGGCTGGGGCCGGAAACGGTGATTGCATTCATCGCCGAGACGGTGGTCGGCGCGACGATCGGCGCTGTGCCGCCGGTGCCGGGATATTTCCGGCGAATCCGCGCAATCTGCGACAGGCATGGAATTCTCCTGATCCTCGACGAGGTGATGAGCGGCATGGGGCGCACGGGCACCCTCCACGCTTGCGAGCAGGACGGAATTTCCCCGGACATCCTCACCTGCGCCAAGGGTCTTGGGGCGGGCTACCAGCCGATCGGTGCGGCGATCCTGTCGAACGACATCTACGACACCATCACCGGCGGCAGCGGCGCGTTCCAGCACGGCTTCACCTATATCGGCCATGCCACGGCCTGCGCCGGCGCGCTCGCGGTGCAGAAGGTGATCGAGGAAGACGGCCTGCTGGCGAACTGCCGGTCGATGGGCGGATTGCTGATGGAGCGGCTCCAGGATGCGTTCGGCGATCGCCCCTGGTTCGGCGACTTGCGCGGTCGTGGCCTGTTCGTCGGTCTCGAACTGGTCGAAGACCGGGAGACAAAGGCTCCCTACGACCCGGCGCTCAAGCTTTTCGGCCGCGTCAAGGCAGCGGCGATGGAGGAGGGGCTGATGGTCTATCCGGGCAGCGGTACCGTCGACGGGAAGGCTGGCGATCACGTGTTGATTGCACCGCCCTTCATCATTGGCGAGGACCACGTCGCGATGATCGTCGAACGGCTCGGGCGTGCCATCGAGGTTGCGCTGTCGCCGGCGGTCATGCCGCGATGACGCATCCCTTCGCCATTGCTGTCGCGCCCAACGGCGCCCGCCGCACCAAAGCGGACCATCCCCGCCTGCCGATGTCGCCCGCTGAGATCGCGCGTGATGCATCGGAAGCGCTGGAGGCAGGTGCGGCGATGATCCACCTCCATGTTCGCGATGCCGGTGGCATGCATACGCTGGACATCGATCTCTATCGCGAGGCGATGAAGGCGGTTCGGGACGCGGTGGGCGACGATCTGGTCATCCAGATCACCACCGAGGCAGTGGGGCGCTATGTGCCCTCACAGCAGATCGCCGTCATCGACGCTCTGCAGCCCGAGTCAGTTTCGATCGCGCTTCGCGAGATTCTGCCGGATGGCGGCGAAGAGCGCGACGTTGCAGCGCTGTTCGAGCGCATGGAAGCCGCCGGCATCCTCCATCAGCTCATCGTCTACGACGCCACCGAACTGAAGCGCCTAGATGCGCTGGCGGCGCGGGGCATCGTGCCTGACGCGCCGCTTGCGGTTCTCGCGGTGCTCGGTCGATACAGCGAACAAGGCGCAACGGACGCCGAGTTCGATGCGTTCCGCGATGCCGGCCTCTCGCGCCACCAATGGATGCTGTGCGCCTTCGGCCCGCGCGAGGCGCATTTCATGCAGCGCGCTGCACATTCGGGCGGACACGCCCGCGTCGGCTTCGAAAACAATCTCTGGTTGCCGGATGGCGCCGTGGCGTCCTCGAACGCCGCTATCGTGAGCGCGACGGCGACGGCGGCGCTGTCGTCGCAAAGAGAGCTTGCAACTGCCGAAGAATTGCGCAGGCTCTGGCGACGGCCTCCGCCCGCCGGTGCCGCATAGGTTTCGACCGCGGCGACGCGGCCAGGAAACCGGACATCGTGCACGGATGATCCGGTCGTTATCAACCATCCCTGAAGGGGAACGTGCAACAAGGAGACGCAGACATGACTTCCAGAAAACTGATCGGCCTCGGCCTTGCCATGGCGATGGGCGGTTCCCTCGCCGGCGGCGCCGCCAGCGCACAGGAGCAGCAGTTCGTGTCCGTCGGGACGGGCGGCGTGACGGGCGTCTATTATCCGGTCGGCGGGGCGATCTGCCGTCTGATGAACCAGACGCGTCGCGAACACGGCATCCGCTGCTCGGTCGAATCGACCGGCGGCTCGGTGTTCAACGTCAACGCGATCAAGGGCGGCGACCTGGAATTCGGCGTGGTCCAGTCCGACGTGCAGTACAACGCGTTCAATGGCGCGGCCAATTTCGAAGAGGGCGGCGCGCATGAGGACCTGCGTTCGGTCTTTTCGCTGCACGCAGAGCCGCTGACGGTGGTCGCGCGCGCCGAAGCGGGCGTGGCAGGCTTCGACGATCTCAAGGGCAAGCGCGTCAACATCGGCAATCCGGGTTCCGGCCAGCGTTCGCTCATGGACCTGCTGATCGCCGAGAAGGGCTGGACAAACGCCGACTTCGCGCTCGCGGCAGAGCTCGCGCCGGCCGAACAGAGCTCCGCCCTGTGCGACAACAACATCGATGCCTTCGCCTACACCGTCGGCCATCCGGCCGGTGCGATCCAGGAGGCGACCACCACCTGCGACAGCGTCATCGTTCCTGTCGAAGGAGAGGTTGTCGACAAGATCGTCGGCGACAATGCCTACTACTTCAAGGCGGTGATCCCGGGCGGCATGTATCGCGGCACCGACAGTGACGTGAATACATTCGGCGTCGGCGCGACGGTGGTCACCTCGGCCAATGTCGATGAGGAAGTCGTCTACCAGTTCGTCAAGGCGGTCTTTGACGACTTCGACAACTTCAAGAGCCTGCATCCGGCGATCGCCAACCTGACCCCTGAAGAGATGGTCGGCCAGGGCAACTCCGCGCCGATGCATCCGGGCGCGGAGCGCTACTACAAGGAACAGGGCTGGCTCCAGTAAGCCGGGATAATGTGGGGGCGTCCGATTGCCGGGCGCCCCTTTTTCATCCACGATGAGCGCCTGCTCAGCCGTGCATCAGGAGGGGAAACCAGATGACGAGTGATCCGCAGCCGGCTTCCGGCAACTCCTCCGCTCTCAGCGACGAGCAACTCCAGGATCTGGTAGCCTCATCGGATACCGGCGCGCGCAATCCAGCCGGGACGGCGGGCCTCGCGATTGCGGGGGTCGCGCTGTTGTGGTCGCTGTTCCAGCTCTACATCGCCTCGCCACTGCCCTTCATGCTGTCGCGCCTGACTGGCCTGGCGCTGGTTTTCAACGACACGCAGACACGCTCGATCCATCTCGCCTTCGGCGTCTTTCTGGCTTTCATGGCCTTCCCCGCCTTCGCGCGAAGCCCTCGCGACCGTATCCCGCTGTTGGATTGGGTGCTTGGTCTTCTGGCGGCCTTCTGCGCGCTTTACATCTTCATCTTCTATCGCGATCTCGCTCAGCGCCCCGGCCTGCCGATTACGCAGGACCTCGTTGCGTCCGGCATTGGCATGGTCCTGTTGCTCGAAGCGACCCGCAGGGCGCTCGGCCCGCCTCTGGTCGTGGTGGCGCTGGTATTCCTGGCCTATGTGTTCTTCGGCTCCTCGACGATCGTGCCGGACATCATCCGCTGGGGCGGTGCCTCGTTCTCCCGCGCGATGGACCAGATGTGGCTGTCGACGGGCGGCGTGTTCGGCGTCGCGCTCGGCGTCTCCACCGCATTCGTCTTTCTGTTCGTGCTCTTCGGCTCGATGCTGGACCGCGCCGGTGCCGGCAACTTCTTCATCAAGCTCGCCTTCGCCCTGCTCGGCCATCTCAAGGGCGGTCCGGCAAAGGCGGCGGTGCTCGCCTCGATGATGACCGGCCTGATCTCCGGCTCTTCAATCGCCAATGTGGTGACCACAGGCACCTTCACCATCCCGCTGATGAAGCGGGTCGGGTTCTCCGCTGAAAAGGCCGGCTCGGTCGAGGTGGCGAGTTCGGTCAACGGCCAGATCATGCCGCCGGTGATGGGCGCTGCGGCGTTCCTGATGGTCGAGTATGTCGGGATCTCCTACCTCCAGGTGATCAAGCACGCATTTCTGCCAGCGGTCATTTCCTACATCGCGTTGCTTTATCTGGTGCACCTCGAGGCAGTGCGGAACGACATGCCGTCGCTGCCCAAGCGCGTCCAGCACCCGGCGAGGATCGCACTGCTGCGGTCCGGCCTGGTCACGGCGTCGATCATCATCCTTGCCGGTGCGATCTATTACGCCATCAATTTCATCAAATGGCTGCTTCCCGCGATTTCCGCGCCCGTTCTGCTGCTGGCGCTGCTCGGTGTCTACGTCGTTCTGATCTGGTACGCGGCGCGCCAGCCTGATCTGGAACTGGACGATCCGAACGCCCCCGTTCTCGAGCTACCGATTGCCACGGAGGTGATCAAGACGGGTCTGCACTATCTCCTGCCGCTCTTCGTGCTCGTCTGGTTCCTGATGATCGAGCGTCGTTCGCCGGGGCTCTCGGCATTCTACGCGGTGGTGCTGCTGATCGTGATCATGCTGACCCAGAAGCCGCTGAAGGCGATGTTCCGAGGGCTTCAGCGCGAGGAGACGCGCGCCGCCTTCCGCGAAGGCTTCGAGGATCTGATTGCCGGCATGATTTCCGGCGCACGCAACATGATCGGCATCGCCTGCGCCACCGCGGCAGCCGGCATCATCGTCGGCACGGTGACGCTGACAGGCATCGGCCAGGTCATGGCGGAGTTCGTCGAGTTCCTGTCGGGCGGGAACATCTTCCTCATCCTCGTCTTTACCGCCGTCATCAGCCTCGTGCTCGGCATGGGGTTGCCCACGACGGCCAACTACATCGTGGTTTCCTCGCTGATGGCGCCGGTGATCGTCGAACTGGGTGCCGCGAACGGTGTCATCATTCCGCTGATCGCCGCGCACATGTTCGTGTTCTATTTCGGCATCATGGCGGACGTGACGCCACCCGTCGGGCTCGCCTCGTTCGCGGCGGCGGCGGTCTCGGGTGGCGATCCGATCAAGACCGGTTTCACGGCCTTCTTCTATTCGCTGCGGACGGTGCTGCTGCCGTTCATCTTCGTCTTCAACACGGACCTTCTGCTGATCGGAGTAGGCCTCGTCGGGGCGATCTGGATCACCATCAAGGCGACGTTCGCAATGTTGATCTTCGCGGCTGCAACGCAAGGGTTCTTCATGGCACGCTCGCGCCTGTGGGAATCCGCGGCATTGCTGCTGGTGACATTCATGCTGCTGCGCCCCGGCTTCTTCCTCGATCTCGTTCAGGCACCCTATGACCAGGTCGAGCCAGTAAGGGTTTTCGAGGTGATGGAGAACCAGCCGGACGGCGCCGAAGTGCGGCTGGTCATATCCGGGCCGGATTTCGACAATCCCGACCAGTTGGTCGAACGCACCATGGCGTTTGCACTTGGACCTGTTGGTGAAAGCGGCGAAGCCCGGTTCGAACGAGCCATGGGCATGACCGTCATGATGCAGGACGACGTCGCGGTTCTGGAAGAGCCGCTCGACATGAACAGCCTGGCGGGGCGCACATTGTCGGATCTCGATTTCTACGATCCCGACCGGCCGGTCCAGATTACCGCGATCGAAGTGGCGGCCGAACGCCTGCCGCGTGAAGTCTTCTACATTCCCGCATTTCTGATTTTCGGCCTCGTCGTCTTCACCCAGCGCAGGCGTGGCGGCACGGTGTTCGGCAACCCGAAGACGGTCTAGGGAGAAGCGTGATGTACAGGAACATCCTCGTGTCCGTCGACCTTGGCGATGTCGAGGGCGAAAGGGCGACGATCAACACCGCCGTCGACTATGCCAAGGTGTTCGGCGCCACGTTGCACGTAATGACCGTCGTGCCGGATTATGGCATGTCGATTGTCGGCGGCTTCTTCCCCAAGGAGCACGAGAAGCAGGCCATCCAGCTCGCCAACGAGGCGCTTCATCGCTATACGGCAGAGCAGGTTCCTGAGGGCGTCAGGCATCGCCATATCGTCGGGCACGGCTCGATCTACCGCGAGATATTGCGCTATGCCGGCGTCGTGGATGCAGACCTGATCGTGTTGTCTGCCGGCCGTTCGGGGCCGGAGGACTACCTGATCGGCCCCAACGCGGCGCGGGTCGTACGGCATGCGAAAACCTCGGTGCTCGTGGTGCGCGACGAGGCGTGACGGGGCTCCGCGTTCCGAAGGTACGGGAAAGATGAAGACAGTGAGGGAGAGCGGCGACAGCCGGCTTGAGGACGCGGCGCGCGCCGGGTGGCTCTATTACATTGCCGGCAACACGCAGGACCAGATTGCCGTCAAACTCGGCGTATCGCGCCAGTCTGCGCAGCGCCTGGTCTCGCTGGCCGTCTCCGAGGGGCTGGTCAAGGTCCGCATCGACCATCCGATCGCCACCTGCCTCGACCTGGCGGAGCGGTTGAAGGCGCGATTCTCGTTCCGCTTTGCCGAGGTGGTGCCCAGCGATCCCGAATCGGTCTCCACGACACTCGGTGTCGCGGAGGCCGCCGCCGCCGAGATCGAGCGCTGGCTGTCGATGCCCGAGCCGGTGGTGATGGCGATGGGAACGGGGCGGACGCTCAAGGCGGCGATCGAAAGGCTGCCGGCGATGGACTGCCCTCAACACAAGGTCGTCTCGCTCACCGGAAACATCGCACCGGACGGGTCCGCGGCGTTCTACAACGTTGTCTTCACCATGGCCGACAAGGTGAAGTCGCGCTCCTTCCCGATGCCGCTGCCGGTGATTGCGTCCTCGCCCGAGGAGCGCGAACTCCTGCATGGCCAGCAGTTGATCCGCGCGACGCTTGCATTGGCCGCGCAGGCCGACGTCACCTTCGTCGGCATCGGTGACTTGGGACCGAATGCGCCACTCTACGAAGACGGTTTCATATCGGCCGAGGACCTCGCCGCCTTGCAGACCGCCGGCGCCGTTGGAGAGATCGTCGGCTGGGCCTTTGATCGCGAGGGCCGACTGATCGACGGCATCAGCAACGACCGTGTCGCGTCGGCACCTTTGCCCTCGCCGGACGATGCGCTCGTCATCGCGCTTGCAATGGGCGAGCGCAAGCTGCCCGGCATCTACGCGGCCGCCAGCCGTGGCCTCGTCAATGGCCTCATCACCGACGAGCGGACGGCTGCTTCCCTGCTCGCAATGTAGCTTTCCGTGCGCGGGCGGTGTGCCGTCCGGCCCTATTCCTCGTGCCCGGAAGCGCCGCCTGGGTGCGTTGCAGCATCGAATCCGGCTTGACTCGGCCAAGCTGATGATGAGTAATTGCCCACAGCATAGGCAAATGCTCATGGCCAGGGAGGATTTCCATGAAACTCACGACTGCCCTTCTCGGGGCTTGCGCCACCATCGCGCTCTCTCAGGCGTCGTTCGCCGAGACCATCACGATCGCCACCGTCAACAATGGCGACATGATCCGCATGCAGCGGCTCACCGACGATTTCACCGCCAAGCACCCTGACATCGAACTGGAGTGGGTGACACTGGAAGAGAACGTCCTGCGCGAACGCGTCACCACCGACATCGCCGCCGGCGGTGGCCAATACGACGTCATGACGATCGGCAATTACGAAGTGCCGATCTGGGCGAAGCAGGGCTGGCTGCTCGAACTCGACGGCCTCGGCGACGACTATGACGTGGATGATCTTTTGCCCGCCATCCGCGGCGGCCTTTCGCTCGACGGCAAGCTCTATGCCGCGCCATTCTACGGCGAGTCGGCGATGATCATGTACCGCACCGATCTGTTCGAGGCTGCCGGTCTCGAAATGCCGGAATCCCCCACCTGGGAATTCATCGGCGAGGCGGCGCGCAAGATCACCGACCGCGAGAACGACATCAACGGCATCTGCCTGCGCGGCAAGGCGGGCTGGGGCGAGAACATGGCGTTCATCACCGCGCTGGCCAATTCGTTCGGCGGGCGCTGGTTCGATGAAAACTGGCAGCCGCAGTTCGACCAGCCGGAATGGAAGGAAGCGTTCCAGTTCTATGTCGACCTGATGAACGATGCCGGTCCCTCTGGCGCATCCTCCAACGGCTTCAACGAAAACCTGACGCTGTTCCAGCAAGGAAAGTGCGGTATGTGGATGGACGCCACCGTGGCTGCCTCCTTCGTCTCCAATCCGGATGACTCGACCGTTGCCGACAAGGTCGACTACGCCATCTTCCCGGATACCGGCAACGGCAATCATGGCCACTGGCTCTGGTCGTGGAACCTCGCGGTTCCGGCCAGCTCGACCAAGGCCGAGGCTGCCCAGACCTTCATCGCCTGGGCGACAAACAAGGCCTACACCGAACTGGTGGCGGAGAAGGAGGGTTGGGCCAACGTGCCGCCCGGCACGCGCACCTCGCTTTACGAGAACCAGGCCTACAAGGACGCCGCGCCCTTCGCCGAACCGACGCTGGAAGCGATGAACGCAGCCGACATCACCAACCCATCGGTCAAGCCGGTCCCCTACACCGGTGGCCAGTTCGTGGCGATCCCCGAGTTCCAGGGGCTCGGCACGACTGTCGGCCAGCTCTTCTCGGCGGCCCTTGCCGGCCAGTCCTCGGTCGACGACGCCCTTGCCCAGGCCCAGAACGTGGCGACGCGCGAAATGACGCGCGCCGGTTACATCAAGTAGGCTTCCTCCCGAAGCCAAGGCCGTCCGGCCCGGCAGCGGGCCGGGCGGCCTTCCCAGAAAGCCGATTGCGCAGCGGTGTCCTTTTTGGACCCGCGGGAAACCCTGACGATGGCCACGAAACAGACGCGTACACTGGCACGCCTGATGATGGCGCCCGCCGTCATCCTGCTGCTGATCTGGATGATCGTGCCGCTGTCGATGACGATCTGGTATTCGTTCCAGAACTACAACCTGCTCAACCCTATGACCCGCGGCTTCGCAGGGTTCTTCAACTACGAGTATTTCTACACCGATCCGGCCTTCTTCCAGGCGATCAGCAATACGCTGATACTCGTTCTGGGCGTGCTTGCGATTACCGTCATCGGCGGCATCCTGCTGGCACTGCTGCTCGACCAGCCGATTTTCGGGCAGGGGATCGTGCGCATTCTGATCATTTCGCCGTTCTTCGTCATGCCGCCCGTGGCGGCGCTGGTGTGGAAGAACATGATCATGCATCCGGGCTACGGCGTCCTCGCCGACATTTCCCGGTTCTTCGGCTTGCAGCCGGTGGACTGGTTCGCACAGTTCCCGCTCACGTCGATCATCATCATCGTTGCCTGGCAGTGGCTGCCTTTCGCGACGCTCATCCTTCTCACCGCGCTGCAATCGCTCGACGAGGAGCAAAAGGAAGCCGCCGAGATGGATGGCGCGAACTTCCTCAATCGTTTCTGGTATCTGACGCTGCCGCATCTGGCGCGCGCCATCACCGTCGTGATCCTGATCCAGACGATCTTCCTGCTCGCCGTCTATGCCGAAATCCTCGTCACCACCAATGGCGGTCCGGGCTATGCGTCGACCAATCTAGCCTTCCTCATCTACCGCACCGCGCTCCTGTCCTACGACGTCGGCGGCGCTTCAGCGGGCGGCGTCATCGCGGTCATCCTGGCCAACATCGTCGCAATCTTCCTGATGCGCGCCGTCGGCCGGAACCTGGACCGGTAAGGCGAGAAGGATCTGACACATGGCCCGCAGCATCTCCACTCGCCGCAAGATCATCGTCACACTCGCCGCCTGGGGCGTGGCCTTCGTGATCTTCTTCCCGATCCTCTACATGCTGATCACGTCGCTGAAGACGGAAGCCGAGGCGATCGCGGGCATCAGCCTGATCCCCTCCTTCACCTTCGAGAACTATGTCGAGGTGCAGACCCAGCGCGACTACTTCAAGCCGTTCCTCAATTCGGTGATCATTTCGGTCGGCTCGACGCTGGTCGCGCTCCTGATCGCGGTACCGGCCGCGTGGTCGATGGCGTTTTCGCCGACCAGGCGGACCAAGGACATCCTGATGTGGATGCTGTCGACCAAGATGATGCCGGCCGTCGGCGTGCTGGTGCCTTTGTTCCTGATCTTTCGCGATACGGGCCTGCTCGACACGCGCGTCGGGCTGACGCTGGTGCTGACCCTGGTCAACCTGCCGATCGTGGTGTGGATGCTCTACACCTATTTTCGCGAGATACCGGGCGAGATCCTGGAGGCCGCGCGCATGGACGGCGCGTCGCTGGCCGGCGAGATCATCTATGTGCTGACGCCCATGGCCGTGCCAGGCATCGCCTCGACCATGCTGCTCAACATCATTCTCGCCTGGAACGAGGCGTTCTGGACGCTGCGTCTGACGACGTCCAGCGCCGCACCTCTGACCGCCTTCATCGCGTCGTTCTCGAGCCCCCAGGGCCTGTTCTGGGCGAAGCTTTCCGCAGCCTCGACGCTCGCCATCGCGCCAATCCTCATCATGGGGTGGTTCTCGCAGCGGCAGCTGGTGCGCGGACTGACCTTCGGGGCGGTGAAATGACCGGTCCTGCGACGAAGGGAAACGCACGCGAAGGGAACGTCTTCCATGGGTAACATCACGCTCAACAACGTGCGCAAGACATTCGGTTCGACCGAGGTCATCCCGGGCATCGACCTCGAAATCGCCGACGGTGAGTTCGTCGTCTTCGTCGGCCCGTCCGGCTGCGGCAAGTCGACCCTGCTGAGGCTGATCGCCGGCCTGGAGGACCTGACCTCCGGCATGATCTCGATCGACGGGCGTGAGGTCACCGACGAGCCCCCAGCTAAGCGCGGCCTGGCGATGGTGTTCCAGTCCTATGCGCTCTATCCGCATATGAGCGTCTACAACAACATCGCTTTCCCGTTGAAGATGGCCAAACTCGACAAGGCGAGCATCGACAAGACGGTGCGCGCGGCTGCCGAGACGCTGAACCTGACGCCCTATCTGGATCGCAGGCCGGGCCAGCTCTCCGGCGGCCAGCGTCAGCGCGTCGCCATCGGCCGCGCAATCGTGCGCCAGCCCGGCGCGTTCCTTTTCGACGAGCCGCTGTCCAACCTCGATGCGGCGCTGCGCGGAACGATGCGGCTGGAGATCAGCGAACTGCATCAGCATCTGAAGACAACGATGATCTATGTCACCCACGACCAGGTCGAGGCGATGACCATGGCCGACAAGATCGTGGTGCTCAATGCCGGCAACATCGAACAGGTAGGCTCGCCGCTGGAGCTCTATCGCAGCCCGAGGAACCTCTTCGTCGCCGGCTTCATCGGCTCACCGCGCATGAACCTGATCAGCGGCGGCGAGGCGGAGCGCCTGGACGCCGCCACGATCGGCGTGCGGCCCGAACATCTGAATCTGTCGACCGAGAGCGGCAAGTGGAAGGGGACAGTCGGCGTCGCCGAGCATCTCGGCTCCGACACCTTCCTGCATGTCCATGCTGACGGGCTGGGCCAACTGACGGTGCGCGCCGACGGCGAATTTCCCGTCCACCACGGCGACACTGTCTGGCTGACGCCGGAGCCCGAGCGGGTGCATCGATTCAACGCCGGCGGCGAGGCGATCCGGTGAATCGACTGGACGGCAAATGCGCCATGATCACCGGCGCGGCACGCGGCATCGGTCGCGCCTTCGCCCAGGCCTATGCCCGCGAAGGCGCGACGGTGGCGATCGCCGACATCGATCTGGCGCGGGCGCGGGAAGCGGCTGAGGGGATCGGAAACGCAGCCTTTGCGGTACAACTCGACGTGACCGTCCAGGCCTCCATCGACGCTGCCGTTGCCGCCGTCGAGCAGCGAACCGGCGGCATCGACATTCTCGTCAACAATGCGGCCCTGTTCGACATGGCGCCCATCGTCGAGATCACGCGCAACAGCTACGAGCGGCTGTTTGCCGTCAATGTCGAGGGTGCACTTTTCACCATGCAGGCCGTGGCGAAGTCGATGATCGCGCGGGGTCGTGGCGGCCGGATCATCAACATGGCCAGCCAGGCCGGCCGTCGGGGTGAGGCTCTGGTGGCGGTGTACTGCGCCTCCAAGGCGGCGATCATTTCGCTGACCCAGTCCGCCGGGCTCGATCTCATCCGCCACAACATCAACGTCAATGCGATCGCGCCCGGTGTCGTCGACGGCGAGCACTGGGATCATGTCGACGCGCTCTTCGCCAGGCATGAAGGTCTGCCGCCGGGCGAGAAGAAGAAGCAGGTCGGTGCCGCCGTCCCCTATGGCCGCATGGGCCGTGCCGAGGATCTCACGGGCATGGCGATCTTCCTGGCCTCCGCCGAGGCCGACTATGTCGTCGCGCAGACCTTCAACGTCGACGGCGGGAACTGGATGAGTTGAGAATGGTACAGACACTTTCCCTGACCGCCCTGGACGATCTGCCTGAAAAGGTGGCGCGTCCTCTCTATGAGCGCGACCGGCTGTCGCCGGGCATCGTCCATTTCGGGGTGGGCAATTTCCACCGAGCGCATCAGGCCGTCTATCTCGACGAACTCTTCAATCAGGGGCATGGCCATGACTGGGCGATCGTCGGCGCCGGCGTGCTCAAGGCAGAAAGGACCGGCCGCGAAAAACTCGCCGCGCAGGACTACCTGACGACCGTCGTCGAGCAGGATAGCGGCCACATGGTCGCCCGCGTTACCGGCGCGATGATCGATTTTCTCGAGCCCGGCAACGCTGCCGCGATCATCGACAGGCTCGCCGATCCGTCCACCCGCATCGTCTCACTCACGATCACCGAGGGTGGCTATTTCATCGACCCGGCTTCCGGTGCGTTTGACCCGGACAATCCCGCGATACGGGCAGATGCCGCCGACATGGCGGCCCCGAATACGGTGTTCGGCCTGATCCTTGCCGGGCTGATGAGAAGGCGCGAGGCCGGCCTGATCCCCTTCACGGTGATGTCCTGCGACAACATCCCCGGCAATGGCCACGTCACCGAAGATGCCGTGGCCGGCCTAGCGGCATTGTTCGATCCCGAGCTGGCGCGTTGGGTGCGCGATGAGGTGGCGTTTCCCAATGCGATGGTCGACCGTATCACGCCGGCCACGACCGATCGCGAGCGCAAGATCCTGGCCGACGCATTCGGGGTCGGCGATTCCTGGCCGGTCTTTTGCGAGCCGTTCCGACAATGGGTTCTGGAAGATCACTTTCCCGCCGGACGCCCGGCCCTTGAGAAGGTTGGCGTCACGTTTGTGGATGACGTCGCGCCGTGGGAGCTGATGAAGATCCGTATCCTTAATGGTGGCCACGCGGCAATCGCCTATCCGGCTGCATTGATGGACATCCATTTCGTCCACGAGGCCATGGAGGAGCCGCTCATCCGCGGCTTCCTCGCCAAGCTGGAGCGCGAGGAGATCATCCCGGTCGTTCCGCCGGTACCCGATACCGACCTCGACGAGTACTTCGCGCTCATCGAGCGCCGCTTTGCCAACCCGAAGATCGGCGACACCATTGCGCGCCTGTGCCTCGACGGGTCCAACCGGCAGCCAAAATTCATCCTCCCGACCGTGGCCGATCGGCTGAAGGCGGGCGAAAGCGTTGCCGGCCTGTCACTGGTGTCGGCCTTCTGGTGCCGCTACTGCGAAGGAACCAGTGATTCCGGCCGCCAGATACCACCCAACGATGCCAGCGCCGAGCGCTTGAAGGAACGGGCGCTGGCGGCACGCCAGGACCCCAACGCCTTCCTGGCCATGGCAGACATTTTCGGCAATACAGGCACGTCGCCCTTCTTTGCCGAGTCGTTTGCCCGCAACCTGCGCATGATCCGTGACAAGGGCGCGCGAGGCGCATTGCAAACCTATCTTGCCGGTGGTGCCTGACCGGCCATCGGAGTGTCGCATGAAAACCGCAACCGACCTCGTCATCTTCGACTGCGATGGCGTGCTCGTCGACAGCGAGCCGATCTCCATCGCGGTGATGCGCGAGGTGATCGCGCGTGCCGGCCACGACATCGACGAGGCGCTGGCCTACGAGCTGTTCCTCGGCCGATCGATGGTGACGATCACCGCCACGTTGGCTAAACGTTTCGGCCTCGATTTTTCCGGCGATCACCTCGAAGCGATGCGCGAAAGCATGGCGGCGCGGTTCCATGCCGAGCTGAAGGCCATCGACGGAATACGTGAGGCGTTGGAGACGCTGCCGCATCGGCGCTGCGTGGCCTCGTCGAGCCGTCCGGAACGCATCCGGATGTCACTGACGATCACCGGCCTGCTGGACCTGCTGGAGCCGGCTATCTACAGTGCGACGATGGTCAAGCGAGGAAAGCCGGCACCTGATCTCTTCCTGCACGCCGCCAGCGAGATGGCGGCGGCGCCGGAGCGTTGCACGGTCATCGAGGACAGCCCCGCCGGCATCGTGGCGGCAAAGGCGGCTGGCATGCGCGTCTTCGCCTTCTCGGGCGGGTCCCACGCGGTGGCCGGGGGGCTCCACGCCGCGTTCCAGACGCTGGCCCCCGATCTCGTTTTCGACGACATGCGGCGCCTGCCGTCTTTGCTCGCCGAGGCGGATGCGTCGTGACCGCACCGCTTGTCTGCGCCGTGGATGTCGGAACCGGCAGCGCCCGCGCGGGCATACTCGACCGCACCGGCGTGATGCTGGGTCGCGCGGAGCACCCGATCCGCATGAACTGCCCGGAGCATGATCATGCCGAGCATGATTCCGAAGATATCTGGGAGGCGGTGTGTTCGGCGGTGCGGCAGGCAGTGGCGGCGTCGGGAGCAGACACGGGCGACATTGCTGGTATTGCTTTCGACGCGACATGTTCGCTGGTCATGCGCGATGAAGGTAAGCGACAGCTAACGGTTTCGACGACGGGCGATGCCCACTGGGATACCATCGTCTGGCTCGATCACCGCGCCATCGGCGAGGCGGACGAATGCACGGCGACCGGCCACAAGGTGCTCGAGCATGCCGGCGGCGTGATGTCGCCGGAGATGCAGGTGCCCAAGCTGATGTGGCTCAAGCGCAACCTGCCGACGAGCTGGGAATCGGCCGCGCATTTCTTCGATCTCGCGGATTTCCTGACCTTCAAGGCCAGCGGCTCGCTGGCCCGCTCGCAATGCACGCTCACCTGCAAGTGGACCTACATGGCCCGCGAGGCGCAGGGCTGGCGCCACGATTTCCTCGCCGCCGTCGGGCTTGCCGACATGCTCGAGCGCGGCGGCCTGCCCGATCGTGCGACGCCCGTCGGCAGCGACCTCGGACCCCTGACGCCGGAGGCGGCCGCCGCCCTGGGCCTGACGACGTCATGCCGGGTGGCGGCGGGAATGGTCGACGCCTATGCCGGCGCGCTAGGCGCACTCGGCGGCTTCGCCGCCGATCCGGCCGACATCGAGCGGCACATGGCTCTGATCGCCGGGACGTCGAGCTGCGTCATGGCGCTCTCGCGCGAAAGACGATCCTTTGCCGGCGGCTGGGGCCCCTATTGGGGCGTGACGCTGCCGGACCTGTGGATGATCGAAGGCGGCCAGTCCGTCTCGGGTGGCTTGCTCGACCATGTCATCCGCCTGCATGGCGCGGGCGGCGAGCCGGATGCCGCGATGCACGGTCGCATTGGCCAACGCATAATGGAACTGCGGGCAGGCGAAGGGCTCGATCTGGCGGGGCGAATGCACGTGCTTCCCGACTTCCACGGCAACCGCTCGCCGCTCGCCGATCCGCACGCCGTCGGCGTCATTTCGGGCCTAACGCTGGACGCGTCATTCGACAGCCTGTGCAGGCTTTATTGGCGCACCTGCGTCGCGATCGCGCTCGGCGTGCGCCATATTCTGGATACTTTGAATGACGGCGGCTTCGTCATCGACACGCTGCATGTGGCCGGCGGCCACACCCGAAATCCGATCCTGATGGAACTCTACGCCGATGCAACCGGCTGCCGCGTCGTGGAGCCGGAAGCCGGCGAGGCGGTGTTGCTCGGCTCCGCGATGGCGGCATCGGTCGCGGCAGGGCTCAATCGGTCGCTTGCGGAAGCCGGCATGGCGATGCGCCAGACGGGTCGCGAGCGAGCACCCAATCCCGCTGCCCGCGCGCGGTTCGACCGCGACTATCGTGTCTTCCTTGAAATGCATCGCCAACGCCGCGCGCTCGATCGGCTGGCGTGAGCCAACGGCGTCAGAACGCCTTGAAGGTCAGCGTGGTCAGGGATCGCATGATGCCCGGCACATTGGCGATGTTGTCGTTGATGAACTTGCCGATATCGACGCCCTCATCAATGTAGATCTTCATCAGCAGATCATAGTCGCCGCTGGTCGAATAGAGTTCCGAAGCGACTTCGCGCTTGAACAATTCGTCGGCAACCTCATAGGTCCTGCCCGGCGAAACCTGAAGCTGCACGAATACCGCTCTCATGGGACAATGCTCCGATGGTGTGTCGCGTCTTGAAAGACGCGCGTCTCTGTCATTCAGACTCGTGCCTGCCCGTCACCCTGTCAACAGCGTCCTGGTCAGCGCGTGGTCGGGGTCGGTAAGGCCGTCGATGACGTTGAAGTGGTGACGGTCGGGCTCCTCGACGATCATCGTGGTAGCGCCGAGGCCGGTCCAGGCATTGGCAAGCAGTGCGTTCTGGCGGATGAACTCGGAGCGCTCACCGGCGCCGACCCAGCAGGCGATGCGCGCGTTTTCCATTGGCTCGAGCAGCGCGGGACTTTCCGCGCGCGCCTCGTCCATGTCGAGCTTAAGGTCCGCGTTCATCTTCGTCTTCATCATCGGGCGCAGGTCATGCACGCCGGAGATCGAGACGGTGTTGACGATGCGCGTGCGTACGGCCTCCGGCAGCGGCGACGTTTCCGAGACCATGCGCGACACCAGATGGCCGCCGGCCGAATGTCCGGTGAGGCGGATCGGTCCCTGCACCATGCCGGCGGCATGCTCGATCGCCTTGCCTATCTCCTTGACGATGCCTGAAATGCGGATGTCGGGGCATAGCGTATAGGACGGCATCACCACCGCATGGCCATGGGCCAGCGGCCCGGCTGCCAGGTGCGACCAGAAACTGCGATCGAGACGCAGCCAAAATCCGCCATGCACGAAGACGACGAGACCTTTCGGAGTGCCGGCAGGCAGAAAGAGGTCCAGCCGGTTGCGGGGCGCGTCGCCATAGGCGAGCCCGAGCCGCGCCCGATCCTGGTTCTCGAGCGTTTCGCGGAACGTCCGGGCGGGCTCCACCCAGGCATTCGGCCAGCGGTCGCCCTGCGGAATGTTGGCGCCGTTGGCATAGGCGTCGTCCCAGTCCTCGATGCGATGATGGATCATTTCGTCAACGTCCCCATGTGCGTCTTCCTTGGCGCGATGAACCTATCCTGTCCAGCCCTGAGAATATTTCAACCTTGAAATTTTATGCTTGAAGCATGCCTGGATTGGTGCAATCCTCCGGCAAAACAGAACAACGGGGAATGCGACGGATGAAAGTTGCAGTGCTCGGCGGAGGGCCGGCAGGCCTGTATTTTGCCATCTCGATGAAGCTGCGCGACGCGGCTCACGAGGTGGTTGTGTTCGAGCGCAACAAGGCCGACGACACCTTCGGCTGGGGCGTGGTCCTTTCCGACGAAACCCTCGACAATCTCGCCGCGAACGACGCGACCAGCGCTGCGGCCATCCGTAAGCATTTCGCCTATTGGGACGACATCGCCGTCATCCACCAGGGCGTTCGCACGGTCTCGACCGGCCATGGCTTTTGCGGCATCGGCCGCATGCGCCTGCTGCTCCTGCTTCAGGAGCGTGCGCGCGAACTCGGCGTCGACCTGCGTTTCCAGGCGGAGGTCGACGACCATGAGAATCTGATGGCGCAATACGATCTGGTGATCGCTGCCGACGGGCTCAATTCCAGGACGCGCGCAGCCTTCGCCGACCATTTCCAGCCTGATGTCGACACGCGCAAATGCAAGTTCGTCTGGCTCGGCACAAGGCAGAAATTCGACGACGCTTTCACCTTCATCTTCGAGAAGACCGAGCATGGCTGGGTATGGGCGCATGCCTACCAGTTCGATCCGGACACCGCGACCTTCATCGTCGAATGTGCGCAGGACACCTGGGAGAAATTCGGCTTCGGCGACATGACCAAGGAAGAGTCGATCGCGACCTGCGAGCGCATCTTCAAGGATCATCTCGGCGGCCACGCGCTGATGTCGAACGCCAACCATGTCCGCGGTTCGGCATGGATCAACTTCCCGCGCGTCCTGTGCGAACGCTGGTCCTACAAGAACATCGCGCTGATGGGCGATGCGGCAGCGACCGCGCATTTCTCCATCGGCTCCGGCACCAAGCTGGCGCTGGAATCCGCCATCGCCATGGCCGATTATCTGCACTCGGAGCCGACGCTGGAAGCGGCCTTCGCCAAGTACGAGGATGCCCGCCGTCTCGAAGTGCTTCGCCTTCAGTCGGCGGCCCGCAACTCGATGGAGTGGTTCGAGGAGGTGGAGCGCTACCTCCACCTCGATCCGGTCCAGTTCAGCTATTCACTGCTCACCCGCTCCCAGCGCATCAGCCATGAAAACCTGCGCCTGCGCGACGCGACATGGCTCGGCGGCGCCGAAGCCTGGTTTCAGCAGCAGGCGGGCGCTCCGGCCAACACCAACCGCGCGCCGATGTTCGCCCCCTACAGATTGCGCGGCATGGAGCTGAAGAACCGCGTCGTCGTCTCGCCGATGGCGCAATACAAGGCCGTGGACGGCACGCCGACCGACTGGCATTTCGTCCATTATGGCGAGCGCGCCAAGGGTGGCGCCGGCCTCGTCTATATCGAGATGACCTGCGTCTCGCCCGAAGGCCGCATCACGCCGGGCTGCCCGGGCTTCTACAAGCCCGAGCACGAGACTGCCTGGAAGCGCATCGTCGGTTTCGTCCACACGGAGACCGATGCGAAGATCTGCGCCCAGATCGGCCATTCCGGCGCCAAGGGATCGACGCAGCTCGGCTGGCAGGAAATGGACGCGCCGTTGACAGATGGCAACTGGCCGCTGCTGTCGGCGTCAGAAACGCCGTGGTCGCCGGAGAACCAGACCCCCAAGTCAATGACGCGCGCCGACATGGACGTGGTGCGCGACCAGTTCGTAGCATCGGCCGAAATGGCGGATCGCTGCGGCTTCGACATGCTCGAACTGCACATGGCGCATGGCTACCTGCTGGCGTCGTTCATCTCGCCGCTGACCAACCTGCGCACCGACGCGTATGGCGGCAGTCTCGAAAGCCGCATGCGCTGGCCGCTGGAGGTCTTCCAGGCCGTGCGCGCCGTATGGCCGGACGAAAAGCCGATTTCGGTGCGCATTTCGGCCAATGACTGGGTCGGCGACGAAGGCGTGACGCCCGAGGACGCGGTCGCGATCGCGCGCATCCTGCAGGAAGCGGGCGTCGACATCTGCGACGTCTCGGCCGGCCAGACGTCGAAGCGGGCGCAGCCGGTCTATGGCCGCATGTTCCAGACGCCGTTTTCCGACCGCATCCGCAACGAGACCGGCATGGCGACGATGGCCGTCGGCAACATCTACGAGCCCGACCACGTCAACTCGATCCTGATGGCCGGCCGCGCCGACCTCGTCTGCCTCGCCCGCCCGCATCTCGCCGATCCTTATTGGACCCTGCATGCGGCGGCCAGGCTGGGCGACAAAGGTGTGACCTGGCCGGCCCCCTACCTTCCGGGCCGTGACCAGCTCTACAGGCTTGCCGAACGCGGTCCGGAACAGATGACGGGGAAGGTGTGATGGGGATAGCCTTCAAGCACGCACTCGTCACCGGTGGGGGAAGCGGAATCGGCAAGGCGACTGCCGAGACACTGGCCGCTCAGGGCGTCGACGTGACGATCTGCGGCCGCCGCATCGATGCGCTCGACACTGTCGCTGCCGGCAACCCACGCATCCATGCGCATGTTGCCGACGTCACCGACGAGGCCTCCGTCGCACAACTCTATGACGCGGCGCAGGCGGCCCGCGGGCCTTTCGACATCGTCGTTGCCAATGCCGGCATGGCGGCAAGCGCACCGGCGGGCCGCACGACGCTCGACCTCTGGCAGCAGATGATGAGCGTGAACCTCACCGGCGCATTCCTGACCGTTCGTCCTGCCGTCGACCCGATGCGCAAGGCGGGCAGGGGCCGCATCATCTTCATCGCCTCGATCGCGGGACTGAAGGGTTCGCCATACATCTCCGCCTATGTCGCGTCCAAGCACGGCGTGGTCGGGCTGACCCGGGCGCTGGCGGCCGAACTCGCGCAGACCGAAATCACCGTCAATGCCGTGTGCCCGGGCTATGTCGAGACGCCGATGCTGGAGCGGACGATCGCCAACATCGTCGACAAGACCGGACGTGACGCGGAGGCCGCGCGCGCTGCGGTCGCCAAGGACAACCCGCAAGGCCGGATCATCGCGCCGCAGGAAGTGGCGGATACGGTGATGTGGCTGTGCGGCGAGGGCGCGCGCTCGGTCAACGGACAGGCGATTGCCCTGTCGGGAGGCGAAGTGTGAGCGAGGCTGTTCTGGAGCGAGACAACGCGGTTGCCGGCAACAAGGATCGCCTGCGCCTTTGGATCCGGCTGCTGCGGGCCGCGCGCATCGTCGAGGGCGAACTGCGCGAGCGGCTCAAGTCCAACTTCGAAACGACCTTGCCGCGCTTCGATGTCATGTCGGCGCTCTATCGTCAGCCCGACGGCATGCTGATGAGCGACCTGTCGCGTTTCCTTCTCGTCTCCAACGGCAACGTCACCGGCATCATCGACCGGCTGGTGACCGATGGCTTCGTCGTGCGATCGAACCGCGAGGGCGACCGCCGCACCTCGATCGTCCGCCTGACCGAGGGCGGCGCAAAGCGTTTCGCGGCGATGGCGGCCGCGCATGAAGACTGGATCGACGAACTTCTCGGAGAGGTCGGCGAGCAGGACGCGCGTCACCTGTCGTCGATGCTGAAAGCGTTCCGAAGCAATTGGGAGGCAGAGCATTGAGCCATATGGCGGGGCTGAAACCGAAGCATTTCCTCTGGCGCGTCGAGGGTTGCGTCGCCGTCATCCAGCTCGACCGGCCGGAACGCAAGAACCCGCTGACTTTCGATTCCTATGCCGAGTTGCGCGATACGTTTCGAGATCTGGTCTATGCCGACGACATCGACATCGTGGTCTTTGTGCCCAATGGCGGCAATTTCTGCTCGGGCGGCGACGTGCACGACATCATCGGCCCCCTGGTCGACATGGACATGAAGGAGCTGCTCGCCTTCACCCGGATGACCGGCGACTTCGTGAAGGCCATGCTCAATTGCGGCAAGCCGATCATCGCGGCCGTCGATGGAGTTGCGGTCGGTGCCGGCGCGATCATTACGATGGCCGCGGATATCCGCATCGCGACGCCCGAGGCCAAGACGGCGTTCCTGTTCACGCGGGTCGGGCTTGCCGGCTGCGACATGGGCGCATGCGCCATGCTGCCGAGGATCATCGGACAGGGACGGGCGGCGGAACTGCTCTACACCGGCCGCTCGATGAGCGCCGCCGAAGGCGAGCGCTGGGGCTACTACAACCGCCTCGTCGAGGCGGACCTGATCGAGACCGAGGCCCTGAAACTTGCGCAGCAGCTCGCCGCCGGCCCGACCTTCGCGCACGGCATCACCAAGACGCAGCTCAACCAGGAATGGTCGATGGGTCTCGACCAGGCGATCGAGGCCGAAGCCCAGGCCCAGGCCATCTGCATGCAGACCAGGGACTTCGAGCGGGCCTATCGGGCGTTTGTCGCCAAGGAACGTCCCGTGTTCGAGGGGAATTGAGGGATGACTCTGCTCGCGTCGGGCCAATGCACGGAAAAGCTGGCGGGACAGCGCCCCCCTCTGTCCTGCCGGACATCTCCCCCACAAGGGGGGAGATTGGCTGTCATCACTGTTTTCGCCAAACTTGGACGAGTGGCAATAGCCGTCGACACATCTGATCTCCCCCCTCGTGGGGGAGATGTCCGGCAGGACAGAGGGGGGCAACGTAGAGCGCCGACGGCAGTGGAGACCCTCCATGCCTGACCGCTCCTTCCTTTCCTGGCCGTTTTTCGAAGACCGCCACCGCGACCATGCTGAGCGCCTGGAAGCGTGGTGCGCGGCGAACCTTCCCGTCGATCATTCGGATGTCGACTCGGCCTGCCGCAAGCTGGTGGCCGCGCTCGGCGACGCAGGTTTCCTGAAGCCGACGGCGATCGATCCGGCCGACCCGCAGCCGCTCGACGTGCGTACGCTCTGCATCACCCGCGAAACGCTGGCGCGACATGACGGGCTTGCCGATTTCGCCTTCGCCATGCAGGGCCTGGGTACCGGCGCCATCAGCCTGTTCGGTACGCCTGAACAGCGCCAGTGGCTCGATAAGACCCGCTCAGGGAGGGCCCTTTCCGCCTTCGCCTTGTCCGAGCCGCGTTCGGGCTCCGACGTCGCCAACATGGAAATGACAGCCACGCGCGACGGCGATGACTACGTGCTGTCGGGCGAAAAGACCTGGATTTCCAACGGCGGCATCGCCGATGTCTATTGCGTCTTCGCCCGCACCGGCGAGGCGCCGGGCGCCAAGGGCATTTCGGCCTTCGTGGTGTCGGCCGACACGCCGGGCTTGCGCGTTGCCGAGCGCATTGATGTGGTCGCGCCGCATCCGCTCGCCCGGCTGGCTTTCGACGATGTCCACGTGCCGGCTTCCGCGCTGATCGGAAAGCCGGGCGAAGGATTTCGGATCGCCATGTCGGTGCTCGACGTATTCCGCTCCACCGTCGGCGCGGCTGCGCTCGGCTTCGCCCGCCGCGCGCTGGACGAAAGTGTCGCGCGCGTACGCGATCGCCAGCTTTTCGGTGCGCCGCTGTTCGACCTCCAGATGGTCCAGGGCCACATTGCCGACATGGCGCTGGACGTCGATGCCTCCGCACTGCTGGTCTATCGCGCCGCATGGACAAAGGATTCCGGCGCGCCGCGCGTCACCCGCGAGGCCGCGATGGCGAAACTCTACGCAACCGACCAGGCCCAGCAGGTCATCGACAAGGCGGTGCAGCTTCACGGCGGCGACGGGGTGCGCAGGGGGCACATCGTCGAGAGCCTTTACCGGGAAATCCGCGCATTACGCATCTACGAGGGCGCGTCAGACGTCCAGAAGGTGATTATCGCGCGGCAGACAATGGGAGCTTGACCAATGCTGGGTCCGTCAGCACATCTCGATACCTTCTCCCGCGACAATCTCCCGCCGTTCGACCAATGGCCGGAGTTGAATGTCGGGGGCTTCGACTATCCCGAATATCTCAACTGCGGTGTCGAACTGACCGATCGCCTGGTCGAGATGGGCTATGGCGATCGCACCGCGCTGATCGGCAATGGCCGCCGGCGCACCTACAAGGAACTCGCCGACTGGACCAACCGGCTGGCCCGCGCCCTTGTCGAGAACTACGGCGTCAAGCCGGGCAACCGCATCCTCATCCGCGCGCCCAACAACCCGGCGATGGTCGCCTGCTGGCTGGCGGCGACGAAGGCCGGCGCGGTGGTGGTCAACACCATGCCGATGCTGCGGGCCGGCGAGTTGGCGAAAATCGTCGACAAGGCGGAAATCTCGCTCGCTCTGTGCGATACCCGCATCAAGGACGA
Organism: Mesorhizobium sp. CAU 1741; assembly: GCF_039839275.1. Classification (NCBI taxonomy): domain Bacteria; kingdom Pseudomonadati; phylum Pseudomonadota; class Alphaproteobacteria; order Hyphomicrobiales; family Phyllobacteriaceae; genus Mesorhizobium; species Mesorhizobium sp. CAU 1741. The sequence continues at coordinate 1,009,024 of NZ_JBDOQP010000002.1, read as the reverse complement.
GATCGTCGCCTGTGCCAAGGACAGCAAGTACCTCAAGCAGGTCGTCGGCTTCGACGGTACGGCAAACCACGACGCCGAGCTCGACCGTGCTGCGCTCGACAAGCCCGTGACGTTCGAGGCGGTGAAGACGGGCCGCGACGACGTCTGCCTGCTGGGTTTTACCTCCGGCACGACCGGTGTGCCCAAGGCGACGATGCACTTCCATCGCGACGTGCTCATCATCGCCGACGGCTACGCCAAGGAGGTGCTTGACGTCACGCCGGACGACGTGTTCGTGGGCTCGCCGCCTCTGGCCTTCACCTTCGGCCTCGGCGGGCTGGCGGTGTTCCCGCTGCGCTTCGGTGCCGCGGCGACGCTTCTGGAAAGCGCGACGCCGCCGAACATGATCGACATCATCGAGACCTATAAGGCGACGATCTCGTTCACCGCGCCGACCGCCTACCGCGCGATGATGAAGGCGATGGACGAGGGCGCCGATCTTTCCTCCCTGCGCATCGCCGTCTCGGCCGGTGAAACACTGCCTGCTCCCGTTTATGAGGAGTGGGTCACGAAGACCGGCAAGCCCATCCTCGACGGCATCGGGGCCACCGAGATGCTGCACATCTTCATCACCAACCGGCTCAACGACCGCGCACCCGGCGTCACCGGCAGGCCGGTGACCGGCTACGAGGCGAGGATCGTCGACGCCGATATGAACGAAGTGCCGCGCGGCGAGGTTGGCCGCCTCGCGGTTCGCGGTCCCACGGGCTGCCGCTATCTCGCCGACGACCGGCAACAGGAATATGTCAGGGACGGCTGGAACTTGACCGGCGACTCCTTCATCCAGGACGAGGACGGCCATTTCCGATTCGCGGCGCGCTCGGACGACATGATCCTGTCGGCCGGCTACAACATCGCCGGCCCCGAAGTGGAGGCCGCATTGCTCGCCCATGAGCTGGTGCTGGAATGCGCCGTCATTGGCGCCGCCGACGACGAACGCGGCCAGATCGTCGAGGCGCACGTCGTGCTGGTGGCCGGCGCATCGTCCGACGAGGCAACCATTCGTATCCTGCAGGACCATGTGAAGGCGGTGATCGCGCCTTACAAATATCCCCGCTCGGTCAAGTTCGTCACGGCGCTGCCAAAGACCCAGACAGGCAAGATCCAGCGCTTCCGCCTGCGCGAGGGAGCATGAGCATGGACGCGTCGAACAGCGCTGTCATTTCCATGATGGACGCATCATGACCAGCCCGACCGGCCAGGACACCCACGGCGCGGAGACCGACTTCCGCGAGCGCATGGCCTATGGGGACTACCTGCATCTCGAGAAGATCCTCGACGCGCAGTCGCCGCTGTCCGCATCGCCCGACGAACTGCTGTTCATCATCCAGCACCAGACGTCGGAGCTTTGGATGAAGCTGGCGATCCACGAGATTTCGGCGGCGATCGCAGTCTTGCGGGCCGACGATCTGCGGCCGGCCTTCAAGATGCTGACGCGTGTCGCGCGCATATTCGAGCAGCTCAATAGCGCCTGGGACGTGCTGCGCACCATGACGCCGAGCGAGTACACGCGGTTCCGCGACGATCTCGGCAAGTCGTCGGGTTTTCAGTCATCGCAGTATCGCGCCATCGAGTTCCTCGCCGGCAACCGCAACCTCGCCATGCTGAAACCGCATGAGCATCGCCCCGAAACCATCGCGCGGCTGGAAGACATTCTGGCGCGCCCCAGCCTCTACGACGAGGCGTTGGCCCTGCTTGCCCGCAACGGTTTCGACATCGGCGCGGATGCGACCAGGACCGAGTGGCGCACCACACGCCCCGAAAGCGATGCGGTGCTTGCCGCGTGGCAGACGATCTACCGGGCGCCGGAAACGCATTGGGCGCTATACGAGCTTGCCGAGAAGCTGGTCGACTTCGAGGACTATTTCCGTCGCTGGCGCTTCAACCACGTCACCACCGTCGAGCGCATCATCGGGCTGAAGCGCGGCACCGGCGGCACTGCCGGGGTTTCCTATCTCAGGCGCATGCTCGAGGTGGAACTGTTTCCCGAACTCTGGAAGGTGAGGACGGTACTGTGACGACCGGCCGGGGGCCATCATGGCCGCCGGCCCAACAAAAACACTGCCGCGGACTGGCTTTGCGGTCAAAACTTATCCATCGTGCGGGACCTCAGAGGGTCCAGGTAACAACGGGAGTACAACCATGAAGAAACTGATAGCTGCTAGCCTCGCCGCACTCGCCATGAGCGTTTCGGTCGCGTCCGCCGAGCCGATCAAGGTAGGCATGATCACCACGCTTTCCGGCGGCGGTGCCGGCCTCGGCGTCGATGCGCGCGACGGCTTCATGCTGGCGCTGAAGAATGCCGGCGACGCAGCCGCCGAGATCGAGGTCATCACCGAGGACGACGGCCAAAAGCCCGAGCTGGCGGTTCAGATCGCCGACAAGATGATCCAGTCCGACCAGGTCGACCTGCTGACCGGCATCATCTGGTCCAACCTCGCTATGGCGGTCGTCCCGAGCGCCGTCGCACAGGGCAAGTTCTACCTCTCCGTCAATGCCGGGCCTTCCCCGCTGGCCGGCGCGCAATGCCACGAGAACTACTTCAACGTCGCCTATCAGAACGACAACTTCCATGAGGCGATGGGCCAGTACGCCAACGAGGACTACTCGAAGACTTTCATCATGGCGCCGAACTATCCGGCGGGCACAGACGCGCTGACAGGCTTCAAGCGCTTCTACAAGGGTGAACTGACCGGCGAGGTCTATACCCAGCTCGGCCAGACCGACTACGCCGCCGAGATCGCGCAGATTCGCGCTTCGGGCGCCGATTCCGTCTTCATGTTCCTGCCGGGCGGGATGGGCATAGCCTTCACCAAGCAGTACTCGCAGTCCGGTGTCGGCATTCCGCTGATGGGTCCGGCATTCTCCTTCAGCCAGGACGTGCTCGGTGCGATCGGTGATGCGGCTCTGGGCGTGAAGAACTCCGCTTCCTGGTCGCACGATCTCGACAACGAAGCGAACGCCAAGTTCGTCGAGACCTTCCAGGCAGAATATGGCCGGTTGCCGTCGGTCTATGCAGCGCAGGCGTACGACACGGCCAATCTGATCGTTTCAGCCGCCGGCAAGGCGAGCGTTGCCGATGCAGAGGCATTCCGTGCCGCGCTGAAGGAAGCCGACTTCGATTCCGTCCGTGGCAAGTTCTCCTTCAACACCAACAACCACCCGATCCAGGACATCTACGTCCGCGAGGTGGTCAAGGAAGGTGACGTGTTGACGAACGAGATCGTCGCAACGGCATTCACCGATCACACGGACGCTTACGTGGCAGAGTGCGCGCTGCAGTAGGGCGGGCTCATTCCAAGCTTCCTTCTCCCCGTTGAAGGGGAGAAGGACCCGGCAGTCGATGAGGCGATGCCGAAACGTCTCAGACAATTGGCAACGCTTGCGCCGCCCCTCGCCCTGCCGTTCTGGCCATCCTCTAACCGTGATCGGGGAGAGGGTGCCGTCATCGCCTAGTCTCTCAACCGAAGCAGCCCAACCGTGCAAATCGCCCTTTTCACAGAACAAATCCTCAACGGGCTGCAGCTCGGCGTGATGCTGTTTCTCATGGCGGCCGGGCTGACCCTGATATTCGGCGTGATGGGCCTCATCAATCTCGCCCACGGCTCGCTCTACATGGTCGGCGCGTTCGCCTGCGCGGCCGTGGCTGCCGCCACCGGCTCGTTCTGGCTCGGTCTGGTCGCGAGCCTCGCCGCCGCCGCGGCAGCCGGCGCCATCGTGGAAATCCTCGTGATCCGGCGGCTCTACGAGCGCGAACATCTCGACCAGGTCCTGGCGACCTTCGCGCTGATCCTGGTGTTCTCGGAGGGCACGCGCTGGCTGTTCGGCTCGTTCCCGCTCTATCTAGACATACCGGTGCTGCTGCAGGGCACCGTCCCGCTGCCCGGCGGCTCACGCTATCAGCTCTATCGTCTGGCGATCATCGGCGTTGGCATTGCCGTCGCCGTCGGGCTTTTCCTTCTCATTTCGAGAACCCGGCTCGGCATGCGCATCCGTGCAGGCGAATCCGACCGCGAGATGATCGGCGCGCTGGGCGTCGATATCCGCACGCTCTATACAGTCGTCTTCGCGCTCGGAGCAGCACTGGCCGGTCTGGCTGGCGCCATGGTCGGCGCGCTGCAGTCCGTGCAGGTTGGCATGGGGGAGCCGGTGCTGATCCTCGCCTTCGTGGTCATCGTCATTGGCGGTATCGGCTCGATCAAGGGCGCGCTGGTCGGTGCCCTACTGGTCGGACTGGTCGATACGATGGGCCGTTTCCTGCTGCCGCAGGTGTTCGGCATCTTCATGGATCCCTCGCAAGCTGGCCTCGTCGGTGGCGCCCTCGCCTCCATGCTGATCTATATCGTCATGGCGGTCATCCTGGCCGTACGCCCGCAGGGGCTGTTTCCCGCGATGAAGGGCTGACGCGATGGCGATCTCACGCGAAACCGTCATCAATCTCGTGCTGGCGTTGCTGCTGCTGGCGATACCGTTCGCCGCGATCCAGTTCGGCAATCCGTTCTACGTCACGCTCGCAACACGCATGGCGATCCTCGGCCTTGCCGCCGTCGGGCTCAACATCGCGCTCGGCCTGGGCGGGCTGGTATCCTTTGGGCATGCCGCCTTCTTTGGCGTCGGCGGCTATGCCGCGGGTATCCTCGCCAGCCATGCATTTTCCGCCCAACCGCTCGACTTCGGCATCCTCTCGGTGCCGGGAACGACGCTGATGCCCATCATCTGGCTGGTGGCGCTGGGCGCCGGCGGGCTGCTGGCCGCCGGCATCGGCGTGATCTCACTGCGCACGTCGGGCGTCTATTTCATCATGATCACGCTCGCCTTCGCCCAGATGACGTTCTACTTCGCCATTTCCTGGCCTGCCTATGGGGGCGAGGACGGGCTCTCGATCATCGTGCGCAACAGCTTTCCCGGCGTGAACACGATGGTTCCGCTGAATTATTTCCTCATCTGCTACGCCGTGCTGATGGTCGCGCTGCTGGTCTCCGCCTTCATCCGTGACTCCCGCTTCGGCGCTGCGCTGCAGGCGGCGCGGCAGAACGAGGTCCGTGTTGCCTCGGTCGGCATCGCGCCGTTCAGGATCAGGCTCGTCGCGTTTGTCATTTCCGGCATGATCACCGCGCTTGCAGGCGCTCTCTATGCCGATCTCAACCGTTTCGTCAGCCCGTCCATGCTGTCCTGGCACATGTCGGGCGAGTTCATCGTGCTCATCATTCTCGGCGGCGTCGGCCGGCTCTACGGTCCGGTTGCAGGGGCCATGCTGTATGTGATGTTCGAGTTCCTGCTGGGGGGGTTCACCGAACGCTGGCAGTTATTCCTCGGTCTCGCACTTCTCGGCGTGGTGCTGTTTGCGCGCGGCGGCATGCTCGGGCTGCTTGCCGGAAAGGCGCGTCATGGCTGATATCGTCCTCGACATACGCGGCCTCAACAAGAGCTTCGGCGCCCTAAAGGCGACCGAGAATATCAGTCTCGACCTGCGACCTGGCGAAATTCACGCGCTGATCGGTCCCAACGGGGCGGGCAAGTCGACGCTGATCCACCAGATCGCTGGGACGCTGAAACCCGATTCCGGCGACATCTCGTTCCTCGGCCAGCCCGTCGGTCATCTCGGCGTCGCCGCGCGGGCAAGGCTAGGGCTGGGGCGCTCCTTCCAGGTTTCGTCGCTGGCGCCGGAATTCTCCGCGCTGCGCAACGTGATGCTTGCGGTACAGTCGAGGCAGAGTTCGTCCTTCCGTTTCTTCAGGCCGGTAAAGAAGGACCCCACTCTGGTCGATCCCGCCATGGCGGCGCTCGAACGGGTCGGCCTCGCGGGCCGTGCTGGTGTCGCAGCCGCCGAGCTGTCGCATGGCGAGCGCCGGCAGCTCGAGATCGCCATCGCGCTGGCACTGGGATCACGCGCGTTCCTGCTCGATGAACCGATGGCCGGGATGGGTCCGGAAGGATCACGTCAATTGACGGAGTTTCTCGATGGCTTGCGTAGCGAGGCGCCGATCCTGCTGGTCGAGCATGACATGGATGCCGTCTTCGCGCTCGCCGACCGCATTTCCGTCCTGGTCTATGGTCGCATCATCGCCTCCGGCACGGTGGAGGAAATTCGTAACGATCCCGAAGTCCGCCGCGCCTATCTGGGGGATTCCGAATGAGCCTGCTTGAAATCAAGGACCTCGAGACCTTCTATGGCGCAAGCCAGGCGCTGTTCGGCGTCGACCTTGATGTCGGCGAAGGCGAGGTGGTGGCGCTCATGGGCCGCAACGGCATGGGCAAGACGACCACCATCCGCTCGATCATGGCGCTGACGCCGGCGCGCTCGGGCTCCGTGCGCTATGCCGGCCGGGATATCCACGCGATGCGGCCGCATCGCATCGCGCGGCTGGGGCTCGGACTGGTGCCGGAAGGACGGCGCTGCTTTCCCAACCTGACGGTTGCCGAAAACCTGACTGCCGCCGCGCGGTCGGGTCGGTGGACGCTGGCCGAAATCAATCAGTTGTTCCCGCGCCTGGCCGAGCGCCGCGACCAGATGGCGCGCACGCTTTCGGGAGGCGAGCAGCAGATGCTGGCAATCGGCCGGGCGCTGATGACAAATCCGGGGCTGCTGATCCTCGACGAGGCGACCGAAGGTCTCGCGCCGGTGATCCGGCATGACATCTGGGCTGTCATCCGCACCCTCAAGCAGCAGGGGCAGTCGATCCTGATTGTCGACAAGACATTGTCGGAACTGCTTCCGTGCGCCGATCGTTGCTTTGTGCTCGAGAAGGGCGCCACCGTCTGGCGGGGACGTCCGGCGGAACTGACGCCCGAACTTCAGGATCGTTATCTCGGCGTCTGACGCCGCCAAAGCAGAGCGGGCCGGCCGGGCTCGCCATCGGAGGATTCTCGCATGACCGACGCCCGCACGCCGCATGAAAACCTTCATCCCTCGAACTGGAAGAAGGCTTCGGGCTATGCCAACGGCATGCTGGCGCAGGGGCGAACGGTATGGGTCGGCGGCCAGATCGGCTGGACCGGCGATCAGGTCTTCGAGGCAAAGGACCTCGTCGGCCAGACCCAGCAGGCGCTGCGCAACATCGTCGCCATCCTGCGCGAGGCCGGCGGCCGGCCCGAACATATCGTCCGCATGACCTGGTTCGTTACCGACAAGAAGGACTACCTCGCCAATCTCAAGGGCGTCGGGGCAGCGTATCGTTCCGTGATGGGCAAGCACTTTCCGGCGATGACGATGGTGCAGGTGGTCGCGCTGATCGAGAATGACGCCAAGGTCGAGATCGAGGCGACCGCCGTCCTGCCCGACTGACGCTCGACTCCGCAGGAACGAACCACAGCATGCCCGCGTTGCCTCATCTGACGATTCTCAGAGGGGCAGAAATTCATGGCAAGCCACGAAAAGCCTGTCGTATTGATCACGGGTGCGGCCGGCGGCATCGGCAGCGCGCTGGCCAAGAAACTCGGCGATGCGTTCGACATCGTCGGTCTCGACATGAAGGGCAAGACCGCCGATTTTCCGTTGCTTGAGATCGACCTTTCCGACCGGGCTTCGGTTGATCGCGCATTGGAAGAATTCGCGCGTGACCACGGCCGCACCATTGCGGCGGTGATCCACCTTGCCGCCTATTTCGACTTCACCGGCGAGGAGAACCCGCTCTACGAGAAGGTGAATGTCGAGGGCACGCGTCACCTTCTCGATGCGCTGCAATCCTTCCAGGTCGAGCGCTTCATCTATTCCGGCACAATGCTGGTCCATCGTGCCGGGGAGCCCGGCGATGTGGTCGACGAAGACACCCCGATCGAGCCGAAATGGGCCTATCCGATCTCGAAGGCCAAGGCAGAAGAAGTCATCCACGCCCATCGCGGCAACATCCCCGTCCTGCTGCTGCATCTGGCCGGGCTCTATGACGACGAGACGGCGGTGCCGACGCTGGCTCACCAGATCGCCCGCATCTACGAACGCGACATGAAGAGCCGGCTGTATTCCGGCGACACGGATGCCGGCCAGTCCTTCATCCACCGCGAGGACATGATGCGCCTCTTCCGGCTCGCTGTGGAAAAACGCGCAGCCCTGCCCGACGAGGTCGTGATCCTCGCCGGCGAAGAGGACGCGCTCGCCTATTCGGAACTTCAGGAGCGTCTGGGCAAGCTGATCCATGGCGAGGATGAATGGGCGACGCTGTCGCTGCCTAAGCCGCTGGCAAAAGTCGGCGCGTGGGTCGAGGAGAAAGCTGAGCCGGTCATCCCCGACGACATCGACAAGGGTGAGAAGCCCTTCATCCGCGCCTTCATGATCGAAATGGCGGATGATCACTACGCTCTCGACATCACGCGCGCCCGCGATCTGCTGGGGTGGCAGCCGAAACGCGGCATTGCCGAAACCCTGCCCAAGATCGTCGCCGCGCTGAAGCGGGATCCGCTGGTCTGGTACAAGAAGAACCGCATCACGCCGCCGGATTGGCTTGAAACCGCAGACGAAGTGTCGGATCAAAATCCGGAAGAGATCCGGGCGGGGTACGAAGAGAAGTTCCGGCGCGAGCATCGGGACAATCTCTGGGCGCATTTCGCCAATGCGGCACTTGGTTCGTGGCTGATCTTCTCGCCGGCGACGATGGGCTATTCCGGAACATGGATGGGGTGGAGCGATATCGCCGCCGGCGTCCTGCTGATGGGGTTGGGCTTCGCTTCGCTGTCCTGGCGGTTGGCGCTGGTGCGCTATGGCGTCGCCATCATCGGCCTTTGGCTTCTCGCCGCACCGTTGTTCCTGTGGACCCCGTCTGCCGCCGCCTATCTCAACGGCACGCTGGTGGGCACGCTGGTCATCGGCTTCGCCCTCGCAGTAAGGCCGACGCCGGGCATCAGCCCGGTCGCCGAGATGACCGGCCCCAACATCCCGCCCGGCTGGAGCTACAACCCATCCGGCTGGCTGCAGCGCGCGCCGATCATCCTGCTCGCCTTCGTCGGGCTCTACTTCTCACGTTATCTTGCGGCCTACCAGCTCGGCCATATCGAGGCGGCGTGGGATCCGTTCTTCCCCGGCACCGTGCCGGGCAAGAACGGCAGCGAGGATATCGTCACGTCAAGCGTTTCGGAGGCATGGCCCGTGCCGGATGCGGGCGCCGGCGCGGCGGTCTATGTGCTTGAGATCCTCACCGGCCTGATCGGCTCGCGCCGCCGCTGGCGAACAATGCCCTGGATGGTGGTGGCCTTCGGTGTTCTCATCGTGCCGCTTGGCGTGGTCTCGATCACGTTCATCATCATTCAGCCGATCGTGCTTGGCACGTGGTGCACGCTCTGCCTGATCGGCGCGGCCGCGATGCTGATCCAGATCCCCTACTCGCTCGACGAGCTGATCGCGACCTGCGAGTTTCTCTATCGCCGCCGGAAACAGGGCGCGCCGCTTCTGAAGATATTCTTCACTGGTGACACCGACGAAGTCCGCGGCAGCGACTCCGCGCAACAGCAGGACGAGGCGGATGAATTCGCCCGGCCCGCCCGCGCGATCATCGCCGACCTCTTCGGCGGTGGGGTGAACTTCCCCTGGACGCTGACACTGTGCGCTTTGATCGGCCTTTGGCTGATGTTCACGCGCCTGACCTTCGGCAGCGATGGCGCGATGGCCGATGCCGATCATCTCATCGGCGCGCTGGTGGTCACGTTCAGCGTCATCGCCTTCGCCGAGATCGGGCGCGCGGTGCGCTTCCTCAATATGCCGCTCGGTGCCGCGCTTCTCGTGACACCCTTCATATTCGACGCGAGCGCTGCCGCGACCGTGTCGAGCCTGGTCAGCGGCATACTCCTGATTGCGCTCAGCATCCCGCGCGGACCGATCGAGCAGAAATGGGGAATGTCTTCGATATTGATTCGATAACGGGGCCCCGAATCCCGGTTTAAATCGATTTATCGCCGCGCACTTGACTCCGTCGTGTGTCGGTGCCGAAGATGCTGCCACGCAAGCGCTTCGCGGTGCCGTCGAGGAGGATGTTTCGGCAATCGGCGATGGTGGAAGCGCGACGCGCGGAATGGAGGTTCCGCGTCCTATCGAATGAAAGTTTCGTACGGGAGGAATACCATGAAGAAGACCCTGATGGCGGGCGCCGCGCTCGCCGCGCTGCTGCATGTATCACCGGCTTCTGCGCAACTGCTCTTCGAACCGGGCGAGGACGATCGCTTCAACTGGGCAGATTACGAGACGCTGCAGCAAACCGATCTTTCCGGAGAGACGCTGACGGTCTTCGGGCCTTGGCGCGGTGCTGACGAGGATCTGATCCAGTCGGTCCTCAACTATTTCCGCGAGGCAACCGGCGCGACGGTCAACTATTCATCCTCGGAGAACTATGAACAGCAGATCGTCATCGACACCCAGGCCGGCAGCCCGCCAAACATCGCGATCCTGCCTCAGCCGGGCCTGATCCAGGATCTCGCCTCGAAGGGCCTGCTGACGCCGCTCGGCGATGAGACCGAACAATGGGTGGCGCAGAACTATGGCGCCGGCGAATCCTGGGTCGATCTGGGAACCTATGCCAACGAGAACGGCGAAGAGCAGTTCTTCGCCTTTCCCTACAAGGCCGACGTGAAGTCGCTGGTCTGGTACTCGCCCGACAATTTCGAGGATGCGGGCTACGAAATACCGGAGACCATGGAAGACCTGCTGGCGCTGCAGGACCAGATCGTCGAGGACGGCGGTGTGCCGTGGTGCATCGGCCTGGGTTCCGGTGGCGCGACCGGATGGCCGGCGACCGACTGGGTCGAGGACATCATGCTGCGCATTCACGAGCCCTCGGTCTATGACCAGTGGGTGACGAACGAAATCCCGTTCAACGATCCCAAGGTGGTCGAGGCGCTGGAAATCTTCGCCTCGATTGCCACCAATGACGACTATGTCGATGGCGGCGCAGCCGCGGTGGCGGCGACCGACTTCCGCGACAGCCCGAAGGGCCTGTTCGGGATTCCGCCGCGCTGCTACATGCACCATCAGGCGTCGTTCATCCCGTCCTTCTTCCCCGAAGGCACCGAGTTGGGCATCGATGCGGACTTCTTCTACATGCCGCCTTATGCGGAAAAGGATCTCGGCCGTCCGGTTCTGGGTGCCGGCACCCTTGCGATGATCACCAAGGATTCCGACGCCTCGCGCGCGTTCATCGAGTTCCTCAAGCTGCCTCTGACCCATGAATTGTGGATGGCGCAGTCCGGGTTCGTCACGCCGCACAAGGGCGTGAACGCGGACGCCTATGCCAATGAGGAACTCAAGCGCCAGGGCGAAATTCTCGCTGAGGCAACGACGTTCCGGTTCGACGGTTCGGACCTGATGCCAGGCCGCATCGGGGCAGGGTCCTTCTGGACCGGTGTGGTCGAGCTTGTCGGCGGCAAGCCGGCCGAACAGGTCGCGACGGAAATCCAGTCGAGCTGGGATTCGATCAAGTAGCGCGGATCGGGGCCCTCATCCCCCTGCCGGGCAATCGAAGAGAACGGGATTGTCGGACCTGAGCCTTCCTCTCCCCCGTCGATCGGAGGAGAGGTGGCCCGCGCAGCGGGACGGAGTGGGGGTCGATGCGCCTCTACTGAAACAGGAGGGCGAGCATGACGTGGCAGATCGTTTCCGCGCTTCTCACCGTGGTGCTTGGTGTCGGTGGCTGCGTGGCCTATTTCTGGGGCGCCAATCGCCTGCTCGATCTCGTCTTTCCATCGCGCGGGGTCCAGGGCCATGCCGCGATCGACAATTTGCGCCGTCAGGGCCTCATACGTCCCTGGCTGTTCCTCGGCCCTGCACTGCTGATCCTGGCCATCTACCTCGTCTATCCGGTGATCGAGACGGCGCGGCTTTCCTTCCTCGATGGTGGCGGCCGGAATTTCGTCGGCACCGACAATTATGAATGGGCGTTCGGCGATCGCGAGTTCCGGCAGGCGATCTTCAACAACCTTCTCTGGCTGGCCGTGGTGCCGGCCGCCTGCACCTTCTTCGGCCTCGTCATCGCGGTGCTCACCGACCGCATCTGGTGGGGCAACGTCGCCAAGATGTTCGTCTTCATGCCGCTCGCCATTTCCTTCGTCGGCGCCAGCGTGATCTGGAAATTCATCTACGAATATCGCGGCGCCGGACAGACGCAGATCGGCGTGCTCAACGCGTTCGTCCAGTGGTTGGGGGGCGAGCCACAGGTATGGATCTCGATTCCGTTCTGGAACAATTTCTTTCTCATGGTGATCCTGATCTGGATCCAGACCGGTTTCGCCATGGTCATCCTGTCGGCGGCGCTTCGCGGCATTCCGGACGAAACCATCGAAGCGGCAACCATCGACGGCGCCAACGGTTTCCAGATCTTCTGGAAGATCATGGTGCCGCAGATTTGGGGCACCATCGCCGTCGTTTGGACCACGATCACCATCCTCGTTCTCAAGGTCTTCGACATCGTGCTGACGATGACCAACGGCCAGTGGAACACCCAGGTGCTCGCCAATCTGATGTTCGACTGGATGTTCCGTGGCGGCGGTGACTTCGGACGCGGGGCAACCATCGCCATCGTCATCATGCTCGCCGTCATCCCGATCATGATCTGGAACATCCGCAACGCGACGCGTGAGACCAAGGGGCACTGAGATGGCCGCTGCTGCCGGAAAAAGCTTCGCTTCCCGTTGGGGCGTGCATCTCGCCGTTTTGCTGATCGTGATCGCATGGACGATACCGACGCTCGGTATCCTCGTTTCCTCGCTGCGCGACCGCGACCAGATCGCCGTTTCCGGATGGTGGACGGCGCTGACGACGTCGTCCCAGACCGGCCAGGGCCGCACGGAGGGCGCAGAGGCACAGGTCGAGCGCGATGGCCGCTTCGTCATTTCCGGCAACCTTCTGGGTGAAGACGACGCCGGGACCATCGCCGCGTTTGGCACCCGCATCCAGGAGCCGACCGAGCATGAGGTGGGCACCACTGCCGATCTTGGCGACGGCGTGACACTGGTGGTCAATGAAGATGGCAGCTACGAGCATTCGTCGCCGGTCGCGTTCGAAGGCAGGCGCGGCCAGCGGGTGTTCTTCGAAGCCACGACGCCGCCGCGCTTCACCACCGAGAACTATGAAACCGTCCTCTTCTCAGAGGGCATCGGGCGCTCCTTCATCAATTCGTTGACGGTCACGATTCCGGCTACGGTCATTCCGATCCTCATCGCGGCGTTCGCCGCCTACGCGCTGGCATGGATGCGGTTCCCCGGCCGCGCCATTCTCATTGCTGTGGTAATCGGCCTGCTGGTCGTGCCCCTCCAGATGACGCTGATACCGTTGCTCAAGCTTTACAACGGCGTCGGCGCGTTCTTCGGCGTGCCGTCCAAGACCTATCTGGGCATATGGCTGGCCCATACGGGCTTCGGTCTGCCGTTCGCGATCTTCCTGCTGCGTTCCTACATCGCCGGCCTGCCGCGCGAAATCATGGAGTCCGCCCGCATCGACGGCGCCAGCGACTTCGAGATTTTCGTCAAGATCGTGCTGCCCTTGTCGTTCCCGGTGCTTGCATCTTTCGCCATCTTCCAGTTTCTGTGGGTCTGGAACGATCTGCTCGTCGCTATGGTGTTCCTGGGATCGGGGTCCAGCCAACTCGTACTGACCGGAAAGCTCAACGCCCTTCTGGGGTCGCGTGGCGGAGACTGGGAAATTCTCACCACGTCGGCCTTCATCACCATAATCGTGCCACTGATCGTGTTCTTCTCCTTGCAACGCTATTTCGTCCGCGGCTTGCTCGCGGGTTCGGTCAAAGGTGGTTGATTGATGCAGACGGCAGTCCAGATGCACGACCGGGACATGGAGCGCGCAAGACCCATGACCCGGCCTGACCGGGACTGGTGGCGCGGCGCGGTGATCTATCAGATCTATCCCCGTTCCTTCCAGGATTCCGATGGCGACGGTGTCGGTGACCTGCGCGGCGTGCTGATGCGCCTGCCGCATATCGCGCGGCTCGGGGTCGACGCGATCTGGATTTCGCCTTTCTTCCGCTCGCCGATGGCCGACTACGGCTACGACGTCTCGGACTATCGCGCAGTCGACCCGCTGTTCGGCACACTCGACGATTTCGACGCCGTGATCGCCGAGGCTCACAGGCTGGGGCTCAAGGTCATGATCGACCTCGTTCTGTCCCACACCTCGGACCAGCACGTCTGGTTCAAGGAAAGCCGGGCATCGCGCGACAATCCGCGATCCGACTGGTACGTTTGGGCCGACGCGAAGCCAGACGGCACGCCGCCCAACAACTGGCTGTCGATCTTCGGCGGCTCGGCGTGGGCGTGGGATACGCGCCGCCAGCAATATTACATGCACAACTTCCTCGCCGAGCAGCCGGACCTGAACCTTCACAACCCGGACGTTCAGGACGAACTGCTCGACATCACCCGCTTCTGGCTCGAGCGTGGGGTCGACGGTTTCCGCCTCGACACGATCAATTTCTACTTTCACAGCGAGGGGCTGGAAGACAATCCGCCACTCGCGCCGGAAGATCGCGACTATTCCACCGCGCCGGCGGTGAACCCCTACAACTGGCAGGATCATGTCTTCGACAAGAGCCGCCCGGAAAACATCGCCTTCCTGAAGCGTTTTCGCGCTCTGCTCGACGAATATCCCGCCGCCGCTGCCGTGGGCGAGGTGGGCGACGCGCAACGCGGCCTCAAAATCGTGGCGGACTACACGGCCGGCAATGACCGCATCCAGATGTGCTATTCCTTCGACTTCCTCGGACCCGACCGCATCAGCGCGCAGCGTGTGCGCATGGTTCTGGAAGCATTCGGCGCCGTCGCTCCGGACGGATGGTCGTGCTGGGCCTTCTCCAACCACGATGTGGTGCGCCACGCCTCGCGCTGGGCCGCGCTGGAACCCGACCGCAACGCCTATCTCAAGGTGATCTCTGCACTGCTCATGAGCCTGCGTGGCTCGGTCTGCATCTATCAGGGCGAGGAACTCGGCCTTCCAGAGGCGGACCTTGCCTTCGAGGACCTGCATGACCCCTACGGCATCCGCTTCTGGCCGGAGTTCAAGGGGCGCGACGGCTGCCGCACGCCGATGGTCTGGGAATCCTATCAGCCGAATGGCGGCTTCTCGACCGCAAAGCCGTGGCTGCCGGTGCCGGCCGAGCACATCACGCTCGCGGTGAATACCCAGGAAGACGATCCGGGCTCGTTGCTCGAGCACTATCGTCGGATGCTCACCTTCCGCGCCGACCATCCGACGCTGGTGAAAGGCGCGATCGAGTTTTTGCAGACAAGCGGCGACGTGGTCGCTTTCGTGCGCAGCCAGGGCAGCGAACGCATAATGTGCGTATTCAATCTGGGGCACGAGGAAGCCTCGACCACGTTGCGTGACGACGCGACGCCGGAGTCGATCCTCGGCCATGGCCTGTCCGGTTCCAATGCGGATGGCGTCATACGGTTGCCAGCCTATGGCGGCTGGTTCGGGAGAATTTCTTAGACGTGCCACCGGGAGGAAACCATGGCCGAGCTACTGCTGAGGGATGTCAGGAAAGCCTACGGAAACCTCGAAATCCTGCACGGCATCGACCTCGACATAAAATCCGGCGAGTTCATCGTCTTCGTCGGTCCTTCGGGGTGCGGCAAGTCCACGCTGCTGCGCACCATTGCCGGGCTTGAGGACATCACGTCGGGACGGCTGGAGATCGGCGGCGAAGTCGTCAACGACGTCCCGCCGTCCAAGCGCGGCATCGCCATGGTGTTCCAGTCCTACGCGCTCTACCCGCACATGACGGTCTACGACAACATGGCCTTCGGCATGAAGATCGCCAAGGCAAGCAAGACCGAGATCGAGGCGCGCGTGAAGCAGGCAGCTGAGATCCTGCAACTTACGCAATATCTCGACCGCCTGCCGCGTGCGCTTTCTGGCGGCCAGCGGCAGCGCGTGGCCATCGGCCGGGCCATCTGCCGCAATCCCAGGGTCTTCCTGTTTGACGAGCCGCTGTCCAATCTCGACGCCGCTCTGCGGGTCGCCACCCGCATCGAGATCGCCAAGCTCAAGGAGACGATGGCGGATACCACGATGATCTACGTCACGCACGACCAGGTCGAGGCGATGACGCTCGCCGATCGCATCGTCGTGCTGAAGGACGGCTATGTCGAGCAGGTGGGGACACCGATGGACCTCTACTGCCACCCGGGCAATTTGTTCGTGGCGCAGTTTATCGGTTCGCCCTCGATGAACATCCTGCCGGCGACGATCGAGCGGGCAGGTGTACCGACGGCTGCAAGGCTCGCCGGCGGCGTGGTCGCGCATGTGCCTGTGTCCACGCCGGAAGATGCAGCAGGATCGGCGATCAGCTTCGGCGTTCGCCCGGAAGACCTACGGGTGGCAGGTGACGGTGAGGGCAACATTCTCTTCGAGGGCATGATCGACTACGTCGAGCAGCTTGGCGAGGTGCAACTCGTCTATCTCGATCTCGGACGCAAGGGAGAACCGCTGGTGGCCAAGCTTCCGGGCAACGCCGAGGTCAAGCGCAACACCACGATGCGGCTGACCGCCGATGGCGGCGACCTGCACATCTTCGACCCCGAAGGCCGCTCCTATGCGCGCAAACGGCTGGCGGTGGCGGCGAACTAGAACGCACGCCGCGTCTGTCAAGCCGCCCTTTCGATCAGTCCTTCAAGTGCGGCTAGCATCATCCTCAAATCCTGCGGACGCGACAGCCGGTGGTCGCCGTCGCGGATCAGCGACACGGTGACGTCGTCGGCGGGCAGGTGCTCGACCAGCTTGAGCGCATGCTGGTAGGGAACGTCAGGATCGGCCATGCCCTGCAGGATGTGCACCGGGCAATGGGTGTCGATCAGCCCCGTCAAGACCCGGTTCCTGCGGCCATCGTCGAAAAGCGCCTTGGTGTAGATGTTCGGCTCCGGCGAATACTCGGAATGCTCCTCGATCCTTCCCGTTTCTTCAAGTTCGCGCCGCTGTTCGTCGGAAAGCTGCGGCTCCATCAGCTCAACGGTGAAGTCCGGGGCCGGTGCCAGCAGCAGCAATGCGGCGATCCGTTCCCCTTCGCCAGCCTTCTGCAGTTCCTGCACCATGCGCAGCGCGATCCATGCGCCCATTGAGGAGCCGACGAGCACTTGCGGCCCGACTGTGCATTGACGCAGGACGGCGAGGCTCTGCGCCAGCCACGCCGAAATCGTGCCGTCGGCAAACGCCCCGCCGGACTCGCCATGGCCCGAATAGTCATGCCGCGTGAAGGCGTGATCGTGGTCAGCCGCCCAGCCGTTGAGCGTCTCGGCCTTGGTGCCCATCATGTCCGAGCGGTAGCCACCCAGCCAGACGATGCCCGGGGTTCGGCCGCCGCGATGGCGCACCGCGATACGGGTGCCATCGACCGTAAGGTGGTCCAATTTGCCGGCGTTCATGGACATTGGTCGTTCTCGCTCATATATTGAAAGGGCGCGTGGAACCGCACCGCGTTGTTTCCGATGCGATGAAGGCTAGGCCCTCTTGTCGGGAGTTTGTAGCGTTCCGCGTGATTCTTTCCCGGTCTTGTGTTATTGAGTGGCGCGGCATGCGCGCGACACATCGAACCGCAACCGTGAAGAAACCATTCGACTATAACGATTCGAGGAGTTTACGACCATTCGCAGACCATTCAAAGCTACGGCGCCCGTAAAGGAAGGCCCGCGCTCCAATCTCGAGATTCGCGTACCGCAGGTTCAGCTTATCGATGCCGAAGGCCAGAATCGCGGCATCGTCTCGATCAACGACGCACTGCTGATGGCGGAAGACGCCGGAATGGACCTTGTCGAGATCGTTCCCCACGCGGAACCGCCGGTGTGCAAGATCACCGATCTCGGCAAGATGAAATACCAGGGCCAGAAGAAGGCGGCGGAAGCCCGCAAGCGCCAGAAGACCATCGAGATCAAGGAGATCAAGATGCGTCCGAACATCGACACGCATGATTACGACGTGAAGATGCGGGCGGTGCGCCGGTTCTTCGACGAAGGCGACAAGGTCAAGCTGACGCTGCGCTTCCGCGGCCGCGAGATGGCGCATCTGGAACTCGGCATGCAGCTTCTTAACAAGGTCAAGGAAGACGTCGGAGAGATCGCCAAGGTGGAGGCCGAGCCTAAGCTCGAAGGCCGCCAGATGATGATGGTGCTCGCTCCGAAATAACAGCGGTCGACGTTCTGGCGCGGCGAGGCAGAAGCCTGTTGCGCTTTTGCCTGCGCACCGATATACAGCGCGCGTTCAAAGAGCCGCCCGGCAGGGCATGCCGTGGCGGTTTCTTATGCTTTTCGGGCTTTGGTCAGCCCGGAGCACATTCGCCTCCCTCGGGAGGCCCACGGAAAGGACAAGCAAAATGCCCAAGATGAAGACCAAGTCGGCCGCCAAGAAGCGGTTCAAGATCACCGGCACCGGCAAGGTGAAAGCCGCCGCTGCCGGCAAGCGCCACGGCATGATCAAGCGCTCCAACAAGTTCATCCGCGACGCCCGCGGCATGATGGTTCTGGCCGAACCCGATGCCAAGAAGGTCGTGAAGAATTTTCTGCCTAACGGCGGCGGCCTCTGAGCCGGTTGGACAAGAGTTTTAAGGAGATCATGACATGGCACGCGTAAAGAGAGGCGTTACCGCCCACGCAAAGCACAAGAAGGTTCTTGCCCAGGCCAAGGGTTTCTACGGTCGCCGCAAGAACACCATCCGCATCGCCAAGCAGGCTGTCGAGAAGTCGCTGCAGTACGCCTATCGCGACCGCAAGAATCGCAAGCGCAATTTCCGCGCGCTCTGGATCCAGCGCATCAACGCTGCCGTCCGCGAGCATGGCCTGACCTATGGCCGCTTCATCGACGGCCTCAACAAGGCCGGCATCGAGATCGATCGCAAGGTTCTGTCCGACATGGCCATCCACGAGCCGCAGGCATTCGCTGCGCTGGTCGCCAAGTCGAAGACGGCGCTCGAATACCTCAAGGACACCACGCCGAACGCTTTTGAAAGCGCTGTCGCCTAAAGACCAGCGCTTCCCAAGCTTCTGCACCACCTGTATTGGGAAACCCGCGCTGGCACGGCCGGCGCGGGTTTTTCTTTGATCCGTCCATTCTCTTTGAAGTGATTTCGACATGAGCGAACAGAACGCGGAACTGGCCACCCTGGAAGCCGCCCTGCTTTCCGACATTGCCGCGGCCTCGGACGAGGCGGCGATCGAGGGCGTGCGCGTAGCCGCGCTCGGCAAGAAGGGGTCGGTCTCCGAGAAGTTGAAGACGCTCGGCGCGATGACGCCGGAGGAACGCCAGCTCATGGGGCCGGCGATCAATGGCCTGAAGGATCGCGTCGGCGCGGCGCTGAACCAGCGCAAGTCCGAGCTGCGCGATGCGGCAATCGAGGCGCGGTTGGCTGCTGAAAAGATCGATGTGACGCTGCCGGTGCGCCAGGCGCCGGCCGAGCGTGGCCGCATCCATCCGATCAGCCAGATCGTCGACGAGATCGCGGCGATATTCGGCGACCTCGGCTTCGCGATCGCCGAGGGCCCGGACATCGAGACGGATTACTACAACTTCACCGCGCTGAATTTCCCGGAAGGTCATCCGGCGCGCGAGATGCACGACACGTTCTTCTTCCAGCCGGACGAGAACGGCAAGCGCAAGGTGCTGCGTACCCACACCTCGCCGGTGCAGATCCGCACTATGGAGACGCAGAAGCCGCCGATCCGCATCGTCATCCCCGGCAAGACCTACCGGCAGGATTCGGACGCCACCCATTCGCCGATGTTCCACCAGCTCGAAGGGCTGGTCATCGACAAGACCGCCAATGTCGCCAACATGAAGTGGGTGCTGAGCGAGTTCTGCAAGGCGTTCTTCGAGGTGCCGAGCGTCAACATGCGCTTCCGGCCGAGTTTCTTCCCGTTTACCGAGCCGTCTCTGGAAGTCGACATCCAATGCGACCGCTCGCGTCCCGGCGAGGTGCGCTTCGGCGAAGGCAACGACTGGATGGAGATCCTTGGCTGCGGCATGGTGCACCCCAACGTGCTGCGCCATGGCGGGCTCGACCCGGACGAGTATCAGGGCTTCGCCTGGGGCATGGGCATCGACCGCATCGCAATGCTGAAATACGGCATGCCGGACCTGCGCGCCTTCTTCGACGCCGACGTGCGCTGGCTGTCGCATTACGGCTTCCGCCCGCTCGACCTGCCGACGCTGTTCGGAGGGTTGAGCAGCTAGTGCCGACCGTATTGCGCAAATATGGCATCAGGTTTCATTTTTATGGGTCGGACATGGATGAGCCGCCTCATATCAACGCCTCGGGTCAAGGCGGCAAGGCCAAGGTCTGGTTGAGCTCGGTAGAGTTCGCGGAACATCAAGGCTTCAAGAGTTCCGACTTGAAGCGTATTCTCGAAGTGGCCAGTGAACACAGAAATGAGCTTCTGGAGGCATGGGATGAATTCTTCAAATCCATATCCGGAAAGTGAGCGCCCGGTTGAGGCCTGGTGTGATCCGGTCAACCTCCATGTGCGGCTTGCCGATGGGCGCGAGATCGTGACGCCGCTCTGGTGGTATCCGCGCCTGCTTGGCGCCACGCCCGGCGAGCGCAACAAGGTGGAACTGATGCTCGACGGAGTTCACTGGCCTGATGTGGACGAAGATCTCTCGATCCGTGGCATGCTGCGCGGATGGAAATATCCCGGCGCAGCCAAACCTGGGATCGCTGCAGAATGAGTGCTCACGCAGGATCCTGCCGCTGCGGGCTGATTTCCGCCGAGATGAGCGCGGAGCCGGTGATGCGTTCCTATTGCCATTGCCGCGACTGTCGAAAGCAGAGCGGCGCGCCGGTGATGGCGTTCGTCGGCTTTCGCGAGGATGCGGTGACATGGCACGGCGAACCGAAGACATGGCGCGCCGGCGGGGTGATCCGCTCGTTCTGCGACTATTGCGGCAGCCAGATCGGCTATCGCGACGAGAAGCTGCCCGGAGAGGTCTATATGTCGCTGGGTTTCATGGAAGAGCCGGAACGCTACCCGCCGACGCTGCATGCATTCGAGAAACGCAGGCTGCCCTTTCTGATCATTGACGACCATCTGCCCCGCTACGAGGGCTTCTCGGTCGAACGAGTCAAACCGAACGACGGACACGAGACATGAAACTCACCCTTTCCTGGTTGAAGGACCACCTGGAGACCGACGCATCGCTCGACGAGATCGTCGAGAAGCTGACGATGATTGGCCTCGAGGTCGAGAGCATCGACGACAAGGCGGCGCTGAAGCCGTTCGTCATCGCCAAGGTGCTGTCCGCCGTCCAGCATCCCGATGCCGACAGGCTGCGGGTTCTTTCGGTCGACACGGGGACGGGCGCGCCGATTCAGGTCGTGTGCGGCGCGCCAAACGCGCGGGCTGGCCTCGTCGGCGCATTCGCGGCGCCCGGGACCTATGTTCCCGGGATCGACGTGACGTTGTCGGTCGGCAAGATCCGCGGTGTCGAAAGCCACGGCATGATGTGCTCGGAACGCGAGCTGGAACTTTCCGACGAACATGACGGTATCATCGACCTGCCCGAGGACGCTCCGGTCGGCACGAGCTATGCGGCGTGGGCGAAGCTCGACGATCCGGTGATCGAGATCAACCTGACGCCAAACCGCCCCGATGCCACCAGCGTCTACGGCATCGCGCGCGATCTCGCCGCGGCGGGTCTAGGCACGCTCAAGGGCCGCGCGATCGAGCCGATCAAGGGCGACGCTGCTTGCCCCGTGAAGGTGACGATCGAGGCACCGGAGTTGTGCCCCGGCTTCGCGTTGCGCATGGTCAAGGGCGTGAACAACGGGCCTTCCCCCAAGTGGATGCAGCAGCGCCTGATCGCGATCGGCCTGCGTCCCATCAACGCGCTGGTCGACATCACGAATTACGTCACCTTCGACCGCGGCCGCCCCCTTCACGTCTTCGACGCGAACAAGGTCGCCGGCGACCTCGTCGTGCGTCGTGGCAGGGACGGTGAAAAGGTGCTGGCGCTCGACGCGCGCGAATACACGCTGACCAGCGAGATGTGCGTCATCGCCGATCAAAACGGCGTCGAGTCGATCGCCGGCGTCATGGGTGGCGAGCACTCGGGCTGCGACGAGAACACGACTGACGTGCTGATCGAATCGGCGCTCTGGGATCCGCTGGCCACCGCACGCACCGGGCGCGAGCTCGGCATCATCACCGATGCGCGCTATCGCTTCGAGCGCGGCGTCGATCCCGAGTTCATGGTGCCCGGCCTCGAATTGGCGACGAAGCTGGTGATGGATCTGTGCGGCGGCACGCCGAGCGACATTGAGGTCGTCGGCTACGACGGTTACACGCCGAAGGTCGTTTCGTTCCCGATGTCGGAAGTCAGGCGTCTCACAGGCATCGACGTGCCGCAAGATGAAAGCCGTTCGATCCTTTCCCGCCTTGGCTTCGTGCCGACGGGCGATGGCGACGTCATCGACGTAGCGGTGCCGTCATGGCGTCCGGATGTCGACGGCAAGGCCGATCTCGTCGAGGAGATCATGCGCATTCACGGTGTCGACAAGATCGCGCCGCAGCCGCTCGTCTCGCATGACGCCGTCAACGGACGTATCCTGACGACAATCCAGATCCGGACCCGCAACGCCAAGCGGGCGCTGGCCGTGCGCGGCATGATGGAGGCCGTGACCTGGTCGTTCATTCCGGCGAAGCATGCCGAACTGTTCGGTGGCGGGCAGCCGGCACTGAAGCTCGCCAACCCGATCGCAGCCGACATGTCCGACATGCGGCCATCGCTGCTGCCAGGACTGATCGCGGCTGCGCAACGCAACGCCGATCGCGGCTTTGCCGATGTCGCGCTGTTCGAGGTGTCGGGCACCTATGAAGGTGACAAGCCCGAGCAGCAACGCCGCGTTGCCGGCGGCGTTCGTCGCGGCACGGCAAGACTGGACGGGCAAGGCCGCCACTGGGCGGGCAACGCCGCGCCCGTCGGCGTCTTCGACGCCAAGGCCGATGCCTTCGCAGCCCTCGAGGCGGCAGGAGCGCCGGTCGACAAGCTGCAGGTGGAAGCCGGCGGACCGGAATGGTACCATCCGGGCCGCTCCGGCACGATCAAGCTCGGCCCGAAAGTCGTGCTGGGAACGTTCGGCGAATTCCATCCGAAGACGCTGGAGGCGCTCGACGTGTCGGGTCCGCTTTGCGGGTTCGAAGTGTTCGTCGACGCCATACCCGAGCCGAAGGCCAAGCCGACGCGCACCAAGCCGCGCCTCGATCTGTCGCCGTTCCAGGCGGTACGCCGCGATTTCGCCTTCGTCGTCGACAAGGTGGTCGAGGCAGCGACGCTGACCAAGGCTGCCGCATCCGCCGACAAGAAGCTGATCACCGGGGTGCGCGTCTTCGATGTCTTCGAAGGTGCCGCGCTTGGAGACGGAAAGAAGTCGGTGGCCATCGAGGTCGCGATCCAACCGGTCGACCGCACCCTGACCGACGAGGACTTCGAGGCGCTGGCCGGCAGGATCGTCGAGAATGTCGGCAAGCAGACCGGTGGAGTGCTGCGGGCGTAGTTGCCCGATAGCGCGCCTGCCAAAGCCGGGTCCCGCACCCGGCTTTTCTTTTTTCTCCCCCCTCTATAGGGTCCGCCCGAATTCATCCGGGAGGTAGAAATGTTCCGTTGGGGCGTCCTTTCCACCGCGAAAATTGGTCGCGAACAGGTCATTCCGGCCATTCTTGACGCCGAGAACGGTGTGCTTTCCGCCATTGCCAGCCGCGATGCCGCGAAGGCGCGCGCGCTTGCCGACCGGTTTGGCGCGCCGCATGCGTTCGGTTCATACGAGGAGATGCTGGCGTCGGACCTGATTGACGGTGTCTATATCCCTTTGCCGACGTCCCAGCATGCCGAATGGGCGATAAGGGCGGCAGACGCCGGCAAGCACGTGCTGGTCGAAAAACCGCTGGCGCTCAGGGCGGACGATATCGGCCCCGTCATTGCCGCGCGTGACCGCGCAGGCGTCCTTGTCTGCGAAGCCTTCATGGTCACCTACCACCCGCAATGGCTGAAGGTGCGGGACTTGGTGAGGACTGGCGCCATTGGCCGCCTGCGTCACGTGCAAGGCGCGTTCTCCTATTTCAACGATGATCCCGCGAACATGCGCAACCGTCCCGACCTGGGCGGCGGCGCGCTGCCGGACATCGGCGTCTATCCGACCGTGACGACACGTTTCGTGACCGGCGCGGAGCCGCTGCGCGTCCAGGCCACGGTCGAGCGCTCGCCCGATTTCGGTACCGACATCTATGCGAGCGTGCGCGCTGATTTCGGCGGGTTCGAACTGTCCTTCTACACCTCCACGCAGATGGCGTTGCGCCAGACGATGGCGTTCCACGGCGAGGCCGGCGTGATCGAGGTCGCCGCACCGTTCAATGCCGGCACCTACGACCATCACGTCGTCACGCTGTACAACCGCGACCGCTCGCAGTCCCAGGCGTTCCGGTTTGCCGGGGCACTGCAATACAGGCTTCAGGTGGAGGCGTTCGCAAGGGCTGCAAAGGGCGAAGATGTCGCGGTATTCACGCTGGAAGACTCGGTGAGGAACCAGAGGGTCATTGATGCGATCTTCCGCGCGGGCGAAAAGGATGGCGGCTGGAAGCCGCTCTGATCAGCTTTTCGTGCTGCCGGACGAGAAAGCCGACGCCGCCACGACGAGCCAGCCAGCGATCATCGCCGTGCCGCCGATCGGAGCGGACATCGGAAACAGCCGGTCGCCGACATAGTGGCGCAACAGAAGGTCGGCGCAGAAAAGCAACAGTCCGACGAGCAGGATGCTCCCCCCGGCGGCCAGAACCCGGCCGCGGCCCACGAGCCCGATCGCGAGCAGCGCCGGCGCATGCGCAAGCATGAAGGACGCGGCGGTTGCGATATTGCCGCCCCCGGCATGGGCGGCAACCGCCGACAGCGCCACGCCGGCGGCCCCGGCAAGCCCTCCTGCGAGAACGAATAGTCGTTGTGTTGTCGGCATCGCTAGGCCTCCGGCCTGAAAGAGCCGTTACGGCGGTTGCCGCAGGCCATGGATATTACGGGGGACAGGTTTTCCATCGGCATGATATGGGAGGGATGAACGGCATTTCACTGTCACTGATGATGCCAAGCGGCTTGCGCGGTAAATCTGCGCTTCTTATATACCCGTCAACCTCGCAAGGACGCCACAAGCCAGGGCGCACTTGTGAAATTTCGACTGAGAAGGGGCCGTCCCCGGAACGCCTCATAGGGTCCATGACGGCCTGCTAACGGAGAGAATGAACTATGGCGAAAGTTATCGGTATCGATCTGGGAACAACCAATTCCTGCGTCGCGGTCATGGACGGCAAGGACGCGAAGGTCATCGAGAATGCCGAGGGCGCGCGCACGACACCCTCGATGGTCGCTTTTGCGGATGATGGCGAGCGTCTCGTCGGCCAGCCGGCCAAGCGTCAGGCCGTGACGAACCCTGAAAACACGCTGTTTGCGATCAAGCGCCTGATTGGCCGTCGCTATGACGATCCGGTCACCAACAAGGACAAGGGCCTCGTGCCTTACAAGATCGTCAATGGCGACAATGGCGACGCATGGGTCGAAGCCGGCGGCAAGAAGCAGTCGCCCAGCCAGATTTCGGCGATGATCCTGCAGAAGATGAAGGAAACGGCGGAAGCCTATCTCGGCGAGAAGGTCGACAAGGCTGTCATCACCGTTCCCGCCTACTTCAACGACGCCCAGCGCCAGGCGACCAAGGATGCCGGCAAGATCGCGGGCCTCGAGGTTCTGCGCATCATCAACGAGCCGACTGCGGCCGCGCTCGCCTATGGCCTCGACAAGAAGGAAGGCAAGACCATTGCCGTCTATGACCTTGGCGGTGGTACTTTCGATATTTCCGTGCTCGAGATCGGCGATGGCGTCTTCGAGGTGAAGTCCACCAACGGCGACACCTTCCTCGGCGGCGAGGACTTCGACATGCGTCTGGTCGAGTACCTGGCGGCGGAGTTCAAGAAGGAACAGGGCATCGACCTGAAGAACGACAAGCTGGCACTCCAGCGCCTGAAGGAAGCGGCCGAGAAGGCCAAGATCGAGCTCTCGTCGTCGTCGCAGACGGAAGTCAACCTGCCCTTCATCACTGCAGACCAGACCGGTCCCAAGCACCTGACGATGAAGCTGACGCGGGCGAAGTTCGAGCAGCTCGTCGACGACCTCGTGCAGCGCACGATCGAGCCCTGCAAGGCAGCGCTCAAGGATGCGGGCCTCAAGGCGGGCGAGATCGACGAAGTCGTGCTCGTTGGCGGCATGACCCGCATGCCCAAGGTGCATGAGGTCGTGAAGCAGTTCTTCGGCAAGGAGCCGCACAAGGGCGTCAACCCGGACGAGGTCGTCGCCATGGGTGCGGCAATCCAGGCTGGCGTGCTCCAGGG
Organism: Mesorhizobium sp. CAU 1741; assembly: GCF_039839275.1. Taxonomy (NCBI): domain Bacteria; kingdom Pseudomonadati; phylum Pseudomonadota; class Alphaproteobacteria; order Hyphomicrobiales; family Phyllobacteriaceae; genus Mesorhizobium; species Mesorhizobium sp. CAU 1741. The sequence goes on along the minus strand of NZ_JBDOQP010000002.1, from coordinate 982,654 downwards.
CGACGTCAAGGACGTGCTGCTGCTCGACGTGACGCCGCTGTCGCTTGGCATCGAGACGCTGGGCGGCGTGTTCACCCGCCTGATCGAGCGCAATACCACGATCCCGACCAAGAAGAGCCAGACATTCTCCACGGCCGAAGACAATCAGTCCGCCGTGACGATCCGGGTCTTCCAGGGCGAACGCGAAATGGCGGCCGACAACAAGATGCTGGGTCAGTTCGATCTGGTCGGCATTCCGCCCGCGCCGCGCGGCGTACCGCAGATCGAGGTGACGTTCGACATCGACGCCAACGGTATCGTCAACGTCTCGGCCAAGGACAAGGGCACCGGCAAGGAACACCAGATCCGCATTCAGGCATCTGGCGGCCTTTCCGATGCCGACATCGAGAAGATGGTCAAGGACGCCGAGGCGAATGCCGAGACCGACAAGAAACGGCGCGATTCCGTCGAAGCCAAGAACCAGGCTGAGGCGCTGCTACATTCTTCCGAGAAGTCGCTGAAGGATTATGGTGACAAGGTTTCGGCCGAGGATCGGCAGGCAATCGAGGACGCCATCACGGCTCTGCGCACGGCTACCGAAGGTGACGACGCCGAGGACATCAAGGCGAAGTCCAATGCGCTTGCGGAAGCGTCGATGAAGCTCGGCCAGGCGATGTACGAGGCCAGCCAGGCGGAAGCGGCGCAGGCTGATGCACGTGCCGATGCCGAGAAGAGCGGCGAGGACGTGGTCGATGCCGACTTCGAGGAAATCGACGACGACGACAAGAAGAAGTCGGCCTGATCAGGCCTGACGTCAACGCAAACCCGGCCTCGCGCCGGGTTTGCCATTGATGGCTCGTCGCCGGAGATTTCCGGCCTTTCGCCCGCTGGCTCTGGCATATGCGCCGAAAGCTCACTAAATCGAGGTCCAGCCGCGCGGAGCCGAACAGGAAGCGCCGCGCAGAACCAAGGCGGGTCGACGCCCAGGGAAAATGATGAAGGCTGATTTCTACGAAACGCTGGGCGTCCAGAAGGGCGCAGACGAGAAGGAGCTGAAGAGCGCTTTTCGCAAGCTCGCAATGCAGTTCCATCCCGACCGCAATCCGGGTGATGCGGCGTGCGAACACAAGTTCAAGGAAATCAACGAGGCCTATGAGTGCCTCAAGGACCCGCAGAAGCGCGCGGCCTATGACCGCTTCGGCCACGCTGCCTTCGAACAGGGCGGCATGGGTGGTGCCGGGCAGGGCTTCGCCGCCGGCGGATTTGCCGACATCTTCGAGGACATCTTCGGCGACATGATGGGCCGCCGCGGCGGTCGTGGCGCGGGTGGTCGCGACCGTGGCGTCGACTTGCGCTACAACATGGAAATCACGCTGGAGGAAGCGTTCAACGGCAAGACGGCGCAGATACATGTACCGGCATCCGTGACCTGCGATGATTGTTCGGGCTCCGGCGCGAAGCCCGGAACCCAGCCCGTCACCTGCCAGATGTGCGCGGGTTCGGGTCGCGTGCGCGCCAGCCAGGGATTCTTTTCGATCGAGCGCACCTGTCCGCAGTGCCAGGGCCGCGGCCAGACGATCCCCGATCCGTGCCCGAAATGCGCCGGCCAGGGCCGCGTTACCGAGGAGCGCTCCCTGTCGGTGAACATTCCCGCCGGCATCGAGGACGGCACCCGCATCCGTCTCGCTGGCGAAGGCGAAGCCGGCCTGCGTGGCGGGCCGTCCGGCGACCTCTATATTTTCCTGTCGGTTAAGCCGCACGAATTCTTCCAGCGAGACGGTGCGGACCTGTTCTGCAAGGTGCCGATCTCGATGACCACGGCTGCACTTGGCGGCTCCTTCGAAGTGACCACGCTTGACGGATCGCAGGCGCGGGTCAAGGTGCCGGACGGCACCCAGAACGGCAAGCAGTTCCGCCTGAAAGGCAAGGGCATGCCGATCCTGCGCCAGGCGACGATCGGTGATCTCTACATCCAGGTGGCGATCGAAACGCCGCAGAACCTGACCAAGCGCCAGCGCGAGTTGCTGGAGGAGTTCGAGAAGATTTCGTCGCAGGAGAACAATCCTCAGTCTACGGGTTTCTTCTCGCGCATGAAGGACTTCTTCGACTCCTTTGCAGAGCGGTCCTGACCGCTTCTCCGGCTGTGTCTGCCCACCGCTAATTTGGGCCGCGCTCTTGCATCGGACGCGGCAGGGCCTACCTTAGGTCAACGACATTTGCTGGTCTGGAGGCGGCATCGCATGGCCGAAAACCTTCGAAAGTCGCTTGCGCGGCGGTTCGATGACGAACTTCGCTTTTTCAAGGGGTGGATCGACAAGCCGCGGGCCGTTGGTTCGATCGTCCCGACCAGCAGCGTCACCGCGAAGCGCATGGCCTCGGTCGTCAATCCTCATTCAGGGTTGCCGGTGCTTGAACTGGGCCCCGGCACCGGCGTGATCACCAAGGCAATCCTAGAAGCGGGCGTGAAGCCGCAATCGCTGTGGTCGATCGAATATTCGCAGGATTTCGTCGAGCATCTGCGCGCCGCCTATCCCGGCGTGAACGTGGTGCATGGTGACGCCTTCAACCTCGACGAGACGCTGGGCGATAACCGTGCCATGACGTTCGATTCCGTCGTTTCCGGCGTTCCGCTGCTGAATTTCCCCGTGCCGCAGCGCGTCGCCTATATCGAAGACCTGCTTGACCGCATCCCGGTTGGACGCCCCATCGTGCAACTGACCTATGGGCCGAAATCTCCGGTGCCGCCCGGCAGGGGCAACTACGCGGTCGAACATTTCGATTTCATCATACGCAACCTGCCGCCCACGCAATTGTGGATTTACCGCCGTCCGATGGCGTCCTGACGCGACTTTGACAAGCGCTGGCGAACGGATGTATCCGGAGGCCCTGAACAACGAGGGCATTCACCAGCCATGACGCCAACTATTCTGGTTCTTGCCGGCTCCATCCGCAGCGGAGCCTTCAGCGGCAAGACCGCAGACGTTGCGCAGAAGGAACTGGCGCTGCAGGGCGCGAATGTGACGCGCATTTCACTTGCTGATTATCCGCTGCCGATCATGGACGAGGATCTGCAGGAGGAGCAGGGCATTCCGGAGAGTGCCTACAAGGTTGCCCGCCTGGTCGACGCCGCCGACGGTGTGCTCATCGCGACGCCGGAATACAATAGCTCGATACCGCCATTGCTGAAGAACACGATCGACTGGATCAGCCGCATCAAGAGTGACGGCGGCAAACCGCTGCGCCCGCTGCCCGGCAAGGTTGTCGCGATCTGTTCGTCCTCGCCCGGCCATTTCGCAGGCATCCGTTCCGCATCCCACCTCCGACAGGTCCTGGCACATATCCAGATGGACCTGATCTCGCCGCAATGCTCGGTTCCGAACGCGGAAGAGGCATTTGACGAGCACGGCGCGTTCAAGGACGAGCGCATGCAGAAATCGATGCAGAACGTCTGCAGGACGCTGATCGAGCATGCCTGGCTGTTGTCCGGAAGGACCCGTTGAGATGACCGCGATCAGCGAGCGCCTGATTGTCGGGCTCGACCTTCCCACTGTTGCCGAAGCCGAGCAGGCCGTCCGCCAGCTCGACGGCGTGGCGAACTTCTACAAGATCGGCTACCGCCTCGTCTTTTCCGGCGGGCTCGAGTTCGCGCGTGACCTCGTGCGCGACGGCAAGCAGGTCTTTCTCGACATGAAACTGCTCGATATCGACAACACCGTTGCCGAAGGTGTCGAGAACGTTGCCCGGATGGGCGTCAGCATGCTGACCCTGCACGCCTATCCCAAGGCCATGCGCGCCGCGGTGGCAGCAGCGCGGGGCTCCGGCCTGACGCTTCTGGGAGTAACGGTGCTCACCTCGATGGATGAACAGGACCTGCAGGATGCAGGCTACGAATACGACCCGCACACGCTCGTGCTGCGTCGCGCCGAACAGGCACTGCAGGCGGGCATGGGGGGCATCGTCTGCTCGGCGGCGGAAGCCGCCGCCGTCCGCAAGATCGTCGGCCCGGACATGGCGATCGTCACGCCCGGCATCCGGCCTGCCGGCGCCGAGCGAGGCGACCAGAAACGCGTGATGACGCCCTCGGACGCCCTGCGCGCCGGCGCCAGCCATCTGGTCGTGGCGCGCCCGATCATCGGGGCGCCGGACCGGCGCGAAGCCGCCCAGGCCATTCTGGCTGAAATGGCGGCCGCCTGAAACGTCATGAAAGGGAGGGCTGCATGGCCAAGGGATACTGGATCGCACATGTCGATGTGCAGGACCCGGAACGCTACAAGGACTACGTTGCCACGGCGAAACCCGCCTTCGAGCGCTTCGGCGCCCGGTTCCTGGCGCGGGGCGGCGAGTGGAAAGCCCTGGAGGGCCGGGGCAGGGCCCGCAACGTCGTCATTGAGTTCCCGTCGATGCAGGCCGCTCTCGATTGCTATAACTCCGACGAGTACCAGGCAGCCAAGGCGATCCGCATCACCGTTGCCGACGCCGAGATGGTGATCGTCGAGGGCCATGACGGCTGATGGGCCTGTCGCGACGCTTCCGGCCGGATATTCCATCCGGCCGCATCGTCGCGATGATGATCGCTGGCTGCTGAAGGTCGAGAACCGGGCCGCAGCCCTGTTCCGTGAGCACGGATATCCGCAGATCGCCGACAATCCGCTCGCCAGTCTGGCGGATTTTCGCGCGATGCTGGAAGGGCACCAGTGCTGGGTCGTCGTCGACGATGCAAGCCGCCTTCCTGTCGGCTATGCGGTGGCGGGTCCTCGCGGCGAGTTCCTTCATCTACGCGAGATTTCCGTCGATCCCGGCCACGGCCGCAAGGGGCTGGGGGCGTCGCTCGTTCGTCACGTGATCCAAGAGGCGCGGCGCGGACGGCATCGTGGCGTCAGTCTCACGACATTTCGCTACGTGCCGTTCAACGCACCATTCTATGCTCGCCGCGACTTTTCCGTGCTGCCTTGGGAGGAGGCGCCGTCGGCATTGCGCGAAACGTTCCTTTCGGAGCTTCCCGCGGGCGTCGCGGCGTGGGAGCGTGTCCTGATGCTGCACTCATTCTGACGCACTGCAAGATAACCACCGAGAAACCATGCCCGGTTCTATTGCATCGCAGCAAAAGACTGTTAGCTTTTGCCGCATAACGTTTGCATTGACCGGCTGCCCTTCCCGCCGCTGCCGGCCGCGGCCAAGGAGCGCCGATGTACTATCAGCTCTACGAATTCAACCATGCCGTTCTCCAGCCCTATAGGGCCTATGCCGATGCTCTCGGCCTCTTCTACAAGAATCCGCTGAACCCGTTGTCGACGACGCCGTTCGGGCGCTCGATGTCGGCCGCCGCGGAAGTTTTCGAGCGCACGACACGGCGCTATGCCAAGCCGGATTTCAACCTGCCGACCGCCAAGGTGGATTTCACCGAAGTCGAGATGAAGGAAAAGGTCGTGTGGTCTCGGCCGTTCTGCGACCTGATCCATTTTGAGCGTGCCCTGCCGAAGGGCAGGCGTCCTGACCCGAAGCTGCTGATCGTCGCGCCGATGTCCGGCCACTATGCCACGCTCCTGCGCGGCACGGTCGAGTCGATGACCCAGCATGCTGAAGTCTACATCACCGACTGGACCGACGCGCGCATGGTGCCGCTGTCCGATGGCCGCTTCGACCTCGATGACTATATCGACTACGTCATCGACATGCTGCATCACCTTGGTCCCGACACCCATGTGATGGCCGTGTGCCAGCCCTCGGTGCCGGTGCTGGCCGCAGTCGCGGTGATGGAAGCGCGCGGCGACGCCAACGCACCGGCCTCGATGACGCTGATGGGCGGGCCGATCGATACGCGCCGCAACCCGACCGCCGTCAACAACCTGGCCGAGGAAAAGGGCATCGACTGGTTCCGCGACAACGTCATCATGCAGGTGCCGTTTCCCAATCCCGGCTTTATGCGTGACGTCTATCCCGGTTTTCTGCAGCTCTCGGGCTTCATGAGCATGAATCTCGACCGCCACCTCATCGCGCAGAAGGACTTCTTCGTCCATTTGGTGAAGAACGATGGCGACTCGGCGGAAAAGCATCGTGACTTCTACGACGAATACCTCGCGGTGATGGATCTGACGGCGGAATTCTATCTGCAGACGGTCGACACCGTCTTCGTGCGGCATGATCTGCCGAAAGGACAGATGCTGCACCGCAGCGAGAAGGTTGACCTGACGGCCGTGCGGAACGTCGCCCTGTTCACCGTCGAAGGCGAGAACGACGACATTTCCGGCCTCGGCCAGACGCAAGCCGCGCATGATCTGTGCGTGAACATCCCTGAAGAGAAGCGCGCTCACTACATGCAGCCGAAGGTCGGCCATTACGGCGTCTTCAACGGCTCCCGCTTCCGCGCCGAGATCGTGCCGCGCATCGTGGACTTCATGGCGAGCAACGGGCGCAAGGCGCGCACGGGCGGGCAGGCAAAGCCGCGCCTCGTCAGTTCAAAGGGCTGAATCGCGTGGCGCCTACTGTGTGCAACTTGCCACAGTGGGCGCCCAACGGTAACCATGCCGGCATTCCTCACGGCTCCGTCAATTGACTTGCATTCAAACCGTCACTTAACTTTTATTTAACGACCAGAAGATTCGGTGACTTTCGGGGTTTGGGCGATATGAGAGCCACGCTTGGCATGTGGCGGCTATGGCCGCTTTTTGCCGCCGCATTGTTCTTCGCGGCTGCAACGGGAAGCACGTCGGAGGCATCGGGCGTGACCTCGATGGTTACGGGCGGCATCACCTCGCAGCCGATCGGTCACTACGAATTCTGCAAGGCCAATCCGGCGGAATGCGCGATCCGCTCGCGCGATCCGGGCCCGCTGGTCGTCAGCGACAAGATCTGGGCGGCCATCGCGCGCGTCAATCAGGCAGTCAACCAAGCCGTCAAGCCGATGAGCGATTTCGACATCTACGGCAAGGCCGAGCTCTGGGAGTACCCGGTTCACGGCGTCGGCGACTGCGAGGACTACGTTCTGGAAAAGCGTCGCATGCTCGCCGACAAGGGCATCGCGCTTGCCAATCTGCTGATCACGGTGCTGCGCAAGCCGGACGGTGAGGGGCACGCGGTCCTGACGGTGCGGACCGACCGCGGCGACTTCATCCTCGACAACCTCAATGACGAGATGAAGCCGTGGTACAAGACCGGCTATCGCTTCCTCAAGCGCCAGGCGTCGACCCATACCGGCCGCTGGGTGTCGCTGCGTGAAGAGCAGAACATGCTCGTTGGCGCGGTCAACTGAAACCATCGTGACACGGCACCTTCGGGACGCCTGATCGCATCGCGTGACCCTGCTGCTTGTCAGCGGGCCCACATTGTCTCCGCCCGACTTGTCTATGCGGCCTGAGCCAGCCTCTCGCCAGCCATGCGGCTTGATATCGCCTCTGCAAGGTGGATGCGCCCCACGGAATCCCTGCCGTCCAGATCGGCAAGCGTGCGCGCCACCTTGAGGACGCGGTGGTAGGCGCGGGCGGAGAAGCCGAACTTGTCGCTTGCTTCGCGCAAGAGCGCGGTTCCCGGCGCATCGAGCGCCGCAACTTCCTCGACCAGCGCAGTCGGGCAGCCGGCATTGGTGGTCACTCCGTCGATGCCGAGCGCCGAAAAGCGCGCCGCTTGAATGGTGCGCGCCCGTGCGACCCTTTCCGCCACCACAGCACTCGGTTCCGACCGTGACGGACCGATCAGATCGGAAGCGGTAACCGCCGGCACGTCGACTCGCAGGTCGATCCGGTCGAGCAGTGGGCCTGAAATCCGCGCCTGATAATCCGCCTGGCAACGCGGGCCGCGCGCGCATCGATGGCCGGGTTCGCCCGCCATGCCGCATCGGCACGGGTTCATCGCCGCCACGAGCTGGAAACGCGCGGGATAGGCCACGCGCCCGTTGGCTCGTGCCACCACGCATTCGCCGGTTTCCAGCGGCTGGCGCAGCGAATCGAGCGTCTGGGGCGAGAACTCCGGCAACTCGTCGAGAAAGAGCACGCCATGATGCGCCAATGATGCCTCCCCCGGACGCACCTTGAGCCCGCCGCCGATGAGGGCGGCCATTGTGGCGGAGTGGTGCGGCGCGCGAAACGGCCGCCGGTCAGACAACCGCCCTTCGGCAATCTCCCCGGCGATGGAGGCGACCATCGACACCTCCAGCAGTTCGCGCGGCAGCAGTTTCGGCAAGATCGACGGCAGGCGCTGCGCCAGCATCGACTTGCCCGATCCGGGCGGCCCGATCATCAGCAGGTTGTGTCCGCCGGCGGCCGCGATCTCCAGCGCGCGCCGCGCCGTCTCCTGACCCTTGATGTCCGCGAGGTCCGGCAGGTTGCTGGGTGCGGCCTGCGTTGCCGGTTCGGGCCGCGACAGAACCTGCGTTCCGCGAAAATGATTGGCGATGGCGATCAGGCTGCGCGGCGCGAGAATGTCGATCTGTTCTCCGGCCCATGCGGCCTCGGGGCCTACGTCATGCGGGCAGATGAGCCCCTTGCCCATCGCATTCGCCCCGATCGCAGCCGGCAGTGCCCCGGCCACCGCCGCGATGGCCCCGTCGAGACCGAGTTCGCCCAGAACCACATAGGAAGCAATCGCGTCGGTTGGAATGACGCCGATGGCCGCCATCAGCCCGAGCGCGATCGGCAGATCGTAGTGGCTGCCCTCCTTGGGTAGGTCGGCCGGCGCCAGATTGACGATCACCTTCTTCGCAGGCATCGAAAGGCCGGAGGCCTGGAGCGCCGCCTGTACCCGTTCGCGGCTCTCGGCCACAGCCTTGTCGGCGAGGCCGACGATCTGCATTCCGACCTTGCCCGGACCGACCAGAACCTGCACGTCGACAGGAACCGCCTCCACGCCCTCAAAGGCGATCGTCGTGACCCGCGATACCATCCCCGCCTCCAGACTGACGCCCTACGGGCCTACACCTGTCCCAAAACAGAACTCCTGTAGAACAGTGAAGCACGGAACTGACGCTGCGGCAAGAACATTAAGCGAACATTCCGGCAAAGCACGCCGGAATAGTTGCAGCGGGTTGCAAAGTTGGAACAAATGTTCCTCGCCATGACGAATTGTCGATACGTGGTCAGACACGTTTGGCTTCGACGGCATCCCAGAACAGGGCGGCGATGTCGGCGCCGCCGAACCTTTTCACCTCGCGTACCCCGGTTGGCGAGGTGACATTGATCTCGGTCATGTAGTCGCCGATGACGTCGATGCCGACGAGGATGAAGCCGCGTTCCTTCAGCGACGGGCCGATCCTGGAGCAGATTTCACGCTCGCGCTCGGTGAGCTCGGTCGCCTCCGCACGCCCGCCTACATGCATGTTGGAACGCGAGTCATGGTCTGCCGGCACGCGATTGATCGCACCCACGGGTTCGCCGTCGATCAGGATGATGCGCTTGTCGCCCTTGCGCACATCCTTGAGGTAGCGCTGGACGATGTAGGGTTCGCGGAACATCTGCTCGAACATTTCGAGCAGCGAGGCGAGGTTCCTGTCGGCTTCCAGCATGTGGAAGATGCCGGCCCCGCCATTGCCGTAGAGCGGCTTGACGATGATGTCGCCATGCTCCTTGCGGAATGCGTCGACCTCGCGCGGGTCCTTGGTGATCAGCGTCTCCGGCATCAGGTCGGGGAATTCGGTGACGAAGATCTTCTCGGGGCTGTTGCGCACCCATGCCGGGTCGTTGACCACGAGCGTTCCCGGATGAATGCGCTCCAGAAGATGCGTGGTGGTGATGTAGTTCATGTCGAAGGGCGGGTCCTGCCGCAGCAGGATCACGTCCATCTCCGACAGGTCGGTCCGCACCGCTTCGCCGAGCGTGAAGTGGTCGCCCTTGACGTCGCGAACCGCCATCGTCTCGACGCGTGCGTAGATCTTTCCGTCGCGCATCGACAGGCGGTCAGGCGTATAGTGGTAGAGTTCGTGGCCGCGCCGCTGCGCCTCCAGGGAGAGGGCGAACGACGTGTCCCCGGCAATCGAGACGGTCGAGACATGGTCCATCTGGACGGCGACCTTGAGGCTCATGGAAGGCTCCGGCTATCGGTTTGGTGTGACGAAGCTCTACCGGCTCGCGCGCCGATTGCCAATCGGCATCACGGCGCCGAAAACGAAACTGTTTCATTCGATACCTTTCCTAAAGGGTTTCATGACAGGGTCGAACCAACGAGCCTAGAATAAGAACACGCATCCAGAGGCGCCGATGCAAAGCCCGTTCGGCAGCGGCCAAATCGTCAGCGGAACCAATGACCTTGCATTTACCGACCCTCTGACGGGCCTCGGAAATCTCCGTCGATTCTTCGACAAGGTCGACCGGCTGATCGTCGAACGTGCGGAAGACCCCGCACCCTTCGCCGTCGGCATCATCGACCTCGACGGCTTCAAGCCGATCAACGACCTTTTCGGGCGCAAGGCAGGCGACAACATCCTTCAGCAGGTCGCCATGCGGCTTTCTGCTTCGATGGATCAGCATTCGAGCGTCGCGCGTGTCGGCGCCGACGAATTCGCGTTTCTGTATCCGATGGTGTTCAGCGAGGACGTCGCGCGCGAGCAGGCCTTGATGCTGATCGAGATATTGTCGGCTCCCTACGACGTCGGCGACCGCACGGCGCGGCTCTCGGCCTCGGTCGGCTGCTCGCTGTTTTATTCCGGCGAAGAGAACACCGAGACCCTGGTGTCGAAGGCTGAAACCGCGCTCTACCATGCCAAGCGCTCCGGCCGTGGCAGGGTGGTCGTCTACACGCGCGAGATGGAGGAAGCGGCCAAGCGCATGACGCGCATCGAACAGGCGCTGCGTCGCGCCGTCGCCGCCGGCGAGGTGGAGCCGCATTTCCAGCCGATCGTCGACCTGCGTCGCAAGCAGGTAATCGGCTTCGAGGCACTGGCACGCTGGACCGACCGCGATCTGGGCGCGGTGCGCCCAGACGTCTTCATACCGATCGCCGAGGAACGCGGCATCATTGGCCCGCTTTCCCAGCTTCTTCTGCGCAAGGCGACGGAAACTGCGCGAAACTGGCCGGACGAACTCTTCCTGTCGTTCAATCTGTCGCCGTCCCAGCTCGTCGACCAGAACACAGGCCGCGACATCCTCGATATCCTCGACCGGACGGGCTTCGATCCGCGTCGCCTTGAAATCGAGATCACCGAAACCGGACTGATGAGCGATCCGGCTTCGGCGGAAAAGATCGTCCACGACCTGCGGGCCGTCGGCATCCGCGTCTCGCTCGACGATTTCGGCACCGGCCAGTCGTCGCTCGGCCGCCTCCGCGAGTTTCATTTCGACAAGCTCAAGATCGACCGTGCTTTCGTCTCGTCCATTCTCGAGGACAGGCCGTCGGAACATATCATTCGCGCCATCCTCGCAATGTGCGAAGGGCTGGGCATGGATGTCGTGGCCGAGGGCATCGAGCACGAGGAACAGGCGTCGCGGCTGGTGCAGTTCGGCTGCGGCGGCGGGCAGGGCTATCTCTTCGGAAAACCGCGCGATGCCGAAGGCACGATGAACTATCTGCGCGAGACCTATCGGGCCATGGCCACCTGGCAGGATGCCTGAACTTGCGTTGCACCGCATCCCTTCGCTAAGATCGATCACGCCAGGGAACGGGGGGCCTTCGTGAGCACAGAGACCGTATCCGTATTCTGCGCCATCACGTGCCGGCTGGGCGAGGGCCCGACCTACGATCCTTTACGCAATTCGGTCCTTTGGTTCGACATTGTCGGCTGCAAGCTGCTGGAGCGGCAGTGGCCTGACGGGCCGACGACGGTCCATTCCCTGCCTGAAATGGCCAGCGCAATCGCGGTCGTCGACGAAAAGCGCCAGCTTATGGCCACGGAGACGGGCCTGTTCCTGCGCGACGCCGTCACCGGAGCCCTCTCGAAGGTGATCGACATCGAGAGTGATCAACCGGAGACGAGATCGAACGACGCGCGCGTCCACCCGTCCGGCGCCTTCTGGATCAGCACGATGGGCAAGCGGGGCGAGCATCAGGCCGGCTCCATCTACTGGTATCGCGGCGGCGAATCGCGCCGCCTCTATCCGCACATCACGGTGCCCAATTCGATCTGCTTTTCACCGGATGGCGGGACCGCCTTTTTCGCCGACACGCGCACCAACATTTTGTACCGGGTGGAATGCGATGCCGGCACCGGGCTTCCGGTGGGAGAGCCGCAAGTCTTCCTCGACCAGGGTGGAATGAAGGGCGGCATGGACGGGTCGGTCATCGACGCCGACGGCCAGTTATGGAACGCGCGCTGGGGCGCGGCCGCGCTTGACTGCTACGCGCCGGACGGACGCCATTTCCATCGCATCGCTTTGCCCGCGAAACAGGGCACATGCCCTGCCTTCGTTGGTCCCGACGCCGACCGCCTCGTCGTCACCAGCGCATGGCAGGGAATGGACGAGGCGACGCGCGCCGGCGATCCCGACGCGGGCAAGACGTTCCTGATCGAAGTGCCGGTCAGGGGCCGGCACGAGCCGCGCGTCCTGATCTGACGATCAACCGGCGGCGGCCATGCAGATCGGGGTATGGCCCGCACGGATGAAACCGAGCTTGGCGGCCGCGGCCTTGGACAGGTCGATCACGCGACCCTTGATGAAAGGGCCCCTGTCGTTGATGCGCACGACCACCGATTTCCCATTGCGCTGATTTGTGACGATGATCTTGGAACCGAAAGGCAGCGAACGATGCGCTGCGGTCATGGCGGCGGGGTTCATGCGCTCGCCCGATGCCGTCTTGGAGGTGAGGGCATACCAGGATGCGCTGCCGCACTGGGCGGACGCGGTCGAGGGAAGGATGGCGACAAAGGCCGCTGCGGCGAGGATCGCGGTTGCGACCCGGGCTCGGCGTTGGTTCATGCGGAAAATCCTGCTCCGTTGAGAATGACCCGCCGGTAGGCACGAAATGGGGCCGTGCCATGGCACGGTGAACACGTCTCGCGACTCCCTGAAACAATTGGTCAAACCAGCAGGTCCGCGCGGAACCAATTTTCGCGTCGTCGGTTACAGTCAATGGCCATGCGAGGGGAGCGACCATGACACCGATTCTGGCGACGGCGTATTGCGGCCCGGCGACGCCGCCGCACGCCTTGGCGTCAGCCTGGAACGCGGATGTTATCGCTGCGTTGGTGTGTGTCGCACTGGTACTGCTTCATCGCAGATACGGGCGAGGTTCCGGCAAGACATATTTGTGGTCCGGGGTCACGATAGTTCTGGCTCTCTTTGTCTCGCCGCTCTGCGCCCTCACGGTTTCCCTGTTTTCCGCCCGCGTGGCGCACCACGTGTTGCTCGTCGCGGTCGCCGCGCCGTTGCTTGCGCTCGCCTTCCCGCAGAGAAAGTCGCGCCCGCCGATGCCGCTGGAGTGGCTTGTCGGTATCCACGCGCTGGTCGTATGGTTCTGGCATGCGCCCCAGATTTATGCGCCAGCCATACAGTCGGCCCTGCCATATTGGATCATGCAGATGACCCTGCTTGCCTCGGCCGTGTTCATGTGGAGGGCGATCCTTTCGCCGCGAACGGAACTCGGCACCGCGATGCTCGCGTTCCTTGCAAGCATCGTCCAGATGGGCATGCTGGGCGCGCTGCTGACATTCGCACGCGAGCCGCTTTACGCGCCGCACTTCCTGACGACACTGCCCTATGGCTTGACCCCGCTCGCGGACCAGCAGCTCGCTGGACTCATCATGTGGGTGCCTGCGGCGCTGCCCTATCTCGCTGCCGCGCTGATCCTGCTTTCCCAGCGCCTCGAGCGCGGCGCCGGGGCGCCATCGCGATGATCTGGCTGAAATTCCTGCATGTGGCGGCGATCGCTATCTGGAGCGCCGGGCTTATCTGTCTGCCCGGTCTTTATGTGCAGCGCGCGCATGTGGCGAACCAGGACTCCGTGCATCGACTGCAGGCGATGGTGCGCTTTCTCTATGTGGCGGTGGTATCACCTGCGGCGTTTCTTTCCGTGGGCAGCGGCACCGCGCTGATCTTCGTGCGCGAGAGCTTCGAGCCGTGGTTCTCGCTCAAGCTCGCCCTCATCGGGGGCATGGTGGTGACGCATATCCTGACGGGCCTGGTGATCATCCGGCTGTTCGAGGATGGCAACGTCTATCCCGCCTGGCGCTTCATCGCGGTCACCGGTCTTACGGTGCTGATCATAGCATCCGTGCTGACGGTGGTTCTCGCAAAGCCGGATCTTCCGAATGTGTTTCCCGATGTGATGAGCCGTCCCGGCGGGCTTGCCGAATTGCTCGAGCCGATCAATCCTTTTGGGAGATGATGAGGCCGATGCCGTGATCGAAGACGAGCTTGCCCCCATGCCAGCCCGCCAGCCCCGTAAACAGGCTCGCCATAAGCGAGAGCAGCAGCCCATGCGGCAGCACCGCACTTTCATCCGAAAGCCGCAGTCCCCAGTTCATCCCGGCGATTGCGATCAGCATCATGGCGGCGACAGCATGGGTCCAGCTTGCGACCCGGATGCGGATGCCCGGCACCAGCAGCAGTTCGGCCGTGCCGACCATCCCGGCGCCGACGCCGGCCGCGAACGCGAAACCCGACGACCAGAGCCCGGCGCGCAGCCAGAAGGGATCGGCGGTGAACCAGTAGAACAGGTCGCATCCCAGCGTCGCGATGATCAGCGCGATCGGGAAGTGCACGCTCATCGCATGCAGCGGATGGCCCGCCACCGCGACGGCGGACGCAACCGGCTCGTCCGCAACCTCTTCGATGACCGGATTGTCCTTGTCGTGGGTTTCGCTCAATCGACCTCTCCTGCTCGGCCAGGAAGCGCCGTAGGCACTGCTTGGTTCCGCCGCGACGATACCGTCCGCGGCGGGAACAGGGAAGACCGCAACGCACGGATCGGTACGCTTGCGTGCCGCGCGCTTGCGTTAATGGCGGTCCTTCCGCTGCTTGCAGCCTGCGGCGGACCGTTCTCCGCGCTCGAACCCGAGGGTCCGTCTGCGCGCGGGGCCGCAACGCTGTGGTGGATCATGCTCGCCGGCTTCGCGGCGATCTTCCTGATGGTCTCGGCGGTGCTCGCCCTTGCACTGTGGAAACCCCGCACCTTGCGGACTTTCGGCGCCGAGCGGACCATGGTGTGGGGCGGGCTCGTCATCCCGTCGGTGATCCTGACGGTGCTGGTCGCCGCCGCTCTGGCTCTCGGCGAGAGACTGCTGGCTGTTCCAAGCGATCCGGCACCGCTTCGCATCGAGGCCATCGCTCGCCAATGGGTCTGGGAGTTCCGCTATCCGGACGGCCGGGCGACGAGTGGCCGTCTCGTCATGCCGGTCGGCGAAGACGTGGACTTCGCCGTGACCAGCGAGGACGTGATCCATGCCTTCTGGATACCGAGGCTGGGTGGCAAGATCGACGCGATCCCCGGGCACGAGAACGTGGTGCGCCTTCGCGCCGACCGGGCAGGGGTCTATGGCGGCGTCTGTGCCGAATTCTGCGGCGACGGCCATGCACCGATGCGGTTCAGTGTCGAGGCAGTCGAGCAGGGCGATTTCGAGGCACGGTTGGCCGAATTCGGCGCAGAGGGCCAGCAATGACCGACAAGCCGCCAATGGACAGCCCCATCCGCCTTCACAAGCAACTGGCCGCCATCTGGGACACGCCCCCGGGCTGGGGTCGCCTCTCGGCGGTGAACCACACGATCCTCGGCAAGCGGTTCATGATCGCGGCCTTCGTTTTCTTCGCGATCGGTGGCCTGCTGGCGATGCTGATCCGCGTCCAGATCGCGACCTCCGGCACCGCTTTCGTCGGGCCCGACGTCTACGCCCAGATATTCACCATGCACGGCACGGTGATGATGTTCCTGTTCGCGATCCCGATGTTCGAGGGTCTCGCGATCTATCTGCTGCCGAAAATCCTCGGCACCCGCGATCTCGCCTTCCCGCGCCTCACTGCATACGGCTTCTGGTGCTACGTCTTCGGCGGTTCGATCCTCATTGTCGCGATGCTGGCGGGCGTGGCGCCAAACAGCGGCTGGTTCATGTACACGCCGCTGTCGTCTTCTACCTACACGCCGGGTATCAACGCGGACGTCTGGTTGCTCGGCATCACCTTCGTCGAGATATCCGCCATGTCGGCGGCGATCGAGATCACCGTCAGCATCCTCAAGCTCCGCGCGCCCCACATGAGCATCGAGCGCATGCCGATCATGGCCTGGTACCTGCTCATTACCGCGCTGATGATGCTCTTCGGCTTTCCGCCGCTGATCCTCGGTTCGATCCTGCTCGAACTCGAACGTGCATTCGACCTGCCGTTCTTCGATCCCACGCGTGGCGGCGATTCACTGCTTTGGCAGCATCTGTTCTGGCTGTTCGGCCATCCGGAGGTCTACATCATCTTCCTGCCTGCGGCCGGAGCGGTGTCGATGATGATACCGACCTTTGCCCGCCATGAACTGGTCGGCTATCGGTCAGTCATCGTCGCGGTGATTGCGGTCGCATTTCTCTCCTTCGGCCTGTGGGTACACCACATGTTCACCGTCGGCATACCGCATCTGGCGCTCGCCTTCTTCTCCGCCGCGAGCGGGCTCGTCGCGATCCCCACAGCCGTCCAGATATTCGCCTGGATCGCGACGCTGGCGCAGGGACGGCCGCGCTATGACGTGCCGATGCTCTATCTCGGCGGCTTCTTCGTCATCTTCATCCTTGGCGGGTTGACCGGCGTGATGCTCGCCATGGTGCCGTTCAACTGGCAGGCGCATGACACGCATTTCGTCGTCGCCCACCTGCATTACGTGCTGGTCGGCGGCTTCGTCTTCCCGATGATGGCGGCGATCTACTACTGGCTGCCGCACATGACCGGACGCCTTTCGGACCACCGGCTGTCGGTTCCTGCCTTCTGGCTGATCTTTGGCGGCTTCAACGTCACGTTCTTCCTGATGCACCTGACCGGGCTACTCGGCATGCCGCGCCGGGTGGCCACCTATCCCGCCGAAGCGGGCTGGGACTGGCTCAATCTGCTATCCTCGGTCGGCAGCTTCCTCATGACGATCGGCTTCGCGCTCTTCGTCATGGATCTCGTCGTTCAGGTGCGGTTCGGCAAGCCGTTCCGCCGCAACCCATGGCATGCGCGCACCCTGGAATGGGCGATGCCGACACCGCCGCCCTCCTACGCCTTCGCGTCGCTGCCGAAAGTGACGGACCGCGCCGACAGGATCGATGCGGACAGCGAGGCGGCCGCCCTGGCGGCGGGGCGCGGCTATCTTGGTCAGGCCCGCAACGGCTGGCAGGAAATTCTCGACGTCGACATGTCGAGTGGCCGGCCGCTGGCGATCGTGGTGCTGCCAAGACGCACCTACAAGCCCCTGGTCAGCGGGCTGCTGACCGGCTGCTTTGTCCTCTGCCTGCTGTTCAAATTCTACTGGCTGTCGCTGCTGTTCCTCGCATTCGCCATTGCCTCCCTGCTGGCGTGGTCGGCGGGCACGGGGCTGAAGGAAGACATGGGCGACCTGCCGATCGGCCATGGCGAAATGGCCCCGACGCACTGGGAGTCGGATCGCCCGCCTTCCTGGTGGGCCATGGCCCTCGCCTGCAGTGCTGACGCGACCCTTTACGCGTCGCTTCTGTTCGGCGCGCTGTTCCTATGGCTGGTCGCACCGGGCTGGCCCCCGGAGACGGTGGCGGGTCCGGCGATCGCCCCGGTCATCGTGGCGGCCATAGCGGTGGTTCTAGCAGCGATGGCCGGTCGGCGGGCCGTGAGCGCTTTACAGCAGCAGGTCGCGCCGAAGCTCTGGCTCCTGACGGCCGGGCTGGCACAACTCGTCGCTAGCCTCGCATTCGGCTTCATGGCCGCCCAGGTGCCAGAGCCGACCAGCCACGCCCAGCAGGCAACCCTATTCGTCATTCTCGCCTATGGGGGCATCCGCGCGGCCATCGGCGTGCTGCTTGCCGGGTTCGGGCTGTGGCGCAATCATGCCGGCTATCTTTCCGCCCGACGGAGCCTCGACCTGCGCATCGGCAGGATCTGGCACGACTATTCATGCGCGACCGGCATCGTTGGCCTCATGGCAGCGATGCTGCTTGCATATCTGGCCGGCAATGTGGAGGCGCCGCGATGAACCGCCATGGCGTGATGCTGACCGCCGGCTTCGCCGTCTGGGCCTCGGCATTCGTGTTGCTCTATGCCATGCTTTCAGTCGGCTGCCGCTTTGGCTGGCACGAAATGGCATTCGCCGGCACCAGCCTGCAGCGCGTTCAACTGGCCGTGATCCTGCTCGTCCATGTGGCCGCGGGCGCCGCCATCGTATGGATGCTCGGCGGGCAGGGGAATCGGGCCGACGGCACCGCGATTTTCATGCGCCGTGCCGGCTATGCCGCGGCTCTGGCAGCCTTGGCCTCGACGCTGTTTTCGTTCGGCGGCGTCTTCTTCCTCTCAACCTGCCATTGAGTCGCGGGGCAGGTGATCATCCTGCCGCCGCGGCTTCCAGTCCGGCAATGTCGAGCTTGACCATCTTGAGCATTGCCGCGGCGACGCGCTTCACCTTTGCCTGGTCAGGGTCCATCATAAGCTCGCCCAGCCTCTTTGGCACAATCTGCCACGACAGGCCCCAGCGGTCACGCAGCCAGCCGCATTCTTCATACGAGCCGCCTTCGCCAAGCGCATCCCAGAGCGCGTCGAGCTGAGCCTGGTCGTCGCATTCCACCATGATCGAAAAGCTGTGGTTGAACGCGTCGAGCGGCCCCGCCTCGATCGCCATGTAGTTCTGGTCGCCGAGCGTGAAGCCGGCGATGTGAACACTGCCTGCGGGACCGCTGGGGGTCTCCGCAGGCATGCTCGATATCCAGCTCAGGGAGGAACCGGGTATGAGCGCGGTATAGAAGCGGACGGCCGCTTCCATGTCCTTCTCGAACCAGAGGTGCTGGGTCACTTTCGTCATTGCGGATCTCCTTATTCTCGGCGCGGACCGACGGCTCCGAACATCGCGCCTTGGGGATCTGATGCGACGATGATGTAGCCGCCCGTGGGCACCCGGTCTGGTCCGAAATGGATTTCACCGCCGTTCTCGGTGACCGCTTGCGCTGCCTTGTCGATATCCTCGACGCCAAAATAATACAGCCATGCCGACGGCATTCCGTTCGTGGCCTTCGTCAAGGCCCCGATCATGCCGCCATGGTGGTCGATGAACTGGTAGTCGCCCATCTCGCCCATCGGCATCGTGTCGCCCTTCGTCCAGCCGAAGCGGGACGTATAGAAGGAGAGGGCGGCGGCCGGATCGCTGGTGGAAAGTTCGTTCCACTGGCAGTGGCCTGCACTGGCTGGATCGAATGCCTTGCTCGTTTCGTCCGGCTCTCCGCGCATGACATAGAAGGTCGCGCCCTGCGGGTCGGTCAGCATGGCGAAGCGGCCGACGCCGGGTATATCAGTAGGCGGGACATATTGCGTTCCCCCGCCAGCGACGATGTCCGCCGCCGCCTTGTCGACGTCATCGACGCCGACATAGCCGAACCAGGACGGCCGCGCTCCCCCGGCCTCGGCCTCGGCCGGCGTGCGAAGAAGGCCAGCCACGTCGGTGCCGTTGGCGGAGAATGCGCGATAGCCCGTCGTGTCGCCGGCGAAGGCGTGGGAGCCCCATCCCACAACCGCCCCATAGAATGTGGCTGCAGCGTCGGGGTTCGATGTCATCAGTTCATACCAGATGAAATCGCCATGCACGTTTCGCATAGGAGCCCCTCCTAGGCGTCGACGATAGGCGCGAAACCGCCATGGATCATGCGCTGGCCGTCGAACGGCATCTTTCCGTTTGTCATCCGCGGGTCGGCCATTGCCTTGCCCCAGCCCTCGTCGCGCGCCTGCTTCGACGGCCATTCCACCCAGGAAAAGACGACGGTTTCGCCGTCTTCGGCCTTCACCGCGCCCTTGAAGTCGGTGATCTTGCCGTCGGGAACGTCGTCGCCCCAGCAGTCGACCACGCGGCTGGCGCCGCTATCCTTCATCACGGAGGAATAGATGGCGGAAAAATCGAGGTAGGCCTGCTTGTTTCCCGCCGGTACGGCGATCAGCGCACCGTCGACATATCCGGTGCCCGACGATTTGCCGTCCTCGACGATGGGCGCGAATCCGCCATAGATCATCCGCTTGGCGTCGAACGGCATCTCGGCACCCATTGCCTCCATGCGCGGGTCCGACATCATTTTCTCGCCGGCGGCGTTGCGTGCCTCCTTCGATGGATATTCGATCCAGGAAAAGACGATGACTTCGCCATCCTTGGCCTTCACCGCCTGGCGAAAATCCGTGACCTTGCCTTCGGGCACGTCGTCGCCCCAGCATTCAACGAGACGCGTGCCGCCGAATTCCCTGAAGAGCGGCGCGGCCTCCTCGGCGTGCTTGCGGTAGGCCTCCTTGTTGGCGGCCGGTACGGCTGCCACAAATCCGTCGACATACGTCATCTGGTTTCCTCTCGTGTTCAGTGCGGCTACTTTTGTAATGTTGATATCAACGTATATTGGTATCGGTGTCAATCGCAAGCGTCGAGGCAGTCACTCCTGACATCCTCATGCAACGCAGCGTCATCTGCCAGGCGTCAGGCAAGCGGCCGCGTGCGGCGTCAATTTTCGTTGACTCGTCCATTGCATTTGTACATACGTACAAGAAGATTGGTCGAGTGATCAGTCCCAGGGAGGAATTCGTGCGCCAGGGCAATGTCCGCGATGCGCTGCTCGAAGCAGCCGCGACACTGTTTTCAAAGAACGGCTACAGCGCCGTGTCGATGCGCGAGATCGCCAAGGTCGCGAACGCCAATGTCGGTAGCCTGACCTACCATTTCGGCTCCAAGGCCAACCTCCTTCGTGAAATCTACGCCCGTCACACCGAGCCGATGAACCGCCGCCGGCTGGAACTGCTGGGCGAGGCGAGGCGCATACGCGACCCGCATGAACGGTTACGGGCGATCCTGCGGGCTTATGTGCTGCCGGCCTTCGCGCCGTCGGGTGACAGCGGTGGCGGCGCCGAGTTCACACGCATGCGCGCCGTGCTCTCCGCCGAGGGCAACGAAGACGCACGCGCCATCATCGCCGGCGCCTTCGATGACATCAGCCGGGCCTTCATCGAGGCCATCGGCGAATGCGTGCCGGGTGCTTCCCTCGAGGGGCTCGTCTGGCGCAGCCAGTTTCTGCTCGGGTCCCTATACTACGCCCTCATCAATCCGGAGCGCGTGACGCGGCTTTCGGACGGCGCCGTCGACGGCAACGACCGCGAGGCGGCAATCAACCAGATCGTGGAGGCGAGCCTTGCAAGCTTCCATGCCCTTGCGGATGCGCAAGGCCGCGCAGCGGCCGAATAAGCGTCACCGCTCATTCCTGTCAAAGTGGAGGTAAAGTTATGAGAATATTGGGATCAATGCTTGCAGCGGCGGGCCTGGCGGCCGTGTTCGCCGCCTCGCCGGCTATGTCGCAGGAGCGCGTGTCCATTGGCACGGGCGGTACCGGCGGTCTGTTCTATGTCATCGGGGCCGGCATGGCCGAAGTGCTCAACACGCACGTCGATGGCATGACCGCGCGCGCCGAAGTGACCGGCGCTTCGGTGGAAAACATCCGTCGCGTCGCCGCCGGCCAGATGACCTTCGGCTTTTCCTCGTCCTCGACGCTCTATGAGGCATCGGTCGGCGAAGGGCCGTTCGAGGAGGCGCTGCCCGTCGCGGGCATGGCCTATCTCTACCCGGCCGTGCTGCAGATCGCCACGACCGCCGACACCGGCATCGAGACGATGGATGATCTCGACGGCAAGCGCATCAATCTCGGGCCTCCCGGCTCGAACTCCGCCGTGCTGGTCCAGCGCATGCTCGAGGCCTACGACGTCTTCGATGCATCCAACGCACAGTTCCTGTCCTACAACGAGGGCACCAGCGCGCTGATGAACGGCACCGTCGACGCCACCGTTGTGCTCGCCGGCGCGCCGACGGCGGCGCTGATCGATCTCGGTGCCCAGCGCGACATGCGGCTGATCCCGATCGAGCAGGATCGCCTTGCGGAGATGGTCGAGACCTACCCCTTCTACCAGTTCTACGAGATTCCCGCCGGCACCTATACCGGCCAGGAGAACGGGGTGATGGCCATCAACGATCCGGCGACGATCTTCACCGCCACCGAAGTGCCCGAGGAGACGGTGTATGGGATCACCAAGGCGCTGTTCGACAATCTGGCTGAAATCCAGGAGATCCATCCGCAGGCCAAGGAGATCAGCGTCGAGAATGCGACCAACTCGCCGATCGATCTGCATCCGGGCGCGCAGCGCTATTTCGACGAAGCCGGTCAATAGATCCGAAGGCGCATTCCGATGAAGGACGCACTGAACAAGCTGATTCTGCCCAGCGACCATGTCGGCGAAGGGGAAGCGCGCATCGTGTCGCTTCTGTTCGCGGTGCTCGCCGTGACAACCACCGGGCTTGTCATTCATGGCGCCTTCTTCGGGGGCATTACCGCACTGCTGCTGCGATCGCTGTTCTTTTCGGCGGTCGCAGCCGGCGGGCTCATCTGGGTGGCGCTGCGCATGCCATCCTTGCCGGCACGCGTCTTTCTCTACGTGCTGGCAGCCGTCGCGCTGGTGCCGGGGCCGTATCTCTGGCAATCCTATCTCGACATCATCATGCGCGGCGCGATTGCCACCCAGACCGACGAGATCGTCTTTCTCGCGGTTCTGGCGGTCGTGCTCGTGCTCGTGCGGCTGACGCTCGGCTGGGCGCTCGTCATCCTGTCGGCACTGGCACTTGCCTATGCCTATTTCGGTTACCTGATTCCCGGTCAATACGGGCACGGCGGCTATGACGTCTCGCGTCTGGCGTCCACGCTGCTCTTGTCCACCGAAGGTTTCTACGGCGTCCCGATGGGCGTGGCGGTGGAATACATCTTCCTGTTTGCCTTGCTCGGCACGCTGCTGATGAAGATCGGTTCCGGCGAGGTCTTCGTCGATCTCGCACGCGGCATGACGGGCCGCGTCCAGGGCGGGGCGGGGCTGTCGGCCACGCTGGCCAGCGCGTTGCTGGGCACGATCAACGGCAGCGCGGTGGCCAACGTCGTCACCACGGGCACCTTCACCATCCCGCTGATGCGCCGCACCGGCTTTACGCCCGTGACGGCAGGCGCCATCGAGGCCGCGGCATCGTCCGCCGGCCAGATCCTGCCGCCGATCATGGGCGCCGCGGCCTTCATCATGGCCGAGATCATCGGCGTGCCCTATTCGACAATCGCATTGGCGGCACTGGTGCCGGGCCTGCTCTACGTTCTCGCCCTGATGGTCGCGGTCAGGCTGGAGGCCGGCAGGCTTGGCCTTGAGCGTGATGCGTCCGGTGGTCTCGCGCTTCTCAGGGAAACGCTGCTCAAGCGCGGCTACCTGCTGCTGCCGTTGGTCGGCCTGGTCGGCCTGCTGATGAATGGCATGACGCCGACGCGCGCCGCGGTCTACTGCCTCATCTTTGCCCTGCTCATCAGTCCCTGGAAGAAGGAGACACGGGTCGGATTGGTGGACCTCGTGGCGGTGTGCCGCAACACGCTGGTCTCGACACTGCCGATCGTCGCCGCGGTCGCCGCCGCCGGCGTCGTCATCGGCGTGCTCAACCTCACCGGCATGGGTTTGATGGTATCCAGCCTCATCGTCGAGGTCGGTGGCGGAAGCATCTGGCTGATCCTGCTGCTCACCGCCGCTGCCTCCTTCGTGCTCGGCCTCGGCCTGCCGACTTCGGCCGCCTATCTGCTGCTCGCGGTGCTGGTCGCGCCGGCGCTGGTGCGGCTGGGCGTCGAGCCGATCGTCGCCCACATGTACATCTTCTACTATGGGCTCGTCTCGGCCATCACGCCGCCCGTCGCGCTTGCCGCCTATGCCGCGGCCAGCATCTCCGGCGCGGACGCCAATGCGACGGCGGTCGAGTCCATGCGGCTGGGCTTCGTCAAGCTGTTGGTGCCGATCCTGTTCGTCACCATGCCGGGATTGCTGATGTTGGGCGACGGCCTGCAGATCACTCTGGCGATTGTGTTCGCGACGATCGGATTGACCGGATTGTCGGTGGCCTTTGCCGGCTGGTTCGTGCGCACGATGTCGGCGCTCGAAAGGGCTGTCATTAGCCTGGGATCGCTGCTCGTCCTGTGGCCGTCGGCCGTTGACGCCGCGGATGCGGTGACCATCGGTGCCCGCCTTCTCGGCCTACTGTTGCTGGTTGCGATGAGCTACAAGCTCACTGTCTCCCATGCAGCAATTCAGTCGGCCAAATCATGAATGACAACAGACCGCTAGAGACTGGAATGACGCCCCTTACCTTCCATCCGAACCCGAAGAAGCCCGATCTCGTGCTGCCTGCCGGCGCCTGCGACGCCCACTGCCATGTCTTCGGTCCTGCTGCCGTGTTTCCCTTCTCGCCGTCGGCGACCTATGCACCGGAAGACGCACCGAAGGAGAAGCTTTTCGAGCTTCACCGTCACCTTGGCATCGATCGCGCCGTCATCGTCCAGGCGAGTTGTCACGGCACCGACAACAGCGCGATGGTCGATGCCATCGCGGCATCAAATGGACGCTATCGCGGCATCGGCATGGTCGCCCGCGACGTCAGCCGCAAGGAGCTGGAAGACCTGCACGAGGGTGGCATTCGTGGCGTCCGCTTCAATTTCGTCACCCATCTCGGCAAGGCCGCCGACCACGACGCGGTGCGCGAGATCGTCGCCAAGATCATCCCGCTCGGCTGGCATGCTGTGATCCATTTCGATGCGCATCGGCTCGTCGGCCTCGCGCCGTTCCTCAAGGAGCTGGAACTGCCGATGCTGATCGACCACATGGGGCGCGTCGACGCTAGCGCCGGCCTTGAGCAGGAAGCGTTCCAGCTTCTCATCCAGTTGATGGAGGACGAGCGCTTCTGGGTGAAGGTGTCCGGTTCCGAGCGCGTGTCGCGCGCCGGGCCGCCTTTCCACGACGCCGCCGAATTCGGCAGGTTTCTGGTAGAGAGATTTCCCGACCGGGTGCTTTGGGGCACGGACTGGCCGCACCCGAACATCAAGCAGCACATGCCCGATGATGGCGCGCTCGTCGACCTGCTGGCCCGTATAGCGCCCGATGCGGCCTTGTTGAAGACGCTGGTGGTGGATAACCCGACCCGCCTTTACTGGCCCGAGACACTTTAGGAGGAACTCAACATGAGCAAGAAAACCGCGCTGATCGTCAGCGCACATTCCGCGGATTTCGTCTGGCGCTGTGGCGGCGCGATCGCGCTGCACGCCTCGCTTGGCTACGACGTCACCGTGGTCTGCCTTTCCTATGGCGAACGTGGCGAGAGCGCCAAGCTGTGGAAGCAGGAAGGCATGACGCTCGATCGGGTCAAGACCGAGCGCCAGCGTGAGGCGGAGAACGCCGCAAAGGCGCTCGACGTCCACGACATCCAGTTCTTCGACCTGGGCGATTATCCGCTGGAGATGGATCGCGCCGCCAAGGACAGGCTGGTCGACGTGATGCGCGCCGTGCAGCCCTCCTTCATGATGAGCCACTCCAAATACGATCCGTACAATACGGACCACATGTACGTCTCGGAATGGACGCTCGAATGCCGCGCCATCGCGCAGGCATGGGGACACAACCCCGGCCAGAAGATCCTCGGCGCGCCGCAGGTCTATCTGTTCGAGCCGCACCAGACCGAGCAGATGCAGTGGAAGCCGGATGTCTTCCTCGACATCACCGACGTGTGGGACAAGAAGTGGGCCGCGATCCAGTGCATGGAGGGCCAGGAGCACCTGTGGCACTTCTACAAGAACGTCGCCGAGAACCGCGCCAACCACTTCCAGCGCAATTCGGGCGGCCAGTCCGGTGGCCGGGCGGCGAAATACGCCGAAGGCTTCCAGTCGATCTTCCCGCGCACCGTGGATGAACTGTGATGGGTGGCGTCGTCGTACAGAACATCAAGCGCTCCGATCAGTCGGTCATCGACAGGCTGGCGGCCTGTGGCGTCGCGACGGTGCATGAAGCGCAGGGCCGCAAGGGTCTGCTGGCCAGCTACATGCGTCCAATCTATCGCGGCGCGCGGCTGGCGGCCAGCGCCGTCACCATCTCCGCGCCTCCCGGCGACAACTGGATGCTGCACGTCGCCATCGAGCAGTTGAAGGCTGGCGACATCCTGCTGCTGGCCCCCACGAGCCCTTGCGAGGACGGATATTTTGGCGACCTGCTGGCAACGTCGGCGCTTGCGCGCGGCTGCAAGGGGCTGATCATCGACGCCGGCGTGCGTGACGTCGCCGACCTCACCGAAATGAAATTTCCCGTCTGGTCGAAGGCGATCTTCGCGCAGGGCACGGTCAAGGAGACGGTCGGTTCCGTCAACGTGCCGGTCGTCTGCGCAAACGCGCTCGTCAATCCGGGCGACGTGATCGTCGCCGACGATGATGGCGTATGCGTTGTCGCGCGTGAGGAGGCTGCCGACGTGGCGGAAAAGGCCGAGGCACGTGTCGCAGCCGAGGAAGACAAGCGCAAGCGTCTTGCCACCGGCGAGCTTGGCCTCGACCTCTACAAGATGCGCGAAAGGCTGGCGGAGAGGGGCCTCAAATATGTCTGACGGCGTGCACTGCATGTGGATGCGTGGCGGAACTTCGAAGGGTGGCTACTTCCTAGCCGACGAGCTCCCCGCCGAGACAGCCGCGCGCGACGCATTCCTGCTGCGCGTGATGGGCTCGCCCGACAAGCGGCAGATCGACGGCATGGGCGGGGCGGACCCGCTGACGTCGAAAGTTGCCGTTGTGCGGAAGTCCCAGCATGACGGCGTCGACGTCGACTATCTGTTCCTGCAGGTTTTCGTCGATCGACCGATCGTCACCGACGCGCAGAACTGCGGCAACATCCTCGCCGGTGTCGGGCCGTTCGCCATCGAGCGCGGTCTGGTAGCGGCAAAGGACGGCCGGACGGACGTGCGCATTTTCATGGAAAACACCGGGCAGATTGCCGTTGCCACGGTGGAAACGCCCGGTGGCCGGGTCAGCTATGCAGGCGATGCGCGCATCGACGGCGTGCCGGGCACCTCGGCACCCGTGCCGATCGAGTTCAAGGACACGGCGGGTTCCTCGTGCGGGGCGCTGTTGCCGACCGGCAATGCGATGGACGAGATCGAAGGCATCGCGGTCACGATGATCGACAATGGCATGCCGTGCGTGGTCATGCGGGCTGAAGACATGGGCATCACGGGCTATGAGGAGCCGGCGGATCTCGAAGCCAACGAGGCGCTGCGTGCAAAGCTCGAAGCCATACGGCTCAAGGCCGGCCCGCTCATGAACCTCGGCGACGTTGCCGAAAAGTCGGTGCCGAAGATGACTATGGTGGCAAAAGCCCGCAATGGCGGCGCGATCTCGACGCGCACCTTCATTCCCCACCGCGCGCATTCCTCGATCGGCGTACTCGGCGCGGTCAGCGTCGCCACCGCATGCCTTCTTCCCGGATCGCCGGCAGCGGAACTCGCGGAAGTCGGCAGCGGCGAGCAGCGTACGCTCTCCGTCGAGCACCCGACGGGTGAAATGACCGTCGTCGCCCGGCTGGACGCAAAGGGCGAAGTCGTCAGCGCGGCAATCCTGCGTACCGCGCGCAAGCTCTTCGACGGTGTGGTCTTCGGCGATTGAACCTTCGAGGCGCCCGCTCAGAACGGTTCGAAACGCAGCAGCATGCCGGGCTCGATTGCCGTATCCTCCGGTGGCAGGAGCGCAATGCCGTCGGCGGCCGCCATTGCTGAAAGGCTTGCCGACGATCCGCGCGCGAGCAGTTCGAGGATGGGCATGCCGGCGTCGGTCTGGCCGCTGCGCCTGACTGGTACGAACTCGGTGCGATCCGGCTTCTTGGCATGCGAAAAGCCGGCGATGGCGGGCTGCCATGCCGGCTCGATGACACTCAGCCCCGCCATCGCACGCAGAGCCGGCAAGGCGATACGGCGGAAGGT
Source organism: Mesorhizobium sp. CAU 1741 (assembly GCF_039839275.1). Classification (NCBI taxonomy): domain Bacteria; kingdom Pseudomonadati; phylum Pseudomonadota; class Alphaproteobacteria; order Hyphomicrobiales; family Phyllobacteriaceae; genus Mesorhizobium; species Mesorhizobium sp. CAU 1741. The sequence continues at coordinate 954,814 of NZ_JBDOQP010000002.1, read as the reverse complement.
AACCAGTGCCGAGTTGGGATTGCCCGGCAGCCCGGCGAGGAACGTGTGCCCGATCAGCCCGATCTTGACCGGCTTGCCGGGGCGCATGGCGACCTTGACCACATCGAGCCGGCCGCCCCCCTCCCGCATGATCGCCGCGATGTGATCCTCGTCGCCCACCGACACCCCGCCAGTCGTGACGATGGCGTCACAGGTCCGGGAGGCCTCGTGCAGCGCCTGCTCGATCCTTTTCCTGTCGTCGGGGATTATGCCGAAATCATGCACCTCTGCCCAGGCAAGTGCACCGAGCATGGCGCGCAGGAAAACCCGGTTCGAATTGTGGATCTGCCCGGGCGCGAGCGGCTCGCCGGGCTCACGCAGTTCCGAGCCGGTGGAGATCAGCCCGATGCGCACCTTTCGGAACACGTCTGCCTGCGCATGGCCGGATTCGGCGAGTAGAGCCAGCCGCTGCGGTGTCAGGAGGTCGCCGCGCGACAGAAGGCGCGTGCCTGCGGCGACGTCCTCGCCGGCGCGGCGGATATTGTGGCCGGGTGACGGCCTTGCGGCGATCGCTACGGTGTCGCCCTGCCGTTCGCAGTCCTCCTGCATAATCACGGCATCGAATCCCGCGGGCACCGGCGCACCGGTGAATATGCGCATTGCCGTTCCGGGTTGAAGGTCGTTCGCGCCGGCTAGATCGCCCGCGGCACTGCGTCCGCCGACCGGCAGGCGCCACGGACCGTGACCGCCAAGGTCCGTACAACGGACCGCGTAGCCATCCATCGCGGAATTGTCGAAGGGAGGCACGTCATGGCGCGCGAACAGGTCCGCGCCGAGCACGCGGCCGGCGGCATCCAGCAAATCCAGGGACTCGCTCTGTGAGACTGCGATGGCGATCGCCGCCGCCCGCGCGGCAGCAATATCTGGCGCCACGGGGCGATCGCCATCTCCGGCCAAATTTCCCCTCCGGGCCGGTGCAGTCTGCATGTCCGGCGCGCGGCTATGCGTGATCGTCATCCGGCTCTCGCACCTCCCAATGGAAAGCCGTCAATCTGTCACAAGCCGGGCCGCGCCGTCCATTGCCTCGTCGATGCCTTCGCGGTTCTCGCCGCGACGGCGTCATATCGCCAGATATTCGTGCCGCAGTTCGGTGTTGTCGAGCACGTCCTTTGCCGTGCCGCTGAAGGCGACTTCGCCGGTGTCGAGGATCACCGCGCGATCGGCGAGCTTCAATGCGGCGACCGCATTCTGCTCCACGATGATCGTGGTGATGCCGAGCGCCTTGATCTCGTTGAGGATGCCCTCGATCTCCTGCACGATGACGGGAGCAAGGCCCTCATAGGGCTCGTCCAGCAGCAGGAGCTTGAGGTCGCGCGCCAGTGCCCGGGCTATCGCCAGCATCTGCTGCTCGCCGCCGGAAAGCGTTGTGCCTTCCTGCTTGCGGCGCTCCGCCAGGCGCGGGAAATGACCATAGATGCGGTCAAGTTCCCATCCGGCTCCCGGCGCCACCTGCGCAAGTGTCAGGTTTTCCTCCACCGTCAGTCCCTGGATGATCCGGCGATCCTCCGGCACGAGCTGGATTCCCACGCGCGCCGCCTGGAAAGCCTTCATCTGGTGAATGGCCTGTCCGTCCAACCATATCTCGCCGCGCTGGAGTGCGGGATCGTCGAGCCGCGCGATGGTGCGTAGCGTCGAGGTCTTGCCGGCGCCGTTGCGGCCCAGCAGCGCGAGGATTTCGCCATGCCGTATGTCGAGGCTGATGCCTTGCACGATATAGCTCTCGCCATAATAGGCATGAATGTCGCGCGCCGAGAAGAACGGTTTTGCGCCTTCGCTGGCCATGGCCGGGTGCGTCGCTGGAGCGTTGTCGAATGCCGTTACGCTCATCAGTGCGCTCCCCCCAGATAGGCTTCCTGCACCCGCGGGTCGCCACGGACCTCGTCGGGCAAACCCTCGGCAATGATCCGTCCGCCGGCTAACACCGAAATCCGGTCGGCAAGCGAGAACACGACATGCATGTCGTGTTCGATGATCACCTTGGTCATGCCGCGGCTCTTGATCTTCTTGAGCAGTTCGATCGTGGTGTTGGTGTCATGCCGGCTCATGCCGGCGGTTGGCTCGTCGAGAAGCAACAGGCGAGGCTTCTGGATCAGGCACATCGCCAGTTCGAGCCGCCGCTTGTCGCCGCGCGACAGCGAACCGGCATGGACTTCGCGCCGGTCGATCAGCCCGACATCGTCGAGCATGTGCTCGGCTTCCTCGCGGATCGCGGTTTCGTCGGCGACCTGGCGGAACATGTTGATCCTGAACGCCCCGTCACGCTTCGCGAATGCCGGCGTCATGACATTCTGCAGCACCGAGAGATCGGCGAAAATCTCCGGGGTCTGGAAGACGCGCGCCACGCCGAGCTGGTTGATCTCGTGCGGCATCTTTCCCGTCAGCACGGTGCCGTCGAAGACCACGGCGCCGCTGGTCGGCGGCAGGCGGCCGATGATCACGTTGAGCAGCGTCGACTTGCCGGCGCCGTTGGGGCCGATGATGGCGTGCGTCTTGCCCTCCTCGACCTGCAGGTCGATGTCGGCAAGCGCGTGCAGGCCTCCGAAACGCTTGTGGACGTCGGCGACATGAAGAACGACGTTGTCCTTTGATGGCATGAACATGGTCGCCCCCTTACTCGGCTGCCGTTGGACTGAGTTGTTCGCGGCGGGCTTCCGGACGGGCGTTCGAACGCCGGAAGCGGGCGCCGATGCGTCTCGCGCCTTCCATGATCCCGCCGGGCAGGAACACGACGATCAGCACGAAGACGAGGCCGAGAGAAAGGTGCCACCCTTCGCCGACGAACTTGGAGCTCACGGTCACCGCAACTTCGCGCGCGCCATCGGGCAGGAAACTGTAGAAATTATTGAGCACGTTGGCGTTGAAGGACGAGAAGATGTTCTCGAAATACTTGATGATCCAGGCGCCCAGCACCGGGCCCACCAGCGTTCCGACACCGCCGAGGATGGTCATCAGCACGACCTCGCCCGAGGCCGTCCAGCGCATGCGTTCCGCACCCGCAAGTGGATCGGTGACGACCAGCAGCGAGCCGGCAAGACCGGCCAGCATGCCGGATATGACGAAGGCGGTGAGCGTGTAGGGCCGGGTGTTGAAGCCGGTATAGTTCATCCGGTTCTGGTTCGACTTGATGCCCTTCAGCATCATGCCGAATGGCGAGTTGGTGATGCGCATCGCCAGGAAGAATGTGGCCAGCAACAGCGCCGCCGAGAAGAAGAAGCCGTTCCAGCCGGACAGCGACATGCCAAACAGCGACGGCACCGGCGTACCGGGCGGCGTGCTGAAGAAGAGCCTGTCGAGCACCCTCGGGTCGCTCAGCGCCATGCGCAGGCCGGTCTCACCATTGGTGATCGGTGTCAGCACCGAATAGGCGAGGTTGTAGCTCATTTGCGCGAAGGCGAGTGTCAGGATCGAGAAGTAGATCCCGGAGCGGCGCAGCGAGACGAAGCCGATGGCCAGCGCGAACAGTCCGGCCACGATGACGGCGAAGATGATCGCCGGCAGCGCATTCGTTGACAGCAGCTTGAACGACCACATCGCCGCGTAGGAGCCGACACCGAAGAAGGCCGCATGGCCGAACGACAGGTAGCCGGTGAGGCCGAAGAGGATGTTGAAGCCGATCGCGAAGATGCCGAAGATCATGAAGCGCTGCAGGAGGTCGGGATATGCCGCCCCGAACGGCGCAGCCAGGATCGGCAGCAGCAGGACCACCGCCGAAAAACCGAAGAACAGGATGAGGTCTTTGCGCGACATGGACATTTACGCCTCCATCACGCCACGCCGGCCCAGAAGTCCGCGCGGGCGAACGAGCAGGATGACGACGGCAATGAGGTAGATGATGATCTGGTCGATCCCCGGAACGATCGCCTTGACCTGCGTCATCGATGCAAACGACTGGAGGATCCCGAGCAGGAAACCAGCGGCGACGGCGCCGGGCAGCGATCCCATGCCGCCAACCACAACCACGACGAACGAGATGACGAGAAATTCCATGCCGAGCGTGTAGTTCGGCGGGAGCAGAGGCGTGTACATCACGCCCGCCATGCCCGCCACCGTGGCGGCGATGCCGAACATGATGGTGAAGCGGCGGTCGATGTTGATGCCAAGCAGGCCGACGGTTTCGCGGTCCGCCATGCCGGCGCGCACGACCATGCCGAAGGTGGTGAACTGGAGAAAGGCAAACACCGCGCCGATGATGGCCGCGGAGAACAGGAAGTATATCAGCCGCCACAGCGGATAGGTGATCACACCGGCCTGCATGCCGAGAAAGGCGCCGATGTCGGCTGCGCCGCGAAACGTGTCGGGCATCGGCTGCGGATGCGGGTTCGGCCCGAAGATCGCCTTGACGAGTTCGCCAAGCACGATCGCAAGTCCGAAGGTCACGAGAATCTGCTCGGCATGCGGGCGCTTGTAGAAATGCTTGATCAGCCCCCGCTCCATCGCCACGCCCACAAACAGCATCACCGGGATCGCGAGCAGCAGCGAGACGATCACCGAATAGTTGACGAGCACGGCGCCGAAATCGCCGAACCAGGTCTGCACCAGCGGTTCGCGTATCTCCACCGGCGCGCCCCAGGGCGACAGCTTTTCCGGATCGGTGGTGACGGTCTCCAGCGTGATGAGCTGCCGGAATGCAACGGCGCAGAAGGCGCCAAGCATGAACAAGGCCCCGTGGGCGAAGTTCACGACGCCCAGCGTGCCGAAGACGAGAGTCAGGCCGAGAGCGATCAGCGCATAGGCGCTGCCCTTGTCGAGCCCGTTGAGAAACTGCAGGAAAATCACTTCAAACATGGCCGGCCTCCGGACCGCCGTCAGCTTAAAAGAGCGACGCGCGCCCCGCGCGTCGAAGACGTGCGGGGCGCGCTGTCAGTTCGGCTGGATCAGGTGCACTGCGGAACCGGCTCGGCGGCGCCCAGTTCACCTCCGAAGATCGAGGCGTCGTAGTTGGCCTCCTCGCGCGAGATTTCCTTGTGCACGTTGAGCACGTCGAACTCGTTCGTCGGGCTCTCGTTGCCGCGCACCACGAGCACCGACTTCATGCACTGATGGTCGTCTGCCCGGTAGAGCGTGGCGCCGTTGCCCATGCCGTCGAACTCGAAGCCTTCCAGTGCCTTGATGACTTCCGGCGGATAGAAGGTTCCGGCGCGTTCGCACGCATCGGCATAGAGCAGCGCCTGCACATAGGCGGTGTGCGCTGCCTGCGAGGGCGGCGATCCATAGGCGGCACCAAACGACTTGGTGAAGGCCTGCGATCCTTCGTCCTGCAGGTTCCAGTGCCAGTTGGAGGTTCCGAAGATGCCCTTGATGTTCTCGCCGGCGCCCTTGGCCATGAGTTCGGAGAACAGCGGCACGACGATCTCGAACTGCTTACCGTTGGCCTGACGATCGCGCATGCCGAACTGCACCGCCTGCGTCAGCGAGTTCACCATGTCGTTGCCGTAGTGGTTGAGTATCAGCACGTCGGCGCCCGAGTTCAGCACCGGGGTCAGGAACTGCGAGAAGTCGCCTGCGCCCAGCGGGGTACGGACGGCCTGAACGGTCTCCCAGCCGAGAGCCTCGGTGGCGTTCTTGATCGATTCTTCCTGCGTCCAGCCCCAAGTATAGTCGGCCGTGAGATGGTAGGCGCGGCGGTCGTTGCCGTAGGCCTCGCCGATCACCGGCGCGATCGCGATGCCGGACTGGTAGGCGTTGAAGAAGTGGCGGAAGCCGTAGCGGCGCTTGTCCTTGCCGGTGGTGTCGTTGGAGTGGGTCAGTCCCGCCATGAAGATGATGCCCATCTCCTGGCACAGGCTCTGCACGGCGATCGCCTCGCCGGACGATGAACCGCCGGTGATCATGATCGCGTTGTCGCGTTCGATCATGCGGGTCGCGCCCGCGCGGGCCACGTCGGACAGTGTCTGGCTGTCTGAGGTGACGAACTCCACCTTCTTGCCGAGGATGCCGTTGCCCTTGAGCGCTGACGGCTTGAATACGTTGAGAAGCCCGCCGTCGCCTTCGCCGTTCAGATGCTGGATCGCCAGCTCGTAGGCTTTCAGCTCGTCGGCGCCTTCCTCGGCATAGGTGCCGGTGAGCGGCAGGTTGAGACCGTAGGTGACGGTGCTGCCGGCGTCGGGATTATTGCAGAATTCCTGCGCCCAGGCACCGCGCGAGAAGACCAGCGGCGCCGCTCCCGTCGCGAGGATGCCCGCAAGGCCAGTCTTGATGACGTTGCGGCGTGAAATGCCGCGCTTGGATGTGCTCATGATTCTCCTCCTTGGTTGCGGAAGCCACAACCCTCCCGGAGGCTCCCCGCGCTTGCACTATCGGTGTGTGTTAACAGAGGCGCAATATCTTATTGTAATTTAAAGGAAATCCTGTAAATTCTTGGACCGGATCGCAGTATGATCTGTCAATGAATTGACAAGGCATGTCCCATGCACGCCCCGATCGGCCTGAGAATCAGCACCCGCCGAAAGGCGCTTTCCAAGTCGCAGGCCGGGCTGGCCCGCGCCGTCGGGGTGTCGCCGAGCTATCTCAATCTCATAGAGGCCAACAAGCGCCAGGTGGGTGGGGCGCTCCTGCAGCGCATCGCCGCCGAACTGGACATGGATATCGCCGAACTGACCGGCGAAGCCGAACACCGGCTCATCCACGAACTGGTCGAGGCGTTCGCCGATCCTGCCCTGGCCGGCAGCGGAATGGGGGCCGAGCAGGCACGTCTTCTCGTCGCCACCAGCCCGCAGATGGCGCAGGTCGTCGCACGGCTGCATCGCGCCTACGCTGCGGCCATGAACAACGCGGAATCCTATGCCGACAGGCTGCGTGCCGATCCGCTTCTGTCGCAACTGCTGCATCAGGTTCTGTCGGGGATCACCGTCATCCGCTCGGGAGCGGAAATCCTCGAGAGCGAGCCGGACCTGAGCGCGCAGGAAAGCCAACGCTTCCTGTCCAGCATCACCCGGGAGACCCGCAGCCTCAGCGCGGTCGCCCGCAACCTGATCGGCCAGTTCGACCAGGCATCGAGCGCTGAGAGCTTCGCGTCCGCGCGCCGCGAGGTCGATGACATGATCTTCGCGGCACAGAACTATTTCCCCGCGCTGGAAGCCGAGGGCGCGCAACTGCGCGCCCGCGTTGACGCCCATGGGGCGTTCGGGGAACACGCCATGGCCGAGGCGCTGCGCCGGGATCATGGCGTCGCTGTTCGCCGGTCCGCAGCCTCCGGCACCGGGCGTGCCTTCGGCTATGATGCGGCGGACAGGCAATTGTGGTTTCGCAACACGGTGGCGCAGGCGACCCGCCAATTCCAGATGGCCCGTCTTCTCGCCGAACTCGACGCCGGCGACGCGCTTGCCGCCGCCGTCGATACGCCAACGCTCTCCTCGCCCGCTGCACGACGCGGCGCCTACCGCTATCTCGCCGCCTACATCGCCGGCGCCGTGCTGTTCCCCTATGACGCCTTCCTGGCGGACGCGCGTGCGCTGCGCTATGACATCGATGCGCTCGCCGAGCGCTACAATGCCAGCTTCGAGCAGGTGGCCCACCGGCTCGTCACGCTGCGCCAGCCCGGCGCGGCGGGCGTCCCGTTCGGTTTCCTGCGCGCCGACCCGGCAGGCCGGCTGTCGAAGCATTTCCCTCTTCCAGGCCTGCTCTTGCCCAACAGCGGCCATGCCTGCCCCTTATGGGCGATTTACGCCGCGTTCCGCGCTCCCGGCCAGATCGTGCGCCAGGTCGCCCGCTTTCTCGACGGCTCCCGCTTCCTGTTCGTTGCCAAGGCCACGTCGCGGCGCAGCGCGGGATTTGCCGACCTTGCTCTGCCGCTCTCGGTCCTGCTGGTGACGGACATCCTGCACGCGGACGAGACCGTCTATGCGGACGGGTTGAACCTGCACGACCAGCACGCCGACGTACCGGTCGGGCCGAGTTGCCGCCTGTGCACCCGCACCGATTGCTCCAACAGGCAGGAGGAGGCGTGGTCGCCGGGCGGCGAGACGGCGCCGCCACCGCTGGTGGGTATCTAGGCCCGCCCTTCATTAGGGCTTGGCCTGAGGGCCGCATTGCGCTTATGTGACGAGGGGTCCCTTTGGAGGAAGGGAATGGAGGAGCAATTTGGCAATCGACGTACTGATAGCCGAGGACGAACCCAGCATTCTTGAAGCGCTTACCTTTGTCCTGGAACGGGCCGGATGGACGATTGGGGCGGTCACGGACGGTGAGGCGGTCATGGAGGCCATTCGACGCTCGCAGCCGCGTGTGCTGGTGCTCGACATCATGCTTCCAAAGCGCTCCGGGTTTGAGGTTCTCAAGCAGATCCGCGCCGACCGCAACACGCAAAGCCTGCCGGTGCTGGTCCTGACGGCCAAGGGCCAACAGCAGGACCGCCGCATTGCCGAGGAACTCGGCGCCGACAAGTTCGTCACCAAGCCCTATGCCAATGCCGACGTGGTCGACAGCGTACGCGCCCTGCTCGGCGAAACCGCTGCCCGCTCGGCCTGATGGCCTCGACAGCGCGGTGGTGAGAGCGTGACCCGCCGCAAGCTCGTTGGAGCAGCCTTTTTCTTCGCGCTTTTCGGAGCAATCGCCTTCCTCCCGCCGCTGGTTCTGCTGTTCCGCTTCGACGCGCGCATTCTCGGCGTCCCTATCGAAACCGTCTACATCTTCGTGCTTTGGACGCTGCTTGTCGGCGGCGCTCGCTGGTTCAGCCGTGCGCTTCCCAATGACGAGCCATCAGGGACGACCCAGGCGGATGGCAAGCCATGACGCTGACCGCCGATCTCGTCATCGCCACCGCGATCGCCTATGTCGGGCTGCTGTTCCTGATCGCCTTTCTCGGCGACCGTCACACCCGTGACCGGGCCGGCGGGTTCCTGCGCTCGCCTTTTGTCTACACGCTGTCGATCTCGGTCTACTGCACGAGTTGGACCTTCTACGGCGCGGTCGGTTCGGCCACCCGCAACGGCCTCGAATTCGTCACCATCTATCTCGGCCCCACCCTCGTCTTCATCGGCTGGTGGTTCATCCTTCGACGGCTCGTCCGCATCAGCCACGATCAGCGCATCACGTCGATCGCGGATCTGTTGTCCTCCCGGTTTGGCAAGTCGAGCCGGCTGGCCGTGCTGGTCACCGTGCTCGCGGTCATCGCGATCGCGCCCTACATCGCCCTGCAACTCAAGGCGATCACCTCGTCCATCGAGGCGATCGCGACGGCGTCGGAATTCGGCCGCGGCAGTCTGGAGGGATGGGACGAGGTGGGGCTCGCGCTCGGTGTGGCCGCGGGCATGGCGGTGTTCACCATCCTGTTCGGCACGCGCAACGTCGATGCCAAGGAGCAGCATCACGGGGTGGTTGCCGCGATCGCCCTGGAGGCCGTCGTCAAGCTGACGGCGCTCGTCGCCGTCGGCGTCTTCGTGCTCTATATCGGCGGCGGCCCGGAGGCGATCTTCGACAGCGCCGAAAGCGCCGGATTGAACATCCACGCCAGCGACACGTTCGGCGATCGCTGGATCGCGTCGTTGCTGTTGGCCGCCGCCGCCATCATCTGCCTGCCGCGCCAGTTTCAGGTGACGGTGGTGGAGAATTCCGACGAAAGCCACCTGCGCACGGCGAGCTGGGCCTTTCCGGGCTACATGCTGCTGATGAGCCTGTTCATCCTGCCGATCGCGCTGTTTGGGCTCACCACCATGCCGGCCGGCTCCAACCCGGACATGTTCACGCTGACGCTGCCGCTTGCGGCGGGGCAGGACGGGCTCGCGCTCTTCGCATTCATCGGAGGCTTTTCGTCGGCCACGTCGATGATCATCCTGGAATCGATCGCCTTGTCGATCATGGTTTCCAACCACATCGTCGTGCCGATCATGCTGCGCCTGACCTCGGACGACGGCATCGGCAACGGGCAGGGCGTACGCAGGCTGATCCTCAATGCCCGGCGGTTGTCGATCATCCTGATCCTGGGGCTCGGCTTCGCCTACTTTTACCTGACGCGGGAATCGGACGCCCTCGCGCCGATCGGGCTGATCTCGTTTACTGGCGTGGCGCAGTTCCTGCCGGCCATCCTCGCAGGGCTATTCTGGCGCGATGCATCGACCAAGGCGGCAATCGCCGCCGTCTCCGTCGGTTTCGTCATCTGGCTGTGGTCGAGCCTGATGCCGTCCTTCGCGTCGTCGTCGCCGATGGTCGCCATGATCATGGAGGAAGGGCCCGCGGGCATCGCGTGGCTGCGGCCGCAGGCGCTGTTCGGGCTCGACCGGCTCGATCCGCTTGCCCACGCGGTGTTCTGGAGCCTGTTTCTCAATACCACGGTGCTGATCGTGGGCTCACTCATTACCAACCAGTCGGCGCTGGAGCACGTCCAGGCAGCCTTGTTCCTCAACGTGTTCCGCCGGGCAGCCGGCGAAACGAGCCCGTTGCGCGGATCGGCGACAGCCGACGATCTATTCCTCGTCGCGCGACGAGTTCTGGGCCATGGCCGCGCGGTGGCGCTGTTTTCGGAGGAGGCCAAGCAGGCGCGAATGCCGTGGACGAGCCTGGAGCCGAGCCCGGCCTTCATTCACCGCCTCGAGCGCGAGCTCGCCGGATCGATCGGTGCGGCATCCGCACATGTGATGCTGTCCAAGGTGGTGTCCGGCGACGCCGTATCGCTGGAGGAAGTCATGCAGATGGCCGACGAGACGCAGCAGGCCATCGAACATTCGCAGGAATTGGAACGGACCTCCGCTGAATTGCGCGCCACGGCGGAAAAGCTGGAGATCGCCAACCGGCAATTGCGCAAGGTCGACCTTCAGAAGGACGAGTTCCTGAGCCAGGTGAGCCATGAGGTCCGCACGCCGATGACCGCCATTCGTGCGTTCTCCGAAATCCTGCTTTCAGAGCAGGACCTGGAAATGTCCGCCCGGAAGAGATTCACGGCGACGATCCACGCCGAGAGCTTGCGCCTGACGTCGCTCCTCGACGAGATTCTCGACCTGTCGGCGCTCGAGCGCGGCGAACGCCCGTGGGAAAACCGCCCCATTGATGCCGAGGAACCGCTGGAGCAGGCGCTGCGTGTATGCGACGCCCTGGCGCGCCAGAACAACACGTTGTTGCGCGCCGGCACGCGCGCGGCGAGTGCGCGCGTGTCCGCCGATCCCGATCGGCTGAGCCAGGTGCTGATCAATCTCATCGCCAACGCGATCAAGTACAATGGCGCCATAAAACCGGAGGTCGAGGTGCGGTCGCGCCTGGAAGGCACGAATTATGTCATCGAGGTCTCCGACAACGGGGCCGGCATTCCCCCAGAGGAAAGGCCGAGGATCTTCGACAAGTTTTATCGCGGCAGGCTCGGGGAAGCCGCGCCGTATGGTGGCGCCGGGCTCGGGCTTCCAATCAGCCGCGAGATCATCATGCGCATGTCAGGCAGGCTCGAACTTGTGCCGGACACGCATATCGGCGCTTGTTTCAGGGTCACCCTGCCGCTCATCGTGAGCGAGCCCGCCGTCCAGCCGGAAAAGCAGAAGATTTAATTAGAATTTTACCATAGATGCCCCGATATGGTCGCGAATATCAGGTTTTCGGAACCTTTTGCTGCGCACCATGGTTCTTGTACACAACGCGGAAACACGAACCATGACTGAAGAGAAGGCCAGCATGAAGCGGAAGGGAAGCCTCAAGGATTTGGTCCGCAAGGAACTCGGATCGGACACCAACCGACGCTTTCTCGGCCGCATGAAAGCCTTCAAGCTCGATGGTGATATTCCCGATCAGTTCAAATCGCTGCTTGGCGAACTGGACCAGGCAGAAAACGCGCGCTCGTCGCGCTGACAGCTGAAACGAAACCGCCGGCTCAAGGCCGGCGGGATCAAAAACTCACAATATCTGAAAATATCACGCCGCCTGCGAAGGGGCCGGACGCGCCGGACGGGCCGGCTTCTTCTTGGGGCCGGGCAGCAGGCCTTCGCGCTGCGCCTGCTTGCGGGCAAGCTTGCGCGCCCTGCGTACGGCCTCTGCCTTCTCGCGCGCCCGCTTCTCGGACGGCTTCTCATAGGCGCGACGCGCCTTCATCTCGCGAAAAACACCTTCGCGCTGCAATTTCTTCTTGAGAGCCCTGAGGGCCTGATCGACATTGTTGTCGCGTACGATGACCTGCAATGGATTTCCTGACTTCTAACGGGTTCGCCCGGCATGCGCTGAACATGAAGGACATGGGAGCGGATCGGGGTTCGATCCGGCGAAGCGGCGCAGGCGGTGAAAGTATGGACGGACGGTGCCTGTCCCGAATCCGGCGGGCGCCAAAAGCTGAACTCGATATAGAGCGCTGGCTGGCAGATGCAACCCCGAACGTCGGCCAGGCCGGTCTCAGACGGTCGCAACTCTCCGCCAGGAGTAGGCCGGACCGCCCGGTTCCTGCGTCGCGGCAGGCTGGTAATGAAAATCGATGCCGCCGACGCGCCCCTGCCCCAGCCGGGCGAGAGCGGTTTCGTTGGAGACCTCGAATTCGCTGAAACCGGTGCGCAACATCAGCGGGATCTGGTCGATGAGCACGTCTCCGGAAGCCCGGACGACACCCTCGTATCCGTGACGCTCCCGCAGCAATTGCGCCTTGGAATAGCTGCGGCCGTCGCTGAACGCCGGAAACGCCAGCGATACCAGCGCAACGGTACCAAGGTGCGGAACAAGAGCGTCCAATGCCTCGCCGGGCATGACATGCACCCCGATCCTGTCGCCCAGCCGGGACCGGGTCTCATCGTCGAGGGCAAGGAATGCGGCCAATGGCAGGATCACGCGGCTGTTGCCGGCAAGTGCATCGACGGTCTCGGCATGTGCCCAGTCGTCGTCACGGAAACCTTCATTGGTCCATAGACGGGTCGTGGCAGGCGTGGTGGTCTCGGTCATCTCAGCTCAGGCCGCCTTTGCTTCGTCGCCATACAGCGCCTGCTTGAAGGGTGCAGCCCCGAGGCGACGATACGCTTCAAGGAACGTCTCGTCAGGTCCGTTCCGCCATGCCAGATAGGTATCGACGACCGTCTCGATGGCGTCAGTGATCTCCTCGGCGGTAAAGCCGCGACCGATGATCTCTCCAATCGACGTATGCTCATCGCCGGAGCCGCCCAGAGTCACCTGATAGAGTTCGGTGCCCTTCTTCTCGACGCCGAGGATGCCGATATGGCCGACATGGTGATGGCCGCAGGCGTTGATGCAGCCGGAAATCTTCAGCTTCAGCTCGCCGATCTCCTCCTGCCTTTCCTGCGATGCGAACCGCTGTGAAATGTCCTGCGCGACCGAGATCGAGCGCGCATTGGCGAGCGCGCAATAATCGAGGCCCGGGCAGGCGATGATGTCTGTGATGAGACCGGCATTGGCCGTCTCCAGGCCTTGCGCGACAAGCTGGTCATAGACGGTCTTCAGGTCGGCGCGGGCCACATGTGGCAGGATCAGGTTCTGTTCGTGGCTGACGCGAATCTCGTCGAAGGCGAATTGCTCGGCAATATCGGCCACGGCCTCCATCTGCGCGTCGCTCGCGTCGCCCGGCGCCTCGCCGGTGCCCTTGAGCGAGATCGTCACCGCCGCGTAGTCGGGATGGCGATGCGTCGTGACATTGCGCTTGAGCCAGGCGTCGAAACCGCGATTGTCCAGCCGTGCCTGTCGCACTGCGTTCTCTCCCTCCGGACGAGACGGAAGAGCGGGCGGCGCGAAATAGGCTTCGATGGCGCGGACATCCGCCGACGGCAGCGTCAGTTCACCGTCCTTCAGTGCCTCGAATTCCTTCTCCACCCAGGCAGTGAGTTCCTCCGTACCCGTCTCGTGAACGAGAATCTTGATACGCGCCTTGTACTTGTTGTCCCGGCGCCCATTGAGATTGTAGACTCGCAGGATCGCGGTCGCATAGGCGAGCAGATCGCGCTCGGGCAGGAAATCCCTGATTTTCTTGGCGATCATCGGCGTACGCCCCTGGCCGCCGCCGACATAGACGGCAAATCCGAGCTCGCCGGCCTCGTTCTTCTTCAAATGCAGTCCGATGTCGTGAACCTGGATCGCGGCGCGGTCTCGTTCCGCACCGGTCACGGCGATCTTGAACTTGCGTGGCAGGTAGGAAAATTCGGGATGCACCGAAGACCACTGCCGCAGGATCTCGGCGTAGGGACGCGGATCTGCGACCTCGTCTGCCGCGGCACCCGCAAAATGGTCGGCAGTCACGTTGCGAATGCAGTTGCCGCTCGTCTGCAGCGCATGCATCTCGACGCTGGCCAGGTCGTCAAGGATCGCGGGAATGTCCGACAGTGCCGGCCAGTTGTACTGAATGTTCTGCCGCGTGGTGAAATGACCGTAGCCCTTGTCGTATGCGCGCGCGATATGCGCCAGCATGCGCATCTGCCGGGCGTTTAGGGTCCCATATGGGATGGCGACGCGCAGCATGTAGGCGTGGAGCTGGAGGTAGACGCCGTTCATTAGCCGCAGCGGCTTGAACTGGTCCTCCGTGATCTCGCCGGCGAGCCGTCGCTCCACCTGGTCGCGGAACTCGTCGACCCGGGCCTTGACGAAGCCGTGGTCGAACTCATCGTAACGATACATGCTGCTTGCCTTCCGGGTATTCAGGCTGCGACGGCGATCTGCGGCCGTGCCTGCTTGCCTAGGTCTGTCCGATTTGTGGGGCCTGCGGCCCTGATGCGCTCGCGAAGCCGCTGGGGAACGATGCTTCCCTCGACGATCGCGACGTCGATGAGATTGACATCGACGACTTCGTTCTTGACGAGCGCTGCCTTCCCGGCGCGCTCGAGTTTTTCCTCGGTCGCAGTGTCCTGCGCTACGTCCGCCGCCTCGATCGACGTCGCCCAGGAGTGGTCCGGCGCGAGCCACACGGCCTCGCCGTCCGTCAGCCGGTTTGCGGTCAATATCTTCATCGCAAGGTCCTTTCGGTTCAGGCCGCTGCGGCGGCTTCGATGCGCGCACGCAGGGGTTGGGACTTGTCGAAATTGGCGCCCGCCACGGCGTCACCGATGATCGTCATCACGGGGCCGGCCAGGTCGCTGCGATGCTGCAGCGCCGGCAGGTCGGCCAGCGTGCCGTGAAACATGCGCCGCGACGGAAGGCTCGCATTCTCGACCACCGCGACGGCGGTATCGGGCGACAGGCCGGCTTCGGCGAGATGTCTGGACACCTCGGACGCGTTCGTCCGGCCCATATAGATCGCCACGGTGGCGCCGGAGATTGCGAGCTTGGCCCAGTCCGGCAGCGACTTGCCCTTGAGGTCGTGACCGGTGGTGAAGACGAGCGATGACGACACGCCCCGCAACGTTAGTGGCAACTCGAAGTCTGCCGCGGCCGCAAGCGCGGACGTCACGCCCGGCACGATCTCGTGCGCGATGCCAGCGGCCCGCAGCGCCGCCATCTCCTCGCCTGCCCGTCCGAAGATCAGCGGATCGCCCGATTTGAGCCGGACGACGCGCTTGCCGGCGCGCCCCAGTTCGACCAGCAATGCGTTGATCTCGTTCTGGGTCTTCGAGTGGCAGCCCTTTCGCTTGCCGACGGCTATGCGCTCGGCGTCGCGGCGACCCAGCGACACGATCGCGTCGGGCACCAACGCGTCATAGGCGATCACGTCGGCCTCCATCAGTAGCCGATGGGCGCGCAAGGTGATGAGGTCTTCACTGCCGGGTCCGGCGCCTACGAGCGCGACATGGCCTTTCGGCGCTCCGGCGCGCGCAAACAGGGCGTCGACTGCATCGCCGGCACGCGCCTCGTCACCTGCTTCGATCGCGCGGGCGGGCTCACCGCCGAAGAAATCACGCCAGAAGCTGCGACGGGCGAAACCCTTTGGCAGGGCGGTCTCGACGCGCTCGCGCAGGCCGGCTGCGAGTGTTGCCAGACGCCCAAGCGAGGGCGGCAGCATGCGGTCGATGCGGGCGCGGATCATCTGTGCAAGCACTGGTCCCGCACCCTCCGTGCCTATCGCCACGGCAACAGGCGCGCGATTGACGAGGGCCGGCGTGAAGAAGTCGCAGAGTTCTGGCCGATCGACCGCATTCACCGGGATGCCGGCTTGCCTGGCGTCTGCGACGACCTGCATGTCGCGCGCTTCGTCCCCGGTTGCCGCGAAGACGAGCACGGCCTTCTCGAGGAACGCGAAGTTCCAGCCGGCATCGACGAGTTCGGCGTCATTGTCTGCCGCCCAGCGCACGAGATCGCTCTCCGGTCCGTCAGCGACGATCTGCAGTCGTGCCGCCGACTGGCCAAGCAGGCGCGCCTTGGCAAGCGCCTCCTCACCTTCGCCGACGATCACGACGGTACGGTCCTCCACCCGCATGAATACGGGGAAGGCGTTGAGCTTTGCAGTCTTGGCAGAGTTGGAAACCATGCGGCGATTGTCGCCGCGATCAGCCCTACTCTGAAGGCATGGTCTCGCGCGGCGTCGAAAGCCTTGGAATGTTTTTTCCTTCCACCGCAGTATGGCCGCAAGAGTTTTCTAGTGAACCGTTAGACACGCCGTGAATGCGGAACGCGCCGACACTGCAGCGCGTTGATGTGGCTCTAAGAACAACAACTGCGAAAAGGAGCAGGACATGTCCGGAATCAAGCTCGAGCACGACATCTGGGTCGTTGTCGCCGACGGGGAAAAGGCTCTGTTTCTTCGCAACGAGGGTGACGAGAAATACCCGCATCTCGAAGTGTTCCGTGAGATGAACGAGGACAATCCGCCAACCCATGATCAGGGCACCGACAAGCCTGGCCGCTTCGCGGACGGCGGAACAAGCGTCCACAAGAGCGCGGTCCAGGAGACCGACTGGCACCGCGTGGAAAAGGAGCGCTTCGCCAAGGAGATTGCCGCGCGCCTCTACAAGTCCGCCCACAAGGGAGACTTCAAGCGCCTGGTGATCGTCGCGCCGCCCTTGGTGATGGGCGAAATGCGAAAAGAATTGCACAAGGAAGTCGAGGACCGCGTCATCGCTGAGTTGCCCAAGACGCTCACCAACCACACCGTCGACGAGATCGAAAAGATCCTGATGAAGGGTTGAGGCCCTTCAGGTGCCAAGAAAATCCCTGAGCAGCGCGATCTCGGTCGCGCTGGCCAGGGTGGGTGCATGGCCGCAGTCAGGCATCACTTCCAGGCGCGGCCGTGGCCCTCGCCTGATCATTTCCTCCGCGATGCCCGCCGGCAGCACGTCGGAATGCTCGCCGCGGAAGAGCAGCGTCTTTGCCTCGATCAGATCATAGGCGTCCCAGACGTCGAGATCGCTCTTGTGGTGCGTGAACTGCGAGACGATCGCAGGGTCGTAATGCACCGTGATGCGGCCGTCGTCCGTGCGGCGTATGGATGTGTCCACCATGCGCCGCCAGAAGGCGTCGGTGTTCTTGCCGAAGGGCGCGTAGTTGTCCCGAAGCCAGGCCTCCATCTCACCAACCGTGTCGTAGACGGGCGGGTTTCCGACATAAGATGCGATGCGCCCTGTGCCTGCTTCCGGAATATCGGGTCCGATATCGTTGATCACGAGATGCGAGATTCGGCCCTTGAGGGCGTTGGCAGCAAGTGTCACGCCGATCAGCCCGCCCATCGAGGTTCCCACCCAGCGCAGATCGACGATGTCGTAGAAATCGAGGATGCCGAGCGCCACTTCGCCGAAGGTGCGATAGGAATAATCCTGCGTGTAATCCTTCGCCCAGCTCGAAAGCCCCCGCCCCAGCGTGTCGGGGCAGATCACGAAATAGGTGTCGGACAGCGCCGCAGCCGCCTCGTCGAAGTCTCGCCCGGTGCGCGCCAGGCCGTGCCACATCACGAGCGCGGGATTGCCGGGGTTGCCCCACTCCGTGACATGAACTTCGAAGCCGGCAGCGTTGACGTAGGTGGAGCGTGGTGTGGTCATTTGTGTCCGCCCTTGCCCATGAGGGTGCCTGCGATGCCCGCCGGGAAGAAGTAGACGAGCAGGATGAAGATGACCCCGAGCCAGAGCAGCCAGCGGTCGGGATTGAGAAGGTCCGGCAGAAGCGGCACATCGCTCACCGCGGACGCGCCGGCCGCCATCACGTCCTTCAAGTAGAACTGCGCCAGCGTCATGATGACGACGCCGATCACTGCGCCGACCATGGTTCCCATGCCGCCGATGACGACCATCAGCAGGATGTCGATCATGATATCGAACGACAGCGCGACGTCCGGCCCGGTGTAGCGCAGCCAGACGGCGCGCAGGATTCCCGCCAACGCGGCAATCAGCGCGGCGATGCAGAAGATGGCGGTTCGGTAGGCGACGACGCGATAGCCGATCGCTTCCGCGCGCATCTCGTTTTCACGGATCGCCTCCAGCACGGTACCCAGCGGCGAGGCGATGATGCGCAGCATCGTCAGGAACAGCAGAAGCGAGGAGAGAAAGACGAAATAGTAGAGTGCGAGCCTGCCATTGGCGGCGACACCGAAGATGCGCAGCGCCTTGCCGTCGGCGTCCTCGATCAGTGTATTTGCAGGCGAGAAGAAGCGTGGAACCGTGTAGGTCATCCCGTCCTCGCCGCCGGTGAATTCCGATAGCTGGCTCGCCAGCACCATCATCACCGAAGCTGCCGCCAGCGTGATCATGGCAAAGAAGATCGCCTTGACCCGCAGCGACAGCAGGCCGATCAGCACCGCGAGCACCAGCGCGGCAACCACGCCGAGCGAACCGCCGACGAAAATCGAGCCGAAGCTCGCTCCCATCGTCTTGAGCGCGATGGCGGTGCCATAGGCGCCAAGGCCAAAGAACATCGTGTGAGCGAAGGAGACGATGCCGGTATAGCCGATCAGCAGGTCGTAACTCGCCACCAGCACGATGAAGACGCAGATCCGCGCCGCGACTTCCTGCGCCCGCACATCGGGAAACAGGAACGGCGCGAACATCAGCAGCAGGCCGACGGCAAGGACGATGCCGTAGACGAGAAGACGGCCGGCGGTGAGGCTGTGCGGGGTGGAGGAGACGATGGTGGTGGTCATCCGTGCCTCCCGGGATGCAGCCGCTCCGTCGCGCCCCCCTCTGTCCTGCCGGACATCTCCCCCACGAGGGGGGAGATTGGATATCGTTTCCGCTTTCGCCAATCGTCGACGATCGACGAAAGCCTCGGTGCAGGCTGATCTCCCCCCTCGTGGGGGAGATGTCCGGCAGGACAGAGGGGGGCAACGTAGAGAACCACCATGCCCATCACCCCTTCACCGCCGGCTTCAGGCCGACGGGCCGCCATAGAAGAATCGCCATCATCAGGATCATGTTCGATGCCAACGACATCTTCGGGAACAGGAAGGCGACATAGTTTGCCATGAGTCCAACGAGGATGGCGCCCAGCAGCGAGCCTTCGATCGACCCCAGCCCGCCGATGATGACGACGATGAAGACGAGGATCATCATTTCCGACCCGATCGCGGGCGTGATGATCCCCTGATAGCCGGCCCACATCGCCCCGCCCATGGCCGCAAGCGCTGAGCCGGCCATGAAGACGGCGATGAACAGCCGGTCGATGCGGAAGCCGAGCGCCTCCACCATCTCGCGGTTCTCCACACCGGCACGGATCAGCAGACCTATGCGTGTGCGGTTCAGCGCGAAGTGCATGGCCACGTAGATCGCCAGGCCGAGCAGGAAGGCGAAGATGCGGTAGACCTCGATCGACACGTCCCCGAAGACGAGCGAGCCGGTCAGCACGGCGGGGCGGGGCACGGGCAGGGGCGATCCGCCCCACACCATCAGGATGATCTCTTCGGCGACGATCAGCGCCCCCATGGTGATGAGGATCTGGCGCAGATGGTCCTTGTAGACGGGCTTGACGATGATCCGCTCGAAAGCCCAGCCCGCCAGCGCTCCGAACGCGGTGGCCGCAGCAATCGCGCATATCAATGCGGCGACGTTCATCACGGCGCTGTCGCCCGTTACCCACACGCCCAACGAGGCAAGCACGCTGGCCGCGATGAAGGCGCCGAACGAGACGAAAGCGGAATGACCGAAATTCAGCACGTCCATCAGGCCAAAGATCAGCGACAGTCCCGAGGCCATCAGGAAGATCATCATGCCCATCGCGAGCCCCGCCATCGTCAGCGTGATCCAGGTCGACGGCCGCCCGATCAGCAGGAATGCGATCAGGCCCAGAACGACCGGCAACAGCATGACGCCGCCGAAGCGCTCGAAGGTGGTGGATAGGGATTTCATCGCTGCCGTCTCCCGGCAAGTATTCGGGCCGCCGCTAAGGAAACCGCCCTACGGCGCCCCCCTCGGTCCTGCCAGACATCTCCCCCACAAGGGGGGAGATCAGCCTTCACGGCCCGTACCGCCTTTTCTGCAATCTCGGCGATTGGCGAAAGCAGATATGACAGCCAATGTCCCCCCTCGTGGGGGAGATGTCCGGCAGGGCAGAGGGGGGCAACGTCGAGGGCGACCATCTCAATGCGCCTCCAGCGACAGGCTGAGGAACCGGTTCTGCAACGCCTCGTCGGCGGCGAGTTCCGCCATCGAGCCGCGATGCACGATGCGGCCGTCGTCGATTACCGCAACCGTCTGGCCGAGCGCGCGGGCGAAGTGGAAGTTCTGCTCGACCAGCAGGATCGTCGTGTCCTTGGCGATCTCGCGGAACGCGTCGATCATCGCCCTGATGATCGCCGGCGCGAGGCCCTTTGTCGGTTCGTCGATGAGGATGAGCTGGCGCTTCTCGATGATCGCGCGCGAGATTGCCAGCATCTGCTTCTGGCCGCCCGAGAGTGATGCGGCCTGGTTGCGCCAGAATTTATCCATCGCCGGGAACAGCGAAAAGACACGCTGCAGGCGCTGGTCGTCGAACCGCCCGTCGCCGGTGGCCAGGCGCATGTTCTCCTCGACGGTCAACCCGCCGAATATGCCCATGTTCTCCGGCACGAAGGCAATTCCGAGCCGGGCGATGTCGGGCGTCTTCATTGCCGCGATGTCGTTGTCGCGGAAGACGATCGCGCCCTTTCGCGCGCGCCACAGGCCCATGATGGTGCGCAGCGTCGTCGTCTTGCCAGCGCCGTTGCGGCCGAGCAGAACATGGACGCCGCCTTCCGGCACGTCGAGCGAGATGCCATGCAGGATGTGGTATTGCGCGATGTCGGTGTGGACGTCGTCGAGACGCAGGATGGACTTGCTCATGCCACCTCCTCCGCGCCGACACCGAGATAGATCTCGCGCACGACGGGCAGGGCCATCACTTCGGCCGGCTCGCCATCGGCGACGAGTTCGCCATTGTGCAGCACCACGATGCGGTCGGCCAGCGCGCGGACCACGTCCATCTTGTGCTCGACCAGCAGGATCGTCTTGGTGCGGTCCTTCTTGATTTCGGCGATGAGTTCCAGGATCACCGGCGCCTCGTCCACCGACATGCCGGCCGTCGGCTCGTCGAACATGAATATGTCGGGCTCCATCGCGGCGAGAAGCGCCACCTCCAGCTTGCGCTGGTCGCCATGCGGCAGCGCCGCTGCCGGCAGATGCGCGACCCCGCCGAGCCGCGTCGCATCGACGTACGCCTGCGCCTTGTCGCGAATGTCCGTCATCGAGGTGGCGCGTTTGAAGATGCGCGGTCCCTCGCCGGCCTTGGCCTGTACGGCAAGGCGAACGTTCTCCAGTACCGACAGTTTCGGAAACAGATTGGTGAGCTGGAAGGCGCGGCCGATTCCGGCCTTCGCGCGAGCCGATGGGGACAGGGCGGTGATATCGTCGTCGCCCTTGTAGATACGGCCTTCCGTTGGCGCGAGCTGGCCGGAAACCAGATTGAACCACGTCGTCTTGCCTGCGCCGTTTGGCCCGACGATCACCGTCAGCTCACCCGGATGAAACGCGCAGGTGACGTTGCTGACCGCGGCATGGCCACCGAAGCGGATCGTCAGGTTTTCCGTGCGGAGAGAGGGCGTTGTCATTGCTAGTCAATCATTCAAGATGAAGCACCCCCACTCCGACCCTTCGGGCCACCTCTCCCCCTGCCCGGGGGAGAGGAAAGGCGCTGCCGCTAGGCCGACCCTTATCCAGCTTGGGTTCCTCTCCCCCGGGGCAGGGGGAGAGGTGGCCCGAAGGGTCGGAGTGGGGGTGGTGCGTCCCCGGCGCAAGCCGCCGGGAACGATGCAAATCGTGCGTTATTCCTGGTTGTTCCTGCCCAGCGGGATGTCCATCTCCTCGGGCTTGATCTCGCGCACCAGCTCAGGCACGGCCCAGTCGACGCCATCCTCGACCTTGATCTTGAAGTGGTACATCGACTGCAGCGCCTGATGGTCTTCCGGGCGGAAGGTCATCGGACCCTTGGGCGTGTCGAAGGTCATGCCTTCCATGGTGGCGATGAGGGTTTCGGTATCCCACTCTTCCGCCTTCTCGAGCGCGGTGACGATGGCCATTGCCGATGCCATGCCGCCGGCGGTGAAGAAGTCCGGCGGCGAGCCGAAGCGCTCCTGGTGCTGCTCGACCAGCCAGTCGTTCACCGGATTGTCCGGGGCTTCGTAGTAATAATACATCGCGCCTTCCATGCCCGGCACCTGCTTGTAGGCAACGAGCGCCGGCAGGATGTTGCCGCCGGAAGACAACTCGATGTCGTAGCGGCCCGGATCGGCGGCGGCCAGCGGCGTCATGGCGTCGATGCCTGCGACGTTCATGAAGATGACCTTGCGGCCTTCCTTGTCGCGAAGCGCGTCGAACAGCCGCTCGATCGTCGCGGTGAAGTCAGTCGTCTGCTGCGGCACGTATTCTTCCGCAACCACGGTGGCACCGGTGCCGTCGAGCGCGGCCTTGAAGGCGGCGATGCCGTCGCGGCCAAACGCATAGTCCTGCGCCAGCGTCGCCACGTACAGGTTCTCGTCAGGCTGCAGCGCGAGTGCCTGCGCCTGCATGTCCATCGAGGAATTGCGCGAGGTCTTGAAGACGTAACGGTTGGAATCCGGGCCGGTGAGGCTGTCTGCGACGGCGGGCTCGACCAACAGTATCTTCTCGTACTCGGCGGCGACCGGCAGCATCGACAGCGCCACGCCGGACGAGGTGTCACCGACCGCGATCAGCGCGTCGTCGTCGCCATAGGCCTCGGCGAGCAGCGCGCGGGCGACGTCGGGCTTGAACTGGGTGTCCTTGACGATCACCTCGATCTTGCGGCCCTTGACCTCCATCGTGCCGTCGGTCGCATATTCGAGGCCGAGCTCGAAGCCGGCATGGGTCTGTTTCGAATAGGCTTCCAGCGGCGAGCCGGAAAGGCCGTGCAGCAGCGCGATCTTCACGGTGTCTTCCTGCGCGAATGCCTGCGTGCCCATGAGCGCGGTGGCCGTAGCCAGCGCGGCAAAAAGCGTCTTCATGAATATCTCCTCCCAGAGTAAGACGGATGCGCGCGGATGGCACGCTCCGAACCGATTGCCATTATCGGCGGCAGGCGGCCGCACCCGCAATATCGTAGGAATACGAACGGTAGAAACACGGATGACGAGCTGGGCCGACAATCTGCACGAACTGGCGTTCGAGAACGCCCCGATCGGGCTCGTGGTGACGGAAAGCCGCGTCATCCGCGCCTGCAATCCGCGCTTCGCCGAAATGTTCGGCTATGCGCGGATCGAGCTGGTCGATCATTCCTTTGCGATCCTCTACCCCTCCTTCGAGGAATTCGTCCGCATTCGCGACGTCGGCGTGGAGCCGTTGAAGAAGATGAACCGCTATTCCGATGAGCGGATCATGGCGCGAAAGGACGGCACGCTGTTCTGGTGCCGGGTGCGCGGCCATTCCCTGACGCCCGACGATGACCCGCTGCGCCGCGCCGTATGGAGCTTCGCCGACCTTTCAGAGACCCGCCAGGTGCAGGACCTGACGACGCGCGAACGCCAGATCGTCATGCATCTGGGCGAGGGGCGCACGTCGAAGGAAATCGCCCGCATGCTGTCGATCTCGCCGCGCACGGTCGAGGCCTATCGCGCCAGGCTGTTGAAGAAATGCGGTGCCGCCAATGTCGCCGAACTGCTCTCGCACCTGTCCTCTATGCCGCACTGACGGCAAGCGGATCAGGGAATGTCCTCGGGATGGCGGCCGGGACGGCTCCTGTAAGGCGGAAAAGACCAGCCAAAGCGCAGCGCGCCGCCCCGGATCAGGAACGCCACGAGGAAGGCCGGCCCGGCTGACAGCATCAGCGGCAGCCCCGCGATGTGCAGCACGGTGAAGGTGAGGGCGCCGGCCATCGCGGCCGTAACGTAGATCTCGGGCCGCATCAGGACCGACGGCTCGCCTGCGATCTGGTCGCGCAGGATACCGCCGAAGGTGGCCGTGAGCATGCCCATCACCACTGCCACCACCCCCGATCCTGTCACCACCAGCCCTTTCCACGCACCGAAGACGCAATAGGCGGCGAGCCCGATCGCATCGAGCCACAGCAGCAGCTTGTAGCGCGACTCGATCAGGTGCGCTCCGGCATAGACGAGGATCGCCATGGCCGCGCAGACGACGATGTAGTCGTGATTCTGGACCCAGAACACCGGCACGCCGAGCACGAGGTCACGGATGGTCCCGCCGCCGATGCCGGTGAAGCCCGCGAGGAAAAGGAAGCCGATGATGTCGAGCTGCTTGCGAGAGGCGGCGAGCGCGCCGGTCGCGGCGAAGACGGCCACGCCGGCATAGTCGAGCAAGATGATCGGGTCCATGGCGCCTCCAGCCACGATCATTAACCGATGGCGGCTGGATACGGAAGCGGCGCGACCGGACGCGTCGTTACGCGTCCTTTTCGGCCTGCTCGTTGGGCGGGCCGGGCTCGACGGCGGGTTCCGCCGCCTGCTTGGGGCCGCCCTTGGCGACACCGACCATGGCAGGCCGCAGCACCCGGTCACCGATCACGTAGCCGGTCTGCACCACCTGCACCACGGTGTTGTTGGGCACGTCCGGATTGGGCACTTCGAACATGGCCTGGTGGAAGTTGGGGTCGAAACGGTCGCCATGCGGGTCGAGCATCTTGACGCCATGGCGCTCGAGCGCCGAATGCATGGCGCGGCCGGTCAGCTCGACGCCCTCGATCAGCGCATTGAGGCCGGCGTCGCCGCTTGCCTTGGTATCCGCGGGGATCGCTTCAAGCGCGCGGCTGAGATTGTCCGAGACCTGGAGCATGTCGCGCGCGAAATTGGCGATCGCATAGCTCTTCGCATCCTGCACGTCGCGGGTGGTGCGCCGGCGCAGGTTCTCCATCTCGGCCGCCAGCCGCAGGGCGCGGTCCTTGAGCTCCTCGTTCTCCTTCACCAGCCGCACGACGGCCTCGTAGTCGGCCGCCTGTTCATGCGCGTCGACCTCGGCCTGAAAAGCTTCGCCTGCGGCAGCCGTCTCGGCATATTCCGACTTTGCCGCGGTTTGCTCGGGCGCGCGTTCGTCTTTGGGCTGTTCGCTCATCGCCTGATCCCGTTTTTGGAATGGTTCTGAAAGTTGCGCCCGATATCGATGTTCGCGCGCGGAAAATCAAGAGGCGGAAGGGAATGCGTTCCTAGGCGGCGGCGGTGCCGCCACAGGTCGATGCGGCAGCCCGGTCAGTGCGAATGACGCTGAAGGTCGTGTTTCATGTCGTCCAGCAGCACCGCGAGCTTCTCCTTCAGTTCGGGCGTGCCGAGCGACGTGGGGTAGGAAATCGCGATACCGATGACCTCGTGGCTGTCGGGATCGCGCACGGCGATGCCTTGCGATGACACGCCTTCGTACGAATCGTCGGACGAAGACGAGCGGCCCGTTTCCCGCACCATGCGGATGCGTTCGAGAAGATCCTCATGCGTCTTTGGCGTGTTTTTTGACAGGATCGGCAGCTCCTGCGGCACGCGCAGCCGCCACTCCTCGTCGGTCAGAAGCGCCAGCATTGCCCGGCCATTCGACGTGGCGTGCGGCCAGGCGCGATATCCCGGTGTCGCGGCGATGGCGATCGGGCTCGAGCCGCGCAGCATACGCAGCACCGCGAGCTGAGGCCCGTCAAACACGGTGATGTAGCCGGTATGTCCGCCCACCTCGCAGACATGCTGAAGGCGCTTGTGCACGAGGTCGAGGAAGTTCTGGTGCGATCGTGATATCTGGCCGAGTTCGAACAGCCGGATGCCGGGGCGATAGAGCCTGCTGCCGGCGTCGAATTCCAGCATGCCGGTGTCCCTGAGCGTCTTCATCACGCGCGAGATCGTCGCTTTCGGGCGCCCGACGCGGCGCGTCAGCTCGGCTTGCGTCAGCGCGGGGTGGTCGAACGAAAAACAACCCAGAATGGCAACCGCATCCTCCAGAGCGCTCATCTGCTACCTCCTCGTGCAATCATTCTCATGTTTGTTCCACTATTGGAACTAGTTGTCAAATATGAAACTTATGCTGGACACCGCTTTTATTGCCGCCTATAACAAGTGCAACATTCTTCATGCACAAATAATAGGCGTGAGGAGCGGCGAATGCGTGCCTTGTCAATGGGCAGCCCAACCACTCCCAAAGCCACCGCGGAAGAATACGAAAAGGGAAAATTCACGGTTCCGCTGCACGCAGCGGTAGCGACGGAGGCTTGCCTGCGGCTGGCCTCGATCAATGGGGACTGCCAGAATGCAAGCGACTTCAAAGGGTTTCCGTGCGGGTATCGACATCGGGGGCACTTTCACAGATTTCATCCTGTTCGACGAAGCCGATGCGGCGATCCGTCTGCATAAGTGCCTGACGACGCCAGCCGACCCCTCCAAGGGCGCGCTCGCCGGGCTCGCCGAAGTGGTCACCGCCGCCGGCATCGACGTTGGCGACCTCGACGAAGTCGTGCACGGCACGACGTTGGTGACCAATGCCGTCATCGAGCGCAAGGGCGCCCCGGTTGGCCTCATCACCACTGAAGGCTTCCGCGACGTGCTCGAGATCGGCGTCGAGCAGCGCTATGATATCTATGACCTTTTCCTGACCTTTCCCGAGCCGCTGGTGCGCCGCTCTCGCCGGCTCGAGATCGCCGAACGCATTGGTGCGGATGGGGGCGTCATCAAGCCGCTGGACGAGATGTCGGTCCTGCGCGCGGTCAAAAAGCTCGTCGCCGGCAAGGTCGAGGCGATCGCCGTCTGCCTGATGCACTCCTACCGCAATCCCGACCACGAGCAGCGGGTCCGTGCGCTCATCAAGCAGCACTACCCGCAGATCGCGGTTTCCATATCCTCGGAGGTCGTGGCCGAGATTTCGGAATACCAGCGCTTCGTCACCACATGTGCCAATGCCTATGTGCAGCCGCTGATGGACCGCTATCTGAGCCGGCTCGAGCGCGAGCTGACGGCGCGTGGCTTTCGCGGGGCCTTGCGCCTGATGCATTCGGCCGGTGGGCTGGTCTCGCTCGACGAGGCACGTGAATTCCCGATCCGGCTTCTCGAATCCGGTCCCGCCGGCGGCGCGCTCGCAACCGCATGGTTCGGGCAGAAGGCAGGCAAGGACAACGTCATCGCCTTCGACATGGGCGGCACCACCGCCAAGGCCTGCATGATCGAGAACGGCATGGCGCACATCACCTCCTATCTGGAGGCGGGTCGCGTGCGCCGCTTCAAGAACGGCTCCGGCCTGCCGATCAAGTCACCCGTGGTCGACATGATCGAAATCGGTGCCGGCGGCGGCTCGATCGCTTCCATCGACGAGGTCGGCCTGCTCCAGGTCGGTCCGCATTCGGCTGGCGCCG
Source organism: Mesorhizobium sp. CAU 1741 (assembly GCF_039839275.1). Taxonomy (NCBI): domain Bacteria; kingdom Pseudomonadati; phylum Pseudomonadota; class Alphaproteobacteria; order Hyphomicrobiales; family Phyllobacteriaceae; genus Mesorhizobium; species Mesorhizobium sp. CAU 1741. The sequence goes on along the minus strand of NZ_JBDOQP010000002.1, from coordinate 927,232 downwards.
CACCGGGCCCTGCCTGCTACGGACAGGGCGGCGACAAGCCGACGGTCACTGACGCCAGTGTCGCTCTCGGCTACTATGATCCCGGCTTCTTCCTCGGCGGTCGCATGGCGCTCGACCTTGACGCCGCCGAACAGGCGCTGAAGACCATCGCCGAGCCGCTCGATATCTCGACGGTCGAGGCGGCATGGGGCATCCATCAGGTCGTCGGCGAGAACATGGCGAGTGCTGCCCGCATCCATCTCGTCGAGAAAGGCAAGGATCCGCGCGGCTATTCGATGATCGGTTTCGGCGGCGCCGGCCCGGCCTTTGCGGCCCGCGTGGCGCACATTCTCGGCGTCTCCGAGGTGATCATCCCGCAAGCGAGCGGTGCAGCCTCCGCCTTCGGCTTCCTCACAGCGCCGCTTTCCTTCGACCTCGTGCGCTCGCATCCGATGGAGCTGTCGCCCGACCTCGACGCCGCCGCACTCAACACCGCGTTCGATGCGCTTGCCGAGGAAGGCCGGGCGAAGCTGGTCGCCGCCGGCGCGGATGTCGAACAGGTCACCATCGAGCGCACTGCCGATATGCGCCTCGTCGGCCAGTTGCACGAGATCAACGTGCCGATCCCGGCAGGGACACTCGACGCGTCGGCCTACGAAGCGATCCGCAAGGCATTCGAGGACGTCTATACCGCGCGCTACACACTGGTGCCCGGTGAGGCCGAGCTTGAGATCCTCTCCTTCCGTGTGCGTGCCAGCGGCCCCAAGCCGCAGCTCTCCATCCGCCAGGCGGACGTGCCGGAGACCGCGCAGGGCGCGCTCAAGGGCCATCGAAAGGCCTATTTCGGCGATGGTTTCGTTGATGCGGCGATCTACGACCGTTATCGCCTGACCCCCGGCATCGAAGTCGCGGGCCCCGCCATCATTGAGGAGCGCGAATCGACGACCATCGTGCCGCCCGGCGACACGCTCACCGTCGACGAAGCCGGCAATCTGCGCATTGCGATCGCGGTCGCCGGCAAGGGCATGGATCTCGTCACCCCCGACATGACCCGTGCCGAGGCGATCGAGAAGATCGAATCCGATCCGATCTCGCTCGAAATCATGTGGAGCCGTCTGGTCACGGTGTCGGAAGAGATGTGGCACACGGTATGCCGCACCGCCTATTCGCTGATCATCTCAGAATCACAGGATTTCGGCTGTTCGATTCTCGACGCCAGGGGCGAGACGCTTGCGCATTCCAGCCGCGTCATGCCGGTCTTCAACCTCACCCTGCCGATGGTGGTCAAGGCGACGCTCGAGCGCTATCCGCTCGACACGTTGCAGCCCGGTGACGTCCTGGTCTCGAACGATCCCTGGCTTTGCGCCGGTCACCTCTTCGACATCGCCGTCATCACCCCCGTCTTCCACGGCGGCAAGGTCGTGGCCGTGATGGGCACGGTCGGCCATGTCGGCGACATCGGCGGCACCCGCAACGGCATGAAGGCAACGGAGGTCTTCGAGGAAGGCCTGCAGATACCACCGATGAAGCTGGTTCGTGCCGGCGTCGAGAACGAAGACCTGTTCCGCATCATGGCGGAGAACATCCGCGACTCCCAGCAGGTGCTCGGCGACGTCCGCTCGCTGATCGCCGCCAACGAGACCGGCGGCCGCCGTCTGACCTCCTTCATGGAGGAATACGGCCTGTCGGACCTGACGGCGCTCGCCGATGTGGTCCAGTCACGTTCGGAAAAGGCGATGCGCGAGGCGATCCGCGCACTGCCGGACGGCGTCTACACCTCGACCACCACCTACAACCCGCTCGGCACGCCGATGACGGTGCCGGTCAAGGTCACCATCGCCGGCGACGAGATCGAACTCGACTTCGAAGGCGCGCCCGACGAGGTGCCGCTGGGCGGCATCAACTGCACGCTTAGCTACACCACGGCGCATTCGACCTACCCGTTGAAATGCATGCTCACGCCCAACGTGCGCGGCAATGCCGGCTGCTACCGGGCGTTCACCGTAAAGGCGCCCAAGGGTTCGGTGCTGAACTGCAACAAGCCGGCACCCGTCAGCCTGCGCACGCGCACTGGCTGGTACACCTCGCCGAACATCTTCCGCGCACTCTCCGAGGCTGCGCCGGACAAGGTGGTGGCACACACCGGCCTGCCGAGCCTGATGACCGTCTACGGCAAGACGCCCGAGGGCAAGGTCTACTACGACCATCTGCTGTCGGGCGGCGGTCAGGGCGGCAGCGCAGCCAAGGACGGCAAGTCTTCCGTCTTGTGGCCGACCTCGGCGGCGACCTCGTCGATCGAATTGCTCGAAAGCCGCTCGCCGGTCGTCGTGCTGGAAAAGAGCTTCGTGACGGATTCCGCCGGCGCCGGGCAGCATCGCGGCGGGCTGGGCGCGCGCATCCGCGTCACCAAGCGCCACGACGATGGGCTGCCGCTGACCGTGTTCGTGTCACCGGAGGGCGTCAACGCGCCGATCGATGGCCTGTTCGGCGGCAAGACCGGCCTCCTCGCCCACGGCTATGTCCGCGACGATAGCGGCGCTGTCGTGGAGGATGTCGGCAGCGGCGGCCTGGTCGTCGTCGATCGCACCGATCGCATCGTCGAACTCCAGCTCGGCGGCGGTGCCGGCTATGGCGATCCTGAAAAACGCTCGATCGAGAGTGTGGAAGACGATTTGCGCGAAGAGCGCATCAGTTCCGAAAGCGCCGAGAGCGTCTATCGGTTGAGTTCCCGCAAGAAGGAACTGGCCGCCTGACGCCACTCGGAAACCACAGGGGGCCGGCAATGGGTGCCGGCCCACCGTCAGCATCCGGCTCAGCCGGCAAAACAGGGGAATGGACATGGTTACATTGAACAAGCGCCAATTTCTGATCGGTTCGGCCGGAGCGACGATCGCCGCCTCGATGCCGTGGTACGCCAACGCCCAGGGTCGCAAGATCATGGTGCTCGCGAGCACGGTCGACATCCCGAACTTCGACCCTCACGTCGCCACCGGCTACGCGCCGCAATGGCTGTTCCGCAACACCTATGACGCACTCGTCCGCGTGGTCGGCAATCCGCCCGAGACGACGCCCGGCCTGGCCAAGAGCTGGACGCAGTCGGATGACGGTCTGACCTATACCTTCGAACTGGACGAGAACGCCCGCTTCCATGACGGCAATCCAGTGACCGCCAAGGACGTCGAGTACTCGTTTGCGCGCCTCCTGCGTCTCAAGCAGGGTCCGGCCTGGATGGTTTCCGGCGTCCTCGACGAGAACGGCGTCAAGGCCACCGGCGACATGACCGTCACGATGACCCTGCTGCAGCCATTCGCACCGCTGCTCTCCGTCCTGCCGTGGATGTTCGTGGTCAACTCGGCGGTCGTCGAAGCCAATCTCGGCAGCGATGACGGCCAGACATACCTGCTTTCCAACATCGCGGGCTCCGGCGCCTTCACCATGGGGCGTGCGCGCCCGGGCGATCTCTACGAGCTGATCCGGGCCGAGAACGACTGGCACCAGGGCGGCAACATCGAAGCTGTCATCTGGAAGATCGTGCGCGAGTCCGCCACGACCCGTCTGATGCTTCAGCGCGGCGAGGTCCATTTCGCCCTCGACATGTTCACCGAGGACATGGAAGCCATCGAAGGCATGCCGAATGTCGTGCGCATCATGGAGCCGGACTACCGCTCGTTTTCGATCAAGATGAACACCGCCAAGGGCCCGCTCGCCGACAAGAACCTGCGCAAGGCGATCTCGTATGCCTACAACTACCAGTCCATGCTGGAAGCTGCCGGTTTCGCCGAACTGATGGAGGGCCCGCTGCCGTCCGGCATGTTCGGTCATGCCGAAGGCCTCGACATCTATCGCCAGGACATGGAGAAGGCCAAGGAATACCTCGCCCAGTCCGAATACAAGGACGGCGGCTTCACGCTGTCGATCATGCATGCGGCGGGTTACGAGAACCAGCGCCGGTGGTGCCTGATCCTGCTCGAATCGCTCAAGGCGCTGAACATCGACCTGGACATCCGCCCGATGGTCTGGCCGGACATCGTCGCGATGGCCAAGTCGCCGGACACGATGACGGACTTCTACTCGATCTTCCAGTCGGCCAACTATGCCGATCCGGACAACACCGCCTATGCCGCCTACCACTCGTCGCGCAACGGCCAGTGGCAGAATCCGGTCTACAGCAACCCCGAGGTCGACCGGCTGATCGAGGAAGCGCGTGCCGAGGTGGACCAGGAGAAGCGGGCCGATCTCTACCGCCAGTTCCAGGAACTCGTGGTCGACGACGCCCCCGATATTTTCGGCCTTCTGGAACTGCGCAAGTTCGCAATGCGCGATAGTGTGCAGGACTACGAGTTCTGCCCGGTGGCCGCCAACACCTTCGAGGTCTGGCCGCTGTCGCTTGCATGACGTTTCGCCGGGGCGGGCTCACCGGCCCGTCCCGGCAAATCGGAGCTTTCCATGGTCTTGTTCATCCTGCGCCGGCTTCTCCTGCTCATTCCGATCCTTATCGGGCTGACGCTGCTGCTCTTCGTCGTCGCGCGTCTCCTGCCCGGTGATCCTGTCGGCCTCGCCGCGGGTCCGAACGCGTCGGCGGAAACGATCGCGCAACTGCGCCAGCAATTCGGCTTCGACCAGCCGCTGCCGATCCAGTACTGGACCTACCTGACCGGTCTGCTGGAGGGCGACTGGGGAACCTCGGTCTTCACACGCCGTCCGGTGTTTCAGGACATCCTTGAATATCTGCCGGCGACGCTCGAGCTGGTTTTCGCCGCCCTGCTGATCGCGGTCGTGCTCGGCATCCCGCTCGGCCTGCTCACCGCCGTCTACCGCAATGGCCCGCTCGACTACGTCACCCGCACGCTGGCGCTGGGCGGCATCGCCATGCCGCGCTTTTTCCTGGGCCTGATGCTGCAGCTCGCCTTTGCCGCGTGGCTCGGCTGGTTGCCGCTCGCCGGGCGATATCCATTCATTGAATCGCCGCCGGACACCGTCACCGGCCTCTACACGATCGACGCGCTGATCGCGGGTGATCTCTATGCCTTCCAGATCGCCGCCGCTCATCTGGCCTTGCCGGCGATTGCGATGGCGTTGTCGCCGCTGGCCACCATCATGCGCATGATGCGCGCCTCAACCATCGAGGTGCTCCAGCAGGACTACGTCATGACCGAGCGCGCCCTCGGCCTGTCGAGCCGCCTGATCCTGTTCAAATACGTCTTGAAGAACGCCATGACCTCGACCCTCACTGTCATCGGCCTCTACGTCTCGTGGCTGCTCGGCGGCACGGTGCTGGTGGAAACGGTCTTCGACTGGCCAGGCCTCGGGCTTTATGCGACCCAGGCAATCCTGACCCAGGACTTCATGCCGGTGATCGGGGTCACGCTTGTCATCGCGATCATCTATCTGCTCACCATGCTCGTCGTCGACGTTCTCTACGGCGTGTTCAACCCGAAGGTGCGCTACGCATGACGGCCGAAACTCAGATCGTCATTCCCGCCCGCAACCGCTCCGCGCGCATGGAGAACTGGGGCCGCGCGTACTACCGCTTTCGTCAGAGCTGGTTGTCGGTCATCGGGCTGACCATCGTCGTCGCGCTCGTCGTCATAGCGATCCTGGCGCCCTACATCGTCCCGCATCCCGAGCACGTGGCAGGCGGCACCAACACCGCCGCGCGCTTCCTGCCGCCATCGGCGGACGCGTGGTTCGGCACCAACGAACTGGGACAGGATATCTTCTCCCTCGTGGTGGTCGGTTCGCAGGTCTCGCTGTTCTCCGGCCTCGCCGTCGTCTTCATCGCCATCGTCGTGGGCACGGCGGTTGGAGCGGTCGCCGGGTATTTCGGCGGCTGGACCGACGAAATCCTGATGCGCATCACCGACCTGCTGCTCACCATCCCGAGCCTTATCCTCGCCATGGCGGTGGCGGCAGCACTTGGAAGCGGCGTCTTCAACATGATCGTCGCCATCTCCATCACATGGTGGCCTGCCTATGCGCGTCTGGTCCGCGGCGAGGTGATCGGCAAGAAGGAAGAGCAGTTCGTCGTCGCAGCCCATGCGCTCGGCGCGGGGTGGGCGCGGATACTGGGACGGCACATCCTGCCCAACATCGTCTCGCCGATCGTGGTCAAAGCCTCGCTCGACATGGGCTTCGCGATCCTCACCGTCGCCTCGCTCGGCTTCGTCGGGATCGGTGTCAAGCCGCCGACGCCGGAATGGGGCACGCTCCTGTCCGGTGCGCGCAGCTACATGCCGGACTACTGGTGGACGGCGGTCGCGCCCGGCATGGCGATCTTCCTCGCGGTCCTGGCCTTCAACCTGCTTGGCGACGGGCTACGCGACGTGCTCGACCCCAAGGCACGGCGATAGGAGGCACTGATGACGCTTCTCGACATCAGGAACCTCAAGCTCGCCATGCGCAGCTATGAGGGCGAGACCGAGATACTGCACGGCATCGACCTCAAGATCGAGCGCGGTGAGATCTGGGGCATGGTCGGCGAAACCGGCTCGGGCAAGTCGCTCACCGGCCTGTCGATCTCCCGCCTCATCCCGACGCCGCCGGGGCGCTATCTGGCCGGATCGATCGAATTTCAGGGCAAGGACGTGCTCACTGCCAGCGACCGGGACATGCGCGCGCTGCGCGGCCGCCACATCGGCATGATCTTCCAAGACCCGACCACCAACCTCAACCCGGTCTTCCGCGTCGGCACCCAGATCGTCGACGTCGCGCTCCACGCCGGACATTCGGACCCGTCGGTTCTGGGCCTGGAGCCCGGCGCGTCGCGCAAGGCCTTCCGCCGCGCCGCGCGCCAGACCGCCATCGACATGCTCGACAAGGTCGGCATACCGGATGCCGCTCAGCGCATTGATGATTATCCGCACCAGTTTTCGGGCGGCATGCGCCAGCGCGTTCTCATTGCCATGGCGATGATCGGCAAGCCTGACCTGCTGATCGCCGACGAGCCCACCACCGCGCTCGACGTCTCGGTACAGGCGCAGATCTTAAGGCTAATCCACGATCTGGTTGCCGAGCGGAACATCGGCGTGCTGCTCATTACCCACAATCTCGGCGTTGTCGCCCAGATCTGCACCCATGTGGCGGTGATGTACCGCGGCAGGATTCTCGAAGCCGGCCCGGTGCGCGACGTGCTCAAGAATCCGAGCCATTCCTATACGCAGGCGCTGTTGGATTCGGTGCCGACCGTCCACACCAAGCGGGGCGAACTGCGCGGCATTGGCGGGCTTTCCCCGGAGGCCCTCGCATGAGCCTCGAAATTGTCAACGTCACCAAGATTTTCCAGACCCCGCGTCGCGGGATGCTGGCGGGCGGGCAGAGCTTCACGGCGCTCGACGATGTCAGCCTCACCATCGCGAAGGGCGCCAGTTTCGGCCTGGTTGGTGAATCCGGCTCCGGCAAGACGACGCTGACGCGCTGCATCCTGCGGCTGGACACGCTGACCTCGGGGGCAATCCGGTTCGACGGCAAGGACATTCACGCGCTTTCCGCAGCCGAGATGCGCCGTCTGCGCGCGCAGGTGCAGATCGTGTTCCAGGACCCTTACGCCTCGCTTAACCCGCGCATGACGATCCACGACATCGTCGCCGAGCCACTGGTGATCCACCGTGACGTCATGGCGCTGTCCTCGCGCCAGCGCACCGAGCGCGTGGTCGAGCTGCTGCTCCAGGTCGGCCTGGAGACCGAGCATCTGTTCCGCTATCCGCACGAGTTCTCCGGCGGCCAGCGGCAGCGCATCGGCATCGCACGGGCACTGGCCGTACGGCCCGAACTGCTGATCCTCGACGAGCCTACATCGGCGCTGGACGTTTCGGTTCAGGCCGACGTGCTCAACCTTTTGCACCGGCTGCAGCAGGAACTGGGACTGACCTATTTCTTCATCAGCCACGATCTCGGCGTCATCCGCTACATCTGCGACGACGTTGCCGTGATCTATCGAGGCAAGATCGTCGAACAGGGACCGGTCGCGGAAATCTTCGATTCGCCGCAGAACGAATACACACGCATGCTTCTGGATGCTATGCCGGATCCCGACCCGGATCGCTCGCCGTTCCGGCGCGCTGGATGATCGACGACACGGAGGACCGCATGACTTCCCCTGACGCACTCGAAGCAATCGCCAAGGAGGCTGCCGATTGGCGCCGCCAGATCCATCAGCAGCCGGAGCTTCTGTTCGACCTGCCGAAGACGGCGGCCCTGGTGGCCGAGAAGCTGAGGGCATTCGGTTGCGACGAAGTGGCGACGGGCATCGCGAAGTCGGGCGTGGTCGGCGTCATCCGCGGGCGGCTGGGAGCGGGCCGCACCGTCGCCCTGCGTGCCGACATGGACGCTTTGCCGATGTCGGAGCAGACCAATCTGCCCTATGCATCGAAAGTGCCGAACATGATGCACGCATGCGGCCATGACGGACACACCGCGATGATGCTGGCAACCGCGAAGCATCTGGCCGCGACGCGGGATTTCGCCGGCACGGTGGTGCTCATCTTCCAGCCTGCGGAAGAAGGCGGCGCGGGCGGCCGCGTCATGATCGAGGAAGGCATGCTCGAGCGCTTCGGCATCGACGAAGTCTATGGCATGCACAACGAGCCTGGGCGTCCGGTCGGTTCGTTCGCCACGAAGCCGGGACCGATGATGGCGGCCGGAGACCGCTTCATGATCACGCTCAACGGCCGTGGCGGCCACGCCGCCTCGCCGCACGAGACCCGCGACTCCGTGCTGGCCTGCGCCCATCTGGTGACGGCCGCCCAGTCGATCGCCTCGCGCAACACCGATCCGTTCGATCCCGTGGTGGTGTCGCTGACGCACATCGCCGCCGGCAGCCCCGAGGCGCTGAACGTCATTCCAGCCTCCGTCACGCTCGGCGGCACGATCCGTACCATCAATCCCAAAACACGCGAGGACGTCGAGCAGAGGTTTCGCGACATCGTGGCCAACACGGCGCGCTTGTTCGAGGTCGAGGCCGAACTCGACTGGCGTCCCGGCTATCCCGTCACCGTTAATGATCCGGCCATGACCCAGGCGGCCATCGCTGCGGCTTCGACGGTCGCCGGCGAAGCCAATGTCGACGGAAATTGCGCCGCCACCATGGGCGCGGAGGATTTCTCCTACATGCTGGAGAAGCGGCCGGGCGCCATCGTCTGGATCGGCAACGGCGATTCCGCCGGCCTTCACCATCCGGCATACGACTTCAATGACGATGCGATCATCCACGGCCTGCGATACTGGACCACGCTCGTCGGTCAGCGATTGGGCAGTGCCGCATGAGCACGGCCGCATCGGAAACGGCCGCCCTGTCCTTCGACGAACTGGCGGACCTGCTGGAGCGCATCTTCGTCCGTCACGGCGTCTCGCCTGAAAACGCACGTATCCTCGCGGCCAACTGCGCCGGCTGCGAGCGCGACGGCTCGCACAGCCACGGCATCTTCCGAATACCCGGCTATGTCTCGTCTTTGGCAAGCGGCTGGGTCGACGGCAAGGCCGTACCGGTCGTCGAGGATACGGGCGGCGCCTTCATCCGCGTCGACGCGCAAAGTGGCTTTACCCAGCCGGCCTTCTTCGCCGCGCGTGACCTGCTGGTCGAGCGCACCCGGCAGCACGGCATAGGATTGCTGGCGATCCGCCGCTCGCACCACTTCAGTGCGCTCTGGCCGGATGTCGAGCCTTTTGCGGATGAAGGCCTCGTGGCGCTTAGCTTCGTCAACAGCATGACCTGCGTCGTCCCGTTCGGCGGAAAGAAGCCACTCTACGGCACCAACCCGATCGCCTTCGCCGCGCCACGCAAGGATGAGCCGCCTTTCGTCTTCGATCTGGCCACCAGCGCCATCGCCAATGGCGACGTGCAGATCGCCGCGCGCGAAGGCAGGCTCCTGCCCGAAGGCATGGGCGTCGACAGTGACGGCAAGCCGACGCGCGATCCCAAGGTGATCCTGAATGGCGGCGCGCTGCTGGCGTTCGGCGGCCACAAGGGCTCGACCATCGCTCTCATGGTCGAAATCCTGGGTGCAGCGCTTACCGGCGGCTACTTCTCCGGCGAGTTCGACTGGAGCGACTTCAAGGGCGCGCAGACGCCGAAGACCGGTCAGCTCTTCATCGTCATCGATCCGGAGCGCGGCGGAAATGGCGTGTTCCGAGAACGCGTATCGGAAATCTGCGAGCTGACGCGCGAGGCCGGGCAGGAACGCCTGCCAGGCGACCGGCGCCTCGTGATCCGTGAAAAGTCCTTGCGCGACGGCATCGCCATTTCGGCGGCAGACCACCAGATGCTGCTCTCGAAACTGGCCTGAGTTCAGCTATGCGCACGTCGAAGATCGTCCATGTCGTCAGTTGCCATGCCGAAGGCGAGGTCGGTGACGTCATCGTCGGCGGCGTTCTTCCACCGCCCGGCGACACGATCTGGGAACAGTCGCGCTATATCGCGCGCGACGAGACGCTGCGCAATTTCGTGCTCAACGAGCCGCGCGGCGGGGTCTTCCGCCATGTGAATCTGCTGGTTCCTCCCAAGGACCCACGCGCACAGATGGGCTGGATCATCATGGAGCCGGCAGACACGCCGCCCATGTCGGGGTCCAACTCCATCTGTGTCGCAACGGTCCTGCTCGATACGGGCATCGTACCGATGCAGGAGCCGGTCACAACCATGACGCTCGAAGCGCCTGGCGGACTGATCGAAGTCACCGCGCAATGCCGCGACGGCAAGGCAGAGCGCATCGAGGTCCGCAACGTGCCGTCCTTCGCCGACAAGCTCGGCGTGAAGCTGGAAGTGCCCGGCCACGGCACGATCACAGTCGACACGGCCTACGGCGGCGACAGCTTCGTCATTGTCGATGCGCATGCGCTGGGATTTGCGATCCGCCCGGACGAAGCCCGTGAGATCGCCGAGCTCGGCGTCAGGATCACCGCAGCGGCTGACGAGCAGATCGGCTTCGTCCATCCCGAAAACCCGGACTGGGACCATTTCTCCTTCTGCCAGATGGCTGCGCCGGTCGAGCGCGAGGCCGGCGTGCTCACCGGGGCCAACGCGGTCGTCATTCGCCCCGGCAAGATCGACCGCTCTCCCACCGGAACCGGCTGCTCGGCACGCATGGCGGTTCTGCATGCGCGTGGCGAGCTTAAGGTCGGAGAGACCTTTGTCGGCCGCTCGATCATCGGTTCCGAATTCCGCTGCAGCATCCAGTCGGAAACGACCGTTGCCGGACGTCCCGCGATCTATCCGCTGATTTCCGGGCGCGCCTGGGTGACCGGTACGCATCAGCTCATGCTCGACCCGTCCGACCCGTGGCCCGGCGGTTATCGCCTGTCCGACACCTGGCCGCGCCTGAACGGCTAGCATTCGATCCAATCCGATAAGCCTTGCGAAACCTCGCGCTGATATTGCGGGCCGAGGAGGCGCGCATGCGCAGATTCGGAAAGCGACGTCGGTCCTACACATTGAAGGAAGCTGGCCTGCCCGATCCCATGCGCGCGCGCAAAAGGGAGGCTGGTGTCCTGCGGTCGCTGTGGGTCCTGACGCTCGCGGCCGGCATCGGTGCCGTTGCCGCGTCGGAGTTTGGACCCGGGCAGGCGCTATCCTTCGTCCAGTCGTTCCTGCCCGCCAGCCAGAGCCAGAGCCAGAGCCAGCCGGCCACGCTGGTGGGACTGGTGCGACCGATGCCGTTTTGCGGCGGTGGCCGCCGTGTGTCCTGCGTCGTCGACGGCGACACCTTCTGGCTGTCGGGCGAGAAGGTCAGGCTCGAAAGCATCGATGCGCCAGAGATGGAGGGTGCCTGTTCCTATGAACGTAACCTGGCGCAACAGGCAAAATCCCGCTTGAGCGAAATCCTCTCCAACCGGGAGATCACGCTGTCCCGCAGTGGCCACGACCGCTATGGCCGGACCCTCGCACGCGCCGATACACCTTCAGGTGAAGCTGGCGCGATCCTGGTGCGCGAGGGGCTTGCACGCCGATGGACGGGCCGGCGCGAGCCATGGTGCACCTGATACTATCTCAGGAGCCGGCTTATGATCTGCGCGGTGTAGTCGACCATCGGCACGATGCGGGCGTAGTTGAGGCGCGTCGGCCCTATGACGCCCAGAGCGCCCACCACGCGCGAATCCTTGTCGCGGTATGGCGCCACGACGAGCGACGAGCCCGACAGCGAGAACAGCTTGTTCTCCGACCCGATGAAGATGCGAACGCCATGGCCCTCCTCGGCAAGGTCGAGGAGCTGGATCAGCCCTTCCTTGGTCTCCAAATCGTCGAAGAGGTGGCGTAGCAATTCGATGTCGGCCTGCGCCGTGACGTTTTCGAGGAGGTTGGCACGGCCGCGAACGATGAGACGTGCCGGCAGCCCGCTTTCCGCTCCGGCCCACACCGCCAGCCCGCGTTCCACCAGGTCCTGGGACAGCGAATCGAGCGCTGCCCGGGTCTGCTCGTGCAGACGGCTGACTTCCGTGCGCGCTTCCGCCAGTGTGCGGCCGCGTATATGAGCGTTGAGAAAGTTCGATGCTTCCTGGAGCTGCGACGCGGTAATACCTGCCGGCAGGTCGAGCACGCGGTTCTCGACGTCGCCATTCTGCGATACCATCACGGTCAGCGCCTTCAGCGGTTCGAGCTGGATGAACTCGATGTGCTTGAGCGGCACCTCGCTCTTGGTCGCCAGCACGAGGCCCGCGCCGCGCGACATGCCCGACAACATTTGGCTCGCCTCCGTCAGCATGTGCTCCAGTGTCGCGCCGCTGCCCGAAGCCTTCACCTGCGCCTCGATCACGCGCCGCTCGTCGTCGGAAAGGTCGCCGAGCTCCATGAACGCGTCGACGAAGAAGCGCAGCCCGGCCTGCGTCGGCAGCCGCCCCGCCGAGATGTGGGGCGCGTAGATCAGGCCCAGATGTTCCAGGTCGCTCATCACGTTGCGGATCGTCGCCGGCGACAGCGACTGCGGCAGGAGCCGCGACAGGCTGCGCGAGCCGACCGGCTCACCATCGCGCAGGTAGGAATCGACGATGAAACGGAAGATGTCGCGCGAGCGTCCGTCGAGCGACTGCAGGTGCGGCTCAACCAGTGGCTTGGTCATCGTGGGCCTCGTTTCGTCCATGAACGAAGATATAGTCGAGGCGTCGCGCGACGCAACGCTCCAAACAGCATCAGCCTTTTCCTTTGCGTCCTTGGGCTGTGGAGGCTACAAGCCCCCGCACATCGAAAAGGGACAAAAAACGACCATGCGGCCATCAAAACGCCAGCCCGACGAGATGCGGGCCATTTCCTTCGAACGCGGCGTCTCCAAGCATGCCGAGGGTTCGTGCCTCGTCAAGTTCGGCGACACCCATGTTCTGTGCACCGCAAGCCTGGAGGAACGCGTTCCGCCATGGCTGCGCAACTCCGGCAAGGGCTGGGTCACGGCGGAATACGGCATGCTGCCGCGTTCGACTGGCGATCGCATGCGCCGCGAAGCGTCGTCGGGCAAGCAGGGCGGGCGCACGCTGGAAATCCAGCGTCTCATCGGCCGCTCGCTGCGCGCCGTGGTCGACCTGCAGGCGCTGGGCGAGGTGCAGATCACCGTCGATTGCGACGTCATCCAGGCAGATGGCGGCACCCGCACGGCATCGATCACCGGCGGCTTCATTGCGCTGCACGATTGCCTGAAGTGGATGGAAACGCGCCAGATGGTCAGCGTCGGCAAGGTGCTCAAGGACCATGTGGCGGCAATCTCCTGCGGCATCCACAACGGCGTACCGGTCATCGATCTCGATTATCTGGAAGATTCGTCGGCCGGCACCGACGCCAATTTCGTCATGACCGGCAAGGGCGGGATCGTCGAGGTCCAGGGAACCGCCGAGGGCGAGCCTTTCAGCGAGGAAGAATTCGCGGCATTGATGGCGCTTGCCAAGAATGGCATCGCGCGGCTGGTCAATCTCCAGACGATGGCGATCGCGTAAGTCGTACCGGCAACGAGACTCATGCAATGACCCCCTCGGGCATCCTCGAATCGGCGCTCTACGTCGACGATCTCGATAAGGCCGAGGCCTTTTATCGCGACGTGATGGGCCTCGAAGTGCTCACGCGGCTAGAGAAACGCCATGTCTTCTTCCGTTGCGGTGACGGCGTCTTGCTGCTTTTTGATCCGTCACAGACGGTGAAGCCGCCGGCGCCCGATGCGCGTCTGCCGGTTCCGCCGCATGGCACAACCGGCAACGGCCATGTGTGCTTCCGCGGCACCGCCGATGAGATAGAGCGCTGGAAGGCGCATCTGGGGAAACACGGCGTCGAGATCGAGGCCGATTTCGAATGGCCGCAGGGCGGACGCTCGATCTATTTTCGCGATCCAGCGGGAAACTCGCTCGAAATCGCCGAACCGAGGATTTGGGGACTGTAGATGCGCACGCTGGACGACAAGCGGATCGTTGTGGCCAGCCACAACAAGGGCAAGCTCGCGGAAATCGCCGACCTTATCGGCCCATTCGGCCTGGAGGCCAAATCGGCCGCTGAATACGGTTTGCCCGAGCCTGCCGAAACCGGCACGACGTTCGAGGAAAACGCATACATCAAGGCATTCGCGGCAGCATCAGCCACCGGCCTTCCCGCGCTCTCCGATGATAGCGGACTTGTCGTCGACGCGCTTGACGGCGCGCCCGGCGTCTACACCGCCGACTGGGCGGAAACCGCCACAGGCACCCGCGACTTCGCCATGGCGATGCGCAAGGTCGAGGATCTGCTGCACCAAAAGGGCGCGCTTTCGCCGGAGGCCCGGACGGGCCGCTTCGTCGCCGTGCTCTGTCTCGCCTGGCCCGACGGCCACGCGGAATATTTTCGCGGCGAAGTGGAAGGCACGCTGGTCTGGCCCCCGCGCGGCGAGCGCGGCTTCGGATATGACCCGGTGTTCAAGCCGGACGGCTATGACGAGACGTTTGGCGAGATGCCTGCTTCGCAGAAACATTCGTGGGAGGCCGGCCGGGGCGATCTTGGCCTGTCGCACCGCGCCCGCGCCTTCGCGCTCTTCGCCAAGAGCATGCTGGGAGCGACATGACGACCGGCGAACCAGGCTTCGGCGTTTACGTCCACTGGCCCTTCTGCGCGGCCAAATGCCCGTATTGCGACTTCAACAGCCATGTCCGGCACCAGAAGATCGACGAGGAGCGTTTCGCCGCAGCCTTTGCGCGTGAGATGGCCACGATGCGCGAGCGCACCGGACCGCGCGAGGTGACGTCGATCTTCCTGGGCGGCGGCACGCCATCACTGATGAAACCCGAAACCGTCGGCGCGGTCCTTGAGGCGATTGCAGCGAACTGGAGCATGCCGGATGGCATCGAGGTGACGCTGGAGGCCAATCCGTCCTCGGTGGAGGCGTCGCGCTTCAAGGGCTATCGGTTGGCAGGTGTCAACCGCGTCTCGCTCGGCGTGCAGGCGCTGAACGATCGCGATCTGCGCTTTCTGGGACGCCTCCACGACGTCGACCAGGCACTCGGCGCGATCCGACTTGCGCGCGAGACATTTCCTCGCCTTTCCTTCGACCTGATCTATGCGCGGCCCGGCCAGACGCTTGACGCATGGGCAACGGAGCTTGAGGAGGCGATTGGCCACGCGGCCGACCATCTGTCGCTCTACCAGCTCACCATCGAGGAAGGCACGCGCTTCCATGCCCTGCACGCGGCCGGCAAGTTCGAAATCCCCGATCCGGACCTTGCCGCGGATCTCTATCAGGTGACGCAGGACGTCACCACCGCCCACGGCCTGCCGGCCTACGAGATTTCCAATCACGCGCGGCCGGGCGCGGAAAGCCGGCACAATCTCGTCTATTGGCGTTATGGCGAATATGTCGGCGTCGGCCCGGGCGCCCATGGACGCTTCGTCGAGGACGGGCGCCGCATCGTTACCTTTACCGAGAAGATGCCCGAAACCTGGGCCAATCTCGTCGAAGCGAAGGGACATGGCGTCATCGGTGGCGAGGTGCTCAGCCGCTCCGAGGAGGCGGACGAGTTCCTGCTGATGGGGTTGCGGTTGGCTGAAGGCATCGACCTTGCCCGCTACGAGCAGCTCTCCGGAAAGCCGCTGTCGTCGAAGCGCATCGCCGTGCTCCAGGACGAGGCCCTTGTCGCGCCGGTCGGCAATTCGCGGCTGCGCGCCACTTCCACCGGCATGATCGTGCTCGACGCGGTGGTTGCCGATCTGGCACGATAGCGCGATGAGCGGGGACGACCAACGACGCGGCTACATGATCGGACAGACGGGTTTCGCCGTCCGTGCGCTCGAACCGGCGCTCTATCTCGTGGCGACGCCGATCGGCAATTTGTCCGACATCACCCTACGCGCGCTCGAAACGCTGGCCGCCGCCGACATCGTCGCCTGCGAGGACACCCGGGTCAGCCGCGTGCTGCTCGACCGCTACGGCATCAGGCGCCGCACCACGGCCTACCATGAACACAATGCAGCCGAGGCAGGACCGCGACTTGTCGAGGCGGTGCTGTCGGGCAAGAGCGTGGCGCTCATCTCCGACGCCGGCACGCCGCTCGTCTCCGACCCGGGCTTCCGCCTCGTGGGCGAGGTCGTGGAAGGCGGCGGCAGGGTGGTACCGATCCCCGGTCCATCCGCGCTTCTTGCAGCACTGACGGCATCCGGCCTGCCCTCCGACGCGTTCTTCTTTGCCGGTTTCCTGCCATCGAAGGCGGGTCAGCGGACGACGCGGCTGGAAGAGCTGCGCGGCGTACCGGGCACGCTGGTCTTCTACGAATCGCCGCGCCGGCTGGCAGACACGCTGGCGGCGATGGTCGGGGCTCTCGGCGATCGCCCAGCCGCCATCGGACGCGAACTGACCAAGACGTTCGAGGAAATGCGGCGCGGATCGCTCGCCGATCTGGCGAAGGCTTACGGGGAGGAGGATACGCCGAAGGGCGAGGTCGTCATCTGCGTCGGCCCACCGCTCGTCGCCGACACCCCCAGCGCGCAGGACGTCGACGCGTTGCTGCTCTCGCTGTCGGATGAACTCGGCGCATCCCGCGCCGCGGGCGAAGCGGCGAAGATGACCGGCGGGCGCAAGGCCGACCTCTATCGCCGGCTGATGGAGCTGAAAGGCGATGGAGGATAGCGCCCGCGCGAGACGGCAAGATCACGAGCGGCGCGGGCATCGCGGCGAGCGGATCGCATCGCTGGCGCTGATGCTCAAGGGTTATCGCATCGTCGCTCGGCGTTACAGGACCAGGCTCGGCGAGATTGACCTGATCGCACGGCGCGGCAGCCTCGTCATCTTCGTCGAGGTCAAGGTGCGGCCCACGCTCGTCGAGGCGATGGAAGCTATCGGGCGCATGTCTGAGCAGCGCATTGAGGCCGCAGCCGATCTCTGGCTGATGCGCCAGCCGGATCATGCGCGCCTGTCGCTTCGCTTCGACATGGTGGCGGTCCTGCCGCGCCGCTGGCCTGTGCATGTACCCAACGTGTTTCAGGGGAGCTGACGGTCCAAAAATCTTACCTTGCGGAAGCTTCGGCGCGGGATCATTCTTGCCCTGCATCCTCGAACGATGACCAGAGAGGGAATGAAGAATGTGCCATCATTGCGTAATCGACAGCGTCAAGGCGCGCATGCTCAGCCGCCGCGATTTCTTCCGCGGCAGCGCCGCCGCAGCGGGCGCGGCCGCGCTGGTTGCCACTGCCGCCCCCAGGCCGCTCTTTGCACAGGGCATGCCGATGAAGGCGGAAGACCTGACCCACGAACTGCACGAGCAGTTTCCGACCTTCGACGGTCAGCAGCAGTTCTTCATGGAGCCCAAGTACAAGATCGACGGCGACGGCTACAATCTCAACTATTGGCGGCTTGAGGAACATTGCGGCACGCATATCGACGCGCCGCTGCACTTCTCGGCCGACGGGCGCTCGGTAGCGGAACTCGAGGTCGGCGAACTCGTCTGTCCGCTGGCGGTGATCGACATCCGCGCCAAGGCCGCCGAAGACCCGGATGCGCAGGTCACGCCCGAAGACATCGACGCCTGGGTTGCCGAGCACGGCGAACTGCCGGAAGGCGCCTGCGTGGCGATGCTGTCGGGCTGGACGGAGAAGGTCGGCGGTGACGAGTTCCGCAATGCCGACGACAAGGGCACCATGCACTTTCCGGGCTTTCACGTCGAAGCGACTAACAAGCTTCTCGAGGAAGGCCGCGCCGGAGCCATCGCCGTAGACACGCTGTCGCTCGATTTCGGCCCGTCGCCCGACTTCGCCGTGCATTATTCGTGGCTGCCGGCGGGCAAATACGGCATCGAGTGTGTCGCCAATCTCGACCGGCTTCCCGCTTCCGGCGCCACGCTCGTCGTCGGCGCGCCGAAAGTACGCAACGGCACCGGAGGACCGGCACGGGTGTTCGCGCTGGTCTAGTCTTGGCGGTTGCTTACCCGCATCGGCAGGCCGCCCTGCGGCTGGGTGGTCAGCTTCTGGACCGGCCAGGGCTTGGTTTCGGGCACCGTGTCGAAGCGGAAGCGCGACATCAGCACCGCCATGGCGATCACGGCCTCCTGCATGGCGAAGGCAGCCCCGATGCAGATGCGCGGGCCGGCGCCGAAGGGAAGGTACTGGTAGCGGTCGATCGCGTCGCGGTTCTCGGGATGAAATCGCTCCGGCAGGAACGCGTCGGGCTGTGTCCACAGCTTGCGGTGGCGATGGATCGTCCACGGCATGATCTGTATCTGCGCGCACTTGACGATATCGAGGTCGCGCCAGCGCTCCGGCGCGATCGCCTCGCGGCTGATGGAGGCGGCCGGCGGATAAAGCCGCATCGCTTCCTCGAAGGCCGCGCGGGTGAACGGCATCTTGCCGAGCCATTCGTAAGGATCTGGCGTCGACGCGATCACGGCGTCGATTTCCGCTTCGATCTTCTCGCGCTCCCATGGTGCTTCGGCCAGGCAGTAGAGCGTCCAGCCGAGCGCGCGCGCAGTGGTCT
The DNA here is from genome assembly GCF_039839275.1 of Mesorhizobium sp. CAU 1741. Classification (NCBI taxonomy): domain Bacteria; kingdom Pseudomonadati; phylum Pseudomonadota; class Alphaproteobacteria; order Hyphomicrobiales; family Phyllobacteriaceae; genus Mesorhizobium; species Mesorhizobium sp. CAU 1741. Next base: position 908,363 of record NZ_JBDOQP010000002.1, on the reverse strand, counting down.
CGTGGCCCGCGCCGATGAAGGTGATGATGTTGTCCTCGATCTCGGACGCGGTGATCCCGTCCGGACCTTCGGCTTTCAGCAGAAGGGTGAGGAAATCATTCGGCACCGCGTCCGGCTCGCGCAGCAGCCGTTCCTTGCGCATCTTCATCGTTTCGACGACGAGGCCGCGGAAGAACGCCAGCGCCTTGCGCCCGCGCAGCCTCGTAATGCGCGGCAACCAATCGGGTGCCCCGATGAGGTCGAGCGGGTCGACGCGCCCCATCGTCTCGAACAGATGGTCGACCTGATGTGCGAAATCGCCGGGATCGCCTGCGATCTCGCCTGAAAACAGCGTCTCGGCCAGAATTTCGTAGGTCAGCATCGTCATGTCGCGGGCGACGTCGACTGTTGAGCCATCCTGGTATCGCGCGGCGAAATCCTCGGACACGCGCAGCATGGGGCCAGCGAAACCCGCGATATTGCGTGGCGTGAACACCGGCGCCATCGCCTTGCGCGAGCGTTTCCAGGTTTCGCCCTCGGCCGTCAGCAGTCCGTCATGCAGGATCGGGCGCAGGATCTTCTGGCGCACCCGCGCCATGCGATAGTTCTTCGCATTGTCGACCAGCACATGCCGGATGAGGGCCGGATCATTGGCGATCACCAATGGCCCGCCGATGCCGGTGCGGATTGAAATCCAAGGTTCGTTGTAGGAGGGCTCGCCCCACAATTCGAGCGGATTCCGGTAGACGATCCGAATCATTTCGAGCGTCGTCGGGGGTCGGGTGCGCGGCTTCGGCGCCGGTGGTATGAACGCGGTTGGCTGGGTGTCCATCTCTTGCTCCGCTGGCCCTAAGGCAATCTAGGGAGTGTGGGCGAATCATTCAAATGCGATCCTTGGCGACGGGCGAATGACATCCCCAGCCGAATCACTGCGAAACCTTGGAAACTCATGCCTTAGAGCCTATATTTGGAGCATCTTCCGGCGGTGATTCGAACCTGTTCGATCCGTCGCCTTTCAAGAACGGCAAGATTGGACTTTCATGAGCGACGAGACCGAAAGCGGCAACGGCGGCAACGCTGAGTACGGCGCTGATTCCATCAAGGTTCTCAAGGGCCTGGATGCGGTACGCAAGCGGCCGGGCATGTATATCGGCGACACCGACGACGGCTCCGGCCTGCATCACATGGTCTACGAGGTCGTCGACAACGCAATCGACGAGGCGCTGGCCGGTCATGCCGACCTGGTATCTGTGACGCTCAACCCGGACGGTTCCTGCACCGTTATCGACAATGGCCGCGGCATACCGACCGGCATCCACACGGGCGAAGGAATTTCGGCCGCTGAAGTCATCATGACCCAGCTACACGCCGGCGGAAAGTTCGACCAGAATTCCTACAAGGTTTCGGGCGGCCTGCACGGCGTGGGCGTCTCGGTCGTCAATGCGCTGTCGACGCAGCTCAGGCTTAAGGTCCGGCAGGCGGGCCAGATCCACGAGATGAGCTTCACCCACGGCAACGCCGACGCGCCGCTGGCGGTTACCGGCACCTATGCCGAAAACCACCAGCCCGGCACGAATGAAGGGCGCTCGGGCACCGAGATCACCTTCCTGCCCTCGACGCAGACCTTCACAAAGACCGAGTTCGACTACGGCACGCTGGAGCACCGGCTGCGCGAACTCGCCTTCTTGAACTCCGGCGTGCGCATCGTCCTCACCGACAACCGCCATGCCGATGTCAAGCAGATCGAATTGCACTATGATGGCGGGCTGGAAGAGTTTGTCAAATATCTCGACCGCGCCAAGAAGCCGCTGATCTCCTCGCCGATCGCCATCAAGGCGGAGCGCGACGGCATCACCGTCGAAGTCGCGATGTGGTGGAACGATTCCTACCATGAGAACGTGCTGGCGTTCACCAACAACATTCCCCAGCGCGACGGCGGCACCCATCTCGCAGGCTTCCGCGGCGCGCTGACGCGCCAGATGACGGGTTATGCCGACAGCTCGGGCATCTCCAAGAAGGAGAAGGTCTCGCTCACCGGCGACGACTGTCGCGAGGGCCTGACGGCGGTGCTGTCGGTCAAGGTACCCGACCCCAAGTTTTCTTCGCAGACCAAGGACAAGCTGGTCTCGTCCGAAGTCCGCCCGGTCGTCGAAAATCTCGTCAACGAAGCGCTCAACACCTGGTTCGAGGAACATCCCGCCGAGGCTAAGGTGCTGATCGGCAAGGTGGTCGAGGCCGCCGCCGCGCGCGAGGCCGCCCGCAAGGCGCGCGAACTGACGCGGCGCAAGGGTGCGCTCGACATCACCTCGCTGCCGGGCAAGCTCGCGGACTGCCAGGAGCGCGATCCGGCCAAGTCCGAGATCTTCATCGTCGAGGGTGACTCGGCCGGCGGCTCGGCAAAATCGGGCCGCTCGCGCCAGAACCAGGCGATCCTGCCGCTACGCGGCAAGATCCTGAACGTCGAGCGCGCCCGCTTTGACCGCATGCTCGGTTCCGACATGATCGGCACGCTGATCACGGCGCTGGGCACGGGCATCGGCAAGGACGAGTTCAACGCCGAGAAGCTGCGCTATCATAAGATCATCATCATGACCGACGCCGACGTCGACGGCGCCCACATTCGCACGCTGCTGCTGACGTTCTTCTTCCGCCAGATGCCGGAGCTGATCGAACGCGGGCACCTGTATATCGCCCAGCCGCCGCTCTACAAGGTGACGCGCGGCAAGTCGGCGCAATACGTCAAGGACGAGCGCTCGTACGAGGAGTTCCTCATCGAATCGGGTCTCGACGAGGCGTCGCTGGTGCTCGGCAATGGCGAGGTGCGGACCGGGCAGGATCTGCGTGTCGTCATCGACGACGCGCTTGCCATGCGCACCCTGATGAACGGACTTCACACACGCTATTCGCGTTCGGTGGTCGAACAGGCGACGATCGCCGGTGCGCTCAACGCCGCCATCCTGACGGACCCGGCGCTGGCCGCGGAAGCAGCGGCCTATGTCGCCCGCCGCCTCGATATCATTTCCGAGGAGACGGAGCGCGGCTGGGAGGGTAGGGTCAATCCGTCAAATGAAGGCGCCGGCGGCCTCGTCTTCGAGCGGACGGTGCGCGGCGTGCGCGAACTCGTGACGCTCGATGCCGGGCTGCTCGGCTCCGCCGATGCGCGCGCGCTCGACCGCTACACGGCCCGCCTGCAGGAGATCTACGAAAACCAGCCTGTCCTGCGCCGCCGTGACACGTCGGAAACCATCACCGGACCGCTGGCCTTGCTCGATGCCGTCTTTGCGGTCGGCCGCAAGGGCCTCTCCGTCCAGCGCTACAAGGGTCTTGGCGAGATGAATGCCGAGCAGCTCTGGGAGACGACGCTCGACCCGAATGTGCGTTCGCTGCTCCAGGTCAAGGTCAACGACGCGACAGACGCAGACTCGCTGTTTGCCCGCCTGATGGGCGACGAAGTCGAGCCACGCCGCGATTTCATCCAGGAAAATGCGCTCTCTGTGGCCAATCTGGACGTCTGATCCCGTTTTCAAGCAACCGAGCCACCCGTCGCGATCGTATCGCGGCGGGTGGCTTGTTTAACGCCCCATTAAAACGCCCCAATTAGTCTCCATCCGACACCCGTCAGCCCGGAACCCCTGGGCAGGGATGAGACTGCGGACGGAATGGCCAGCCGAAAGAAAAGCGCACGCATCGAGCCGACTTTCGAAGCGTCGGTGCGAGATGAATCATCCGCCGGCTTCTTCGTCGGTGAGGACGACCGTGTCGTTCCGTCCACCCGCAAGAAAAAGCCGGCCGCAAAGCAGCGCGGCGGATCGCGCAAGACGTCGGCTAGCAGGCGATCGCGCGGCAAGGGCAAGCGCGGCGGCATCTTCGCGCTAATGCGTGGCGCTATGTATTGGGGCATGGTGATGTGCCTGTGGGGCGGCATCGCCGGTGTCGGCATCGTTGCCTATTACGGCGCGCAGATGCCGGCGGCCACCACATGGGCTATCCCAGACCGGCCGCCCAACGTGCGCATCGTCTCGGTTAACGGCCAGCTCGTCGCCAATCGCGGCATGACCGGCGGCGAGGCGATCGGCCTGCACGAGATGTCGCCCTATATCCCGCAAGCGGTCATGGCGATCGAGGATCGCCGCTTCTATTCGCATTTCGGCATCGACCCCATCGGCCTCGGCCGCGCCATGGTCGCCAACGTGGCCAGGGGCCGGATCAGCCAGGGTGGTTCGACGCTGACCCAGCAGCTTGCCAAGAACCTGTTCCTGAAGCCGGAGCGCACGATCGAGCGCAAAGTCCAGGAAGTGCTGATGGCCCTATGGCTGGAGCATGAATATTCGAAGGACCAGATTCTCGAAATGTACCTGAACCGGGTCTATTTCGGTTCCGGCTCCTATGGCGTCGAGGCAGCCTCACGGCGCTATTTCGGCAAGTCGGCACGCGATGTCTCGCTGCCGGAGGCCGCGCTGCTGGCTGGCCTTCTGCAAGCGCCTTCCCGGCTGTCACCGGCACGCAATCCCGCTGCTGCCGAGCGCCGTGCCCAGCTCGTCTTGTCCGCCATGCGCGATCAGGATCGCATCGGCGACGGCGAGCTTGCCACGGCGATGAGTTCGCCTGCCTCGCGCACGCCGGCCCACTGGACGGGTTCGGAACACTATTTCGCCGACCGGGTGATGGAGGAACTGCCCGAACTCATCGGCGAGGTCAGGCAGGACATTATCGTGGAGACGACGGCAGACCTTGTGCTCCAGACGTTCGCCGAAGCCTCGATCCGCCGCTTGATCGACGAGCAGGGCAAGACGCATAGCGTCAGCCAGGGAGCGTTGGTGTCGATCGATTCCACCGGCGCGGTGCGGGCCATGGTCGGCGGATACGACTACGCCACCAGCCAGTTCGACCGGGTCTCCGAGGCGCGCCGTCAGCCCGGCTCTGCGTTCAAGCCCTTCGTTTACATGGCGGCGATGGAAGCCGGGCTCACGCCCGATACGACCCGAAACGATGCCCCGGTCAAGTATGGCAAGTGGGCGCCGCGCAACTACAACGACAAATATTACGGCCAGGTGAGCCTGACCGACGCGCTGGCGAAATCGCTCAATTCTGTCGCCGTGCAACTTGCCCGCGAGGTCGGCCCGTCTGCCGTAGTCGAGACGGCATGGCGCATGGGGGTGGAATCCGACCTCCAGCCGAACCTGTCGATCGCCCTTGGGACCTCCGAGGTGACCCCTCTGGAGCTCACCGCCGCCTATGTGCCCTTTGCCAATGGCGGCTACCGGCCGGACATCCATTTCGTCAAACGGGTGAAGACGGCCAAGGGCGAGGTGCTGTACGAGCACCGTCCCGCGACCGGCCCGCGCGTCGCGCGACCGGAAGTCATCGGGATGATGAATGCCATGATGGCGCAGACCGTCTCGCAGGGCACAGCCCGCAAGGCGGCATTCGGCTGGCCTGCCGCCGGCAAGACCGGAACCACGCAGAACGCCCGCGACGCGTGGTTCGTCGGTTACACCGCCAATCTGACGACCGGCGTCTGGTTCGGCAACGACGATGGCTCGCCGACCAAGAACACCGGCGGTTCGATGCCGGCGCTGGCGTGGAACGAGTTCATGGCCGCCGCCCATGAAGGCGTGCCGGTGGCGCAGCTTCCCGGCGGCTGGAGCGGCGGCGGCGTGCTCGCCAAGGTCGAGGATATCCTGCGCGCGCAGGACCCGCTGGACGACCGGACCGCGTCGATCGAGCGTCCGGTTCCCGCGAGCGAGACGCGCCCCCAGGCGATGGGCGGCGTCGGCTCGATCATGGACGTCATCCTGGGCAACTGACACGCAATCGTGCTCTCGCTATCGCCCATGGCTTCCGCTAGATAGCGCGGCAGGAGATTCCCGATGTCCGACGCAGATCCTCGCAAGACCCTCGTTCTGACCGGCGCCAGCCGGGGTATCGGCCACGCCACGGTGAAGCGCTTCTCAAGGGAAGGGTGGCGGGTGATCACCTGTTCGCGGCAGGCTTTTGCCGAGGATTGCCCGTGGCCATCGGGGCCGGAGAACCACATCAAGGTCGATCTGTCCGATCCCGAGGGTGTCGGCAGCGCAGTGGCCGAGATACGTCACCGCCTCGAAGCCGACGGCGGGCGGCTCGACGCGCTGATCAACAACGCCGCGATTTCGCCGAAACTCGATGGTGGCGCCCGAATGAACTCGATCGAGACGCCGATGCATGTCTGGCGCGACGTGTTCCAGGTGAACTTCTTCGCACCGATCATGCTTGGACGCGGCCTGTTCAAGGAACTGGCAACCGCGAAGGGGTCGATCGTCAACGTGACGTCGATCGTCGGCAGCAGGGTGCATCCGTTTGCCGGCACCGCCTATGCGACCTCCAAGGCGGCGCTGGGTTCGCTGACGCGCGAGATGGCCGCCGATTTTGGCCCCCACGGCATCCGCGTCAATGCCATCGCGCCGGGCGAGATCGATACGGCTATCCTGTCGCCCGGCACCGACAAGATCGTCGAGACGATCCCACTGCGGCGCCTCGGATCGACCGCCGAAGTCGCAGACATCATCTTCTTCCTGTGCTCGGACCAGGCGTCCTACGTCACCGGTTCCGAAATCCACATCAATGGCGGCCAGCACGTCTGAGATGGCGGGCCTCAGGCGAGGCCGCGCTGCTGTGCTTCTTCCTTGAGGTTCTGGCGGGGGCGGGGACCGATCTGCTGGATCACGAGGCCGGCGGCGAGCGAACCGAGCGCGCCGCAATCGGCGAGGCTTTTCCCGGTGGTGTAACCGTGCAGGAAGCCGGCGGCGTAAAGGTCGCCGGCGCCCGTCGTATCGACCAGTTCGGTGATCTCGATCGCCTCGATCACAACCGTTTCATTGCCGCGCACGGCGACGGAGCCGTGCTCCGAACGTGTCACGACCGCCAGCTTGCAGTCCTTCCGGATCGCGTCGAGTCCGGCCTCGAACGACGACGTCTGGTAGAGCGCCTTCAACTCGCTCTCGTTGGCGAAGACGATATCGACCATGCCTGAGCGCATCAGCTCGAGGAATTCGTCGCGGTAGCGGTCGACGCAAAAGGAATCCGACAGCGTCATCGACACTTCGCGCCCGGCTGCATGTGCATGTCCGGCCGTCAGTCTGATGGCTTCCTTGGCGCGCGGCGGGTCCCACAGATATCCTTCGAAATAGGTGACCTTGGCGCCCGCGGCCTTCTCCGGCTCGACGTCTTCCGGCCCGAGTTCCACGCAGGCGCCCAGATAGGTGTTCATCGATCGCTCGCCGTCGGGCGTGACGAAGATCATCGAGCGCGCGGTCGGCGGCGTGCCTTCAAGGGGCCGCGTATCGAACGCGACACCCTGCGCACGGATGTCGTGCGTGTAGATCGTGCCGAGATGGTCACTGGAGACCTTGCCGAAATAGGCGGCGCGTCCGCCGAGGCTCGCGATGCCGGCCGCCGTGTTGCCCGCGCTGCCTCCCGATGCTTCGATCGCGGGTCCCATACGGCTGTACAGCAGTTCGGCCCGTTCCGCGTCGATGAGGTTCATGGCGCCTTTTATGATGCCGTTGTCGCTGAGAAACGCCTCGTCGCAGCGTGCGATGATGTCGACGATGGCGTTGCCGATGCACAGCACGTCATATTGGCTCATGAACGATCTCCGAAGGGCCGGCCGGCGGCTGCCGTCCGGGTCTGAACACCGGTCGGGTTTATCGCCTGTGCTCTGAAATGCAAGCCCGACGGGCAAGGCTGTTCAATCCCGTCGGATTCGCGTATAGGCGCGCATCCTCTGGTTGCAGCGGTGGCGGGCATGGCCGAAAGCTGGTCATTCGAATTCGACAATGGGCTTGGAGCGCAGGAATACCGCGCCGGCCGCGCCGAATTTCGTGACGGACCGTTTCGTGGTTCGATGGAGGGAGTCGAGCTGCGGCCCGGCTTTCATCTCGTCACCGTAGAGGGCATTTCCACGCATCCCTATGTCCTGTCCCCCGAGGGCGTGACACCGCCCGGCTGGATCGTGCTGGGCAGCATGCTGGGCGGCGCCGGCCATATCGCTGCCATCGGCGCTGAGGAACAGAGCTGGCGCAACCAGCGCAGCTTTTATGCACTGACGCCTGAAATGCCGGTCGCCTATCACATCCAGCCGAACAGGCCGTGGGCAACGGCGGGCCTGGTTGTCGCGCCCGAGGCCATCGACGAACTAGCCGGAGGCGATCCGCTTCCCGGGCTGATCAGCCGCCTGCGCGGCGGCGGACGTCCATTCTGCATGATGCGGCCATTGAAGGCGTCGTCGATGTCGCGGCTTGCCAACGATCTTCTGGATCCGCGTAGCGGCGGGGAGCTTGCCGGCTTGCGTCGCCAGGCCAGGTCGCTCGAGTATCTCGCGCAGATGCTGGAGCTCTTGGCAGATGCGCCGCATTCCGGCTCGCTCTCGGCGCGCGAGACAACGCGTGTGCGCGAGGCGCGGGAAAGATTGCTGCAAGACCTGCGCACGCCACCCGATCTGCACGCTCTCGCCCATGCGGTGGGATTGAGCGCCTGGCGCCTCAACGAAGGCTTTCGCGTCCTGTATGGGACCACCGTCTTCGACCATCTGCGCGACGCACGGCTCGATATCGCCCGCCAGATGCTCGATGGCGGGTCCACGATGCCCCTGAAGAGCATCGCGTGGCAGGTCGGCTATGCGCATCCGACCAATTTCATCAACGCCTACCGACGGCGTTTTGGCGTCTCGCCGGCGCGCGATCGCCGCGAACGTCGCCGTACCACCCCCTAGAACCCGCCTGGTCTGACACCCGCAAAACTATGCGCCATGGCGAAAGTTATGCGCGCAGGCTTTCGCGTTGAAGGCGCGCGCCTGCCTGGCCTATTCGCGCTCCATGCAATTCGGTCTGCCGCCGGTGGCCCTCGGTCGGCAGTCCGCGTGCATTCGCGGGCAAGGTCCAATGCGGCTGGTTCCAGTACCTCGCGCCTTGCCCGTCCACGGGCCGGCCCTCGCCGCGGGGGCCGGCTCGTCGGCATCGACCAATCGAAATCGAAGACAGGAAAAGGCTGATGAAAGCACTCGTATTTCTATTCCAACAGGCGCTGCTGATGCGCAGCGACGGCGCGCCGAGACCACCAGCAAGGAGCGGGCCATGAGGAGCCTTGCCATCGTGCTGCTATGCGCAATGGCGGCTGGATGCAGCCAGACCTCGGGCACAAGTTCACCCGAGATGGCGGCGTCGTCAAAGTCTGGTGGCCAGAGCCGCCATAGCGAAGGCAAGAAGTCGGACCCCTGCGACAAGGCGATCCAGGCCCAGGCCAATTCGGCGATGCTCGGAAGTGCTCTTGGCATGGTGGGCAGCTTCGGCGGCTTTGGTGGACGCGGTGGCGCGGTTGCCGCACAGGTGGCCTCGACCGCCGGCGGCATGGTCGCACGATCCCAGGCGCAGAAGGCGCAGGAGACGGTCATGCGCGAATGCTACAAACGTGGTGGCTACTAGAATGGGAACGGCACTGCGATATGCGCTTGTCGCGCTCGTTCTGGGGCTTGGCGCTCTGCTGCATGCAAGTCATGCGCTCGCCTTCGGCAGCGGCGATGTCGCCATCGTCGCGGACATACTGGAGGAGCTGTCGCCGTCACGCGGCGAGGCGATCTATTATGATGGCGAGGCCGCCGATGACTGGTACGAGTTCGACGCGGAACAGGACGGCCTCATCGCGGCTGCCGGGTTCTCACGCGAAACCTGGCGCGAGGCCTACGACAACACCCTCAAGGGCCTGATCGCGCTCATACCGCCCGAGGAGTTCGAGGCCATCCATGACGGGTTGGGCGAGAGGCTGAGTTCGATCCAGGGCCTCTCCGAGGATGAAAAGCGGGCGATGGTCGATGACATGCGCAAGCTCGTCGATGGCCTGCGTGCTTTGCGAAGCGAGGGCGCGGCCCATGCCGACGCCGTCCAGCCCTTCGCCGCTCGGCTGCGCAATCTCGCCAACTTCTGACTGCCGCCGTCGCGCGCATGCGTGCGGCGGCATGGCCCGCCATTGGCGGGATGCCTTGCGAAGGTGACGGCTGCCTCCTATCTGCGGACCATGGTGGAGACTTCATGATCCTCGAAGCGGCGCTTGCCGCCGTCAACCGGTTGTTCACGAAGGAGTTTCGTGCGGCCTTCTTCAAATCGCTGGGATTGACGATCCTCGCGCTGATCGGGCTATGGTTCGCAATCACGGCGACGTTCGAGGCATTCGCGCTGCCGCCTCTGCTCGATATGCTGCCGGACCTTCCGCAATGGGCCGGATGGCTCGGTTTCGCCGCCGCGATCCTTGCAAGCCTCGTGCTTGCCCTGGGTCTCGGGCTCCTGATCGCGCCCATCACGGCCCTGGTTGCGGGCTTGTTCCTCGACGATGTCGCCGAGGTCATCGAACGCGACGACTATCCGCTCGATCCGCCTGGGCGGCCGCTGCCGATGGCAAGAGCAGTGATCGTGTCGGTGAAGTTCCTGCTCATCGTCATTCTCGGCAACCTCCTTGCCCTGTTCCTGCTCCTGATCCCCGGCGTCAACATCGCCGCCTTCTTCATCGTCAACGGCTACCTGCTCGGTCGCGAGTTCTTCGAATTCGCCGCCATGCGCTTCCGCACCGAAGCTGACGCCAAGGCGTTGCGCAGGCGTCATGGCGGCACCGTCTTTGCAGCCGGCCTTCTGATTGCCGGCGTTCTGTCGATCCCGCTGGTCAATCTGCTGACCCCCCTGTTTGCGGCCGCGATGATGGTGCATCTCCACAAGATGGTCTCCGCGCGCGACGATGGCGTCCCGCTGGAAGCGGGCGGCTACACGCCTCGTGTGCGCGGGTGAGAGCCAGGAACCGGGCCACCGGTCAGATCTTGACAATGTAAAGTTATGCGCTAGCTTCTCGTCACGCTTTCAACCGTCGGGACAGATCATGGCGTCGGACCTCATTCTCGCAAGCCTGCACCATGTGCTGGTGTTCTCGATGTTCGCCATCTACGCGGTGGAGGTGGCCGTGCTGAAGCCAGGGCTGACGGGCGATGGCGTCGCGCGCCTCGCCCGGATCGATGGGGTGTACGGGGCGGTGGCGACGGGCGTCATCATTGTCGGCATCGCCCGCGTCATCTGGGGCCTGAAGGGCTGGGAATATTATTCCGGCTACGGCGTGTTCTGGGCCAAGATGGCGGCCGTCGCGCTTGTCGGCATCCTCTCGGTCCCACCGACTATCCGCTTCCGCCGCTGGCTGGCGGCTGCCAAGACCGACCCGGCCTATTCTGTGACAAGGGAAGAGATCGCCTCGCTGCGCCCATTCCTTCACGGCCAGGGCTTCGTGCTGCTTCTCATACCGGTGCTTGCCGCGATGATGGCGCGCGGCGTGTTCTACTGAGCTGCGGGCAGCGTCTCGATCTCGACGAGTGGTGCGGGTATTGACGTCGTCTTCTCCGTCGACTTGCAGATGTCGGCGATGACGCAGGCCGGGCAGTCCGGCTTGCGCGCCTTGCACACGTAACGTCCGTGCAGGATCAGCCAGTGATGCGCATGACGCATGTAGTGGTCGGGAATGATGCGCACCAGGGCGTCCTCGACCTTGTCGGGCGTCTTGCCCGGCGCGAGCCCGATACGGTTGCCGATGCGAAAGATGTGGGTGTCCACGGCCATGGTGTGCTGGCCGAACGACATGTTGAGCACGACATTTGCCGTCTTGCGCCCCACGCCGGGCAGGGTGATCAGCGCGTCGCGCGTCGACGGGACCTCTCCGCCGAATTCGCGGATCAGTGCTTCGCTGAGCGCGATGACGTTCTTCGCCTTGTTCCGCCACAGCCCGATGGTGCGGATGAAATCGCCGACGCGTTCCTCGCCGAGCGCCAGCATCGTTTCCGGTGTGTCAGCGGCCTCGAAAAGCTTGCGCGTCGCCTTGTTGACGCCCGCATCGGTCGCCTGCGCCGATAGCACGACCGCGACCAGCAGCGTGAATGGATTGACGTGTTCGAGTTCGCCTCTCGGCTCTGGCCGCTGCACTTCAAAACGGCGAAAGATTTCCTCGACCTCGGCCTTCGTATAGACTGTCAGCTTTCGCCGTGTCGGCTGGCGGGGCTTGTCTGCAGGTGGTTTCGCGCTCGCGCCAATTTTACTTTTGGGCTTTTCCATACGCCCTCTATACTCTCGCCAATGACCGAAACGAAAGCCGCCGACGAACCGATTTTCCGCGCCCTCCTGGTGCCATACCGGTCGCTTGGCCGAACCGGCTTCTGGGTATTGATGGCCGTGGTGGCCTTCATGTGGCTGGGAACCGGGGCGCTGTTCCTCTCGATGGGGGCGTGGCCGATCTTCGGCTTCTTCGGGCTCGACGTCATCCTGCTCTATGTCGCGTTCCAGATGAACTACCGAGCTGCCCGTGCCCGCGAGATGGTCTCGGTCTCGCGCACCGCCCTCGACATCGTCAAGGTCGCGCCATCGGGCCGCGAGGAGGCACACCGCTTCAACCCGTTCTGGACACGCTTCCGCGTCGCCCGCCACGAAGAAATCGGCATCACCGGCATGGCGGTGGAGGGCGAAGGCAGGCAGGTGGCGCTCGGGTCGTTCCTCAATCCCGACGATCGTGAGAGCTTTGCCACCGCCTTCGGCCGGGCACTAGCCACGGCCAGAGCCGGATAGGCAGGATTCGGGTGGCGGAAAGCCGCGCCGATGGCGATATTGCCGCACAAGGAGATATCGCCATGAACGCACAGACCGCAATCCTGCAGCGCGACGTGACCCCGGAGGGCGACGACTACGAAGTCGTCCGCCGCGCGATCGAGAAGATCAGCCTCGACTATCGTGACCAGCCGTCGCTCGAGGCGTTGGCCAGCGAGGTCGGCGAGACGCCGACCGGCTTGCAGAAGCTGTTCACCCGCTGGGCCGGGCTGTCGCCCAAGGGCTTCCTTCAGGCGGTGACGCTCGATCACGCTCGCAGGCTGCTCGATGAAGGCCTGCCGCTGCTCGATGCGGCCTTCGAGGTCGGCATGTCGGGCCCCGGCCGGCTGCACGATCTGTTCGTCACACACGAGGCGATGTCTCCGGGAGACTACAAGAGCCGTGGCAAGGGCCTGACCATACGCTACGGCTATCATCTGTCGCCGTTCGGCCTCGCGCTTGTCATGGTCACCGATCGCGGCCTGGCGGGCCTCGCCTTTTGCGACCACGGCGAGGAGCGCGAAGCCTTCGAGGACATGGCGGGCCGCTGGCGCAACGCCGACTATGTCGAGGATCTGTCGGCGACCGCACCCTATGCCGCGCGCATCTTCGATCCCGCACGCTGGCGCCCGCAGGAGCCGCTGCGTGTCGTGCTCATCGGTTCGGACTTCCAGATCCGTGTGTGGGAGGCGCTGCTGAAGATTCCGATGAACCGCGCTCGGACCTATTCGTCGCTCGCCGCCGAGATCGGCAATCCGGCCGCAAGCCGCGCGGTGGGCGCTGCGGTGGGTGCCAATCCGGTGTCGTTCGTCGTGCCCTGCCACCGCGCGCTCGGCAAGTCGGGCGCTCTGACCGGCTATCACTGGGGCCTGACGCGCAAACGCGCCATTCTCGGTTGGGAAGCCGGCCAACTGACGGGCTGAGCCCTTACGTGGCGACGCAAAACTGGCTAGAGCAGAGCGGACCTGATCAGGGAGGCTGTGCAATGATCGCCGTCATCGGTTCCATCAATCTCGATCTTGTGGCCGGGGTGGAACGCCTGCCTGGCCCGGGTGAGACCGTGCCCGGCAACGGGTTTGCGACCGCGTCGGGCGGCAAGGGCGCCAACCAGGCACTGGCGGCCCGACGTGCCGGCGCGCAGGTGCGCATGGTCGGTGCCGTCGGCAGCGACGCCTTCGCCGACCAGGCACTGGACTTGCTCAAAGCGGGCGGCGTCGATCTCTCCGCCGTGCGTGTCGCCGATACGGCAACGGGGATCGCGGTGATCCTGGTTGACGCATCGGGCGAGAACGTCATCGCGGTCATTCCCGGCGGCAACGGAACGCTTGTCCCACACGATGTCGGCGCGGCGCGGCTTGCACCCGGCGATCACCTGCTCCTCCAGCTCGAAATTCCCATTGAAACCGTGGAGGCTTCCCTTTCCGCTGCCCGCGCAGCCGGCGCCGTGTCATTGCTCAACACCGCGCCGTTCCGTGCCGATGCCGCCGCACTTCTCGCGCAGGCCGATTATGTCGTCGCCAACGAGACAGAGTTCGACCTCTACGCCGACGCATTGAAGCTCGCGGGCGGCGACCGCGAGGCGCGGATGCGTGTCTTCGCGGCAGAGACCGGCAGAACCATGGTGGTGACCCTCGGCGCGGACGGTGTCGTCGCGGCCAGCCCGGAAGCTCTGTTCCGCGCCAGGGGGCTGTCCATCACGCCTGTCGATACGGTCGGCGCGGGCGATACCTTCTGCGGCTATCTCGCGGCCGGCCTGGCGGAGGGCAAGGCTCTTGATGTCGCGATGAGACAGGCGGCGATCGCCGGTTCGCTGGCGTGCCTCACGCCCGGTGCGCAGCCATCGATTCCGCTGCGCGATGACGTCGAACGCGCGGAGGCGGGGGCGTGATTTCGCTCTTCCCCGGTAGCCCCGCCGTCCTGGTTGCTGCATAAACGCGGGCGTGTTTGGTTCAAATTAGAGGCTGGCCGTGCCGTCCCTCAGCCTGCGCATCAAATTCGGTCCCAAGGGGCATATCGGCCCCGGCAAGATCGAATTGCTGGAACAGATCGCGGCCTTCGGCTCGATCTCTGCCGGCGCGCGGCACATGAACATGTCCTACAAGCGCGCCTGGGAACTGGTCGAGGAGATGAACACGCTGTTCGGCAAGCCGGTTCTCGACACCCAGAAAGGCGGCAGGAAGGGCGGCGGCGCGCAGTTGACACCGATCGGGCTCGCGGTCGTCAGCCGGTTCAGGGCCGTCGAGCGCGCAGCACTGGCAGCCGCAGAGCCGCACATGGCCGCGCTGGAGCGCGAGATCGAAGGCGGTTGAGGGCCTACAGGCGCGCCAACCGCTCGGCGATCAGGGCGAAAAAGCCGTCGGCATCGATATCGCGCATCACCATCGCGTTCCTCGGCCGCCCGGATACATGCCACCAGTCCACCACGGTGGCACCCATCGTCAGTTCGGAACGGGTTTCGACCGCGACGTTGCAGTGGCGGCCCGAAAACAGAGTTGGCTCCAGAAGATAGGCAATCACGCAAGGGTCGTGCAGCGGGCCGCCATCCGTGCCGTATTTCTGCTCGTCGAAACGCTCGAAGAAGTCGAGCAACTCCGCCGTGGCGGTGCCCACCCTCGTGCCCATAACGCGGAACACGTCGACGCGCTTGCGCGTTGTCAGCGCCTTGTGGGTGACGTCCAGAGGCATCATGACGATCGGCGCACCCGCCGAGAAGACCACATCCGCAGCCTGCGGGTCGACATAGATGTTGAACTCGGCCGACGGCGTGACATTGCCCTGCTCGAAATAGCCGCCACCCATCAGCACGATCTCGCCGATACGCGGCACGATGGCCGGCTCGCGGATCATCGCAAGCGCCAGGTTGGTGAGCGGTCCAAGCGCGCAGAGCGTCACGCTGCCGGCCGGCTCCCGCATCAGTGTCTCGACGATAAAATCGACTGCATATTGCTTTTCCAGCGACATGGTCGGTTCTGGCAGGTCAGGGCCGTCGAGACCGGTACGGCCATGCACGTGCTCGGCGGTCACCAGCGGTCGCGCCAATGGCCGCACCGCCCCTGCGAAAACGCGGGTCTGCGGCTGGCCGGCGAGTTCGCATATCTTGCGCGCGTTCTTCTCGGTCAGGGCGAGCGGCACATTGCCGGCAACGGCGGTCAGTCCCAGCACGTCCAGCTCCGGGCTGGCAAGCGCCAGCAATATGGCAATGGCGTCGTCCTGGCCCGGGTCGGTGTCAATAATGATCTTGCGCGCTGCAGCCACCGTGTTCCCCCTCGACATGTCCTTGAACTTGAAACGGCGGCAGACCATATCAGGGGCACGGGCCGAAATGCCATCCGGGTTTCAGCCTTTCCACGTCGCTCTTTGAGGACATGTTGAATGACGCGTATGACGCCTTTTTCGAGCCCGCTCCTGCTGGGCTTCGATGCCATCGAAAAAAGACTGGAGCGGGTCGCCAAGAATGGCGATGCCTATCCGCCCTACAACATCGAACGCCTGCGGTGTGACGACGAAACGAGTGAGCGGCTGCGCATCACGCTTGCCGTGGCCGGCTTCGCCGAATCCGATCTCGAGATCACCGTCGAGGACAATGAATTGACCGTTCGCGGTCGTCAAAGCGACGACCTGCAACGCGAATTTCTCCATCGCGGTATCGCCGCACGCCAGTTTCAGCGCGTCTTCGTGCTCGCCGACGGCATGAAGATCCTCGGTGCTGAGTTGAAGAACGGACTTCTGGCGATCGATCTCGACCGGCCGGAAGCCGAGCGGCTGGTACGGAAAATAAACATATCGGTGAAAGACTGAGTTCCGGCTTGTATCGGAACCGAATGGCTCTGCTGCGGGTTGGTCAAGTAGACGCCCCGCTAAAGCGTAGGAGGCTGACATGACTGCGATTGAAGAAAAGAATGTCCTCACGGACGCGGAACTGGCCCATCTGGGCGAAGGCTCGCTCGCCTATCTCAAGGAGATCGACAGCGAGGAACTGCGCGGAAAATTCCCCGGCATGCCGGACATCGAGCCGGGAACACGCCTGTGGGCCGTGTTTGCAGCCAATGGTCGCCCGATCATGCTGACCGATGCACGCGATACGGCGGTGGCGGGAGCGCTCCAGAACGATCTGACGCCTGTCAGCCTTCACTGATGGCAACTTTATAACGCGCCGAGGCGGCCCTTGAAAGGGCCGCCGAACGGGCTCATGCCGCGTTGGACGCAGGTGACTGGGCGAGGAACGTATGGATCGCTGCTGCGTCCTTGGTTCCTCTGATCTTTGCAACGATCTCGGGGTCGCGCAACACCCGCGCGATCCGCGACAGTGCCTTCAGGTGGTCGGCGCCGGCACCCTCTGGCGCCAGCAGCAGGAAAACGAGGTCGACCGGCTGGTCGTCCAGCGCTTCAAAGTCGACGGGAGATTCTAGCCGCGCGAAAATGCCGGTGATGCGCGGAATGCCGGGAAGCTTGCCGTGCGGAATCGCAATTCCATTGCCTACCCCGGTGGAACCGAGCCGCTCACGCTGCAGGATGGTGTCGAATACCTCTCGCTCCGGGAGCCCGGTTACCGCCGCCGCCTTCTCCGCCAGCAATTGCAGCAGTTGCTTCTTGGAATTGGCTTTCAAGGCCGGCATCACTGCCGAAACCTCGATCAGATCACTGAGATCCATGATGACATCCTTTTGCTCCGCCGGTCCGCCGCGTTGCGTTCCCCCGCCCGCGGCCCGGTTGAGAAGTGTGGCGGCTAGGCCTTTCCGGCCTTGGCTGACGACGTGTCGATCCAGCCGATATTGCCGTCCGCCCGGCGATAGACGATGTTGACATGATCGTTGCCGGCATTGCGGAAGACGAACACCGGGTTGTCCTTCATGTCCAGTTGAATCACCGCCGAGGCGACCGACATCGTCTGCAGGGCCACGGTCGACTCCGCTACGATCGCCGGGGCAAAGTCGTCCGGAACGTCCTCATCGTCGTCGTCCACCGGCGACATCACCCGGTAGTCGAGGTCGATCGGCTCCGCAGCATTCACAGGCGTGTGCGATTTCAGACGTCGCTTGTAGCGTCTAAGCCGCTTCTCGATGCGCTCGGCGGCGGCATCGAAGGCGAATTGCGGATCCTGGGCCTGGCCGGTCGCCTGCAGCGCGGTGCCGGTGTCGAGGTGGACCATACAGTCGGCCGTGAAGCGGGAACCCGACTTCTCGACCGTGACATGCCCGCCGAAACCGCCATCGAAATATTTGCCGACGGCATCGCCGATGCGCCCTTCGATCTTGGACCGGAACGCATCGCCGATTTCCATGTGCTTTCCCGAGATTCGCAGACTCATATGAAACTGGCCTTCTCTCTACGGATTTCTGATGATTCAGAGTTTATACCCGTGGCACGTGCGCACAAGGTTTTTGGCGGTTGCGGCGTCGGCTCGGCACTCTGTTCTTCGAGCACCCGCGCCATCTGAGACCTTCGTTGGATGGCGTCCGTCAGCGGCCCACCACTTGCGGGCGGGCTTCTAGTCACTTCCCTCTCGATTGTCAATGAAGGCTGCCCAGGCCGTGTCGCGCTAGGCTTGCCCATACCACGTCAGGCGCCAGCCCCGGCCATCGCACGCTTCTCGCGCCGGCGCTGCACGGACGACGGAATGTTCATGCCTTCCCGGTACTTGGCAACCGTCCGGCGGGCGATGTCGATGCCGGTTCTCCTCAGGATATCCACAATGGCGTCGTCTGACAGGACGTCGAGCGGCTTCTCCGCTTCGATGAGCTCGCGGATACGGTCGCGCACCGCTTCGGATGAATGCGCATCACCGCCCTCCGCCGATGCGATCGCCACGGAGAAGAAATAGCGCAGTTCGAACACGCCGCGCGGCGTCATCATGTATTTGTTGGCCGTGACGCGGCTGACCGTCGATTCATGCATGCCGATCGCCTCGGCGACCATGCGCAGGTTGAGCGGCCGCAACTGCCGTATCCCATGAAGCAGGAACGCGTCCTGCTGGCGCACGATCTCTCCGGCCACCTTGAGGATCGTGCGTGCCCGCTGGTCGAGGCTGCGGGTCAGCCAGTTGGCGCTCTGCAGGCACTCGGCGAGGAAGTCTTTCTCGGACTGGTTCGCCGTGTGCTTGGAAACGGTGGTGAAGTAGTCCTGGTTGACGAGAACGCGCGGGAGCGCATCGGGGTTCAGCTCGATCGCCCAGCTTCCGTCACCCGCGGCCCTGACGATCACGTCGGGCACGATGGTGTCGGCCGTCCCTGCGGTGAAGGCCAGACCCGGGCGCGGGTCGAGGGTACGGATTTCAGCCATCATTTCGAGCAGGTCCTCGTCATCGACGCGGCACAGCCGGCGCAGTTGGGCGAAGTCACGCCGCGCCAGCAGCTCGAGGTTTGCGATCATCGCCTGCATCGCCGGATCGAAGCGATCGCGCGCCTGAAGCTGCAGCGAAAGGCATTCCGCGAGGTCGCGCGCAAAAAGGCCGGGCGGATCGAAGGTCTGGCAGACGGCAAGCACTTCGGTGATCCGCTCCTCCGGCACGCCGAGCCGATCGGCGATTTCCGCCGTATCGCCGCGCATGTAACCCGTCTCGTCGAGTGTCTCGGCCAGCACCCGCGCGATCGCCCGGTCATCGGGGTCGCGGACGCCGAAGGCGACCTGCTCGGTGACGTGATCGGAAAGCGTGATACACGCCGAGACGATGTCTTCGAGGTCGAAACCCTCGCCGCTTCCCCCCTGGTTCGCCGCCGACTTCCATTGGGAGGCGAGGTCCGGACCGAGCCGGTCAGCGGTGCCGGGGTCGTCCGGGAAAACATTCTCCATCGAGGTGTCGAGACGCTCCGACATCGTCGCCGCGCTGGTGTCGCCAGCCTCGAACATGCCCTCCAGCCGCGATCCTGGTGCCTCGTCGCCATGAATGGCGGCTTCGGGTTCCGGTCCGTCCTCGCCTTGGGATTCCGCCCGTTCGAGCAGGGGGTTCTTCTCGATTTCGTCCTCGATGAAACGTTCGAGCTCGACATGGGTGAGCTGAAGCAATCGGATCGACTGCATCAACTGGGGTGTCATCACCAGCGACTGCGACTGACGCAACTGCAGTTTGGCGCTGAGTGCCATAAGCGAACTCTACCCCCTGGCCGGCGCCCCCATCCGGGACGTGGCCATACCTCTCCCACCCGGGCCATCTCGGTCTCGCGGCGCAGCGCCGGGCGACCGTGACAAGCCCCTATCCTCGGCCGGGATCAAACTGGCCCGGCTTTTGCTTGTCAAGCACGGCAGGGGTAAAAATCGTTAATCTGGAGAGGCGGCAGCCAAGATTCGGGCCAATTTGGCCTGCACCAGACACGTAAAGCGCCTTCATGGTGCCTAAAGCGTAAATTGCTCGCCGAGATAGAGGCGTCGCACATCGGGGTTGACGACGATCTCCGACGGCAGTCCATGGGTCAGAACCTGGCCGGCATGGATGATGTAGGCGCGCTCCACCATGCCGAGCGTCTCACGCACATTGTGGTCCGTGATCAGCACGCCGATGCCGCGCGCGGTGAGGTGGCGCACGAGTTGCTGGATGTCGGCCACGGCAATGGGGTCGACGCCCGCGAACGGTTCGTCGAGCAGCATGAAGGCCGGATTGGACGCCAGCGCACGGGCGATCTCAAGCCGCCGCCGCTCGCCGCCGGAAAGCGCGATCGCCGCCGACTTGCGCAGATGCGCGATGTGGAATTCCTCCAGCAGCTCGTCCAGCCGGCGTTCTCGCGCCTTGCGGCTTTTCTCGACCACTTCGAGGATGGCGCGGATGTTGTTCTCCACCGACAGCCCGCGAAAGATCGACGCTTCCTGTGGCAGATAGCCGATGCCGAGCCGGGCGCGACGGTACATCGGCATGCCGGTGACGTCGTAGCCGTCGATTTCGATGGAACCCTGATCGACCGGGACGAGGCCGGTGACCATGTAGAAGCAAGTCGTCTTGCCGGCGCCATTGGGGCCGAGAAGGCCGACCGCCTCACCCGCGCGCACGCCGAACGACACGCCGCTGACGACCTGGCGACCCTTGTAGCTCTTGGTCAGCCCGCGCGCGATCATCGTGCCCTTGAAGCGCTCGCGATCGGCACGCGCAACCGGCGCGGAGGCGCCGTCGCGGCCGACGAGCCTTTTCAGAAAAGCTGGCGCTGGCACTATCTGTCCTGCGATCCCGGCTTGAGCAGCATTCGCACACGTCCGCCGCCGGTGGAGGTGCCGCCGCAGCCGTCGAGCTGCGCCTGGCCCGTCGCCATGCGCACCGTCAGCTTGCAGCCGACCACGACATTGTCGCCTTCCGACAGAACGACCTCGCTGCCGGTCAGCACGAGCGTTTCCGTCTTCATGTCGAAGCTTCCGCGTTCGCCGGTCGCGACCTGGTTCTGCGAGCGGACATAGACCTTGCCCTCGACCTCGAGCCTGTCGATGTCGGCGGAGCCGGTCGTCGCCGAACCGCCATTGTTGGCATAAAACACCGTCATCTTGCCCGAGCGCATCAGTGTCGGGCCCTGGACGACGGAGACGTTGCCGGTGAAGACGGCAACGCTGTCGGCTTCGCGAACTTCGAGCTGGTCGCTCTCGATCTGGATGGGCTGGTCTCCATCGAGCTTCAGGCCGGTCATGCGCGAGCCTTCCTGGGCCGCAACCGGCGCCAATGACAGCAGCGCCAGGGCCATGGCGGCCAATGCCAGGCGGGGGGAATCAATTCTCATTTGTCGAATTCCCCTCGTTTGCGGCGGTCTGCATGCGCTTCGGATCGATCTCCATGCGCACGCGGCGTTCGAAGATCACGACCGCGCCATTGTCCTTGATCGTCATGGAATCGGCGGCGAGCCTTGCTCCGTCGAGCGCGATGTCGACGGGCTCGTTGCTCGTGATATGCCCAGAGCCGATGTCGACGGTTGCCGACGTCAGGTTTGCCTTGACGCCATTGTCGGTGAACACCGAGATCGCCTTGCCCAGGTTCAGCGTGTCGGCGTCGCGGTCGTAGAGCCCGGTCGCCGCATCGACAGTCAGCCAGTTGGCTTCGTTGAAAGGAAGTTTGGCCTTGATGCCTTCGAGGTCGATCCTGCTGGCATCACCGATATCCTGGATAGCCTTCACAGCGGTCATCGTATAGGCGCGGTTCTCACGGGTGAAACCGTCGAGTTTCGGGTCGGACATCACCAGGCGCCCGTTTTCGATCGCGGTCCCGGCCAGATTGACCGAAACCCCGTCTGGCACGGAAAGCCAGGAGCGTGCAATGAAGCCGCAAACGATGAGCAGCGCGGCCAGCGGCAGCATGAATTTTAGCACGCGCACGCGCGTCGAGTGCCGGTGGGCGCTCCTGAAGGCGGCATCCGCGCGGCCAGACCCGGATGGGTCCGCCGGGACCTGTCCGATCTTCCGATTATCCGCAAGGCTGTGGGCTGCCAATCGAGTCATCCGCCTCTTATGCTGCGAAACCGGTCTTCACGCCAGATGGCAAGCCGGCCAAATACGCCATCGTCGCTGGTTTCGATCAATCGTTACTGGACGATGGCACTGCGATTTACACTCCAATATGGTAATTTTTGGATAAAGGAACAGGCCCCGTGAGCGCCGGGCAGGTGCCAGGCCTTGGAATTGGTCGCAGGCGGACACAGTGCCGCGCCACGCGCCCCCTTCCAACCGCCCCATCGTCTGGACTAAAAGGCTGAACGAAATTGGGGGCGGACCACGAGAGAGGCGCGCCATGACGAACCGAGCTGACGACATCATCGACCGCAGGCGATTGCGGCGCAAGCTCACCTTCTGGCGCGTGGTTGCGCTGCTGGTGGTCGTGCTGGCAGTTGCTGCGGCAGCCTCTTGGGCGATGGGCGGGCCCTTTGGCGGCGGTGCGGCCGACCACATCGCCAAGGTCCGCATAGAAGGCACGATCACCGAGGACGAGGAACTTCTCGATCGCCTCGAACGGATCGCGGAATCACCGCGCGTTCGGGGCCTGATCCTGACGATCGATTCCCCGGGCGGAACGACGGCGGGCGGCGAGGCGATCTACGAGGCGGTGCGCAAGATCGCGGCTGACAAGCCCGTGGTCGCGCAGGTGGGCACCCTGGCGGCGTCCGCCGGTTACATGATCGCCAGTGCGGCCGACCACATCGTCGCGCGGCAGTCTTCCATCGTCGGCTCCATTGGCGTTCTGGTGCAGTTTCCCGACGTTACCGCGCTGATGGACAAGATCGGCGTCAGGCTGGAAGGCGTGAAGTCGTCGCCGCTGAAAGCCGAACCGTCTCCCTTCACGCCGACGACCGAAGAAGAACGCGCCATGCTGCGCGCGCTCGTCATGGACAGCTACGACTGGTTCGTCGGGCTCGTTGAGGAACGGCGGCCGCTGAGCCGTGCCGAAGTACTGGCGGTGGCGGACGGTTCCATCTTCACCGGGCGTCAGGCGCTCGATCGCAAGCTGGTCGATGGGCTGGGCGGCGAAGAGGTGGCGATCGAATGGCTTGCCTCCAAGGGCGTCGATGCTGACCTGGCCGTCATCGAGTGGAAGGCCGAAAGCAATGGCATGTTCGGTTCGTTGTCGCTGGCACAGGCCGTTGCCAGGCTGCTCGGCATCGACGCGCTCAGCCCGGACCTAGCTCGCGCCATTGGCGCCGACCGCATCTTCCTTGACGGGTTGCTGTCGCTCTGGCAACCTTCCAGCGGGGCTTTAGGGGAATGAAAACACAAGCAAAAACACAAGCATAACAAAAGGCCTTCGGCAGGGAGCATGTGTGATGATCAAGTCCGAGCTCGTCCAGAGCATCGCCAACCGCAACCCGCATCTATTCCTGCGCGACGTCGAGAATATCGTCAACGCGATCTTCGAGGAGATCACCGATGCGCTTGCAACCGGAAATCGCGTCGAATTGCGCGGGTTCGGTGCCTTCTCGGTGAAGAATCGTCCCGCGCGCATCGGGCGCAACCCGCGCACGGGCGAGTCGGTCGAGGTCGAGGAGAAATGGGTGCCCTTCTTCAAGACCGGCAAGGAATTGCGCGAGCGCCTGAACGCCGACGACAAGTGATGCTTCACCCCACCTTGCGACGCAGGAGTTCGACATGATGAATCGCGTCTTGACCGTCGCGGTCTTCATTCCGCTGGCTATCGTGCTGATCGCGCTCGCGGTCGCAAACCGTGCGCCGGTCGCGTTCACCTTCGACCCGTTCAATCCCGGCAATCCCGGGCTCACAACGACTTTGCCGCTGTTCATTTATCTCTTTGCCGCGCTGGCGCTGGGGCTGGTGATCGGCAGCATGGCGACATGGTTCCGGCAGGGACGCTATCGCAAGCTCGCCAGGCAGCGCCCGGTCGAAACTGCCCCAGCGCAGGCTCGACCTGCCGGTCCGACCGGCACGGCGCTGCAGAAGCCTAGCGCCTGACCCGGCGCGTTGCGCTCGCAACGCGCCTGTGTCAAAAGCGGCGCAATCCCACGGAGCCAGCAATCGTCTTGAAAGCCCCGCGTGACAAGCGTCGCGACCGAACGCAGACCCGCCATGCGCCGGCAGGCCCTGCTGCCGAGCCGCGTGTGCTGGTGCGGCGTCAGGGCGCGCTACCGGCCGAGAATCTGCCGCTGATCCTCGAAGTCGAGCCATCGGTCGACTACGCGCTGCTCGATTCCGGCAATGGCCGCAAACTCGAGCAATACGGCCCCTACCGCATCGAGCGGCCCGAGGGCCAGGCGATCTGGCAGCCTGCGCTGCCCGAAAAGGAGTGGTTGAACGCCGACGCCGTCTTCACCGGCGATACCGACGAGGAAGGCATCGGGCGCTGGCGCTTTCCCGGGCAGCCGCTGGGCGAGACCTGGCCGATGAAGCATGACGGCATCGACTATCTCGGCCGTTTCACCTCCTTCCGCCATGTCGGGGTGTTTCCCGAGCAGGGCTCACACTGGCGTCACATGGAGCAGACGATCCGCGATGCCGGACGCCCGGTGAAGGTGCTGAACCTGTTCGGATATACCGGGCTTGCCTCGCTTGCGGCGGCGCGCGCCGGTGCGGAGGTGACGCATGTCGACGCCTCGAAGAAGGCGATCGGCTGGGCCCGCGAGAACCAGGAGCTTGCCAGGCTGGGCGATAAGCCGATCCGCTGGATCTGCGAGGATGCCATGAAGTTCGTCGAGCGGGAGGAGCGGCGTGGCAGCCGCTATGACATCATACTCTTCGATCCGCCCGCCTATGGACGCGGTCCCAAGGGCGAGGTCTGGCAGCTTTTCGAACATCTGCCCGCCATGGCCGACATCTGCCGAGAAATCCTGACGCCAAAACCGCTGGCGGTGGTGCTGACGGCGTATTCGATCCGCGCGTCGTTCTTCGCCATCCACGCGCTGATGCGTGACACCTTTGCCGGCATGGGCGGACGCATCGAATCCGGCGAACTGATCATCCGCGAGAAGTCAGCGGGCCGGGCGCTGTCCACGTCGCTCTATTCACGCTGGGTGGCGCAATGAGCACCGGTGAGAACAGGCGCGTCGGGCAGGTGAAGGAGATCACCAGCCTCACCAACCCGATCGTCAAGGACATCCGCGCGCTGGCGATGAAGAAGTTCCGCGACCAGCAGAACGCCTTCATGGCCGAGGGACTCAAGCTGGTGATAGACGCGCTCGATCTCGGCTGGACAATCAGGACCCTCGTTTTCGGCAAGTCGCAGCGTGGCAACCAGGCGGTCGAGAAAGTGGCGGCCCGCGCTGTGGCTGCCGGCGCGCTGGTTCTGGAAGTGTCGGAAAAAGTGCTTGGCGCGATCACCCGGCGCGATAATCCGCAGATGGTGCTCGGCGTGTTCGAACAGCGCTGGACGACCCTCAAGCAGATCAGGCCCGCGGATGGCGACCTCTGGGTGGCGCTCGATCGCGTGCGGGACCCCGGCAATCTGGGGACGATCCTGCGCACCGTGGACGCCGTTGGCGCCAAGGGTGTCATCCTTGTCGGCGATACAACCGATCCGTTCTCGGTCGAGACCGTACGTGCCACCATGGGATCCGTCTTTGCGGTTCCGGTCGCCAAGGCGGGCGTCGACGCCTTCCTGGCATGGCGCAAGACGACCGATGCGCGCTTCATCGGCACCCACCTCAAGGGCTCGGTCGATTATCGCACCGTGGACTATGCGCGCGGAGCCGTCGTGCTGGTCATGGGAAACGAGCAGCAGGGCCTGCCGGACGCGCTTGCCGATGCCTGCGACGCGCTGATCCGAATTCCGCAGGCCGGCCGCGCGGACTCGCTGAACCTTGCGGTGGCCACCGGCGTTGCCCTTTATGAAATGCGCCGCCATGCGCTGCCGAGCGTCGGGAGAGAAGAACAGTGAGGGGCTGGACCGTCTACGGCGTGATCGCGGTGCTGTCGGTGCTGATCGACCAGGCGATCAAGTACGCGGTCGAAACACGCCTCGCCATGCATGAGCAGGTCGACGTTCTGCCGTTCCTGGCGCTTTATCGGGCACACAATACCGGCATTGCATTTTCGATGTTTTCCAACATCGGCAGCGTCGGTCTGGCCGTTCTCACCATCGGCATCATCGTCTTCGTTTCGTGGATCGCCGCCCGCACGGAGCCTGGGCAGGTCTTTGCCAGGCTGGGCTTCGCGCTGATCGTCGGCGGGGCGATCGGCAACCTGATCGACCGGGTCTGGCTCGGCTATGTCGTCGACTATGTGCTTTTCCACCTGCCCGGCTGGTCGTTCGCCATCTTCAATCTCGCCGATGCCTTCATATCCATGGGCGCGGCGCTGGTGATCTTCGAGGAATTCCTCGGCTGGTGGCGCGGGCGCGGCGAGGAAGAGGCCGATCGTCGCGATTGACCTTGCCTCCGGCCAGCCGCAATCTTGCGGCACGACGTTGCCAACCGACAGGGAGATACCGATGACCGACACGTTCAAGGCAATCCTCGTCTCGCGCGACGACGACAAGAAACAATCCGTCGATGTCGTCGAGTTGAGCGATGGCGACCTGATGGACGGCGACGTCACCGTCGCGGTGGAAGCAACCACGGTCAATTACAAGGACGGCCTGGCGATCACCGGTGCGGGGCCCGTTGTGCGGCGCTGGCCGCTTATTCCCGGCATCGACCTCTCAGGAACCGTGGTCACCTCGCAACATCCCGATTGGAAGGAAGGCGATCGCGTCATCCTCAATGGCTGGGGTGTCGGCGAAACCCACCATGGCGCCTATGCGGGACGCGCGCGGGTCAAGGGAGAATGGCTGTTGCCCTTGCCGCAGTCGATGACGCCGGTCGACGCGATGGCCGTCGGCACCGCCGGCTACACAGCGATGCTGTGCGTCATGGCGCTGGAACGCCATGGCATTGCGCCGGAGCGCGGGCCCGTCGTCGTCACGGGCGCCGCCGGCGGTGTCGGATCGGTGGCCATCTCGATCCTGTCGAAGCTCGGCTACCACGTCATTGCCTCCACGGGGCGCCCGACGCATGCCGACTTCCTGCTCGAACTTGGTGCCAATGAAGTCATCGAGCGCGCCGAACTGGAGCAGCCGGGCCGCCCGCTCGGCAAGGAGCGGTGGGCCGGCGCAGTCGATACCGTCGGCAGCCACACGCTGGCCAACGTGCTGTCAATGACCGCCTATGGCGGCGCCGTCGCCGCCTGTGGCCTTGCGGGAGGCATGGACCTTCCCGGCAGCGTCGCCCCGTTTATCCTGCGCGGCGTCTCGCTGCTCGGCATCGATTCGGTCATGGCGCCACGGGAGATCAGGCTCGAAGCCTGGCGTCGCATCACCCGCGATCTCGACCACGACAAGCTCACCGCGCTGTCCACGGTGATGCCGTTCTCCGGTATCATCAACGCGGCCCACGACATCGTCGAGGGCAAGGTGCGCGGCCGCCTGGTCGTCGACATGGGTAGGGATTGACGGCACGGCCTTGCTAAAATTGTAGCGACAGGCCGAAAGCTTCCCTAACCGTTCGCTGTTACCGTGCGGTCATGACGGTGGACCTCGATCACTTCGACACGGCGGCAGAAGCCGGCGCAGGGCGCGACGCCGCGCTGCCTGCTGCGCGTCGGCGTATGCATGTCGGCGCGCCTCCTCCACTCGCGCCCGATCTGACGTCTGGCTGGCGGGTTCCGCTGGCGCGTCCTGCTCTCGTCGCCGCGCTGCTGGCGCTGGCGGGCGTGGCGTATCTCACCGGGTCATCCCTGTTCGTCACCGGCGGTCTTGTGGCGATGAGCATGGTGGTTCTCGCCTTTCAGGTGCGCGACATGCGCAAGGAATGGCAGCTCACCTCCCGGCTCGAGGACAACGTGCGTAGCAGCCGTGAAGAGATCGAACGCCTTGCCGATCGCATGTGGGAGCTCGAAGAGAGCGAGGAGCGCTTCCAGGGGCTGATCAATGCGCTCGGCGACGTCGTCGTCCATCGGGATCGTGCCGGCCGCATCGTCTACGTCAATCGCGTGCTGGCAGATCTGGTCGGCGCCACGCCGGATGAGCTGGTGGGCAAGAGCCTGGCGGAACTCGGCATCGACATTGGCGTCGTGCCAGACAGTGCCTTCTCCAGCGGTGAGTGCCTGTCCTCGACGGATGTCGCCCTGCGGGGCAGCGACGGCGTGCGCTGGTTCTCGTGGATCGAGTTGTCGGTTCGCGACAAGCAGAACAATGCCGTGTCGCATCGCGCGGTCGCGCGCGACATCACCGCGCGCAAACACGCCGAGACGGCATTGATCAACGCGCGCGAGCGCGCGGAATCGGCGAACCAGGCCAAGTCGCGCTTCCTTGCCACCGTCAGCCACGAAATCCGCACGCCGATGAACGGCATCATGGGCATGGCCAAGCTTTTGGCCGATACGCGGCTGACGCCGGAGCAACAGACCTACGTCGCCGCGGTGTCGACATCGGCATCAGCCCTGCTGGCGTTGATCGAAGACCTGCTCGACTACTCGAAGATCGAGGTCGGCCGCTTCCAGCTCGAGCCGCAGCAGATAAGCCTGCGCGAACTGGTGGAGAATGTCGTCGAGCTGCTGGCGCCGCGCGCCTATGCGAAATCCATCGGGCTCGGCTGCCATATCGCGCCGCAGGTTCCCGAACTGGTATCGGCAGATCCCGGCAGGCTGCGGCAGGTGTTGCTGAACATCGTCGGCAACGCCGTCAAGTTCACCGAAGCCGGCGGCGTGATCGTCGGCGTCGACATGGATGGGGAACCCGGCGCCCGTTCCATCCGCATCACGGTCACCGACACCGGCCCCGGCCTTCGCGAAGAAGACCGGGCGCGCATCTTCGAGGAATTCGAACAGGCCGACGGCACCTCGACCCGCCGCCACGGCGGCGCGGGCCTGGGCCTCTCCATCTCGCGGCGCATCGTCAAGGCCATGGATGGCGAGATTTCGGTTGCAGGCGCCATCGGCAAGGGCAGTGCCTTCACCGTGCGCATTCCCGCCATTGACGCCGCGGACTCGTCGATCGGCGCTGCCGACGCGCTCGCCGGTCGCCATGCGATGATCATATCGAGCAACAGCGTCGAAGCCGACGCGCTGGCACATATCATCACGGCTCATGGTGGCATCGCGGCGACGGCTTGCACCGTCGAGGAGGCCGCCGCGCTCCGCGCCCGCGCGGATGCGCAGTTCGACGTCGTTCTCGTCGATGCCGGGTTGGAGCGCGCCGACGGACGCGTGCTCAAGCGTTTGCGCAGCGCGGGTTTCGACGGCGCCGAGGCGATCACGCTCATCGCGCCGACCGATCGGGGCCAGCTCGCCGAATACCGTGCAGTCGGCTACAACACGTTCCTCGCGCGACCCGTTCGCGGCGAAACGCTTGTGCGGGTGTTGCTGTCGGTGCCGCCTTCGACGGCGGGGCTCACCGGCATGTCATCGGATATCGGGGCGCAACAGGGGTCCGACTCTGGTCTCAGCGTCCTCGTCGCCGAAGACAACGAGATCAACGCGCTGCTCGCCCGCGCCACGCTCGAGAAGGCCGGCCACATGGTCGAAGTCGTGCGCAACGGCCGCGCGGCCGTGGAAGCGCTTACCGCTGGCGGCGGAGCGCATCGCTTCGACGTCGTGCTCATGGACCTGCATATGCCGGTGATGGACGGACTCGACGCGATCGCCCACATCCGCAAGCATGAGGATGCCAAGGGCATTTCGCCGGTTCCGATCCTCGTGCTTTCAGCCGACAGCCAGGAAACGACGCGCCACGGCGTGATTGCCCATGGCGCCACCGGCTTCCTGACCAAGCCTGTCGATCCGCAACGCATGATCGAGGCCGTCGAGGGACAAGTCACGGCTTGAAGCGCGGTGATTAGCCGGCAATATTTGCGGCTGATTTGCGGAACCGGGGCGTTTCCTACGGGCGCCAAACGCTCTACCATCCGAATCTGGTCATAGTCCTGTTGCAGTCCGGGCGTAGATCGAACCTGGACTGATAGCCGCAGGAAGGAGATTCGGTCATGCGTGATGTCATGATGGAAAAATCCCCTCTCAATCACCCGCTCGGGCACCCTGTCGAGGCGGCCTTGCGGGACGGCAGGCTTCTGGGGCGCATTGGCACCTTGCAGGTTCGCCTTGCGCGTGATTCGGGCGAGGTCGAGGCTGCCCAGGCGATACGATACCGCGTCTTCCACGAGGAACTTGGCGCGCGCGCCCATGCGGCGGGTCTGCAGGACAGGCGCGATGCCGACCGCTTCGACGACGTCTGTGATCATCTCCTGGTGCTGGACAGCACGATAGACGGGCCGGACCATGCCCGCATCGTCGGCACCTACCGCTTGTTGCGGCAGGAGTCCGCACGTGCCGCCGACGGCTTCTATTCGAGTGACGAGTTTGACCTCGAGACGCTGGTCGCGCGTCATCCACATCTCAGCTTTCTCGAGCTGGGGCGTTCCTGCGTGCTGCCGCAATACCGCTCCAAGCGGACGATCGAGCTGTTGTGGCAAGGCATCTGGGCCTATGTGAACCACCATGGCATCGGTGTGATGACCGGCTGTGCCTCATTCCCGGGAACGGTGCCGGCGGCGCATGCGGAAGCCTTGTCGTTCCTGGCCCACAACTGCCGCGCGGACGGCGATTGGCATGTCGCGGCCGTCGCGCGGCGCTTCCAGCCGATGGACCTGATGCCGGTGGAAGCCATCAATGCCCGCGCCGCGCTGGCTGCCATGCCGCCGCTCATCAAGGGGTATCTGCGGCTCGGCGCAAAGGTAGGAGACGGCTGTGTCGTCGACCTGGATTTCGGCACCACCGACGTGCTGATCGTGCTGCCGGTCGAAACCATCTCCTCGCGCTACATCAACTATTACGGCGCCGACGCAGAGCGGTTTGCAGCGTGAAGAGCTAATGTTCGACTCCCTAATATCTTGGTTGCCGTGCGGACGTTCTTGCCGTTGCGTAAATCAAGAGCACTTAAGTCAGTAACTTCGCTTTCATAAACTCCGCCTACGACTGCGGTGCTCATGCTCGGGCAGGTTGTAGACGGGGGTAGTCGTGGCGACTAACGTTAGTATTTCCATTGAGTTGGGTGACTCAACTCAATCTCTTTCTGAAGTTGACGTGACGGTGTTTGAGGGAGGGTCCGTTGCGGACAACGACGGAAACATAAATGGTTTCAGCGGGGTGTATTTCTCCGCCATCAAGCAAACCGCTACATATTATAATATCACAATCACGTCTGACGAAAATACGCCGTTCGACATCGGGTCTCTTGTAGTTGCGGATACCGGAGATACGAGCGACTATATTTTTGTATGGCGATTGGATTCAAACGGAAATACCACAGGTAGTATGGTTGGTCTATTTACTGAGAATGTTGATGTAAATAGTGCGTTTTCATCTCAAATACTAGAACTCAATTTTGAAGACGTTTACGGCATCAAATTGGAGTACATGGACAACAGTGGAGGACCATTTTACTTCGATTCGGACGCGTTCGCCGCTGTGTCGGTCGCACCTTCGCCAGACACCACTGCGCCGACGCTCGTAAGCAACACGCCGGCAGACGATGCAACCGGATTTGCCGCCGACGCCAACATTGTGTTGACCTTCGACGAAGACATGGTCGCCGGCAGCGGAGATATCGTCATTGTCAATGTAGATGATCCGAGCGATTCTCGGACAATTGCTGTTGGCGAAAGTCAGGTTACGATCGACGGCAAAACGGTCACGATCAATCCAACCGACAATCTGAAGCCGGATGCCAATTATTATATCGAGATCGCGTCGGGCGTTCTTGAGGATGCCAACGGCAACGCTTTTGCAGGCATCAGCAGCGCAACGGACCTGAACTTCACCGTAGCTAAACCATCGACCGGCGGCGGTGGCTCGAAGCCTAAGCCCAAGCCGGAACCTGAGCCAAACATCGTGCATACCGACGATGATGGGCAGGCTGTGGCGACGGACGAGGCTGAGACATTCGTTGGTGAGGATGACGCCATCGACGCAGTCTCGCTCTCCGGTTCTCGCGAGGATTTCACGGTCACCCGCAACGAGGACGGCAGTTTCACCATCAAGGGCACTGGAGCCGCAGACACTCTCCAGTCGATCGAGCGCCTTCACTTCGATGACGGCGTCCTGGCGCTCGACGTTGAGGCCGAACCGGGCCTGGCCTTCCGCCTCTACCAAGCGGCCTTCGGTCGCGAGGCCGATGAGGCGGGCCTGGGCTTCTGGATCGAGCGTCTTGACGATGGAGAAATCGATCTGCTGGGTCTCGCGCAATCATTCATCCAGTCCGATGAGTTCGAGAGTCTCTATGGAAATGGGGTGGAGAATCTGAGCTTCATCGAATTGCTTTACGAGAACATTCTCGGTCGCGAATTCGAAGACGACGGCTTTGCCTTCTGGCAAGAGGCGCTGGAGAATGGCGCCACCTATGACTGGCTGCTCGCGGTCTTCTCCGAAAGCGAGGAGAACGTCGAGAATATCGCGCCGCTGATCGCCGACGGCATCTGGTATCAGCTATAGGCAAGCTAGGGGCAGGGCAATGTTCTCCCCCTATATCGGTTGCGCATGCTAAACCGCATCAGACCCGACGCATATCCTGCGTCGGGTTTATATTAACTCAGGTGGCGGACCTCTTCGGTTCGGAGCAGCCCGACCTAACCGAGTTTGAGCCCGAGATAGCGCTCAAGCGTTGCCTGGTCGTCCAGCAGGTCCGCCGAGGGCGCGCGGTGGGCGATCATGCCACGTTCGATGATCACCGCGTCCCGGGTAAGCCGCAGCGCCACTTCGGCATGCTGCTCGACCAGCACGAGGGCCATGCCTTCGTCCTGTGACATCTTGCGCACGGCGGCGGTCAGTTCCTCGACGATGATCGGCGCGAGGCCTTCGAGCGGTTCGTCGAGGAGCAGCACCGAAGGATTGGTCATCAGCGTTCGCGCGATGGTGAGCATCTGCTGCTCGCCGCCGGAAAGCTGGTTGCCCATGTTGCCGCGCCGCTCCTTCAATCGCGGAAACAGGCCGTAGACGGAATCCACGTCCCACCGTCCCGGCTTCGCCGCGACCGTCAGGTTCTCTTCCACCGTCAGCGACGGAAAGATGTCGCGCTCCTGCGGCACCCAGCCGATGCCGAGCCGCGCGCGCTTGTGCGGCTGGAGCCGCGAGATATCCTGGCCCTTCAACCGGACCGCGCCGCGCGCCAATCCGACGAATCCCATTACTGTCAGCAGCAGCGTCGTCTTGCCGACGCCGTTGCGGCCCAGAAGCGCCAGGCTGCCGCCCTCCGGCAGGGAGAGGGACACACCATCCAGCACCACGGCTTCGCCATAGCCGGCGCGCACGTCCTGCAGTTCGAGCAGCGGTTCAGTCATGGCCCTTGCCCAGATAGACTTCGCGCACGCGCGGATCGCTGCGCACCACGTCCGGCTCGGCCTCCAGCAGCACGCCACCGGCGACGAGCACGATGATCCGCGTTGCGAATCGGAAGACGATGTCCATGTCGTGTTCGATGAACAGCACGGAGATGTCGGCGGGGAGTGCTGCGATCACCTCGAACAGGGCGGCGCTTTCGTCCTTCGGTACGCCGGCTGCGGGCTCGTCGAGCAGCAGAACCTTCGGCCGTGTCGCAAGCGCGAGCGCGATCTCCAGAAGCCGCTGCTGGCCGTAGGCCAGTGTCCGCGTGCGGCGCGTTGCGGCATCCGCGAGGCCGAGCTGCGACAGGATCGCAAGGCTTTCCTCAATCGCGTCATCATGCGAGGCGAGGGGGCGCCAGAACTGGCCGGTCTTGCCTTCGCGTTCGCACACCGCCAGCGTCACTGCTTCGAGCGGCGTGAGCTCCGGAAACAGGGTGTTGATCTGGAACGTGCGCGTCAGCCCCTGCCGAACGCGGGCGGCGGCAGGCTTGCCGGTGATGTCGTCGCCCTCAAGGAAAATGCGGCCGGAATCGGGTTTCAGTTGACCCGTCATCAGGTTGATGAGGGTGGTCTTGCCCGCGCCATTGGGCCCGATCAGCGCATGGCGGCAACCGCGTGGCAGGGCCAGCGACACCGATTGCGTCACTTCGAGCTTGCCGAAGCTCTTGGTTAGCGCCTCCGTGCGCAGGACTGCGTCGTTGGTGTCGCTCATCGATCACGCCCGCCGGTGATGCGCGCGAGGAAACCCAGCACGCCCTTGGGCATGAAAAGCACCACGAACATCAGCAGGATGCCGATCCAGAAGTACCAGTATTGCGGGTTGATGCCGGAGAGCTGGTCACGCGCCAGGAGGAAGATGATCGAGCCGACGATCGCGCCGTACAGCCGGCCCGTGCCGCCGAGGATCAACATCACGACGACGTCGGCTGAACGGTTGAAGCTGAGCACGTCGAGGGCCACGGTGCTGGTGGTCTGGACGAGCAATGCGCCGGCGAGCCCCGCCATCGCCGCCGATATGACGTAAATCTTCTGCAGGTGAGAGCGGTATTCCGAACCGATCGCCGGCATGCGCTTGATGTTCTCGCGCACCCCGCGCAACGCCAGTCCGAACGACGAGTTGACGAGCCTCCGGCTGGCGAGAAAGCAGATGAAGAGCACCGCAAGCGTATATCCGAACGCCGTGTAGCCCCACAGGTCGAACCGGAAATATCCGAATATCGGCCATGTGCGGGGAATGCTGAGCCCGTCGGTACCGCCGGTCAGCCAGCTCATCGCGTTGGCGAGCTCGAGCGTCAGGAACCCCAGTCCGAGCGTGATCATCAGCAGAGCCAGATGTTGCACGCGCACGATGATGAAGCTCGCGGCATAGCCGACCAGCCCCGCAAATGCGCCGGAGAGGAGCAGCCCCGTCAAAGGTTCGCCCCAACCCGCCTGGCCGAGCAGGGCCGCAGCATAGGCGCCAAGCCCGAAGAACATCGCATGGCCGAGCGTGATGATGCCCGCATAGCCGAGGATGAGGTCAACGGAGAGCGCAAAGAGCGCCGCGATCGCCACCTGGCTTGCCAGGGGCAGGTAGGTTGGAAACAGGAAGAACGGCAGCAGCAGCGCCGCCCAGAAAACGATCTCGAACGGGCTCCATCGGCTCTGCCGCTTGAGCCAGCCGCGCGCGGAGGTTTGATCGATGGTGACGTCGCTCATCCCGCTCACCGCTTTCCGAACAGGCCGAGAGGACGCACGAACAAGATCGCCACCAGCAGCAGGTAGATCAGGAACGATCCCGCCTCGGGCACGAAATATTTGCCCGCCACGTCGCCGATGCCGAGAAGTGCCGCACCGACGAAGGAACCGGTGATGGAGCCGAGGCCGCCCACCGACACGACGATCAGCACGTAGACGAGGAAATGAAAACCGAAGGAGGGATCGAGGCCGACGATCTCCACCGCAAGCGCGCCGCCCAGTCCAGCCAGTCCGCTGCCGAGCGCGAAGGTGATGCCGAATATCCTGCTGACATCAAGCCCCAGCCCCTGTGCCACGCGCTGGTCGTCGACGGCCGCGCGAATCTGGGCGCCGAGCCGCGTCCGCTCCAGTCCGAAGACCAGCACGGCAGTGACGATCAGCGCGACCACGATCAGGAATATCCGGTAGATTCCGAATGGCATGCCGGCGATCATCACCGAACCCCGCAGCCATGACGGCAGCGGCAGCACCTGCTGCACGGTGCCGAAGACATAGGTGGCGACAGCAGCCGCGACGAACACGACGCCAATGGTGAACAACACCTGGTTCAGCTCGGTTGCGCCGTAGAGCCTGCGAAAGAGTGTCCGCTCGAAAACGATGCTGATCAAGGCTGCGGCGAGGAAGGCGGCCGGCAGCGCCAGGAGAAATGGAAAACCGAGCTGCCGCATGACGGTCACCGCGACATAGCCGCCCAACATGCCGAAAGCGCCATGGGCGAGATTGATGAAATTCATCAGCCCCAGCGTGACCGAAAGCCCGACCGACAGGACGAACAGCAGCATCCCGAAGGCAAATCCGTCGAAGAGAACGATGACGATACTGCTCATTGCGACTGATCGCGCCTGCTCTGTTGGTGCGGCTTCAGAAGCCCGGGCAACGCTGTTCCCCAAGCCTGATCGAAGGTGAAGGGGCGGCGCTGCCGCCCCTGCCGGTTCCTAGTGAAGCGGGTCCTTCACGTCGGGGATCTCGTGAATGATGACGTTCTGCAGCGTGCCGTCGACATCCTGGACTTCACGGATGTAGACGGTCTGCACGACGTCGCGCGTCTCGGGGTCGATCGACATCGGTCCGCGCGGGCTTTCCCACGACATGCCCTTGGCGGCTTCGACGAGGGCATCGCCCGAGGCGTCGCCGTTGGTCTTCTTGAGTGCCTCGTAGATCAGGTGCATGCCGTCATAGCCGCCGATCGAGAACAGGTCCGGCGCGCGGCCATTGTTGGCGGCGAGATAGGCGTCGACATATTCCTTGTTCAACGGATCGTCACGCTCCAGCGTGTAGTGGAAGGTGGTGATGATGCCGTTGGCCGTCGCGCCCATGCTTTCCAGCGCTTCCGGGTGGGTGAGCTCGCCCTGCGCGAAGATCTTGGTGTCCGGCGGTGCCAGGCCACGATCCACCAGCGCCTTGCCGATGGCGGCAGGCTGTGCGCCGCCCGGCACGAAGATGTAGACGGCCTCCGGGTTGGCGTCACGTACGCGCTGCACATAAGCGGAGAAGTCGGGGTTGGCGACTGGTGTGCGATCCGATCCAAGGATCGTGCCGCCCGCCTCGGTGAAGCCCGACGAGAACGCCTTCTCGGCGTCATGGCCCGGGCCGTAATCCGATACGAGCGTATAGGCCTGCTTGATGCCGGCTTCCTCGACCGCCCACTTGCCGAAGGCATAGTTGAGCTGCGGGATGGTGACCGAGGTGCGCACGATATACGGCGACTGCTCGGTGACCACCGAGGTGGCGGCGTTCATCACCACCATCAGTTTCTGCGCTTCGTCGGCAACGGGGGCCGCGCCAAGCGCTTCCGGCGTCAGGGCAAAGCCTGCGATGATGTCGACCTCATCGCGCACGACGAGTTCCTGCGCCATGCGCTGGGCGACGTCGGCCGCCGGGCCGCCAGTATCCTTCTTGATGATCTCGATCTTCTTGCCGGCGACCTCGTCGCCATGCTTGGCGATATAGAGGTCAATGCCGGCCTGAAGCTGATTTGCGGCATCGGCGAACGGCCCCGAATAGGGCAGGATGACGCCGATCTTAACCGTTTCCTGGGCAAGCGCGCTCGTCGACCAGGCCAAGCCCAGTCCGAACGCCGCAATGGCTGCTGTTCTTCCCAACATGCAAAATCCTCCCTTTGTTGCCGAGTCGCTCCCCTGATGGATCGACCGATCCGCGGGAACTGCGCCTCCTGAGGCAAAGTGTATACATCGATTGCAGCCACGCCAAGAGGCAGATGCACGCTCGCGGCCAAATGACGGCAATCAACTTTCCGGCAATTCCGGAATGTATTCAGTGCCGCAGCTTTCCGGCCCCATGGTGCTGGATCGGGCGTCGATACCCATCGGAATGGCGTAATCGGAGCGAAACATGTATACTTGGGATGCCGATCACGGGAGGATGTCGGACGTATGGAGCGGGCTTCCAGCAGGACACATGCGATGCGCGCGGTCATCGAGCTGCGCGAGAAGATCGTCAGCGGCGAAATCCCCGGCGGAACGCGGTTGTTCGAAGTGACGATGGCGGAGTCGTTGAACATCTCCCGCACGCCGGTCCGGGAAGCGATGTCGCGCCTGGCGGAGGAGGGGCTGCTCGACCGGGCAAGGGGTGGAGGATTCATCGTTCGCACTTTCGGTTTTGCCGATGTCATCGACGCGATCGAATTGCGTGGGGTGCTGGAAGGCACCGCAGCACGGCTGGCGGCCGAACGTGGCGCAGACCCTGAGGCGTTGACAGGCATCCGCGCAACGGTTGCCGCGCTCGACAAATGTTTCGGCGTCACGCCGCAGGATGTCGACTTCGACGGCTACTCGGAGCTCAACGCCAAGTTTCACCGGCAGCTTGCGGATCTGGCCGGCAGCGAGACGATCCGGCGGGAGATAGATCGCGCGACGCGGCTTCCCTTCGCCTCGCCGTCGGCGTTCCTCCCCGACAAGGCCGACATTGACGCCTTTCGGCGGTCGCTGACCATCGCGCAGGAACAGCATCGCGAACTCGTCGCTGCGATCGCCGCGCGGGAAGGCGCGCGTGCGGAAGCGATCGCCAGGGAGCACGCCCGAAGCGCGCGCCGAAACCTCGACTACGTCATGATCGAGGATCGCAGCCTCATCCCACGGATGCCCGGCCTCGCTCTGCTGGCGAGCTGACGCTCCCGCATTACCGACGCTGGATTAGATGGCGCGACGGCATATCGCGCTTGCATTCGTCGCCCGTATGAGCGAGATTGTATACATCAACGAACCCACCCGGGAGGAAGAATAGTGACAAAATCCAGTCTGGAAGCCGTTTTGCAGGGCAGCGGTAACCCCGTTGAGCTGCTCCGCAACTCAAAAACAGGCATGTATGTATACCCTGTGGTCGCGCCGGAATTTTCCAACTGGCGCGAGGAGCAGCGCGCCTGGCGTGATTCCGCGGTGCTGTTCGATCAGTCCCACCACATGGACGAGCTGATCGTCGAGGGCCCCGAGGCGGAGAAGTTCCTCTCCCATCACGGCATCAATTCGTTCTCGAATTTCGGCCTCAACCGCGCCAAGCACTTCGTTCCGGTTACACCTGCCGGGCACGTGATCGGCGATCACATCATCTTCCGCGAGCGCGAGGACAAGTTCATCCTCGTCGGCCGCGCGCCGACCTCCAACTGGCTGATGTTCTGCGCCGCCTATGGCAAGTGGAATGTCCGCATCAAGCATGATCCCCGGTCGCCGTCCCGCCCCGAGGGCGAGCGCGTCCTGCGCACGCATTACCGCTACCAGATCCAGGGACCGGAAGCGCCGAAGATCTTCGAGAAGATGAACGGCGGCCCGATCCCGGACATCAAGTTCTTCCACGTCGACTGGATCAATATCGGCTCCAAGAAGGTGCAGGCGCTGCGCCACGGCATGTCCGGTGCTCCAGGCCTCGAAATCTGGGGTCCTTACGAGGACAAGAGCTACATCCTGTCGTGCATCCTCGAAGCGGCCAAGGAAGCCGGCGTCGATCTGGTTCGCTGCGGTAGCCGCGCCTACTCGACCAACACGCTGGAATCCGGCTGGATCCCGTCTCCGCTGCCGGGCATCTACACCGGCGACGGCATGCTCAAGGCCTATCGCGAATGGCTCGGAGCGGACAGCTATGAGGCCAGCGGCGCGATCGGCGGCAGCTTCGTTTCCGACAACATCGAGGACTACTACGTCAATCCGTTCGAACTCGGCTACGACTTCTATATCGGCTGGAAGAAGGACGACTTCGTCGGCAAGGCGGCGCTCGAGAAAATGAAGGGCCAGACCAACCGCAAGAAGGTCACCTTCGAGTGGAACCGCGACGATGTGCTCAAGGTCATCGCCTCGGCCTTCGACAAGGGCGAGCCCTACAAGTGGATCGACTTCCCGCAGCCGAACTATGCCTCGTCGTCGGCCGACATGGTCATGCGCGACGGCAAGATGGTCGGCATGTCGATGTTCAACGGCTATTCCTGGAACGAGCGCTGCGTGCTCTCGCTGGGCGTCGTCAATGCCGACGTCCAGGAAGGCGACGTGCTGACGATGCTGTGGGGCGAGCCCGAGACCACGGGCAAGACTTCGACCGAAAAGCACAAGCAGACGGAGATCCGCGTGCGCGTTTCGCCGACCCCTTATGCAAGCCAGGCGCGCGAGAGCTACGCCGACAGCTGGCGCACGAAGAAAGGCGCCTGACGCTTCTGAGATCGCCGGTTCGCCGGCACCATGCCAGGATGAGGCCGCGGTTCTGCCGCGGCCTTTTCGTATGCAGCACCTTGAGAATGTATGCAGGATTCACGGTCGCAATGAGCGTAAAGTGGTGCCGCTGCACCAAATGCGCCGAATCTGCCGCAGAATGAGGGGAAGGCGTCGTTTTCCGCAGGGCGATGATTGCAAGCTTCCTGCATAATGTATACATTATGTCCACAACCAATCGGCAAAGGGAGGATTGGCCTTGCTGAACTTGCTCAAGGGGCGCACGGAAACCGTCGCCACCGACGATCGCCTGATCGCAGACTTTCTTTCCGGTTTCTCGATTGAAGTAATGCCGCGCACCGCCGCCAAGGTGGAGGATTTTCGCGCGCTCCTGCCGCAGGGCACGCGGGTCTACGTCGCGCACATCGAAGGCACGCCGATCGAGGAGATGGTGGCGACGGCCAAGCGGCTCCGCGACGAGGGTTTCGCGCCGATGCCGCATATTCCGGCGCGCATCATCAAGGATGCGGCCGAACTCGAGGAGTGGCTTGTTCGCTACACCCAGGAAGCGGGCGTCGACCAGGCACTGCTGCTGGCCGGTGGCGTCACCCAACCCTATGGCGCTTTCGACAGTTCCATGAAGATGATGGAGACCGGGCTGTTCCAGAAGCACGGCCTAAAGCGCCTGCATGTCGGAGGCCATCCTGAAGGCAACAAGGACATCGACGCCGACGGCTCATCGGCAATCGCCGACGCAGCACTTGCCTGGAAGCAGGCATTCGCGCAGGAGACCGGCGTAGAGATGGCCATCGTCACGCAGTTTGCATTCGCCGCCAAGCCGATCGTCGACTGGGCCGAGCGCTTGCGAAATGCAGGCATCTCTCTCCCGATCCATGTCGGCATCGCGGGGCCCGCAAAGCTGCAGACGCTCATCAAATACGCGATCAGTTGCGGCGTCGGTCCCTCGCTCAAGGTGCTGCAGAAACGCGCCATGGACCTGACCAAGCTGATGCTCCCCTACGAGCCCAACGACGTGGTCGCAGAGCTTGCCGCCTGGCAGGCAGAGCATCCGGAAGGCCTGATCAAGCAGGTCCACTTCTTCCCCCTCGGGGGCATCAAGACCAATGCCGAATGGGTCAATGGCAGGCTCGACGCGGTCAAGTAACTCCTTGTGCGCCGGTCGCGATTGCGGTGGCTGAAGGCAGGCGCTACGAAGCCCGTCTTATTGGCTGCAATCGCGCCGGCGGCTAAGAACCGGGGAGAGGCTCGCGATGAGGATTGCTTTCATTGGCTTCGGAGAGGCGGCGCGCGCTTTTGTCGCCTCGCTGCGTTCCACGCCGGATCTGACCTTCGCGGCCTATGACGTGCTGCTTGGTTCGGGGCGCGATTCCGAGGGTGCCTTACGCGATGCGGCGGGCGAGATGGGCGTCGCTCTCGCCGACAGCCCTGCTGCAGCCATCGAGAGCGCCGAGTGGATCATCTCGGCCGTCACCGCGACCGACAGCCTTGAGGCGGGGCGCTCCGTCGCAAGCTTTTTGACGACGGGACAGACCTTCATCGACATCAATTCGGTCTCGGCCGGCCGCAAGCGCGAGACGGCGCAAAGCGTCTGTGCGGGAGGCGCGGCCTATGTCGACATGGCCGTGATGGCGCCAGTGCATCCACGCGGGCACCGCGCACCGGTGCTGCTGGCAGGTCCGGATTGCGAGACGCTCGAGGCGCGGTTTTCCCGTCTCGGCTTCGCCTATTCGATCGTCGGCGACGAAATCGGCGCCGCCACCTCCATCAAGATGCTGCGCTCCCTGTTCGTCAAGGGCATGGAGGCGGTGACGGTGCAGACGCTTCTGGCGGCGAAGGCGGCAGGCCGCTTCGACGAGGTCTATGCCTCGCTGTCGGAATCCTTTCCGCAACTCGACTGGCCGAAATATCCGAAATATCAGATCGAACGCGTCTCGCGCCACGGTGTTCGCCGTGCAGCCGAAATGCGCGAGTCGGCTGCGACCCAGAAGGAACTGGGGTTCGACGCCGGTCACAAACTGGCCGATGCCATCGCAGACGTGCAGGAGCAGATCGGCCGCCTTGGTTTCGTGCCGGACACCGACGCAGACGTGGCGGATCAGTATTCCAGCCTGTTGGGAGCTTTTCGCAACAAGGCATGAAGTCGGGACCGCCGACACACAGGAGGAGCAACCAAATGAGCAACGAAGAACCCTGCTTTGACGTAGCCCATCTCGGCCATGTCGAATTGCTGACCGACAAGCCCGAGGAGAGCCTCGACTTCTTTGTCAATGTCTATGGCCTGACGGAGAGCGGACGCGAGGGAGACTCGGTGTACCTGCGCGCATGGGACGACTACGAATTCCATTCGCTCAAGCTCACGGCTTCAAACACCACCGGCATGGCACATTGCGCTTATCGGACATCGTCGGAGTCGGCACTCCAGCGCCGTGTCGCGGTGATCGAGAAGATGGGGCTGGGCATCGGCTGGACCGATGGCGACCTCGGCCATGGCCGCTCCTACCGGTTCAACAGCCCCGACGGCCACGTCTTCGAGCTCTATTGGGACACCAACAAATATGCAGCGCCGGAGGCCGAAAAGCCGTCCTTGAAGAATATCGCCCAGCGCTTCCATGGCAGGGGCGCGGCGCCCCGGCGCATCGACCATTTCAACCTCCTCGCCACGGACGTGTCCAAGATACGTGACTTCATGGTCGAGGCGCTTGGCAGCCGCGTCACCGAGATGATCCAGCTCGACAATGGCCGCATCGGCGGTTGCTGGTTCACGGTCAACAACAAGGGCTACGACATGGCCTGCACGGAGGATCACTCCGGCACGCGTGGCCGCTTCCATCATCTCACCTACGCGGCGGACCATCGCGACGACATCCTGCGCGCCGCCGACGTATTCCTGGAAAACGGCGTCTTCATCGAGACCGGGCCGCACAAGCATGCGATCCAGGGCACGTTCTTCCTCTATGTCTACGAGCCGGCCGGCAACCGCATCG
Organism: Mesorhizobium sp. CAU 1741; assembly: GCF_039839275.1. NCBI lineage: Bacteria > Pseudomonadati > Pseudomonadota > Alphaproteobacteria > Hyphomicrobiales > Phyllobacteriaceae > Mesorhizobium > Mesorhizobium sp. CAU 1741. Next base: position 865,605 of record NZ_JBDOQP010000002.1, on the reverse strand, counting down.
AGATCGCAAACGCCGGTGCCCGCCTGATCCTCGACCCCGACTGGCAGCCGATCGTCTGGAACGAGGCCGAGCGTCGGAAGGGCCAGGCCTGGGGGCTCAAGACCATCGAGAGCTTCCACACCCACGGCACCCCGCCGGTCGCGAAGACGTAGCGAAAGGCTTGTAGTCCCTGCCGTCATCCCGGCCGACCGGAGCGAAGCGCAGGGAGAGCCGGAATCCATTGGCCTGAACATCGTCCAGCACGGCCCAGTCCTCGCGTTGACACCTGTCAGCTCCGTTTGCGTAAACCCGCGGCCCGGCCGAGCTTCTCAATGGTTCCCGGCTCTCCTTCCGCTTCGCTCCGGTCGGCCGGGATGACGGGGGTGGGTTTGTCCACCTCTGTCCGGGAATCTGTCGGCGGGGTTCTGCGAAGGCACACATGTGGTATCCGGCGTTAAGCACCCCCTCTCCGACCCGCTGCGCGGGCCACCTCTCCCCCTGCCCGGGGGTGAGGAAAAGCGTTGCCGCGATGCCGGCGCTTTTCCAGCTTGGGTTCCTCGCCCCCGGGCAGGGGGAGAGGTGGCCCGCGCAGCGGGTCGGAGAGGGGGTGCTGTGCACGGCCGAGCACAGCATTTTTGGTAGCCTATCCTACCCCTCCTGCCCCATCTTTCCCGGGTTCATGATGCCCTTGGGGTCGAGCGCCGCCTTGATCCGCTTCATCACATCGACCGCCTCGCCATGTTCGCGGCGGAGATATTTGAGCTTCGCGGTGCCGATGCCATGCTCGCCGCTGACCGTGCCGCCGCAGGCAAGCGCGCGCTCCACGATGCGTTCGGATAGCCGCTCGGCCTCGGCCAGCTCTGCAGGTTCGTGCGGGTCGATCAGATAGGCGGTGTGGTAGTTGCCATCTCCGACATGGCCGATGATCTGGCCGATCAGCGGCGAGGCGTCGATGTCCTCGCGGGCCGCGACGATGTTTTCGGCGAGTTTGGAGATCGGCACGCAGATGTCTCCGGTATGGAGCTCGCAGCCGGGACGCCGCGCCTTCGTCGCCCAGTAGAGGTCGTGGCGTGCCTGCCAGAGCTTGCCGCGCTCGTCCGCGTCGGTCGACCACTGGAAGCCGCTGCCGCCATGGCCGGCCGTAATCTCTTCGACTATGCGCGACTGCTCCGCCACCCAGGCCGGAGTGCCGTGGAACTCGAAGAACAGCGTCGGCGCCACAGGCAGCGTCAGGCCGGAATGGCTGTTGACGTTCTCGATCGCCACCTCGTCGAGAAATTCGACGCGCGCCACGGGTATGCCGTATTGCACCGTCTCGATCACTGCCTCGACCGCCCCGCGCACGCTAGCAAAAGAGCAGACCGCCGACGACACCGCCTCCGGCTGCGGATGGAGCCTCAGCGTCAGTTCGGTGATGATGCCGAGCGTGCCTTCCGCACCGACGAACAGATGCGTCAGGTCGTATCCTGTGGATGATTTCTTGGCCCGCGAGCCGGTGTGGATCGCCACCCCGTCCGGCGTGACGACACGCAGCGCCATGACATTTTCGCGCATCGTGCCGTAGCGAACCGCGGTCGTGCCGCTGCCGCGCGTCGACGCCATGCCGCCCAGCGACGCATCGGCGCCCGGATCGACGGAAAACATCAGCCCGGTCTCGCGCAGCTCGACATTGAGCTGCTTGCGGGTCACGCCCGGCTGGACGACTGCGATCGAGTCTTCTGGCACGATCGCGATGATGTGGTTCATCTCCCGCGTGTCGACCGAAATTCCGCCCTTGATCGGGATGGTATGGCCCTCCATCGACGAGCCGGCGCCGAACGGCACCACTGGCACGCCGTGTTCGGCGCAGGCGCGCACGATTGCCTGTACCTCAGCCTCGTCGCGCGGGAACGCGACGGCGTCCGGCATCGCGGGCGCGAGACGCGAGGTGTCGCGGCTGTGGTGCTCGCGAACCGCCTGCGAGGTCACCAGCCGGTCGCCCAGCAGCGGTTCGAGCATCGCGATCGCGCGCGAGGCAGCCTCAGACATAGTGCCCTCCCTTGGCATTCTTGGTCTTCGTCGGATGCTTTGACGAGTCAAGCTCCTGCGAGGTGATGAATTCGAGCAGTGCCGGCACCCCGTTGCGGGTCTGCTCGATGCCGCGCTTGATCGCCGGGATGATCTCCGACGGGTCTGTAATGCGTTCGCCGTAGCCGCCAAGCGCGCGGGCAAATGCGGCATAGTCGCCGGAAATGTCCGTCGAGCGGTATTTTTCCGTCGACACCCCCATGATGGGCAACTCCATCGCCATGGAGAAATTGTTGAGCAGGATCGACAGGATCGGGATGCGCTCGCGCACGGCGGTCTCGAAATCCATGCCGGTGAAGCCTATGGCCGCGTCGCCCCAGACATTGATGCACAGCTTGTCCGGGCAGGCGAGTTTCGCACCCATGGCGAGCCCGAGCCCGTAGCCGAGCTGCGTGGTCTTGCCCCATCCGATATAGCTCAAGGGCTCTGTCGAGACCCAGAACGGCGAGAGCTGGTCGCGCGGGCTGCCCGCGTCGTGCGTGATGATGGTGTTGGGAATGTCGACCGTCTTCTGGAGGTCCCACAGCACGCGATAGGGTGTCATCGGGTTCTGGTTGGAGGTCAGCTTCGGCATCCACTCGGAAAGCCAGGCTGCCCGCACACTGGCGATCTCGTCGGCGAAGAACGTCCACGGCCGCGCCGCGACCTTGCGGTGGTCGAGTTCGCCCAGCATCGCATCAAGGGTGAGGGCAGCGTCACCGACCATCGGCACGTCGCACTCATAGTCCTTGTTGATATGCGCGAAATCGAGCGTCGAGTGGATCACACGCTTGCCGACGGGCATCTCGACGCCGAACGCCGTTTCGGTAAATGAGCAACCGATGCCGAAGATGACGTCGGCATTGTCGAGAAAGTGGCGCACCGGGTAGGGAATGGCGTTGCCGCCGGAGCCCAGCGCCAGCGGGTGGTTCTCCGGAAACGCGCTCTTGCCTTCGAGGCTCGTGCATACGGGAATGGCGAGGCGTTCGGCCAGCGCCTTCAGTTGCGGCCATGCCTGCGCATAGTGGATGCCCTGGCCGGCATAGATCACCGGGCGCTTCGCGCCGACGAGCATGTCGACGGCGGCTCGCACTGCCGCCGGTTCCGGTCCGGTACGGGTAACGGCCACCGGGCGATAGTTGATCGGCTCCGGCACCTCCTCGTCCCAGATGTCGTTCGGGATTTCGATAACGACCGGCCCGCCACGCCCATTGCGCAATTGCGTAAAGGCGCGCCGGAAGACATTTGGAAGGTCGGAGGGCACGTTCAGTGGCTCGACCATCTTGGAGATGGATCGCATCGACACTGTCGCGTTGTAGTTCGGATCGATATGGGCGATCCGACGCGGGTAGCCGCCGGGCAGGACGAGGATCGGGACCGACTCCGCATAGGCTTGCGCAACTGCGCCATAAGCGTTCTCCGTGCCCGGTCCGAGCTGCATCGCGAACGCGCCGATCTTCTTGCCGGAACTGAGACGGGACATGGCGTCCGCCATGTGGATGCCGGTGCGTTCCTGGCGCACGATGATCGTGCGGATGTCGGCGATGGCGGCGTGCTCCAGCACGTGGTTCACCGGATAGCCTATGAGCGTGTCGATGCCCTCGCGCTTCATGATCTCCGCGATCGCGTCGCCAACCTTCATGTCTCTTCCTCCGCTGATACTCTGAACAAGTCCTGCTTCCATGCGCCGGGGTGGCGTGCGCTGAGCGTTCGCGCCTGGTCAAGCGACACGATGCCGGCCTGCGCCATGGCCACGCGCAGTTCGTCGGTCATCGTAGCGGCGACATGGCGAGCCCCGTCGCCGCCCAATGCCGCCAGCCCCAGCATGAAGGCGCGGCCGGCGAGAACGGCGTCGGCACCGCAGGCCAGCGCCTTGAGAATGTCGGTGCCGGACATGATCCCGCCATCGACGAGCACTTCCAGCCGATCGCCGACCGTGGCGCGAATGGCGGGCAGCACGTTGATGGGTGCGGGAGCCGCGTCGAATTGGCGGCCGCCATGGTTCGAAACCACAATGCCGTCGAGGCCGAGGCTGGCCGCGCGTTCCGCGTCTGCGGGATGCAGGATGCCCTTGACCATCAGCGGCTTTTTCCAGCGCTCCCGGATGCGGGCGATCACGTCCCATGTGATGCCGCTGCCGGCGCGGCCCTGCTGCACGAACCTGTCGAGCTCGTTCTTTCCCGCGCCTTCGCGGCAGTAGGGCTTCATGTTGTGCACCACCGGCAGGCCGTCGCGGGCCAGTGCCGCGAGCCAGGTGGGCCGGGCCAGCATCGTCGCGATCTTGCCCGGCGTGACCCGGAACTGCGGCAGCAACCCGTTGCGCATGTCGCGGGCCCGCCGCGCCGGCACCGGGATGTCGAGCGTGACGGCGAGCGCGTGCACGCCCGCGCGTTCCGCACGGCTGATGAGGTCGAAAGTCACGGCATGGTCGTCGGCGGGAAAGCCATAGAGCTGGAACCATGCCTGTCCGGGTGCGATTGCGGCGATATCTTCGATCGCGGCGGCCGCCATGGTGGATGGCATGTAGGCAATGTCGAGGTCTTGTGCCGTCTGCGCGAGATAACGTGTCGCGCCGGGCCAGACCGCGCCGTCCATGCCGATTGGTGCGATGACGAGCGGCGCGGCATGGCGCCGTCCCAGCAGGCGAACCGATACCTCCACCGACGAGACGTCGATGCCGAAACGCGGGACAATCTCGATCCCGTCCAACGCAGCCCTGTTGCGGGCCAGGCACAGCTCTTCGCCCGTTCCCCCTTCGAGGAAATCAAACGCGAATCCAGGCACGCGTCGTCGCGCCCGCGGGACCAGATCGGTCACCGTCGGATACCGCATGCGCCAGCGCGCCAGGCGGCCATCCCTGTCCATCAACGCCTGTCTCCTCCCTCGCAGCCGGCACCTCACGCCCGCTAAGGGGCTTATAGTATGTATACAAACAGGCGTCCATCAACGATTCGCCCTGCGCCACGCTCCCCCGAGCCTGACCTGCGGTATCGCAGCTCCGATTTTGTGGCGCGCGCATGGCTTGTCCGATATCGGCTTGTTTTGCGGCTTTAACTATGATGTTAATTGAAGGGTGAGGTGAAAGTCGGCCGGGAGGAATTGGCTGGCGGTGCACCTCGAAAGGGAGGAAAGATGTATACACGAACGCTTGCAGCGTTGGCGTTGTCCGTTGGCCTCGTGCAGGCTAGCGCGGCTGCCGATGTCGAACTCACGCTTTCACACTGGGTGCCGGGCACGCATCCGCTTCAGACGCTGGGCATGGAGCCCTGGGCGCAGTCGATCAGCGACGCCACAGACGGGCGCGTGAAGATCACGATCTATCCGGCCTCGCAGCTCGGCGCAGCCGGCGACCACTACGACATGGCCCGCGACGGCATCGTCGACATCAGCTTCATCAATCCGGGCTACCAGCCGGGACGCTTCCCGATCATGGCGGCGGCGGAGCTGCCGTTCCTGTTTGCCAACGCCAAAGGCGGCGTGCGCGGCCTGACCGAGTGGTACAAGCAGTATGCCGACGAGGAAATGGGCGACACCTATTTCTGCATGGCGATCTCGCACGATCCGGGCACCATCCATTCGAAGACGCCGATCCTGGTGCCTAAGGACGTCGAGGGCAAGGCGGTACGTCCCGCCAACGCGACCGAGGGGCGCTTCGTCAGCCTGCTCGGCGGAACGTCGGTCCAGGTTCCTGTCGGCGAGATGCGCGAAGTGCTGGCACGGGGCACGGCGGACATGACGCAGTCGCCCTGGGAATCGCTCTACATCTTCGGTGCGGCGGACGTGGTGACCCATCACCTCGACATGCCGTTCTATGCCTCGATCAACGTCTTCACCTTCAACAAGGCGAAGCTGGAGGGCATGGAAGCGCAGGACAGGCAAGTCATCGAAGACCACTGCACGCCGGAATGGGCGGAGACGATGTCGAGCGGCTGGGCCGATGCCGAGTCGGCCGGACGCGACAAGATCGCGGCCGACTCCGCACACACGTTGCACAAGCCTAATGCCGAACAGCTCCAGCTCTGGAAGGACGCAGCGGCGCCGCTGACGGAGGAGTGGCGTGCGGCGGTCTCGGCGAAGGGGCACGATGCCGATGCCATTTATGACAGCCTCATCGAGCACCTGAAGAAATACGATTCCTTTGCAGGCTGATATGCGCCGGCGCCGGCGGTTAGCGCCGGCGCCGTATCGTCAAAAACGGAGGAGCAGACGATGAAATTCAAGACCCTACTGGCGACGGTCGGTGTGGTGGCGCTGACGGCCACCGCGCAGTCCGCCGAGGTGGAACTCTCGCTTTCGCATTGGGTGGGTGCCCAGCATCCGCTGCAGCCCGGCGGCATGGAGCCCTGGGTGGAATCGATCAAGGAGGCCTCGGAAGGCCGTATCGAGATCACCATCTTCCCGGCGTCCCAGCTCGGCGCCGCGCAGGATCATTATGACATGGCGCGTGACGGCATCGTCGATATCGCCTTCGTCAATCCCGGCTACCAGCCAGGCCGCTTCCCGATCGTCGCGGCAGGCGAAATCCCCTTCACCATCTCCAATGCAAAGGCCGGGTCCAGGGCCTACGACGAATGGTACCGGCAATATGCGGGACAGGAGATGGGCGACGTCTATTTCTGCATGGTGCATCTGCATGATCCGGGTACGCTGCACGGCACCAGCGGCCCAATCCAGGTTCCATCGGATCTGAACGGCAAGAACGTTCGTCCGGCCCACGGAACGATGGCGCGGCTGGTCAACGCGCTCGGCGCAAGTTCCGTCTTCGCCGGTGCGGCGGAAATGCGCGAGCTTCTGGCTCGTGGCGCCGCCGACATCACGGCATCGCCCTGGGGATCGATCTACACCTTCGGCGCCGAGGATCTTGCCAAGCATCACCTCGACATGCCGTTCTACGTCACCACCTTCGCGCACGTCTTCAACAAGGCGGTCGTCGACGGCATGTCCGAGGAAAACCGCAAGGTGATCGACGATCACTGCACCCCGGAATGGGCCGAGAAGATGGCGACCAAATGGGCCGATGGCGAAGCCGCCGGGCGCCAGCGGATGATCGATGACGGTCACACGCTCTACAAGCCGACGCCGGAGGAAGTGGAACTCTGGATCGAGGCAACCGCTCCGCTGCGCGACGAATGGAAGGCCGCCGCCACGAAGGCCGGCATCGACGCGGAAGCGGGCTGGGCAAGCCTCGAGGAGACCCTCGAAAAATATGATTCGAAGGTCGAGTAGAACACCGACACGACGACTCTCGTCGGCGGGCGCGCAAGCGCCCGCCATTTCCTTCATCAAGACTGAGGCAGACCATGCTTCGCACCATTGAACGCTTCTGCGAGCTGGTGGAACTGGTTGCCGGCATATTGCTGGGCGCGGTGATGATGCTCATCGTCGCGTCCACGGCCGGCCGCTACCTTTTCGCCTGGACCATCCCTGATTCCTTCGACATGTCGCGCCTGCTTATCGGCGCCTGCATCATGTGGGGCCTCGCGTCGATCGGCTATCGCGGCGGGCACATCGCCGTCGACCTGGTCTACGAGATGGCGGGAGGGCGAATGCGGCGTCTCATCGATCTCTTTGCCTGGGCCGTGCTGCTTGGCTTCACGGTCATGTTGACCTGGATGCTCTGGTATCGCGTCACCGGTGCCTACACCAGCAACGAGTCCACCTTCGACCTCCGCCTGCCGGTATGGCCGCTGATCGCTCTCATCTGGGTCGGTTGCGCGGTCAGCGTCATCACGGTGGGGCTGTCGATCCTCCGCGCGCCACGGGAAAATGACGATCCGGATTTCGGAGGGAGCGGCCAATGACATATGCGGACTGGATTGCAGTCCTTGGCTTTGTCGCCATGTTCGGGCTCATGGCACTGCGCGTGCCCATCGGCATCGCCATGGGCGTGGTGGGCGTTTTCGGCTTCGGCGCCATACGGGGCATGACGCCGGCCTTTAACCTGCTCACCACCTCCCCGGTGCGCACGGTGACCGACTACAACCTCAGCCTGGTCCCATTCTTCGTGCTCATGGGTGTCTTCGCCACCAATTCGGGCATTTCGCGGGAACTCTTCCGCGCCGGCAACGCGTGGCTAGGCCAGTTCCGCGGCGGGCTGTCGCTCTCCACGGTGGCCGCCTGCGCGGGCTTCGCCTCGATTTGCGGAAGCTCGGTCGCCACCGCCGCCACCATGACGCGGATCGCGCTTCCCGAGATGCGCAAGGTCGGCTACCACGACGCCACCTCCACCGGCGTCATCGCGGCGGGCGGAACGCTCGGCATCCTCATCCCCCCATCCGTGGTGATGGTCGTCTACGCTTACCTGACCGAGACCGATGTCGGGCGGCTGTTCATCGCCGGCATCATTCCAGGCATTCTGGCGACCCTGATGTACATGGCGACCGTGGTTATCGCCCATCGCAAGGGCCTGCCTGCGGGCAAGAAGTTCGACATGCGCGAGGCGCTGCTCTCGCTCATTCCGATCTGGGCCGTCGTCGTACTTTTCGTCGCCATTGTCGGCGCGATCTATCTCGGCATCGCGACCCCGACGGAGGCAGCGGCGGTCGGCGCGTTTCTCACCATGCTCATCGGCATCGCGCGTCGGCGGCTCAACGCGCAAACCATCCTGCTCAGCCTGGTGGAGGCGTTGCGCACCTCGGTTGCGATCTTCACCGTGCTGATCGGTGCCGTGCTGTTCGGCTACTTCCTGGCCATCACCCAGGCGCCGCAGAAACTGACGATGTTCATGATCGGCATGGATCTCGGTGCCTATGGCACGCTGGTGCTGATCCTGATCATGTTCTTCATCGCCGGTGCGCTGATGGACGAGATGGCGATGATCATCCTGTTCGTGCCGATTATCTTCCCGGTGATCATCCACCTCGGCTTCGATCCGATCTGGTTCGGCATCATCCTGGTCACGTCCTGCCAGCTCGGCATGATATGTCCACCGGTGGGGATCAATGTGTTCGTCATCAATTCGATCGCCAAGGACGTCAAGCTGACGACGATCTATGGCGGCGTCATGCCGTTCATCGTCGCCGACGTCATCCGCATGGCGCTGATGGTGATCTTCCCGGCGATCATCCTCTGGCTGCCGATGACGATGCGCGCGCAATAGCGGCAGCCCAGAACACAAAAAACCAAAGGGCCGCCGGATCGATCTGATCCGGCGGCCCTTTTTTCATCGGTGTGTAATTGCTTCAGCCTCAGGCGAAGTGGATCGTTTTGGTCTCGACGTAGTTCTCGAGGCCCTCAGGACCACCTTCGCGTCCCATGCCAGACTCCTTGAAGCCGCCGAAGGGCTGCTTGGGATCGACGATCATGCCGTTGACGGTGACGTTGCCGGCACGCATGCGGCGCGCCATCGCATAGCCGCGCTCGGGATCGGCGGAATACACGGAAGCGTTCAACCCGTAGACCGAATTGTTTGCCTTCGCCGCCGCCTCGTTCTCGTCGCGATAGGTCAGGACCGACACCACCGGTCCGAAAATCTCCTCCTGGACGATCTTCATGTCGGCGGTGACGCCGGTGAACACCGTGGGTTCTACGTAGAAGCCCTTGTCGAAGCCTTTCGGTCTGCCGCCGCCACATGCGACGGTCGCACCAGCCGCGCGGCCGGCGGCGATGTAGCCTTCGACGCGCGCGCGCTGCCGCTCCATGGTGAGCGGTCCCATCTGGGTCGACGGGTCGAACGGATCGCCGACCTTGATCTTCGAGACCGCGCCCAGATACATGTCGAGGAATTCCTTCTCGCGGCTCTCGGGCACGAGGATGCGCGTCAGCGAGAAACACACCTGGCCGGTGATCGGCATGGTGTAGACCATCAGGCTGGGCAGCGCCGCGGCAAAGTCGGCATCCTCGAGCAGGAGTGCAGCGGACTTGCCGCCCAGTTCGAGGCTGACGCGTGCTAGCCGTTCCGAGCACACCGATGCGATATGCTTGCCGGCCGCCGTCGACCCGGTGAAAGCGACCTTGTCGATGCCCTTGTGGCGGATGAGGTGGTCGCCGCCGTCGCGGCCGGACGGCACCAGGTTGAACACGCCAGCAGGAAGCCCGGCCTCCTCGATTGCCTCGGCCAGTATGTAGGCCTCGAGCGGCGTTTCAGGCGACGGCTTGGCCACCATGGTGCATCCGGCGGCAAGTCCGGCGGCGATCTTGTAGGACAACAGCACCATGGGCGCGTTCCACGGCGTGATCGCGGCGCAGACGCCGACCGGCTCCTTCACCACCTTGACCTTGCCGCCATCGTCGCGACGCCGCTCGTCGACGAACGCGTAGGTCTCGATGAGATCGGCATAGTAGTTGAACAGCGTCGGGTTCTGGCCGACCAGCTTCTTGGTCAGCATGATCGGTGCGCCGACCTGCGTGGTCCATGCCGTTGCGATCTCGTCCAGGCGGCGGGTCAGGATGTCGGCGACCTTGCGCAGGTAGCGCGCCCGTTCCGATGGCGCCATGCGCGGCCATGGGCCATTGTCGAAGGCGTCGCGTGCGGCGGCGACCGCCCGGTCCATGTCGGCCGGGCCTGCTTCTGGATACGAAAACAGTTCTTCTTCCGTCGATGGCGACACGACCTTGAGCATCGACTTCGAAATCGGCTCTACCCAGCGGCCGCCGATGAAGAAGCGTTCCGGTGTCGAAACTGCGGACGAACCGGAACCGACGTTTCTGGCTGCGACGTTCATTGTGGTTTCCTCCTCTTTCGGGACTGCCTGCGCGATGGCGGGAGCCCGGCCGTTGATCATGACTTCCAGCAGTCGCGGACCCTTGTGGGCCAGCATTTCTCGCAGATGGCCGGCAAGGTCGCCGCCTGCTGAACAGCGCGCGGCCTGCACCCCTTGCGCCTTCGCCATGGCGACGAAATCGACATGGCCGATATCGACGCCGTCGACTTTCGCGCTGCCGGACTGGTCCGCGATGCCCTTCAGCACCGAATAGCCGCCATTGTTGAGCACGATGACCAGCAGGTCGACGTCGTATTCGGCAGCCGACCAAAGCGACTGGATCGAATAGAGGCTCGATCCGTCGCCCATGATGGCGATCACCGTCTCATGCGGCTTCGTCAGCGCCACGCCGACGGCTGCCGGCAACCCATAGCCGAGGCCGCCGCTGGCGGTGGTGTAGAACCCGCCTTCACGCTCGATAGGCAGGAAATCGTGCATCGGGCCGCGCGCGCTCGGCGCTTCCTCGACGATGATGCTGTTAGGCGAGCGCACGTCCGCCAGTGTCTGCATGAAGAATTCCTGCGAGATCGCGGCGGGCTGCGGCAAACGCGGGATGCGCCGCGCCGGGCCTATCTGGCGCGAAGGGCGCTGGCTGACGCGCGCCGCGAGGCCTTCCGCCGCGAGACGGATGTTCGACAGCATCGCCGAACCCGTCGCCGCGCCTGCCGTCTGCCTTGGGTCGTCGCTGATAAGGCACAGCTCCGCGCCCTGCGGCACGTGCCCGCCTGAACCGGGGAAATGATAGGTGAAGACCGGCGCGCCGAGCACCAGAACGAAGTCGGTATCGCCAAGCGACTGCGACAGCGCCGGCTGGTGGGCAGGCAGGAAGCCGGCAAAAAGCGGATGCCGTTCCGGGAAGCTGCAGCGGGCCGACATCGGGCTCGCCCATACACGCGCCTGAAGCGTTTCGGCAAGGCGGATGGTCGCGTCCCAGCCGCCATCGATGTCGACGCCGGCGCCGACGACCATGACGGGCGCACGGGCGCGGTTGAGTTTTTCCCCGAGCCGGTCGAGCGCGTCCGGGTTAGGGCCGATGACGGTGTCCACCTCGCGTTCGACGAGAGGCGGGCAGGGCTGCTCCCAGTCGCTGAGCGGAACCGATACGACGACCGGACCCATTGGCGGCTGGATCGCCACGTAATAGGCGCGCGCGATCGCCGCCGGCACGTCTTCAGGCCGCGCGGGTTCGATCGCCCATTTCACGTAGGGCTTCGGAAACTCCGTCGGACCCTCGTTGAACAGGAACGGATCGTGCATCAGGAGATCGCGCGTCTGCTGGCCGGTGGTGACGATCAGCGGTGCGCGGTTGCGGAACGCCGTGTAGAGGTTGCCGAGCGAATGGCCGAGGCCGGCGGCGGAATGCAGATTGACGAAGGCCGGCCGCCGCGTGACCTGTGCATGGGCATCGGCCATCGCCACGACCAGCGACTCCTGAAGCCCGAGAACGTAGGAGAAGTCCGACGGCAGGTTGACGAACATCGGCAGTTCGGTCGATCCGGGATTGCCGAAGACACGCGTCATGTCCTTGGCGCGCAGGAAGTCGAAGACGACCTCCGCGACGGTGCGGTCGTGCAATGCGGAGTTGGCCAGGAAGTCCCGGCTGAACTTGTTCATGAATTCCTCCCTGCGCGGATGCGATCGGCCGATCATGCCCGCAACTCAGTGTGACACAGCCAACCTCGTCGTGGAATTGAACAAATTATCGAAAGCCATTACGAATAGGCATGACTTTGGATGTGCGATCCGCCTCGATCCTGCTGGAATGCGTCCGCCGAGGCAGCCTCGGCCGGGCCGCCGCGGCGCTCAACATGACGCAGCCGGCAATCACGAGGACGCTGAAGACACTGGAGGAAAGTTATGGGGTGCCGCTCTTCGAGCGCACCACCCGTGGCGTTCTGCCGACGGTCTATGGCGAAGCCTTGCTCCCCTACGCCAAGCTGATCGTCTCGGAAGCCGGCAATGCCGGCGACATGATCAACCAGATGCGCGGCGCCAGCCGGGGGGTGGTGCGGGTCGGTGGCGTGTCGAGCGTGATGTCCACCGTCATCGTCGCCGCCATCACCGCGACACGACGCCATCATCCTGACGTGCAGTTCCAGGTGATCGAGGAGTTGGAAGACCGGCTGCTGGACGCGCTGAAGAGCGGCGAGATCGACATCGCCATTTCACCGGAACCCTACGCCGATGACGAGATCACGCTTGCAACGCAGGACACGCTCCACGACGTGGTCCATGCCTATGCACGTCCCGCCCACCCGCTTGCCGGCAAGGCCTCGGTGTCGCTGGAGGATCTTGCTGCCCGCGACTGGGCGCTGCCACCGCCGGGAACGCCCATCGTGCGCGAATGGCTGCGGCGCTTCCACGCCATCGCGGTCGAGCCCCGTCTCCCATGCATCGTCTCGCGTTCGGTGGGCGTGATAAAGGCCGCTTCCATGGCGGAGGACGTGTTGTGCTGGATGCCGCGGCCGCTCGTCGCGGCGGAAGAGGGGGCGGGCGCGCTGGTCGCCATCCACGCACCCCAGATGGAATGGTCGCGCGCTTTCCGGATCTACCGTCGACGCAAGGGGGTGATGACGCCGTCGGCGGCGATCCTCGTGCAGGCGATCCGCGATCTCGCGCATCAGAGCCGGATTACGCCTTCTCGCCCTTGACCTCGATGCGGGCGGTGCGCTTTTCCAAGAATGCCTTGAGGCGCTCGCGGGCTTCCGGGGTCGTCTGCGTCAGCGCGGCGATCATCGATTCGAAGAACAGCCCCTCATCCTGGCCGCTGTCGTGGATGCGCTGCAGGCCGTTGATGATGGCGTAGTTGGAAAGCGGCGCGTTTTCCGCCGCCTTGCGCGCCAACTCCATCGCCTTGGCCACTGCGCCGCCGGGGTCGGTCAGGTAGGTCACCACGCCGGCGCGCTCGGCTTCGCTTGCGTCGAGCACGCGCCCGGTGAGCATCAGGTCCGTCATGCGCGCCACGCCCATCAGCCGCGAGACGTTCACCGATCCGCCGCCGCCGACGAAGATGCCGCGCTGGCCCTCCGGCAGGGCGAAGAACGCCGTCGTATCTGCCACTCGCACATGCGTGACCGAAGCGAGTTCGAGCCCGCCGCCGATCACTCCGCCATGCAGCGCCGCAAACCATGGGATGCGGCCGCCGCGAATCCGCTGGAACACGCGATGCCAGCTTCGCGAGCCTTCGATCGTCTCCACCGCCGACTTTGCGGAATGCTCGGCGAGATCGAGCCCGGCGCAGAAGTGTGCGCCATCGCCGCACAGCACGGCCGCGCGTGCTTCCGCATCAGCGCGCTCGACCGCAACGGAAAGATCAGCCACCATCGCATCCGACATCGCATTGCGCTTGTCCGCGCGTGCCAGAGTGAGCAGGGCGACACCCTCCTCGATGCTATACTCGACCAGTGCCATTGCCTTCCTCCGGGATGAACGTGAATATCGCGCATCGCGCTCTTGTGTTCCTCAAGATTGTTATGCAACATAAGTATTGTGGATCGCAAGCGAGCATCCGGGAGGAGTGATGCCTACAAGCAGTGAGCAGCGTCGCATGGCGTCGCCTTCGGGCGATTTTCTCGTGCCGACGCCGCATGTCGAGCACGCCGCCGACGGCACCATCTATGTCACGGAGCGCTATCCGCTGCCATCCTATCCGGTGCGCGTAACGGAACCGTTCGATCGCTTTGCCGCCGAGGTTCCCGACAGGGTCTTCATGGCCGACCGCAAGGCCGGCGGCGACGGCTGGCGCACCATCAGCTATGGCGAGATGCACGACCACATGCGCCGTGCCGCACAGTTCCTGCTCGATCAGGACCTGTCTGCCGAGTGCCCGCTGGTGATACTCTCCGGCAACGACATCGAGCATGCGACGCTGGCCTTGGCGGCGATGCATGTCGGCATCCCCTATGCGGCCGTTTCGACGGCCTACTCGCTGTCCGGCGGCGACTATGGCCGGCTCAAGGACGTTCTCGGCACGGTGACGCCCGGCTTGATCTACGCGGCCGATGCCACGGTGTTCGGTCCGGCGGCGAACGCCGCCGCGCCCGGCGTGCCGCTGATCGCTGACGCGGCCGCCGGTGGGGCGGAACGGACCTTCGCCGATATCCTGGCGACGTCGCCGACGCAGGCCGTAGACAGGGCCGCGGCCGCCGTAACCGGCGACACGATCGCCAAGTTCCTGTTCACCTCGGGGTCTACCGGGACCCCGAAGGCGGTGATCAACACCCATCGCATGCTGTGTTCCAACCAGGTGATGACCCGCGAATCCTTTGCCTTCATGAAGGAAGAACCGCCGGTCTTTCTCGACTGGGCACCGTGGAACCATACCGCCAGCGGCAACAAGGTGTTCCTGATGAACATCTTCAATGGCGGAACCTATTACATCGACGATGGACGGCCGACCAAGGCCGACATCGGCAAGAGCATCCGCAACCTCAAGGAAGTCTCGCCGACCTGGTACTTCAACGTACCGACCGGCTACGATGCGCTGATCCCGCATCTCAAGGCCGACGCCGAGCTGAGAAAGACGTTCTTCAAGAACCTGAAGATGTTCTGGTACGCCGGCGCATCGCTGGCGCAGCATAGCTGGGACGCGCTGAAGGAACTGGCGATCGAGACGACGGGCCGCGAGATCGTCATCGGTACCGGGCTGGGCGC
This sequence comes from Mesorhizobium sp. CAU 1741, assembly GCF_039839275.1. Lineage (NCBI taxonomy): Bacteria > Pseudomonadati > Pseudomonadota > Alphaproteobacteria > Hyphomicrobiales > Phyllobacteriaceae > Mesorhizobium > Mesorhizobium sp. CAU 1741. The sequence goes on along the minus strand of NZ_JBDOQP010000002.1, from coordinate 850,225 downwards.
GACGGAAACGGCGCCGGCGGCATTGTTCTGCACCTGGCCGCAGGACGCGGCCGGCAATGTCGGCCTGCCCATCCCCGGCGTCACGCTGAAGCTGGTGCCGTTCGAGGGCAAATACGATGCGCGTCTCAAGGGCGACAACATCACGCCCGGCTACTGGCGGCAGCCGGAACTTTCGGCGGCGGCTTTCGACGAGGAAGGCTTCTACAGGCTGGGCGACGCGCTTCTGCCCATGGACCCGGACGACCTGACCAAGGGCTTCCGTTTCGATGGTCGGACGGCGGAAAATTTCAAGCTCGACACCGGCACCTGGGTTGCCACCGGCGCGCTGCGCATGGCCGTCATCGAACATTTCGGTGACCTCATCCGCGATGTCGCGATCACCGGAGCCGACCGGCCCTATCTCGGCGCGCTGATCTTCCCGCGGGAGCCAGAGAAGGCCGCCGACCCGACCTATATCGAATCCCTGCGTGAGAAGCTCGCTTCGTTCGCCGCAGCCGCGTCGGGATCGTCGACGCGCATCAAGCGTCTGCTCGTCGTCGAGGAGCCGCCGTCGATGAATGCCGGCGAACTCACCGACAAGGGGTCGCTCAACCAGCGCGCCGTGCTGCGCAACCGAGCCCCCCTGGTCGAGGAGCTCTATGCCGGTTCGGGGCGCGTCGTGGCGCTGGACGGCAGGTAGTCGCGGCCGCACGCAGTCCGTTTGCGACACCGTCTGTCTACAGACACCGTCATCGCGCCGTCATGCAGAGTCATCGACATGTCATGCAATGCTGGTCAAAGGCATCGCATGACGAAGCAACGGCTCAGCGATTCTCACCAGTCAGTCGAGGTTCCGCAGTATCGGAGCCTCTTCATTTCCGACGTGCATCTCGGCACCCGGGGTGCCCAGGCTGATGCGTTGCTTGAATTCCTTCGCGATCACGACGCCGAAACCATCTATCTCGTCGGCGACATCGTCGACGGATGGCGGCTGCGTTCCTCCTGGTACTGGCCGCAGGCGCATAACGACGTCGTCCAGAAGCTTCTGCGCAAGGCGCGCAAGGGCGCGCGTGTCGTCTACGTGCCCGGCAATCACGACGAATTCCTGCGCGAGTTCTGCGGCACGCATTTCGGCGGTATCGAAGTCACCGAGACCATCGTGCACGAGGCAGCCGACGGCAAGCGTTATCTCGTCATTCACGGCGACGCGTTCGACATGGTCGTGCGCCACGCCAAATGGCTCGCCTTCCTCGGCGACTGGGCCTACGTTCTTGCGCTCGCCGTCTCCACGAGGCTCAACGTGGTGCGACGCAGGCTCGGCTTCACCTACTGGTCGCTGTCGGCGTGGGCCAAGGCGAAGGTGAAGAACGCGGTCAATTTCATCGGCCGGTTCGAGGAGACGCTCGCCGCCGAGGCCGAGCGTCACGGCGTCGACGGCGTCATCTGCGGCCACATCCACACCGCGGCGATGCGCGACTTCGACGGACTGACCTACATCAACACCGGCGACTGGGTGGAAAGCTGCACGGCGGTCGTCGAGCACCATGACGGTCGCATGGAACTGATCGAGTGGCAGAACTTCAGCGCCGTGCTCAATGCCGGCCGTGCGCCCGCCGTGGCGCTCCTGCCACGGCGCGTGGCCTGAGGCGCGGGTATGCGCGTCCTGATCGTCACCGACGCGTGGAAGCCTCAGGTCAACGGCGTGGTGCGCACGCTGGAGCAGCTCGCCGCCTCGCTGGCGGCGATGGGCGTGGCGGTGGATTTCCTGACCCCGGACGGGTTTCTGACGGTGCCGCTGCCAAGCTATCGCGAGATCAGGGTGGTGCTGTCGACACGATCGCAGGTTGCCCGCCGGATCGCGGAAGCCGCACCCGGCAGCATCCATATCGCCACCGAGGGGCCGCTCGGCATCCTGGCGCGACGGGTCTGCATTGCGCGCGGTTGGTCCTTCACCACCAGCTACCACACCCGTTTTCCGGAATTCCTGCGTGCGCGCCTGCCGGTGCCGGAGAGCTGGAGCTATCACTGGCTGCGCCGGTTTCATAATGCGGGCGACGGCATGCTGGTGGCGACGCCGTCGCTGGGCCGCGAGATGCACGAGCGCGGCTTCGCCAATATCAGGCTCTGGTCGCGCGGCGTCGACACAGAACTCTTCCATCCACGCCGGCGCACCGATCTCGGCCTTGCAGGCCCCATCTTCCTGTGCGTCGGGCGCGTTGCGGTGGAAAAGAACCTTCCGGCGTTCCTCGATCTCGACTTGCCCGGCAAAAAGGTCATCGTCGGCGACGGCCCGGACATGGCGCATCTCAAGGCGCGCTATCCGGACGCGGTATTCCTCGGGACGCGCCGGGGCGAGGAACTGGCGGAGATTTATGCCTCCGCCGATGTCTTCGTCTTTCCCAGCCGCACCGACACCTTCGGCAACGTTATCCTCGAAGCCCTTGCAAGCGGCACGCCGGTCGCAGCCTACCCGGTGACCGGACCGATCGACATTCTCGGTGACGGTGATGGCGGCGTCGTTTCGCCGGATTTGCGTGAAGCCGCGCTTGCGGCGCTCGACATCTCGCGCGATGCGGCGCGCGCCAAGGCGCAGACCTATGACTGGGCCGAATGCGCGCGCCAGTTCCTCGGCCATCTTCGTCCACTCCACCAGCCGATGCCGGCAGCGACGATGCCATTCGGGCAGGAAGGCAGGACCGCATGAGCGCAACGATCGCGTCCACCCGTGAGAGCCCCGGCCGAAGGCTTCGCGAGGCCGTACGACGCAGTCCGGTCTTCTCGCCTGCCGGCATTTCGGAATATGTCTTCTCGCGCCTGTTTCAGAAGCTGGTCTATGCCCAGATATGGGAGGATCCCGAGGTGGACATGGAGGCGCTGGCCATCCGCCCGGGTCATCGCATCGTGACGATCGCGTCCGGCGGCTGCAACGCGCTTTCCTATCTGATCGCCGACCCGCAGCGCATCGAGGCCGTCGATCTGAACCCCACCCATGTCGCGTTCAACAGGCTCAAGCTCGCGGCGCTCCGGGGGCTGCCGGACTATCAGTCCTTTCATCGCTTCTACGTGCGGACCGACGACCCCGACAATGTCGAGGCGTATCGCCGCTTCGTGCGGCCCGCGCTCGATGAGTCCACGCGGGCCTACTGGGATGGTCGCTCACCCTCCGGGCGCAGGCGCATCTCGATGTTCCACCGCCATCTCTACCGTCACGGTCTGCTCGGACACTTCATCGGCTGGGGCCACCGCGTCGCCCGTCTCTACGGCGCTGACCCGCGCGGCCTGCTGAACGCGCGCACCATGGAGGAGCAGCGTCGCTTCTTCGACGAGACTATCGCGCCCCTGTTCGACAAGCGCCTGATACGCTGGACGATCGGCCGCAAATCGTCGCTCTTCGGCCTCGGCATTCCCCCGCAGCAATATGAGGCGCTGGCCGGCGCCGGGCCATCCGGCGACATGGCAACGGTGCTGCGCGGGCGGCTCGAACGTCTCGCCTGCGGCTTTCCGCTCTCGGAGAACTATTTTGCCTGGCAGGCCTTCGGGCGCGGCTATGGCGATGCGCACGACGCGCCGCTGCCTCCCTACCTTCTCGCCGGCAACTTCGACGCAGTCAGGTCGCGCGCCGATCGGATGACCATCGAGAATGTCTCGATCACCGAACTTCTGGCGCAAAAACCGGAATCGTCCGTCGATCGCGTCGTGCTGCTCGATGCCCAGGACTGGATGTCCGACGTCCAGCTCAACGCGCTTTGGCGCCAGATCACGCGCACAGCGGCTCCCGGCGCACGCGTCATCTTCCGAACCGCCGCCGAACACAATCTTCTGCCCGGTCGCGTCGATGCGGACATCCTCGCACGTTGGGATTACCGGGAGGCAGAATCGCGCGCGCTGCATGCGCGTGACCGCTCGTCGATCTACGGCGGATTCCACCTGTTGGCGTTGAGGGACTGAAGCGATGGACGGCACGGTTGAACACGGCGCCTTGATGGATCGCGTCTATCGCTGGCAGCGCCGCTTCGGCTTCTACGACGCCACCCGCAAATATTACCTTGTCGCGCGAGATCCGATGCTTGCAGGACTGGAGCCGCCGGCCGGTGGTCGGGCACTCGAGATCGGCTGTGGCACCGGCCGCAATCTCGTGCACGCCGCGCGCCGCTATCCCCAGGTGGATTTCCATGGCGTCGACATCTCGCGCGAGATGCTGGCCGCTGCCGGAAGCGCGATCGCGCGCGCCGGGTTGCGCAGCCGTGTGCGCCTCGCCTGGGCCGACGCGGTGACCTTCGATCCTGCCAGGACCTTCGGTCATGACAGCTACGACCGCATCTTCATGTCCTATGCCGTTTCGATGATCCCGCAATGGCGCCAGGTCATTACCGAGGCGGCGCGCAGGCTGGCGCCCGGCGGCGAGATGCACATTGCCGAGTTTGGCGACATGGCGGGACTTCCTCCGATGACGAAGTCGGCCATGTATACGTGGCTGCGCTGGTATCATGTGACGCCGCGCGCCGATCTCTTCGACGTTGCAGGCGAGGTCGCCCGCGCCATCGGCGGCACCAGCGAGGACAGGCGGCTGCATCGTGGATTCTCCTGGATCTCGATCATCCGCAGGACGTGAGGCGTCAGCCGACCGCGAGTTCCACACGGTCGGCCGCAAATAGCGACTCCGAGAACTGGATCGCATGGCCCGCGAGGTCCTCGTTGACGGAGACGGTGGAAAGCACGATCGCGCCTGGCGACAATCTCAGTTCCGCCAGCGCCTGACCGTCGGCATGGCGCGCCGAAACGATCGTCGAGCGGCGCAGGTAATCGGCTACTCCGTGGGCCGCGAACGCCGCGGTGATCGATCCCGTATCAACATATCTTTCTGCCATGGCCGGAAAGCGTTCTGCATCGAACCAATGCGTCGCGCGTGACAAGGGCCGGCGATCCGCTTCGCTGACCACGTCGAGCCTCAGCAACGCCGCGCCGGGATCGAGTTCCAGCGCCCTTGCCAGGCGTGCATTGGCGGTTTCGGTAGACGAAGCTAGGAGGCGGCCCCGTGTCTCGCGCGCCTGCCCTTCGAGGTTGTCGGAAAAGCGTGTGCGCCGGCCCACCGCATAGGAGATGCGTGGCGCCCGCTCCACGAATGTTCCGCGGCCCTGCTCGGCCCGCAGCACGCCTTCCTGCACCAGCGCCGCGATGGCGCCGCGCACGGTGTGCCGGTTGACGCCATAGCGTTCCGCCAGGGACACTTCCGGCGGCAGTCGTCCGGTTTCCGGAAACTGCCCTTCGGCGATGCCCTGGCGAATGAGGTCGGCGATCTGTCGCCACAGGGCAACGCCGCTGCCGCGCTCCATCGTTGCTGCCCTGTTTTCCATGGTACTGCCCCGCCTGTCATCATCAGGTCACATATGCAGGCTAACCCTAAACCAATATTTGTATATTTGTCTAGATAAATAGACAACAAGGAGATCAAGAATGCGGCAGGCGGATCGCAGTGGCCTCAATGCGCAACGGAAGGCCGCGATGGCGGTGATGGCTCACGCCCCGGCCGCCGAACTGGCTAGGTTGTGGGCTGCGGCCGAGCCGGACATCACCAGCGAGACCGTGCGCGGACCCGAGACGGGGCTGGTGATGGTTCGCGGACGTATCGGCGGTGGCGGCGATGCGTTCAATCTCGGCGAGGCCACAGTGACCCGCGCGACGGTCAGGCTCGGCACCGGCGAGATCGGCCATTCCTATGCGCTCGGTCGCGATGGCGACAAGGCCGTGCTTGCAGCCACCATCGACGCGGTCCTTCAGCGGCCGGGCGATGCCGCGGAGATCGAGGCACGTGTGCTTGCGCCACTACGCGTTGCGCTCGACGAAGCGCGCGAGCGCCAGCGCGCGGAGACTGCGGCCACCAAGGTCGAATTCTTCACCATGGTACGGGGAGAAGACTGATGCTTGCACATGCGATCGAAGGCGGTTTCGCCTCACCGGTAATCGACGCCCAGGAGACGTTCCGGGTGGTCATGGGCGCGATGGCGGAGCCCGGCAAGGTGATGTCCCTTGTCGGAACGTCGAAACCGCCGCTGCCACTTTTGGCAACCGCTGCCGCCGTGGCCCTGACGCTCTGCGACCACGACACGCCGGTATGGCTGGATGCCAGCTTGCGAGCAGCGGAACCTGTGCTGTCGTGGCTGGGGTTCCATTCCGGCGCGCCGCTGGCGCACACGCCCGCCGACGCCCATTTCGCTCTCGTCGCGGAACCCGCCGGGCTCATCGCGCTCGAAAATTTCGCGCAGGGAACGCAGGACTATCCGGACCGCTCCGTCACGCTCATCCTGCAGGTGGAAAGCCTGACTGATGGACCGGGCTTGATCCTAGAAGGGCCGGGCATCGAGACGGTCGCCCATCTCGCGCCGACCTCGATGCCGCGGCATTTCGTCGAGCAGTGGCGCCAGAACAATGCCCGGTTCCCGCGCGGTGTGGACCTGATCCTGGCTGCTCCCGGGGCCATCGCCTGCCTGCCGCGCACAACCCGCATCACGCCGAAGGAGCTCTGACCATGTATGTTGCCGTCAAGGGTGGCGAAGCCGCCATCGCGAACGCACACCGGCTTCTCGCGGACCGTCGACGTGGCGACCGTGACGTGCCTGCGCTGGGTCTCGAGCAGATCGTCGAGCAGCTTGCGCTGGCGGTCGATCGTGTCATGGCGGAGGGGTCACTTTACGATCCCGAACTGGCGGCGCTGGCGATCAAGCAGGCGCGCGGCGACATGATCGAGGCGATCTTCATCCTGCGTGCCTATCGCACCACGCTGCCGCGGTTCGGCTCGACGCGTCCTGTCGAAACCGGCGACATGCGCGTGGAACGCCGGGTCTCCGCCACCTACAAGGACCTGCCGGGTGGCCAGCTGCTGGGACCGACATTCGACTACACCCACCGCCTGCTCGATCCCGAACTCGCCGGCGACGCGCCGGTGCAGGAAGCGGAGCGGCGCGATACGCCTGCCCAGCCGGTCATGCGGGTCTCCGAAATTCTTGCGCAAGAGGGCCTTATCGAGCCCGATGGAAAGCTGCCGCAGGATCACCGCGCCGGCGACATCACGCGCGAGCCACTCGAATTTCCGATGGAGCGCGATACGCGCCTCCAGTCGCTGGCGCGCGGCGACGAAGGGTTCCTTCTCGCGCTCGCCTATTCGACGCAGCGCGGCTATGGCCGGTCGCATCCTTTCGTTGGCGAAGTGCGCATCGGCGAGGTGGAGCTGGAACTGGAGGTTCCGGAACTGGAGTTCGCGGTGCCCCTCGGGACCATCCGGGTCACGGAATGCCAGATGGTCAACCAGTTCAAGGGTTCGTCCAAGGTGCCGCCGCAGTTCACGCGGGGCTATGGTCTGGTCTTCGGTCAGTCGGAGCGCAAGGCGATGGCGATGTCGCTCTGCGACCGCGCCCTGCGCGCCGGCGAATTCGGCGAGGACCGTGTTGCGCCGGCGCAGGACGAGGAGTTCGTCATCTCGCACTCGGACAACGTCCAGGCGACAGGCTTCGTCGAGCACCTCAAGCTGCCGCACTACGTCGACTTCCAGGCGGAGCTGGATCTGGTCCGGCGCATGCGTGCCGCTCCCGCCGAAGGCGAATCAGAAGAGAGGGAGGCGGCCGAATGAGTGGCTCAGAGCTCCTGGTCCGGCGTCTTTTGTCCACGCGCGCGGGCCGCATAGCCTCGATAGATGAGATAGGCCGTCAGCAACAAGGCCAGAATGACCGGGATCACGACAAGGTCCATTTCGATCTCCTTTCAGCAGGGAAAACGCCCCATGGCCGTTAGTGTTGCATCATCCACGGCGTCGATCGCCGCCTACAACTTCGCCTATCTCGACGAGCAGACGAAGCGCATGATCCGGCGCGCCATCCTCAAGGCCATCGCCATACCCGGCTACCAGGTACCGTTTGCCAGCCGCGAGATGCCGATGCCCTATGGCTGGGGAACCGGCGGCGTGCAGGTGACCGCATCGATCATTGGTCCGGACGATGTGCTCAAGGTCATCGACCAGGGAGCCGACGACACCACCAACGCCGTCTCGATACGCGCCTTCTTCGAGAAGGTGGCCAAGGTCGCGGTCACCACGCACACGCTCGACGCTACCATCATCCAGACGCGCCATCGCATTCCGGAGACGCCTCTGCAGGCCGGGCAGGTACTGGTCTACCAGGTGCCGATCCCCGAGCCGCTGCGCTTCCTCGAACCGCGCGAGACGGAGACCCGCAAGATGCATGCGCTCGAGGAATACGGTCTCATGCACGTCAAGCTCTACGAGGACATCGCCAAGCACGGGCGCATCGCCACCTCCTATGCTTATCCGGTCAAGGTGGAGGGGCGCTATGTGATGGATCCGTCGCCAACGCCCAAATTCGACAACCCGAAGATGCACATGTCGCCCGCCTTGCAGCTCTTCGGCGCCGGCCGCGAGAAGCGCATCTACGCGCTGCCGCCGTTCACCGACGTCGTCAGCCTCGATTTCGAGGACCACCCGTTCGAGATCCAGAGCTTCACCGAGCCCTGTGCCCTGTGCGGCTCGAAGGGCGTCTATCTCGACGAGGTGATCCTCGACGATCGCGGCGGCCGCATGTTCGTCTGCTCGGATACAGACCATTGCGAGGAACAGCGCGATGCCAGCAGTGGTGGGAACCAGCCGCCAGCACAGGGAGGGAACGTCCGATGAGAAGAGCGCAACGCTGGCAGGCCGGGGAGACAGGACGATGACCCAGGACAACAACGAACCTCTTCTCAAGGTCGCGGGCCTGTCGAAATTCTACGGATCGCGCATCGGCTGCGAGAATGTGGCCTTCGAATTGTGGCCCGGCGAGGTGCTGGCAATCGTCGGCGAGTCCGGCTCCGGCAAGACGACGCTGCTGAACTGCCTGTCGACGCGTCTGATGCCGTCCTCCGGATCGGTTTCCTACCATATGCGTGACGGCTCGTTCCGCGACATCTATCGCCTTGGCGAGGCCGAACGGCGTTTCCTGATGCGCACGGATTGGGGCTTCGTGCACCAGAACCCCGCTGACGGACTGCGCATGACGGTCTCTGCTGGCGCCAATGTCAGCGAGCGCCTGATGGCAGTCGGTGACCGGCACTACGGCAATATCCGCAGCACGGCGATCGACTGGCTGGGCCGTGTCGAGATCGCCGAGGATCGCGTCGATGACGAACCGCGCGCATTTTCCGGCGGCATGCGCCAGCGGCTCCAGATCGCGCGCAACCTCGTCACGCATCCGCGGCTGGTATTCATGGACGAGCCGACCGGCGGTCTCGACGTTTCGGTACAGGCGCGGCTGCTCGACCTGTTGCGCGGGCTGGTCGCCGACCTTGGCCTGTCGGCGATCGTGGTGACGCACGATCTCGCCGTCGCGCGCCTGATCTCGCATCGCATGATGGTGATGAAGGATGGCCGCGTCGTCGAACACGGCCTGACAGACCGGGTGCTGGACGATCCCCAGGCGCCCTACACCCAACTCCTCGTCTCCTCGATCCTGCAGGTGTGATCATGCCGACGCCACTCGTGGTTTCCGAACTCGCCAAGACCTTCACCATGCATCTTCAGGGTGGCATCCGGCTGCCGGTGGTCGAGAACGTGTCTTTCGCGCTCAAGGCCGGCCAGTGTGCCGTGCTTGGCGGCCCGTCGGGCGCGGGCAAGAGCTCGATCCTCAAGATGCTCTACGGCAATTATGCAGCCGAGACGGGCCAGATCATCGTGCAGCATCGCGACACGCTGGTCGACGTCGCGACAGCCAGCCCACGGACCGTGCTCGGCATTCGCCGCGAGACGATCGGCTATGTCAGCCAGTTCCTGCGCGTCGTGCCGCGCGTAAGGGCGATCGACGTCGTCGCTGAGCCTTTGCTTGCGCGTGGCGAAACGCCCGAGGCCGCTGGCGCGCAGGCTGCCGCATTGCTGGCGCGCCTCAACCTGCCCGAGCGCCTTTGGTCGCTGCCGCCGGCCACCTTCTCCGGCGGCGAGCAGCAGCGCGTGAACATCGCGCGCGGCTTCATCACCAACCACCCGATCCTGCTTCTCGACGAACCGACCGCGTCACTCGACGCCAGGAACCGCGAAGTCGTCATCGGCATGATCGCCGAGAAGAAGCAGGCCGGCGTGGCGCTACTGGGCATCTTCCACGATGCCGATGTGCGTGAGGCTGTGGCCGATGTCGTCATCGACGTAACCGCATTCGCACCGAGGAAGGCCGCATGACCAGGCTTGCCGAAGAACCAACCATTCATCCGACGGCGGATGTCGCCGGCAGCACACTCGGCCGCTGGACAGAGGTGGCCGATCGCGCCCGGGTCAAGGAAACCACGCTCGGCGACTATTCATACGTCATGCAGGACAGCGACATCTGGTGCGCCACCATCGGCAAGTTTTCTAACATCGCCGCTGCCGTTCGTATCAACGCGACCAACCACCCGACCTGGCGCGCCACGCTGCATCATTTCACCTATCGGGCGGCGAGCTATTGGGACGACGCCGACATGGAGCAGGAATTCTTCGGCTGGCGGCGCTCCAACGCCGTGACGATCGGTCATGACACATGGTTCGGCCATGGCTCGACCGTCCTGCCCGGGGTATCGGTCGGCGACGGCGCGGTCGTGGGTGCCGGCGCGGTGGTGTCCAAGGACGTCGCGCCCTACACCATTGTCGGCGGCGTTCCCGCCCGTCCGATCCGCGAGCGCTTCCCGGCCGCGATTGCCGAGAGGTTCATGGCGCTCGCCTGGTGGGACTGGGACCACGCGCGTCTTCGCGCCGGGCTCGACGATTTCCGTTCGCTCTCGGCAGAAGCGTTCCTGGAAAAGTACGAAAATCAGGCGTCTGCCTGACGATTGGGCATCTTTGCCACGCAACGTCGTGGACCGTCACAAAAGCTTGGCAAAAGCGTAATCCCATTGTCGCGAAAGGTCATTAGGGCTCGCTCCCGGCAGGTCGGAAAAGCATCCGGCCGCGTCTCACAAGTTTCCTCTTTGTAGCGAATGGAGCCTTTCATGTTTGCTCTTCTGACCCGCACGACCGCCGCCGCGGCAATCGCCGTTTCGGCTCTCGCCACTCCGGCGCTCGCCCAGGACTGGAAGTCCGACCTCCCCGCTTTCCGCATCGGCTTGCTCGGGGGCGAGAACGAAGCCGATCGCCTGCGCAAGAACGAGTGCATGGTCGAGCAGCTCGGCGAGAAGCTCGGCGTCCCGGTCGAACTCTATCCGGCATCCGACTATGCCGGCGTGATGCAGGGTCTGGTTGCGGGTCAGCTCGACGCGGCCCAGCTCGGCGCATCGGGTTATGCCGGCATCTACCTCCAGGATCCAGAGGCCGTTGAGCCGGTCTTCGTGGCCCTCGAGAACGACGGTTCGGACGGTTACTATTCCGTCATGTATACGCGCGCCGATTCCGGCATCGAGAGCATCGACGACATGCGCGGCAAGTCGCTCGCCTTCGCCGATCCAAACTCGACCTCGGGCTACCTCGTTCCGAAGGCAGATCTCGAAATGCAGGAGATCAACCTTGAGGAATACTTCTCTTCGACGGGTTTCGGTGGTGGCCATGAGCAGGCCGTCGTCGCCGTTCTCAACGGCCAGTACGATGCCGGCGTGACCTGGACGTCAGGCGTTGGCGAGGAGGCGGAAGGCTTCTCGCGCGGCGCGCTTCGTTCGATGGTCGACAAGGATCTTCTCGATATGAAGGATCTGCGTATCATCTGGCAATCCAACCTGATCCCGAACGGCCCATGGGTGGTACGCAAGTCGCTTGCCGACGAGCCGAAGCAGATTGCGATCGAGTGGATGGAAAACCTCAAGGACACCGACTACGAGTGCTATGTCGACGTCTCGGCCGGCGAAGGTCAGGGCTTCAAGCGCGTCGACCACAGCTTCTTCGAAAACGTCGTGGAAATGCGTCGCCGCGAGCTCGAAGGCTCCCGCTAATACGACCTGAACATTCGACCGCCGTTCCAGCAACTGGGACGGCGGTCGTCTTCGTATCGGCCATTGCGATGGAGCATGCCATGCTGACGACCGAACTTCTCACCAAGAGCTTTGCCACCCGCAACGCGGTATCCGACATCTCGCTGTCGTTCCCGCAAGGGCAGATGGTCGGCGTCATCGGACGCTCGGGCGCGGGCAAGTCGACGCTGCTGCGCATGATCAACAGGCTGGCCGAACCGACCAGCGGACGCATCACCTTCGAGGGGCGCGACGTGACGGCGCTCAAGGGCCGTGCGCTCTACGAATGGCGCGCCACCTGCGCGATGGTGTTCCAACAGTTCAACCTTGTGGGCCGGTTGGATGTGATCACCAACGTATTGACCGGCAGGCTCTACCATCACGGCTTCGCCAGCTCGATGCTGCAGATGTTCTCCGCAGCCGAAAGGGCGTTTGCGATCCGCGCGCTCGACCGACTGGGCATGGCACACACCGCGCTCCAGCAGGCCGACACGCTCTCGGGCGGCCAGATGCAGCGCGTCGCGATCGCCCGTGCGCTTGTGCAGGAACCGCGTGTCATGCTTGCCGACGAGCCGATCGCGTCGCTCGACCCGCTCAACGCCAAGGTCGTCATGGATGCGTTGCGCACGATCAACCGCGAGGACGGCATCACCGTCATCTGCAACCTGCATACGCTTGATACTGCGCGAAGCTATTGCGACCGCATCATCGGCCTGAAGGACGGTGTACTGGTGTTCGACGACGTTCCGGCCAAGCTGACGCAGGAAACCGCGCGCGAAATCTATGGTGCGGAGGCTGATGATGCCTTTGCAGAGGGGTTGACCTCGACGTCGCTCGGCGGCAAGCCCGCAAAGGAACGCCTTACCGAGGCGGATATCGCCCAGCGCTCGCCACTCGGCTTCGCGGCGAGCTGATCCGATGACAGACGCCACGCTTGCCACGCGTTCGGGTGAGTCCGACGCCGTCACGACGTTCGAGCAGCATCGCGCGGAACTCATCCGGTCGCGCCGCGCGATGAACCTGCTCTTCATCGCCCTGTTTGCCGCCGCTACCGTCGCGTCGATCTACGTTTCGCGATTTTATCCCGACAGGCTGGCTTCCGGCCTCCCGAGAATCTTCGAGTATTTCGGCACCATCATGCCGAACCTCGAGCTCGACAAGCTGTTCGTCGGGCGCGGCGATGACGGCCGCGCCGTGGCGGGTTCGATCGTCTACTGGTACTCGGATTTCTGGGTGTATGTGCGCCTGATCTTCGAGACGATCCTGATGGCGCTGACAGCGACGATACTCGGTGCAGCCGCCGCGTTCCTGCTTTGCTTTCCGGCGTCGCGCAACCTGGCGCCCAATACCATCGTGTACTGGATATCGCGCCGGTTCATGGAGATTTGCCGCGGCGTGCCGGAAATCCTCTACGCGCTGATCCTCGTCTTTGCGGTCGGCATCGGCCCACTGGCCGGGGTGGTCGCTATTGCGATCCACACCGCCGGTGCGCTGGGAAAGCTCTTTTCCGAGGTGAACGAGAACGCATCGATGCGGCCTGTCGAGGGCATTCGCGGTGTCGGCGGCACCTGGTTCGAGGAGATGCGCTACGGCGTCGTGCCGCAGGTGATGCCAAATTTCGCCTCCTACACGCTGCTGCGCTTTGAGATCAACGTGCGCGCTTCCTCCATCGTTGGCTTTGTCGGCGCCGGCGGCATCGGACAGGAACTCAACCGCGTCATCAGTCTCTATTCCGACGATCGCGTCGTGGCGGTGTTGTTGCTCGTGGTCATCCTCGTCACGATGATCGACCTGTTTTCCGAGCGGCTTCGAACGCACTTCATCGGCAAGGAGAATTTCCGATGAGCGCCCTGCCATTCTCCGAGATCCACGCCACGCAGATCGAGGCGGCACGCCGCGAGCATCCGGCGATCTTTCCGACCGTCTCCCGGTGGGCGACTATGTGGTCGCTGTGGGCGGTACTGGTTCTCTATACGGCCGGGTCGCTGTGGTATTTCGAGGTATGGCGCTTTGCCACCGCTTCGGATCGCGTCTGGCGCCTCGTTTCTTCCATGTTCATCTGGAAGGACATGGGGACATGGCGATATTTCGATATCTATTCAGCCATCGCTCAGACTCTGGCGATGGCTTTCCTTGGCACCATGCTTGCCTCCGTGGCGGCCCTGTTCATCGGCTTCTTCGCCGCGCGCAACACGATGCCAATCTCGCCCGTGCGGCATCTCGTGCGCCGCATTCTCGACGTGCTTCGCGGCGTAGACCAGCTCGTATGGGGGTTGGTCTTCGTTCGCGCGGTGGGGCTCGGACCGCTGGCGGGCGTGCTCGCGATCTTCGTCTCCGACACGGGAACGCTCTCGAAGCTCTATTCGGAGGCCATCGAGAACATAGATCGCAAGCAGGTCGAAGGCGTGCGCGCCACAGGCGCTGGCCCCATCAAGGTCGTGCGTTACGGCTATCTGCCTCAGGTCCTGCCCATCTTCATCTCGCAGTCGCTTTACTTCTTCGAATCCTCAACACGCAGCGCCACCATTCTCGGGCTCGTCGGCGCGGGTGGCATCGGCATGATCATCATCGAACGTTTCCGTGCCAACCTGTTCGACCAGGTTACGTTCGTCGTGGTAAACGTGCTCGTCTGCATCTTCGTCATCGACTGGTTTTCGAAGAAAATTCGCCAGCGGTTCATCGGCGAGCGGGCCCATTGAACCGTTCGTAGGTCGTTAAACTGTCATGCAAATCACCTATTCGGTCGCCCTGCGAGGATGACCATGCGCTACGCGATCTATTACAGCCCGGCCCAGGACGACCCCTTGACCCGCGCGGCCACAGGCTGGCTCGGGCGCTCTGCATTCACCGACGAATCCCAGGCCCCGCGGGCCGTGGGCCGGCTTTCGGCGGCCGAAATCGCCTATCACACCGCAGCCGCGCGGCGTTACGGGTTCCATGCCACGTTGATGGCGCCGTTCACCCTCGCCGAGGCCGAGAGCGAACGTGAATTGATCGGTGCGCTCGATGTGTTCTGCGAGACCATGCAGCCTCTCTCGCTGCCCCGCCTCATCCTGCGCCGGCTCGATGGCTTTTTCGCCCTGATGCCCGAGGTGCAGGGACCCGACCTCGGCGGCCTCGCCCGCGATGTTGTCATCGCCTTCCACCGCTTCCGCGCGCCGCTTGCGGAATCCGAGAAGGCGCGGCGTGGCGCGGCGCATCTGACGCCATCGCAGCTTCGCAACCTGATGCGCTGGGGCTATCCCTATCTGTTCGAGGATTTCCGTTTCCACATGACCTTGACCGGCCGCGTCGACGAGGCCGATGCCGCGCGCGTCCAGAGCGCGATCGAGGATCATTTTGGCCCGCTTCTGGAAGAGGAAGTCGAGATTGCATCGCTTGCGCTGTTCCTCGAACATGAGCCCGGGGCCCCGTTTGTCGTTCGTTCCTTCCATGAGTTCGGCGCCCGCGCCGAGAGAAAGTTTGCCTGACCATGCCTGCCGAGACCAGTTTCCGTAACGCCCGTATCGTGCTCGCCGACGAGATCGTCGACGGCAGCCTTCTCGTGCGCGACGGAGCAATTGCCGGCATCGACCACGGCGGCGCGGCGTCTGGCGAGGACATGGATGGCGACTACCTCATCCCCGGCCTCGTGGAATTGCACACCGACCATCTGGAGGGGCACTTCTCGCCGCGGCCGGGCGTGCGCTGGAACGCGCTGGCCGCCGTACAGGCGCATGATGCCCAGATCGCCACCTCCGCCATCACCACGGTGTTCGACTGCCTGCGCTTGGGGTCCGACGAGAACGAGGGCTTCGTACGGGGCGAAATGCGCGTTCTCGCCGACGCGATCGAGCTGGCATCCGACGAGGGGCGCCTGCGCGCCGAGCACTTCATCCACTTGCGCTGCGAGGTCTCGACACCCGATGTCCTCCATGCTCTCGAGGATTTTCACCACGAAGGCCGGGTGAAGCTTGCATCCCTGATGGACCATGCGCCAGGACAGCGCCAGTTCCAGACGATGGAGCAGTACACGCTGTACTACAAGATCAAGCGCGGCCTGACCGACGACGCATTTGCCGTGTTCGTTGCCAAGCGCCAGGATCAGTCGGCGCGCTATTCGGCGCCGCACCGCAAGGCGATTGCCGAGCACTGCCGTGCGCATGGGATCACGCTGGCGAGCCACGACGACGCGACGCTCGATCACGTCGGTGAGGCGATCGAGGACGGCGTGCGGCTGGCGGAGTTCCCGACTTCGGTGGAGGCCGCGCGCGCTTCCCACGATGCAGGCTTGAGCGTTCTGATGGGTGCGCCGAACATCGTTCGCGGCGGCTCGCATTCCGGAAATATCGCGGCGCGCGATTTGGCCGAGGCCGGCATTCTCGATGTGCTGTCGTCCGACTACGTGCCCAGCAGCCTGCTGCATGGCGTGTTCAAGCTCGCAGAGGATGTCGACGCGATCAAGCTCCCCGACGCGCTGCGCCTGGTTACCGAAAATCCCGCCCGCACGGTCGGCCTTGACGATCGCGGCTCGATCGCGCCCGGCAAGCGTGCCGACCTCGTCCGTGTGCGCTGGCAAGGCGGCGTCCCCGTCGTTCGGGGCGTTTGGCGCCAGGGCGTTCGCGTCGCATGATGAAGGCGCCTGTCGGGCCTGGCGTCTTCGTGCCCGTGGTGGGCCCTAGCGGCGCCGGCAAGGATTCCATCATCGCATACGCCAGGGATCGGCTGGGCTCTCGATCCGACATCCTGTTTGCACGACGCGTCGTGACGCGCTCCTCCGATCCTCATGGCGAGCCGCACGACACGCTCGATGAAGCGTCGTTCGCCGACGCGGAGGCAGGCGGGGCATTTGCGCTCTCGTGGCGCTCGCATGGACTTTGCTACGGCATACCCGCGAATGTCGACCACACGGTCCGGGAGGGGGGCGTCGTCGTCGCCAACCTGTCGAGGGCGAGCGTGGCGGACGCCCAGGCGAGATACGTCAACGTCGTGCCCGTGCTGGTCTCTATTTCCGACGCGGTCATGGCCGCGCGGCTTGCAGCGCGCGGACGCGAAGATGCGCAGCAGATTGCAGGCCGCATTGCCCGGAATGCGGACTATCGCGGATTCGGCGTAAACTGCACCGTCATCGACAATGATGGGGCGCTCGAAGATGCGGGCGAAGCCTTCATCCGCATTCTGATCGAAGCGCTGCAGCGAAAGCCGGCGGCGATAGCCTGACCGCCGGCTTGTCACCGTGCGTCAGGCGTTGGCGAAAACGTTCCTGATCGCGTCGGCCGTCGCTTCCACGACGACGTCGGCTTCCTCCCGCGTCATGCACAGCGGCGGCGCGAAGCCGAGTATGTCGCCCTGTGGCATGGCGCGTCCGATCACGCCGCGTTCCAGCAACGCTGCAGAGACCTGCGGGCCGATTTTTCGCGACGCGTCAAAGAATGTGCGGTCGTCCTTGTCCTCGACGAACTCCACCGCCGCCATCAGCCCGTCGCCGCGTACGTCGCCGACATGTTTGTGCCCTGCCACCGCATCGGCAAGGGCCTTGCGGAAATAGGCGCCGGTTTCGCCAGCGTTGCTGACCAGATCCATCTTGTCGATGAGCTCGAGATTGGCGACGCCCGCCGCCGCGCAGATTGGATGCGCCGAATAGGTCCAGCCATGACCGATCGCGCCGAGCGTGTCGGACCCCTGCACCAGCACGTTCCACACCTTGTCGCCGACGATCACGCCGGACAGCGGCGCATAGGCCGACGTCAGCCCCTTGGCGATGGTGATGAGGTCGGGCTTCATGCCGTAATGGTCCGAGCCGAACATCGTGCCGAGCCTGCCGAAGCCCGTCACCACCTCATCGGCCACAAGCAGCACATCGTATTTCTTAAGGACTGCCTGGATCTTTTCCCAATAACCGGCCGGCGGCGGCACGATGCCGCCGGTGCCGAGGATCGGCTCGCCGATGAACGCCGCGACCGTATCGGGGCCTTCTGCGAGGATCATCTCTTCTAGCTTGTCTGCACAATGCTGCGAGAACTGCGCTTCGCTCATCGAGCGGTCTTCGCGGCGGAAATAATAGGGCGCCTCGGTGTGCAGGATCGGCGCGCGTGGCAGGTCGAAGGCGTTGTGGAACAGTTCCAGCCCGGTCAGCGAGCCCGTCATCACGCCCGAGCCGTGATAGCCACGCCAGCGCGAGATGATCTTCTTCTTCTCGGGCCGGCCGAGGATGTTGTTGTAGTACCAGATCAGCTTGATGTTGGTTTCGTTGGCATCCGAGCCGGAGAGACCGAAATAGACGCGGCTCATGCCTTGCGGGGCGCGGTCAATGATCATCTTGGCAAGCGTGATCGATGCTTCCGTGCCGTGGCCGACATAGGCATGGTAATAGGCGAGTTCGCGCGCCTGCGCGGCGATGGCGTCGGCGATCTCGGTGCGACCGTAGCCGACATTGACGCAGTAGAGGCCGGCGAAGGCATCGAGGCTCTTCTTGCCGCTCGTGTCGGTGATCCACACTCCGTCGCCGCCCGCCATCACCCGCGTCGGGGTCTCGCCGCGTGCGTGCGCTCCCATGTGCGTCGAGGGATGGAAGAAGTGATCGCGGTCCCAGGCGTTCAGTTCGTTGGAGCGGTCGAGCATCGTATGTTCCTTTCAGGCTGCGTCCAGGCAGAGATATTTGAGGTCGGTGAAGGCTTCGAGCCCATGGCGCGAACCCTCGCGGCCGAGGCCGGATTGCTTCAGGCCGCCGAACGGCACCGGCGCGCCGGTGATCTTGACCCGGTTGACGGCGACCATGCCGTATTCCAGCGCCCGACCCAGCCGCAACTGCCGCGCGCCGTTCTCGGTGACGACATAGGCGACGAGGCCGTATTCGGTGTCGTTGGCGCGGGCGACGACTTCGTTCTCCGTGTCGAAAACCGTCACGGCGGCAACCGGCCCGAACGTTTCTTCCTGCATGATGCGCGCCTCGTCGCCGATGTCGACCAAGAGCGTGGGCTGGTAGAACAGGCTATCGCGACCGCCCTGGCGCGCTCCGCCGGCAAGGCAGCGGGCGCCTTTGGCGATTGCGTCAGCCACCTGTTCCTCGACCTTGACGAGCGCGCGCTCATGCATCAACGGGCCGATTTCCACGCCTTCCTCCAGACCGTGCCCGACTTTCAGGCCGGATACACGCTTGGCGAAGGCGTCGCAGAAGCGGTCGTAGAGGGGCCGCTGCACGAAGATGCGGTTGGCCGCGAGGCAATCCTGCCCGGAAGTGGCGAACTTGGCGTCAATGGCGATCTTCACCGCCTTGTCGATGTCGGCGTCCTCGAAGACGATCAACGGCGCGTGGCCACCAAGTTCCGTCACGAGGCGCTTCATCGTCGGGGCGCATTGCCCCGCGATCAGGCGTCCGATCTCCGTCGAGCCGGTGAAGCTCATGGCACGCACACGGGGGTCGAGGCACAACGCGCCGACGATCGACGCGGCATCTCCGGTGACGACGTTGAAGACGCCGGCGGGAAAGCCGGCGCGTTCGCCGAGCTCCGCCAATGCCAGCGCCGACAGCGGCGTTTCCGACGAGGGGTGGGCCACGACGGTGCAGCCGGCAGCAAGGGCAGCCGCCGCCTTGCGGGTCAACATGGCGCATGGAAAATTCCACGGCGTGACAAGCCCGACCACACCCAGCGCCTCGCGCCGCACGATCATCTCCGTGCCGGGCAAATGGCTGGTGACGGTTTCCGCGTTCACGCGCTTGGCTTCTTCAGCGTACCACTCGACGAACGACGCAGCGTAGTCGATTTCGCCGCGCGATTCGGCCAATGGCTTTCCCTGTTCCAGCGTCATGATCAGCGCCAGATCGTCTTTGGCAGCGACGATCAGATCGAACCAGCGGCGCAGAATGGCGGACCGAGCCTGTGGCAGCAGCGTCCGCCACGCGGCAAAGGCTGCCTGCGCCGCGTCGATGGCGCTTGCCGTTTCCGCGGCGCCGAGTGACGCCACCCATGCAAGCCCGGCGCCGGTCGCTGGATCGGTCACCTCGAAGCTCTCTCCGGCGCTTCCCGCCGTCCAGCTTCCTCCGACATAGGCAAGTTCGCGGTGCAGCCGACGGTCGGCGAGACCGTCGAGCGCTTCATGGCGTATGGTGCGTGCAAGCTGGGCAGACATGTCCTGGCCTCCCGAGTGAATCTGTCCTGAGCGTACGGATAGAGACGAGAGAAGGTGACTGTTTGCCGCCACAGGGATAGAGAATCTGTCTCGGTCCTGCCTGGTTGAGAGAGAGTCTCTCTAAGATGACGGCATCAGGTCCGCGACCGGCATGGCGACCTCGTCCTTGACGGTGCGCGTGACGATATAGGTGAAATAGCGGTCGATACCGATTTCACGCTCCAGCAACGCGTCGACGAAACGCTGGTACGCGTCGATGTCCCGAGTCGCGATCCTCAGCATATAGTCGATGCCGCCTCCCACCGACCAGCAGGCCACCACCTCCGGCGCGGCCCTGATGGCCCGCTCGAAACGGTCGAAATCGCTCTGCCGGTGGTTGCCGAGCGTCACCTCCATGAGCACGCTCGCCACCGGCGCAACCAGCCGCATGTCGACGCGGGCATGGTAGCCGCTGACGATGCCCGCCTTTTCGAGCCGCCGCAGCCGCAGCCAGCATGGCGTCGGCGACAGCCCGACCTTTTCCGCCAGGGCCAGCTTGGTAATGCGGCCCTCGCGCTGGATCGCGTCGAGGATTTTCAGGTCTATGGCGTCGAGCTTCGCTGCGGTCATCGTGATCCGGGAGGTGGAGGGCGCACCTTGATGGTGTCGAATTTGGATTGTCAATTGCCATGATTGCCGGCAATGATGAAATCATGACAATCTGGCGCCCAGATGCCGCTTCGATTCGGCGGCCTGCCTATCTGTCGCTGGCCGACCAGATCGCCCGCGCCATTCATGACGGCCGGCTGAACGACGGAACGAGGCTGCCGACGCATCGCGGCATGGCCGACGACCTCGGGCTTTCGGTCCAGACCGTGAGCCGGGCATACGAGGAACTCATCCGTCGCGGGCTCGTCGCCGGCGAGATCGGGCGCGGCACGTTCGTGCAGACACGAAAACCCGAACCGGACCCGCCATACCTGCCCGAACGCCTTGGCGAGGTGATCGACCTGTCGATCCTCAAGCCGGTCTGCGAGGCGATGCATCTCGACAGGCTGAAGGAAGCGCTGACATGGCTCGGCGGCAACCTGCCGTCCGGTGCCGCTTTGTCTTTCCGGCCCAACAATGTCTTCCCGCGGCACCGCGTCGCTGCGGTTGAATGGTTGAGGCAGTGCGGTCTGGACATTTCTCCGTTGAATGTCAGCGTCACCAATGGCGCCACGGCCGGCATGACGGTGGCGTTGATGGCGGCTGCGCCTCCCGGCTCGACTGTGGCCACCGAAGCGATAGGCCATCATACGCTGGTGCCGCTTGCCACCTATCTCGGGTTCCATCTCGAAGGGTTGCCGGTCGATGGCGACGGACTGCTTCCCGACGCGCTCGACGCGGCCTGCCGGCGCGCCGACATCCGCGCGGTGTTCCTCCAGCCAACGGTCATCAATCCCACCGCGACGCTGATGAGCGCCACGCGCCGCTCGGCACTGGTGGAGGTCGCGCGCCGGCATGACATCGCGATCATCGAGAATGACGTGCTCGGGCCTCTGATTGCCGATCGCCCACAGCCTGTCGCAGCACTGGCGCCGGAGCGCACGCTCTACGTCACCAGTTTCACCAAGATCACCGTGCCTGGCCTGCGCATCGGTTATCTCGTCGCGCCCGACCGCTACGTTGCCGCTGTCGCCAACCGCCACCTGGTGTCCAACTGGATGGCGACTCCGATGGTCGCCGAGATCGCGACGAAATGGGTGCAGGACGGGACGGCGATGCAACTGGTCGAGTGGCAGCGCAAGGCGATACGCCGCCGCCAGACCATCGCCGCCGAAGTGCTCGCCGGAATTGACTTCCGTTCGCAGCCGGAGAGCCTGCACATATGGCTCCCTCTGCCTGGCGGCCGGCCCGAGGACGGCTTCGTCTCGCAGGCGCGCCTCCAGGGCGTCGCGATCGCGCCGGGCGTATCCTTCCGCACCTCGGAAGCGCCCTGGATGCCCGCGGTGAGAATATCGCTCGGGTCCACCAGCGAGGAGGAACTGCGGACTGGGCTTGGCGTCGTCGCCAAGCTGCTCGTGTCGAGCCCCGAACATTTGCTGCTTGCAATATAGGCGTGGCTGCCTCCCATTTGTGCTGATTGCGGGCAATTGTCATGATATTATTTTTTGATTGACATGATTTCCAAAGTTCCCTGAAGTAAGGCATGTCTCGGTCGGCATGCCGATGCGAGCGTCCCGAGCTGAACGGGGCGACATTCGGCCAAAAAAGGGGAACTCCATGCGCAACATTTCCAAGACAATCTCACGCAGCCTTATGGCGGGCGCCGCGCTGGCGGCGATGTCGCTTTCCGCGCACGCCGACGAATGGCGTTACGCTTTTGAGGAGGCTCTCACGGAGGTTCAGGGCGTCTACGCGACCAAGTTCAAGGAATACATCGAGGAGAACTCGGATCACACCGTGACCCTGTTCCCATTTGGCACTCTGGGCGAGTCGGCCGACATCATGGAGCAGGCACAGGCGGGGATCCTGCAATTCGTCGATCAGTCGCCTGGCTTCACGGGCGCGCTGATTCCCGAAGCGCAGGTCTTCTTCGTGCCTTATCTGCTTCCCCAGAACGAGGAGAAACTCTTCGAGTTCTTCCGGACATCCAAGGCGATCAACGAGATGTTCCCCGAACTCTACGCCGAACAGGGCCTTGAGCTTCTCACCATGTTCCCAGAAGGTGAGGTCTGCCTGACCACCCAGGAGCCGGTGAAGACGCCAGCGGATCTCAACGAGGTGAAGTTCCGGGTGATGACCAACCCGCTCCTCGTCGAGGCCTATGCGGCATGGGGTGCAACGCCGACGCCGCTGCCGTGGGGCGAAGTCTATGGCGCGTTGCAGACCGGTATCATCCAGGGCCAGGAAAATCCGGGCTTCTTCCTTGAATCCACCAAGATGTACGAGGTCACCAACGTCATCACCTGCCCGGGTCACAACAACTTCACCACCGCGGTGATGGCAAACAAGGACTTCTTTGACGGGTTGGAGGCAGCGGACCAGGAGCTGGTCCAGAGCGCGATCCAGTCCGCATTCGACTACATTCTGGACTATCAGAAGGGTCTGCAGGAAGAGTCGCTCGAAAAGATCAAGGAAGCCAAGCCCGACATGCAGATCAACATCCTAACGGATGAAGAGAGGCAGCCGTTCATGGAAGCGGCAGCCGAAGTCGAAGCCACCTTCCTCGAAATGACGGGTGAAGGCGGCAAGAAAATACTCGATCAGATGAAGGCCGATCTTGAAGCGGTAGACTAGAGGCGATTTGTTGCGCCGGGCACGTATCCGGCCCCGGATGTCCGCGATCCCGGCGCAACCCCTTTCCTGCCTCTAACCTGGAGTTACGCCGTTGAGCGAGATCCCTGCTTCCGCAACGCCGGCCGAATCCAACCTGCCCGGCGTCCTGGGCATCGTTGATACGGCGATTGCGCGCATCGAGGCGGTGATGCTCGCCGCCGGCGTGCTGCTGATGGCGGCCAACACGGTCGCCAACGTCGTGGGGCGGTTCGTGCTCCAGAGCAGCATCTACTTCTCCGAAGAGCTCAATTCGATACTCATCGTGCTGATCACCTTTGCCGGCATCAGCTATGCCGCCCGGCACGGTCGGCATATCCGCATGTCGGCCATATTCGACCAGCTGCCGACGCCTGCGCGGCGCACGATGATGGTGTTGATCGCGGTGGTGACCGCGATCTTCATGTTCGGCCTGTGCTGGTATGCAGCCGGCTACATCATAACCCAGGCGGGACGCGGACGGCTCTTGCCTGCGCTGCAGATCCCCGTGTGGTGGATGTATGTCTGGGTGCCGGTGGGGTTCTTCATGACAGGCATGCAGTACGCCCTGACCGCCGTGAAAAACCTCACGGACAAGGACATCTGGCTCTCGACGATCGTGCTCGAGGGCTACGAGGAAGACTCCGACCCGCTCTGAGGACCCAGACATGGCGCTCACCATCTTCCTCATCATGATCGTGCTTCTGCTTGCCGGATTCCCGATGATGATCCCGTTGATCGCCGCTGCTTTCGTCGGCTTCTTCACTCTGTTCGGCGGCTTCGGTCAGCTCGAGACGATGATCCAGCAGATGCTTGCCGGCATTCGACCCGCATCGTTGATCGCGGTGCCGATGTTCATCTTCGCCGCCGACATCATGACGCGGGGCAGCTCGGCCGGGCGCCTCATAGACATGGTGATGGCGTTCGTCGGGCATGTCCGCGGCGGCCTGGCGGTCTCCACCGCGGCGGCCTGCACGATGTTCGGCGCGGTCTCCGGGTCGACCCAGGCGACGGTCGTCGCGGTAGGAACGCCGCTGAGGCCACGGATGCTCAAGGCTGGCTACAAGGACAGTTTCGTCCTGGCTCTGATCGTCAATTCCTCCGATATCGCGTTTCTGATACCGCCCTCAATCGGCATGATCATCTACGGCGTCGTCTCGGGGACCTCCATCGCCGAACTCTTCATTGCCGGCATAGGACCCGGTCTTTTGATCCTCGTCATATTCTCGATCTATGCGGTGATCTATGCCACGCGGCACAACGTGCCGACCGAGCCAAAGGCATCATGGGGAGAGCGCGCGCAGGCTGTCCAGCAGGCGCTGTGGCCACTTGGCTTTCCGGCAATCATCGTCGGCGGCATCTATGGTGGCGTCTTCAGCCCCACCGAAGCCGCGGCTGCATGCGTGCTCTACGCCCTCCTGCTCGAACTGGTGATCTTCCGTTCGATGGGCTTGAAGGAAGTCTACGCAACGGCGAAGTCCACCGGTCTCATAACGGCAGTGGTATTCATCCTGGTCGGCGCTGGCGCGGCCTTTTCATGGGTTATATCCTTTGCCCAGATACCGCAGCAGGTCCTCGCTTCTGTGGGCATTTCCGAGATGGGCCAGATCGGCGTCCTGTTCGTGATCTCCATCGCCTTCTTCATCGGCTGCATGTTCGTCGATCCGATCGTGGTGATCCTTGTGCTGGTGCCGATCTTCGCCCCGGTGGTCGACTCCGTCGGCCTCGATCCCGTGCTGGTGGGGACCATCATCACGCTTCAGGTCGCGATCGGCTCCGCCACGCCGCCATTCGGTTGCGACATCTTCACGGCGATCGCGGTTTTCAAGCGGCCCTATATCGAGGTTGTCAGGGGGACGCCTCCCTTCATCATCATGCTGCTCGGCGTCTCGGTGGCACTGATCTTCTTCCCGCAGATCGCATTGTTCCTGCGCGACCTGGCGTTCCGCTGACGCGGCGAGACGGAGAGGAGAGAGAATGTTCAAGAAGATACTGCTTCCGGTCGATGGCTCGGAGCCGGCGATGCGCGCGCTGGCGGTCGCGGCTGACGTTGCCGGCCGCTACGATGCGGAGATTGCGGTTCTGTGCGTCTATCGCCATCACAGCCCGCTTGAGAGTTCGCTGTCGATGGTGCGGTCAGGAGACCCTTCCCCGCCAGACAAGGCTCTTTCGGAACACGCGCGCGCGGTGGTGCGCGTTGCAGCGGAAGAACTCGAGAAGCTCGGGGCAAGCAAGCCCCGCACATTGGTGAAGCGCGGGCCACCGGCGCGCACCATCGTCAACATCGCGCGTGACGAAGGTATGGACCTCATCGTGCTCGGCAGCCGGGGATTGGGGGATGTCGAAGGTTTTCTTCTCGGCAGTGTCTCGCACAAGGTCACGAGCCTGGCGTCCTGCCCCTGCCTGACGGTGAAATAACCTGACAATGGATACGCCGGTGCCGCTCAACAGTGCCTCGTCCGCCACATGCAAGGTCCAGGTGGCGTCCGGCGCGGTCGCTCTCGACGAACGGCCGCTCGAGCGGCGCGTCGGGCTCGTCATTCTGGCGACGGACCACACCAGCGAGGTGGATTTCCGCCGTCTGGTGGCGTCGGACCGCATCGGAGTCTACGTCGCACGCGTTGCATACGCCAATCCGACGACGCCGGAAAACCTGCGCGCCATGCAGCCGTCGCTAAGCGAGGCGGCGCGGCTGATATTGCCGGACGAGCCGCTGGACGCGCTCTGCTATTCCTGCACCTCGGCGTCGGTGGTCATCGGCGACGAGGTGGTGCAGCAGGCACTGCTGGCGGGAAAGCCGGGGGTCCCGGTGGTGACGCCCGCTGCTGCTGCCGCGAGGGGCCTGAAGACGCTCGGTGCGCGGAGGATCAGTATGTTGACGCCATACACTGTCGAGACCACGCGTCCGATGGCCGACTATTTTCTGGCCAAAGGCTTCGATCTCGCCAGCGTCACATGCCTTGGCTTGTCCGATGACCGCGAAATGGCGCGAATCGCGCCGGCGGAACTGGTTCGTCTGGCGCGCGAGGCGACGGCGCAGGACGCCGACGCCTTGTTCGTCTCGTGTACGGCGCTGCGCGCCGCAAGCGTTGCCGCCGAGATCGAGGCCGCGATCGGCCGCCCGGTCGTCACCAGCAATCAGGCCAGCGCATGGATGTGCCTGCGGCTGTGCGGCGACGAAACGGCGCGCCCCGAGCGTGGGCGGCTGATGACGCTGCCGCTGGGAGCGTGATCGGCCATGACCGTCAGCTTGCAAGACATCCGTTCAGCGGCAGGGCGCATCGCCGGCAGGATCGAGCGAACGCCGATCGCGCCATCGCCGTCCTTGTCGAAACGCCTCGGGATACCTGTCCATCTCAAGCTCGAACATCGTCAGGTGACCGGCAGCTTCAAGCTGCGCGGCGCGACCAATGCGGTCGCAATGCTGGACGATGCGCAGAAAGCGCACGGCGTGGTGGCGGCGTCGACCGGCAATCATGGCCGCGCCCTGGCGTACGCCGCAAGGCTCGAAGGCCTGCGTGCGACGATCTGCATGTCGCGGCTCGTCCCACAGAACAAGCTCGACGAGATCGAACGGCTGGGCGCTGACATCCGCATCGTCGGCGAAAGCCAGGACGATGCGCAGGTCGAGGTCGAACGATTGGTCGCCGAAGAAGGCCTGGCGGCGGTGCCGCCGTTCGATCATGCCGGCGTCATCGCCGGGCAGGGCACGCTGGGGCTCGAGATCACCGAGGCGGTCCCGGACCTGCACACGGTTCTCGTGCAACTCTCCGGCGGCGGGCTGGCGGCAGGGGTTGCGGCTGCCGTCAAGGGCATCAACCCGCATGCGCGGGTCATCGGCGTGTCGATGGCGCGCGGAGCGGCGATGAAGGCCAGCCTCGATGCCGGCAGGCCGATGCTCGTACGCGAGGAACAGACGCTGGCCGATTCACTCGGCGGCGGGATCGGGCTCGACAACCACCTCACTTTCGCGATGTGCCGCGACCTGCTGGACGACGTGGTCGTGCTTTCTGAACAAGAGATCGCGGCGGGCATCGTCCACGCCTACGAGGCAGAACGGGAAATCGTCGAGGGCGCGGGTGCCGTCGGCATCGCGGCCCTTCTTGCCGGGCATGTGAAGCCGTCCGGCAGCACCGTCGTCATCCTGTCCGGCCGCAACATCGACATGGACTTGCACCGCCGAATCGTCTGCGGCGAAAATCCGATGGCCGAGGAGCGTGCAGCATGAGCCGCATGACCATCCTGACCGAAGCCGAACTGCGCCGGATCGTTCCGCTCGATCTCGAGGCCGTGGCATGCGTCGAGAACGCCTTTCGCGCCCTCGCAACCGAAAAGGTCGCGATGCCGCCGATCCTGCGGCTCGACATTCCCGAACATCGTGGCGAGGTTGACGTCAAGACGGCCTATGTGCCCGGCGTCGACGGTTTCGCGATCAAGATCAGCCCGGGCTTCTTCGACAATCCGAAGATCGGCTTGCCAAGCGTCAACGGCATGATGGTGCTCCTGTCGGCGAAGACCGGCCTCGTGGAGGCCCTGCTGCTCGACAACGGCTATCTAACCGACGTGCGCACGGCAGCCGCCGGCGCGGTCGCGGCAAAGTACCTTTCGCGCCGCGACTCTTCCGTCGCCGCCATCTTCGGCGCCGGCGTGCAGGCCGGCTTGCAGCTCAAGGCGCTGGCGCTTGTCCGCCCGATCGAAGAGGCGCGGATATGGGCCCGCGACGCCGCAAAGGCGGAGACGCTCGCACGCTCGGTGCGCGAAGATTTGGGCATAGTCGTGCACGTGCAAACCGACCCCGAGAAGGCGATCGCGGGCGCCGACGTGATCGTCACCACCACGCCGAGCGAAACGCCCTTGTTCAAGGCGGAATGGGTTTCCCCGGGGCAGCACGTCACCGCCATGGGTTCGGATGCCGAGCACAAGAACGAGCTCGATCCGGCGCTGGTGAAGCGGGCCCAACTCTACGTCGCCGACAGCCTCAGGCAGACGCGGCTGTTGGGCGAGCTGCACCATGCCATCAAGGCGCGCCTGGTGAGGCCCGACGATGAATTTCCCGAGCTCGGCCAGATCGTGGCCGAACTCATCCCCGGCCGCGTCACGCCGACCAGCATCAGCGTCTGCGACCTGACCGGCACTGGCGTCCAGGACACGGCAATTGCCACGCTTGCCCGCGACCGGGCGGCGACGGCGCGGGCAGGCACGATTTTCGAAAGCTGATACGAGGAAACACCCATCAATGAACGCGCCCGTTCTCAGGTTCTCGCGTGAGGAATACGCCCAGCGGCTGGCGAAGACGCGCCGCGCAATGGAACAGCGCGGCGTTGACGTGCTGATTGTCAGCGACCCGTCGAACATGGCGTGGCTGACCGGCTACGATGGATGGTCGTTCTACGTGCATCAGGCGGTCATCGTGCCGCCGCAAGGCGAGCCGATCTGGTACGGGCGCGGCCAGGATGCAAACGGGGCAAAGCGCACCGCCTATCTCGCGCACGAAAACATCGTCGGCTACGCCGATCATTACGTGCAGTCCACCGAACGCCACCCGATGGACTATCTGGCGCATGTGTTGCGCGATCGCCGGCTCGACGGCCTCGTGGTCGGGGTCGAGATGGACAATTACTGGTTCTCCGCCGCCGCCTTCGCCGCCTTGCAGAAGGGCCTGCCCAACGCGCGTTTCGTCGACGCAACGGCGCTGGTCAACTGGCAGCGTGCCGTGAAGAGCCCGACCGAGATCGGCTACATGCGCAACGCGGCCCGCATCGTGGAGGCCATGCACGCGCGCATCGTCGACAGGATCGAGGTCGGCATGCGCAAATGCGATCTCGTGGCGGAGATCTACGATGCCGGCATTCGCGGCGTCGACGATTTCGGCGGTGATTATCCGGCGATTGTGCCGCTGCTGCCGTCGGGCGTGGACGCCTCTGCGCCGCACCTGACATGGGACGACAAGCCTATGAAGGCCGGCGAGGGCACCTTCTTCGAGATCGCCGGCTGTTATCATCGCTACCACTGCCCGCTGTCGCGCACGGTGTTCCTCGGGAGGCCGACGCAGGCGTTCCTCGACGCGGAGAAAGCCACGCTGGAGGGCATGGAGGCGGGGCTGGAAGCCGCGCGCCCCGGCAATACCTGCGAGGATATCGCCAACGCATTCTTCGCCGTGCTGAAGAAGTATGGCATCGTCAAGGACAACCGCACCGGCTATCCGATCGGCCTGTCCTATCCGCCGGACTGGGGCGAGCGGACCATGAGCCTGCGCCCCGGCGACCGCACGGTGCTGGAGCCTGGCATGACCTTCCACTTCATGACCGGCCTCTGGCTCGAGGATATGGGCCTCGAGATCACGGAATCGATCCTCATCACCGACACCGGCGTGGAATGCCTCGCCAATGTCCCGCGGCAGCTCTTCGTCAAGGACTGAGCACCATGCTCGACCAGCATCTTCGGCCTTCGCCCGTCGTGCCCACCATCGATCTCGATGCCGAGGGCGTGCAGCACGGGTTCCTGCGCCTGCCTTACAGCCGAGACGATTCCGCCTGGGGCTCCGTGATGGTGCCGATTGCCGTCATCCGCAACGGGCGCGGCTCCACCGCGCTGCTTTCCGGTGGCAATCATGGCGACGAGTATGAGGGCCCCCTTGCGCTTTACGAGCTCGCGCGCACGTTGAAGCCGGAAGACATCGCCGGCACCGTGATCATCCTGCCGGCGCTCAACTATCCGGCGTTCCGCGCCGGCACCCGCACCTCGCCCATCGACAAGGGCAATCTCAATCGGCTGTTTCCGGGCAGACCCGATGGCACGGTGACCGAAAAGATAGCCGACTACGTGATGCGCCATCTGCTGCCGCGCGCGGATATCGTGCTCGATTTCCACTCCGGCGGGCGCACGCTCGACTTCGTCCCGTTCTGCGCGGCCCATATCCTCAGCGACAAGGAGCAGGAAGCGCGGGCATTCGCGGCCGTCGAGGCGTTCTCGGCGCCCTATTCGGTGAAGATGCTGGAGATCGACGCTGTCGGCATGCTCGATACCGCCGCCGAGGACATGGGCAAGACGTTCGTCACCACGGAGCTCGGCGGGGGTGGCACGTCTCGCGCACGCACGGTGCGTATCGCCCGCAAGGGCATCGCCAACCTGCTGCGCCATTCCGGGATTCTCGACGGCGAGATCGAGCAGACCCGGACATCGTGGCTCGACATGCCTTCAGACGATTGTTTTTCCTTCGCTGAGGATGACGGCATGATCGAAACCATGATTGACCTCGGAGACCCTGTCGAAGACGGCATGGTGATCGCCCGCATACATGGCACCGGTCGCACGGGCACCGCACCTCAGGAAATCCGCGCCAGGATGGACGGCATACTGGCGGCACGCCATTTTCCCGGTCTGGTCAAGGCCGGGGACTGCGCCGCGGTGATTGCGGTCAAGGTGGACTGAACGACGATTGCTATGGTGCGCTGCAGCGTTTTGTGAAACCCTGTCATGGAACAACGGGATCAATTCACCTACGCATGTCCATCAAGGCCAGCATCCATCACCTGACGCATTACAGCTATGACCGGCCGGTGACGCTCGGCCCTCAGATCATTCGTCTGAGGCCGGCGCCGCACAGCCGCACGCGCGTCATCTCGCATTCGCTCAAGGTCTCGCCGGCAAACCATTTCGTCAACCATCAGCAGGATGCGTACGGCAACTGGATGGCGCGTTTCGTGTTCCCGGACCCGGTGCGCGAATTGAAGATCGAGGTCGATCTGGTCGCTGACATGACGGTGTACAATCCCTTCGACTTCTTCGTCGAGGAAGAGGCCGAGCATTGGCCGTTCACCTACCCCGAGGACATTCGCCCGGACCTGTCGATCTATCTCCAGCCAGAGCCGGCCGGGCCGCATCTGGACGCTTTCCTTGCAACGATCCCGCGCGAGCGCACCCGCACGGTCGATTTCCTGGTCGGGCTCAATGCCCGCGTGGCGCAGGAAGTGGGCTATGTCATTCGCATGGAGCCCGGTGTCCAGACGCCAGAGGAAACGTTCTCACGCGGCACCGGCTCTTGCCGCGATTCGAGCTGGCTTCTGGTGCAGGCGCTGCGCCATCTCGGCATCGCCGCGCGTTTCGTGTCCGGATACCTGATCCAGCTCAAGCCCGACATCAAGGCGATAGACGGCCCGGCGGGCACCGACCATGATTTCACCGACCTGCACGCCTGGGCGGAAGCCTATGTGCCCGGAGCCGGCTGGATCGGCCTCGACCCGACCTCGGGCCTGCTGACCGGCGAGAGCCATATTCCGCTGGCGGCGACGCCGCATTTTCGCAACGCCGCGCCGATCACCGGCATGGCGAGCTATGCAGAGGTCGATTTCGCCTTCGACATGAAGGTGCACAGGGTTGCCGAGCATCCGCGGATCACAAGGCCGTTCTCCGACGAGGCGTGGGACGAACTCGATGCGCTGGGTCGACAGGTCGACCAGCGGTTGCAGGAGGGCGACGTCCGCCTGACCATGGGCGGCGAACCGACCTTCGTATCGATAGACGACTTCGAATCCGCCGAGTGGAACACCGATGCGGTCGGACCGCAGAAGCGCGAACTGGCCGATACGCTGATCCGCCGCTTGCGCGACCGTTTCGCTCCCGGCGGCTTCCTGCATTACGGCCAGGGCAAGTGGTATCCCGGCGAGAGCCTGCCACGCTGGACGTTTTCGCTCTACTGGCGTCGCGACGGCAAGCCGATCTGGCAGGACGCGTCGCTGATAGCGGAGGAAGGCCAGGACACCGGCGCCGGGCCGAAGGAAGCGGAGACGCTGCTGCAGGCCATCGCGGGCGAACTGGCCCTCGATGCGGGGTTCGTCGTGCCCGCGTTCGAAGACACCGCCGAGTGGGTGATCAAGGAAGGCAACCTTCCCGAAAACGTCACGCCTGAAAACTCCAAGCTCAAGGACCCGGAGGAACGCGCGCGCCTGGCGCGGGTGTTCGAGCGCGGGCTGACCGAGCCCAGCGGCTACGTCCTGCCGATCCAGCGCTGGCAGGCGAAAGCAGCCGGCGGCGGTTGGCAGTCCGAAGCCTGGAAGCTTCGTCGCGGGCGGCTGTTCCTGGTTCCCGGTGACAGTCCGGTCGGCTTCCGCCTGCCGCTTGGCGCATTGCCCTACGTGCCGCCATCGCAATATCCGTATGTGCACCCGGCCGACCCGACCGAAATGCGCGGCGCGCTTCCGGACGTCGAACGCCCGCATCCGCCTCAGGCAGTGGCAAGTTTCACCGAGGCGGCCCCCACCCAGACGCTCGTCCAGCAGGAGCTGTCCGACGCGGACGGCGCCGTGCGCACCGCCATGTCGGTCGAGCCGCGTGACGGAAGACTGTGTGTCTTCATGCCGCCGGTGGAGCGGGTCGAGGACTATCTGGAACTCGTGGCGGCGGCGGAAGCCGCCGCGCGTAAGCAGGGACTTACGGTTCATATCGAGGGTTACGCGCCTCCGCACGATCCGAGGCTCAACGTCATTCGCGTCGCGCCGGACCCGGGCGTCATCGAGGTCAATATCCATCCCGCCGCGAACTGGGACGAGTGCGTCGCCACGACCGAGGCGATCTACGAAGAGGCGCGGCTGTGTCGGCTCGGCGCAGACAAGTTCATGATCGACGGTCGCCACACCGGCACGGGTGGTGGAAATCACGTCGTGGTCGGCGGCGCGACGCCACTCGACAGTCCGTTCCTGCGCCGGCCGGACCTGCTGCGCAGCCTGGTGCTCTTTTGGCAGCGCCATCCGAGCCTGTCCTATCTCTTTTCGGGCCTTTTCATCGGGCCGACCAGCCAGGCGCCGCGGATCGACGAAGCGCGTCACGATGGCCTTTACGAACTTGAAATCGCCATGTCGCAGGTGCCTGATCCCGGCAAGGGCGACCAGCCGTTGCCATGGCTCGTCGACAGGTTGTTCCGCAACCTGCTGATCGACGTCACCGGCAACACCCATCGCGCCGAGATTTGCATCGACAAGCTCTATTCGCCGGATGGGCCCACCGGGCGGCTCGGCCTGATCGAGTTCCGTGGCTTCGAGATGCCGCCGCATCCGCGCATGAGCCTCGCCCAGCAGGTCCTCATCCGCGCCATCATCGCGCGGCTGTGGGACGCCCCCGTTTCAGGGCCGCTCACCCGCTGGGGCACGGCACTTCATGACCGCTTCATGCTGCCGCATTTCATCTGGCGCGACTTCCTCGACGTCCTCGCCGATCTCTCGGCGCATGGGTTCACGTTGCGCCCGGAGTGGTTCGAAGCACAGACCGAGTTTCGCTTCCCGTTCTGCGGCGAGGTCGAATTCGACGGCGTCCGTCTCGAGATCCGCCAGGCTCTCGAGCCGTGGCATGTTCTGGGCGAGACGGGGGCGATCGGCGGCACGGTGCGCTACACGGATTCTTCCGTCGAACGGCTTCAGGCACGGCTGACGGCGGCGAGCGACCCGGAGCGCTACCTTGTCGCGTGCAACCGCCGCACGCTGCCGATGCAGAAGGTCGGCAATGGCCAAAGCGTCGCCGGCGTCCGCTTCAAGGCATGGCAGCCGGCACTGGCGCTGCATCCGGTTCTGCCGGTCGATGCACCGCTCACCTTCGATGTTTTCGACACCTGGAGCGGCCGGTCGATCGGCGGCTGTGTGTACCACGTCGCGCATCCCGGCGGCCGCAGCTACGAGACCTTTCCCGTCAATGGCAATGAGGCGGAGGCGCGGCGGCTGGCGCGCTTCGAGGCGAACGGCCATACAGCCGGCGCCTATCGGCCCTTGCCGGAAACGCCGCATCCGGAGTTTCCAATGACGCTGGACCTTCGTCGCCCGGCAGGGCTCTGAGACATGGCGATCAAGCCGCTGGCAAATGGCGATCATCTGGCGGGCGATCCGTTGGCGGGATATCGGCCACGCCCCGGTGTGCCCGATGAACTGATGGACGCGAGCGGCCGCGTTCGGCCTGCGTGGCGGCGGTTCATCGATCATTTCTCCTCGCTTGGCGCGGAAGACATCGCCCAGCGCTTCGCCCGCGGCGACGAATATCTGCGGGACGCGGGCGTCTTCTTTCGCCAATACGGCGACACCGATTCACCGGAGCGCGACTGGCCGCTGAGCCATGTCCCCGTGCTGATCCACGAGGATGAATGGCGCGCCATCGCCGCTGGGCTGGTCCAGCGTGCCGATCTTCTCGAAATGGTGGTGTCGGATCTCTATGGCCCGCAACGGCTTGTCGCCGGGGGGCACCTGCCTGGCAGCCTGATCGCGGCAAGCCCGGAGTGGCTGCGGCCGATGGTCGGCATTGCGCCCCGCTCGGGTCACTTCCTCAATTTTCTGTCGTTCGAACTGGGTCGAGGCCCGGATGGACGCTGGTGGGTGCTCGCCGACCGCGCCCAGGCTCCGTCTGGCGCTGGTTTTGCTCTTGAGAACCGGGTGGCGACGGCGCGGGTCTTTTCCGATCTTTATGCCGAAGCGAATGTCCACCGTCTCGCCGGCTTCTTTCGCGCGTTTCGCGATACCCTAGCCTCGCTGGGCGGTGAAGGGGAGGGACGTGCGGCGATTCTCACGCCCGGCCCGATGAACGACACCTACTACGAGCATGCCTATATCGCCCGCTATCTCGGCATGATGCTGCTTGAGGGCGAGGACCTGATGGTCGAGGATGGCCGGGTAATGGTCCGCACCGTATCGGGGCCCCAGCCGGTGAACGTCCTGTGGCGCAGGCTCGACTCCGCCTGGGCCGATCCGATCGAACTGAACGGAGCGTCGTCGATTGGCGCGGCTGGCCTCGTGGAAGCGGTACGGCGCGGCAATGTCGCGATCGTCAATGCGCTCGGCACCGGAATCCTGGAGACCCGTGCGCTGATGGCGTTCCTGCCGCGCATCAGCCAGACCTTGAACGGCGAAAAACTGGCGATTCCCAACGTCGCGACCTGGTGGTGCGGGGAACCCGGCGCCTGCGAACACGTGCTCGCCAATGCAAAGGCGATGACGATTGGCGCGGCGTTGTCGACGCGGCCATCCTTCGAGACGATCGGCGAGGAAACCTCAGGCTGGGCGCGCGCAACGCCCGAGGACTCGATCGCGGATCGGTTGCGCCTCGACGGCCACCTTCTCGTCGGCCAGGAAGCGGTGACGCTGTCGACCACGCCGGCTTACGCCGAGGGCCGCTTGGAGCCCCGCGCCACCACGTTACGCGTGTTTCTGGCGCGCTCGCGAGACGGCTGGCGGGTCATGCCCGGCGGCTATGCGCGCATCGGGCGCAGCGATGAGCCCTCGGCATTGGCGATGCAGCGCGGCGGCGCGGTCGCAGACGTCTGGATCGTCAGTGACCGCAGCGTCGACTCGGTCACGATGCTACCGGCGGCAAGCGCGCCGTACATCCGCCCTGACCCCGGCACGCTTCCAAGCCGTGCAGCCGACAATCTGTTCTGGCTGGGCCGCTATGTCGAACGTGCCGAAGAAACGATGCGTTTTCTGCGTGCATGGCACGGCAGGCTTGCCGAGACGGGCCATCCCGACACGCCGCTTCTCGCCTTCGCCGCAGAGCATCTCAAGGCACAAGGCGTCGATGTCGAGCAGCCGGTGCCGGCTGCCCTCCAGCGTATGCTGAAATCCGCGATCATCGCCGCCGGCAAGGTGCGCGACCGATTCTCGATCGATGGGTGGATGGCGCTGAACGATCTTGCCCGAACCACCGCGCGCATGTCCGCGACTGTCGAGCCAGGCGAAGATGCCGCGCGCGCGATGAGCGTGTTGCTGCGCAAGATCACCGGCTTTTCCGGTCTCGTCCACGAAAACATGTACCGCTTCACCGGCTGGCGCTTCCTCACGGTGGGCCGGTCTCTGGAGCGTGCTTATGCCATGGCATCGCTTCTTGCCGATTTCGCGGACGCAACCGCGCCCGACGGGGCACTGGACTTCGTTGTCGAAGTCGGTGACAGCGCCATGTCGCACCGCCGCCGGTTCGCGGTCTCGACCACGCGCGAAACGGTGATCGACCTGCTCGCGCTCGATACGATGAATCCGCGTTCGATCCTCTATCATCTGGGCGAGATGCACGAACAGATCGACGTCCTGCCGGACCGGTCCAGCCCCGGCCGCGCGTCTCCGCTCGCACGCGCGATCCTGCAGCTTCACGCCGGATTGGCCGTGCGCACGCCTGAAGAGGTGGCGAGCAGCGACCTCGCCGAATGCGGCCATGACATCGCGCATCTCTCCGATCTCATCTCAGACGCGTATCTGCGGTAGGCGGGGCCATGCTCTACGAAGTGAGAATGAAGACCACCTATGAGTATGCTCGCTCTGCTGCGGGCGGACGACATCTGCTGCGGCTGATGCCATCCGAAATCTCGTCCGTCCAACGCATGGTGGCAGGCGTGCTCGAGATCAGCCCTCAGCCGCGCGAGCGGTATGACAATGTCGATTTCTTCGGCAACCGCACCACCGGTGTGGTCTTCGCGGAGGCGCATGACCAGATCGAGTTCGTCGTCCGTGCAAGGGTCGAGCGCAAGGCGCCGCCAGCGCCCGTGGACGTGTCGCCGCCGCTCGATGCACTGAGGACGCAGGTCGAAAGCTACCGGTCGCTGGGTGCGGATGCGCCGCACCATTTCCTCGCGCCGTCGCCACTTGTGTCGCCAAGCCCGGCGATTGGCGCCTATGCGCGCGGCATCGTCGCCGGTCGCGGGTCGGTTCTCGACAGTGTCGATGCGATCAATTGCGCCATCCATGCCGATATGCGCTATGATCCGGAGGCAACGACCGTCGAGACCCACATGGACGAGGCGTTCGCGGCGCGTCATGGCGTATGCCAGGATTTTTCGCACATCATGATCGCCTGCCTGCGGGAGGTCGGCATCCCAGCGCTTTACGTAAGTGGATTCTTACGAACGAAGCCGCCTGAGGGACGCCCGAGGCTTGAAGGCGCGGACGCGATGCATGCCTGGGTCGGTGCCTGGTGTGGGACCGAATTGGGCTGGATCGAATTTGATCCCACCAACGACATGCGTGTTTCGAGCGATCATATCGTCGTGGCGAGGGGCCGCGACTACTCCGATGTCGCGCCAGTCAAGGGCGTGCTGTGGACTGCAGGCTCGCAAACAACCCGTCAGGCCGTCGACGTCATCCCGCTCGACTGACGAGACGCGTTGCAACAAAGCGGCTCGCGGGCCGTTCTAACCTGTTGCGAAACAACCGGTGGTGCGATGAAAGTCTTCGAGTGCGGGAACTGCGGCAACGCCGCCTATTTTGACAATACTGTCTGCGTACATTGCGGCATGCGGCTTGGCTATGACCCGGAGCAGGCGCGCATGCTGGCGCTTGCGCCGGGCAGTGACGGTTGGCGGCTTTGCGCCAACGCGGCGCACGACGCGTGCAACTGGCTGGTGCCGGTGCACGAGGACGCCGAGTTCTGCGCAGCATGCCGGCACAATCGCACCGTGCCAGACCTGTCCATGCCGGACGCGGCAGAAAACTGGCGCAGGATCGAAGCGGCAAAGCGGCACCTGTTCTATTCGCTGATGCGCTGGCGGCTGCCGATGCCCGACCGCAACCAGGATCCGGATGAAGGGCTGGCTTTCGACTTCCTCGCCGACAACCAGATGCCCGATGGCACGGTGGAGACGGTGCTCACCGGTCATGAGAACGGGCTGATCACCATCAATGTGGCGGAAGGCGACGATGCGGAGCGCGAACGCCGCCGCGCGCAGATGGGCGAGCCCTATCGCACCTTGCTCGGTCACTTCCGCCACGAGATCGGCCATTATTATTGGGACCGGCTTGTCCGCGATCGCGGCAATCTCGATGCCTTCCGTGATCTTTTCGGCGACGACCGCGAGGATTACGCGGCTTCGTTGCAGCGCCACTACGAAAACGGTCCGCCAGCCGGCTGGCAGCTTTCCTATATCAGCGCCTATGCGACGACCCACCCCTGGGAAGACTTTGCCGAGACCTGGGCCCACTATCTCCATATCGTCGATACGCTGGAGACCGCCGCAGCCTTCGGCATGACGGTCACGCACCCGGATGGGCTCGAAGCCAGTGACATATTCGACCCTTACCGTACACGCGACGTGTCGCGGCTGCTGTCGGCATGGGTGCCCATGACCGTTGCGATCAACGCCGTCAATCGCAGCATGGGTCAGCCCGATTTGTATCCCTTTGTGCTGTCTGATCCGATCGCCCGCAAGCTGCAATTCGTCTGCGACATGGTACTGGGACAGTCGCATCGCTGAGCCGTTCTGTACGGTTTATCCCCGGGGCTCAGGGCGCCCGTAGACTGTGCTGCATCACCACCTCTTCAAAGGAGCGTCAGATGCAGGACAGATACGAGACTTTCTCCACCGGGCTGGAATCCCCGGTTACCCATGGCTTCGAGATCACGCCGGATGATGTCGGCGAATTGCCCGAACTGGTCCGTGCGCTTTATGTCGGGTCGGCGGGTGCCGTCGCGCTGGTGCTCTCTTCGGGTGCGTCAGTGACCCTGTCCGGCGTCGCCGGCGGTACTGTTTTGCCGTTGCGCGCCGCCAAGGTGCTTGCAACCGGGACGACGGCAACCGGCATCGTAGGGCTGGTTTGATGCTCGGTGTCGATCTCGCGACACGGCCGTCAGCCGCGCTTGGCTGGTGGCCCGCCGATGCGACGTCAGCCGCTGATTTCGTAACGGGCCGCTATATGCGCGGTGGCGCCCACGTCGCCGGTGGCGCTGCTTTTGCCTATTCACGCACCGGCGCTGGATGGGCGACCGACAGCGCCGGCGCGGTGCACGCCTTCGGCGATGGCGACATGCGCCTCGTCGACCGGGGCCTGTGTCTCGAGCAGGCGCGCACGCGGTTATCATTCGCGCCGTTGGCCATCGGTGCTTCGCCCTGGACGGCCATGGGCGCGACCGTGCTAGCCGTGCTTGGTGCCGACGGCGCGTTCCCGAGCCCATGCAGGATCGGTAGTGACGGCACGCTGTTTGCGCGACGCAATTCCGGCCCGATGGAGCTTGCGACCGGGCAGACGGTGCGCATCAAGGTCCGGTACCGCGCCGGCACCTCCGGTCAATTCGGCATTTACATGCAGACCGGCGGGACCGCATCGCTTTTCCAGGGACCGGTGGGCAATCTTGTCGCGACCACCACATCGGCCGGCGGCTGGGCGGACGCGACGAACACCGACCTCGGTGATGGACTCCATGAAGTCGAGGCCGACTTCATCGCGGGCGCGAGCGAAACGAACTGGATGCTGGGCGTCTCGCCACGCTCGGACACCTTCGGCCAATATGTCGACGTACTGGGAGCGATGGTTGCCGACGGTGGCGGGACGACCGAATGGATATTTGGCGACCCAGGGGCGGCCGTCACGCGCGAGGCGGACCAGCTCGAGATCCACCTGCCAGCAGGCACTCATGATCTCACCCTCGGCTTCGACGATGCCGCAGACCAGGCAATGGAAGGCCTGTCCGGCGACGTGTCGCTCGATCCTGCGGCGCTTGGCGGCCGCTTCCTTCGGTCCTGCGTCGCGCGAGCGGCGTAGGTCAGTTCCAGGCCGGCATCCGCTCGAACAGCATGTCGGCCTGAATCGCCGTTCCCTTTGGGCCGGACTTGAGGTTGTATATATCGGCGAGGCGGAAACGATGCAGCCGCAGGAACGCGACGACCTCGTCCGCGAGCGGCTGACCCTGATAAAGCGCAACGAACGAAACCTCGACCTGGACGAAGTCGGCCTCCGCCAGCGTGTCGCGCAACCCACGCAGTGCACAGAGCTCGTATCCCTGAACGTCTAGCTTGATCATCAATGGGCGCTCGAAATCCGTGTCGCGCAACACGTCGTCACCGCGTGCCATCGCAATCGTGCGTCTCGCGATCAACGCGGTTCCCGGGAAAATCCGCTCCTGCAGCGGTGTGATCGGCAGCATCGAGGAGCTGTCGGCGCGGGCCGAGATGTTGATGGTCGCCGATCCCGTGTCTTCGCCCAGGGCCAGACGATGCAATGTCAGCGCGCGATCACCGTCGAAAAAGGAAGCGAGGCGCGCGGCCTCCTCATCAATAGGCTCGAAAGCATGGATTATGGCCTCCGGGAACAGGGCCCGCGCCAGCAGCGCGAACTGGCCCTTGTTGGCGCCGACGTCGATGATCGACGCGATGCTCAGCCGGCGCAGTGCCTGCTCATGTTCGATCGCCGCCGCGATGCCGTGGCGCAGGCCCTTGCGATACAAGGGATGCCGCAGCAACCGAAGGAACTTCGTCACCCGGTCGAGCATCACCGTGCTCGCGTCCGAAGCACTCGCCGCTTGATCGCACCGGCCCGGTGATTGAAGCGGAGCACGGAGGCTTCCCAGCAGCGCGGGATCGCGTCCAGCGCCTGAAAATCGACGGCAACCTCGTCGGGAAGCTGGAACGTCCTGTCGCACGGCAAGATCGGCTTCACCAGAAGGTCATACGGGTTGAACCTTCCGCCATGCGAACCCGACCCACCGGAAACACCGCGATTGCCGACCAGCGTCGCTGGTGGAAACAGCGAGAGACCGCCTTCGCTGAACATCGCGAAATACCAGCGCACGAACCAACTGCTGATCTGGCCGTCACGTGCCATCTTCAGCATCGTCGCGTAGTCCGAAATGCCATTTGCCGAGAACGCCTGGCGGAAGGCCGGCGAGGCGAGCAGAGCGTCCGGAACGGGCTTCTGCGGATCGAACCGGCACCAGGCGCGATCCCAGGTTGCCCAGCCCCAGGGCTGTGCGAAGGGCAGGAAGAAGGCACGGTCGCGATGGCTAAGCGCCGGCACGTCATGGACGTAGCCGGATACGCTCCACACGCGCGGTTCGCTCGCATATCTGTCAAGCGCTGCATTGAAGTAGTCGAGCGCCGCTGGTGAAAGGATCAGGTCGTCTTCGAGCACGATGGCACGGCCATATCGTGCGGTGACAGCACTCACCCCATCGCAGATGGACTGCTTCAGGCCCTTGTTCTGTTCGGCCAGGACGAGTTCGACGCGACCGCGCGGTAGCTCTGCAAGGATCGCTCGAACTGCCTGGACCGCGCCCCGGTCCTGGTCGCCACGCGGTCCGTCGGAGAAGATCACGAGGGGGGCATCATCGATGCCGCGACAGCGAAAGAGCGAGCCCAGCATCGCTTTCAGGTGAGCGGGTCGGTTGTAGCCGAATATGGCGATCGGCGCGCTCACGAGAACACCGTGCGCGGCAATCCGGACACAGGCGGCACGGCAGCCCGCCGCATGCCGCTCCATGAAGCGGCGATGCCGGTGAGCAGGAAAAGCGGCTTGGCCATGAACAACGAATAGCTGAATTGCATGTGAACCAGGCAGGCGACGAGAAGCCCGCTCAGCAGGAGCCGAGCCGCCGGACCGGGAAAGCGGGACAGGAACCACGCCAGCGTCGCAAGGTGGATCGACAGCAGCGCGAGCCCGACAGCACCCGATTCCGCCGCGACCTCGACGAAGATGTTGTGCGGATAGTCGCGTCCTGTCAGGACGGAATATCCGCCGAGCCCCACGCCCAGCAGCGGATGGTCTGCCCACAGTGTCAGCCCCATCGAAAGCTGCTCCATCCGCACCACTCCGGAGACATCAGCGGCCATGATTCCCGACTGGTGAAAATTGACCAGCAGCCGGGCGAGGCCGGCGCGAAACGGCTCAGCGCCGCCGACAAGCGGCATCATCGGCACCGCAGCGGCAACCACCAGGATCACGAGGGCGGCTGCCAGCCAAGCCCGGATTTGTCGGGCGCCGAGCCAACCGATCATCATCAATCCGGCGGCGAGCGCGACAAAGATGCCGCGCGTGCCGCTGACGATGCTCGCGTGCAGGCATATGAGCGTTGCCACGCACGAGATCATGAAAAGGGCCGGCCGTGCTTGAGAGAGCGCGGCCACCATCGCAAGAAAACCCGCCGTCAGCACCAGAGGAAATGGCTGCGCCGTCCCGACAGCCGTGGCACCGTCGATCTGCAACCGCAGCGTGGCAGAACCGACGGATCCCAGCAGGAAAACGCCGGCAAAGGCGGCGCCAAAGATCATCATGCCTCCGGCGATCTCGACAGCCATGCGACCGGGCGGGACGGCGAGCGCGCATAGCCGGCCAAGCAGGAACATGGAACCCGCCGCCAGACCCAATCGGAGCAGGCCGGCGAACGCTTCCGGCGGCGATGGCGCATAGGCCGCCGAGCAGCAATGAACAGCGAGAAACAGCGCAAAGGTGATGTCGAGCGAGGACGGCACCAGGCGCCCCAGCGCATGACGTGCCTTCCAGACCGCGATCGTCAGGGCTATGATCGTATAGATTGGCGTCATTCCCGGGTATCCGGAGAGCACGCTGGCTTGATAGGTGAACAGCGCGCCGGCGACCAACACGCCCGGCCAGCGCGCGCCGCAGATCAGCATCGTGGCAACCAGCAGCGACGCGATCATCGAACCCCTCCCGGGAAGCGGCAACGGTCCCGTCTCACGCGCGATCTGGAGGCCGCGACCGAAAGGCAGCAGAAAATCTCTGAGACTAGGATGGCGCCGGCGAGCACGCCCATCGGATCGCCCGGTGTGATCAACGGCATGGTCACAACGCAGAGGCAGGTGCACAGATAGACGGAGCCGAACCCGCCTTGGCGGTTCTGCGCGATCAGCGGCGCGGCTTCGGCCATCCAGACAGCATTGGCGATGACGGCAGCGCCAAGCAGGGCGAACAGCGACGTCGAGGCCTTCAGTGCGCCGCCCGATAGCGCGGCAAGAATTTGCGGGCCAAAGCCCGCCAGCAAGAGTGCGAACGGGATGGTGGCCGCAAGGGCAATCAGCATGTTGAGCCGGTTGAGCCGGCTGATCGTCGCGACGTCGCCGCGCGCCTGCGACAGTGTCAGCTCCGGCAGGCTGGCGCGCGTGAACAGTCCGGCAAATTGCAACGGCGCGCGCGAAACGGTCCGCGCGCCGCCGAAGATAGCGACCGTCGCGGGGCCGGCTGCCCAGCCGAGCGTCAGCAGGGCCCCTTGCAGGACGACCGCGCCGGCCAGGGTCAACGACAAAGCCGCAAGCGATGGCCGCGTAAGCGACCGCATCGTTGCCGCGCTCACGGCCCGCAGGCCGGGTCTTGCCCAGGGTTCGACCCGATGGAGATGG
This sequence comes from Mesorhizobium sp. CAU 1741, assembly GCF_039839275.1. Classification (NCBI taxonomy): domain Bacteria; kingdom Pseudomonadati; phylum Pseudomonadota; class Alphaproteobacteria; order Hyphomicrobiales; family Phyllobacteriaceae; genus Mesorhizobium; species Mesorhizobium sp. CAU 1741. Next base: position 806,838 of record NZ_JBDOQP010000002.1, on the reverse strand, counting down.
ATGGCAAAGCCGGTCAATGCTGCGGCGCGCAGCACCAGCAATGCCGCCATTGCCACGACGATGCCGCCCCCGCCGGCGGCGATGACGACCACCGCGATTCCTTCGACCAGCAGCACGGTCCCGGTGAAGACCACCGAGGTGGCAAATTTGCCGATCGCCCTGTAGACCGTCATCTGCATGTTGATCTGCATTACCAGCAGCCCGTAGAGTGTGACGAGCACGATGGCGCCGAAAGGCGCGCCGCTGCTTTCCACGGCGGCGGCAATTCCGATGACGATGGCTGCCGTGGCAAGGGATACTCCCGTCACCATCAGCCAGATACACTGGAAGATCTGCCGCACCGTCGCCCTGTCGCCCCGCGCCATGCCTCTGGTCATCTCTACGGTGGCGGCGGCGCCGAGGCCGAAATCCGTCAATTGCAGGTAGACGGGGACGGTCATCAGCATCAGCCAGATGCCATAGCCTTCCGCGCCCCATTCACGCGACAGCAGCGGGATCGACAGGAGCTGCACGACGAGGATTGCGGCCTTGTCGTAGGCGTTCGCGCCGACGCCCCTCATCACGCGTCCCATGGGAGCCTGCGAGGCTGCCATCGTTTGGGCGCCCTGGAGCAACTCCGATGCATCGGAAGCGCGCCGCCCGATCCTCATGGGCGTGGTGTCCCGATGGCACGCTCTTCGAGAAGCGCTGCAGCAAGCCGACGTCCCCCAAGCACGATCCGATCGTCCTGCGCAGCGGCAATATTCGCGCAGAGGCGCTGCGGGAAGCGGGAGGCCACCAGGACGATTCCGTGAGGATTGGCCGCGACCGCGGCTCCCACCATCAGCGCGGCCAGCAGGCGACGATCGCCAAGGTCGTCTCCGGTTGCCTCGCTTAACTGCTCGCGTAAGCCGCTGTCCCGCCTGATCCGGGCGCTCAAGGAATGGAACGCGCCCCTCAGCGCGCCGTGAGTGACGAGAAGGGCGTTGCCGTCATCCATGACAGGCACGGGATCGAAGACGCTCCACCCATGCTGCGCGACGTCGAACACGCGCGGAAAGGCGCCAAGAATCCTTGCCGTCTCGGCGCGGGTGGTGGCAAGCCCGATCGCACCGACCGTGCCGGCCTGCCGCAGCCTGTCCAGATGGTCCAGCAGCTCGTCGCTGATTTCGTCCAGCGTCACCATGTGCAGGAGAAGCGCGTCGAGGTGGTCCGTCTGAAGATCGCGGAGGCTGTCACGCACGCTTGCGCGTACATTGCTCAGGCTGAAGTCGCGCGTTGCAGCGCGTCGGGGCGGTAGCAAGCCGGATTGACGTATGAGCCATCGCAACGGCGCCGCCACCGCCCGAACCTGCAACATTGCACGCGGCACTTCGGGCCGCGGAATGCCGACTTTCGAAACGATTGTCACCTGGTTTCGCCGCCCTCGCAGCGCGCGCCCGAGAAGCGCTTCCGCCGTGCCCAGGCCGTATTGCGGCGCGACGTCGAAGTGCCTTGCCCCGGCATCCAGTGCGGCGTGGATGATCCGGTTGTCGTAGCGGCACGAAATCCCCTGGGTCAGATGGGCGCAACCGACGCCGATCCTCGTCGTCTCGAACGCGGCGTGGGGGAGGACAGTCATGGCCTTATCCCCGCCGCGAGCGAGTCGGCCAACCGCAGTCCCAGCGCGATGGCGGTGAATGTCGGGTTCTGGAAGCCGGACGTCGGATAGACCGCCGCGCCGGCGACATGAAGATTGTGCGTCCCAAAGACCTTCAGATTTGAATCGACGACCCCGTCCGAAGGCGCGTTTGCCATGCGGGCGCCGCCCATATGGTGATTGGCGTCATCGATCATGGCGAGAAAATCCGGGTTCCTTGCGGCCAACCGCGTGTCGATCGTCGTCGTGGCCAATCGCTGTGCTGCGAGGTAGTCGCGCACCAGTTCCGAGAACCGGGCCAATGTCTCGATCTGTGTGGGGGCCACGCGCCAGTCGACGTCGATCGTGCGCATTCCATGCCCGTCGCGGTCGTCCCTCGCCGTGATCCGGCTGTTGGCCTGCGGCGTTTGCTCGGCAGTCAGCCGCAGCGTGATGCCCTGGTCGTGAAAGGCCTTGATCCGGCTGCGCCGAAGGTACCGCATCGCCATTGGAGGAACGAAGCGGAAGCCGCTGACTGCGGATCTCAACAGCGCCATCCGCCGCCGCCGGCCCGGTCCAAGGTGGAGCGCGCCACCCGCCAGAGCCTTGATCGCCTCGATTTCGTCGTCGTATCGGCTGTGGTGGACGAAGTGGCCCGCCACGTCGAGCAACCGCATACGCTCCTGTGCCGAAGGACCAAGTCTCAGCTTCGGAAGATATTTGTGGCCTCCAATGACGGCGGCCTCGAACAAATCGGCGAAGCGGGGCGCATCGAGCGGCGTGACCGTGGCGGCAGTGCAATCGACATGATCCATGAAGCCCCGGCCAAGCCAGGCATTGCCGCTCCATGGCGCCGGGCGCCCATCCGCCAGCGGCTGAAACAGCAGGCGTACCGTCTCGACGGTTCCGCAGGCGAGCACCACATGACGGCCACCGACAAGGGAGGTGGCGCCGGTGCCGCTGGCCACCACGACGCCCTCGACGAAGCGGCCATCGGCCGACCGCAATGCGGTCGCCTGCGCGTTGAGGCAGACGCGGAGATTAGCGCATCGGACGATGTCCGGTTTGAACAGCTTGGCGAAGCGCGGCGTCGGCGTCCACCGGGTGAGGAACGGCACGACGTCGCCGGTTGCCGCTGGTGGCGCAACGTTCAGCGCCTTCCAGACGGCACTGTCTGCAAGCGTGTTTTCCATTTCCAGAAGCGAGAGCGCCGCGTCGTGATACGGCGCGATGTCATGATGGGCGATCGGCCATCCGTCAGAATCGATCCAGGGGCGTTGGCCGATGACATGCGGGTCGATCGCAACGATCTGCCCGGCCCACCGGTTGGTCGTTCCGCCAAGCGCCCGCGTACGGCCGCAATGAAGTCCCGGCAGCGGGCGACCTGAAGCGGTGGCCGTCCCGAACACCGCCTGTGATGTCTCGTCAGGCAATTCCGGGCCTGCTTCGAGCAGCGCTACCCGCACGCCACGCCGTGACAGGTTGACCGCCATGCTGAGTCCGACGGCGCCTGAGCCGACAATGACGATCTCATTGTCTTGCGGAGGAGGTCGTGAATGCAGGTCGACGATCACCGCGCGGCCGCCGTCGCCGCCTGCGTGCCGCTCGACACCATTCGATGCAGCCTGTTGGCGAGGTCGTCCAACAGCGTGTCCCGATCGAAATGCCTTGCTCGCAGAAGGCAGTTCCGCTGCCAGAGCCGCCAGTCAGTCGCATCGGTTCCGGCTTGACGTAGGATTTGAGAAAGATCGTCGAGTTCCGCCCATTCGACCAGCGCGCCGGTTCGCGCGCGCGAGACTTCCCGGCCCAGTGGTCCGGCCCGGTCGCAGATCGCAAGGATCGGGGTGCCGGCCGCGATTCCGCCGACATATTTGCTGGGAAAGAATGAAGCCCCCACCCCCGATCTCTCTGTCACCACATGGAAATCCGCCGCACGAAGTTCGCGTGCCAGTCCCGGCGCATCCAGAAACCGGCCGAAGGAAAATCGCGCATCACCGGCCGTCTCCACCCATCGGCGCACCGCTTCGGCCTCTCCGCCATCGCCGAACAGGCGAAACCGGAAGTCGATGTCGCTGTCGGCCAGAAACCGGCAGAGCCGCAGTAGGTCCTGCTTGCGCGATATGTTGCCGGCATAGAGCAGCCTGACCGGCGTGGCGGGAGGGGTTCTTGGCTCTTGCTTTTCGAGTTCGCCGCGCAGTTCGCCGTCGAGCCAGTTCGGCAGCAATACGATTTCCTGTCTGCCTCGGCTCATCGCGGCGAGCCGTTCGACCATGACAGGTGAAATGCTGCTCCACACTGGGTAGAGGTTGAAGGCGAAGCGCTCGGCCCGGGCCATGAGGCGCGACAGCAGCGGCGAGCGGACCATTCCGGTCGATCGCGCGGCATCGCTCATCACGTCCTGCACGTTCAGCCAGCACGGTGTGCCGTAGAGCAGACGGATCAGCGCCCCGACCGCAACCATGCCGAAATAGGGGCAGTAGACCATGACGCAGTCGGCCTGTCTGGCTTCGGGTACGAGCCGCAGCGCGGAAAGGAAGAGCGAAAGTTCGAAGCCCAGCCGTGGCAGCAGCGCACGCGGGTCGCGCGGGATCGCGAGCCCGTATCGCACGATCTTGACGCCGCCTTCCTCGTAGCGCCACAGGCGCATCCCGTTGCGTCCGCTCTTGTCTCGCCACTCGGGATAGAACGGGTAGGGGCAGCCGACGGTCACGTCGATGCCGCGTTGCGCAAGGCCTCGGCACAGATCCGTATAGGCAGCGCCACCGCCGCCGCGATCCGGCGCGTAATGGTTGACGAGCACCAGAAGCTTCATCGAGAGCCCGCCATTGCTGATTGCATCATGCGTCCGCCAGCCATCGCGTGCGCCCCTTGTCATGGATGTCTTCGAGAATGGCCTGGATGTCCCGGGTCAGCTTGAAGTCGGGATAGTCGATCGAGAATGCGGTGCTGTCGCTCACCCACCAGATATGGTCGCCGTGGCGTGGCCTCGGATCATAGGTCCACTCCAGACGGCTGCCGGCGATCTCCTGGCACAGATCGATCGCCTCCAGCATCGAGCAGTTGGCAAAGCGGCCGCCGCCGATATTGTAGACCCGGGCCGGGCGCGGCGCCCGCGCGTAGCACCAGATGGCCGAGACGAGATCGCGCGCATGGATGTTGTCGCGCACCTGCTTTCCCGCATGCCCGTGGATCGTGTAGCCGCGTCGCTGCACGGTGCATTTCATCAGATAGGCGAGGAAGCCATGCAACGCAGTTCCCGCATGGTTTCCCCCCGTCAAGCAACCTCCCCGGAAACACGCCGTGTTCATCCCGAACGAGCGCCCATACTCCTGCACCAGCACGTCGGCGGCCAGCTTCGACGCCCCGAACAGCGAGTGCGTCGACTGGTCGACGCTCATGGTTTCGTCGATGCCGCGCTGGAAGAACGGGTGGGCGCGGTCGAGTTCCCAGCGGGTCTCCAGTTCCACGAGCGGCAGGCGATTTGGCGTGTCGCCGTAGACCTTGTTGGTCGACAGGAAAACGAACGCAGCCCCCGCCGCGTGTCGCCGCACCGCCTCCAGCAGGTTCAGCGTGCCCTGTGCGTTGACACCAAAATCGGTGAAGGGGTCGCGTGCCGCCCAATCATGCGAGGGTTGTGCCGCTGCGTGAACGACGAGCTTCAGGTCTCCGGCGACATCGCTGATGATACGGTCCACAGTGTTGAAATCGCGAATATCCGCGCCCTCGTGACGGAAGCGCGGATGGCGGCACAGTTCCTCCACGCGCCACCGGGTCGAGGCTTCGGCGCCGAAGAAGCGGGCACGCATGTCGTTGTCGATCCCGACGACGTCCAGCCCCTGCTCCACCAGGAAATCCACGGCTTCCGACCCGACCAGGCCTCCCGCACCGGTGACGATCGCGACCCCCATTCATGCCCCCCTTGGCTCTCAGATCTCCATTTGGTCCATCGCTGTGTTGGGGCGCATAGCCCCGTTCGGCCGCGCGCTTTTTGAGGCTGTCAGTCGCCTGAAATGGTTGATCGTCCTCATCAGGCCGCGTCTCAGTTCCACCTTGGGCTGCCAGTCCAAGAGGTCCGCAGCGCGCGCGATCTCCGGCCGGCGCTGGCGCGGATCGTCGGTGGGAAGCGGACGGTGGACGATCCTTGAAGGCGAGCCCACCATCTCCACGACGAGTTCGGCCAGTCCGGTGATGGTGAACTCTTCCGGGTTGCCGAGATTGACCGGCCCGGTCGTGTCATGGCCGGTGTGCATCATGCGCACCAGGCCATCGACGAGGTCGTCGACATAGCAGAACGAGCGCGTCTGGCTGCCGTCGCCATAGACGGTGATGTCCTTGCCTTCGAGTGCCTGCATGATGAAGTTGGAGACCACGCGCCCGTCATCCGGATGCATGCGCGGCCCATAGGTATTGAAGATGCGCACCACCTTGATCGAAAGATCGTGCTGGCGGCGATAGTCGAAGAACAGGGTTTCGGCGCATCTCTTGCCTTCGTCGTAACTGGAGCGGGGGCCGACCGGATTGACGTTGCCCCAGTAGTCCTCGACCTGCGGATGCACGGCGGGGTCGCCATAGACTTCGGAGGTTGATGCCTGCAGGATCGGCGCGCGCAGCCGCTTGGCCAGTCCCAGCATGTTGAGCGCGCCGATCACACTTGTCTTGGTGGTGTGGATGGGATCGTGCTGATAGTGCACCGGAGAAGCCGGGCAGGCGAGATTGTAGATCGCGTCCACCTCGACACTCAGCGGCAGCGTGATGTCGTGGCGAAGGATGTCGAAGCCGGGCCGCCCGATAAGGTGAGCGACGTTGTCGCGCCGGCCCGTAAAGAAATTGTCGACGCAAAGCACGTCGGCGCCGTCATCCAGCAGCCGCTCGCACAGATGCGAGCCGATGAAGCCGGCGCCGCCGGTGACCAGGATACGCTTGGCGTTGGAACTCATTACGCTTCACCACCGTGCCGGACTGGACGTCAACGGTCCCGGCGGCACGCCCGGAACCGTGCGGAAAATCTATTCCGCCGCTTGCATTATCTGCCCCGCCTGCACCCGGTCCTGCCGGCCTATCGACGTGTAAAGAAAGCCGTGTTCCGCAAGCTGGTCCGCGTCGTAGATGTTGCGTAGGTCGACCAGGATGCGGCTCTTCATCATCGCGCCGAGGCGCGGGAAATCGAGCGCGCGAAACTCGCTCCACTCGGTCACGATCACCAGCGCATCGGCGCCGTCCGCGATCGAATAGGCGTCAAGGCCATATTCGACGTTGGAGAGCAGGCGCGCGGCGGTGGCCATGCCTTCGGGATCATACGCCGTGATCGACGCGCCCTGCTTCTGCAGCGCGTCGATGATCGCCAGCGACGGTGATTCACGCATGTCGTCTGTGTCGGGCTTGAAGGTGAGGCCGAGCACGGCGACCTTCTTGTTCTTGACGCTGCCGCCGCATGCGGTCACGACCTTGCGCGCCATTGCCTGCTTGCGCGCGGCATTCGCCTCCACCGTCGTGTCGATCAGCGACACCGGTACCCCGTGGTCGCGCGCTGCCTTGACGAGGGCCAGCGTGTCCTTTGGAAAACAGGAGCCGCCATAGCCGGGGCCGGCATTGAGGAATTTCGGCCCGATGCGCTGGTCAAGCCCGATGCCGCGCGCGACATCCGGCACTTCGGCCCCGAGCGCCTCGCACAGATCCGCCACTTCGTTGATGAACGTGATCTTCATCGCCAGGAACGCGTTGCTGGCATATTTGATGAGCTCGGAGGTACGACGCGTGACGTTGAGGATCGGCACGGAGCCGCCCAGCGGCTGGTAGATCGCGGCCATCACCGCGCGGGCCCGCGCGTCCTCGGTGCCGATCACGATCCGGTCGGGTTGCATGAAGTCATGGATGGCCATGCCTTCCCGCAGGAATTCGGGGTTCGACACCACCGCGAAATCGCCGCCCCTGCTGCTGCGCGCGATGATCTGTTCGACCTCGTCGCCCGTGCCCACCGGGACGGTGGACTTGGTGACGACGACCGTGAAGCCGCGCATCGCAGTGCCGATGGTTTCAGCCGCGCGGTACACATAAGACAGGTCGGCGGAACCGTCCTGCGGCCGCGAAGGCGTCCCGACCGCAATGAAGACCACGTCGGCCGCCGCCACCGCATCCTCTATGGCGGTCGAGAAGGAAAGCCGGCCGCTGGCGGCGTTGCTTGCCACCAGTTGCTCGAGCCCGGGCTCGAAGATCGGGATGCGGCCAGCGCGCAACTGAGCGATCTTGCCGGCGTCGAGGTCCACGCATGTCACGCGGTGGCCGAAATCCGCAAGGCATGCTCCGCTGACAAGGCCGACATAGCCGGAGCCGAGTACGGCAATATGCATCATCTCAACTCCATCAGTTCGGGGCTTCGCAGCCGCTCGAGGTCGAAGATCGGCCGCGATTCGGGCCGGAATCCGGGTTCGGATCGCGATGATTCGACCACAACTGGATGTCAGTGATTTGAAGGTTCCCCCTGAAACCCGCTCAGCCCCCTGAGCCACGTAAGAATTCGTTGACGAACGTTCGCGCCACTATCCGTGCGTCAAGCGCGAGCGTGAAATTCTGGATGTAGGCGATGTCGTGCTCGACACGCCGCCGGGCCATCTCGGGATCGCAGGTTGGCCCGCGCAGGCCATGCGCCTGTGCCCAGCCGGTGATGCCGGGTTTCATGGCCAGACGCGCCTCGTAGAAGGGCACCAGGTCCTGATAGCGTTGGCCGGCCGCCATCAAGCCGGCAGGATGAGGCCGCGGTCCGACGAGAGACATTTCTCCCTTGAGCACGTTTACGAGCTGAGGCAGCTCATCGAGACTTGTGCGGCGCAGGAAGCGGCCCAGCGGCGTGACCCGCGGGTCGTTTCGTGACATCTGGCAGAGGCCGGCCTCGTCGCAATGCTCGCTGTAGACCGACCTGAACTTGAGGATCTCGATCGGGTGGCCTCCAAGGCCCTCGCGCCGTTGCCGGAATATTGCTCCGCCGGCGCTGGTACCCCGGATTGCCAGGCCGATGGCGACCAAGAATGGCAGCGCGAGCAGAAGCACCGCTAGGCTGATGACGATGTCCGCGATGCGTTTGATCGCAAGCCGCCAGTTTCGCCACCGCGTCATGCGCGGCGAGATGGGTCCGCCTCCGGAGAACCACAAAGCAATCCCCGATTGATCCACCTCCTCTACCTGATGGCGGTGCTGCGGCGGCTCGGAAGGGCAGGCGAGCGGCGTGAAGCTTCCAGCTCCATGGATATCCGATAGGTAACTCATACTCAGCCCTGCGCCCTGTAATCACATAATATATACAAACATAAAATTTCAACCGCGTCACTATATAATGCAACTGTCGTCATTCAAAAAGACGTAGAATACAGAAAAGCGAATATATTTATCTCAATGAGCGGATTTATATTATCAAGTAATGGGTATTCGCCGCGTAGGCCGATGGCCACCCGGTGGGCAGATCATTCCTGCAATGGCGTGCGTCAGGCTGGCGCGTTCCTTTCGCCTCCCGCATAGCCCCTTCTGTAGCCGCTCAAACCAATCTTTTGTCCATTGAGGGTGGCAACCACCTTGGTTGACGCCCCAATCATCAACGCCAACTGGTCGAGTGCGTGGACAACCGCGCGTTGTGGCGTTCGTGCCCACCGAACCACGAAGACGATCGCGTCAGCATGACGCGCGAGATACATGCCGTCGACCACGGGCTCGATCGGCGGCGCATCGATGACCACATAGTCGAAGCTCGCGCGCGCCGACGCGATGATCTGGCTGAACGATCGCGTCGCAAACAGTTGATCAGTCGGAATATCGGCATGGCGCCCCCCGACGATCGACGTCAGGTCCGATCTTGGATCGGCCACGAGAATTCGCGACAGGTCGCTATCTGCCACCCTTCCCGTCAGCACGTCGACGAGACCGGTGGAGTCCTTCACGGCGAGGTGGCTGTGCAAAGCGGGCTTGCGCAGGTCGCAGTCGAGCAGGATCACGCTGCGGCCCGACAGCGCGTAGGCCCTGGCCAGTGAAAGCGCGACGGTGGTCTTGCCTTCTTCCGGCAGCGCTGAGGTCACCATGACGACCTTGCCGCACGTTTGATGAGCCGAGCGTTGCTGCTCGTCTGCGTTCAACGCCGTATCGACGGCCGCCCTCAGCCGCCGTACCCCCTCGCAGAAGCCCGAAAACGGAGCGGCGACGTAAGCATCGGCGAGTGTGGAGAACCCGCGTCGTTTCGGTTCATTCGGCAACACGGCACCGACGCGGCGCTTGGCGACCGAGGCAAGCTGGCCCACGGTGGTGAAGCCGCCGACATAGTTTTCGCGCAGAAATGCCGCGCCGACGCCGATCCCGCATGCGGCGAAGCCGGCGAGCGTGGCGATGAGGGGCAGGCTTGGAAAGCTCGGCTGCGCCGCAGCCGTTGCCTCAGAGACTATCCGGCTGTCGGGCACCTGCAGGACCGCCTCCGCTTCGAGGGTCAGTCGGCGGGAAAGCAAGGTCTCGAGGTGACGCTTCGCATTGGCCGCGGTCTCGCGCGCCGCATGGAGATCCGCGAGCATGGGCGGTGGAAGATCGATATTGGCGAACGCCGCAGCGAAACTTTCTTGCGCAATCGCGAGCCGGCTGTCGATGTCCCCGACTTCGTCGCGAAGGCTAGCCGTCATGATCATGCCGGTCGCGTCGGCGGCCGTCCCTCCGAACCGTCCCGGCACGGGTTCGCGGACGGAAAACGAGTTCCGGTCAGCGCTGACGTCGCGACGTGAAAGAGAGTTGGAAATCTCAGCCTTCCGCTCTCTCAGCGCGGCGATCTCGTCACGCAAGGCCGTCAACTGCGCGTTGCCGGCAGATCCCACGGCGCGATTCATATGGTCCGCCACGTAGCGCGAGAGCGCCGTCTCCGCCTCCACCAGGTTGGTTCTGGCATGCATAATCCGCGCCTCGATGGCACTGCGCTCCAAACGCGTTGCATCGATCTTGGCTTGAACCTCCAGCGCGATATGCGCGCGCGCGATCGCGTCGGCAAGGTCCGCCGACTTGCGGGCATCCTCGGACCGGACGGTAACTGCCACCAGATTGGTCAGTCCGCGACGTCGGACCGAAACCTTTTCGCGAAAATTGTCGAGCACATCGGCCAATTCCTGCTGGCTGCCCGATTCGATCGGCGGACGACGCGCCAGCAGACTGCCGATCCGGTCCGCCAGTCCGATCCTGGACCCGAACTCGCCGTCGCTCGCCAGGTCACGGTCTCGGATCACCTTCAGCAGCACCCTGTCGGAACGCATGATCTCCACGTCGCTGCCGACGCGGGCGTTGTCCGCAGACGCATCCATGCCCCGCAGCGCGGGGTCGAGAAGACTTTTCCTGTTAGGGTCGACGAGAACCAGCGTCGCCGCACTGTAGAGCGGAGTTGTCAGGAAGAGGCCGACAGCAACAAGACCGATCACGGCGATGATCGTTGAAACGATCAGCTTGATCTGACGAAGAAGAAAATTCAGCGACCCGTGCAGATCAAAAGGCTGCGGGGCAATATCGTGTTCCAACGCGTTCTGCACGCCAACACTGTTTCGATGGTGCGAAACAGAACGATGGCCTTCGCCGCTGATAACACTCATGACACATACGCTTGTCTGATAACGAGACAGTCATAGTGAGTTAATAGATTGTTAATGGCAAGAGTAACTTTATCGAGAATACATTCGTTTGTTAGAGAGAATAAATGTACAAGGAAAGGCGGATTATATTAGAGATTACTAATCGCGGGATCAGGGCCAATATAGCCTTTAATCAGCATCAGTTACGTCAATTTGCTGTTCCTGTCAGACCACAAGTCGCGCGCCAGTCTTCGTGCTTGATCGAAATCGGAATCTCGCGGGCCACAAATCATCAGTGCGAGTGCCGCCGTGGCGATCACGGTTTCCAGTGCGTAGTCGTCGCGGACCCGGCCGTCCCACAATCCCAGACAATATTCGGCCGCAGTGAAGCCGCTGCGCGCCTTGCTCGAGAGCCGTGGCAAAACCGGACGAACTGAAAGTTCCTTTGTGTGCCCCGCTTCGAGCAGCGCCAGCGGCATCGCCCGAAACGGCGTCGCCTGGGCGACGTCGCGGTTGCTGCCGACAGCCAGCAGTCCCGGCCAGCCGAGTGCGGCGGCGGCGTCGCGCTGCAGTGTGCGCCCGGCGGCAGATGGCACCCCCACGATCGTTCGCGGTGCCGCCAGCGGATTGAGCAGTTGAACGACCATGTTCAGCGGCGAGCGCATTTCGAACAGGCGATAAAGCGACATCAGGGCCTGTAGCTGCTGATCCGCCGCCGACAACGGCATGTAGGCGATGCCGCCGCCCCGCAAGGTGGTCGCTGCCTCGTCGACAGACAGGCAAAGCGGGATACCAGTGGCGTCCAGCGCTTCATGAAGCGGGCCGAGTCCGCGCCCGAAACCATGCAGGAGTACGCGGTGCCCGGCGCGCGCAACGAGCAGCGCGGCCAGCAGGAACCATGGGGGATTGGTATTGCGCGGCGAGAGGTAGGCCGGCCAGTCCAGATCAGCGGCAGGAGAGCTGGTGCCGATAGCAATGAAATTACGCCGTGCCGCGCTTGCCATGCCAGCCAGTTCGTTGGCTGTGACCCCACGATATTGCATCGCCACCAAAAGCGCACCGATCTGGATCGGATCTGCCTCGCCTTCGAGCACGATACCAACGGCATCCTGCGCTTCGTCCTGGGTAAGCGGCCGCGTCTGCCCGACGCCGGCGCCGATGGTGGCTATGTAGCGCGCCAGCCTTTGCTTCGGCTCGGCGGCGCCGTCGATGCCTGCGAGCCTGCGCACGATGACACCATGGTCGGGTTGACCCTCGATCAGCGGGGTCGGCTTCATGGCCAGTGGCGCGTGCTGCACGAGCGGCGGCTTGAGCCCTGAACCGCCAGCGCGCCGCTCGCGCTCCTGCACGGCCTTGGGATGGACGAGTTCGGCTGCTTCGGCCGCCAGTGCCCGCACGCGCGGCCGCAACGTCTCGGCAAAGGGCGTCGGCACCAGCTTGCGGCCGGTCCGGGTCACGAGGTCGTCGTCATAAAGCGCGCGTAGTTGCGAAAGCAGCCGGCTCATCGCTGGCACGCCCATGTCCAGCGCACGCGCGGCCGCTGTCACGCTTCCTTCGACGAGCAGGGCATCAAGGGCCACGAGCAACCGCAACCGGCCCAACGGCGACGTGGGCAACTCGACATCCATCCGGCCGCCTCCGCTCGCTTGTTGCATTTTACTGAACTTGGAATCGCTCTGAAACATAGGTCTTGCCCGCATTGGCGGACATTAATAGGAGTTTGCCAGTCAAGTTTAAAGCGGTGGCGGGGTTCAAATGATCACTTATCCTTCAATCGATCGCGGTCGTCTCGGCGCCATGCGGCGGGCACTCATTCTCGGAACCTGTTTCAGCGGGCTTCTGGCGACGGCGGCCCAGGCGCAGGACGCCGGCTACGAAGCGTCCGCAGCCGATATCACCCAGTTGCAGACCCTGGTCGTAACCGCGTCTTCGATCGCGACCGATGTGCGCGACGCCCCCGCGAGCGTGTCCGTCATCGATCAGACGAGTCTCGAGCAAAAGGCGATCGCCGATCTATCCGAGGCGATTCGCACGGCGCCTGGCGTCAGTGTCGGCTTCGGCAGCGACGGCACGCGGGGCATCAGCATTCGCGGGCTCGGCGACGGCTATACGTTGATCCTCATCGACGGCAAGCGCGTTAACGCCGGCCTGTCGATGCTGCGCCACTACAATGGCGACCTCGACTGGGTCCCGATTGAAGCAATCGAGCGCATAGAGGTGGTGCGTGGGCCGATGTCGACGCTGTACGGGTCGGATGCGCTGGGTGGCGTCATCAACATCATCACCAAGAAGGGTGGCGAAGTGTGGTCCGGTTCGGTCACAACGGAGCTTCTGATACCGGAGAGCGGTGCGACCGGTGGCACGCAACGCCTCAACGGCTTCGTCAGCGGCCCGATCATCAAGGACGTGCTGTCCTTCACCGGTTTCGGCAACATCTCACGCAAGGCCGCAGACGATCCGGTGCTGGCCGGCGACATCCAGTCACCGCGCGGCAGTGACGATTTCGATCTGAACGGCCGTTTCACCTGGACACCGAGCGCCGATCACGTCTTCGACCTCGATCTCGCCCATGGCCGCGAACGGTACGAACCGTTCGAGGAAGAGACCGAGCGCACGATCAAGCGCTCGACGGCCTCCCTGCGCCATGTCGGCGAATGGGACATCGGCACCTCCACCGTGACGGCCTTCATGGAGGACGTGATGAACGAATACGAAATCCTGGATCGAGGCGGCGCCTATCTTGGCGACGGCATCACGCTGCGCAACTACGCGCTCGACGGCAAGATCGCGATGCCGATCGACATGATGTTCTCTCAGGACCTGACGCTTGGCGGCGAAATACGCCACGAAGAGCTGAACGATCCGGCGAATCTCGGCAAGCCCAACACCGTTACCGGCGAGACCGGATCGCCGATCGCCAACAGCCTGACGGCGGCCCTGTTCGTCGAGGACCAGATCCACGTCACCGATCGGCTCAAGCTCACGGGCGGTCTGCGCTACGACTACCATGACGAGTTCGGCTCGCATTTCAGTCCCAAGGCCTACCTCAACTACGACCTGACCGACGCCGTTACCTTCAAGGCGGGCTGGGCAAGGGCGTTCAAGGCGCCGAACCTGCGCCAGCTCAACCCCAACTGGGTGACTACGTCGCGTGGGCGCGGCTGCGGAGCGGTGGGCGGGCCTTGCGAAATGGTCGGCAATCCGGATCTGCAGCCCGAGACGAGCGACAGCTTCGAGGCCGGCTTCATCTATGATGATGGTGCATGGCACGGCGGGCTGACCTATTTCTACAACGTCATCGAAGACAAGATCACCTCGGCGCGCGTCGCCTCGCTCATCACCGAGGACGGCACGAAATATGTCCAGCAGGTCAATGTCGACCGCGCGCGCAGCCAGGGTGTCGAGGGCTTCCTCACAGTGCCCGTCCATTCCGACGTGACGTGGACGAACTCGTTCACCTATCTCATCGAGTCGAAGAACCTCGAGACAGGCATGCCGCTTTCGGCCGATCCCGAGGTCTCGCTGCACACCAATGTCGCCTGGCAGGCCACCGACAAGCTCATTCTCAGCACCACGCTCAACTATTACGGCAAGCAGGTCGACTACGTGCTGACACCGGAGACGTTGACGGCGCAGAACGTTTCGCCCTACTTCGTTGTCGACATCGCCGCGAAGTACGATTTCAACGACAGCTTCTCGGCCAAGTTCGGCGTCAACAACGTCTTCGACAGCCAGCCGAAGGCAGAATCGAACTTCAAGGAAAATGGCAGGACCTACTTCCTGTCAGCCACCGCGAGGTTCTGAAATCAAACGCATGCCGCAAGCCTGACGCCAGCGGCCTCTGCCTCAAACACCGTACGGAACCAGAACGATGAGCATCAAGAGCTTGCTGTCCGCATTCGGGCTTGCGCTTTTCCTTTCCGCTCCCGGCCACGCCATGACGGTCACCCATGCGCAGGGTGAAACGGAAATCGACGGCATCCCCGAGACAGTGCTGGTCTACGACCTCGCCGTCGTCGACACGCTGGACGCGCTGGGTGTGGAAGTGGATGGCATCCCGGCCATCAACCTTCCCGCCTACCTGGAAAAATACCGCGACGCCGACCTGCCCCCGATAGGCTCCCTCTTCGAGCCTGATTTCGAGGCTGTGGCCGCGATGGCGCCCGATCTCGTCATCGTCGGCGGGCGCTCGTCGCCCAAATATGCCGAACTCGCGGCAATCGCGCCGACCATCGACCTGTCGATCGACCGCGGCGACTTCGTTGCCAGCGCGAAGAAGAACGCCGAGACCCTCGGCAGCATCTTCGGCAAGGAGGCCGAAGCGGAGGCCGCGGTCGCCGAACTCGATGCTGCAGTGGCAAAGCTGCGCGAGGCGTCAGAAGGCGCCGGCACGGTGCTCGTCATCCTGACGACCGGCGGCCGCATGAGCGCGCATGGTCCCGGCTCGCGCTTCGGCGTCGTCTACGACGAGTATGGCTTCACCCCCGCTGTCGAGCAGCTCGACACGGGGCTTCATGGCCAGTCGATCTCCAACGAGTTCATTCTCGAGACCAATCCCGACTGGTTGTTCGTGGTCGACCGCGATGCCGCGATCGGCCGCGAGGGTCAGGCTGCCAACCAGATGCTCGACAACGAACTGGTTCGCCAGACGACCGCGTGGACGAACGACCAGGTCGTCTATCTCGATCCGGTGAGCTGGTACATCGTCGGTGGAGGGCTGACTGCGATGAAGACCAGCATCGAGCAGCTCACCGAGGCGGTTTCGCAAGACTGACTTCTTCTCTAATCGGGAAGACAGAGCCGGTCGTCATGGCCGGCCTTGCCATGTCCGGGGACGCCCATTGACCTTCGATCCGCGCGCCAGCCTTTTGCCAGCCATCGCCGTGCTGCTGATGCTCGCGGTGGCGAGCCTGTTCTTCGGCGTCAGCGATGTTTCGCTTTCGGCGCTCTGGTCGGAAGGGGCGGATGGAAGGACGGCGCAGATCCTGCTGGTCAGCAGGCTGCCGCGCACGCTGGCGCTGGTCCTGGCCGGCGCGGGCATGGCGGTGGCAGGCCTGGTGATGCAGATGCTCGTGCGCAATCGTTTCGTCGAGCCATCGACGGTCGGCACCATGGAGGCAGCCAGCTTCGGCATGCTGCTGATAGCGCTGTTCGCGCCCGATCTGCCCGTCATCGGCAAGATGCTTGTCGCCTCGCTTTTCGCGCTCGCCGGTACGGCACTGTTCCTGCAACTCCTGCGCGCCGTGCCGCTGCGTTCCATCGTGATGGTGCCGCTCATCGGCATCCTGCTGTCGGGCGTCATTGGCGCAGTAACCACCTTCTTTGCCTATCGCTACGATCTGCTCCAGTCGCTCAACGCCTGGACGACGGGTGACTTCTCGATCGTGCTGCGTGGACGCTACGAGCTGCTGTGGATTTCCGGCGTGATGGTGCTGGCCACCTACTTCGTGGCGGACCGCCTCACCGTGGCAGGCCTGGGCAAGGACTTCGCCACCAATCTCGGCGTCAATCACCGGCGCGTCGTCGCACTCGGCCTCGTCATCGTGTCGCTCGTCAGCGCGGCCGTGTTGGTCTCTGTCGGCGTCATCCCGTTCCTCGGTCTGATCGTGCCGAACGTGGTGAGCCTCGTCGCGGGCGACAATGTGCGCCGCACGCTTCCCCTGGTCGCGTTGCTCGGCGCCGGGCTGGTGCTGGCCTGTGACATTGTCGGCCGCATCGTGATCTACCCGTACGAACTGCCGATCGGAGCGACGATGGGCGTGATCGGCAGCGCCTGCTTCCTCTATCTCTTGCTGCGGAGCAGGGCCCGTGTCGCCTGAAGCTCGCCGCCGCCGAGTCACACTCGCCTTCGCGCTTCTCCTGGCCGCGACTGCCGTTGCTGTCGTCGCCTTCATGACGCTGGGCGCGCGCGGCAACTGGAGCTTCGTCCTGCCGTTTCGCGGCGTGAAGCTCGCCGGCCTCGTCATCGTCGCGGTGGCGATCGCGATCTCGACGGTGATGTTCCAGACCATCACCAACAACCGCATCCTGACGCCCGCCATCATGGGCTTCGACGCGCTCTACGCGCTCATCCAGACCGTGCTGGTCTTCACCCTTGGAGCGATCCGGGTGTCCGCCATGGATCCTCGCGTGATCTTTGCCGTGGAAACCGGCCTGATGCTGGTCTTCGCCGGCCTGCTCTATCGCTGGCTGTTCTCGGCGACGGTGCGCAGCCTGCACCTTCTGCTGCTCGTGGGCATCGTCTTCGGCGTCTTTTTTCGTTCGATCTCTGGCTTTCTCCAGCGCATTATCGATCCGTCCGAATTCCTCATCCTGCAGGACCGGATGTTTGCGAGCTTCAACGGCATCGACCAGTCGCTGCTTCTCATTGCCACGGTCATCGTGCTGGCCTGCGGCGCAGCCGTCTGGCGCATGCTGCCGGTGCTCGACGTGCTGGCACTCGGCCGCGATCACGCCATCGCATTGGGAGTGGACCATCAGCGAGCCGTATCCGTCACCCTTGTGCTGGTCACGCTTCTGGTTGCGGTTTCCACCGCGCTGGTCGGGCCGGTCGCGTTCTTCGGGCTGCTGGTCGCCAACCTCGCCTATCTGCTGTTGCCGACCGCGCGCCACGCCGTGCTGCTGCCGGCCGCCGCCCTGGTCGCGATGATTTTCCTCATCGCCGGGCAGACGATCCTCGAACGCGTCTTCGCCTTCGACACCGCGCTGTCCGTCGTCATCGAGTTCATCGGGGGCGTTGTGTTCATCCTTCTCGTCATCCGTGGAGCCGCACGTTGATCGAAGTCGAATCCCTGTCGAAATCCTACGGTGAAACGGTGGTGCTCGACGCCGTATCCATCGAAATAGCGCGATCCGGCGTCACCGCGATCATCGGGCCAAACGGTGCGGGCAAGTCGACGCTGCTGTCGATCATCGGGCGCGTGCTCAAGGCCGATGGCGGGCGGGTCTCCGTCGACGGGCTCGACCTTGCGCATACCGCCGGAGACGTCATCGCACGCCGCCTGTCATTCCTGCGCCAGGACAATCACATGACGGCGCGCCTGACAGTGCGCGATCTCGTTACCTTCGGCCGGTTCCCCTATTCCAAAGGTCGCTATACCCCGGACGACAAGGTCCATGTCGACCTTGCGATCGACTATCTCGACCTTGGCAACCTCGCCGACAGGTTCCTCGACGAATTGTCCGGCGGCCAGCGCCAGCGCGCCTTCATCGCCATGGTGCTGTGCCAGGACACCGACTATGTGCTGCTTGACGAGCCGCTGAACAATCTCGACATCAAGCACGCCAATGCGATCATGCGGTTGGTCCGCGATGCGTCCACCGATCTCGGCAAGACCATCGTCGTCGTGCTGCACGACATCAACATGGCCGCCGCTCATTGCGACCGGCTGCTGGTGATGAAAGACGGCCGCGTCATGCAGCACGGCACAGCGGAAGACGTCATGAAACCCGACCTGCTGAGCGCGATCTACGAGGTCGACGTGTCGGTGCACCCCATCGCCGGCCGGCTCGTCGCCGTCTACTGAGTTATGACATCTTTCCGGCGAATCCGCAGAGCGGGGACCGCCTAGCGCCACCCAAGCTGCGGCGCCACGTGTTTCAGAATGCTCTCGATCACATGCGCATTGTACTCGACGCCGAGCTGGTTCGGCACGGTGAGAAGCAGGGTGTCCGCCTCCGCGATCGCTTCGTCCTCGGCCAGTTGCTTGACCAGCACGTCGGGTTCGGCCGCGTAGCTTCGCCCGAAGATCGCCCGCGTGTTCTCGTCGATGAAGCCGATCTTGTCCTCACCCTCGTTGCCCCGGCCGAAATAGGCGCGGTCGCGCTCGTCGACGAGCGCAAATATACTGCGGCTCACCGACACGCGCGGCTCGCGCTGGTGGCCGGCTTCCTTCCATGCCTGGCGGTACAGGCGGATCTGTTCAGCTTGCTGGACGTGGAAAGGCTGCCCGGTCTCGTCGTCCTTCAGGGTCGAGCTCTGCAGGTTGACGCCGAGCTTCGCCGCCCATGCGGCGGTCGCGTTGGACCCGGAACCCCACCAGATGCGCTCGCGTAGTCCTTCGGAATACGGCTCGAGGCGCAGCAGGCCGGGAGGGTTGGGAAACATCGGGCGCGGATTGGGCTGCGCGAAGCCCTTGCCCTGGATGACGTCGAGAAACACCTCGGCATGCTGGCGACCCATGTCGGCATCGCTCATGCCGTCCTGCGGCTGATAGCCGAAATAGCGCCAGCCATCGATGACCTGTTCAGGCGAGCCACGGCTGATTCCGAGCTGCAGGCGCCCGCCGGCGATCAGGTCGGCAGCACCCGCATCTTCCGCCATGTAGAGCGGGTTCTCGTAGCGCATGTCGATGACGCCGGTGCCGATCTCAATGCGACTGGTCTTGGCGCCGGCTGCCGCCAGCAGCGGGAAGGGCGAGGCGAGCTGCCGGGCGAAATGGTGGATACGGAAATAGGCGCCATCGGCGCCGAGTTCCTCGGCCGCGACCGCAAGGTCGATCGATTGCAGCAGCGCGTCACCGGCCGAGCGCGTGCCCGACTGCGGCGAGGGCGACCAGTGCCCGAAGGAAAGGAAGCCTATCTTCTTCATGTCTCAACAGCCTTTTAACGTGTCGGCCGTATTTAGGCGCCCGGCCGCCGCGCCGCACCCCCAAATCTGGTCGCGTTCCTGAACAGACTGTCTTCGCGCCTAGGCTGAAGCCGGCTCCGCGACGATCGTGTCGCCGATAAGCCGCAGGACCGCGTCGGCATCGATGTCGACACAGGCGAGCTGGCTGGGCTTTCCGTCCCAGGCACCGGGCGGGAAGAAGCGGCCGTCGGGCTTCTGGATCGTCTGTCCGTCGGCGATGCCTTCGCTGACGACGCGCATCGCGCCGCTGCGGGTTTCGAACAGATGCGGCGCGACGAGAAACGCGCAGGCGCAACTGTCATGGATCACCATGCCGTCATCCACGAAGCGGGAGTAGAAGCCGATATAATGCTGCGAGATGTCCGACAGGAGCCTGGCACGCGGCCCGCCTTGCGCGGCCAGACGCTCCAGCGTGCTGGTGGACATGATGGTTTTCATCGTCACGTCGAGCCCGACGACGATGGTCTTCCACGGTGCGGTCACCACCATATCCGCCGCCTCCGGATCGCCCAGAATATTGGCTTCGGCAACCGGGCTGACATTGCCCGGCACGGTGAAGGCGCCGCCCATGATGATGACCTGCTTGACCAGCCCGGCAATGTCCGGCGCCTCGCGCAACGCCAGCGCCAGATTGGTCATGCGCCCCACCGCGATGAGCGTCACTCCGCCGGGATCGGCACGCACGGTCTCGATGATGAAACGGTGTGCCGGGCGCGGGTCGACAGTACCGGGGATCTCGTCCGGCAGCGCGATGTTGCCGAGCGCGTTGTCGCCGTGAACGATCGCCGGCGGCGCGCCATATGTCCGCAGCGGATTGAGCGGTGCGCCGGCTCCCCTGGCGACAGGGGCATCGATGTTCCACACGTCCTTCAGGAAGAGCGCATTGCGCGTCGTCGTGTCGATGGTGCCGTTGCCGAAGACGGTGGTGATGCCGACGAGGTCGATGTCGGGATGCTGGTGCAGGAACAGGAGCGCCATCGCATCGTCGATCCCCGGATCGGTATCGAAAATCACCTTGTGCATGCACCTGCTCCGCTTGGCTGTCTGGACGCGCTCCTATAGGCCGGCAAGATGGATTTGCACAGAGTGCGCCGGATACGCGTGCGCGGGTTCGCCGGCCTTGCAGGTCGCGCCTTTCGGAGTGCATACCCTGTGCTCCGCTACTTGATGGAAGACGCCGACCGATGACGAAGCTGCCAGACGATATTTCCCTCGATGCCGGAAACGAGGTCGCCATCCGGCAGGATTTGACGCTGGTCGCGCTCGGAAAGCGGCCTGCGGACGTGGCCTTGCGTGTCGGGCGCCTTCTCGATGTCGCGACCCGTACATGGCGCGACGATCAGGAGATCGTGATCAAGGGCAGGCGCATCGCGTATGTCGGCGACGCCGGCAGCTATCCGGGCGAGGTCGGCCGGCGCGTGCACGAACCGGACCTCGCGGCGGTGCCCGGTCTCGGCGAGGTGCACAAGCACATCGAGAGCTCGCACCTGACGCCCGAATGGGAGGCCGCCCTGGTCTTGCCGCGCGGCAACACCTGGACCTGCGAGGCGAGCCACGAGTTCTCCAACGTCAATGGCGCCCGGACGCTGGAGTTCTGGCTCAAGGCACGTGCCGCCGGCTCGCCGCTGAAGATCTTCCCGCTGCCTGGTTCGGCCGTGCCGCCAACCGGTTACGAGCACGGTGGCGGCTGGCTCGGCTATGACGAGCAGCGCGATTTTCTCCGCCAGAGCCTGATGACCGCCGGCCTCGACGAGGTGATGGACTGGCCAGCCGTGTGGAATCCGGAGAACCCTTCCCATGAGCGCCTGTGGGGCATGATCCGCGCGACCTTCGAACAACGGGGCGTCGTCGAGGGTCACGCGGCGGGTATCCGCGACATGCCGACCATCAACGCGTTTGCCGCAGCCGGCCTCGCCTCCGATCATGAGGCGTGGACGGTTGAGGAGTTCTGGGACAAGCTTACCCACGGCCTGTTCATGGAACTCCGTCCGCACAGCCTGCCTGAGGTCATCCGGGGGCTCCTCGACAGGGGCCTTGCCGACTGGTCGCAGGTCGCGCTCACCACCGACGACCGCAGCGCCTCCGACACCCTCAAGCTCGGCGCGACCGACCACAATGTGCGTCTCGCGATCGAAGCGGGGCTGGCGCCCGAAATCGCCATCCAGTGCGTGACGATCAACCCGGCGCGCCACATGCGGCTGACGCCGTGGGTCGGATCGATCGCACCGGGCCGCTATGCCGACATCGTGCTTCTTTCGGACGTCGAGCGATTTGAGATCGCCAGGGTCTGGGCAGACGGGCGCCAGGTCTCGCAAGGCAAGGACTACCTGCCCGAGGTCCCGAAGATCGACTGGCCGGAATGGGCGACAAAGACGATCAATATCGGCCGGGCGCTGACGGCTCAAGATTTCCACATTGCAGCCGAACCCGGCCGCGAAACGATGCAGGCGGCCGTATTGCGGCCCTTCCACTGGACCGACGACTTCCTCACGTTTGAACTTCCCGTGGCAGACGGCTTTGTCCAGCGCGACGAGGCCCGCAACATCACCAAGTTTGCGATCGTAGATCGCTTCTCGGGCATGGGGGCCGTGTCGAAGATGTTCTGGCTCGGTTGCGGCCCGCGCACGCCCGAGACCGCGCTCGCCTGTTCGATGGCGCATGACAAGCACAATGTCTGGTGCGTCGGCTCGTCGGACGCGGCGATGGCCATGGCCGTGAACGCGCTCGCCGAAAATGACGGTGGTTGGGCGCTGGTGCGCGAAGGCGAGGTGGTTGCCACCGTTCGCTACGAGGTTGCGGGGCTGATGTCCTGCCGCTCGGCTGAGGAGCTGCACGCCGAGATGCAGGCGCTCTACGCCGAGGGCGAAAAGGTCGACTGGATGTTCGAGCCGTCGTTCCATCCCCGCTGGGGTCCCGGCTTTCCCGAACGTCTGGCTTTCGCCACGCTCACCTGCGCGCCATGGCGCTGGGTGCTCGTCGCGCCGAGCGACCATGCCCCCCAAGGTCTCGTCAACGTGCAGACCGGCGAAACCCATCCGGTGGTGTTCTGACGCCGATGCGGTTCGACGCCAACCCCTGTCACGCTATAAGCCCTCAGTAGCGCCGAATGAGCCCCACCAGCTTGCCCTGCACCTTGACCCGGTCCGGTCCGAAGATGCGCGTCTCGTAGGCCGGGTTGGCCGCTTCGAGGGCGATCGAGTCGCCCTTGCGCCGGAAGCGCTTCAGCGTCGCTTCCTCGTCGTCGACGAGCGCCACGATGATTTCGCCGGGTGTCGCCGTGGACGCATTGCGGATGATGACCGTGTCGCCGTCGAAGATGCCGGCCTCGACCATCGAGTCGCCCTTTACTTCCAGCGCGTAATGCTCGCCGCCGCCAAGCATCTCCGGCGGCACGCTGATCGAATGCGTCTTCTGCTGGATCGCGCTGATCGGCACGCCGGCCGCGATACGGCCCATCACCGGTACGGATACCGATGCCGCGACATCGTCGTCATTGCCGGTCGCCTGCAGGCGCGGCTTCTCCGGCGCACGGCCGAGGCTGCCCTGAATGACGCTCGGCGAGAACTTGCGCGCCTGGTTGAGCCCGGGCGCGATGGAGTCCGGCAGCCGTGTCACTTCGAGTGCACGGGCACGATTCGGCAGGCGGCGGATGAAGCCGCGCTCCTCGAGCGCGGTGATCAATCGGTGGATGCCGGACTTGGAGGCGAGGTCGAGCGCCTCCTTCATTTCGTCGAATGAGGGGGGGATGCCGGTCTCCTTCATCCGTTCGTGGATGAAGAGCAGCAATTCGTGTTGCTTTCGCGTCAGCATGGCAAGCCCCGGAGAATCAGAGTGCAAACAAAACCAGAACATACACTATCTGTTCCAGTTGTGTTCCGCAATAGTTTAAATTTTACTGATTTTCCGATGAATTCCGTAACTATGTTCCACAATGGTTCACCGAGGCCCTCACGGGGCATCGAACGCGCTCTGTTCGAGCGTCAGAAGCCTCCCGCGCAACCGTCCTTGCGTGGGTCGGAGCCCGCGGCATAGCCGCCCTCGACGCGGCGCACGAGCTGCGCACCGCCGAATCCGAAGCTGGAATCCGGGCTTTCGGTGGCGATCACGTGGCCCATCTGCTCCAGGTGGGCGATGGTCCGCGGGCTGACACTATCCTCGATCGCCACGTCGAGGCCGGAGATCACGCGCCAGCGCGGCGCATCTGCCGCCGTCTGCGGATCCTGTCCCCAGACCTGCGTGCGCAGCATCATCTGCAGGTGGCCTTGCGCCTGGATCGGCCCGCCCATCAGCCCGAATGCCATGTCCGGCCCGTCCGCGCCCATGATGAAGCCGGGAATGATTGTGTGGAAGGGGCGCTTGCGTGGACCGACCTGGTTGGGATGGCCGTCCTCCAGGGTGAAGCCGAAGCCGCGATTCTGCAGGCTGATGCCGGTACCCGGCACCACGACGCCCGATCCGAAGCCGGCATAGTTCGACTGGATGTACGACACCATCATGCCGTCCGCGTCGCCGGTTGCCAGGCACACCGTGCCGCCATTCTTCGGCGCGCCCACAGGATGCAGCGATGCCTTGTCACGGTCGATCAGCCGTCCGCGCGAGGCCAGGTAGGCGTCGTCGAGCAAATGCGACGCCTTGACGTCGTCCATGTGCAACTGGTCGGCGACATAGGTGTGGATGTCCATGAAGGCAAGCTTGATCGCCTCGATCTGCAGGTGCAGCGCCTCGGGGCTGTCGGGGTCGAGCGCCTCGATGCCGCTGCCCTTGAGCATGCCGAGCGCCATGAGTGCCGCGATGCCTTGTCCATTCGGCGGGATTTCGTGCAGCGAGGATTTTCCGGAATCCTTGCTGATCGTGCCGCACCAGTCATTCGCATGTGCGGCCATGTCTTCGGCGGTCAGCGCCGCGCCGTGCTCCTGCGCAAAGGCAGCGATCTTCTGCGCCAGCTCGCCGCGATAGAAAGCCTCGCCCTTCGTTTCGGCGATCAGGCGCAGCGTGTTCGCCATCGCCTCGCTGCGGAAGAGTTCGCCGGCGGCCGGCGCGCGCCCGTTGGGCATGAACGCTTCGGCGAAGCCGGGCTGCGCATGTAGCAGCTCCGCACCGCGCCGCCAGAGCTCGGCGATGATCGGCGTGACGTGATAGCCCCTGGACGCGTAGTCGATCGCCGGCTCGAACAGAGCCTCGAACGGAAGCTTGCCGAAACGTTCCGACAGGGTCACCCAGGCCGAAACCGCGCCGGGCACGGTCACGCTCTCCCAGCCGCGCTGCGGCATCGCGGTCTTGCCCGCGAAGCGTTCCGGCGTCCATGCAGCCGGCGAGCGCCCTGAGGCATTGAGGCCGTGCAGTTCGCTGCCATCCCACAGGATGCAGAACGCATCCGATCCGATGCCGTTGCCCGTCGGCTCCACCACCGTCAGCGTGATGGCCGCGGCAAGTGCTGCGTCGAGCGCGTTGCCTCCCTTGCGCAGCATGTTCAGCCCAGCCTCGGTTGCCAGCGGATGCGAGGTCGCGATGGCGTTGCGCGCGATCACGGGCGAGCGTCGCGACGGGTATTTCGGCGTGAATTGATAGGTCAAGGGGTGGCTCGCGGGGGCAGCGTGGAGGTCAGGTCAGCCAAGGCACCGCCCGATGCCATGGCGTCCCGCGCGTGCTCGAATGTCTTTTCGATCATGCGCAGCGTCTTAGTGTAATGCGCAACCAACAGCGCACACGCGTCGTCGTCGGTCCCGTTCAGCACGGCCTTCATCAGCGCTTCGTGCTCGGCCTGCCCATCGCGCGGAATCTTGCGATAGGCGTTCGAAACCGAAATGTAGCGCGCCGCGTGGTCGGCGAGAATGTCGCAGAATTCGAGCAGCCATGGCGACGCGCTGTTGGCGAGCAGCGCGCGATGGAAGTTGCGATGCGCGTCGTCCCAGGCAGCACGGTCTTCGGAGCGTTCCGAGCTAAGACGCGACAACCGGTGGAAAGCGACAACAATCGCCTCTTCCCAACGGTCGTCACGCCGCTGCATCGATTCGCGCAGCACCAGTGCCTCCAGCCTGCACCGGGTATCGACCAGCACCCGCCAGTCGTCGAGGGCAATAGGCGGCACGGTGAAGCCGCGCTGTTCGTGCCGATCCACCAGCCGCTCCGAGGACAGCCGCGAAAGCGCCTCGCGCACTGCATTGCTGCCAACCTCGTAGAGATCCGCGATCGACTCGATGCGCAGCTTGGCGCCGGGCGGGAAGGCGCCCCGGATGATGTCGGAGCGCAGCTTTTGGTAGACCGTCGTCGCCAGCGTGGTCTTGTCTTTCGGTTTGGACATTCAGGTCTCTGATCCAGGCCTATCTTGCTGCCTTGCCATTCGCATTGGTGCCCGGACGATGCCAGAACACGAACTTGTACTGCATCCAGGAAACGATGCCGAACATCAAGAGGCCGAGCAGGCTGAGATAGATGATCAGCGAGAAGACGCGCGGCGTGTCGAGCTGGGCGGCGGCGACGCGGATGAGCTCGCCGAAGCCCCGGCCGCCGCCGAGGAACTCGCCGGCGATGGCGCCGGACACGACGCTGATCGCCGCGATCTTCAGCCCGGTGAAGAATTGCGGCAGCCCGGTCGGGATCTTCAGCATGACCAGTGTCTGCAGCCGCGATGCACCGATGCTCTTGAACAGCATGCGTGCGTTCTCGTCGGCCGCATGCAGGCCGGCAGCGGTGCCGACGACGATCGGGAACACGGAGATGAAGGCCGCAAGCGCCACCTTGGAGGAAATCCCAAAGCCGAGCCAGGCGACGAAAAGCGGTGCGAAGGCCAGCTTGGGCATCGTGTCGATGGCGACGATATAAGGCATCACGGCGCGCTCGCCGAGCGACGTCTCGCCGACGATGACGCCAAGCGTCACCCCGATCGTCAGGGCCAGCACGAAGCCCCAGATCACCTCCTGGGTCGTGACCCAGAACGCGGCGACCATGTAGTTTCCAGACAGGAGCCCGCGCCCGACGAAGCCGAGATCGGCGATCGTCGAGGTCGGGGTCGGCAGGATCAGCGGCGAGACGATGCCGGCCGAGGTGACGAGTTGCCAGAGGCCGAGGAAGACGAAGAGCAGCACCACCATCGCGAGCCAGCGCGGGATTCTGGAGCCTAGCGATACCCGCTCGGTCCAGATCGTGTCGCCCTCGGGCGAGACCGCCTTGCCGGCGGCCGAGAGTTCGCTCATAGGAACGCCCCCTTGTCGAGAAGATTGCGGATCGTGGTCACATACTGCCCGAATTGCGGCAGCGTCACCATGTCGAGCGTGCGCGGGCGGGGCAGGTCGATCTCCACCGTGCGGACCACGCGGCCCGGGCGTGCCGACATGACATGGACGATGTCGGAGAGGATGACTGCTTCCGAGATCGAGTGCGTCACCAGGAAGGCAGTCGCGTTGCGCTCGGCGCACACCCGCTGCAGTTCCATGTTCATGAAGTCGCGCGTGATCTCGTCCAGTGCGCTGAAAGGCTCGTCGAGCAGCAGCATTTCCGGCTCGGTGACCAGCATCCGGCAGATCGCCGCGCGCTGCGCCATGCCGCCGGAAAGCTGCGACGGATAGGATTGGTCGAAGCCCTTGAGCCCGACGAGTTCGAGAAGCGCGTTGGCGCGCGGCCGGGCGCTTGCCGCCGCAGCCTTGCCTTCGCGCACCTCGATCGGCAGCAGGATGTTTTCGAGCGTCGTGCGCCAGGGAAACAGTGTCGCCTGCTGGAACATCATGCCGATATCGGGCCGTGCGCCCATCACCGGAGTGCCGGCCAGCATCACGCGTCCCTTGGACGGCGGCGTCAGGCCGGCCATGATCTTCAGCAGCGTGGATTTCCCGCACCCGCTCGAGCCGATGACGGAATGGAACTCACCCTTGCGGATGGTCAGGTCGACGCCTTCCAGGGCGACCACATCCCCGGCGGCGTAATATTTCGAGACGCCCGTCAATTCGTAGATGGGCGTCGGCCGGGAATCGCTCCCGGCCGTCTGCGTTGCCGATGGCATCACTCGGCGTTCCAGGCTTCGATGAACTGGTTGCTGTAGGCCTGCGTGATGTCTGGTAGCGGCGCATCGAGATCGCCCGAATCGACCAGCGTCTGCTGCCAGCGCTCCCACGCCGCCGGATCCATGTAGCCATAGCCCATGTCCGGGTTCGTCGCCGCCGTCAGGTCATAATAGACACCCATCAGCGCGCGGGCGAAATCCATGTCTTCGAGCTGCTGCGGATTGCCGAGCTTGGCATGTTCGAGCGTCGCTTCGAGATTGTCGCGATCCTGTCCGAACCGCAGCCCCTTGACCAGCGCCCGGCCGAAACGTTCGAGGACATCGGCGTTGTCTTCCATGAATTCACGGGTGACGACGTAGCCATTGCCGAAATAGCCGCGGAACTCGGGAGGCGTGAGGATGCGCAGGTCGACACCGCGCAATTGCAGCGTCGCCACGCCCGACGTGTCCGACGCGTAGGCGTCGATCGCCTCCTGCATGAAGCCGGCAACGGCCATGCCGCCTTCACCGACGGTGACGAATGTGTAGTCCTCGCCTTCCGTCATGCCCTCGGCATCGAAGATCGAGCGGACGAATGCGACTTCCGCGCCATCGGACGTGCCGACGCCGATCACCTTGCCCTTGAGATCGGTCGGCGAATGGAATTCGGAGTCCTCGGGAACGACGAGGTTGAACTGGCTGCGGCTGAAATAATTGAAGATGTAGACGAGGTCTGCGCCGCCTTCGCGCGCATTGAGCAGCGGTCCGGGACCCGGGTGGCCGAGTTCAGCCTGGCCGGCGAGCAAAGCCTGGATAACCTGGCTCGAGCCGTTGACGCTCTGCGTCTCGACGGTAAGGCCTTCCTCCTCGAAATAGCCTTCTCCCATGGCGTTGTAGATCGCGAAATAGCCCAGCCCGCCGGGGCTTGGGAGCGCGATGGTGAGATTCGTATCCTGCGCGAACGCGGCGGAGGACGACACGAACAGCGCCGCGGCGGCGGCGACTGCCATGAACTCTCTACGCTTCAACATTCTTGATTCCCCTTGGTTCGTCTGTTGCGACGCAGGGCAGGATGCACCAACCAAAATGGGTGTCAACATAAATTCATATTCATGATCTTTCGCGCATAATCTGCATATTAATATGGACAGCTTCATAATCGTGCATATGATTGCTCGACTGAAACCACGGAATCGATGATGACCCACGCCGCAAGCCTAGCCGTACCCGCCCCCGTGCAATCGACCCTGCCGATCGTCGGCTCCGACGCGCGGTTTCCAGTCCGGCGCATCTACTGCGTGGGACGCAACTACGTCGCGCACGTCCGCGAGATGGGTGGCGACGAGACGCGCGACTTCCCGCTGATCTTCCAGAAGCCGGCCGATTCCGTGGTGCAGGATGGTGGCACCGTTGCCTATCCCCCGCGCACCGACAATTTCCACTACGAGCTGGAGCTGATGGTGGCGATGAAGTCCGGCGGTTACAACATTGCCGAGGACGACGCCCTCTCGCACATCTTCGGCTACGGCATCTGCCTCGACATGACCCGACGCACGCTGCTGGAGACGCCGGACTCGCCGCGCCTGCCGTGGGAGCTGAAGAAGTCGTTCGACCAGTCTGCCCCATGCGGTCCGATCTACCCGGTGGAACGGGTCGGACATCCGTCTGCGGGCCGCATCCGGCTCGAGGTCGACGGCGCCGTCCGGCAGGATTCCGATCTTGGCCTGATGATCTGGCGGACGCCGGAGATCATTGCGACCCTGTCGTGCTATTTCTCACTCGAGCCCGGCGACATCATCATGACCGGCACCCCGGACGGCGTCGGCCCGGTCGTGCCCGGCAACGTGCTCGTCGGCACCATCGACAATCTCGGCTCGCTGACAGTGACGATCGGCGACAAGGTCGCCTGATCTGCCGCGTTACAGGATGTGTTTCGCTTTGCGGATTTCCGGCACGGCGATCGTCAGCAGCAACAGCGATACGATCAGCAGCATGACGCTGCCGATCTGCACATAGGCCAGCACGCCGATCACGCCGCCGCACAGGAATGCGGCAAGCGTCAGGGCGTGCAGCATGAAGCGCGAGCGCACGACCGGCCGCTCGTCGCCGTCCTTGGCCTTGCCTGCGAGGATCGCGAGTTCGATGCCGATGTCGGTCGCCATTCCCGAGACATGGGTGGTGCGGACCCGGGCGTCCGAGATGCGGGTCGTCGTCGCGTTCTGCAATCCCATCAGGAAGCTGAGGCCGAGGACGAGGATCGGGCTGCTATGGGCCGGCGCCAGCACGAGGTCGCTCAGCGCGAGCGCCGCGAGCAGCACCCCTTCCGCGGCGATGGCGATCGCGTAGATGGCGCGTATCTGCCGCTTGCGTCCAATCTCGATCAACAGGGCAGAGACGAACGATCCGGCGATGTAGAGGGTCAGCAGCGCGATCATAAGCCCCGCCAGCAGCCACTGGCCCGACGCAGCGTAATCCGACAGCGCCGAGACGTTGCCCGTCATGTTGGCCGAGAAATAGCCGACGGCGTGGAAGCCCGCGGCATTGATCGCGCCTGCGATCAGCGCCAGGAGCGCTGCCAGACCAAGATCGATCCGGACACTGCGGTCCTTGCCGACATGCACGAGCATCAGGTTTTCATTCGCTTCCCGTCGCGCCAGCCGGCGTCCGGCTAGACAAGTACCCGCTCGCCTCGGCGTGCGCAATCGCGCCTCTTAGACTTACGATTCGGGGAAACCGCCCAGTTCCAGCAGGCGATTGCGGTCCTCGATGTCGATGTTGATGTCGAAGACGACGCCGTCGGTGCGGTAGACGAGCTGCGCCAGGCAGATCACTTCCTTGCGTGCATTCTGGAAGATGCGCCGCACGCGAACGACAGGATCGTGCACGCGAATGTCGAGTTCGGCTGCTTCCTGGGGCATCGAGGCGACGACACGGAAGGTCTGGCGGACGTTTGTCAGCCCGATCTGCTTCGTGTCGTAAAGCAGCGTGCTGATGAGGGCGGTGGCCCATAGCCGCTCTGGGACGGCATCATATGCGCTCTCGCAGACCAGGTATTCACCGACGATGAATGGTCCGCCATTGCGCGAGAAGACGCGCTTCATGTAGCGATATGGTTCGAGCGGTTCGCCATCCTCCGCTCCGATCCGCAATTCGCCCTGAGCCGGGCGCGAGGCAACGACACGGAAGCTGAGTTCGTTGGCCCGGCGTCCCGGCGACTGGGTCAGCATGTATGGTATCGACTCGGTGATTTCCGGCTTGGCCGTGACGAAGGTGCCGCGGCCGCGTTCGGCGCTGATCAACCCTTCCTTCTCGAGTCCGGCAAGAGCGTGGCGCACCGTCATTGGCGAAACGCCGAACGTGGCCACCATCTGCTTCAGCGTCGGCAACCTGTCTCCGACGAGCCAGGTCTGGTCGGAGATCTGCCGGCGGATGATCGCGGCCAACTGGACGTAGTAGGGCGTCCCGTCTTCCCGCAGCATCTGCTTGCTTTCGGCAGCGTTCGACAATGGCAATGATCCCCTTTGGCGCGACTCGTACCTTTCCGTTATTGCATGACGGCCAGCGCACGCAATGCTCGCCACGTCGAGGCCAGTCGCAAAAAACTCGTTGTAGCTATAGCATCATAGTGATAAAGTGCTAGAACTAAATCACAATCGAAACGAGCTTTCGATTGAGGGAGGAAACGGGTTTCGGCTATCGTGCCGTGCCTTCAAATCAGGCTGGGAGGGCCGAGATGAGAAAGTGGTTCAAGGGATCATTGTTGTCGTGTGCGCTGGCGGTTGTGCTGGGCGCAAGCCAGGCCTGGGCGCAGGAGCCGGGCATTTTCAGATATGCCGAGCAGGTAAAGCTCATCACCATGGACCCGCAGCAGCAGAGTGGCAGCGGTGTGCCGTTCCTGCGGCCGGTCTACGAATCGCTTTTCGAGAAGGGTCCCGATGGCGAGAACCTGCCGCTGCTCGCCACGGACTATGAGGTCGACGGGCTTGACGTGACCATCACGCTGCGCGAGGGCGTCAGCTTCAGCAACGGCGAAGCATTCAATGCTGAAGTGGCTGCGGCGAACATCAACCGTGGCGTCGAGCTGGGGATCGTCGAGGGGCTCAAGACCGTCGAGGGCGCCGAAGCGG
Organism: Mesorhizobium sp. CAU 1741; assembly: GCF_039839275.1. Classification (NCBI taxonomy): domain Bacteria; kingdom Pseudomonadati; phylum Pseudomonadota; class Alphaproteobacteria; order Hyphomicrobiales; family Phyllobacteriaceae; genus Mesorhizobium; species Mesorhizobium sp. CAU 1741. Next base: position 774,935 of record NZ_JBDOQP010000002.1, on the reverse strand, counting down.
CTGATGAGTACACGTTGAGGATCAAGCTGAAGGAGTTCGATCCCGCGATCATATCCACTCTTTGTTACACCGGCGGGATGATGCTCGCGCCGGCTGCGATGGCCGATCCCGCGCTTGATCGCAATCCGATCGGCACCGGTCCCTATGTCTACGACAAGGCGGAGTCGCGTGAAGGCGAAGTGCGCGTCTACACGCCGAATCCGACCTATTGGGACAAGGACAAGATCGGCCTCGCCCGCTACGAGGTGTGGGAAATCCCCGACGACACCGCGCGCCTCAACGCGCTGAAGACCGGCCAGATCGACGCCGGCAACTGGCTGTCCAACCCGCAAGCCGCCATCATCGACCGCACGCCCGGTCTCAAGCTCGTGCGAAACAATGGCGGCCTGAATTACCATGTCATCCTCTCCGACCGGGAGGGAACGGTCGTTCCCGCGTTCACCGACCCGTTGGTGCGCAAGGCGATGGCGCATTCGATCGATCGCGAAGCCTTCAACAAGGCGATCCAGTTCGGTCTTGCGGCGCAGTCGTTCCAACCATACGGCAAGGGCGACTGGGCCTATGACCCGGCCCTGGAGGGTGTCTACGAATACGATCTCGACAAGGCCCGCGAGCTGATGGCCGAGTCGAACTTCCCCGACGGCTTCACATTCGACATGCCGTCCATTCCGATCTATCAGTCGCGGCTGGAAGCGCTCGCCGGGTTCTTCCAGGAGATCGGCATCACGATGAACATCGTGCCGGTGGAACCGGGCACGCTCGCGCGCCGCAGCCGCACGACCGATTTCCCCGCGACCAACCTCGTATGGAACACGATCACCGACCCGAAATTCCTGGCGCTGCGCTACATCTACGAGGACGCCGCCTACAATCCCTTCAAGGCAAAGCCGAGCGAGAAACTGCTCGCGCTCGCCGAACAGGGCCTGACCTCGGTCGAGACCGACGTGCGCGCGCCGGTCTACAAGGAGATGGCCGCGCAGCTTGCGGAGGAGGCGTTCCTGATCTTCGTGACCAACGCGCCGATCCTGATCGGAGCGAGCGAGAGCACCGACGCCAATCCCACCGTGGTCTATCGCTATGGCGAGGATTCCATCAATCTTCGCGGTCTGACAGCGAACGACTGACCGGCTGATCGTCCATGTTCAGGCTCATTGCTCACCGGCTTCTGGCGCTGCTGCCGTTGCTGTTCATCGTATCGGTGCTGACCTTTTCCTTCACGGCGCTGCTGCCGAGCGATCCCGTCGACCTGATCCTCGGCGACACGGGCACGCAGGAACAGCACGAGATGCTGCGTGAGCGCATGGGCCTGAACGAGCCCGTGGTGGTGCGGTATTTCCAGTGGCTCGGACGGGCGGTGCACGGGGATCTCGGCACTTCCTTCTTCAACAGCGTCAGCGTGACGGATGCCGTGCTGCAGCGGCTGCCCGTCACCCTTTCCCTGACCTTTGTCTCCGCGTTGATCGCCATCGTGGTCGGTGTCGCGGCGGGAATAGCAGCGGCGTTGCGGCCGCATTCCTGGGTCGACCGTTTCGCCACGCTTGGCGCGACGATCGGCCAGGCCATCCCCAATTTCTGGTTCGGACTGATCCTCGTGGCGGTTTTTGCCGTCAGTCTGCGCTGGTTCCCCGCCACCGGCTTCACCCCAATTTCGGAGTCGCCATGGCAATGGCTGCGCGGCGTGACCCTGCCGGCGGTGGCGCTCGGCCTGTCGTCGAGCGCGGCGATCGCCAGGCAGGTTCGCTCGGCGATGGTCGGCGTGATGCAGCAGGACTACATCCGCGCTGCGCGTGCCCAGGGTCTTTCGGCCCGGCGCGTCATCTTCAAGCATGCGCTTACCAATGCGATGGTGCCGGTCGTCGCGGTGCTGTCCTTCCAGATCACGGTCCTGCTGGGCGGTGCGCTGATCGTCGAGCAGGTTTTCGCGATCAACGGTCTCGGCACGCTTGCCATTGCGGCGGTGCGCCAGCAGGACATTCCCATGCTCCAGGGGCTCGTGCTCGTCATGGTCGCGCTGGTCGTCATCGTCCAGCTCGCAACCGATGTGGTCTACGGCCTTCTCAATCCCAAAGCGCGTCCGTCGTGAACCTTCAGACCTCAGACCATCCGGCCCGCCCTTCGCGCCGCGTCCGCTGGCAGTTCAACGCCACGACCGTCATCGTGGCGTTCACCGGCACCTTCCTTGTCGCGCTTGCCCTGCTCGCCGTATTCGCCGACTGGATCGTGCCCTATGATCCGCTGCGCCAAAATCTCATCCAGTCCCTCCAGTCCCCGTCGGCCGAGCATTGGCTCGGCACCGACGATCTGGGACGCGACGTTCTCAGCCGGCTGATCTATGGCTGCCGCATCGCCGTCATCGCTGCAGCCGAAGCAACGACGCTCGCCGTGCTGCTGGGCGTGCCGATCGGCCTCTTCATCGGTTATCGCGGCGGCTGGTGGGATTGGGCGGTCATGCGTGTGGTCGAAGCGATCGTGTCCATTCCCGGCATCATGGTGGCGATCGTCATCATCGCACTGCTTGGCCCCGGCCTGCACCGCGCGATGATCGCGCTCGGCATCCTCTTTTCGACGTCCTTCCTGCGTCTGGCTCGCGGCGTTGTCCTCGCCGAGCGCGAGGAAGTCTATGTCCGCTCGGCCCGGGTGATCGGCGCATCCGACCGGCGCATATTGCTGCGCCACATCTTTCCCAACATCGCGCCGCCGCTGATCGTGCAGGTCACGCTGACCGTGGGTGCGGTGCTGCTGTCGGAAGCCGGCCTCAGCTTTATCGGCCTCGGCGTCCAGCCGCCGCACGCAAGCTGGGGCACGATGCTCAACACGGCCGCCGCCTACATGGACCTCAACTGGTTCCTGGCGATCCCGCCGGGCATCGCCATCATCGTCACGGTGCTCTCGGTCAACCTGCTCGGCGACGTGATCCGCGATTCCGTCGGACGTGGCATTGCCACCGGGGTCAGCCCGGAAGCACCCGCCATACGCTACGACGCGGGAGTTGCCGCTTCTGCCGGCGACGCGCCGGTGCGTCCCGCGCTCAAGGATGAGGTGCTGCGCGTCGAGGGTCTGCAGGTCATGGTCACCTCGGGGGCAGGGGGCGGCGAGGTGCCGGTCATCACCGATCTCTCGCTCGGCATATCGCGCGGCGAGACCGTCGGGCTGGTCGGTGAGTCGGGCAGCGGCAAGACGCTGACCGGCCTTGCGATCCTCGGCCTGATGTCGAAGCCCCTGCGCACGACGCATGGGTCGATCATGCTCAACGGCACCGACCTGCGCTCGCTCACCAGCAGGCAGATGGAGCAGGTGCGCGGCAACGAGGTGGCGATGGTGTTCCAGGACCCGACCACCAGCCTCAATCCCGCCTTCACGGTCGGCAGCCAGATCGCCGAAGTGCTGCGCACCAAGCAGGGCCTGTCGCAGAAGCAGGCATGGGCGCGCGTTGTCGAACTGATCGACCGGGTCGGCATCCCGAGACCGGAGGAGCGCGCACGTGCCTATCCGCACGAACTGTCCGGCGGCATGGCCCAGCGCATTGCCATCGCCCGTGCCTTGAGCTGCAACCCGTCGCTGCTGATCGCCGACGAGCCGACGACCGCGCTCGACGTCACCGTGCAGCAGGAAATACTCGATCTATTCCGCGACCTGCAGGACGAGTTCGGCATGGCGATCCTGTTCGTCACCCACGATCTCGCCGTGGCGGCTGACATCTGCGACCGCATCAGCGTCATGTATGCCGGCGAGATGGTGGAGATGGCGCAGGTCGACGCGCTCTTTTCCAACCCTCGCCATCCCTATACGCGCGGCCTGCTCTCCGCCATGCCGCATGCGTCCGACCGCAATCCGCCCCTGCCGACCATTCGTGGCAACGTCCCCCGGCCGGGTTCGTGGCCGGCAGGCTGCCGCTTCTCCAATCGCTGCGATTTCCACATGGCGATGTGCGACCGGCGGGTTCCGCTGGAAGGAAGCCACAGGCTTGTGCGCTGCGTTCGCGCCGATCAACTCGAACTGGAGTCCGCGTCGTGAGCGACAAAGCCCTTCTCGAGATCACCGACCTCTGGGTCACTTATTGGGGGCGTTCTCTGCTCGGCCTGGCGGGCAAGCCATTCCATGCCGTGAAGGGCGCCAACCTCTCGATCAGGGCCGGCGAAACGCTGGGCCTCGTCGGCGAGTCGGGGTCCGGCAAATCCTCTATCGCAAACACCGTGCTCGGCCTCGTGCCTGCAGCCAGCGGTTCGATGCGTTTCGGCGATGTGGACCTTGCATCGCTGCGGATGCGCTATCCGTCTGCGGTCCGCAACCAGATCCAGGCGGTGTTCCAGGATCCCTACTCGTCGCTCAATCCGTCGATGACGGTGGAGGATATCGTCACCGAGCCGCTGCGGGTCCACACCGCCATGAACCGCAGCGAGCGGCGCGATCGCGCGATCGAACTGCTGGAACTCGTCTCGCTTTCGCGCGAGCATCTCGAGCGCCACCCACACCAGTTTTCCGGCGGCCAGCGGCAGCGCATCGCCATCGCCTCGGCTCTGGCGCTGCAGCCGAAGCTGATCGTGCTCGACGAGCCGGTCAGCGCGCTCGACGTCTCGACCCAGAACCAGATCATCAACCTGCTCTACGAGCGTCGCGACGCGCTCGGCATCGCCTATCTGCTGATCGCCCACGATCTCGCGCTGGTGCATCACATCTCCGATCGAATCGCGGTGATGTATCTCGGCCATATCGTCGAGGAAGGCCCCTCCGACCGCGTCTACAAGGCGCCGGCCCATCCCTACACGAAGGCGCTGCTCGACGCGGTGCCGCTGCTCGATCCGCAAGCGCAGCGCGATCGGCGCGAGGCCCGCAAGGCTGCGCCTGCGCACGAGATGCCACGCATGGCGGCCACGGGCTGCCCCTACAAGAACCGCTGCCCCAGCGCCATGCCGCGATGCCAGGCGGAGATGCCACCGGTCTATGAGATCGACGGTGGTGGCACGGCCAGTTGCTTCCTTTATGCCGACCACGTCGAAGCGCCGAAGAACGGCACGGGGAGGGCGGCATGAGTGCCGGTGCAGCCTACGTCTCGGATGCTGGAAGCCGCGACACGGTGGAGATCCATGACGTTCTCGCCGACGATCCCGTGGTGGGCGCCCAGCGTCCGCTGACCTGCCGTTGGCCCGTTGGGGGGCCACCCGCGGGCCTCGTCCTGTTCTGCCATGGACTGGGATCGAGCGGGCTCGAATATGCCGCTCTGTCACAGCATTGGGCCGGGCACGGCTATCTGGTGGTTCATCCGACATTCCGCGATTCGATCGATGCCGTGGCGCGCGACGAGCCGCTACAGCGGTTCGAGCCGCAGGCCGATCTGTCGCGCTGGACCACCATGCCGGAGGTGCGGGCGCGCCTGCACGAAATCCTGCATTCTCCCGACTACTGGCTTTCCCGCCTCGATCTCGTGCGTGCGGTCATGGCCGCGCTGCCGCAGATCCTCGAGGCCACCTGTGGGCGACAGGTCGGGCCGCTTCCAGCCGCCATCGCCGGTCATTCTTTCGGCGCCTACACGGCGCAGCTTCTTGCCGGCGCGGAGATTGACATGCCGGATGGGCGCGCGCATCGGTTTCGCGACGAGCGCTTTCGGGCAGCCGTCCTCCTCAGTGCCCAGGGGCGCGACCAGCAGGGCCTTCGCGACGGCTCATGGGATGCGATCGGGTGCCCGATGCTGAACGTCACCGGCACGCTTGATCGCGGCGCCAAGGGCGGCGACTGGCGCTGGAAGTCGGAGCCGTTCGAACTTGCCCCGCCCGGCGAAAAATATCTGGCCGTGCTTGAGGAAGCCGACCATTTCCTTGGCGGCTTCACCGATCGCGGTATCCAGGCAACCGTGCCAAGCCAGCAGGACGCGGTGAAGCAGATGACGCTCGCCTTCCTCGACGAGCATCTGCGTGGCAGCGAAGCCGCGCGCATCTGGCTCGCATCCATCGATAACAGCATCGGCGATTGCCGGCTCCTGTTCAGGAGCAAGTAGCCGTCATGCCCGCCTTTCCCGCAGGAGCGTTCTGATGTTTCAACCCCTCGTTGGTCTCCGCGTCATCGACGTGACGCAGGTCCTCGCCGGTCCTTACGCCGCCTACCAGCTTGGCCTGATGGGCGCCGAGATACTCAAGATCGAGACACCGGACGGAGGCGACTGGTCGCGCGAGAAGGGCGACATTCCGCACCTCAACGGCGAGGGCATGGGCCTCAGCTATCTGACCCAGAACGCCAACAAGAAGTCGGTGACGTTGAACCTCAAGTCCGAGGAAGGCCTCGCCATCATCAAGCGCCTGATCGAAGGCGCCGACGTCTTCATCGAAAATTTCAGGCCGGGCACGATCGCCCGGCTCGGCCTGCCCTTCGAGGTGGTCCGCGCGATCAATCCGAAGATCGTCTACTGCTCGATATCGGCCTTCGGCCAGGACGGCGAATTGAGCCATCGTCCGGCATACGACCATGTGATCCAGGGCATGTGCGGCATCATGAAGACCACCGGAACGCCGAATACGGGTCCGCAGAAGGTCGGCGCGCCCTATGTCGACTATGCAACGGGCCTCAATGCCGCCTTCGCCATCGTTTCCGCCCTGCACGAGACCCGGCGCACGGGCGAGGCGGTGCATCTCGACGTGGCCATGCTCGACACGTCGATGCTCCTGATGGCGTCGCTGGTCACCAGCCATCTCACCGGCGGCTGGATGCCGGTGCAGTCCGGCAACGAGGCCTGGAGCCAGAGCCCGTCTTCCGGCGCGTTCGAGACCGAGGATGGGCTGTTGATGGTCGCGGCGAACAACGACAAGCAGTTCCGCGCGATGTGTGCCGGGCTTGGCCGGCCCGACATACTGGCCGACGAGCGGTGGCGCGAACCGCGGCAGCGCCAGGCGAACGCGGCTTCGCTGCGGGCGGAGTTCGTGGCGATCTTCCGCACCGGCACGGCACTTCACTGGGAAGCTGCCCTGGACGCAGCCGGTGTTCCCGCCGCGAAGGTGCGTTCGCTCGACGAAGTGCTTGCCGAGGGGCAGGCCAGAACGCGCGGCATTGCACACACGATGCATTGGGCCCGCGAACCCAACGACATTCACCTTCCCACGCTTGGCTTCAAGGCCAACAGCGAGGTCATCGCGCCGACGAACGCGCCGCCGACGCTTGGCCAGGACACGCAGGATATCCTTCGCGGCATTGGCTACAGCGAGGCGGAACTGCGTGGTTTCGCCGAGCGTGCGGTCATCTGACTGGACGCTCGGCGCTATCGGTCACGCGGACCGCTGAGGCCGCCTTACGGACCGGATCTTGCCGCTGCTGCCGCCGCCGCAATAGAACTGCGCGCCGCCATCCGATTCCAGTCCGGACACCATCACGTCGGGCGGAAGGTCGAGCGTCTCCAGCACCTCGCCGGTCTCGGCGTCGAGGCGCCGCAAATCGCTTTCATCGCCTTCCAGCGTCGCGTGCCAGAGTTCCCCGTCGACCCAGCTTACGCCGGTGACGAAGCGGTTGGATTCAATCGTGCGCAGGATCGCCCCGGTGTCCGGATCGATCTGATGGATCTGCCGGGCGCGGTAATGCCCGACCCACAGCGTCCCCTCGGCCCAGGCAAGGCCCGAATCCTCGCCGCCCCCAGGTGCGGGAATGCTCGACACCACCGTTCCGGAATCGGGATCGATCTTCTGGATGCGATCCTCGGCGATCTGGAATAGGTGGCGGCCGTCATAGGCAGTGCCGGCATGGGCCGCGACCGCCATCGTCCGCTCGATCGCCCCGCTTTCCGGGTCGAGGGCGTTCAGCCGGTCGCCCGTGGCGAACCAGATCCGCTGCCCGTCGTAGGTGACGCCATGAATCCGCTCGGCATCCGGGAAGGGACCGTATTCGCGAAGAATTTCTGCCTTGGAATGTTTCATCTGCTTGGTCTCCGATGTTTGCAGTCACCGGACTCTAGCCCCCCGGCGGCGGACCAGGGAGTAACAGTGTTGTCGGGAAACCAGGCACCGGCGGGGTCATCCAGCGGCGAGCCTTGCCTTGGCCGACGGGCTGGACCTTGCCATTGCGCGCGAGCTGCTCGATCGCCCGCTGGACGCTGCGGGCGCTGATGCCGAGCGCGATCGACAGGGCGGAGCTGGACCACGCCTCGCCGTCGGCCAACAGGGCAAGCACCGATGCGTGTTCCTCGTCGGCGGGTGGCGCCAGCAACACGATCGCATGGTCTCGCAGCGGCGTCAGGACGAATCCGCGGTCGGTTGCGTTCACCTGGGCCAGGGCAGCGATCTCCGACCGCAGCCGGCCGATCTCGACGCGGAGCCTGGCGCGGTGCGATTCATCGGCGTGCCGCGCGCGGAAGCCGCGCTGGACGAGCGTCTCCCTCGATGCGTCGCCGGGCCATGCCTCGGCCAGGGTCCGTGCCAGCGCAAAGAGCACCGGGCGCGTCATCAGCGGCACGACGGTGTTGCGGTGCCTGACCACGTTGCGGCAGGCATCGACCACGAGCGCATCGGATGCCAGCAGCGCCTCGACATCCTCCAGTACCAACGGGCGTTCTTCGTCACGCGTCACGAGCCGCGCGCAGGGCTCGCTCATCAGCAGGGCGACTCCCTCCACCTCGGCGCTCAATGCCGGAATGCCGGCAGTCCGCGCCGAATGCGCTGCCCGAGCGAGCGCCGCACGCGCCGTCTTCGTGTCCAGGCGGCGGATCGCAATGCCGGCTGATGCGAGTTCGTAGGCAGCACGCGACGCGGGCAGGAGTGGGCTGGGGTCGGTCCGGCGCAGTACCCGCTCGGCCTCGTCGAGGCGGCCGATCAGCAGCAGGCGGCGCGCCACGAGGCATCCTGCATGCGCGGCGTTCGCCCGGTCTCCGCGACGTTCAAGCTCGGCGCGCGCGCCGTCGAGCCGCGCAGCGGGCCATGCAAGATCGCGCGACACCAGGGCAACTTCGGCTTCGGCAATGGCGCATCTTGCGCGCGCGACGGTGCTTTGCCGCCCGAAGGCCCGCCCGGCCCGCTTGAGCAAATCCTTGGCCCGCCCCCGGTCGCCGAGCTGCGCCATGGCGATGCCTCGCAGGGCGAGTGCCGGCGGGTCCTCGCGCAATGCGACCCGTTTCAGCGCGCCCAGCGGATCGCCCTTTGCCAGGCAATGCGCGGCAGCGGTGATCAGTGAATCCATCGCAATCCTGCCATACGTGTTGCGTCCGTCCGCCGGCTACACAATCCATCAACGACGCCGACAAGGCCACCCGCGATCCCGGCAATATGCACGCGCAGATGGAACCCTTCCGTCGCTCACGCATTTAAGGGTGTCGCGCAAAGCAGAGGGGGCTTTCTTGAGCGCAACGATCGATCCTGCACGTCAAGAGTTCTTGTCGCATGCCAGTGTATTGGTGGCGCTTGGAGATCGTATTCGCGAAGTCGACGATCCCGACGAACTGGCCTACGCGGCTGCCGAACTGCTCGGGCGTACGCTCAATGTCAGCCGCGCGGGCTACGGCACCATCGATACCGTACTCGAGACGATCACGATCGAGCGCGACTGGAATGCGCCGGGGATCGCCAGTCTGGCCGGAACGCTCCACTTCCGAGACTATGGTTCGTATATCGAGGATCTGAAGCGGGGCGACACCGTCGTCATCGCCGACGCGGAGACGGATCCGCGCGCGGCGCCGGGCGGGGACGCACTCAAGGCCATCAGCGCGCAGGCATTCGTCAACATGCCGGTCACTGAACATGGCGGGTTCGTCGCGCTGCTGTATCTCAACCACGCGACGCCCCGGTTCTGGAGCGACGACGAACTTGCGCTGATTTCGGAAGTCGCCCAGCGCACGCGAACGGCGGTGGAGCGGCTGCGCGCGGAAAGAGCGCTGCGCGAGAACGCCGAGCGCCTTTCATTCCTTGATCGTCTGGCGAAGGAAACCGCCACGGCGACCAACGCCGATGCACTGATGCGGACGACCACAAGGCTGCTTGGCGAGCATCTCGGCGTGTCGGTCTGCGCCTATGCCGACATGGAGCCTGACGGGGACCACTTCACCATTCGCGGCGACTGGAGCATAGCGGGCGCGCCCAGCATCGTCGGGTACTACAGTCTCGCCGATTTCGGCAGCCTCGCCGTGTCCCGGCTCGGTGCCGGGCTGCCTCTGGTGATCTGCGACAATCGCGCCGACCTGGTGCCTGAAGAGGCCCAGGCCTTCCTTGACATCGGTGTCGCCGCTACCGTTTGCATGCCGCTGGTCAAGCAGCGCCGGCTGACGGCGCTGATGGCGATCCACGACAGCCAGCCGCGGCAGTGGACGCAGCAGGAGCAGGCCCTGCTTGCGGAGGTCACGGAACGCTGCTGGGCCCACATCGAACGGGTGCGCTCCGAGGAGGCGGCGCGCGCCAGCGAGGAACGGCTTCGTCTCGCCACCGATGCGGCCGCGATCGGCACCTGGGATTTTGATCCCATCACCACGCAGCTTCGCTGGGACGACAAGTGCAAGGCGCTGTTCGGCCTGCCGCCGGACGCAGAGATAAGCTACGAGGACGCATTTCTCGCCGGCCTCCATCCCGACGATCGCGAGCGGGCCCACCAAGCGGTCAGCCAGGCGCTGTCGCCCGAGGCTCCGTCCGAGTTCGACATCGAATACCGAACGATCGGATTGCGCGATGGCGTCGAGCGCTGGATCGCGGCGACGGGCAGCGCCTATTTCGAGGACGGCCGGGCGGTGCGCTTCATCGGTACAGTGATCGACATCACGTCCCGCAAGCGCGTCGAACGCCATCTGCAGATCATGAACGATACCGGTGTGGCTGTCGCCGCCGAACTGGATATCGACCGAATCGTGCAGATCGTCACGGATGCCGGCGTCGAGCTTTCAGGCGCGCAGTTCGGCGCCTTTTTCTACAACGTCCTCGACGACCAGGGCGCAAGCTACATGCTCTACGCCCTGTCCGGAGCTCCCCGGTCCGCGTTCGAGACCTACCCGATGCCCCGGGCCACCGCAGTGTTCGAGCCGACATTCCTTGGAACCGGCGTGGTGCGGTCCGACGACATCCTCCTTGATCCTCGCTATGCCAAGAACGCCCCGCACAAGGGAATGCCGGATGGCCACCTGCCGGTGCGGTCCTACCTTGCGGTTCCGGTGATCTCGCGATCGGGCGAGGTACTGGGCGGTCTCCTTTTCGGCCATGCCAAGCCAGGCATTTTCCGCGCGGAGCACGAAACCGCACTGCTCGGCATTGCCGGCCACGCGGCAACCGCGGTCGACAATGCCCGTCTCTTTGCCGCGTCAAAGAAGGAAATCGAGAACCGTCGGCGCGCGGAAGAAGCGCTCCAGGCGCTCAACGCCACCCTCGAGCAGCGGGTGCTGGAAGAGGTCGCCGAACGTGCCAAGGCCGAAGAACATCTGCGCCAGGCGCAGAAGATGGAAGCGGTCGGCCAGCTTACCGGCGGCATCGCGCACGATTTCAACAACATGCTCGCGGTCATCATCGGCGGGCTCAATCTCGTCCAGCGCAAATTGTCCAAAGGCGAGACCGACGTCCAGCGTTTCATCGAGGGTGCCGTCGAGGGCGCCCAGCGCGCCGCGGAGCTGACGAAACGCTTGCTCGCATTTTCCCGCCAGCAGCCTCTGGCGCCCAAGCGCCTCAACCCGAACAGGCTGGTCAGTGGCATGAGCGACCTGCTGACCCGCACACTGGGAGAAACGATCCAGGTCGAAACGGTGCTTGGTGCCGGCCTGTGGCAGGTCGAGGTCGATCCCGCACAACTGGAAAGCGCGCTGCTCAATCTTTCCGTCAACGCGCGCGATGCGATGCCCAATGGCGGCAAGCTGACGATAGAAACGTCAAATGCCCACGTCGATGGCCGCTACGCCCGCGAATATGCAATCCCGGAGGGGCAATACGTGCTGTTCGGGGTCACCGACACCGGAGCCGGCATGCCGCCCGACGTCATCGCCAAGGCTTTCGACCCGTTCTTCACCACGAAGGGCGTCGGCAAGGGCACGGGGCTTGGCCTGAGCCAGGTGTATGGCTTCGTTCGCCAGTCCGGAGGCAACGTCAAGATCTATTCCGAGCAGGGGGTGGGCACCACCATCAAGGTCTACCTGCCGCGTTCCTATTCAGGTGCGCCGGAGGACATTGTTCCCGTCCGTACCGCCATTCATGGCGGATTGGCGAGCGAGGTGATCATGGTCGTCGAGGATGAGGATCGCGTCCGCGCCATGGCATCCGAGGCGCTACGGGACCTTGGCTATTCGGTGATCGAGATGCGCGGTCCCCGCGAGGCGCTGGAGGCCATTCGAGGCGGCCAGGTGCCGTCCCTGCTGTTCACCGATGTGGTGATGCCGGAAATGTCCGGTCGGGAGCTCGTCGAGCACGTGATGCAGCTACAGCCGCACCTCAAGGTACTCTACACCACCGGCTATACCCGCAACGCCATTGTCCACAATGGAACGCTGGATTTTGGTACCGAGCTTCTGTCGAAGCCCTACACGATCGAGGACCTGGCCGAGAAGGTCAGAACGATCCTCGACAAATAGAACGCTCACCCGGGCTTTCTGACGCGCGGGGCCCCCAATGGCGGGATCGGCTCGCCGCCGGCATCAGTGCGATCGCCCCCGAACTGGTCGGCCCACGGCAATGCATGAAGCCACGATTCCCGTCGGCCGACCCACAATTCGTAATCAGGGAGGATGTCGATCGGCGCGTCGTCCATCGAACCAAGGCTTACCTCCGCCTCGCCGTCGTTCACCCATGCGATCCGGCTGCCGCATCGCGGACAGAAGCCGCGATTTCCATAAACCGCTATCTCTCCGCGGCTGCTGAAGTCGTCCGCCTTCCACACGGCAAACGCGGCATAAAGGGAGCCGCTTGTCTTCCGGCAATCGAGACAATGGCACAGGCCGGAGCGGACCGGCGCGCCCCGCACCTCGTAGCGCACCGCACCGCACAGGCAACCGCCTTCGTGCACTACGGAGCCTGCGTTACTCATCGCCCTGCCTCCAGTGCGACTACTCGTCCGCCTCAGGCGCCGGCGCGCCGTCTTCCGGTCCGACTGCCGGCGCGATGTCCGATGGCGTGGGTTCGGCCGGCGCATCCGTTCCCGGGGCGGCAGCATTACCCGTTTCGCCCGTTTCGCTCGCCGGCGCAGGAGCCGTGGCGCCGTCCACGGCGCCGGCGTCTTCCGGCCCGGCCTCGACTCGATCGGTGGGGATGGGCTCCGGCGTGACCGTGCCGTCCGCCGCCGCCACGCGCCATACAGTGTTGCCGGCATCATCGGCGATCAGCAGCGCGCCGGTGCCATCCATCGCCAGGCCGACGGGCCTGCCGCGCGCCTGGTCGCCCTCGAGAAATCCGGTCACAACGTCCTGCGCCATTCCCGACGGCCGTCCGTCTTCGAACGGAATGTAGATCACCTTGTAGCCGTTGAACGCGTTGCGGTTCCAACTGCCATGATTGCCGACAAAGGCGCCGTTGCCGTAGGCATCCGGCATCGCCGAGTCATTGGTGAAGGCCAGTCCCAGCGCCGCCACATGGCTCGTCAGCGCGTAGTCCGGCGATATCGCCGTCTCGACCAGGTCGGGACGGGCGGGCTTGACGCGCTCGTCGACATGCTGGCCGAAATAGCTCCAGGGCCATCCGTAGAAGCCATTCTCCTGCACCGATGTCATATAGTCGGGCACCAGATTGGGGCCGATCTCGTCGCGCTCGTTGACGACCGTCCACAACTCCCCCGTCTCGGGATGGATGGTCAGCCCGTTGGGGTTGCGCAGGCCCGATGCGAAGACGCGTGATGCGCCGGTCTCGCGATCCACCTGCCAGATCGCCGCTCGCCCCTTTTCGGCTTCGAGCCCGCGCTCGCCGGCATTCGAATTGGAGCCGACGGACGCATACAGGAAGCGACCATCGGGGCTGAGTGCCAGGTCCTTGGTCCAGTGATGATTTATCGGGCCGCCTGGAAGCGGCGTCAGAATCGTTGGTTCCGCGTCGATTTCCGCCTGTCCCAGTTCGTACGGATAGGCGAGGATCGCATCGGCGGCCGCGACATAGAGCGTCCCCTCATGCCAGGCAACGCCGAATGGCGACGTAAGGCCGGTCAGGAGATCGCTGCGCTCGTCCACCTCACCGTCGCGGTTGGTGTCGCGCAACAGCGTGATGAGATTCGTTTCCGGCTGTTCTCCGCCGCCCCCGGACGCCATCCCCATGATGAAGTTGCGGATGAAGTCCTTCGGCCTGTTCAGCGGCTTGCCGGGCGGCGCCTTGGACTGCACCACCAGGACATCGCCGTTTGGCAGCGTGTGGACGGTTCGCGGATTGGCCAGGTCCTGGGCGTATGGCGTGACCACGAGGCCCTCTGGCACAGTTGGGGTCTGCCCCTCCTGCCATCCCACGACCTCTGCCACCTTGAGGTCGGGCCACAGGCTGTTTTCCGGCGGCGGCAGCACGGGGTCGGGTCCGTACTGCTGCGCGATGTCGAATTCCTCGTTGCTGCACCCGGCCAGGAGAAGGCAGCCGCCGGCGAGCACCGAGATCGCGAGAGGGGTTGCATTACGCATGGTAGGCTCCTTTGCGTCCGAGCCACGCGGTGATGATCATCGCAATGACGGTGAGGAAGGACACCGCGAGTCCATAGGGGACCACCGCCGTCCACCCGTCGGCGGTGTGGATGAAGCTGTTGAGGGTCGCCAGCAGCAGCACGACGACGCCGCCGATCGCTGCCGGCCATGAGGGCGAAATCCTGCGCACGACGCGGTCGAGCATGCGTGCGACCCACGCCGCCACGCCGAACACCAGGCCGGCCAGCAGGAGCCATTCGGAGAAGTGCAGCCACAGCAGGTTGAGGGTGCGCCAATAGGCAATGTCGCTCACCAGCGTCAGGCTGAAGCACGCGACCGGAAACGCCAGCAGCGCAGCGTGAACGGGGTAGAATGCGGGCTCCCTCCCGTAGATAGGATGATCATAGGCCATGGATCGCGCCCCTTCTTGCTTTGGACCATAACGCGATACGAAGTTCGGCATCCTTGGTTCCGCCCATCGCGCAAATTTCGATGCGTGCCAGGACACCTCGCGTTCTTATGTCCGCAGAAGCCGAAGTGGCGGATACCCTCGCTGCCGCCCTTACTCGCTTGAGCCGGCGGCCGCTTCGCCGAGTTCGAGGAGCACTTCACGCTCTTCGAGTTCCATCACGATCGAACGAACGCCTATCTCCGCCACACGCCAATTGGCGATGTAGTCGCCGACACGCAGCGAATAGCTCGCTCCGTCGCTTTCGCTGAAAACCTGCGCGACTCTCTCCCGAGGGGTGGTCAGGACACCCAGCAGCCGTATCTCGGGTGTCTGCGGCTCTGCGACCGACACTACAGTCTCCTCGACCGGCACCGGCGGTTTTCGGTCGGGTTCGAAAAGCGGTCGCGCGTTGAATGCGTCCAGCAGCCCGCCCTCGAGCGAAGCAAGCGGGTTCAGCGCCTCGGTCTCGGGCGTCGCGTTCTGCGCTTTCGCAGGCGATGACGGTATTGCCGTGACGCCGGCGATCAGGATGCAGGTACAGATCAGTTTCATCTGGCTTCTATCCGGCGCGCGCCGCGCACCGTCAATTCGGTTTGCAAGAGGGGATCATCCTCTTCGCCCGCCTGGGCGTTGCGGCTCACCGAAAGACCATCGACCACGAGCAACGGCAGGTCGGATTCGAGTGAACGCATGAGTTTGCCCAACCCTTCATTGCGGATCTCGAAACTGGCGCTCAGCGCCACCCACGCCGCCGATCCGTCGACCTGCGGTAGCGCGGCATTCCTCGTCTCGATCAGCGTACCGCCCGCCGCTGCGACGGCGTCGACGACCAGTTGGCGAAGCACGGCCTCGGCGAGCGACGGTGTTTCCCCCCTGACATAGATACTGTTGCGGTCGACGGTGTCGCTACCCGCTTCAGAGCGGGCTCCATTGTTCAGTCGTTCGAGAATGGCTGCCTGCTGCGCAGCCTGCTCGCGAAAGGACATGCCGTCGACAACATTGAGCGTCGCCAAACCGAGCAGCAATGCTGGCAGGGCCAGGAAGACCAGCAATCCGACAAGGCGATTGAGCGTGGTGTTCATTGAGCCGGGCCGGTTTCCGGGCGCTTGGCGGTGATCTCGAATCGATCGCGCCCATTGTCCTGCCGCACCACGGCGGCAGCGAAACTGACGTCGATGAGCAGGAGATTGGACTGGATGATCTCCGGCAGGCTGGAGGCATCTGTCGAGCTTCCGACGAGGCGCAATTCCGCCGGGCCTACCTCGAGGCGGTCGAGATAGGTGGTGTCCGGTATTGTTGCCGCCAACTGGTCAAGCAGCACGAATACGGCGGCCTCGGGACGTTTGGTCGAAAGGAGCTGATCGGCAAGCTCGTCCCGGCCGCTGGCGGTATCGGCGATCAATGCCTGACGAGCGATCGCCGTATCGGCCTGAAGGGTCGTCAGACGGGTCTCGGAACGGGTTGAAAACCAGCCAGACGCCATCCAGGAAACGCTTGCCAGTACGAGAATCGCAATCGCCGTCCGCCCTATGATCCGCCGGCGATTCTCCCCGGGGCGATGGGTCTTGCCACGCAGGAGATCGATATCGATCGGTGTTCCCAAAGGCGCGGTTCCAAGCGCGACGGGGCGCAGCCCGGCATCCGCCATTCGATGCGTGAGCCCTGCAACCAGTTCACGCGACGTCGCGACGATTCTGATTTCCGTCTGCTCATCCTTGTCGTCCACCACTGCAAAGCCGAACAGAGCGTTCTCCGGTCGCCACGGCGTCAACTGGTCCAGCCGGTGCTCGACGACCTGCTCGACATATTTGGAAGCGGCCGTTGGAAGCCTGATCGTTGCGGATACCACATGGTCGGGCGAGATGCGCAGCTCGGCCTCGCGCAGTTTCGCCGTCTTGATTGATCCATCCTCGGCGCGCTCCGCCAGAGGCATGGCCCGCTCCGCGCCTCGTTCGTGAAGAGCGAGCCTCCCATCACCATCTTCGACGACGATGGGCCGCCGCCGCTTCGAACGAGCTGAAAAGACCGGTTCGACGACGTCGATGAACGCCTCGTAGACGGCCTTCACCGTTCCAGTCAGCCCGTCGCTCGAAGCGGTGTGCCGGTTCGATGCCGATGCCATCGTCTAGCCTGTCGCCCGCAAGACCTCGCCGAGCGAAGTCTGGCCGGCCGCGCATTTCCGCAAACCGTCCTCCAGCATCATCGACATGCCCCCAGCGCGCGCTGCCGCCACAAGAGCCGGGGTATCCGCCTCGTCGCGGATCAGGCTGCGCAACGGTTCATCGGCACGCATGACTTCAAAGATTCCGATCCGCCCACGATAGCCTGATTGTCCACATGCGTCACAGCCCGTGGGTCCAAAATGGACCGCATCGCCTTGAACGGGAATATTGCGACTTTGCGCCAGTTGCCGTGCATCCTGCGTCATCTTTTCGTCGGGGGCCTTGCACCGATCGCACAGGCGTCGGACCAGGCGCTGGCCGATGACGCCCCGCAGGCTGGCGCCGAGCAGATAGGATTCGACGCCCATGTCCATCAGGCGAATGACTGCATCCGCGGCGGAATTCGTGTGCAGCGTGGTCAAGACCAGATGGCCCGTAAGCGCTGCCTGGACGCCTACGCTTGCGGTTTCGTGGTCGCGCATCTCGCCCACCATGATCACGTCCGGATCGTGCCTCAGAAAGGACCGAAGAGCGGACGCGAAGGTCAGCCCGATCGACGACTTGAGCTGCGTCTGGTGGACCCCGGGGATCTGATATTCGACCGGATCCTCGATTGTCACGATCTTCCGGGAAGGGTCGTTGAGGATGGAAAGTGCTGCGGCAAGCGTGGTTGTCTTGCCGCTGCCGGTTGGACCCGTGACGATGACGATGCCGTTTGGCTCGTCGAGCAGGGAATGAACGGAATGCCGGTCATGGTCGGCCATCCCGATCCGGGCGAAGTCCAGCAAGCGCGTGTCGCGGGAAAGAATGCGCAGCACGGCGGTTTCGCCATGCATCGTGGGCATCACGGCGACGCGCAGATCCGCTTCCATGGATCCGACGCGCACGTTGCAGCGCCCGTCCTGGGGCAAGCGGCGGTCGGCTATGTCGAGATTTGCCAGGATCTTGATGCGAGACAGCACGGCCGGGGCAAGATGAAGCGGCAGACGCTGATCCTGGCGAAGGAAACCATCGACCCGGAGGCGCACACGCAAATGATCGCGTTCGGTCTCGAAGTGGATGTCGGTCGCGCCCGCCTGAACCGCACGTTCGAAAACGCCGTCGATCAGCCTCACGATGGGCGCGCCACGCGCGAGATCTTGGAGGTTGTCGATGGATTCGACATCGACCGCGCCAGCCCCTGTCTCGACGACGGGATCGAACGCCTGCGGTGCAGCTTCCGCAACCCCTTCAAACAGTAAATCGATCTCCTCGAAGGAAAGAACGACGAGCGGCGCATCCGAGCCAAGCGCCAGACGAACGGCGCGGATCGTGTCGCGGCGCCCCGGATCCGCCAGCGCGAGACAGATCGTGCCGTCGCGGTCAAAGGGATAGACGTGAGAATCACGCAGGTACCGGTGGGAAAGTTCGCCAAGCGCCGGCTTGCATTGCTTGATGGTCGGCAACGTGCCGCGCGGAACCTCGTAGTGATCTGCGGCAAAATCCGCCAGTTCATCGGGCCCGACGATGCCATCCTTCCAGATTCCGATGAGGCCCTCACCGCGCAACAGGCTTCCCGTATCGGCATGGGGAAAGCGGGCAACGAAGTCGTTCACGATCACTTCGTGGTGCACGGTGGCAACGTTCGCCGTCATTCTTGCGGAACTCCCTTCGACGACATTCATTCGAAACGTGCCTCGACGCGTCATGATACGCGACATTCTATTGAAAAGGGACCCATCCGGGGATGGATCCCTTCGCACTGCATCCATCTGGAATGCGTAGGCTTACTTCACGGTGCCATTAAGCTGGTTCGGGAAGAAGCTTGCCGGGCTGGCGCTCTGGCCGAGATAGACGATGTTGAGCACCTGCTGCGGCGTACGGCTGAAGGCAATGGCGTTGCCGTCGGTCGGGATGATGTTCGGTGCCGTTTCCGAGCCGATGCCCTGGTCGAGGTCACTCGATCCATCCAGCGAATCGCGTGCGTCGGAGATGGCATTAGCCTGGGCGAAGAATCCGGCACCCGCGAGCAGGGTGCGGATTTCGCCCGCGTGATAGGCCTCGACCGCCAGGATGCCGGCCGCCGCCTCGAGAAAGTCCTTGTTCGAAATCAGGCGCGCGGCACCCTTGTACGCCGTCACTCCGACGTCCTCGAAGATGAAGGCGGCGAGCAGGAAGTTGTCCTCGTTGGCGAACGCGTCGAAGGTATCGTTGGCGCCGATCAGCCCGGCGGCCTGCGCGGCAGCGGTGAAGCTGGTCTCGAGGTTGATTGCGGGACGAGCGACGCGTGCCCCGCCCAGCGCCGAGCGCAGGAACTTGACGTGCGCCTCTTCATCATTGGCGATTTCCTTGGCGTAGCCTTCGACCAGCGGAGTAGCGAAGGTTACCTGGCGCCCGCCCGTCACCGCGCCCATCGTGCCTGAGCCGGACGTGTCAGCGGCGTTCAGTCCCCGGCCGTAGGCGGCGCGGAGATAGAACTCGGCTTCGAGATATTCGAGGTTGAGAGCGAAATTCAGGACAACAGGGTCGGTGATCGCCTGCGCCTCTGCTTCTTCCGGGAAGCCAGTGACACCGAGAACGGTTGCGCCGGCGGCCATCAGGCCCGCCGAACGGATGAATGCGCGGCGGCCATTGTCGAGCGCGGTTGGGGTAATGCCGAGGACGGTCTTTTGCTCTGGAAGTTTCACGGTGGAAATCCTTTCGTGGAATCAATGATTTAGGCAGATTTTCGGGTCAGCCTCTAGAACATGTCCGCATCGGACGTTGAGCCGACGACCATGACCTCGGATGCGTCCCTGTCGAGGAAAGCGATCTGCAGGTCTGTGACCTCGGCATTCGGGATCGTCGATGCATCAGTCGTGATGCCATCGAGGAAGTCGCGACCCACTTCAGCAGCAAAGGAGCCTACATAGTCATCAACCTCAGCCGGCAGGTCGAGTCGGGTGGTGAAGAGGTCGGATGCCACGAGCTTGTTTTGCACGATCACCAGATCGTCGTTCTGCGCGCCATCGAGAATGGCGATTGCGATATCGTTGATCGTCACGCGGCCCGCTTCGAGTTCGCCGGCCCAGAAATCGGCGCCATCGCCTTCAGCAGGGCGCCCGAAAAGACTAAGGTAGATGCTGTTGATCACCTCGGTGTTGGAAAGTCCCTCGAAACGCGCCTGATACTCTGCTGTTCCCGCGAGGTTACCGATCGCGGTGAGATCTTCACCGCCTCCGGTCTGCGTATTGAAGAACTCCAATCCCAAGGGGTCAGCCGGCCTCCCGAATAGTGCTAGATATACACCTTGAATAGTAGCCATATTTCTCTAACCTCCGTGGGTTTATTTCAGATCGAACAGCGCGCACGAAGATCTCCTCAAAAAAAGGATTTTCAAAATGCGTACTAATCGTGTTGTTGAGTTGGACTTGGCTCCCCCGTCCACTGTTTCCGAGCGCGAATTGATGGCTTCCCGGGAAGCCCAGTATTTTCGTACTCAGGTGAAAGGAACGAGGGCCGGACCAAATAAGTTTCGCCGCGTTCCGGACAAAAATCACTTTTCGGATAACAAAATTGTGATGGCGAAACCGGCCGGTTTAACATCGGTTTTCGGTTGACATCTGAGTATTAATTGGATCGCGCCCCAATCGATGCATAAATCGCACAGCGCGTCGGGTAACCGTCTGAATCGCCGCAGGTTGAATGGACACTCCCCCGGTTTCCTGCTTAGGCTGATTTATGCGTATCGGTTTGAGACATTTGGTGTTGGTCGCGTTGGTACTTTTCGCTGGCTGCCAGTCCTCGGCAGAAGGTGATGGATCCCTGTTCGCCGATTGGAACGTTTTCGGCGACATGAACACGCAAGGGTCCGGCAAGACCGTTCAAGATGCGGGGTATCGCGTCACCGGCTCCGAAGCGGGTGGCTCCGCGCCTTCAACGCAGTATTTCGGCCCTGATGGCGGAATCGTTCGCTACAATGCGCAATCCGAAACGGGGCCCGCGCAATATGCGCTGAATTTCGAGAACTCCGACATCAGGGATGTCGTGCGCGCGATCCTGACCGACGCTTTGCAGATCAACTACACCATCACCGGCAATTTGTCGGGGCCTGTCACGATCGCTTCATCGCACCCGGTCAGCCGCGAAACGCTGCTTTCGTCTCTTGAATCGGCGCTCGACGCGCTCGGCTTCGGAATGTCGCAGCAGGGCGAGGGATACATCATCGCGCCTGGCGGTTCCGGCGTCGGGGTTCTGGATCGCGGCTCGCGCACGACGCCTGGCTATGGCGTCTCAGTGGTGCCTTTGTACTTCGTGCCGGCGGCCACCATGCTGGAACTCATCTCCGGCTTCGTGGGCGAGAGCGAAAACCTCCGCATCTCGGAATCCAAGAATACCATCGTCGTGCGTGGTTCAGGTCCAGAGCGTGCCCAGGTGGTTCAGGCCATAGCCGCCTTCGATGCGGACTTCATGGCCGACCAGTATGTTGCGATCTACCGGTTGACCCAATCGAGACCCGAAGTGCTGATTCCGGAACTGGAACGGATATTCGCGACCACGGCCGATGACACGCTGATTCAGTTCCGTCCGGTGAACCGTATTCGCGGCATCATGGCCATTTCGAAGAATGGCGGACTGCTCAGGCGGGCCGAACAATGGGTCCGCCGCCTGGATCAGCAGAATTCCAGCGCCGGCGAGAACGTCTTTGTCTACAAGGCGCGCTACCGCAAGGCGACGGAACTTGCGCGCGTGATCTCCGACCTGTTCGTGGGTAGCAACGGCAGTTCCGCATCCTTTGAAACAGATGGTGGCGGGTTCGGTGGCGACACCGATCCAGACGCCATCCCCGTCGTCGATGGCGAAAGCACCACCGGCGCTGTACGATCGGCGGCCGATACGCGCATCGCATCGGCGTTCGACGAGCCGGCTGGCGGCATGGGCATCGGGGTCGCCGGGTCCCCCAACGTCCTCGATTTCAGGCAGTCCGGAACCGGCGATAGCGGCGTGCGTATCAGTGCGGACGCCTCCAACAATTCCGTGGTCGTCTATTCGAGATCCGAAGAAGCAGCCCAGATACTGGCAACGCTCAAGCGACTCGACGCAACGCCCGCGCAGGTCGCCATCAACGTGACGATCGCCGAGGTGCGGCTGACCGACGAACTGAAATACGGCGTACAGTATTTCGTCAATTCGCAGCGGCTGGGGCTTGGTGTGGACAATGGCTCCGTCAGCCTGATGGATACCGCCGCAAACGTCCTTCAAAAGCAGATCCCGGGCCTGAACGTCGTCCTCGGTTCTGCCGCCAACCCTGATGTTGTCATCTCCGCCCTTGATGCGATCGGCGATGTCGAGGTGTTGTCTTCTCCCTCGGTCGTGGTGGTCGAGAACCAGACCGCCGCCCTGCAGGTGGGCGACGAGGTACCGATAACCACCCGGCAATCGCAAAGCGCCGAGAGCGAGCTGGCGCCGATCATCAACCAGGTTGAATTCAAGAACACCGGTATCATCCTGAACGTCACGCCGCGCATCGGTCAGAACGATCAGGTGACCATGGAGATCATGCAGGAAATCTCGAATGTCACGTCGTCTGCGGAGACCCTGACGCCAACCATTTCGAAGCGGCGCGTCGAGAGCGAGATTTCCGTGGCGAATGGGCAAACGGTGCTCCTCGCCGGCCTGATAAGCGCGACACGTGCTGACGATCGAAAGGGCATTCCAGGTCTTAACCGCATCGAGATCGTGCGTGACCTGTTCGGCAAGCGCGAGAAGACCGAGAACCGCACGGAACTGATCGTGCTGATCAGACCGGTCGTGATCCGGGATGCGCAGGATGCAGGCAATGTGGCGGCCGAGATACGGGCCAACATGCGGACGATGGGCTCCCGCCGGGTTCCCTTCAAATAGCCTCATGCAGCATCTTGGGCTCATAGGATCGTGCGGTGCGATCGTACTGGGCGCGCTGGCGATATTCCTCGTCCCAGGCAACTCCGCCTTTTGTTTGGCCGTTATTCTTGGCGGCCTCGCTGCGTGGATCGTGGTGTCGGACCTGCGAAGCTGGACGATACCGGACGGAGCCGTCGTCGCTCTCGGTTTGCTCGGCATCTTGCTGCGGATTCCCCTGCAGGCCGCGCCGTTGATGATGGTGGACGCATCATTGGCTCTCGTGCTCGACTTCGTCCTGTGCGGCGGAGCCCTGCTGCTTCTGCGCGAATATTATTTCCGGACGCGGGGCGCGGATGGAATTGGGCTGGGGGATGTGAAGCTGGCGGGTGCGGCGGCTCTCCTTCTGGGCACGTTCGGCTTCGCCTGGGCCCTGCTGCTGGCCAGCGTGCTGGGGCTGCTGGTCGTCGTCGTGGTGCGCGCGATGAAACCCAACATGCGTTTTGATCGTATACCGTTTGGGGCGTTGCTCGCGCCAGCGAGTTGGCTGATGTGGCTCCAGCAAGTCTATTTCCTGGATGGGTCCGGGCAGATCGGATGACCGTGTTCGAATACCGAGCGATTGACGACAGCGGCCAGGTCCATACCGGGACGATGGACGGTGTCTCGCCCGAGAACGTTCGAATTGAGCTCGATCGCGCCGGAATGATCATGCTGTCGGCGCGCCAGATCGTTCGCGGCGCCAGGACCTGGCGAGAGCGGCTGACACCGGAACCGCCCAGTTCCGACATCACCCGTTTCACCCAGGATCTCGCGATGCTGCTGCGCGGCGGTGTCTCGCTCGACGAGGCGCTGTCGGTGGTCGCGAAGATGGAAACGCGACGCTGGCTGGTCACGCTCACCAGACACCTGCAAACTGCACTGGCGGCGGGAAAGAGCTTCTCGTCGGTTCTGGCCGAGCATCCACGTTATTTTTCGCCGCTCTATGTGAAGATGGTGCAGGCAGCGGAGGCATCCGGGCGCCTGCAGCATGCGCTGGCCGCGATTGCCCGCGAGCGCCAGCGCTCGGAAGCCCTGCGCCGCAGGCTGATCAGCGCAACGGCCTATCCCGGCTTCCTCGCGGTGGCTGCGACAGGCGTGATGTTCTTCGTGCTGCTCTACATCATTCCGCAGTTCGAGGGCGCGATTGCTGGGTTCAGGGATCGTCTCGCGCCCTCCACGCTTTTTGTCTT
Source organism: Mesorhizobium sp. CAU 1741 (assembly GCF_039839275.1). NCBI lineage: Bacteria > Pseudomonadati > Pseudomonadota > Alphaproteobacteria > Hyphomicrobiales > Phyllobacteriaceae > Mesorhizobium > Mesorhizobium sp. CAU 1741. The sequence goes on along the minus strand of NZ_JBDOQP010000002.1, from coordinate 750,737 downwards.
CCGCCTGTCGGAGGGACTGCGGGAAAATCTCGACGTCGTGCTGATCGGCATGGCGCTGCTGCTCGTCGTCTTCATCGTTGCCAAGCGGATCGCAGGCCGCGCCTCCGTCGGACAGGCGCTGATCGCAAAGGCCCCGTTCGTCAACCGCATCGTGAGTTACAATCTTACCCTCACATTCTGCGCGATGCTCGCCATGCTGAACCGGAACGGCGTCGACATTTCCACGTCGCTCGGCCTTATCCGGGACACGATTTCGCTGCCGGGTGCGGAGCGCAAGTTCGACGAGATCATCGCGGACGTGCGCAGCGGCGCCCGGCTTTCCGACGCCCTTGCACGAAGCACGCTTTTCCCGGCCCATGTCGTGCAGATGCTTCGCGTCGGCGAGGGCGCGGGTAATCTGGCGGAGAGCGGTGATCGCATCGCGGAATTCTATGAGGTCAAGCTCGACACTGCGCTCAAGCAACTGACCGCAGTGCTCGGCCCGGCGTTGATGATGCTGGTCAGCGTCATGGTCGGATGGCTCATCATCTCCGTGATGGGTGCCCTCATGAGCATCAATGATCTACTGATATGAGGCGCGAATGAAACATTGGCTGCAACAACACACTGCGGGTCAGCGACGCGCCACGCGAAAGCGCGATCGCAATGCCGGCTTCACGCTTGTCGAATTGCTGGTGGTGCTGGTCATTCTTGCATTGATCATGGGCCTCGTCGGACCACGCGTGCTGTCATATCTGTCGAGTTCGCGGGAACGTGCCGCAGCGCTGCAGATCACCTCGTTCAAATCGGCGCTGGATTTGTATTTTCTCGACACCGGCAGCTATCCCACCACCACTCAGGGGCTTCCCGCACTCGTCGTTCAGCCGGCTGGTGTCGGCGTGTGGGCGGGGCCTTATCTGCAGCAGTCGGAGGTACCTGCGGACCCCTGGGGCAACCCCTACCGCTATGTGGCACCGGGCGACGGCACACCCTACACGATCACCTCTCTTGGCGCGGACGGACAGCCCGGAGGCTCGGATTCCGATGCGGACATCACGAGCAACTGACCGTGTCGCGCAGGGAAGCCGCGCCAGGAATGCCGGCGCGGGCTTCGTCATGGTGGAAATGATGCTGGCCCTGACGATCCTGGCGTTGCTGGCGGCATTGGCCCTGCCTCTGTTTTCCACGCAGCGCGGTACGGCGCTGTTGCGCACCAAGACCGTCGAGGTCGCGACGCTCCTGCGGTCGGCGCGCAACTCTGCGCTGCTTTCCGGAGAAACCGTTGCCGTCACATTGGACGCCGACGCGCGCGCGGTCCTGTCGGGGCGCAGTGTCGTGGGCATTCCCGACACGCTTGCAATCGACATGTTGCCGGCAAGCCAGGGCGGGTTGCTGTTCTTCGCCGACGGGCGGTCGAGCGGAGGAGGCCTGTCGGTGCGCTCGTCGAGCCAGGCATTGCGCATCGTCGTCAACAGTCGAACCGCGACCGTGGACATCGCACGGTGATGCCAGGACGCGAGCCACGGGCACGCCGCGCCGGCTTCACCATGGTTGAGGTCCTGGTTGCCTTCGTCCTGCTTGCCCTGATCACGGTGACGGTCCAGCGGGGAATGTCGGAAGCTTTGGCCGTGGCGGCGCGTGCCAAGGACCGTTTCGGCGCCGAGATGGCGGCGCAGTCGCTGCTTGAGGCTCCCCTCGGGCAGGCCGGTGGGTTCCCGCAGCGCGGCAGCATGGACGGATATGACTGGGAGATGCGCTTCGAGCCGCTGTCCGGGGAGGCAGAGGACGCGTCCAACGCCCCCCCATGGGTGCCCGTTCGCGTCACCATCGAGATACGCCGCGCCGCAACGCCAAGGCTGCTTGCCGAGGCCGAGACGATACGCCTCGTCCGGACCGCGGCGCCATGACCGTTTCCCGCACATTCTGTCGCGGGAGAAGCAGGCACGACGCCGGCTTCATGATGGTCGAGGCTTTGATCACGATGGCCATCAGTGCCATGTTGCTGCTCGGGCTCGCCTCGGTAACCAGCCTTACATTCCGCGCCCTTGAACGTGCGACGACCGTGACCGGAGCATTGGAATCCCAAAGCCGCGTGCTGGCTGCGCTGGCGCGCGATATCCAGGGAGCCGCGCGCATCAGCTTCTCAGGCGAGGACGCACCGCTGATCTTCTCCGGAACGCCCGGCGATCTGATCTACGCGGAAACGCTCACACGGGCCGGCGAACGGCCCGACATGCGCGTCGTCCGCCTCCAGGTCCGCCTGGACGGCAGCAATGCGGTCTTGTCGCGCAGCGAGGCGCCGTTGCTTCCTTCCGCCCGCGGTGTGGAAGAGTTGCGCTTCGCGCAGCCGGAGGCTCTCTTCATCGGGCGGGCGCTGCCGCGTTTCGCCTATGTGGATGCGAGCGCGGGCGGCGAAGCCATACGCGATGGCTGGTCGGACGGCGCGGCGATGCCGGACGCCGTGCTGGTTTCGTTCGCATCAGAGGAAAACACGACCTCGCTTCGCATCCCATTGCGGGTAAATGCAGAACCGGCATGTGCCATATCCGGCAGTCGTTTTTGTACGCTTGCTCCCGTGCAGGTCGCGTCGCCAGACAGCAATGCCGCTGAACCCATCGATCCCGACGATCCGCTAGGCTGGATGCGCTATGCGCAGTGATGCGCGATCGGACGGGTTCATACTTTACACCGTGCTGGGCATGGTGGCCCTTCTTTCGACGGTCTTCGTCACCATTTCCATTGCGGCACGCAATAGCGTCGAAGGCATTGCCACCACCCAGGCGGACCTGGCCGACAACGCGCTCCTGCAGGCCGGACTGCACATGGCCGGGTATCAACTCGTGGTCTTGCGCAGAACTCTTGCCGCCGTGGACGGGCAGGAAATCCGTCTTGACGGTGGAGTCGTCCGGTTGGGGGTCAGCTCCGATGCAGGCAAGGCGGATCTCAATGGCTCCGACAGGTTGGTCCTGGCGGCGGCGTATCGTGCCTCCGGTCTCGAGGCCATGGAACCGGAGACTTTTGCAGCACGCATTATCGACTGGCGCGATGCAGATGATACGCCATCGCCCGGCGGCGCGGAGCAGGCGGACTATGGGGCAGCGGGTTTGCCGTTCGGGCCCGGCAACCGTGCCTTTGCCTCCATCGAGGAATTGCGTTGGGTGCTCGGGGTGTCGGTGACGGACATCGAGGCTTTGAGCGGCTTGCTGACCGTCTTCAATCCGCTCGGCAGATTGTCGCTCACCGCGGCCGAGCCCCGACTGGTCGCGGCGCTCGAAGGCATGGACGAAACCCGGATGGCGCTCATCGACAGCGCCAGGGACGTGACCGACCCGGCCGTCTTGACCGCGCTACTTTCCCAACTTGCAGAAAGCGCACAATTCTTCTCGATCGACCCGCCGACCGTCTTTCGCGTGTCGATCGCAGCCGAGGCTACCGGAAGCGCAAGGCGCGCCATTGTCGAGGCCGTCATCATCCCACCGGTCGACGATGGTGAACCTTTTCTCATCGCCGACTGGAAGCGCCGGGTATCAGGATAGATGGAGCGGGCATCCCAACCCCCGCGATCGCGGCATCAATGCCGCATGCGTTCACGAACGACGATGGTGCTATCACCATGCCCGCCCCGCCAACGCTGCTTCCCAGGAGCGTATTTCAGGATCGCCGCATGACGATCCCCTAGCCGACAGAGCCGCCGCCCGGCGAATGCCGATGGCGGAGAGAGTGGCCGTTGCACATGGTTCCACTATCAACCAGTAAGAACCTGCGTCCTCCTTGCGGCAAACCAACTGACGGAGGTCGGTCGGCATGCCGACGGCGGCAGTCTCTCCATGAACAATTTTCCCGCAGAACTCTAGGCACGCCTGTTCGTTCTGGTGGGTTTCAGATCAGATGTGTGCACCGAGATCTCGCGATCCTGGCATGTAGGCGATGTCGAAATTTTGCCGCGCCTTGATCCGTTCATACCAGTCCGCCACTCTTGGCAAGCGGTCCCAAAGATCCGTGCGGCCGCAATCCTCCAGCCGCACGACGGTCGGCGTCATGTTGACGTCCGCAAGGGTGTATTGGTCTCCGGCCAGGAAGCGGCTGCGTTGGAGCGCGTCTTCCATTCTTGCAAGCGCCTGGGCGAGTCGGTCGAGGGACTCTTCGATCTCCTGAGGGGAGAAGCCAGAGCGCCCCATCTTTCTGTAGAAATGTTTCCTCAGTGGCAGGCGCTCCGTGTAATCCCAGAATTCTTCTTCACTCATCCGGGACCAGATCGGCACAAAGAACGTGTTGAACGAGATTGGCCGGATCGAGGGTGTCGGCACTTCATCAATGTACTGACGCCATGCGCGCATGTGTGCAAGCGCCTTGAAATCCTTTGGCCTTACTGGATGATCGGGAAAGGCCTCGTCCAGATATTCTGTAATCACGCTGCTCTCGATAATCGGATCACCGTCGTGAACCAGCGTCGGCACGACACCGTTTGGATTGAGCTTGAGATAGTCAGGGGTCAGGTGTTCGGCCTTGCCGAAATTGATCGACTTGCCTTCCCAGTCGAGCTGCTTTTCAGCGAGCACGAGCCGAACTTTCTGGCTGCAGGTCGAGATTGGAGCGTGATAGAGAACCAGCATTCCGGCATCCTTGTTTGATGACGTTCGAACTCAGGTGAGCTGTAGAGGTACTTTCGAGTGGTGGAGGGCCGGGCGTCAGTAGGCGTCGTGCTTCAGCCCGCAAGCCTTGCAATAGGCTTCGTGCACCGGCCCGCGATTGAGGTGGTGCCGAAAGCTTTTCATCTCCGCGAAATACGGGATCGGTACGTGCACCGGTCGCTCGGGGGCATTGCCGAAATCGTCGAACAGCGTCTGAAGGGTGACGACGACGCGCTCGGCATCGTTGCGGTCGCGATACGGACCCAGCTCGATTTTGTAGGCCGCGGCAAGATAGTCGAGACCTTCCTCCCAGAGCGGCCGCGCCTCATCTGAGACATGCTGCAGATAATCACGCATCTCGCGCACGTCGTCTTTCGTGGAGATGGGTCCATGACCGGCGACGATGGTTTCGACATCCATGTCCATCACCATGTCGCAAACGTCGATCCAGCGCTTCACCGGCCCATACCAGGCGATGGGCGTACCGCCGTTGAACAAGATGTCGCCGGTGAAGACGACCTTGTCTTCGGGCACGTAGATCAATGCATCGCCGAGCGAATGCGCCGGCCCGACCTCTATCAGCTGGACCTTCTTTTCGCCGACCATGATGTCAATTGTACCCGAGAAGGTCTCGGTCGGAGGCGTCAGCTGGATGCCGGCGAAGTCGAATGGGCGGAAACACTCGCGCATGAACACGCCCGCACTGCCAAACTCCTCGGCATTGGTGACGATTTTCTGCACCACGGTGGGATCGAAGCGTGCAAAGTCGTCGACAGTTCCTTGCGTGGCGATGATGCGTGCACCGTCGACGAGCTGATTGCCGAAGGTGTGGTCGCCGTCGGCATGGGTATTGACCAGGATGCCGATATCCTTTGCTGCCGGGATCGAGGCACGATAGTCGGCAAGCATCTCGGCCGTCAGCTTCAAGTCGAAGAGTGTGTCGACCATCAACGTTGCGTCGCCGTCGACGATCAGCCCGGCATTCGACCAGCCCCAGCTTCCATCAGGCTGTAGGTATGCGTAGCAGCCGTTGCCGAGGTCGTGCATGCCTTTGGTGAATTGCCATTTGGCCATCGGAACTACTCCTTCAAGTCAGACGAGTGCCGTGGCGAGCCACGGGAAAAGGAAGATGAGCACCAGAACGAGGAGCATCATCAGCGCGAACGGCGCCGCTCCAAAGAAGATGTCGTTAAGCGTGACCGCGCTGTCAGGACCGAGGGTCGCCTTCACAACGAATACGGCTATGCCGAAGGGGGGGGTCAAAAGACCAATCTCCACTGCGATGATCATCAGCACTCCAAGCCAGATCAGGTCGACCTGGAGGCCCACAAGGATGGGAACGGCGATTGGCAGCGTCAGGAGGAGGATCGAGGCAGAGTCGAGTATGGTTCCAAGCAGGATGACGACGAGCAGCAATGCGATGATGATGCCGGTGACGCCCATGCCGGAATCGATAACGGCGGAGCCGAGCCACCCGGGCATGCCGGACATGGCCAGCATGCGGGAGTAAAGGCTGGCGCCGACGATCAGAAAGCAGATCGATGACGTTGTGTGGCCAGTTTGAACGAGCACCTGCCAGAAGCTCGCCCAGGAAAGCCGCCGCTTTGCGAGCGAAATCAAAAGCGCCCCCAGAGCGCCTGCCGCCCCAGCCTCGGTGGGCGTGAAGAACCCGCCATAAATGCCGCCGAGCACCAGAGCTATGAGAATGACGATTGGCGCCAGTTTGCTCAGCATTTCGCCGATGCCCATATCATGAACTGGATCGCCCTTGGCCGCACCGCCGCCGCCAATGAATGAGGGCCACCAACGGCCCATTGCCATGATTCCGGCGCAGTAGATCAGCGACAGAAGAATGCCTGGAATAATGCCTGCTATGAACAGCGAGCCGACCGATTGCTCGGTGAGAACGCCGTAGAGAATGAACAGCAGGCTTGGCGGCAGCAGCATGCCGAGGACAGACGACCCAGCAACGACACCGACGGAAAATCGCGGTGTATAGCCATGGCGCATCATTTCCGGCACGGCCACTTTGGTGAACACGGCGGCCGAGGCGATGGAGATGCCGGTGATCGCTGCGAACACGGCGTTGGCTGCCACCGTGGCAATGCCAAGGCCGCCCAGCACTTTGCGGAATACCTGCGCGGCGACTTCGAACGTATCCCGCCCGATACCGGCGATGGCAACCAGCAGGCCCATCAGCACGAAGAGCGGCACGACGCCGAATATGTAGTCGCTGATGGAGTCCTTGAAGGCCAGAACGAGCATGTTTGACGCGATGTCGAAATTGCCGCGGATAAGCCAGACGCCGCCAAACGAGAGCAGGATGAGCGCAATCGCGACATGCACGCCCGAATAGATGAGCAGCAACATAATCACGATGGAGAGGAGTGCAATTTCAACGCCGCTCATCGCGCGATACCCCGTGCGGCACCAAGATCGCTCCAGGAGAGCAGCAGAAACTGGATTGCTGTGGCAATGATGCCGAGGAAGATGAGGATAAAGAGCGGCCACTGTGGGACAGTGAAAAAGCCTGGATTGCCCATGAAATTGCGTTCCGGGTGCTGCCACGCGCCGACGACGCTCGGCCAAAACTTCCAGGCGATCATGAGGAGCAGCAGGGCGCCGATGAGATGGAAGAGCGTCAGTAGTGCAAAGCGTGCGCGCGGCGCGCGACGCTCCAGGACATTGAGCAGCACGTCCGATCGCGTCATCGAGCCGGAGCGCAGCGTGTGCGCGAGCTGGAGGAACACGATCCCGACGATCGAGAACGCGACGAGCTCGGGCACGCCCGCGATAGGGCGGCTAAGGAAGCTGCGGCCGACGATATCGGCATTGATGAGGATCATCAGACCGATGATCCACAGTGTTCCGACCGCGTTCATCGCGCCGATGAGGCGGGCAAATGGACCGCTGGGTACGGGAGGAGGAGGCGCGTCTTCGCGCGGTATTGCAGCGTCGTCGGCCATGACGGAAGACTCCGGTGATGCGGCATTTCTTCATTCTGGGTCTTCGCCGCGCACTATGCGGCGAAGACCCAGCGGCGGTCCGGCGAAGGCCGGGGAGGATCACTCCGTCAGGTAATCGCGCTCAAAGGTGAAGCCGGAAGATTCGAGGTTATCGCGATAGGCCTCCAGCACCGCGCGGCCCGGCTCGCCACGTGCCTCAGCAGCGTCGGCCCAGGCCGTCGTCGGGTTGGGCAGCGCCTCGATCCAGGCCGAACGCTCGGCAGGATCGAACTCGACGATCTTCCCGCCCGCGTCGAGCATGGTCTTCTTCGCCGATTCATACCGGGCTTCCTGCTCATCGAAATAGGCTACAGTGTAAGCCGTGGCTGCGGTGCGAAAGGCCTGCTTCACCTCGTCGTCGAACGTATCCCACTGCATTTTGGAAACGCCCAGACCACCAATATACATCGCGCCAAAATGGGTCTGATTCCAGTTCGGCGCGACTTCGTAGAGCTTGGCCGGAACACCGGCGGTCATCCAGCCGATATAGCCATCATAGACCCCGGTCTTGATGTCGTTGTAGAACGTGACGAAAGACCCCTGCACGCCAACTGCGCCGGTGCCAGCCAGCCAGGCGAGGTTCGGGCCGGCGCCGCCAAGCTTCACCCCATCCATGTCGGCAACTGTGGTGAATTCTCTGGTCGAGCCGATATTGTAATCGTCGATGGCGATACCGCCGCCGATATAGACGACGCCCGTGGCTTCCTCGAGTGCGGCCAAGGCGCCTTGTGTTTCGCTCAGCGCCTTTTCGACTGCCTCGGTCACGCCGCGTGCGTCGGCCGGACCGAACGGCATGGCGTAAGTCAGGTTGAGAAGTCCCATGGTCGAGGGATTGAAGACACCGCTCATCTGGCCGACGTCGATGATGCCTTGCTGGAAGGCTTCCGTCTCCGACCCCAGTTTGACGATGGTGCCGCCATAGCCTTCGGTCCAATTGATTTCAAAATTTCCGGTCTTGGCCAGCTCAGCATCAACCGTCGGGATCAGCGTCTCCTTGATGTGCTTCACCCAGAGAAACACTTCGGGGTGCCCCGTCGCTGCGGTGAGACTGAGGGTTTCCTGCGATAGTGCCGGTGCGGTTCCACAGCCAAGCGCCATGACGGCGACGCCAGCCCAAATAGCCTTGCGATACATGTCGTTCCTCCCTTTTTGAACTAGAGGCTCACTCCTACGCCTCGTGCTCGATAGGGAAACGCTAGCGGGATTTGAACATGTTGACAAGAGTTTTGATATGTCGTTCAACTCGACGCTCATAGGGTCGCGCAGATGTGCTTCCCGCAGCTGGCGACAGACATGGGCAGAGCTAGAAAGACAGAGCAGGGTCAGAAGGTCGTAGCGATCGAGCCGACGCAAAGAAACGCGGCGCTGACGCGCACACGCATTCTGGATGCAGCCGAGGCCGAGTTCGCGGATCACGGTTTCGATGGTGCGACGGTGCGCCAGATCGCGCTGCGTGCCGAAGTGCCGGTCGCCCTGGTCAACTACCATTTCGGCAGCAAGGAAGGGCTTTATCGCGCCATCTTTGAAATGCGCGCACCGATGATCATCGACCAGCGCATTGCAGGATTGAGGCTGGCGGAAATGGAGCCGGACGCCGAGCGCAAGGTGGAGATGATCGTGAAGGCGGTACTGGTGCCGAGCCTGCACATGCGCAGCACGGACAAGAATTCCAGCTATGCACGAATTCTTGCACGCGAGGTCTCCGACCCGAAATCGCATAACCGCATGGTCGTTGCCGAATTCTTCGACCCCGTCGCCTACAAGGTCATGGAGGCGTTGCATGCAGCACTGCCAGACAGGTCGCTTGAAGAGATCAACTGGGGCTACCAGGCGATGCTCGGGGTGATGGTCTACACGATGGCCGATACCGGCCGCATCAGTCGGCTGTCCGGGGGGCTGTGCGATCCAGAGGACGAGATGGTGACGTCAACCCATCTGGTCTCGCTGATGAAAGCGGCGCTTCTTTATGGCCGCGTGCCGTCGACGCCGAAACAGCCTGACCGGCAAGAGGAGCCGGAGTGAGCCAATCCAAGGGAGGACACCGATGAAGCTCGTCACCTATGAACAGAATGGAAAACAGCGTTCTGGCGCACTTGTCGACGGCGACGGCAGGATCGTTGATCTGGCAGGCGCCCACGAACAGGTGTTTGGCGAAAGGCATGCCGCCTTTTCTTCTGTGCAGGCGATGATCGAAGGCGGAGACGCCACGCTCGACCGCGCCTACGAGACGGTAAAGAAAGGCGCCAAGAACGCTTTTTCCAAAGACGACGTGCGCCTCCTCGCGCCCGTGCCAGTGCCGATCCAGATGCGCGATTGCCTTTGCTTTGAAACGCATCTCAAGCAGTCGTTCAACGCCGTGCGACGCGTTCGCGCCAATGCGACGGCCGACCCTGAGGCGGCAATGAAAGAATTCGAGGAGAAAGGCATCTTTGCAGTTCCCAAGACTTTCTACGAGCAACCGATCTACTACAAAGCCAACCGCTTTTCGGTCATCGGCACCGACCATGATGTGTTGTGGCCGAGCTATTCTAAGCTGATGGATTTCGAACTGGAGTTCGGCTTCTACGTGCGCAAGAAGGGCGTCGACATCGCCCGCGACAATGCACGCGACTACATCTACGGCTACACGATATTCAACGACTTTTCCGCTCGAGATGCGCAGACGCAGGAGATGGGCGGTCAACTCGGTCCGGCCAAGGGAAAGGATTTCGACTCCGGCAACGCCATGGGGCCATGCCTTGTGACCGCCGACGAGATGAAGGATCCCTACAATCTTACGATGGTGTGCCGCGTGAATGGCGAAGAATGGGGCCGCGGCAACACTTCGACCATGCACTGGAAATTTGAGGACCTGCTGGCCCACATCTCGCAGTCAGAGACGATCTTTCCGGGCGAGTTCTTCGGCTCCGGCACGGTCGGCAATGGCTGTGGCTTGGAACAGATGAGATTCCTTGCGCATGGGGATGTCGTCGAGCTGGAGGTCGAAGGCATCGGTATTCTTCGCAATCGCGTGCTGACCAGAAAATCATCATAGCGAAAATCGGTTCTTAGATGGTCGAAGGCGCGATGCGCCCCGGCCGTTTCATGCGCAGGTTGCGAACATGAACATCTACTCCATGCTTACCGACGCGGTCCGCCGTCGCGGACATGCGACTGCAGTTCGCTGCGGCGACAAGGCGATGGCGTATAACGGCCTGGATGGCGTGTGCGCTGCGTTGGGGGAATGGTTCATGCAACAAGGGTGCGCGCGTGGCGATCGCGTGCTCTTGTTTCTACGCAACTGCTTCGAGTTTCCGGTGCTCCTGCTGGCCCCGATGCGGGCGGGGTTGGTGGTCGTGCCGACCAACGCCAAACTGCATCCGCGCGAGGTGGCCTGGATCGCGGGCAATGCAGAGCCGCGCCTGATATTCACGCATCGCGAACATGTTGCCGAACTGAGGGCAAACCTGCCGGAGGGTCATTCCTGCGCGATAATCGCGATAGAGGATTTCGCTTTGCCGCAGCCGGAAGCCGCGCGCTCAATTACGGCGAATGTTGACCCCGATGATGCTGCGTGGATCTTTTACACCTCTGGCACAACTGGCAAACCGAAGGGGGCGATGCTCAGTCATCGCAATCTGATCGCGGCGACGGTGAACTGTCTTGCTGACGTATTTTCATTTCAGGGCTGCGACCGCGTCCTGCACGTGGCACCCTTGTCTCACGGCAGCGGTCTCTACTTGATCCCCTCGCTCGTCCGCGGCGCGGAAAACATTATCTACGACCGGGACGGGTTTCGTGCGGATGAAGTGTTCGAGACTGTGGCTGACATGTCCATCTCGGTAATCCCGTTCGTTGCGCCGACGATGATCGTCCGATTGCTCGAGGCCAGCCCGCGCATCGATATCGCAAGCCTGCGGGGCGTCATTTATGGTGGCGCCTCGATCCACCTCGAGCACATTCGAGAGGCCGTCGCGCGTTTCGGCCCGATCTTCCACCAGCTTTACGGGCAAGGGGAAGCACCCATGACCATCTCCTACCTGCCGGGCCCTGACCATCTTGATGCGGACGATGAGACGCTTGGCTCAGCGGGATATGTACGATCGGGCGTCGAAGTCCGCATTATCGATGAGGCGGACAATGATGTGCAAGATGGTGAAGATGGCGAGATTTGCGTACGCGGTGACGTCGTTATGAAGGGCTACTGGCGCAATCCGGAGGCGACCGCGAGTGCGCTGCGTGGCGGCTGGCTTCGTACCGGCGACATTGGCCGCTTCGATCCGGCGGGGCGACTGCGCATCCTTGACCGTCGCTACGACACCATAATTTCGGGTGGAACCAACATCTATCCAAAGGAAATCGAGGACGTTCTCGCTGCTTGTCCTGGCGTTCGCGAAGTGATCGCGTTTGGCTTGCCAGACGATGAGTGGGGGCAAAGTGTGGCTGTTGCGTTGGTTGTCGAGGATGCGAACCTTGGCGAGACCGAAATCCTTGCATATTGCAGGGCCAACCTTGCTTCGTTCAAGAAACCCAAGCACATCTTCTTTGTTCCTGAATTGCCCAAGAACGCGTACGGAAAGGTGCTACGGCGAGACCTGCGAAACGAACAGGCGAGGCTTGTTCTCGATCGCATTCTGCCCGCGCGCAGGGCGCCGGATGCACCGACCTGACAAGTCTTCGGCCTCCATTCCCGTTCACTGAGCCAGAATTCGCCCACAGCGCATACTCCGGCGTCCATACGCCGATGCGCCATCCGCGAGAACGCGGATCAGGTCGGCTCGTTGTCCAGCAGCGAGGGTTGGGCGTCGAATGGTTTCTGCCTGGCTCGACCGAAGCCGAAGACTCGCCAGAAATTCAAAACGAGGTCAGTTCAACCAGATTCATTCCTATGACGCCTCGGTATGTGCCTCAGTCGTATCGCGCGACGATAAAAGCTGACTACGCAGTGCTGCGTTCATAGGTGATCTCGCCGCCACAGATCGTGGCAGCGACCCGAAGCGATGCGATGTCTTGAGGCTCGATGCTCTCGATATCGCCGTCGGCGCAAGACCGTCTATCCTACGGCAGCGGCCGCTTTGATGAGCATCACATCGCGGCACTCAATAGTCCGACAGTTGAGCGCAACGTCATGATCGCGCGTGCCGATCCTACTTCTGACTGATTGAAAATGCTGCTCTTCGCTTCCACAGGCCTAGGAGCTTCGCGTCGAGCGCTTCGACACTTGGGGAGTAATCAGCTCTGTTGGCCGAGGAAAAAGCGCACCATCTCGCTGGACGCATCCGGACCTTTCGGATCGGTGTAGGAACCGGCTGACTGCCCCCCGGACCAGGCATGACCAGCGCCGTCGACCATCCAGTATTCAACCATCGTCGAGCCCGCTGGGTCCGCGATGACCGTTCGAGTATAGGTTCGCCCCCCAGCAGTACAATCTGCTTTCTCGCTGACAGTGAGGTCAGCGCGGTTCGGTGAGGCAGCAGCCACGATCCTTTTGGCATTGGAGGGATGGACCGTACGGTCTGCGGTCCCGTGAAAGACGATCGTGCGAACCTTGCCTGAAGCACTGGCTGCCGTGCGCAAGGGCTTTTGGGGCGGAAGACCGGCTTCTCCCCGCATGGCGGCAAAGGCTGATATGACGTCATTGGCCGCGCCGCAGGGCAGCCCGGAATGAATTCCGACTGCAGCGTAGATATCCGGGTAGGTCTCGCCCATGACAGCAGCCATGGCACCGCCGGCCGACAGACCTGCGACATAAACCTGGCCACGCTCGAGGCGGAACTCCGACATGATCTCCCGCGTGATGCCGGCGATGATCGATGGCTCGCCACGGTCGCGCGCCTGATCGCCGGGTCGGAACCAGTTCCAGCAGGACGAGGCGTTGTCCGCGCCCGTCTGTCCCGGGTAGGCGACCAGCAGCCCGTTTGCCTCGGCGATTGCATTCATGCCGGTACCCGCCGCGAAGTCGTCCGGGTTCTGCTTGCACCCATGGAGCATGACGATCAGGCCCAGCGGGGGTCTGGGCGCCGAGGAGGGTATGTAAAGGCGAAAGCTTCGCGTTCCCGCCGCGCAGGTGAAGGATCGCGCCTCGAACCGAGCTCCCTCCGGCACCGCGGAAAGAGCAGCCGGTCCGGCTAAACCTGTCAGCCCCATACCGGCAAGAGACGCCGGCGCGTCGGTCGAGAAGCGACCCTGGCGCAGGATGCCGATGGTTTCCCCCAACGGCTTGCGCAACCGGTCCGATGTGGGCGGTATTTCTCGCCGGCCCGACGCCTTCAGTGACGTTTCGGACGGCTCGACAAGTTCGGCATCTGGATCAAGGAGAAAGGTCTTCGACTGAGATCGCGCCGGTGGGGGCACGATGTCGGCGGTACCAGCATCCCGCTCTTCCGAGATCGCATGCCCTAACAGGGCGCCCTGGATCACACGCGTGGCCTCGGCTAGGTTCGAGGCGCGTGTGGAGAGCGTCGCACGGCGCATGGCTGCGACAAATTTTTCGTTCATGTTCATTTCCTTTTGTCGGGCAGACTGCCCTATCGGATGCGTCCGGCAAGCGCCGATTTCAGCTCCGCGCTGGCTTGCAGTGCTCCCAGGACGGTGATGGAGTCGATGGTGGCCAGTGCGAGTTCGGGAGAAACGTCCGGCGCTATGCGAGCAAGCCCGACGACTTTGATCTGGAGCCTTTGGCCGGCGGCCTTCACCGCCTCCAGGTCAGCCCTGCTGTAGTCGCGAAGCCCCAGTTCCAGTGTATGCCTGACGATCGACTGCGAGACGGCATCGGCTTGCACTGCAAGCTGGTTTCGGATCGCGGTGCGTATGAAATCGGTCCGGTTGGAGTAAAACCCTTCCTGAACGAGAAGGTCGACGCGTCCGAGGTCGACATAGCCGAGATTGATGGTGATCTTCTCCGTCTCGCCGCCTCGGTCCCGGAGCCTGCCTGCATGATCCGACATCTTATTCTCCATCCATATGGATGGTATTTGGATATTATCTGGATGGTTTCAAGCGCCGCAATCGCATTTTCCATTATTGGCGGCGACCCGGCAGGCAGGCCATCATCCCGGCGATCCGCGTTTCTTGTAAGAAGCTTAGGTGGTCAGCTCGACAACCTCCCCCATATGCCATGCGGCTGCGCAGCAATGAGGCAAGACTCAGCGGCGGCTTGGCCTGAGTGCGCCGAGAGCTGCGTTCTCACTGTGCAGCTTGCGCCAACGCGAGAAGCGTTCGGAATCGATACGCCCGTCTCCGACTGCGGTGAGCACGGCACAGGATGGTTCGTGGGTGTGCGTACAATTGCGGAATTTGCACTGGGACTCGAGTTCGGCGATCTCGGCAAAAACCACGTCGAGACCGTCGGCCATCTCGCCCAGATGCAATGAGCGTATGCCGGGAGAATCCAGAACCCAGCCGCCGCCGGCGACCCGATGCAGGGAGCGGGCGGTCGTCGTGTGCCGCCCCGTGGAATCACTGGCGCGAATGGCGCCGGTGAGCTGTGCGGTGCCGGCGCCATTGGCCGCCAGCGTGTTGACGAGAGTAGACTTGCCCACGCCCGAGGAACCGGTAAGTGCCACGGTCTTGCTCAAGCCAAACCAGGGCCGCAGCTTGGTCAGCGCGTCGGTCTGGCGCGGATCGACCACAACCACTGGCAGGTCGCGCGCCAGCGCGGCAGCCTGCGCGATGAAGGAACCCAAATCCTTCGTTGCATCGGCCTTGGTCAGAATCAGAACCGGGGCGATCTGGCACTGTGCTGCCATGGCCAGGTAGCGTTCGAGCCGCGGAACGTTGAAATCACCATTGCAGGAAGTGACGATAAACAGCGCGTCGATATTGGCGCCGGAAAGCTGAGTGCTACGGTCACTCATCCGCCGTACGAGCAGCGAGGTGCGCGCGAGGCGCCGCCGTACAAGGAAATCGTCGGGCTCTGCAAGGACGAAGTCGCCAACCGCATAGTCGCCGCTTGTGCTGCTGGGCGACAGCATGAGTTCGACCGGACCATTGGCGGAGTCTCCGCTTATTCGTGTGCGGTGAATATGGGTGATACGTACGGGCACGAGGCCGGCCTCTTCCTCGCTGACTTGGTCACCAAAGAAGCTGGACCAGCCCAAGGCGATCAGTGTTGCCTCGCGGCTCGGTTCAATCACGATCATTTCCTTGTTCAACTCCGCATCAGTCACTGCGCATGAAGAGACGTCGTGAAGGTTCAATGCGCGCTAGCAAAGGCGCAATGAGCGTCCTTGCTCAACGGCAAGCCATGGTCCCGTGGCAACGCATTGCGCATAGCCGCCTACTTGCCTCGCTTCTCGACCTTCAGATTCGGCATGCTGGGCCGCGTCGATTTGATCCCGGCCTCTTTCAGGGTCGTATATCCCACCTTCTTTAGCAGCTTCGCCGTCTTTGCCTGCTCTTTGTCGCGAGCATTCTGGCCCTTGATCTTCGGCATCCATCCTCCACTGACGCGGCCTCGTCCGCTAACCCAGTATATAGTGCTCAAAGCCGCGCGGTGTGTGCGATCGACAAGTTGTCGACCCGGTGCGATCTGCCCGCGGCAAATCCTAACGCACCAGCATCGATGAACTTGGACCCGGCCTGCGCGTGGATGAGATTGTGGGCTCCGAGGTTCGCAGTTCAGATGACAAGATTGTGGGTGAAGTGCGCAACGTGGTGATCGGCACGAAGGATCGGTGGGACTACGCGGTTGTAGCTTCGGACGGGTTTTTCATCGCTGGGGAAAACAGCATCGTCGTACCTCTGCGCTACCTACAGATAAACCAGGCGCGAAACAGCTTCTTCCTCCGAATTTCCAGTGCGCAGGTCAAGGAGGTGCCGTTGATGCCTGACCAGACCTATCTATGGCTGGCAGATGAGCAATGGCGTGCGACCAACGACACCATCTTTCAGAGCCTGATGCCTGACATTGGTCAGTCCGATATCAATACGGACTTGCCCAACGCGGAAACGAAGTGAGCTGTGGCAGAAAATTGCGTTGCTCGTTCCAGCGCGAAACGCGCTCCGCAATTGCAGTGGAATTGCTCTATTTTTGTGCGGTGTGGAACGTGATGGCGTAACCATCAGGATCGCTGGCCACAAAAAACCTGCCGAACGGGCCATCATTTACTGGACTTAGAACCGTTCCGCCTCGCTGGATAATCTGGTCCTGATAGGAGTCCGCATCCTCGCAGGCAATCCACAGGACCATGCCAGTTCCAAGCGGGCCGGTCGCGGGCAATGGCTGCAGCGGTTGGCGAAGCGCCAACGCAATCGGGTTGGTTTTGAACACGATGGCCCCGGGCGGATTACGGTCCTGTGTCACGAAGCCAAATATATCCTTGTAGAACGCGACAGACGCCGCGAGATCGCGAACCTGCAAGGCGATAAAGGATGGCCCGATCGGCATTGTCATTCGATGTGCTCCAGATTATTATCAGGTTCTTTATATTAATATCAGGATCCTGATACGTCAATGCGCAAAATGACACCCTCCAGTGGAGAAGCCTGGATCGGCTACACGCTCAAAATCACACAGCATCGGCTGCGCCAGCGGCTGGAAGCGGAATTGGCGGGAAGCGGCGTTTCAGCGGCACAAAATGCAGTGTTGCTTGCCATCGGCGACAATCCGCAGATTTCGAACGCTTCCCTTGCGCGCACGGCATTTGTGACCCCACAGTCCATGCAGGGCATGCTTGTTACCCTTGAGCGGGACGGGTTCATTGTGCGCACGCCACATCCTCAGCACGGCCGGCTCATAATGACTGAGCTGACAGACAAGGGGAAAGCAGCCGCTGTGGCCGGCGCGATTGCGTCGGAGACGGTCGAGCGCCAGATGCTGGCCAAGCTCACCGACGAAGAGACAAAACTCCTGGGTGAACTTCTTCATCGCTGCGCCGAGGCGCTTGAGGGGACAGAAAAGTGACATTCTGGATGGGTGTCGCATCGGTCCAACACGCAATCGACGGACGCGATGGGGGCTTCGCCCAACTCGGGCATGGCAAGCACGTAGCTGTGCGATCGCTCAAGAAGGGCGACTGGATCGTCTATTGCTGCCCGCGCGAGGGCGTAAGCGAGGGCCCGGTGGTGCATGCATTCACGACGGTCTGACTCTGGGCGCCGCTCCCACACATGCAGGTCGAAAACCGGGGCAATGGCCGCTGCCATGGGCCTTCCTGATCACCGAGCCCGACAAACTGAGCCGATCCGCCTTTGGGGGCTGCAGGCGCTGTCATTAGCACCCGCACAGCACGTCCACATGCGTTGGGCGCCAATTTCCCGAAGGACCGAGGCCTTCAGTCTCGATAGTCGGGCTCTTGCGCGTCGAGTATCGCGCGGACCTCGCTCAGGTGATCAATCGCGAGCTGGCCGTATTCCTCCCATTGCAGGGCGGTATTTTCCGCGACGTGGTCGGGAGCAATCCGCAGGGGACGGCCGGTCGCATACGCGATCATGAGCGTCTCGCAAGACCTTTCGAAATAGTACATCTCGTCCATGGCGCGTGCGACGGTCGGCGCCGCAACCAGCACGCCGTGATTGCCCATCATCAATACGCTCTTGTCCCCTAGCCGCGCAGCGAGGCGATCGCCTTCCTCGTCTGACAGGCCCATGCCCTCAAACCCGTCATCCGTTGCAACTCTGTTGAAGAACCGCATGGTGTTCTGGTCGATCGGCGGTATCGAACTGTCAGCCAGCGCAGAGAGTGCCGTGGCATAGCGCGGATGCAGGTGAAGGATGCAACGCGCGTGAGGCAGTCGCCGGTGAATGCGGCTGTGGATGAACCAGGCCGTGGGGTCGGGCGCGTTGTGCCGCTGCAAGGTTTCGGGATCTTCTGCATCGATGAGCTGCAGGTCCGAGGCTCGGATACGCGAGAAGTGCCGGCCCCTGGGGTTCATCAGGAACTTCCGGCCGTCGGGAGACGCGGCAAGGCTGAAATGGTTTGCAACTGATTCATGCATGCCTAGCCTGGCGAAATAGCGAAAGATCGCGGCAAGATCCTCGCGCATGCCGCGCTCATCACTTGCGTGGGAATGGTTCGGCTTTCCTGACGTTGCGATTGTGGTCATGCCTGGCGCCTTCCTGTTGTTGCAAAGGGCTCTTCACTTCGCAGTGATCTGCCGCGAATGATGTCGGCTGCCTTCTCGGCAATCATGATTGTGGCCGCGTTTGTATTGGCGCTGACGATCTCCGGCATGATCGAGGCATCTATCACGCGCAGACCTTCGAGCCCGCGCACCCTGCATTCGGGATCTACGACAGCGTCCGGATCGTTCTCGCTGCCCATCTTGCAGGTGCCGACCGGATGATAGCAGGTCTCGAGTGTCTGGTTGATCCAGGCGTCGATTTCCGCGCTGCCTTGCATTTGCTTTCCAGGAAACAGCTCCGGTCCGGCAAAGCGCGATAAGGCCGGCTGAGCCAATACGTCACGCAGAATCGAAACGCTTCCGCGCAGGTCAGCCCGGTCGGCAGGATCAGCGAGGTAGTTGAACAGGATCGCGGGAGCCTGCCTGGCATCGGCAGTGCGAGCCCGAACGTGACCCCGGCTGCGCGGACGCATGAGATCGATGTGCACCTGGAATGCATGTTCCTGCCGGATATCCACCGTGCCGGGCACCACGGAGAGGGGCATGAAGGTGAACTGAAGGTCCGGGTGTCCCACATTGGGCCCCGACCGGACGAATCCACCCGCTTCGAACTGGTTGCTGGCAGCCGGGCCGGTGCCGCGCAATGCCCATTCTGCGCCCGCAATCCAGCTTTGCCGCCGTCGCGTTACGGGATAGATGCTTACCGGCTCCAGGCATTGATGCTGGATCACCAGATCAGGATGGTCGTTGAGGTTCTCGCCGACACCGGGCAGATCATGGCGCACGCGGATACCTGCCGCTTCAAGCACGCCGGCTGGGCCGATCCCGGAAAGTTGCAGCAGGTGCGGAGAGCCGATTGCTCCCGCCGATAAAACGACTTCGCGCTGCGCTCGAACCTCGGTGGACTTACCGCCTTTCAGATATCGGACGCCCTTGGCACGGCCTTTTTCGAGGATCACTTCCTGCGCCAGGGCGCTGGTCACGATGGTCAGGTTCTTCCGGCCGCGGGCCGGTTTCAGATAGGCGCGCGATGCGCTCGTACGGACGCCACCATGCGTGCTGCGTTCGATCGGGCCAAAGCCTTCCTGTTCGCCTGCGTTGAAATCGGAGAGGATCGGATATCCTGCGTCGCCGCCTGCCCGCACGAATGCATCAGCCAGGGAGCTGGGCTCGAGCCGAGGCCGCGTCACACGGATCGGACCATCCGTTCCACGTGCGAGATCGGCAGTCTGGTCGGCCGTCTCCGAGCGCTGGAAGTAGGGGAGGACATCGGCATAGCTCCACCCCGTGGCGCCGCGCTCTTCCCATCCGTCATAGTCGCGCGGATGACCGCGCAGCCAGACCATACCGTTGATCGAAGACGATCCGCCAAGCACCTTGCCGCGTGGATGACCCAGTTGCCGCCCGCCGAGATGTGGCTCTGGGTCCGAGATGAAGGACCAGCTGTATCGCTTGCCCCAGACGACCCGCGACATGCCGGCCGGCATTCGCAGCCACATTGATCGGTCCTCAGGTCCCGCTTCGAGAAGCAGGACAGTCGTGTCGGGGTCTTCGGACAACCGGGCAGCCAACACGCATCCCGCCGATCCACCTCCAACGATCACGTAATCCCACGTTTCGCCGATCATTCTTTGATCGCCTGGTAGCAGAGCTTGTGGAAGTTATGCACCAGATGCTCGCTCTGGTTCGGTAGTTTCTCGTCGATCAGGTAACGACCTGAACCAAATCCGATGGAATGCAAACCCTTCTGGTTGCTGACATTCAGTTCAATGTCTTCGGGGCCGAGCTGGGTGTTCATCCATTCGATCGCGGCCTTGGTCACCTTTGGCACAGACCGCCCCTTGGGCGCGTAATAACCGAAACGCAGAAGCGACTTTTCTGGCCCGAGCGGGATCATGATGAAGGTCCCGATCATGTCGGTATAAGGGAACGAATAGAGAGTCGTGTTCGGCCAGAGCCCGATGTTGAAAAAGGAATCGGTCTGCCAGGTCGCCCCTTCGAGCGGCAATCCATAAGCTCGGGTGACATCCTTGTTGGGCGGCCCGATATAGGTCCACCAGTCGCCATGCGAGGTCAGCGTGTAGTTCTTGAAATCGATCAATGCGGCTAGGTCCTTGTGGACGGGACCGCTGAGATCGAAGTGATAGCCTTCGATGGAGTTCTCCTGAATTACCTTCCAGTTCGCATCGACGATGACATCGGTCTCCTCGACCAATTCGATATCGTCCATATCGGGGAGGTAGCGGCGCATCACCTCTTCCGCCCCGTCGGCCATCTCGCTTATCGGCTGTGCATCATCGTCGAGCGTCACGAAGACCCAGCCGGCGAAGATCTCCAGCCGCACCTTGCGCAGGCTGTGATCCTCGGGGCTGAAATTGTCGAGATGCTCGGTGCGCGGCGCGGCGCGCAGGCCCCCATCTAGGTTGTAGCACCATGAATGATACGGACAGCGCAGGACACCGGTTACCTTGCCCCGCCGCTCGTTCATCAGCCGGTTGCCGCGGTGCCGGCAGACATTGTGCCAAGCGTGGATGTTGCCATCCCTGGCGGCGGTGACGACGACACTCTGCTCGAAGATGTCCTGCACGACGTAGTTGCCAACCGCACTGAACTCATTGACGTGGCCCACGAGGTGCCAGCAGCGCATGAAGATGCGCTGTTTTTCTTCTCCGAATATCTGCGGGTCGAAAAAATAGGGGGCCGGCAGGGTCTGCCCATTGACCGGATCGCTATAGTCCCATGTCATATCGGCTGGATTTTGGAGCGGAGCGAATGCGCCCATCTTGGCTTCCTCTTCGTACATGCTCGTTCATGTGATGCCTTGATCGTACGTCTGCCGCAGGCAGTCGTTTGATGCTTTGCGCCAGGCGGCCGCGGTCGCGTGGAAACTGTGTGCGATTTTTTATATATTTAAATCAAAGGCTTATAGACGATTGATTTCGTAGCCTTCAATTGTTTTGACACTTTTGACTTTGCACGCCAAGTTTGAGCCGCATCCATCAAGTGATTGGAAGGCCATGACCGATCCTAAGAAGACGACGCTGCATCGCTATGGGCTATTGCTGGTGCCAGGCTTCTCCAGCCTGTCGGTCGCCCTCGTTACCGAGCCGCTGTTCATTGCAAACTGGCTGGCCGGGCGGTCGATTTTCGAGTGGACCACCTTATCCGCAGACGGGCTCGCCGTGCGCTCGAGCAGCGGCGGGTTGATCGCCGTCGACGAACCGCTGTCGGGCGAACCTCAACTGCCCTTCGATACCGTTTTCGTCATCGCCAGCTTCGAGGCCCCCGATTCGACCCGGGATCCAAGGCTGATGAACTGGCTGCGTAGGGCCGATCGCAATGGCGTGCGCGTCGGCGCAATTGAGACGGGCAGCGAGTTCTTGATAGAAGCCGACATTATCCGCGGCGGCAGCATTCCGGTTCATTGGTACAATGCGAAAGGCAGCGAGGAACTCCACCCGGATCTGCAGATCACGGAAACGTTGTTCGCGGCGGCAGGAAAGCACCCGCTTTCGGCCGGAGGAAGCGCCACAGCGGACATGATGCTTGATCTGATTGCGCAGCATGCCGGCGACGCCCTGGCCTCCGAGGTAGGCAAACACCTGCTGGTGGACAGTCGCCGACCCGGCTCCCGGCCGCAACCATCTAAGGGCACGAAAGTGGCGCAGTTTTCGGAAAGCCGAGATGCTCGCGACCCTGTGGCCCGCGCCCACGCATTGATGGAGGAGCGCATTGAGGAGCCGATTTCCTGCGCGGAGCTGGCGGCGATGGTGGGCGTATCATCCCGGCATCTCCAGCGGCTCTTCCGTGCCCGATTGGGTCGCGGAATAGAGGCCACCTACCGCGAGCTGCGCCTGGCCAAGGCGCATCAGATGGTTCAGTTGACCGCCATCTCGATCACGGAGATTGCCATCGCCTGCGGGTTTTCCTCTTTGGAAGTCTTCTCGCGTACCTATCGCAGCCGGTTTGGGGTCGCACCAAGCCGCGATCGGGGGCAGTCTCTTGATGCCTCGGTGTATCACAGCATGGCGACGCCGCCCGACGCGGGGTAGCGATACCATGGGCGCTTGGTGGCAGGCGCGCGCGTATCAGCGGCCGGAAGGCGTGTGCACCTCTCTTGATCCAATCCGCCAACATTGTCTGATTCTATCAAAGATTCCGTGAGCGGCTAAGCCACCCAGCTGAAAAACAAGAATGCAATTGATTCTAGGTCGTTTTTTCGTGCCGTGCTTTCCTATGAAGCAGTGCGATGGTGGCGCTTCTGATCAAGTCGGAGGTTCTTGGGTCAGTATCTTGCTTTCGCGCTGTATGACCTCTTGCAATCCAGGGGACGAGCGGTGGCTGCAGAAATGTTCCTGCGTCAGCCACTGCATGACGCTATGGCGCCACGAATATGGAACGCTCGAAAACCGCCACAGGAGACATCATGTTCAACCTCAAGCAACTCAGCTCGGCGCTCGCTATGGGCACGGTCACCATGGCCTTGGCCGGTGCGGCAACAGCGGCGGAGCTCGGCGATACCGACGAAACCATCAAGCTGGCAATCAGCGAATGGACCGGTCAGCACATCACGACGCATATTGCCGGCGAGGTGCTGCGCACGATGGGTTACGACGTCGAATACATCACCGCAGGAAACTACCCGCAGTTCACGGCGCTGGGCGATGGCGACCTTCACGCGACATTGGAAGTCTGGAGCAACAACACCGGCGATATCTATCCAAAGATGAAGCAGGAGGGCAGCATTGTTGATATCGGTCCACTGGGCCTGACCACGCGTGAGGGGTGGCTTTATCCGATTCACATGGAGGAAGAGTGCCCCGGCCTGCCAGATTGGACCGCACTGGTCGAGTGCCAGCAAACACTGGTCACCGCAGACACGTTCCCCAAGGGCCGTATCCTGGCCTATCCCGCTGATTGGGGTACCCGCTCTGCCGATATCATCGATAGCATGGGACTGGACTACACGGCAGTGCCTGCCGGATCCGAGGGCGCGCTTGTCGCCGAACTGAGGTCGGCGGACACGCGCAAGTCTCCGCTCGTCATGATGTTTTGGGGTCCTCACTGGGTCTTCGCCGAGGTGGAGGTGGGTTGGGTTTCACTGCCCGAGTACGAGCCGGCCTGTGAGAGCGATCCTTCTTGGGGCCCCAATCCAGACGCGACCGGGGACTGTGGCGTGGAAGCACCCGAAACGATGAAGGTCGCCTGGTCCGGTTTCGAGGACAAATGGCCCGCTGCCTGGGAATTCCTGTCGGCCTATCAGATGGATACAGCCGAACAAGAAGCCATGATGAAGGCGATCGACCAGGATGGAGAGCCTGTCGAGGACGTGGTTGCTGCCTGGGTGGAAAACAACGCCTCGACCTGGAAGCCATGGGTTGATGCCGCGACCCAGTAGGTGGAGCCCGACGCGGCCCCGGGGCAGGGGCCGCGTCACTTGTCGGAGCACAATATGACGAGTCATGCGGAACCGAAACTGTCGGTCCGGAACCTGTGGAAGATCTACGGCAGCAATCCAAAACGGCTGTTGTCTGACGAGCTTCAGAGCCTCCCGCACGCCGATCGACTGGACCATGCGCGAAAGAGGCGCCATTTTATCGCAGCCGCAGATGTGAGTTTCGATATCCATCAAGGTGAGATCTTCGTGATCATGGGATTGTCAGGATCGGGCAAGTCAACGGTCCTGCGCGCCATATCGCGGTTGGACGAGCCGACCGCAGGGCATGTCATGCTGGACGGCACCGACCTGCTCGCCGCTTCGGCGAAGGAACTGACCGAGATACGTCGCCGCAAGATCGGGATGGTCTTTCAAGGTTTTGGCCTGCTGCCCCATCTCAATGTCGTCGAGAACGTGGCTTTTCCCTTGAAGGCCCAGGGCCAGTCACGCGACAGACGTCTCACGCGTGCCCTCGAAATGATTGAACTGGTCGGATTGAGCGGCAAGGAACGCTCCTATCCTCACGAGCTCTCGGGAGGGCAGCAGCAAAGAGTCGGAATCGCCCGCTCGCTGGCCGTGGAACCGGAGCTCTGGTTCTTGGACGAACCCTTTTCGGCGCTCGACCCGCTGATCCGGGCGCAAATGCAAAATGAGTTCCTGCGTCTCCAGAAGCAGTTGCACAAGACGATTGTCTTCGTCACTCACGATTTCCTCGAGGCGCTGAAACTGGCCGACAATATCTGCATCATGAAAGATGGCCAGATTGTCCAGATCGGGTCGCCCGCCAATATCGTGTTGCGGCCCGCCAATGACTATGTGCGTGAGTTCATCGGGGACGTACCCCTGGCCAATGTCCTGCGCGCCCGCGACGTGATGAGCCCGCCCTGGAGGGATGGCGAAACCCACCCGACTGTGGCCCGAAACGCCATTTTGCAGGAGGCGATCAAGCTGTTCGACAACAGCACCGAAACGGTCGACGTGGTCGATGATCACGGCGCGATCATGGGGTCGCTGCACCCTCTGGAAGTCATCCGCTCGCTTTACCACGACGATCCCGAGCCTACCCATTGAGCGCTTTTACACGGCACTTCGTCGCTTCCTGCATCCGGACATGGCCTTGGCTGGCCGTCTGCTTGCTGAGCGCCATACTGGTTAGTCAAAGGGCCGAATTTCCTCAGACCGTGACCTATCCGGAATCCTGGACTCTGCCGCTCGCCGAGGCCATCAACGTGGGGATGGATTGGATCGTCGCATGGATGCGCGGGATTTCTCGTGCCATCAGCGGCGGCCTGGGCATCGCTGTATCCGCCGTACAGTCGCTGCTGATCGAAGCCCCCTGGGTGGCGTCGCTTACCGTGTTCGCACTCATAGCCTGGCAGGGCGGCGGGTGGAAACTCGCTGTTCAGGCCTTCATGATCCTGCTTTATGTTCTGGTCTCGGGATACTGGGTTCCTGCCATGAGAACCCTGTCTCTGGTCCTGGTTGCCCTGCCACTGTCGGTCCTGATCGGTTTTGGAATCGGCTATCTGGGGTTTCGATCGCGCCGCGCACGCCATCTTGTCATGCCGATACTCGATCTCATGCAGACGGTGCCGCCCTTCGCCTACCTGATTCCGATCCTGTTGCTTTTCGGCTTCGGTCCTGTCGTTGGTCTGATCGCCAGCGTGGTCTTCGCCATCCCCCCGATGGTGCGCAATACGATCCTTGGCCTGCAGAGCATCTCGCCAGTCGTGCTCGAAAGCGCGCGCATGTCGGGCTGTTCGCGGCGGCAGCAATTCGCCTGGGTCGAGTTGCCCACGGCCCTGCCGCAGATGCTCGTCGGTGTGAACCAGACCACCATGGCTACACTTTCCATGGTCATCATCGCCGCGATTATCGGCGGCTTCGACGATATCGGTTGGGCCGTGCTATCGGCCATGCGCAAGGCACAGTTTGGTCAAAGCCTGCTGTCGGGCGCGGTAATCGTCTTGTTGGCGATCCTGCTTGACCGGGTGAGCGCAGCCTACGCCGCGCGCCAGCTTCCCACGGCGAGCTACAGCGGTTTGCCCGTGTCCCGGTTCGTGGCGATCCTCGCCATGGTGGTGACCACGGCCGTGCTGGCAGCACACATGTTTCCAGCGTTCCGTGAATGGCCCGCCGGACTTATTTATTCTCCGGCCCAAGCGGTCAACGATGCCACGACAGACTTCATCCGCACTTATGGCGACCTCATGGCCGAGGTGAAGAACGCGATCCAGTTCTTTATTCTTCTGCCGGTCAAGCTCGGCTTGGAACGGGCCATCGTACCCTTCACCTGGGGAATGACCCTTACACCGGCGATGAAGACCGCCTACTGGGTGCTCGCTTTCGCGAGCTGTGCCGTCGCTTTCGGGTTCGCCAGATGGAAAGCCGGGGTCACGGTGCTCGTGCTTGCGGGTGTGATCTATTTCGGGACCACTGGGCTGCCATGGCTCACCGTCTTGCTGCTGATGACACTGGTCGCCTACAAGGTGGGTGGCACGAGCCTCGCGCTTTTTTCCGGCAGTTCGGTCGCCTTCTTGCTGATCACCGGCCTCTGGGAGCAGGCCATGATCTCCGTCTACCTTTGTTCCGTGGCGGTGTTCCTCTGCATCGTCTTCGGCGGGATGATGGGGATATGGGCCGCTTCGTCAAGAACGGTGTCGGGCATCATCAGACCGGTCAACGACACATTGCAGACATTGCCGCAATTCGTGCTGCTGATCCCGGCCCTGATGCTGTTTCAGGTCGGGGATTTCACCGCGCTGCTGGCGATCATCGCCTATGCGATCGTGCCGATGATCCGCTACACGGAAAACGGCCTACGCACGGTCCCCAAGACGCTGATCGATGCGGGCCGGTCCTGCGGCTGTTCCAACTGGCAATTGTTCTGGCAGGTCCGGCTACCGCAAGCTCTTCCGCAGATCCTAGTCGGGATCAACCAGACCATCCTCTACAGTCTTGGGATGCTTGCCATCGCAGCGCTGGTTGGCACCACGGGGCTCGGGCAGGCGATCTTCGTCGCCCTGGGAGAGGCGAATGCCGGCGCCGGGCTGGTGGCTGGGCTTGGAATGGCTCTCATCGCCATGACGACGGACAGGATCCTGCAGGCAGTGATCCCGCAGCGCGGTGCGATGGACCAACCGCAAGCCTAGGCGCGAGGGTCTCCTTCTCCACGCGCAACGCCTGTGGGCTGGCTGCCGATCATCGACCAGCCCCGAGGGGAGGGGCCACATCATTGCTGGCAGCCGCGAAGAAGCACATGTGGCAGGACAAGAGTTTTATTCAAAGGCCGTCTCCCGGCGATGACAAATGCCTGGAGGCACAACGGGCCCCCACCAGAATGCGCGGTGGGGTCCGATCCGACGGAACCGACAGAAACAATTAGGAGATTTTGCATGGGTCGTGTCGAAAAGAAGATCGCGCTCGTCACTGGCGCGGGCATGGGACTTGGCCGGGCCTCGTCCGAAATGCTGGCACGCGAGGGCGCCAAGCTGATCTGCACCGATATCAGCATGCCGGATCTGGAAGAGACTGTGAAACGCATCGGCGAGGCTGGCGGCACGGCACGCGCGCTTCAGCACGATGTGTCGAAGGCCGAGGACTGGGACCGCGTTGCAGCCTCAGTGCGCGAAACCGAAGGCCGCCTTGACATCCTCGTCAACAATGCGGGAATTGCGCCGATCGGCAACATCGAGAGTTGCGACCTGGCCCAGTTCCGCTCGTCGATGAATGTAAATGGTGAGGGCGTCTTTCTCGGCTGCAAGCACGCCGTTGCGCTGATGAAGGAGCACCGCATCGGCTCGATCATCAATATGAGCTCCATTGATGGCATCATCGGTGAAAGCGAGCTTTTGGCCTACTGCGCCGCAAAGGGCGCGGTGCGGACAATGACCAAGGCCGTCGCGGTACATTGCGGCGAACAGGGTTATGGCATTCGCTGCAACTCCATCCACCCCGGCTATATCTGGACGCCGCAGACCGAAAATTATCTCTCCGGCCTCGGCAAGCTGGAGGATACGCGGGCGAAGACTCTCGCGCGCCATCCCATCGGGCGGCTTGGTGTGCCGGAGGATATCGCCAACATGGTTCTTTATCTCGCCAGCGATGAATCGACATTCGTGACGGGAGCGGAGATGGTCGTCGATGGCGGCTATCTGATGGTGTAAGCGATGAGCGATCTATCAGGCAGACAAGCGATCATCACCGGTGGGCTTTCAGGGATTGGACTGGCGATCGCCACCGCTCTGACCAGCGCGGGAGCCTCGGTGGCGGTGGGTTCGCGCTCTGCGAGGGGCAATGACGATCCGCGACATGCCGGGCAGCTCGATCAGCTGCGCGCCGCGGGTCAAAAGGTCCATGCCGGGCCGCTGGACGTAACCGATCAGCGCAGCATCGATGCCTTCGTCGCAACTGCACAAGAAGCGCTCGGTGCCATCGACATTCTCGTCAACGCAGCCGGCATGACCAGGGAACAGCCGGTCTGCGGCCATAGCGATGCGCTATGGCATGACATCCTCGATACCAACCTGACGGGAGCGTTCCGTATGACGCGGGCGCTGTTGCCTTCGATGATCGAAAACCGACACGGACGGATCATCAATATCGGCTCCACCGCGGCAACAGTAGGCTGGGCCGACAACCCGGCATATTGCGCCTCCAAGGCCGGTCTCCTCGGCCTCACCCGCTGCGTGGCGCTGGAAGGGGCCGCACATGGCGTCAACTGCGTCATGGTCAGTCCGACATGGGTTGAAACAGAGTTGATGCGACGCGACGTGGAAGAGATCGTGCATGCCGAGGGCAAGGGACGGTCGGTGCAGCAGGCGATCGCCGATATCGCCGACGAAAATCCTCAAAAGCGGATCATCCAACCTCAAGAGATCGCCGATCTCGTCGCCTTCTTATGCAGCGATGCGTCCCGTGGCCTGACGATGGAGAACATTCAGGTCACCGGTGGCGCACTCTGGTAGCGCATCGCCGGCAGCGTCGTCGGGCAATTAGAAGCGGCAAGTAGGAAGCTATGGTGGCAGGAAGAGTGAAGCCGTAGCGAAGGGCACGTGGTTCAGCGCTCACCCGCCGTTAACCATCCCGTCTCTAGTCTCCCCCTCGAATCGGAGGGAGCATTCATGGGGTCAGAAATCGTTGCATTCCCGCTGCACCGGCGGCGAACGCTTGTCACCGACTTGGCTCGCGTTCTGCAATCAAAGGAAGGACAGGCCGCCACGCTGTTCTGGCGCGATACCGCCAAGGATCTTCTGAGTCGGCTCACAAGAAGCGGCATTTCTGTTCAATCAGCCGAAGATCAGGTCCGGAGCCTTCTCTACGCAGTCGTCGCCGAAATCGAAGTCAACACGATCAAGGCAAGCGGCTGAGGAGGCGACCTCCGGCAGACCTCCAGATCTTCGCTCCCGAAGCGATGAGGGTGATGCGCCTGAGGCGGATCTGGCGTCTCGAAGCTGGGAGGTCTTGGACATCGCAAGGAACGGATCGAAGCGACGACGGTTAGTCTGCAGCGCGGGTTTGACACCTCACATGGCGGCAGCAGCGGCCGAAATAAAGGCTGACCGCGTCCTCGATGGTCTCGCTAAGCAGCTTGGCTGCAGCGCTCCAAGCAAAAGGCCATTCCTGTGAATTACGATACCGACCAGAACCGTCTGACACCGGCCTCCGAGTTGTCTAACCTGAACGAGCGGGAAAAGAAGGCGGTCGATAATCAAAGCCGTCCCAGCGCGGCGTTGATCCACGAGACCATTAGGGCGGAGGGAGAAAGGGAACTTCACCGCAGCAGTGTGGCATTGATGTTGTCCGGATTCTCGGCCGGGCTATCGATCGGCTTCTCCATCGTGGTGCCGGCGATCATAATGGTGGCGCTACCGGATACGTCCTGGGAGCATCTGCTAACCTCGCTCGGCTATACGGTGGGCTTCCTGATCGTGGTCCTCGGGCGCCAGCAGCTCTTCACCGAGAACACGCTTACGCCCGTCCTGCCCCTCCTCAAGTTTCGCGACCGCCATCACTTGCTCCAGGTTCTCCGGCTCTGGTCTATCGTCCTCGCATCGAACATCGCGGCGACCTGGGTCTTTTCCGCCGTGTTGGCACACACCCCCGTATTCGACCCGGAAATCCGCTCCGCGATGGCAACGTTCTCGCAGAACGCCATCGAGAACGACTTCTGGCCGACCTTCCTGAAAGCGGTGTTCGCGGGATGGCTCGTCGCGTTGATGGTCTGGCTCATGCCAGCAGCGGGCGATGCCAGGCCGTTCGTGATCATCGTCGTGACTTATGTTGTGGCGCTCGCCCACCTGGCGCATGTCATCGCCGGATCGGTCGAAGCGTCATTCCTCGTACATTTGGGCGACGCGACGTTGGCCGATTACATGATCCGCTTCTTTGTGCCCACGCTGCTCGGCAATGTCCTTGGTGGGGTAACTCTTGTCGCCTGCCTGAACTTCGGGCAGGTCGCTCCCGAGCTCGAAGAGGACGGCACGCGACCAGGCGCAGGTTGACCGCTCTGCCACTGCCCGTTGTGCGAACGCGTCCGCCGTACGTGGCGTGTCGAGCCGGCTTGCTCGTCCGGCCCGCGCCGCACATCCTGTCCGCGTATCCAAGATATTCGGCGACCGCATATGCAGGTAGAGCGGGTAATCTTGAAGCACCATGTCCAGCCTTCAACATGATCGGTCTATCTTTCGCCGTAAGCAGGCTCTTGCCCTAGATCATCGGGCGGGAGAACGAGCGCGACGACAGTCAATCGATGGAGCGAGGGAAAGCCATGAGCAAACGGATTATCTTCACTGGCGGGAGCGGAAAGGCGGGGCGCCACTCCGTTGCCTATCTCATGGCGCAAGGTCACAGCGTCCTCAATCTCGACTTAACCCCCCTCGACATGCAGGGCGTCAATACGCTGCAAACCGACCTGACCGACAGCGGCCAAGTCTTCAATGCGCTCTCGATGCATTTCGGGTTTGAAGGGTTCGAGACCGGGGATGGGCCGGCGCCCGTCGATGCCGTGGTGCATTTCGCGGCCATACCCCGGGTGCTGCTGCGACCGGACAATGAAACATTCAAAGCCAATGTCACCTCGACCTATAACGTCATCGAAGCGGCGTCCAAACTCGGCATCCGCAAGATCATCATCGCCTCGAGCGAAACCACCTATGGCGTGTGCTTCGCCGAGGGCGACAAGGACTACCGGCAGTTTCCTCTCGAAGAAGACTATGACATCGATCCCATGGACAGCTACGGCCTGTCGAAGCTCGTCAACGAAAAGACCGGCAAGGCTTTCGCCCAGCGAATGGGCGCAGACATCTATGCCCTGCGCATCGGCAATGTCATCGAACAGGAAGACTATGCTCGCTTTCCGGCTTTCCTCGCCGATCCGCTGTCTCGCAAGCGCAACGCCTGGAGTTATATCGACGCGCGCGATCTGGGTCAGATTGTTGACCGGTGTATTGCCAAGGATGGTCTCGGCTTCCAGGTATTCAATGCCGTCAATGACGAGATCACTGCCAACGAACCCAGTGAAGTGTTTCTCGCCAAATGGGCGCCGAACACCCCAATCGTGCGGCCCATGGACGCTTTCGAAGCACCCATTTCAAACCGCAAGATCCGGGAGGTTCTGGGTTTCAAGGAACAACACAACTGGCGCCGCTATGTCGCTGGCGCAGACCCGCAAACGCAGTAGGCCCAATCGATGAAAACCATCACGGAGCCGTCGGGCGCCGGCTATCTCGACGGCTGCTCCCGTTCCGGCTCTCTATCTCGGTCGCTCGACCGCAGCGGCAAGCGCTTTGGCTCGCGCGGATCACCTGGGCGAGCGTTGCGGCAGGGGTCTTCTCACGCTGGATTTGGGCCATCGCATATTGGCGCGAGCGCGGACAGATCGTGACGCCGAAGCGAGAGGAAATGCGCCAGCTTCGCGAGCAGATCGCCGACAGGGCCGAACGTCCCCGATATCCTCGCCGCCATTTCCAGGTGTCGCCAGCAGCACGCCGCCTTGATCCGCGTATCTTTCCTGTCGACCACGGATCCGTCGTCAGGATCGGGATGGGTAGCGCCGAGCAGTGTGCTGGCGGTTTGCCCGCCCCACGAATGTGGTCCGCCATGACACGGTGCAGTCGCCGAAAGGTCTGGAGGCTCACCGCAAGGGGATGAGCCTCCTTCTCGATAGTTAAGCGAAAGCGCGCCAGTACTCATGGAGGGCTTGGATTTCGCCGCTGGTCAGAATGGGCATGGCATCCCTTAGTCGCTCGTCTGCCCACTCCCACCACTTCATCTCCAGAAGCAGTTTGACGTCGGCGGCATCAAAGCGCGCCCTGATTGTCCTGGCAGGATTCCCGCCGATGATCGCGTAAGGTTCGACGTCACGGGTGACGACCGCCCGCGTGCCGATAACCGCTCCGTCTCCGATCCTGATGCCGGGCATGATGATCGCCTCCGACCCGATCCACACATCGTTGCCGATGATGGTGTCTCCGGCCGGCTGGTAGCCATTTCGCGCGCCATCGAACCAGGGCACCTCCGGCATCCAGTAGAACGGAAAGGTGCTGATCCACTCGTGTCGATGGCCCTGGTTGCCGGCCATGATGAAGGCCGCACCGGATCCGATCGAGCAGAAACTGCCGATGATCAGCCGATCCGCTCCCTCCTCCGGGCTGAGGAAGCGGGCGCAGTCGTCGAAGCTGTGCCCGTGGTAGTAACCGGAATAGTAGCTGTAGCGTCCGACGATGATGTTCGGGTTGCTCACCTGCTCGACGAGCAGCTTGCCCCTGAAAGGGCTCTCGAAGAAATTGTCCATCTTGAAACTCTGCATGTAGCGCGCTTGCATTGGACAAACGCCGGGATGCGAGCCACGCGCGGCCGCTCGCTCTCATGCCCCTCACGCGCTCAGCGCGGGGGCGTCATGCAGGTGGTACTCGGACAGGACTTCATGAGCCGCCAATACCGAACAGAAGCGCTTGGCGCAACCGGTCGCAGAGGGCCGATCGATAAAGAGCCTGATACGCCGCTCGAATTCGCTTGAATGCCGCCCTTCCTGACGCCATCTCACCACGATGCCTCGATCGCCGAAACAGAAGCCTCCGACAAGGCTCATCCGGGAATGGCCCTTGTCGCCGGCCGCGACCCTGGGATCGTCTGTCCGCGCAAGGGGCATCCTGCTTGAGATCAGAGCGCATCTTCCCTTTGCGGAGCGGCGGCTGGTGGACGTGGAGCCCGGCACGATCGTCCTGCGCACGGCAGAAGACGACGCGGACGATCATCGCGCGACCAAGGATGCCATCACCGGCAAGCTCGTCGGCATCGAGGACCTCCCCGTGATTCCGCGCGAAATTGAAGACATCCTTTCCATCAAGCCGGCCGAACGGCATCGTTGGCTGAAGGACGGCCGGCTCCAGAGTGCGGGGACCCGCACGGTCAAACTGCGCGGCCGGGCGCGGAAGATCACCTTCCACGTCTTCGATCCGCGCCATGTCGAGGACGTTCTCGACCGAGATCTGCCCCAGATGTGGCGCGAGGTGGATGCCTTGGCCGCTGCCGAGAACCGGCGGCGGGGCGCACAGAAGGCCGCGCTGAAGAAGGCGCAAAAGCTCGCCGACGCCGCACCCGCTGTCGCAGACCGCCGGGACGGCCCGGCCGCGCCGCTGAGGGGTTGGGACGATTTCGACCTCGATGGCCTGCTCCGCTAAGCCCGCGCAGGCCGCGGGGAGTTTCGTCGATAGGTCGCGGAGAACGGGATCACGGTACGATCTCCAGTTCGGCGATCCTGTCCTCTTCGAGGACGAAGAAATATCTGAGATCGACCGGGCCGCCGGGAAAGGTGCCGGTGACCGCGCTTGTCACGACCGTCCGGCCTTCATCTGTCGAGATCGCGAAAGGCTCGACCGTGTAGCTGTATGCCGTGGAGGCTTCCGCCTTCCAGCGACGGATGGCTTCACGTCCAACGTGACGCTTCCGCTCGTCCTTCACCACACCGTCGATATCAAAGCACGCCGCGACGGCGTCGGCGTCCCTGTTCCGGTCAGCCTCGAAATAGGCGGCGATCGGCCTGGGTAGCAGCACGTCCATCTTGTATCTCCGTCTTCTGGGATGGCGGGGACCGGATCAGTGACCCGATCCGCCGTTGGTGGTTGCAATCTAGGTCTGGACGTTCGTCACGATAATTGGGACAAAGCTGAACGTCTCATTGCGAAAAGCTGGACAATGTCACGTCAGGGCCTGATCGAGCTGGAAGCGGTGCTTGCGATTGCTGCGCGGGGATCCTTTCGCGCGGCCGCCCTCGAACTCGGCCTGTCGACCACCGCACTCAGCAATCTGATCGGCAAGACCGAACGCCAGCTCGGCGTGCGCCTGTTCAATCGCACGACCCGCAGTGTCTCGCTGACGGATGCGGGCCAAACCTTCGTCGACCGGATCTCGCCCGCGCTGCGCGAGATACAGGAGGCGGTTGCCGCCGTGCGATCGCAACAGGACACGCCGTCGGGCACGCTGCGCATCAACGCCTTTGCCAGCGGCGCCCGCGAGATCCTTCAGCCGCTGGTACTCGAATTCCTGCGACGCCATCCCCAGGTCCATGTCGATCTGGTCACCGAGGGCCGCATCGTCGACATCGTCGCCGAAGGGTTCGACATGGGTCTGCGGACCGCCGATCTCGTGCCGAGCGACATGATCGCCGTACCGCTCGGCCCGGCCCGCCGCTTCGCCGTCGTCGCGACGCCGGCCTATCTGAGAATCCATGGCAGGCCGCAGGTGCCGCCGGACCTTCTCGGCCATAGCTGCATCCGCATTCGCCTGCCCAACGGCGCGCTCTACCGATGGCAATTCGAGAAGGACGGCAATCCCGTGCAGATCGACGTCACCGGTCCCGTCACGCTCGACGAGACGACGCTGGCGCTGATCGCGGTGCATGATGGAATCGGAATCGGCTTCTTCATGGAAGCGGACGTGCGCGAGGACATCGCCGCAGGGCGGCTGGAGCGTGTTCTCGAGGACTGGACGCCGCCAACAGCACCGCTTTGCCTCTACTACCCTGGCCGCCAGAATCCGTCAGCAGCGTTCCGCGCCTTCATCAAGATGGCGCGCCTGTACCGCAGGACGACCGCCTGAGACGCTGGCGCCATAGAGTCAGGCTATGGAAGCGCATCTCGGCGCCGGCTCGGTAGCGTCCGTTTGGGGGCCGTCTATCGACGGTCCGGTTCTGGGCAACGCTCGGCGGTGAGCTGCCGTTCTGGGCCGACATCATCTGGCAAAGTGTGCCTAGACCGCTCACGACCCCATTTGGTCGTTTCGGGTTGTGCACCGTAATCTGGAGAGCGGTCATTCACCGTCGCGTGGAGCAACGTTAGCTTTGCGTTTCAGGAACTGTCTCTCCGCAGGCGATGAGGACAGGTCGATCGCGCGTCGGTATGCTCGGCCCGCGGCTTCGCGATCACCCAGCCGTACGAGCAGATCAGCCCTGACCGCGTAATAGGGCTGGTAGCCGGATAATGGCAGAGCCAGCCCATCCAGTGCTACCAGAGCCACCTCCGCACCCTGGCTGTACGATACAGCCACAATCCGGTTCAGCTCAAAGACCGGGTTTGGTCGGATATCAAACAAGCCTGCATAGATAAGGGCGATTTGAGCCCAGTCGGTCTCCGCAAAACTCGGGCTTTCGGCGTGCAGTGCCGCTATCGCGGCCTGCAGCTGATATTGTCCGACCGACTTTCTCGCCAAGGCCCGCTGAATCAGTTCAAGGCCGGCAGCAATACGGTCGCTGTCCCACTGTGAACGGTCCTGATCCTCAAGGCAGATCATCTCGCCGGTACCGGAGAGGCGTGTTCCGGTGCGGGCGGTATGCAGCAACATGAGCGCGGTCAGGCCTTCAATCTCGGGCTGATCGGGCAACAGGTCGGCCAATATCGTGACTAGGCGAATGGCCTCTTCGCATAGATTGATTCTGAACAACTGCCCATCACTGGACGAGTGCCCCTCGGTGAAAATTAGGTAGATCACGGTCAGCACCGCATCAAGACGTTCCGCCATCGTCTCCGGTCGCGGAACCTCGAAGGGAATATTAGCCTGGGCGATCTTGTGCCGGGCTCTGACGAGGCGCTGCGCCATTGCTTCGTTGGACACCAGGAAGGCCTTCGCGATCTCTTCCGTGGTCAATCCTGCCACAGAGCGCAATGTCAGAGCCACGCTCGTTCGGCTGTCGAGGGCCGGGTGGCAGCAGGTGAAGATCAGCCGAAGACGGTCATCGGAAATAGCTTCCTTTTCCCCGGCATCCCGGTCGGCACGAATGATTTCCTCGGCCAGGGCGATCTGGGACGATTTGGATCGAAAATTCGCAGCGCGGCGAAGCCTGTCCAGGGCCTTGCGCCTCGCCGTCTGCATCAGCCAGGCCGCTGGCGTGGTCGGCAGCCCGGAGCGTGTCCAGTGGATCAGTGCAGATTCCAGCGCGTCTTGCAGGCTGTCTTCAGCCAGTTGGAAGTCGCGCAGATTGGCGACGAGGCTCGACAGCAACCGCCCACCATCGCCGCGCACAACGCCGGCAATTGCGGTCCGTATCGCGGCCTCGTCGACCATATCGGTCATGAGCGGCCGTAGTCCTCGATTGGCCTGACTTCGACAGCGCCGTGTTGCGCCGCCGGGATCATCGCGGCATATTTGAGCGCCTCGTCGAGGTTTTCGCAATCGAAGACGTAGAAACCGCCAAGCTGTTCCTTGGACTCGACGAACGGCCCATCCATTGTCTCGGTCCTGCCGCCCCGGACACGCAGCGTCGTCGCGGTCGAGGCCGATTTCAACGCTTCGCCCAGTACGAGAACCGCGTCCTTGGAGTAGCGTTCATTGGCGGCGTGATACGATGCCATGAACGCGCCGAACTCAGGCGAGTCAAAGGCGGGAGCCGCAGCAGGGTCCGAGTAAATCAGTGCGATGTATTTCATTGGTTTCTCCTTGGAGGGTCAGTTTGGATGGAAATTGTGCTGCCGCAAGACTAGAATTGCGACCAGAGCAGGTAGCCCGCCGTGGCCAGCAGCACGAGTTGGGTCCCGGCGCCGCCAGCGATGCGGAGTGGTTTCATCGGGTTGTCGGCATCAAGCCCAATTGCATGTGCAATGCGTGATGCGACGAGTATCAGGCCAAGCGTGTGAAGCCCCCAGCCGGGCAAGCCCCTTGCCTCGCAGAGCGCGAGCATGAGCATGGCCAGCGCGGCATTCTCGACAAGGTTTCCGTGTCGCCGAACGGCCAGGCCAAGGCGCTGGTCTTCGCCGTGATAGATGGAGGTCCCCGTTCGTCCCCGGTTCGCACTGACAACGTTGCTCAGTATGAGCACGCCAAGCACGATCATGGCGGCGTAGATAGAAGTGACTTGGAATGGCATGGTGCCCTCGCTTTTTTGATATTGCGGGGCACTGACGAACGGGAAACGACAAATCGACTCCGTCATTGAAAAAATCTTGATTGAACCATCACCGGGCGGTTCACTCTCGATGGGGGAGTGCACGCAACTCACAGAGGCTTTGGCTCCGCCCGACCGTCAAGGCCTCTATCTTTTCGGACACGCAACTCGACAGGCGGTCATCGCCCCGAAGCGACCAGTTACAGAACGTCCGCTCTTCAAATCTTCAGTCTGAAACCTGCCATTCCGCATTCCCACCCCGGTGCGACCGTTGGCGTCTTCTACACCCGTCTGCCGAAAAGTGATTTTCCGTGGCCGTTAAGGGGCCGTGAGACAGTCGGCCTACAGTGGCGAGAGTGTGCAAGCGGCCATTTGCCCGAAAGACTGGCTAGTCCAGAAATCGGTACCCAACTCCCGGCTCGTTCAGGATGAAGCGAGGTGATGCCGGGTCGTCGCCGAGCTTGGCGCGAAGGCGGCCGATGAAGACGCGCAGATACTGGAGGTCGTGCTCGTGGGCGGGACCCCAGACGTCGGCCAGCAGTTGGCGATGGGTGACGATGCGGCCGGCGTTGCGGGCGAGCAGCGCGAGAAGGTCGAACTCCTTGCGCGTGAGCTTGACCGGCTCCCCTGCGAGGGCGACTTCGTGGCGGGCGAGGTCGATGCGAAGGTCGCCCCGTAAGATCTCCGTTTCGGCTGCAGCACCGCCCGAGGCCGATCGAAGAAGTGCCCTGACACGTGCCAGCATCTCGGCAATGCCGAAGGGCTTGACGACATAGTCGTTGGCCCCGGCGTCAAGGGCTGCGACCTTCTCGTCCTCGGACTGACGCACCGATAGGATCAGGATCGGCACCTGGGACCATTCGCGGATGCGGGCGATCACCGCCTTGCCGTCCATGTCGGGCAGGCCGAGGTCGAGCACGACGAGGTCTGGCTGCGCGGTCGCTGCCCTTGCGATCCCGCTCTTGCCAGACGCCTCCTCCTCCATCGTAAAGCCCTGCGCCTCCAGTGCCACGCGCAGGAACTTCCGGATGCCCGGGTCGTCTTCGATGAGAAGGATACGGCCGGTGTTCATTCGGGCACGCCCGGTGGTGCGGCGGCGGGAAGGGTCACGACGATGCGGGTGCCGGCGCCCTCCTTCGTCGCCGCCTCGGCGCGGATCGAGCCGCCATGCGCGTCGACGATCCCCTTGGCGATGGCAAGGCCGAGACCTGTGCCGCCGGGCTGCCCGTCGCCGGCGCGGACGCGAAAGAACATGTCGAAGACATGCGCGCGATCGGGCTCGGGTATGCCGGGGCCTTCATCCGAGACAGTCAGCGTTACCTCCCCGCCGATCGCCTTGGCCGAAAGGGTGACCTGCGAACCGTCGGGCGCGTATTTTGCCGCATTGTCGAGAATGTTCGTCACCACCTGCTCCAGAAGGACCGCGTCGCCCGACACCTCGGGCAACGAGGCGGGGAGATCCCGGATGATACGATGTCCCACGAGATCACGATCAAGCCTCCGCAGGGCCCGGCCCACGACCTCGCGCAGATCGACCGGTTGCCGGGCGACCTTCAGCGCACCGTAGCCGAGCCGGGTCATGTCGAGAAGGTTCTGGACGTAGCGGTTGAGCCGCTCGCCTTCGTCGCGGATCGTTTCTGCGAGGCTCCGGCGGCCCGTCGCGCCCAGCGCCGCGTCCGCGTCGACCAGCGAGGTCGCCGCGCCAATGATCGAGACCAGCGGTGTCCGGAGATCGTGGCTGACGGAGGACAGCAGTGCCGCGCGCAGGCTCTCCGTCTCCGCCAGCAGTCGCGTCTGCTCCATGTCTGAGGTGAGCTTGGTGCGCTCGATGGCGATACCGACCTGATCGACGAGCGAGTCGAGCAGGCGGTGTTCCTCCGCGGTGATGTACTGGCGCGTTCCGAACTGGACGCCGAGCAGGCCGTGAATCCGGCCGGCACTCTTCATCGGCAGGAAAAGCCATGTGGCCGATGGCAATGTCTGTGACGACCAGCCCGCCGGCTCGCGCTTGTCCCATGCCCACTCCGCCGCGCCGCGGTCTCGCGGTTCGAGCTGGTCCTCGGGCGGCATTCCACCGACGATCGCAAGCCGGCCAGACGCGTCTGGCATCAGGATCATGGAAGAGCACTGCATCGTCGACGCGACATGGGTGACCGCCGCCCAGACCACATCGTCGAGCGAGGCGACGCTGGCGACCTTGCGCGAGAAGTCGAACAGGTTCGCCGTTCTTCTGGCGATCGCGCGCTGGGCATGCGCCTGGTCCCGCAGGCGTGCCGCGAGGTTGCCTGTGACGACCGCCACCGCGAGGAACAGGAAGAGCGTCAGCACCAGATCCTGATTGGCGATCTCGAAGGTGAAGAACGGTTCGGTTAGAAAGAAATTGTAGCTGAGGAATGCAAGCCCGCTGGCGAAGATCGAGGGCCACAGGCCGAAACGGGCGGCAACCCCCAGCACAGCCACCAAGAAGAAGAGCGACAGGCTCTCGACCGGGAAGATGCGATTGACGAAGATCGCGACAGCAGTTGCGGCCGCTACAGCGGCGGCCGACCAGAGATAGGCCTTGGGGTCGCGCTCGGGAACGAGCGCGGCACCACGGATCGCGGCTTTTCTCGCCTCGCCCGGATCAGCCGAAACGATGGTCACCTCGAAGTCGTCCGCTTTGCGGATGATCTCCTCGGCGACCGTCTCACGCGTGAACCAGGCCGTGAAGAGGCGCGGCCTCGGGCGTCCGAGCACGATGCGCGAGACGTTGCGGCTGCGGGCGAAGGCAAGGATCTCGTCGGCGACATGGCTTTCGGCATTGATGGTCGAGATGTCTGCCCCCAGTGATCCCGCCAGCCGCAGGGTCTCGGCGATCGAATCCTTGGCCGCATCCGGCAGGTGCTCGGACTGCGGCGTCGCCACGCTTGCCGCGATCCAGTCTGTCCTCGACCGCTCGGCCATCCTCTTGGCGGCCCGGACCAGCGCCTTTGAGACGGGCGCCTCGTTGACGCAGACGAGTACCCGGTCCTGCGCCGGCCACGGGCCGGGAATCGCATGGCTCTTCATATGGGCCGCCATCTGCGCGTCGACGCGGTCGGCGGCTACGCGCATTGCGAGTTCCCGCAGCGCTGTGAGGTTGCCCTTCGAGAAGAAGTTCTGGATTGCGCGGGCGATCTGGTCCTGGATGTAGACCTTGCCCTGCCGCAGCCGTTCTATGAGTTCGTCCGGCGGAAGGTCGATCAGTTCGATGTCGTCGGCGAGTTCCAGCACCTTGTCCGGGACCGTCTCGCGCACCTTCACACGGGCGATCCGGGCGACGACGTCGTTGAGGCTTTCGAGATGCTGGATGTTCAGCGTCGAGTAGACGTCGATGCCCGTTGCCAAGAGCTCTTCGACGTCCTGCCATCGCTTTGCGTGGCGGCTTCCCGGTACATTGGTGTGCGCCAGTTCGTCGACGAGAACCAGTCTCGGCCTACGTGCGATGATGCCGTCCAGGTCCATGTCGGAGAGCAGACGCCCACCATATGGTATCTGTGTACGCGGGACGATCTCGAGCCCGGCAACCAGTCGCTCGGTCTCGGCGCGGCCATGCGTCTCGACCACACCGACAACCACGTCGAGACCGTCCGCCCTGCGGCGTTGCG
This sequence comes from Mesorhizobium sp. CAU 1741, assembly GCF_039839275.1. Classification (NCBI taxonomy): domain Bacteria; kingdom Pseudomonadati; phylum Pseudomonadota; class Alphaproteobacteria; order Hyphomicrobiales; family Phyllobacteriaceae; genus Mesorhizobium; species Mesorhizobium sp. CAU 1741. The sequence goes on along the minus strand of NZ_JBDOQP010000002.1, from coordinate 709,639 downwards.
CGGCCTCCAGCATCGCATAGGTTTTCCCCACACCAGGTGCGGCACCGAGAAAGATCTTCAGCCGCCCGCGTCCCTCCTTCGCGGCTTCCGCGAGGAGGGCGTCGGGTTCCGGGCGGCTTTCCTTTTCCATCGTCAGTCGGCGACCGGGATGCGTTCGTCGAGGGCGAGATTGAGCAACAGCACATTGACGCGCGGCTCGCCGAGCACGCCCAGTGTCCGGCCTTCGAGGTGCTCGGCGACCAGCGCGCGCACTGCCTGGATGTCTGCACCTCGCGACGCGGCGACGCGTTCGACCTGCAGGTTCGCGGCCGCTGGCGAGATATGCGGGTCGAGACCGCTGCCGGACGCGGTGACGAGGTCGACCGGGACGGACGCGCGGCCGTTCGCGGCGCTGATCCGCTGCGCATCTGCCGACACACGGTCGATAAGCGTCTTCGAGGTAGGGCCGAGATTGCTGCTGCCCGTTGAGGCAGCGTCGTAGCCGTCGCTTCCGGCGGCCGACGGGCGTCCGTGAAAATAGACTTCGCCCGTGAAGGACTGGCCAATCAGCGAGGAGCCGACAATCCGGCCATCGCGCTCGATCAGGCTGCCATTTGCCTGTGTCGCGAAAAGTGCTTGCGCGGCGCCCGTCATCGCGAGCGGATAGGCGACGCCGGTGAGCACCGTGAACAGGGCGAGCAGGACCAGAGCGGGTCTGAGTTCGGAAATCATGGTTTCACCTCACACGATGCCAGCGGCGTTGACAATCAGGTCGATCGCCTTGATGCCGACGAAAGGAACGATCAGGCCGCCAAGGCCATAGACGAGCAGGTTGCGGCGTAGAAGAGTTGCAGCCGTCGCGGGCCGGTATTTGACGCCGCGCAGCGCCAGCGGGATCAGCGCGATGATGATCAGCGCATTGAAGATCACGGCCGAAAGGATTGCACTGCCGGGGCTGCCGAGGCCCATGACGTTGAGTGCATCGAGCGCTGGATAGGCTGTGACGAACAGGGCAGGCAGGATGGCGAAATACTTGGCCACATCGTTGGCGACGGAGAAGGTCGTCAGCGAGCCGCGGCTGATCAGCAACTGCTTACCAACGAGCACGATCTCGATGAGCTTGGTCGGGTCGGAGTCGAGGTCGATCAGGTTGCCCGCCTCCTTGGCGGCGGGCGTGCCCGTATTCATCGCCACGCCGACATCGGCCTGGGCAAGCGCAGGCGCGTCGTTCGACCCGTCGCCGCACATGGCGACGAGCTTGCCTTCGGCCTGTTCCTTGCGGATCAGCTCCAGCTTGCGTTCGGGGGTGGCCTCGGCGAGAAAATCGTCGACGCCCGCCTCGGCGGCGATGGAAGCGGCTGTCAGAGGATTGTCGCCTGTAACCATGACCGTACGAACGCCCATGCGGCGCAGCTCGGCGAACCGCTCGCGGATGCCCGGCTTGACGATATCCTTGAGCTGGATGACGCCGAGTACGTGCTTGTCGCGGGCAACGAGCAGCGGCGTGCCGCCGGACTTGGCGATGCGCTCGACGATGGCACGCAGTTCCGGTGACGCCGATGTGCCGCACCACGTGAGGATGGAATCTGCCGCGCCTTTGCGAAGCTGCGTGCCGTCCGTAAGGTCCGCGCCGGACAGGCGCGTATTGGCCGAGAATGCGATTGCTTCTCCCACCCGGTCCGTACCGTCGAGTGCGCGTCCGATCTGTTTGCGCGCAAAGTCGACGATGGAACGGCCCTCGGGCGTTTCATCCGAAAGCGAGGCAAGCAGCGCGCCCTCCGCCAGCTCCTTCGGCGACACACCTGGCAATGGTTCGAAGGCGTCGGCCTGCCGTGCTCCGAAGGTAATCGTGCCCGTCTTGTCAAGAAGAAGCACGTCGACGTCGCCGGCGGCCTCGACCGCACGACCCGATTTGGCGATCACGTTCGCCTTCACCAGCCTGTCCATGCCTGCAATGCCGATGGCCGACAGAAGGCCGCCGATCGTGGTCGGGATGAGCGTGACGAGCAGCGCGATCAGGAAGACCACCGGCACGAGGGCGCCGGAATAGATCACGAAGGGCTGAAGCGTGATGACGACGATCAGGAAGATGATCGTCATGCCGGCGAGCAGGATGTTGAGCGCGATCTCGTTCGGGGTCTTCTGGCGTTCAGCACCCTCGACCATCGCGATCATCCGGTCGAGGAAGCTCTCGCCGGGCTTGGATGTGATCCTGACCTTGATCCAGTCGGACACGACACGCGTGCCGCCCGTCACTGCGGATCGGTCGCCGCCAGCCTCGCGGATCACCGGGGCGGATTCGCCCGTGATCGCGCTTTCATCGACCGACGCGATTCCTTCGACGATCTCCCCGTCGGCGGGAACGATGTCGTCGACCTTCACCAGCACCAGGTCTCCGGGCTTGAGCGAACGGCTTGAGACGACCTCCGGTTCGCCCGTGTCGATCGAGGCGAGCTTGCGGGCAGGCGTCTCGGAATGGGTGGCGCGCAGCGTGTCGGCGCGCGCCTTTCCGCGGCCTTCCGCCATAGCTTCGGCGAAATTGGCGAAATACACCGTGAACCACAGCCACGCTGCGATCTGGCCGCTGATGGCCACGCTTTCACCTCCGATGAGCAGATCGCGCAGGAACAGCAAGGTGGAAAGCGCTGCCACCACCAGGGTGACGAACATGACCGGGTTCCTGGCCATCAGGCGCGGATCGAGCTTTCTGAAAGCCACTTTCAGCGCCGGACCGGTGACGCGCCAATCTAGGAGGGAGATGTCGGGATTCTTGCGCATAGTGTGCCTCAGAAGGTTTCGCCGGCGAGCATCGAGACGTGCTCGGCGATCGGCCCCAGCGCGAGCGCCGGGAAAAAGGTCAGTCCGCCGAGGATCAGGATCACGGCGATTAGGAGCGTGACGAACAGCGGCCCATGCGTCGGGAAGGTACCGGACGATGCCGGCGCCGACTTCTTGGCGGCCAGCGAACCCGCGACCGCCAGCATCGGGACGATGTAGACGAAGCGTCCGAGCAGCATGGCGATACCCTGCATTGTGTTGTGGTAGGGCACCCCGGCACCGAAGCCAGCGAAGGCCGAGCCATTGTTTCCGGTCGCCGAGGAATAGGCATAAAGGATTTCCGACAGTCCGTGCGGCCCGGTATCCTGGAGCGATGACAGCGATATCGGCAGCACGGCGGCGAGCGCGCCGAGCCCCAGCACGCCAATGGGCATCACCAGAAAGGCGATGACGGCGAGCTTCACCTCGCGCGCCTCGATTTTCTTGCCGAGATATTCCGGCGTCCGCCCGACCATCAGTCCGGCGAGGAAGACGGTCAGCACGACGAAGGATAGCATCCCGTAGAAGCCGGAACCGACACCGCCGAAGACCACTTCGCCGATCTGCATCAGGAGCATCGGGGCAAGCGCGCCGAGCGGCATGAACGAGTCGTGCATGGAATTGACCGAGCCGTTGGACGCCGCGGTGGTTGCCGTTGCCCACAGCGCGGAATTGCCGACGCCGAAGCGGACTTCTTTGCCTTCCATGTTGCCGGCCGACTGCTCGACGGGAAGCTGCGCGAAGGCGGGATTGCCGGAGACTTCGGAACCATAAGTCAGCGCGAGTGCGCCGAGGAACAGGATGCCCATAGCCGCGAAGATCGCTACGCCCTGGCGCATGTCCCTCACCATCTTCCCGAACATGAAGCAGAACGCCGCCGGAATAAGCAGGATCGATATCATCTCGACGAGGTTCGAGAGCGGTGTCGGGTTCTCGTAGGGCACGGCCGAGTTGGCGTTGAAGAAGCCGCCGCCATTCGTACCGAGCTGCTTGATCGCGATCTGCGAGGCGGCCGGACCCTGACTGATCGTCTGCTGCGCGCCTTCTACGGTCGTCGCCGACACGTAGGCGATGAGATTCTGTGGCACGCCCTGCCAGACGAGGAACAGCGTCAGCCCGATGGAAAGCGGCAACAGCACGTAGAGAACCGAGCGCGTTAGGTCGACCCAGAAATTGCCGAGCGTCTTCTGTTCGCGGGCGAAGAAGCCGCGGATGATCGCCGCGCAGACAGCCATGCCGACGCCGGCGGAAACGAAGTTCTGCACCGTCAGGCCCGCCATCTGGCTGAAATACGACATGGTCGTCTCGCCGCCATAGGCCTGCCAATTGGTGTTGGTGGTGAACGATACCGCCGTGTTGAAGGCGAGGTCCGGCGAGAGCGGTCCGAGCGCCTGCGGATTGAACGGCAAGAGGTGCTGCAGCCGCAGGATCGCGTAGAGCAGCGCCCACGAGCCAAGGCTGAAGGCAAGCACCGACAATGCATAGCGCGTCCAGTGCTGGCCCTGGTCCGGACGAATGCCGGCGAGGACGAAGAACCCGCGCTCGACGGGAGCGAGGACCGGCGACAGCCAGGTCGTGCTGCCCTCATAGATGCGGGCAAGGTAAAGGCCGAGCGGCCAGGCCAGCGCGGTCACGAGTGCCGCGTAGAGAATGAACTGCAGAATGTCGGGTGCCATGAGGAATGTCCTTGCGCGCGGTCAGAACCGTTCAGGCCGGGCCAGCGCATATCCGAGATAGACGAGAAGGAGCGCGGCGACCGCGCCACCGACGAGGAGGTCGAGAGCCATGGCGTGACCTCAAAGCCGTTCGAGCAGGCGGACGGAGGCAGCGGCCGCGACGAAGAAGCCGGCGGCAAGCGCAATGTAGAAGATGTCGAGCATGGGTCGCTCCGTGGTTTCAGGAGCGACCTATCTATGGCACCGAGGCATCAATGCGCGATGCGTTATCCCGGCGTTCGGCGTAAACAGCGCATAAACGCGACTGGGGAGAATCCGCACTCCGCAGCGATCGTGGAGTGTGGCGAGAGGCGTCCATAACCTTGGCTGCCGAACCCCTGGATTTCGGTACGATCAGCCACCATCAACGCGTCCTCCAAGTCGACGCCGAGATACCGCTCTGTATTCTCGATCTTGGAGTGACCGAGCAGGATCTGGATAGTTCGGGTTCTGATCTCCGGTCCGGCGACCACATCGCGGATCCTGATCTTGACCAGGTCACAGCCTCGAAGCTTGCTGTCGATAGCCAGATCGAACAGCGCTCGGTCGCGAACGCGGTTTTCGCGATCGAGGAAAAAGCGAATGGCCCAAATCTGCTTTTGGATGAGCCGGCGCTTGCTGCCGACCTTCTTTCCCGCATTCCAGGCTGCGCGCTCGTGATTAGCATCATCGAACTGAGAATGGCCCATGTGAGTTCTCCTCGGCCTTGATTGGCTAGAGGATGAACCGTTGCGGGACACTACCGATCAGCGGCCGAGAGGGCTGCGAAGAATAGGGCGCGGAAAAGTAGACATGACGGCAACGCGCTCTTGAGCGCGAACCTCGATCGGTGAGCCGCGCCAGAGTGCCGGTTCAGCTATAGTCGGCTGGCGCAGCCTGCAGCATGTCGACATGATATGCTTGCGTCGGATCGTGTGGATAAAGAAAAAATGGCACAGCCGGATTGTGGCGCTTGCCTTCGCTTCTCCACGAACGGCGTGGAACTAGCTCGTAACGCACGTATAGGGACAGTGGCCGATGGAACGAGAAAATCGAAGGTAAATCAGACAGCTAGCGGCTGTTCTGGCGGAGAGAGAGGGATTCGAACCCTCGATACGGTTCCCCGTATACACACTTTCCAGGCGTGCGCCTTCAACCACTCGGCCACCTCTCCGCAAACCGTCCCGGCAAGCCGTAGACGGTCGTTGGCGCTCATCTAGTCTATCCTTTGCCGAATGCCAAGCCGTCAATGCACTGTTTCCTGTGGCTGATCGCAGCGCTGCGCGCGCGCGGCGGCGGCGTGCCGGATTGCCATTTGCGCGCGCGATGCCTATCTGATGGTGCAGATGCCGCCGCGATGCGCGGTGGGCGCAGCCGTTCGAAGCCTGGCATGGTCAAAGCTCTATTTCGCCTGTTGTCGATGATCACCCTGTCCGTCGCCGTCATCATGGCGGTGCTGGATGCGACGCGTTCCATCGCAGCCGAAGCGATCGTATGGACGCCGCTGGGCGAGACATGGGAAGCCGTGTCGCCCTCGACGCTTGCCGGGCTTGAATCGACGATCCGCCAAGGGCTGCCGCCATTTGTCTGGGATCCGGTCGTCACCGGTCTTCTTGGCTTGCCCGGCTTTGCGGTGGTGCTGGCGATTGCGGTGATCTTCGGCTTTGCCGGGCGGCGGCGCACGCGCGTCAGCAACCGGTTCGCGGCGCAATAAAGGCCCTGCGGGGCGAAAGGAGTGACCTCGATGTTCTTCCTGAGCGACATGCTGAACAAGAAACTCAAGCTTCCGGAGCCCGCCGAGGCGTTGCCGGGGCGTAACCAGCCGATCCCGACGGCGGTGAAGCATCACGTCTCCAGACATCCGCTGCACGGTCCCTATCCCGAAGGAATGGAGACCGCCTATTTCGGCATGGGCTGCTTCTGGGGGGCGGAACGCCTGTTCTGGCAGACGCCCGGCGTGTGGCTGACCGCCGTGGGCTACCAGGGCGGACACACGCCCAACCCTACCTACCAGGAAACCTGCACCGGCCTGACGGGCCACGCGGAAATCGTGATGGTGGTGTTCGACCCGACGCAGGTCTCCTACGCGGAACTCCTGCGGCTTTTCTGGGAGAGCCACGACCCGACCCAGGGCATGCGCCAGGGCAACGATGTCGGTACCACCTACCGCTCGGCGATCTACACCACCAGTGACACGCAACTGGCCGAAGCGCAGGCGTCGCGGCAGGCCTACGAGGTGGCCCTGTCGGCGGCCGGACAGGGGCGCATCACGACCGAGATCGCGCCGGCCCCGGTGTTCTATTTCGCCGAGGCCGAGCACCAGCAATATCTGGCCAAGAACCCCTATGGCTATTGCGGGCTTAAGGGAACGGGCGTCGCCTGCGCGGTTCCGGCGGCGGCATCGGCCTGAACCTTCGCCGCCCTTCACCCTTTCACGCGGTGTTTTCCAAAAGGTCAAAATTCCGCGTGAATTTTCGTCGGCTCCATGCAACAGTGGCGTTTGAGCGGGGACCAAAGTCCTCTGCCGGCGCGGCGCGGCCACGTCCGAACGGATGTTGGATGCGCTGACGAAAAGCGAAAAAAAGCAACCGACAGGGTGTGGATCACATGAAGCGTTTTGTTCTGGGCCTCCTGGCCGCCACCGCGATGAGCGCCAGCGCCTTCGCGCAGGAAGATATCAAGCCGGGTCTGCTCTTCGACCTCGGCGGCAAGTTTGACAAGTCGTTCAACGAGGCCTCGTTCAACGGCGCGGAGAAATTCCGTGAAGAAACCGGCATCAAGGCCGAGGAATTCGAGATCTCCAACGACGCGCAGCGCGAGCAGGCCCTGCGCCGCTTCGCCGAGGACGGCCTGAACCCGATCGTGATGGCCGGCTTCTCCTGGGCGTCCGCCCTGGAAGTGGTTGCCGAGGAGTTCCCGGAGACCAACTTCACCATTATCGACATGGTCGTCGAAAAGCCGAACGTACGCTCGGTCGTCTACAAGGAGCAGGAAGGCTCGTACCTCGTCGGCGTGCTGGCGGCGATGGCCTCTGAGACCGGCACCGTCGGCTTTGTCGGCGGCATGCAGATCCCGCTGATCAGCAAGTTCGAGTGCGGCTACGCCTCGGGCGTGATGGAGACCAATCCCGAAGCCACCGTGATCCGCAACTATACCGGTGATACGCCTGCCGCATGGAACGATCCGACACGCGGCGGTGAAATCACCCGCTCGCAGATCGACCAGGGCGCGGACGTCGTCTATCACGCTGCCGGCGGTACCGGCGTGGGCGTGCTTCAGACGGCCGCCGACGCCGGCAAGCTCGGCATCGGCGTCGACTCCAACCAGAACGGCCTTCACCCTGGCAGCGTGCTGACCTCGATGCTCAAGCGCGTCGACGTCGCCGTCTACAATGCCTTCTCGGATGCCCGCAACGGCGAATTCTCGCCGGGCATCAACGTTCTCGGCCTCGCCGAGGACGGCGTCGGCTATGCTGTCGACGAAAACAACGAATCGCTGATCACCGAAGAGATGAAGACCGCCGTCGAAGAAGCGAAGGCCAAGATCATCGCCGGCGAGATCGAGGTTCACGACTATATGAGCGACAATTCCTGCCCTTACTGATCGGCAGCGACTGAAGGCACATGAACCGCCGGGTGCGAGCCCGGCGGTTCTTCTTTTTCGATGCATCCGCGCAACCGTTTCGGGTTTGCCTGGTCTATCATGGCAGCCATGACCGCCGATTCTCCCGCAGCCATTTCCGACCGTCCGGCACGCCTTGCAGCGATCGTGCTGATCCTGCTTGCCGGTGTGATGACCGGGGCGCAGCTCGGCAAGATCGCGCCACTGATCCCGTGGTACGGCGAGGCGCTCGGTCTTTCGATGGTCGAGTCCGGCTGGCTTGCCGCCATTCTCGGGCTGTTCATCGCGGTGTCGGCGTTGCCGGCCGGATGGGTCATCGATCGTCTCGGCCTGCAGTCGTCGATCCTGCTCGGCGCGACCGCGTTGATCGCCGGGGGCATCGGTTTGTCGTACGCCACATCGCCGGTGCCGATCTTCGCCGCGCGCCTCGTCGAGGCTGTCGGCTACCTGGCCCTGTGCGTCGGGCTGCCGACGGTGCTGAGCGCGATCTCGCCATCGTCCTGGAAAGGGTCAGTGTTGGCGATCTGGAGCGGCTTCGTGCCGCTGGGCTTCGCGGTGTCCGACTTTATCGCGCTGGCAATGTTGCCGTCATTCGCACCACCGCTGTTCCTGTTGTCGATGACGCTGCTGTTTGCGCTTTTCGCCGCCGCCGCATTGCTTGCGCTTCGCGGCATACCCGTGGCGGCGAGTGCCGGAAGCACCGGCGGTATCCTGCCGACCCTGTCACGCGAGGTGTTGCTTCTCGCCGCTGGTTTCGGCGCCTTCGTGGTAATGTCCGTGCCGATGTTCACCTTCATGCCGGCCTTCGTGGCGGGTGAGGGCGCGCACTATTTTGTGTCGGCGGGCGTCATCGCCCTGTCCGTGCCCCTCGGCAACTTCCTGGCCAGCGTGCTGGTGCGCGGCAGGCAGGCGTCTTTCATGGCGCGGCTGGCGGTCGCAGGCTTCCTCGTCTGTGCCGTGGTCGCGGCGCCTGCGTTCACGAGTTCGGACCCGCTGGTGGCGACCGCGTGCGCGCTCCTTCTGGCGATATCGGGAGCGGTGATCGCATCGTCGCAATTCGCCGCCGTTCCTTTCCTCACGCCAGCCGGTGGGTCGGTCTCCGTCGCGTTCGGCCTGGTCGCGCAGGCCGGCGGTATCGGCACGCTTTTCGGTCCACCGGTCGCCGCGTTCATGGCCGAGCGTTTCGGCTGGGCAGGCTTCGGCGTCTTCCTCGCCGCCACGGCCCTGGTCGGGCTTGCCTGCATGGCGGGCCTCAGCCGGGGGCTGAGACAGCCTCGCCACTGAACAGCACGCGCCCTTCCGGTGCGGGTCCGTCGGCGGCCGTTTCAACCGTGAGCTGGAAGAAGCGCCCGCTCGCCGAACCATCGATGCGCGGCGCCTGCACCACCGTCTCTTCCACCGTCGACAAGGTGGCGAGCGGCATGGCTTCGCCGTCGCGCTGCGTCCACAGCCGCACCATTTCGCCGTCACTCAGGCCAATCTCGGCCAGAGGCAGGATGCGCAGCGCACCGTCTTCGAAAGTCTCGACGAGCATTCCGGGCATGCCGGCATCGTCCTGCAGCATTGCGACGGCAACGGGGCCGCTGGCGACGACGGTGCCCTGGCCGGCCGCGTAGCCCAGCGCCAGGGCTGCGGCGAGCGCGGCGGCGACGACGATGCCCCGCCAGCCGCCCAATTGCTGGGCTCCCGGCCGCTTGATGCCGAGCATGCCCTTGCGGTCCGTGTCGGGCGACGCGAAGGCCATCCCGGAGAAGCGTGGCCCGGACATGCGCACGGATGCGTCGACCCCACCCATCTGCGGCAGGCCGGCAATTCCTTGGGTGATCGCGTCCCAGTCCGTATCCGACATCGGGGCCGCACCCTTGGCGCGATGGAGCCTGCGCAGTCGATCCGCCAGCACCATGACGCATTCGCGGAACTCAGCGTCGACCTCCATGTCGCGTTCGGCGCGTTCGCGCTCACGCTCGTCCATCAGCCCGAAAACGTAGTCTTCAGCACGTGCCATGCGGTCATTGGCGTTCATGACTGGCTCCTGTCCGCAACTACCAGTGCGGTGGCTTGGTGATCGGAACGTCCGGCGCGCTCTGGTCCTCCAGCGCCAGGAACCGGCCGGTCAACGCATCGAGCTTGCGCTGCATCTTGTCGATCACCTTCCACTGCTCGGCGATCTGTTCGGAAAGCTCGGCAATCGTCTTTTCCTGATGCGTCGTCAGCACCTCGAGCTGGACAATGCGCATGTCGTTGCTCATGAGACGATCCTTTCGAGCGCGCTCCGCAACGGGGCTTCAAGCGGGATCGGCTTGCGGGTCTGCCGGTCGACATAGACATGCACGAAGAAACCCTCCGCCGCTGCGGTCGATTCCTCGTTGCGGAAAAGGCCAACCTCGTAGCGCACCGACGAGCTCCCGAGACGGGCGACCCTGATACCGGCGGTCACCACGTCGGGAAATCCCATCTCGGCAAAATATCGGCATCCGGTCTCCACAACCAGCCCGATCTGCGCACCGCGATGGATGTCGAGCACGCCTTCCTCGATCAGCCAGCCATTCACCGCCGTGTCGAACAGCGAGTAATGCACGACATTGTTCATGTGGCCGTAGAGGTCGTTGTCCATCCAACGCGTGGTTATGGTGCGGAAGGCGCGATAGTCGTCGCGCATGGAGGGAGAAGGGCGGTCAGTCACCACGCAGCCCGATAGATCGCCAGCGCATCGGCCTCGCCGACCTCGCGCGGGTTGTTGACGAGCAGCCGCTGCTGCTTCATCGCGTCGGCGGCCATCTTGCCAAGCGCGTCCTCGCCGATGCCGACATCGCGCAATCGCGGCTGCAGGCCCACGCGCATCGACAGTGCCGACAGTTCCTCGATGAACGCCGCGCATCGCGACTGCATGCTTTCCTCGCGCGCCAGATGCGGAAAGGCATCCGGCGCGATTTCGGCATAGAGCCGCGCGGCATCGGGCGCGTTGAAGCGCAACACATGCGGCAGCACAAGTGCATTGGAAAGCCCGTGGGGAATGTGAAACGTGCCGCCGATCGGATAGGCGAGCGCATGCACGGCGGCGACCGGGGAATTGGCGAAGGCCTGACCGGCGAGCATCGAGCCCAGCAGCATGTTGCCCCGGGCTTCGACATTGCGCCCATCGGACACGGCGGTCTCGATATTGGCACCCAGCAATTGCAGCGCCTGCCGTGCCAGCATCCGCGACAGCGGATTGTTGTTGGCGTTCTTCGAGGCATAGGCCTCGATCGCATGCACCATCGCGTCGACACCCGTGGCCGCCGTGATCGCTGGTGGCAGGCCGAGCGTCAGTTCGGCATCCAGGACAGCGAGATCCGGCAGGATCACCGGCGACGAGACGCCGCGCTTCTCCTCCTCGCCGACCGTGATGATCGAGACCGGCGTCACCTCCGATCCGGTGCCCGCCGTCGTCGGCACCAGCACCAGCGGCAGGCGCGGCCCTTTCGCCTGGCCGACGCCCCACGCAGCGTCCAGAGCCTCGCCGGAACCGACGAGCAGTGCCGCCAGCTTTGCGACATCGAGCGAAGAGCCGCCGCCGAAACCGACCACGCCGGTCGCACCCGCCGTCCGCCCGGCTTCCACCGCCTTCATCAGCGTGGCCTGCGAAGGATCGGCCTCGACCGCATCGAACATCGCGACGCTGATCCCTTCCGATTGCAGGGACACCACCGCCGGATCGCACAGGCCGAGGGTCTTCAGCCCCGGATCCGTGACGAAGAGCACGGATCGGCCAAGCCGCTTGCCCGCGATCGCGCCCAGGCGCCGCGCCGCACCCGCCTCGAAGACGAGCGACGGTGTGGTGTTGAAGGTGAATGAAGCGATCGCGTCCGTTTTCATGGCGGCGAAATTGACAAGGGTACGCGCATTTGTCGAGAGTGAAGCGCGCGCAAGTCTCGCGTGGCGGATTGGCAAGCCGAAACCGCCCATGTTAGATGGTTTGACCAAACGATAAAAAAGAGGGGCTCGTCCGTCGCATGGCAGAAGCTGCGATCGAACTTGTCGGCATAAACAAGAGTTTCGGCGCGGTTCACGCCAATCGGAACATTCACCTGGAAATCCCGCGCGGCACCATCCACGGGATCATTGGCGAAAACGGCGCCGGCAAGTCTACGCTGATGTCGATCCTTTACGGCTTCTACCAGGCCGACAGCGGCGAGATCCGCGTCGACGGCAAGCCGATCACGATCGACACGCCCAGCGACGCCATCGCGGCAGGGATCGGCATGGTGCACCAGCATTTCATGCTGGTGCAGAATTTCACGGTGCTGGAGAACATCATCCTCGGTGCCGAAGGAGAGGCGCTGCTCAACGCCTCGATCACCAAGGCGCGCTCCGAACTGGTGCGGTTGGAGAAGGATTACGGGCTGGAGGTGAACCCCGGTGCGATCATCGAGGAGTTGCCGGTCGGCCTCCAGCAGCGCGTCGAGATCCTGAAGGCGCTCTATCGCGGCGCCGAAATCCTGATCCTCGACGAGCCCACCGGCGTTCTGACACCCTCCGAGGCCGACCATCTTTTCCGCATCCTCGCTCAGCTCAAGAACGAGGGTAAGACCATCGTGCTGATCACGCACAAGCTGCGTGAGATCATGGCGATCACCGACAACGTCTCGGTCATGCGGCAGGGCGAGATGGTCGCCACCCGCAAGACGTCGGAGACCACCGTCGAGGAACTTGCCGAACTCATGGTCGGCCGCCGCGTGCTGCTTCAGGTCGAGAAGCAGGAAAGCAAGGCCGGAGAATTCAAGCTGTCGGTGAAGAACCTCACGGTGACGGATTCCCGTGGCGTGACGATGGTCAGCGATGTGTCGTTCGACGTGCGCGCCGGCGAGATCGTCGGCATCGCAGGGGTGGCCGGCAACGGCCAGTCGGAACTGCTTGAGACGATCGCGGGCATCCGCAAGGCCGAGTCCGGCAGCGTGACGCTCGACGGCAAGCCCATCGACATCATGGGTGCGGCCGATCCCGGTGAGCTGCGCGACCGCGGGCTCGCGCACGTGCCGGAAGACAGGCATTATGTGGGACTGGTCCTGCCATTCGAGGAATACGAGAATTCGATCCTCGGCTATCACGATCACGCCCAGTATCTGAACGGACCCTTCCTCAACATCGAGGCGATCCGCGCCGACGCGCGCGAGAAGATCGAGAAATACGACATCCGCCCCGGCAACGAACGGCTCAAGACGGCGAACTTTTCCGGCGGCAACCAGCAGAAGATCGTGCTCGCGCGCGAGATGGAGAAGGACCCCGGCGTCCTGATCGTCGGCCAGCCGACCCGAGGCGTCGATGTCGGCGCCATCGAGTTCATCCACAAGCGCCTCATCGACATGCGCGACGCCGGCAAGGCGGTGCTGCTCATCTCGGTCGAACTCGACGAGATCCGCTCGCTATCCGACCGCATCCTGGTGATGTTCGATGGCCGCATCGTCGGCGAGCGCGGCCCCGAGGCCACCGAAGGCGAACTCGGCCTGCTGATGGCCGGTGTGGAAGGCCGGGAGGCTGCTGAGTGATCGAAGGGCTATCGCACATGACCTTCATCGTCCGCGATCTGGAGCCGATGACCAAAATCCTGACAGAAGTCTTGGAGGCGCGAGAGGTCTACTCCAGCGGTGACGACACGTTCTCCGTATCACCTGAAAAGTTCTTCCTGATCGGCGACCTGTGGGTAGCGATCATGGAAGGCGAGCCGCTGCCGTCGCGCAGCTACAACCACGTTGCCTTCAAGATCGACGACGCCGACTTCGACAAATGCGTCGCCCGGGTGAAGGACCTCGGCCTCGACATGCGCCCGCCGCGTCCGCGCGTCGAGGGCGAAGGGCGGTCGCTGTATTTCTACGATCGGGACAATCATATGTTCGAGCTTCACACCGGTACGTTGGCCGAACGATTGGCGCGCTATGCGCAGGGCCGGGAGGCAGCCGAATGAGCAGCCCATACGCGAAGCTTCCCGCCTGGGCCGATTATGGTCTCATCCCGCTGATCAACCTGATCGTCGCATTCGCGGTGGCCGGTCTCGTCGTTCTGCTGGTCGGCGAAAACCCGTTCAGCGCCGCTGCCATCATGGTCGATGGCGCGTTCGGCGGCGGCCGCAACATCGCCTACACGCTCTACTATTCGACAAGCTTCATCTTCACCGGCCTCGCCGTGGCGGTCGCATTCCATGGTGGGCTTTTCAACATCGGCGGCGAGGGCCAGGCCTATGTCGGCGGGCTTGGCGTGGCGCTGGTGTGCCTCACCTTCGATTCCATTCTGCCATGGTGGCTGACCTTCCCGCTGGCAATCCTCGGCGCCGCCGCGATCGGCGCCGCCTGGGCATTCATTCCGGCCTATCTGCAGGCCAAGCGCGGTTCGCACATCGTCATCACCACCATCATGTTCAACTTCATCGCTGCGAGCCTGATGGTCTATTTGCTCGTCGGCATGCTCAAGCCGCAGGGCTCGATGGCGCCTCAGACCCGCACCTTCCTGGAAGGCGGGCAGTTGCCCAAGCTCAACTGGCTGATGGAATCCCTCGGCTTCGCGGTGCGGTCGTCGCCGTTCAACGTTTCCTTCCTTCTGGCGCTCGTCTGCGCGTTCCTCGTATGGCTTCTCATCTGGCGCACCAGGCTCGGCTACGAGATCAGGACGCAAGGATTCAGTCCCAAGGCGGCGCGATATGCGGGCATCGGCGAGGCGCGCATCGTCATCATCACGATGATGATCTCCGGCGCTCTGGCCGGCATGATGGCGCTCAACCCGGTGATGGGCGACCAGAACCGGCTGCAGCTCGACTTCGTCACCGGCGCCGGTTTCGTCGGCATCGCCGTGGCGCTGATGGGCCGTTCGCATCCGGCGGGCATCGTGCCGGCGGCGATGCTGTTCGGCATGCTCTATCAGGGCGGCGCCGAGCTTGCCTTCGAGATGCCGTCGATCAGCCGCGACATGATCGTCATCATCCAGGGCCTCGTCATCCTGTTTGCAGGCGCGCTGGAGAACATGTTCCGGCCGTCGATCCAGGCGTTCTTCGCCAGCCTCAGTCCACGGAGCATGGGCGTGACGGCTGCAAAGCGCGAGGGGGCGTGAGATGGACTTCTTCAGCGTCGCCGTCGTCGTCCTCGACTCCACCGTCCGCCTCTCGATCCCGTTGCTGCTGGCCTGCCTCGCCGGGCTGTTTTCGGAGCGTGCAGGCATCTTCGACATCGGCCTGGAAGGCAAGATGCTGGCTGGCGCCTTCGCCTCCGGCGCGGCTGCGGCCGTCTACGGCTCGGCCTGGGCGGGGCTCGGCGCCGCCATCCTGGTCTCGGGCTTCCTGGCGCTGGTGCACGGCTTTGCCTCGATCACGCATCGCGGCAACCAGATCGTCTCCGGCGTGGCGATCAACTTCATCGCCGCCGGCTCGACGATCATACTCGGCCAGGCCTGGTTCAGTCAGGGCGGCCGCACGCCGTCGCTCAGCGCAGAGGGCCGTTTCGGCGCCGTCACCCTGCCATTCGCCGAGGAAATCGGTGGCATTCCCGGGATCGGCTATATCTACCAGGAGCTGATCTCCGGCCATTCGATCCTGGCCTATTTCGGATTCTTCATGGTGTTCGTGACTTGGTGGGTGTTGTTCCGCACCCGCTTCGGCCTGCGCCTGCGCGCCGTCGGCGAAAACCCGGCCGCCGTCGACACCGCCGGCATCTCGGTCACATGGCTGCGCTACCGCGCGGTGATCATCACCGGCATCCTGTGCGGCATTGCCGGCACCTACCTCGCGCTCGCCCAGAATGCCGGCTTCGTCAAGGACATGACGGCGGGCAAGGGCTACATCGCGCTTGCCGCCCTCATCTTTGCCAAATGGCGCCCAGTCCCGGCGATGTTCGCCTGCCTGCTCTTCGGCTTCCTCGACGCACTGGCAATCCGCCTTCAGGGCACCCCGCTGCCGATCGTCGGCCGCGTCCCGGTACAATTCTTCCAGGCGCTGCCCTATGTGCTCACTGTGATCCTGCTTGCCGGCTTCATCGGCAAGGCGATCCCGCCGCGAGCCGGCGGCGTGCCCTACGTCAAGGAGCGGTGACAAATGTCGCATGATCTGTTCCTCGCCGCGCGCGAAGCCATGGCGAAATGCCACGCGCCTTATTCGAAGTTTCCCGTGGGCGCCGCGATCCGCACCGAGGACGGCAGGGTCTATGCCGGTGCCAACATCGAGGTTGCCTCGTTTCCGGAAGGCTGGTGCGCCGAGACCACGGCTCTCGGCCACTACGTCATGGGTGGCGGCGGCCGTATCACCGAGATCGCGGTGGTCGCGGAAAAGATGGACCGCATCACGCCGTGCGGCGGCTGTCGCCAGCGTCTCGCCGAATTTGCCGGGCCGGATGCCAGGCTACACTTGTGCGACCAGACCGGCGTTGTCCAGACCATGACCATGGCGGAAATCCTGCCGCTCGGATTTGCCGGAGATACGCTGAAATGAACCGCACCATTGCCAGGATCACCGAGACGCTGGAGGGCCGCACGCCCAAGACCGCCATGGTGTTGGGCTCCGGGCTCGGTGGCCTCGTCGCCGAGGTCACGGACGCCGTGCGGATTTCCTACGGCGAGTTGCCGGTCTTTCCGCAAAGCGGCGTCACTGGACATGCCGGGCAGCTCGTTGCCGGCAATCTGTCCGGCACGCCGGTGATCATGCTGGCCGGCCGCTCGCATTATTACGAACACGGCAACCCGGCCGCGATGCGTCCGGCTCTCGAGGCGCTTGCCGGCATCGGCATCGAACGGCTGATCCTGACCAATGCCGCCGGCTCCCTGGAACCGGACATGGAGCCGGGTTCGGTGATGCTGATCAACGATCACATCAACTTCTCTGGCACCAACCCGCTTTTCGGAGAGCCGACCGACAAACGCTTCGTTGGGCTGACGGAAGCCTATGACCTGCGCATGCGCGCCGCCTTCGAGAAGGCTGCCGAGGAAACCGGCACGCCGCTTCATCAGGGCGTCTACATGTGGTTCTCGGGTCCGTCCTTCGAGACGCCGGCGGAAATCCGCATGGCGCGTATCATGGGCGCGAACGCCGTTGGCATGTCGACAGTGCCCGAAGTCATCGTCGCGCGGTTCCTCGGCCTGAAGGTCGCCGCCTGCTCGGTCATCACCAATCTCGCGGCCGGGATGACCGGCCAGGAACTGTCGCACGAGGAAACCAAGGACATGGCGCCACGCGGTGGCGAACGTCTCGCCACCATCCTCAAGCAGATGTTTTCCGATGGCGGACTGGATGGATAATTTGGTGACAGGGGCAAGCGTCGCGTTCCCTCGCGCCCCCCTCTGTCCTGCCGGACATCTCCCCCACGAGGGGGGAGATCAGCAATTTCGGCGGCATCGGTTTTTTTGCAACGCCTGCGATAGGCGAAATCCTTCGAGACAGCCAATCTCCCGCCTTGTGGGGGAGATGTCCGGCAGGACAGAGGGGGGCAACGTAGAGCGCCACCCTTCGTGGGCAAGCTGACCATGCTCCCCCAGGAGATCATCCGGAAGAAGCGCGATGGCAAGTCCCTCGCCGCCGAAGACATCGCCGCGTTCGTCGACGGGCTGGCGCGCGGCTCCTTTTCCGAAGGGCAGGTCGCGGCGCTGGCGATGGCGATTTTCCTCAACGGGATGAACCGTGACGAGGCGGTCGCACTGACGTTGGCGATGCGCGATTCCGGCTCGGTGCTCGACTGGTCCGATCTTCCCGGCCCCGTCGCGGACAAGCACTCCACCGGCGGCGTCGGCGACAATGTTTCGCTGATGCTGGCCCCCATCGTCGCCGCCTGCGGCGCTTATGTGCCGATGATCTCGGGGCGCGGTCTCGGCCACACCGGTGGCACGCTCGACAAGATGGATTCCGTACCCGGTTATGTCAGCCAGCCGGACAAGTCCCGGTTCCGCCAGGTCGTGCGCGACGTCGGCTGCGCCATCATCGGGCAGACCGCCGACCTCGCACCGGCAGACAAGCGCTTCTACGCCATCCGCGATGTCACCGGCACGGTGGAATCGATCCCGCTGATCACCGCATCGATCCTGTCGAAGAAGCTCGCGGCCGGGCTGCAGTCGCTGGTGCTCGACGTCAAGGCGGGCAACGGGGCGTTCATGCCGACGATCAAGGGCGCTGCCTCGCTCGCGCAGAGCCTCGTCGAGGTCGCCAGCGGCGCGGGCCTTGCGACGACGGCATTGATCACCGACATGGACCAACCCCTGGCAAGTGCCGCCGGAAACGCCGTGGAAGTGGCCAACGCGGTCGATTTCCTCACCGGCCGGCTCCGCGACCGCCGACTGGAAGAGGTGACGCTCGCCCTGGCAGGCGAGATGCTTCTTTCGGCGGGCATCGCGAAAACCCATCAGGAAGCGGCGGCCCGCGCCGGTGAGGCCCTGGCAAGTGGTCGCGGCGCGGAAATCTTCGGGCATATGGTGGCGGCGCTGGGCGGTCCGGCCGACTTCGTCGAAAACCATGAGAAGCACTTGCCGAAGGCTTCCGTGGTGCGCCCCGTCCTGGCAAAGCGGGACGGCTTCGTCGCCGCCATCGAATCGCGCCAGATCGGCCTTGCGGTCGTGGCGCTGGGTGGCGGGCGCACCCGACCTGACGATGTGATCGACCATTCCGTTGGCATCACGGCTCTCGCGCCCATCGGCGCCCAGCTTGCGAAAGGCGAGCCGCTGGCGGTCATCCATGCATCCAGCGAGGCAGATGCTCAGGCGGCGGATGTCGCCGTTCTTGACGCCTTTTCCCTCGACGACGCCAAGCCGCGTGGCCGCAGGCCCGTCCTGCGCAGGATGGCGATCGACGCCTGAAAATCGAATAAGATAAACCATCTGGTTGACTTTAATCCGCGCGCCGATTAATTAAACCACATGGTTGAGCAACAACATCTCGACGCGGTGTTTCACGCGCTTTCCGATTCGACGCGTCGCGCAATGCTGCGGGACCTGTCGGCAGGCGAGCGCAGCGTCAGCGCGCTTGCCGCCCCGTTTTCAATGAGCCTCGCCGGAGCCTCCAAGCATGTCAGGGTGCTCGAAACGGCGGGGCTGGTCCGTCGCGAAATCCGCGGCCGCACGCATTTCTGCCGCCTCGAAGCTGCACGTTTGGCCGAGGCCGAAGCGTGGCTGAGATATTACCAGCGCTTCTGGACGGCTCAGCTCGATACGCTGGAGGCGTTGTTGCGCGCCGAGGACGAACAAGTGGGAGGACCCGAAAATGACGACTGAAACAGTCTCCCTGCAGGTCAAGCGCCGCTTTGCCGCGTCGTCCGAGCGTGTCTTCGACTCCTGGATCGTGCCGGAGATCGCCAGACGATGGATCTTCAGTGACCAGAATGGCGAGATCGTCAGCGCGCGGGTTGATGCGCGTGTCGGCGGCACGTTCTCCTTCGTCAGGCGCGACGCGAATGGTGACCTGGAGCATGTCGGTGAATATCTCGAGATCGATCGCCCGAGGCGATTGGTCTTCACCTTTGCCGTTCCGTCGATCAGCCCCGAATACGATCGCGTGACGATCGAGATAGTGCGGCTCGACACCGGGTGCGAACTCACCCTGACCAGTGAGATGTCGCCGGCGATCTTCGCCGAATGGGGCGAGCAGACGAAGGCGGGATGGACGCGGATGCTGGATGGGCTCGCGGTGCTGGTTGAGGGGTAGGAGCGCGCCATGACCGACCGAACTGAAGGTGGCGTCGGAACGATCGTCGCCGATGCCACTGTCAGGATCGAGCGGCTGCTTCCCGGTCCCGCGGAGCGTATCTGGGACTATCTCACCGATTCCGAAAAGCGCCGCAAATGGCTTGCCGCCGGTCCCATGGAGCCGCGCAATGGCGGCGCGGTCGAGCATCTTTTCCGCCATGCGGAGCTTTCGCATGAGCCAACGCCGGATCGCTACAAGGCCTTTGAGAACAGCCCGCCGCTTCCGGGAACCGTCACGCAATGGGACCCGCCGCGCACGCTCGCCTATAGCTGGCCCGGCGACCGTGGCGCCAGCGAAGTGACGTTCGAACTCTTTCCCGACGGAAACGACGTCCTGCTGGTCGTCACCCATCGGCGCCTTGCCGATAGTGACACGATGGTCAGCGTGGCGAGTGGATGGGACGCGCATCTGGGCGTCCTTGAGGATGTCCTCAACGGCGATCAGCCGCGCGGCTTCTGGTCGACCCACGCACGCATGGAGGCGGTCTATCGCGAGCGTTTTGCTCTGACCACCGAAGCAGGTGTAATGCCCGAGCACATAATCACGGTCGAGCGGGACTTTGCCGCCTCGCCCGCGGCGCTGTACACGGCCTGGACCGATGCAGGAATTCTCAATCGCTGGTTCGGGCGGCTGGTATCCGACTTGCGCGTCGGCGGCCGTTTTCGCGTCGAGACCGACGGCGACGACGGCGAGACCTTCGTCCATTCAGGCAAATATCTGACGCTGCTGCCGCATCACTTCATCAAGTTCACATTCGCCATCGAAAGCGACGATCCCAGCCCATACGCCGACGAGTTTGTCGCGCTTGTCTTTCGAGACGCGGCGGAAGGACGATCGCGGCTCGAACTGCACAACGGATGGAATGGCCCCGCGCCCAGCGATGAGGATGCCGAACTGTTGAGAACCGGCTGGTCGATGTGGCTCGACCTTCTCGACGAACTTTTTGAACGAGAACCCGATCTGACGAGGATATCATGAGCCCGAATTTTTCAGGCGGCCGCAACATCGCCCTGAAGGTGCCGCCGCATCAATACGACGCGACGGTACGGTTCTATCGCGACGTGATCGGCCTGCCGCAAGTCGAGGGACATGAACCGTCTGTCGGCTTCGTCTTCGGCGGATGCCAGCTCTGGATCGACCGGGCGCCGGCCATGAGCCAGGCGGAACTGTGGCTGGAAATCGTCACCGACGACAAGCAAGCCGCCGCCAGCCACCTGCGGCAGGCAGGCGTTGTGCGATGCGACGAGATCGAATCGCTCGGTGAAGACTTCAAGGGGTTCTGGGTATCGAGCCCGGCCTCCATCATCCACCTCGTCGACGAGCGCTCGGGCGCGTGGTGAAGCAAGGACAACCAAGGGAGACCGCGATATGATACGTTGCAACCTCACATCCATCATCGTGTCGGACCAGCAACGCGCCGAGGATTTCTACGTCGGCACGCTCGGCTTCGTGAAGCACCAGGACTTTCCGGCCGGCGAGTATCGGTGGCTGACCATCCAGGCGGCCGACGGCTCAGGCGCGATGCTGTCGCTGGAGCCGGCCGGCTACGAGTTCGCCAGGACGTATCAAAAAGCGCTCTACGACCACGGCATTCCGCTGACGTCGCTCGGCTGCGATGATGTGATCGCCGAATATGAGCGGCTCAAGGGTCTGGGCGTGGTCTTTCAGGGCACTCCGACCCGCCAGGAAGGCGCACCGACCATGGCCATCTTCGACGACACCTGCGGCAACCTCATCATGCTGCACGAGGGGTGACCTCCGGGCGGGTTCGCCCGGAGGTGCCCGATCCGGCTGCTCAGAGCTGGACTTCGTGCTCCGGTGCCCCATGCACCAACTGGGTCTCCGGCGACTGCACGAGGTTGAGGTAGCGCTCGAACTGCACCAGGACGTCGTGGATCAACTGATCGCGGGTCATACCCATGACGTCATAACCGCGCCCGCCGCTCGAGAAGTAGGTTCTCGCCTCGTAGCGATACTCCGGCTTGCCCGCTCCAACCGTCGAGAAGAACGGCAGGCGGTGCTCGGCCAGGCTGACGCCATACAGGAAATCGCGCACCCCTTCCGCAGGAGAGCGCAGCGCCACCGCCCCGTTTTCCTCTTCGAGCACATGCGCATCACGACCGCGTTGGGTGAGCTCCTTGGCAACCTGGTCGAGCGCGGCCCGCACGTCGCCTGCGATGAAGGCTTCGATCTCCTTGCGCTCAGGCGCATGCAACATCAGCGCAAGCCGGCGCTGCCACGTCAGGCCGGAAGCAGGCTGCGTCGGCGGCGAACTCACGCCGACATGGGCTTCCTGCTGCGCAACGTCGGCACGCATGCCCTTGAAAAGCGCCCAGACCAGCGCCAGCATGACGAAGGTGAAGGGCAGGGCGCTCGCAATCGTTGCCGACTGCAATGCGCCAAGCCCGCCGGCCAGCAACAGGCTTGCCGCAACGACACCCTCGAGCACGCACCAGAACACACGCTGGCCCGTCGTCGTCTCGGTTTCGCCACCAGCGGCGATCGAGTCGACGACGAGTGAACCGGAATCCGAAGAGGTGATGAAGAACACGGCGACCAGGATCACCGCGAGCGTCGACGTCAAAGCCGGAAACGGCAGATACTGGAAGAACTGGAACAGGCCGACCGACACATCCGCCGCCACCGCCGCGCCCAGTTCACCGGCCGCCACTCCCGTGTCGACGAAGATCGCCGTGTTACCGAAGACGGTCATCCAGAAGAAGGTGAAGCCCGCGGGAATGAAGAGCACGGCAACGATGAACTCCCGCACCGTACGGCCACGCGAAATCCGCGCGATGAACATGCCGACGAAGGGCGACCAGGAAATCCACCACGCCCAGTAGAACAGTGTCCAGGCATCGACCCAGGGCGTCGGCTCGTAGGCGTAGATGTTGAAGGTGCGCAGCACCAGCGTGTCGAGATAGAGCCCGAGATTCTGCACGAAGTCGCGGAATAGCTGTGCCGTCGGCCCAACCACGAGCACGAAGAGCATCAGGACGATCGCGACGACGAGATTGGTTTCCGACAGGATGCGCACGCCCTTGTCGAGCCCGGTCACCACCGAGATCGTGGCCAGCGCGGTGATCACGGCGATCAGGGGAAGTTGTACGCCGGGCCCGATCGGAATGCCGGTCAGGTAGTTTAGGCCGGCATTGATCTGGCTCACGCCGAGGCCGAGCGAGGTGGCGATGCCGAACATGGTGCCAACGATCGCGAAGATGTCGACGACATGGCCGATAGGTCCGTTGATCCGCTCCTTGAGAAGGGGATAGAGGCCCGACCGGATCGTCAGCGGCAGGTTGTAGCGATAGCCGAAATAGGCCAGCGACAGGCCGACGACGGCATAGATCGCCCAGGCATGAATGCCCCAGTGGAAAAACGTCACCGACATCGATTCGCGCATCGCCGCGATCGAGCCCGGTTCTGCGGTCGGCGGGGCCAGAAAATGGGTCATCGGCTCACCGACGGCGTAGAACATCAGGCCGATGCCCATGCCGGCGGCAAACAGCATCGCGATCCACGACACGAAGCGGAAATCCGGCGTTGAATCATCTGGGCCAAGTTTCAATTGACCAAAGCGCCCGAGGCAGAACAGCAGCACGGCGGCAAGGAAAATGCCCACCGAGAGCAGGTAGAGCCAGCCGAAACTCGCAAGAATGTTGGCCTGCAAGCCACCGAAAATGGCGTCCGCGCGGTCAGGCATCACGATGCCTATTGCCAGAAACAGGCCAATGATGGCGACGGAGCCAAAAAAGACCGGCGGGTTGATCACGAATGTCTTGAACATCGTTGGTCCCTCCTTGTTGCCCATCGTAGAGCGACGGAAAATTGTCGCCTGTCTTGCCCCCGGCATTTGAGTTCTACGGGCAAATCAAAGGACTTTTAGCCCGAATGGGCGTACGAAATCCACCTGGAGGGGAAATATACGTCTGAATCGAAGGGAACCCGGGGACACTTCGCCGAAGCCTGGCGAGGCGGAGGCCGGCCCTGGTAGATCAGCAACAAGCCCGGATAGACGCCGCGGCGGCTCTTCACGAGGCCGACAGGCTCACCCACGCCCGAGGCGCTCCGCGATCAGATCAGCCAGCTTGCGGGCGACGTCGTCCTTGCTCATTTCCGGCCATTCTTCGACGCCCCCCACCGACACGATGCGCACGAGATTGCGGTCTCCGCCCATCACGCCCGAAGCGTTGACGCCGCTGTCATGCGACACGTCGTTGGCAACGATCAGGTCGGCGCCCTTCCTTGCAAGCTTGCTGCGCGCATTCTCGACAAGGTCGCCGGTTTCGGCGGCAAAACCGATCACCAGGGCAGGGCGGTTCTCGTGGTGTCCGACGGTGGCGAGGATGTCGGGGTTCTCGACCATCTGCAGCGCGGGCGGCCCCTTGCCTTCCTGCTTTTTCATCTTCTGCCCTGCCTCGCCCTCGGTGCGCCAGTCGGCGACCGCCGCGACGAAGACGCCGGCATCGGCGGGCAGGGATGCAAGCACGGCGTCCTTCATCTGGCGCGCGGTCTCCACCCGCATGACCGTCACGCCTGCGGGGTCGGCTATCGCCACCGGTCCTGCAATGAGACGGACATCGGCACCAAGCCTCGCAAGCGCCTCGGCGATCGCGTGGCCCTGCTTTCCCGACGAACGATTGGCGATGTAGCGCACCGGGTCGATCGGCTCGTGGGTCGGCCCGGAGGTCACCACGACTTTCTTGCCTGCGAGCGGTTTCGGCTTCCCGTCGAGAAGGGTTTCGACCGCCGCAACGATTTCCAACGGCTCGGCCATGCGGCCATCGCCAGCCTC
Source organism: Mesorhizobium sp. CAU 1741 (assembly GCF_039839275.1). Lineage (NCBI taxonomy): Bacteria > Pseudomonadati > Pseudomonadota > Alphaproteobacteria > Hyphomicrobiales > Phyllobacteriaceae > Mesorhizobium > Mesorhizobium sp. CAU 1741. The sequence continues at coordinate 685,053 of NZ_JBDOQP010000002.1, read as the reverse complement.
TCCGCTTTCCGCCATCTCGCCCTTGCCGGGTCCGACGAAATGGATGCCTTCGCGCTTCAGCGTTTCATGGTTGCGCCGCGTGGCGGCGTGGGCCCACATGCGCGGGTTCATCGCCGGCGCCACAAGCACCGGCTTGTCGGTCGCCATCAGCGTCGTCGAGGCGAGGTCGTCGGCAAGCCCGTTGGCCATCTTGCCCATCAGGTCGGCGGTGGCCGGCGCGACGACGACGAGGTCCGCCTCGCGCGACAGCCTGATATGCCCGACATCATGCTCGTCCTGCCGGTCGAAAAGGTCGGTGAAGACGTGGTCGGCAGACAGGGCTCCGACGGACAGCGGCGTGATGAATTCCTGCGCGCCCTTCGTCATCACGCAGCGCACGGCAGCTCCGCGCTCGCGAAGCCTGCGGATCAGGTCGAGGCATTTATAGGCCGCGATGCCGCCGCCGATGATGAGCAGGACGCGTTTACCGGAAAGGGTCATGCGGTCTCCCAGGGATTGATCACCGTGACACCGCACTCCGTGAAATCGTCGACGTTGCGGGTGACGATGGAAAAACCGCGGGACCGGGTGATCGCGGCAATCTGCGCATCGAACTCCCCGATGCGCCTGCCCGTCGATCTTCGATACACCACGATCTCCACGAAATGCTCAGCCTCAAGAGCGCCAAACGGGAGAACAGGTGTAATCAGGCGATCCTCGTAGAACGTCTTGATCGCCGAGGCTAGGCCATCTCTTCTCCGACCCGCCGCCATCAATTCGACTCCCAGAAGACATTCGGCTTTCGTGATCGCGGTTACGAAGAGATCTTCAGGAAATTGACTCACATACCAATCGACGACAGCAGGGGCAGGGCTTGGCCGAAACAATTCGGATACGACGTTGGTGTCCAATACCAGCATGTCTACTCGAACACGGGCGGGTCACGCATATCCTTGGAACGTTCGGGAATGTCCAAGTCAAATCCCCCGTAAGGTTCGACCAGTTCACGGATGGATTCGTAGAAGTTCCGCCCCGGCCTCTCGTCGCTGCGTTCTTTCGGGTGGCTTGAAAGTACGGCGTTCTTCAGAATGGTGCGGACTTCCTGTTCCATCGAAACGCCATGCCTGGCAGCACGCAGCCGCAAGGCCTGCTTGGTTTCATCGTCGATGTTCCTGATCGTCAGCGCAGCCAAAAGCGTTTCCTTTGCCCACATAAGCTAGTGAGTGCTAGCACTGCTGTCAATGCTATCACGCCATCTGCCACGCGATCCAGACCAGCGTTGCAGCGATCACCCACAGCGCGATGCGGCCGGAGCGCGTGTGGCGCGCCTCCGCCCGGCCGATCTTGTGCGCGGTTTCGTCGTCGAAGCGCAGCCCGTTCTCGGCCATGGCATCGATCTCGCGTGACAGGCGCTCGGTGCGCGCAGCCAGTTCCGGTGCCTGGCGCGCCAGCGACACCATGGCGCCCAGCCCCTCGCGCGCGTCGTCCAGCATACCGCGCGGGCCGAGATTGGCCCTGATCCAGTCGCCCACCACCGGCTCGGCCGTCCGCCACATGTTGAAGGCCGGGTCGAGCGTGCGCGCCACGCCCTCGACCACCACCATGGTCTTTTGCAGCAGCACCAGTTCGGTGCGCGTCTGCATGTCGAACAGTTCTGTCACCTCGAACAGAAGCGTCAACAGGCGCGCCATCGAGATCGTCTCTGCTGGCTGGCCGTGAATGGGCTCGCCGATGGCCCGGATGGCCTGCGCGAAGGCATGCACGTCATGGGTGCGCGGCACATAGCCGGCCTCGAAATGCACTTCGGCCACGCGCAGGTAATCGCGCGTGATGAAGCCGTAGAGAATCTCGGCAAGGAACCGCCGCTCCTTCTTGCCGAGGCGTCCCGCGATGCCGAGATCGACGGCAACGATCGTGCCGTCGGCTTCGACGAAGAGATTGCCGGGATGCATGTCGGCGTGGAAGAAGCCGTCGCGCAGCGTATGGCGCAGGAAGGACTGGATGAGCGTCGCCGCCAATTGCGCGAGATCGTGCCCGGCAGCGCGCAACCCGTCGATGTCGTTCATCTTGACGCCGGCGATCCACTCCATGGTGATGACGTCGCGGCCGGTGCGCTCCCAATCCACCCATGGGACGCGGAAGCCCGGGTCGCCCTTGGTGTTCTCCGCAAGCTCGGAGATCGCCGCCGCCTCCAGCCGCAAGTCCATCTCGATCTTTGTCGTCTGGGCGAGGGTCTTCGTCACCTCGACCGGCTTCAGCCTGCGGGAGGAGCGAACGAACTGTTCCTGCAGCCGCGCCGCGAGGAAGAAGCTTTCGAGGTCGTTGTAGAAGCGCCGCCGGACACCGGGGCGGATGACCTTGACCGCGACGTCTTCCAGGATCCCGTCGCGGATCATCGTGGCCGGATGCACCTGCGCGATCGAAGCCGCTGCGATCGGCTCCTCGAACGTCTCGTAAAGTTCGGTCACCGGCCTGCCGAGCGATTCTTCGATTTCCGCCACCGCAAGCGCGGTGGGAAATGTCTCCATCCGGTCCTGCAGGTTGGCAAGGTCGAGGGCGATATCGGTACCCACGACGTCCGGCCGGGTCGCGAGGAACTGGCCGAGCTTGACGTAGGAGGGGCCGAGCCGGTTGATCGCGCGCGTCATGCGTTGGCTGCGCTCACGGCTCCGGGTGGTGCGCCGGGCAAGGAGTTTCGCGATGCCCCATGCCGTGCGGGGCGGTCCGGTGAGCTGGTCGCCCGGCAGCGCGCCGACCACGCCCTCGCGGGTCATGATCCAGCCGGCGCGGACCAGCCGGAACCAGGCGGCTACTGTGCTCATGCGAGGTGCCGCCTCACAGCTTCCAGCCGGAATGCAGCGCCGCTATGCCGCCGGAGTAGTTGCGCCAGGTCACGCGGTCGAAGCCCGCCCTGCCGATCATGGCGCCGAAATTCTGCTGGTTCGGAAACCGGGCGATCGATTCGACGAGATACCGGTATGGCTCTCCGTCGCCGGCGACGAATTCGCCGATCCGGGGGATCGCGTTGAACGACCAGGCCTCGTAGACCTTGTCGAGCAGCGGCATCTCAACCTCGGAGAATTCCAGCACGAGCAGCCTGCCGCCCGGCTTCAGCACGCGATAGGCCTCTGACAGGGCCACCTCGATGCGCGGCACGTTGCGGATGCCGAAGGCGATCGTATAGGCATCGAAGGTCCGGTCCTCGAACGGCAGTTCTTCGGCGTTGGCCTCCACGAAGTCGACATGGGCGGCAAGCCCGCGCTTCTCGGCGCGTTCGCGGCCCACGGCGAGCATCGAGCCGTTGATGTCGAGCACGGTGGCATGGGCGTTGTCGCGCGAAGCCTCGACTATGCGGAAGGCCACGTCACCGGTCCCACCTGCCACGTCCAGAACGCGCCAGCCCGGCCTCTTCGGCGGATTGAGCCAGGCGACCATGGCGTCTTTCCACAGCCGGTGCAGCCCGCCCGACATCAGGTCGTTCATCAGGTCATAGCGGTTGGCGACCTTGTGAAAGACCTCGTTCACGAGCCCCTGCTTCTCACCCGCGCCGACTTCGCGAAAGCCGTAGGCCGTCTCCATGCCGCCCGTGGCGGTGGTGCGCTGTTCCGACATGCTGTTCATCCATTCATTTTCGGGCCGGACCATAGCCGATCCCGACCGTGGGCGCTATTGTCCCCGCCGCGATGATAGGCCGCGCCCGGCGGCGGCGAACGGGAGACGGGGAATGGTGCTGAAGGCGGAATTGCATTGTCACATAGAAGGAGCGGCCGCGCCGGAACTGGTCGTCGAGCAGGCCCGCAAGTATAATCGGTCCGTCGAACCGTTCATTCGCGATGGCTCCTTTGTCTGGGATGACTTCACCTCATTCCTTCAGGCCTATGATTTCGCCGCCGACCTGTTTCGCTCGGAAGATGACTATGCGCGGCTTGCCGACCATTATCTGACGAGCCTTGCGCGCGATGGTGCCATCTATTCCGAGGTGTTCACCTCCCCGGATCACGCGGTGAAGGCTGGCCTGTCTCCGAAGGCCTATACCGAGGCGCTGGGCGAGGGCATGGCGCGCGCGAAGGCCAAGACCGGCATTGAAGGCCGCATGATCGTCACGGGCGTACGTCACGTCGGCGTGGAATCGATAGAGAAGGCTGCGCGCTTTGCCGCCACGTGCGGCCATCCGCTCGTCACCGGCTTCGGTGTTGCCGGCGACGAGCGGATCGGCTCCATGGAAGACTATGTCCGTGCCTTCGAGATCGCGCGAGAGGCGGGCCTCGGCATTACCGTCCATGCCGGCGAATTCGGGGGTGCCGACAGCGTGCGCGACGCGCTGGACCATGTCAGGCCGTCACGGATCGGCCACGGCGTGAGGGCGATCGAGGATCCTGATCTCGTCAGGCGCATCGCCGACCAGGGGGTGGTGCTGGAAGTGTGCCCCGTCTCCAACATCGAGTTAAAGGTGTTCCCGGATTTCGCCGCGCACCCGTTCCTCGCCCTTCGGAAGGCTGGTTGCAAGGTGACGCTCAACTCCGATGACCCGCCCTATTTCTGGACGACGCTCAAGCGCGAATATGATGTCGCCGCCGAGCATTTCGGCCTGACGCGCAAGGACCTCGCGGCAATCACGCGCACGGCGATCGAGGCGGCTTTCGTGGACCGCAAGACCCGCGCGGCGCTGCTTGCCCGGCTCGATGCTGCACCGAAAGCCTGAACTCAGTCCTGGTAGACCTCTCCGGGATAGGCGCCCCATATCTGCGTCTGGCTCAGCCAGCCGCTGTGGCCCGAGAAGGTCATCTCGCACCATTGCCCGTTGCAGGTCTTGATCGTCCCGATCACGCCGGGCTCCAGCTTGGCGACGATGCGCGAGGTGGTGTCGGGCTCTGCGCGCAGCAGAAGCTCCGCCTCCTTGCCGCGTTGCCACGGTGCGGCGATCGCAGTCCTGCGGCCGGAAAGCAGCGACTGGTTGATCCAGCCCTCCGCTCCCTCCGCGTCGCGAACGCGGCGCCAGTTGTCATATTCCTGGATGATCTCCATCGGCACGCCCGACTTCAGATACAGCCAGTCGACGGGATAGTTCAGGCCCGGACCGATGCGCAGATTGACGCGGCCGGACTTGAGGCTGACATAGCGTGGCAGCGGGAGCCCGCTCGGGCCGACTGCCGCGCTTTGGGCCCATGCGATGGATGAAGGTGTGGATATGCCGGCCGCCGCGACGCCGAGGACGGCCAGTGCGCCGGAAATGATCACGCGAAACATTGCGCGAAGTGACATGTCTTTGACTCACACTCTCTGGACGTGGCGGCCGCATGGGGCACGCCGAACCCTTTTCCTTTGTCATCGACAGGGTGGATTGATACACAGGATCGAAGCCACGACCCTGCCGACGCCAATTCCAAGTGTCGCCAATCTTGGTTAAAGAGGTCTCAACAAGGCCCGGATTCGAGGAAGCAATGGCTGGCAGGAAAAAGCCTCTCGTCGTGATTACGCGCAAGCTGCCGGACGCGATCGAGACTCGAATGAGGGAGCTGTTCGACGCCCGCCTCAACGTCGAAGACGTCGCCATGACGCAGCCTGCACTGGTCGCCGCAGTGCGCGAAGCCGACGTGCTGGTTCCGACCGTCACCGACAAGATCGACGCCGCGCTGATCGCCCAGGCCGGCCCCAACCTCAAGCTCATCGCCAATTTCGGCAATGGGGTGGACAACATCGACGTCGCGGCGGCGGCGGCGAAGGGCATCGTCGTGACCAACACGCCGAACGTGCTCACCGAGGACACCGCCGACATGACCATGGCGCTGATGCTGGCCGTGCCGCGCCGCCTGACGGAAGGCGCCGCCGTTCTCAAGGGAGACGGCAAGTGGGGTGGCTGGTCGCCGACCTGGATGCTGGGCCACCGCATCTGGGGAAAGCGGCTGGGTATCGTCGGAATGGGGCGCATCGGCACGGCGGTTGCCCGTCGCGCCAAGGCATTCGGGCTCTCCATCCACTACCACAATCGCCAGCGCGTCGCGCCGGCCACCGAGGACGCGCTGGAAGCGACCTATTGGGAGAGCCTCGACCAGATGCTCGCCCGCATGGACATCATTTCCGTCAACTGTCCGTCGACGCCGGCTACCTTCCACTTGCTGTCGGCGCGGAGGCTGGCACTGCTGCAGCCCTCCGCCTATCTGGTGAACACCGCGCGCGGCGACATCATCGACGAGGACGCCCTGGTGAAGATGCTCGAGACCGGCAAGCTCGCGGGCGCCGGCCTGGATGTGTTCGAGCACGAACCGGCCGTCAGCCCCAAGCTTCTCAAGCTGGCGGCCAAGGGCAAGGTGCTGATCCTGCCGCATATGGGTTCGGCCACCATCGAAGGCCGCGTCGACATGGGCGAGAAGGTCATCATCAACATCCGCACATTCTTCGATGGCCACCGGCCGCCAGATCGGGTCCTCCCCTCGCGGGTGTGAGCCGGCGGAGGCGGTTCCTCCACCGATCGCTTTTAACTGGCGTTCCGGCATGGATCCCCGGGTCAAGCTCGGGGATGACGATTGGGATTGTGGATTTATGTCAATCGCCAGCACTGGTGATTTCCATATAACCCTCGTCATCCTCGGCATCCGGAGCGAAGCGGAGGAGTGTCGGGGATCCATGCCTGAACCTTGACGACGAATTCAACGGCGCCGATGAGCGATCACAGGACCTGCTCATCGCCCACTCAGTTGACGATCACCACGGTCCCATCCGTGCCCACGTGCACGCGGCTTCCCGCATAGGAACCGAAGGTTTCACGATCGAGCCGCATCGCCACCGGTGTTGCCCAGCCCATCTCCCTGGCGACGACGAGGCCGAGGAGAAGGATGGCATCGGGTTCGTGCAGCACGAGGGCCGCCGGCGCCTTGCCGGCATGGACCAGCTCCAGCAGCACCGCCGAGGCTGACGACGAGCCGATGGTGCCGGGCAGGAAGAGCACGTGGCCGGCGATGCACTGGCCGTGCTCGGGATGCCGAACGTCGGCGATGCGTCCGGTGGCCGGTTCCACGCCACCCCAGAAGCTGATCGGCGCGGTCAGCACGAGCGCCTCGCCGGTTCCTGCTTCACCTTCGACGAGCACATCCGCCTTCATCGTGGAATTTCCGTAAGCATAGGCTTACCCAATGCCGCGCTGTTCACGCATTCCTCCAGCGAGCCGTAAAGCACGGCATAGCCGGTATTGCCGGGAGCATATTGCGCGAACTTGCCGGAATTTGTCATCAGCACACCACCATCGAGGTCGGGAAGGATGGGCGTGACGACCACGCATGTGTCGGCGACCAGAACGACGCCGGCATTCTCCAGTGCCGTGCGGCGCAGCGCGTTGAGTCCGGCCAGCACGTGACGGCCTGTGCAGGCATAAAGCGGTACAGCGAGCTTGCGGCCCGCAATGAGCGCTTCGAGCCTGGCCAGTTCGTCGGCGGACAGATGCGGGCTGCCGATGGCGACGGCGTCGATGCGCGCCGGCCTCTCGGCTGTGGAAAGCCGCGCCTTTGCATCGGCGAACATCGCTGGCGTCACGGCGATGACCTCGTCCGGTTCCGCGCCGCCAAGTGCCGAGCCGAGGTCCGGCGCTTCCGGAGTCACGCCGGCGATATGGAACAGTCCAACCGCGCCCGTCGAGGCGGCAGCCGCGCCGAAAGCCTTGAGCGAGTCTTCTCCCGGCTGCACATCGATCCCCGATACGACGCCGACCGCCTCGCCGACTTGGCGTCCATACAGGCTGCCCAGAACCGGCCAGGCGATTTCCGCGCCAAGAAGCCAGGAGGGAAGGGCGGAGACATCGAACACCACCCGCGCGAGGCGATTTTCTGGCTGGTGCAATCCGTAATCCGGCGCCCGCCCGGCGATGGCGCAGGCGATGTCGAGGAAATCGCCATAGCGGTTGGTGCGCGCGCCCAGCACCGAATTGCAGAACACCACGGCGTTGGATTCGCCCCAGGCGACGTCGCTGCCCTTTTCCGGGCGATGTCCCGCCTGATACGGCGCGCAGGTCCACGTCGCCTCGCAACCAAGCGTCCGGTAGGCCTCCATCATCCGGCGCGCCATTCCGCGCGCTGGCTCCTCGAGCCTCACGCGTGAACATCCCATCAGGTCCAATGCCCCGACGTTCAGTGTCGAACGCACCACGACCCTCGCGCCGCCCGCGACGAGCTTCTCGGCGAAATGGGTGCCGGAATCGCCATGATAGAGCGCGCCGTCGATATGCGCCGACTGTATCGGTATGAGCCGGTCGGCGCCCATCAGGCGGGCGGCGTCGGCGACGATACGCATTGCCATTGCTGCGCCGTCGTTGCCAGCGGCTGTCGCGCGTTCCTCCGCTGTCAGTGCCAGGCTCATGAAAGCGCCTTGCGCAAGGTGATCGAGGTCGGGCGATCATAGCCGTCATGCGCCGTGCGCGCTGTCTCCACGAAGCCCATCCTGGCGAACGCCGACTGGTTGCCGGTCAGTTCGACACGTGTCTGCAGCTCGATGACCGGCTTGCCGGCTGCCAGCGCGATCCGCTCGGCCTCAGCCATCAGCATTTTGCCGATGCCGGCGCCCTGGCGTGCTGGATCGACGGCCAGTTTGCCGAGGTAGAAATGGTCGCTGCTCTCGGAAAGAAAGACACAACCGACGATGGCCCCTGCATCCAGCGCGACCGTCGCGATCTCGCCTGCGCACTTGTTCCGCAGGCTCTCGACCGTCAGCCGCTTGGCCGATGACGGAGGATCGATCACGCCATCCATATAGGCGAACGCGCGCAAAACGAGTGCGAGCAATTCAGCCATGCGGTCGAAGTCCGCATCGACGCGCTGCAGCGCTATCTGTGTCTTGGTAAGCAAAGACTAACCTTGTGCCTTGTAACGCACCGTTTCGAAATTCGCGCCGAGCCCGTCATACATCAGCAGCCGTCCCACCAGCGGCTCGCCGATGCCGGTGATCAGCTTGATCGCTTCCATCGCCTGCAGCGTGCCGATCACGCCGACCAGCGCACCCAGCACGCCCGCCTCCGCGCAGGACGGCACCAAGTCGCGCGGCGGCGGCTCCGGGAAAAGGTCGCGATAGGAGGGATTGCGGCGTCCCTCTGCATCCGTCTCGAACGGTTTCAGCACAGTGACCGAGCCGTCGAAGCGGCCGACGGCTCCGGTCACCAATGGCTTGCCGCCCTGCGCGCATGCGTCGGCCACGGCATAGCGGGTGTCGAAATTGTCGGAACCGTCGATCACGAGATCGTAGGCGGCGACGAGCGTGGCCACATTGTCGAGCGTCAGCCGCATCTTGTGGCCCTCGACGCTCACATGCGGATTGATGCGCGCCAGCGTACCCCGGGCGCTGTCCACCTTCGGGCGGTCAACGCTGTCGGTATCGTGGATCACCTGGCGCTGCAGGTTGGAGAGCGAGACGATGTCGTCGTCGACGATCCCCAGCGTGCCGACGCCCGCCGCCGCCAGATAATGCAGCACAGGTGCGCCGAGGCCGCCGGCCCCGATCACCAGCACACGTGCGCGCTTGAGTTTCTGTTGGCCCGGCCCGCCGACTTCGGCGAGCACGATATGGCGCGCGTAGCGCTCGAGTTCTTCCGGGGAGAGGGGCTGCGTCTGGTCCATGCCGACGAGCATAAGCTCACGCGCGACGCTTGTCAGCGTGTCAGGCTGAGTGAACCGCTCCGCCTGACACGCTGAAGAACTGCGCGCGTCCCTCGAGGCTTGAAAAGAGGGAAGCGTCCGTACCGGTCATGAATGCCTGGCAGTTCAAGTCGTCGAGGATGGAAAACAGTGCGGCGCGACGACCGGCATCCAGATGCGCCGCGATCTCGTCGAGCAGCAGGATGGGGGCCGCTCCAGACAGTTCGGTCACCAGCCTCGCATGGGAAAGCACAAGCCCGGTCAAGAGCGCCTTCTGCTCTCCCGTTGAGCACAACGCCGCCTGCATGTCCTTGGGCCGGTGTCGCACCAGCAGGTCCGAGCGGTGCGGGCCCTCGAGCGTCCGGCCCGCCGCCCTGTCGCGATATCGGTTGTCCGCCAGCGCCCGCCGGAAACCTTCTTCCACATCCACCGCCGCCTGAGCGCCCAGCGCCTCCTCCAGCGTGCCGGCAAGCGCGATATCGGCCTTTGGAAACGGGCTGTCGTCGGGCAGCCGCTCGACCATGGCGGAAAGCAGGCGGACGATCTCGACCCGCGCTGCGGCGATGGCCGTGCCGGTTTCGGCCATCTGCACCTCGATGGCCTCGAACCACGCGTCATCGCGAGCCTGCTCGGCCAGCAGCCGGTTGCGCCCGCGCATCGCCTTCTCGTAATCGAGCGCCCGCCTGCCATGCGTGGGATCGATCGCCAGAACCAGCCTGTCGATGAAGCGGCGACGTTCGGCCGTCGGGCCGGTGAACAGCGAATCCATCGCCGGCACCAGCCAGATCACGCGCAGCCATTCCAGCATGTCGTCGGCCGAGCGTGCGGTTGCGCCGTTGATGCGAACCTTGCGGCCGGAGCCTTCCCCCGCCATCGCGCGGTCGAACAGCGTTCCCGTGCCGATCTCCACCTCCCCGAACGCGCCTTCGACGCGGCCATGAACCGCGAAGCCGCCTTGCGCGCCTGCGCGCGCGACGTCCTCATGGGCCGCGCGGCGCAGCCCCCGGCCTGGCGAAAAGAAGGAGATGGCTTCCAGCAGGTTTGTCTTGCCGGCGCCGTTGTCGCCTGTTAGCACGACCGCGCCGGGCGCGAAGTCCAGCGCCAGGCTTGCATAGTTGCGGAAATCCGTCAGCAGAAGCCGTGAAACGTGCGTCTGCGCCATCGCGTCATCCGGCCGCCCGTCGTGCCTAGACACGCATCGGCATCAGCACGTAGAGCGCGTGCTCGTCGGCCACGTCATGGATCAGCGTCGGAGAACCGGCATCCGCCAGCATGAAGCGCGCCTCGCTGCCCGAAAGCTGGGCTGCGACATCGAGCAGATATTTTGCGTTGAAGCCGATCTCGATCGGATCGGAATCGTAATCCGCCGCGATCTCTTCCGTCGCGCTGCCCGAATCCGGGTTGTTGACGGTCAGCGTCACCTGGCCCGATGCGATCGCCAGCTTCACCGCGCGGCCGCGCTCCGACGAGATCGTCGATACGCGGTCCACCGCCTGGGCGAAGCTCTGCCGGTCGATGACCAGCTTCTTGTCGTTGCCGGTGGGGATCACGCGCTGGTAGTCGGGGAACGTGCCATCGATCAGCTTCGATGTCAGGACGACGCTGCCGATCGTGAAGCGGATCTTGGTGTCCGACAGCTCGGTCGTCACCGCGACTTCCGGGTTGTCGACCAGCTTCTGCAGTTCGCTCACCGTCTTGCGCGGAATGATGATGCCCGGCATGCCCTCCGAACCTGCGGGCGCCTCCATCTCGGCGCGCGCCAGCCTATGGCCATCGGTGGCCACCGAGCGCAGCTTCAGCTTGCCGCCTTCCTCGTGGGTGTGGAAGTAGATGCCGTTCAGGTAGTAGCGTGTTTCCTCGGTGGAGATGGCGAACTGGGTCTTCTCGATCAGCCCGCGCAACGCCTCGGAATCCATCCGGAAGATGTGGCTGAACGACCCCGCTGTCAGTTCGGGGAAATCCGCTTGCGGCAGGCACTGGAGGCGGAAGGACGAGCGGCCGGAAATGACCGACATCGCATTGCCGCTCTCGTCCATCTTCAGCATCACCTCCGCCCCGTCGGGCAGCTTGCGCACGATGTCGTAGAGCAGGTGCGCCGGAACCGTGGTGGCGCCCGCCTGCTCGATATTGGCGGCCGTCGCCTCGGTGATCTCGAGGTCCAGATCCGTCGCCTTCATTTCGAGGCTGGCGCCGGAGGCCGAAAGCATCACGTTCGACAGAATCGGAATCGTGTTGCGACGTTCCACCACGCGGTGCACGTGGTTCAGCGACTTGAGGAGATTTGAGCGTTCGAGGGTTACACGCATGACACGCAGGCTCTCGCAGGCAGAAAATTTCGGAATGGCGCTGCCAAGCGGTCCCCGAACGGGCGTTGGCGGGCGCGTAAATGGAAATAGACCCTGAAGGCAAATGCCGCGAAACGCAAGTGCGGGCAACCTTTGCAAGCCGCCCGCATCCGCTTTTCCGAAGGAAAATCAGCCCTGTCCGGTTCAGGCCTGTTCGGCGATCAGGCGCTTCAGCAGTTCGATTTCCTGAGCCATCGTGTTGTCGGAATCCGACAGCCCCTCGATCTTGCGCACCGCATGCAGGACCGTCGTGTGATCGCGTCCGCCAAACCGGCGTCCGATCTCCGGCAGCGATCGTGGCGTCATCACCTTGGCGAGGTACATCGCCACCTGGCGCGGCTTGACGATCGTGCGTGTGCGCCTGTTCGACAGCAGTTCCGTCTTCGACACATTGTAGTGGCGCGCGACGATCCGCTGGATGTCCTCGATGCGCACCCGCTTCGGTTCGCCGGTGCTGTAGATGTTGCCCAGCACCTCCTTCACCCAGTCGATCGACATTTCCGGTTCGAACGTCTGGCGGAAAAGGATCTGGTTGAACGCGCCTTCGAGCTCCCGACCGCTGCCCGTCACCGTCTGGGCGATGTGGGAGAGGATTTCCTCGGGAATGCTCAGGGCCGGCATGTCGACCATTGCCGCTGCATAACGCTGGCGCAGGATGCAAAGGCGCATGTCGTAGTCGGGCGAGGCCATTTCGAGCGCCACGCCGCCATTGAGGCGTGAGCGTACGCGTGGTTCGAGCGACTCCAGCTCCGATGGTGGACGGTCCGCTGCCACGACGACCTGCTTGGCGCTGTCCAGCAGCATGTTGATCAGGTGGCAGAACTCGTGCTGGATCGACTTGCCCTGCAGGAACTGCATGTCGTCGATGATCAGAAGGTCGATGTCGCGAAGCTGCTCCTTCAGGTGCAGCGCATAATTGTCGCGGATCGCGGTCGCGAAGCGCCACATGAAATATTCGGCGGTCAGGTAGACGACGCGGGCGTTGGGCTTCAGCCGGATCGCTTCTGCCGCGATCGCCTGCAGCAGGTGCGTCTTGCCGAGGCCGACAGAGGCGTGGATGAACAGCGGGTTGAAGCGAAGCGCGCTGGCCGAGGCTTCCGCCACCGACTTGGCGGCCGCGAAGGCGACGCGATTGGACGACCCCTCTATGAAGGAATCGAACGTGTACCGGCTGTCCAGCGGCGAGCCGAGCACGGCCTGTCTGCCCTGTCGGTCGGGTGCCGCGGTATGGGCGGATGCGCCGGCTTCGAGGCGAGGCGTGTTTGCCGACGGCGCGCTGGTCGTCGCGGGCCGTTGAGCCTTCTTCGCCGCGCTACGGTCGTCTTCCACGGGAATGAGAATTCCGCGGGTCGCCGAGCGCACGACGATTTCGACCTTCAGCGTTGCCGGTTCGGCCTGCTTCCACAGTTCGCTGATCACGTCGAGATAGTGGTTGTTGATCCACTGGCGCAGGAAGGCGGTGGGAACGGAAAGCCGCACCATGCCGCGGGACGCTTCCGCCAGTTTCATCCGCCCGAACCAGCTTGAATAGACATCGTTACCGAGTCTGGCTTTCAGTTGGGCCTTAACGCGCTCGAAATTTGCGTCCGACCCGCCTGATGATGCCATGACCGTTTCCTCGACCTGTGTTGCTGGGACAAATGAAACCGATCCGGCTCCCGTTTCTTCGATGCCGCTCTGCATGCTTGAAATTTCCCTGTGTAATTGCCGCCCCGCGTCGCTGTCGTTCTTGTCCGCATCCGACTTGACGACGCATTGTTTGTATTCGCCGTTCCTCGTAGTTCCTGTCGGCTCGCCGTCTCCTTGTGTTCGTCGCGCAACGCTGCTCTGCGTCGACCCCTCGCAGGTCAACGCAATTCCGCCCCCAGGAGATGCTCCTGGAGCCAAAAGTCCCGCAACGCTGCAATCCCCTGTCCGCGAAAAGGCACGTCTTCGGCCCGCGCGGATGTGAATCCGCGCCGTTCGATCGCCGCTGTCTGGCTGGATCGGCTAGGCTATCGCCCCGCCTTTTCGATGTCCGGACACTACCGAAAACGGTGTCTGGAGGGCAATAGACAGGTAAGGAATTTTTCATGATTCGGTGCCGAGATTCAGCTTGACTCGGAGGCTCCAGAGAATCGTTTTTTCCCAAACCGTTGTGATTCAAAACAATTCGACAACGGGCCGCTCAAGCCAATTTTTGCCACAAAAAATGCTTGACTCTCGGGCCTTTCGGAGAGACTCGGCGCCAGCCTCGCAGGGGCGCGGCAACCCTCCGCAATCCGCTGTTTTAGAACGGTATTTTTTGCAGACTCGGCGGCTGATCAAGGCGCGAGGTGAACTGCCGGGCAGGTGCAGGCCTGATGTGCCGGCAAAGCTAGTCAAATGACCTTGCTGCCCAAGATACAGTCACATGAGGGTAGCGGGCAAACGAAAAAAGCCTGGCGCATGCGCCAGGCTTTCCATTCCATCGATGCAGGCTAATTCAGGCGTTCAGCGACTTGAGGCGCTGGGCAAGGCGAGAAACCTTGCGCGATGCCGTATTGCGGTGAAAGACGCCCTTGGAGGCAGCGCGCATCAGCTCCGGCTGTGCGGCCGTGAAGGCGGCCTGCGCGGCGTCCTTGTCTCCGGCTGCCAGCGCCTCTTCGACCTTGCGCAAGAAGGTGCGCACGCGCGAGCGGCGGTTCTTGTTGACCGCGGTGCGGCGGGCGATTTTGCGCGTAGCCTTTTTGGCCGAAGGCGTATTGGCCATGATGTCTCTCTCTCACTATGTCAGCTTGGCGACCGGCAGACCTTTCCCGAAAGCGGGAATGCGGCCAGGCGCAATAATCAAAAGGGGCAGCCTCAGGCCACCCAGTCGGGGCGGCTTATAGCTAAGCTTTCTCGGCGCGTCAACGCTTCATGCGACTCGTGCTGCAGCGATTTCAGCGGTTGCGGAACGCCGCCGGCCGCTTTTCCATGAAGGCGGTCATCCCCTCCTTCTGGTCGTCGAGCGCGAACATCGAATGGAACACCCTGCGCTCGAAGCGCAGCCCCTCGGAAAGCGTGGTCTCATAGGCCCGGTTGACCGCCTCCTTGTTCATCATCACCGAAGGCAACGAGAAGGACGCGATCTTGTCGGCGGCCTTGATCACCTCATCGAGCAGGTCGGCGGCAGGCACCACGCGCGACACGAGGCCCGACCGCTCCGCTTCTGCGGCGTCCATCATTCGCCCGGTCAGGCACATGTCCATGGCCTTCGACTTGCCGACGAAGCGTGTGAGGCGCTGCGAGCCCCCCATGCCCGGCATGACGCCCAAGCTGATTTCCGGCTGGCCGAACTTGGCGTTGTCGCCGGCGATGATGAAGTCGCACATCATGGCGAGTTCGCAGCCGCCGCCCAGCGCGTAGCCCGAAACCGCCGCGATGATGGGCTTGCGCACGCGCAGCATCGCATCCCAGCCGGCGAAGAAGTCGGCCATGTACATGTCGATGTAGGACTTCTCGCTCATCTCCTTGATGTCGGCTCCGGCCGCGAAAGCCTTTTCCGAGCCGGTCAGGACGATGGCGCCCACCGCGTCATCCGCGTCGAACGTCTGCAATGCGGAGAGCACGTCCGCCTGCACCTGGGAATTGAGCGCATTCAGTGCCTTTGGGCGGTTGAGGGTTATCAGCCCCACCTTGCCGCGGGTTTCCACGAGGATCGTTTCATAGGACATTGGTCTCTCCCTTTGGCGCTTGCAGATTGAGCCCCATAGCTAACGCTGGCAGGCCGGGCAATAGAATGTCGAGCGGCCGCTCTGGACGATGCGCGACACCGTCCCGCCGCAGCCGGGCCGGGGGCATGGTTGCCCTTCGCGATCGTAGACGCTGAAGGAATGCTGGAAATAGCCAAGCGAACCGTCCGCCTGGGCGTGGTCGCGCAGCGATGATCCGCCTGCGGCGATCGCGTCGGCGATGACCTCGCGAATGGCGCCGGCGAGTCTGTCGCACCGCAGGTTGGACCGCCCGGGCGCCGGCGCGATCGATCCGGCCGTCCGCCGAGGCGACAGGCCGGCCCGCCACAGCGCTTCGCACACATAGATGTTGCCGAGGCCGGCGATCAGCCGCTGGTCGAGCAGCGCCGCCTTGAGCGGTGCGCGTCTGCCGCGAAAGAGATCGCCCAGCAGCCGGCCATCCAGTGCGTTGCCCGTCGGCTCTATGCCGAGCCCGGCAAGCGATGCATGTTCGTGCAGCGTCGCGGCATCGGCAAACAGCATGAAGCCGAAGCGCCGTGGATCGTTGAAGACGACGCGGTGCTCGCCGCCCGTGCGGTCGAGCAGGTGAAACACCACATGGTCGTGGGCTTCGTTGCGCGAGCGCTCGTGGTGGAATTGGCCCGGCATCGCCTGTGTGCCGCCGCTCAGGATGCGGAACGAACCGGACATGCCGAGATGGCAGATCAGCACCGGGTCGCGGTCGAGGTGCATGGTCAGGTATTTCGCCCGTCGCCCCAGCGAGACCACGGAGCGATCCGTCAGCCTTTCGGCGAACGCAGCCGGGAAGGGGAAGCGCAGATCCGCGCGTCGCTGCTCGACACGCACGATGCGCGAGCCTTCGAAGACCGGCTGCAGCCCGCGCCTGACGGTTTCGACCTCCGGTAGCTCAGGCATCCGCGGCAAGCTGCCTGCGGAACGATGTCCCGTGCCGACCTGGCGCTATGCCCAGATGCTCTGCGACGGTCTCGCCAATATCGGCGAAGCTCTGCCGTACCCCGACCGGCCCGACCTTGAGCCCCGGACCGGTCCCGATCACGGGCACACGCTCGCGCGTGTGGTCGGTGCCTTTCCAGGTCGGGTCGCATCCGTGGTCGGCTGTGAGCATCAGCATGTCGCCCTCGCGCAGCTTCGCCAATGCCTCGGGCAGCCTGGCGTCGAACGCTTCCAGTGCGGCCGCGTATCCCGCGACGTCGCGCCGATGGCCGAAATTCGTGTCGAAGTCGACAAAATTGGCGAAGACGAAGTCCCCCGCGCCGGCATCGTCCATCGCCGTCAGTGCCGCGTCGAACATCGCCATGTTGTTGGGCGCCTTGCGCAGGTTGGAGATTCCGCGATGCGCGAAGATGTCGCCGATCTTGCCGACAGCGAGCACCTGGTGCCCGGCCTCCGTCAGCCTGTCGAGCAGCGTCGCTTCAGGCGGCGGCGTGGCGAAGTCCTTGCGATTGGGCGTCCGCTCGAACGTGTCCACCGTCTCGCCGATGAATGGCCGCGCGATCACCCTGCCGACATTGAGCGGGTCGGCAAGGCGTCGGCCGATGCGGCAAAGCTCATACAGCCGTTCGAGCCCGAAATCCGTCTCGTGGGCGGCGATCTGGATGACCGAGTCGGCGGAGGTGTAGCAAATCGGCTTGCCGGTGCGCACATGCTCCTCGCCAAAGCGCTCGATCACCTCGACGCCGGATGCATGGCAGTTTGCCAGAATCCCCGGCAGTCCAGCCTCTCGGATCAGCGCCTGCGTGAACGCGGCGGGGAAGGCCGGCTGCGTATCGGGAAAATAGCCCCACTCGAAATCGACCGGCAGGCCGGCGATCTCCCAATGGCCCGATGGCGTATCCTTGCCGCTCGACGTTTCCGTTGCAGCACCGAAGAAACCCGTCACGGCGCCGTGAGGCATTGCTCTCCCGGTCGCCAGCGCGCCGGCATGCCACAGCCCCAGGGAGCGCATGTTCGGCAGGTGCAGCCGTCCCGCCCGCAGCCCGGCCCTGTCGCCATTGCCGCGTGCGCATTCGGCGTCGATGTGCCCGAACGTGTCGGCGCCCTCGTCGCCGAACCGCGCGGCATCCGGAGCGCCCCCTATGCCGAAGGAATCGAGCACGAACAGGAATGCGCGAGCCATGTAACGATGGACCTTTCACCAGAAATCTTGAGCAGAGATAGGCGCGCGTGGCCATCTTGGCAATTCGGAAACCCCGCGATGCCAGAATGCATGCCTGCACCAACACGGAAGGCGCGCCACGTGACTTGCTTGCGCAACTGGACCAAACGGCTCTCCCTGGCCTCGGCGCTTGTCCTCGCTGGCATCGGCAGCGTCGCGGCGAACGATGATACCGGACAAGCCCAGCAACCCTTTCGCATCGGCATGGTGGTTGGCGACACGCCCGTGGTTGAAGGCCTCTCGGCCATCCAGGCCATGTTCTCGCAAGCGCTCGGTCTGCCGGTGGAGGTCGTCGCAGCGCGCGACTATGAAGCGCTCATCCACGGCCAGATCGGCGGCCGGCTCGACTACGCCATCTACAGCGCGGCAGCCTACGCCGCCGCATCGATCCGCTGCGAATGCCTCGAACCCGTCGTGTCTCCAGTCGATTCCACGGGCGCGATCGGCCTGCGCTCCATTCTTCTTCTCAGGCCGGGCGCGCCGCCCGAAAGGATCGCGACCGGTCCGCGCGACAGTCTGGCAGCCACGCTCGCGCCCATGGCTCTGTGGCCGGGCGACGGCGCGGCCGGCGGGCGCGAGGCGCTCATTCAAACCGAGAGCCTGGCCGAAGCCGAGACGATGTTCGTCAAAGGCGGTGTCGATGCGTTCTTTGGCTGGATGCCCGCTTGGCCCGATGGTGGCCAAGCGCTCGTGGGCGGAACGCCCGAGCGTCTCGAGGCAGCCGGGCTGGAGGCCGACGATTACGAGATCGGTTGGCGCTCGGACATCCTGCGCTACGGGCCGCATGCCGTACGCTCGGACATCGCACCCGAGCGCCTGGATCTGCTGAGGCGGCTGCTCGTCGAGATTGGCGGGCGGGACCCGGACATGCCGGCCTATCTGGCAAATCACTATGGTGGCGGCTTCGTTGCCGCCGCACAGGGCGATTACGCGGCAGTGATCGAGGCGGTGGCTGCCCTGTCCGGACGCGATGCGGGGGAGTGAACTGCTAGCAGCCCTTGCATTCGATCCGTTCCGTCATGCGAGGACGCAGGTAATATGTTTCCTTCATGCCGATCCCATCGAACGCGGCAGCAAAACCCAGTGCAGCCTCCTTCTTTGCTGACCATGTGATCACGGGTTCGTAGTCAAGTTCGCTGGTGACGCGAATGAGGAACGTGTTCCTGATTTTCAGCGTGTCGGGCACGGAGGTGATCGTATCCTTCGCTGGTCCTTCGCCGAAGCTGGTCCCGGTCATCTTGCGCGACCACTGTACCTCTGCGTCAGGGTTGTTCTCGTCGGTGAGATAGATGGCCGTGACAGTGATCGTCGGCTCCGAGCGATTGTAGGGTTGCAGGATCACGCTGCCGATCTTCATGATCGCTTCCAACTCATCCTTCGGCACTTCGCTGGACTGTTGCGTGACCAGGTCGGCCACCATCGAGCCGACACGACTGACCTTCCTGTTGGTCTCGATGGCCTGCGAGACTTCCATCGTCACGAAATAGAGGCTCAGCAGCACCGGTGCGATGAAGGCGAACTCCACGGCGGCCACACCGCGCCGATCGCTCGCCAGAGCACGCACTGCGCGCGCCGCACTGCGTAGCCGGCCCTGCACTTCATCTACCAAAGTTTTCATCGAATTATGCCCCCGCCGGTAGTGTTCAATCGTCGAACGGCTCGTTCTGCCAGGTGACGCTTGCAAAATGCAGCGTCTTGCCATCCGGCAGATTGGCCATCGATCTACGCATGAAATCGGTGATCACCGGCCAGCGATAGAACAGGCGAAGCTGGTTTTTGGAGCCCGACAGGCCGATCTCGATCGAAAAGTCAGACGTGTCGATGTCGCCGGTCGACGTGTACTCGATCCGTTGTTTCGCGGCGTCCTCGAAGGAATCGTATTCCTTCAGGTCGATTTCCAAGCCAGGGCAGCCCGTTGAGACAACGATCTGCAGCCGGTTGCAGATCCTTTCCTCCAGATCTTCGGGATCCAGCGTTGCGGCCCTGATCTGCCCCGTGCGCATTTCCCGGGCGATGTCGTCGGTCACGTTCGACAGCACCTGCTGTGCAGCGAACGAGATGCAGCTTTCGAGTATCGCGAAGACGAGCATGGAAAAGGGCAGGGCAAGCGCGGCGAATTCGATCGCGATGCTGCCTTTCGAATTGCGCGAAAACCGTCGAAGCAGACCCTTTCGACGCGTAGCGCGCGCCTTTTGGGGATCGTCCGTAGTCAAGTCCGTCATGTCCTCATCCCGTCAATGGAATGTCATGGCGGACTGTATAGCGGAGATGGGTTGCGTTCCGGTTTTGCGGGTCTTTCGAATTGCAGCTATCGGGTTAAGTTGTCGTCAACCATTTGGAGAACGACGTTACTGCCCGGCGCTCAGTTCGCCTTCGGAGCGCTGCTCCGCTTCGCTCTTGAAGGAGCTCTCGCAATAAGGCGTGCATGACAGTGTCTGCACGTCCGACCGGCGATAGATGCGCACCGAATTGCTGAAATGACGCGAGACGACGATCTGCTCGTCGACAATCGGCACGCCGTCGGCATCGAGGATGACGAGATTGGTGACGCCGAAGTCACGCCCTGTCAGCACAATGGTCGACGGATCCTGCACCGCCGCGTCGGCAATCTCGGAATTGCCGATCACGATCGTGTCCGCCGGCCGCGCCAGCTTGACGATCTTCGCCTGGTTCATCAGCACCTGGATGGGTTCGGCCGCAAGCGCGACGTTGGACGTCGCGGCAAGCAGCGCCAATGCCGCCGTTGCAAAACGAGTGAGGCGACGCGCCTTCATGCGAACTCTCCAGCTTTTGTACAGTTGAAAGGAAGATGAACGAGATTGGTGAACCAAGGGTTAAGTGGGATCCGCCCGCCAGCCTCAGCGACTGCGGAGTACCAGTTGGCTAGGGCTGGCGGCCACCTGCGGGACAGACTGTCTGGAAAGACGCATCGCGACGGCGAACACCAGCATGCCGGCGGGAATGTCGATCACATGGTGCCCGCCATGAACGAGGACGCCCGGCAGCACGAGAAGGTTGACCGCGAGAAACAGGGGAAACAGCCAGGCGACGCGACGCGAATAGACGACCGCCGCCATTGCCAGCACGATGTGAAATGACGGGAAGGCAATGAGGCCCCGTATCTCGTCGGGCGACAAGATTGTGGCGCCCTCGGCAAACAGGCGTGCGATTTCACGTCCGTAAGCGGCCTCGACCACCGGTGGGGCATGTCCCGCCATAGCGGGAAGCTCGTAAAGGGCACTTGGCCCGAGCGAAGGGACCACACCCCAGATCACGATCGTCATCGTGCCCGCAAGCGTGACCGTCGTCGTCAGCCCGTACATCTCGCGCGTTCTTCCCGACAGACCAAGAGCGATGAGCAGGCAGGCAATCTGCGGCAGCGTCGAAAGATAGGCATATCGCATGGCTTCGTAGACGATCGGATTGGCGGCGTTCGCCCTTACGAAGTCGGGCCAGTGATAACCGAACAGCAGCAGGTCGATCTCGGCCAGGTAGACATCGATCGTCGGCGCCCAATGGGGCATGAGCAGATAGTTGAAAAGCGAAAGCGACAGCGTGAAGAGAATGAACCAGCCCGCGCAGATGGCGGTCGAGCCGATCCGTTGGTCTCGTCCGGAACGACGATAGATCATCCCTACCGTGATCAGGAGCAGGCCCGTACCGACAGCGCTCCCATAGGCGGGAACGTCGACCGCTATTCCCTTTATCATGATCAGAGCCATGCAAAGAACTATCGTCGCCAGCGTGATCCGTTGGACGAGGCGTTCGGCTTGCAGGAACGTATTCTGTTCAGACATGCGCGATATATCGCTGGAAATTGCTGAAAAACGATGAAAGCCGGCCTTGTCAGTTCGGTGGGACATGGCGCCTGCCTAGGGCGATTTGTCGTTCGAAGTTTAGTTTCCAGATTAGGCTGCCATTAACCTTGCGCAATGCGCTGACTGCGTAAGATGTCGGTAAGAATGTTTCTTAAGCCGATCGCAACGGCTGGGGCCTAGTGTGCACTCCATCCGATCGACACAGCAGAAACGTTGACGGAAGTGCTGTAATCACATGGAGTAAGGAGCTCTCACATGGCTAAGATTTTTGCGCGCTTTGCGAAAGACGAGTCTGGCGCGACCGCTATCGAATACGGCCTCATCGCCGCCCTCATCGCCCTCGCAATCGTTGTCGGCGCCGGCCAGCTCGGCACTGCGCTGAACACGCAGTTCACCGACATCGGGACGTGCCTTGGCGATCCGAACGCTACCAACTGCTGATATTTTTCAGCAGTTTGACGTCCAGATCTGGCTGCCCTCGGGCAGCCATTTCTGTTTTAGCCTTCATCAAAGCTTAAGCGCCGCCGGCATAGATTTTCCGGCGGTCTCGCATGCCACAGGGTATCCCGATGCTTGAAGCGCTGATTTTCGTTGTCTTCCCCTTCTGCATGGTTTTCGCCGCCGTTTCCGACATTCTGTCGATGACGATCGCCAACCGGGTGTCGCTGTTGCTTGTGGCAACGTTCGCGGCCGTGGCGCCGTTCACCGGCATGGATTGGGCGATCTATGGATGGCATTTCGCCGTGGCGGCGATGGTCCTCGCCATCACGTTCTCACTGTTTGCCATCGGCGTCATGGGCGGTGGCGACGCCAAGCTTCTCGCGGCCACCGCGCTGTGGATGGGCTATTCGGTCGAGCTGATGCAGTATCTCGTCTACGCGTCGCTGCTGGGCGGGCTGATGACGCTGCTGATCGTCCTCTACCGGGCGTCGGCCCTGTCGGCCTTCACCGGCGGCAACATGTTCCTGCGCCACTTCGCCAACACCAAGGCGGGAATCCCTTACGGTGTGGCGCTCGGCATCAGCGGCCTGATCGTCTATCCCTCGACGACCTTGATGCAATGGGCACTGGAGCGCCTCGTCGCACTTTAAGGAAGCATCGGTGCTGCCCTGGAACCCGGTTGCTTAAACTTTAAATTAATCACGATTGTAAGTGCTCCATTAACCGTAATTTGACGATTGGGACCTCAATGTCCGGCTTACTTGCCGAGTACGAGGTTTCGACGAATGGCTCCATCCCGTGTGATAATTCTGGGCGTCGCCGTGGTAACGGCGATCGGTGCCGGCTATGTCGCCAAGCGGATGTCGACGCCGCCGCCGCCGGTCGTGATCGACAATCGCGCCAGCGAGCCGGCGATCAGGCTCGAGGAAGTGCTTGTCCTCGACGGTGACGTGCCGATGGGCGCGGTCGTCGGCGATCAGCTCGCATGGCAGTCCTGGCCCTCCGACAACATCGCCGACGGTTTCATCACAAGGGAAAGCGATCCCACCGCGCTTGACGAACTCCAGGGCGCGATCGCCCGCGTGCCGATGTATGAGGGCGAGCCTCTGCGTCGCTTCAAGTTGATCGGCGAGGGCCAGAGCTTCATGTCCTCTATCCTGCCGGCCGGAAAACGCGCGGTCGCGACCCGTATCGCCGCCGACACGTCCGCGGGCGGCTTCATCCTGCCGAACGATTTCGTCGACGTGATCATGACCCGGCGGTCGACCACCGATGGCGGTGGCGGCGCGGCCGACGGTTTCGTGACGGAGACCATCCTCAAGAACATCCGCGTGCTGGCGATCGACCAGGCGATACAGGAAGACGAGGAAGGGCGCCGCGTCCGCGTCGGCGACACCGCGACGCTGGAACTGACGCCGCAGCAAGCGGAAATCATCACGGTCGCTCAGCAGATGGCCGACCGTCTCACACTGGCGCTTCGGGCTGTCGTCGATACGCAGGAAGTTGTCGAAGATGAAGGTGACTACCTCGTTTCGGGGCAGGGCCGTCGTGGCACGGTGCGCATGATCAAGTCCGGGGAAGTCAGCGAAGTAGGGGCAGGCAAATGATCCAGAGGAACCACCAGCCGGCCGCCCGCCGCGCCGCCGTTTCGCTGGCGGCGATGATCGCCGTGGCGGCCATGGGCGTGGGCGCGACGCCGCTGATGACCAGCGAGGCGCATGCGCAGACCGCGCTCGTCGGAGCGCAGACCGCCACGCAGCGCGTCAAGCTCGGTCTCAACAAGTCGGTGGTCATCGACCTGCCGCGCGACGCCTACGATATTCTCGTCGCCAACCCGGCGGTCGCCGATGCGGTGACCCGCACGGCGCGCCGCATCTACCTCTTCGGCAAGCAGGTCGGCGAGACCAACATCTTCGTCTTCGGCCCCAATGGCGAGCAGATCGCCAGCCTCGACCTGCAGGTGGAGCGCGACGTCTCCGGCCTCGTCGACTATCTCAGGCGCTACCTGCCGAATGCCGACATCACCGCGGAGCTCATCAACGACAACGTCGTGCTGACGGGCACCGTGGAAACGCCGCTCGACGCCAAGCGGGCGCAGGAACTCGCCGAGATTTTCGTGTCTGGCGGTGAAGCGACGACCGGCCAGTATTCGCAGACCGCCGCCGGCGGCAGCGCGGCGGGCGGTGTCGACATCGACAATCCCGACCAGCAGCGCCGCACCAGCCGCATCGTCAACATGCTGCAGATCATCGGCGAGGACCAGGTCACGCTGAAAGTCACGGTGGCGGAAGTCAGCCGCTCCGTGATGAAGCAGCTCGGCGTGAACATGCTTGGCTCCGGCAGTGTCGACGGCATCACGTGGGGTGCGATCGGCGACAACTTCGCCGGCCTCGGCAAGCCGATGTCGCACAGCGGCGGCAGCATCTCGGGCTCGATGATCGACGCCTACTTCAATGCGATGGAACAGGCCGGCGTCATGAAGACGCTCGCCGAGCCGGCACTTACCGCGGTGTCGGGCGAGAAGGCCACCTTCCGCGTCGGCGGCGAGTTCAATCTCGTGACCGAGCAGAACGTGGAGGAAGAAGGCGGTACCGTCACCTATACCGTCGAGAAGCTCGACTACGGCATCGGCCTCGAGTTCATGCCGGTGGTGCTGTCGCCGGGCCGCATCAGCCTCAAGATCAGGACGCAGGTCTCGGAGCCGACCTCGGAAGGGTCCGTCGCGTTCTCCGGCGGCGTCAACATGCAGGGCATGAATGCGCTGTCCATCCGCAAGCGTCTCGCCGACACGACCGTCGAGCTCCCTTCGGGCGGCTCGATGATGATCGCCGGCCTCGTGCGCGACGACGTCCGCCAGGTCGCCAACGGCCTGCCGGGTCTGTCGAAGATACCGGTGCTCGGCACGCTCTTCCGCAGCAAGGCGTTCGAGCGCAACGAGACCGAGCTCGTCATCATCGTCACGCCATATCTTTCGCGTCCGACAGCACGTGCCGCGCTTTCCAAGCCCGACGACAATTTCAACCCTGCAAGCGATGGCGCCGGCATGTTCCTCGGCCGCGTCAACCGGGTCTACGGGGCCATGAAGACCGACCGGCCGGCCGGTCGCTACCATGGCGTCGTCGGCTTCATCTACAAGTGATCGGGACCACCTGCCATGTCTGACGCTCTGCTGAACATCGTCCCGCGCCTCTCGGTCGTCGCCGTCCTCGCCGCCGCTTTGATGGCCGGTTGCGCCAAGCGCGACAGCATCACCGTGGGCGCGATCCCGGACGATTACCGCACCAATCATCCGATCGTCATCTCCGAACGCGACAAGAAGATCGACATTCCCGTCGGCGCATCGGATACCGGCCTCTCGCGGGTCCAGCGCGTTGCCCTGGATGGGTTCGTCGCCAATTATGATCGCGCCGTCGGCCCGGTCGTCACGATGATGGTGCCCTACGGCTCCGCCAATCAGTCCGCGGCCTCGATCGTGGCGGCGGACATGGCCAAGCGCCTTCGCGCGGCCGGCGTTCCAGAGGGGCGCGTCCTCTATCAGCAATACGAGGCGGCCCGCTATGGCGACGCAGCTCCGATCCGGCTGATCTATGCCGAGATGGCTGCCTCTACCGGCCAGTGCGGCCGGTGGCCCGAAGACATGCTCGCCAACGCCGAAAACAAGCACTGGGCGAATTTCGGCTGTTCCTATCAGAACAACCTCGCCGCGCAGGTCGCCAACCCGGCCGATTTCCTCGGACCGCGCAAGCCGTCCGAGATCGACGCCGCGCGTCGCGGCATCTCGATCGACGATTATCGTGCCCGCGAGTCCATCTGGACTCCCGAAGTAGACATCAATTGGTAATGGGAACCGGGGCGACGACATGAGCAACCTTGCCTATGACGCGGCTGCGGACGTCGAATCCGCGACCGAAAGCGAAATCGCCGCACTGAGCGAACTGCGCCCGGTTCCGCGCATTTCGATCCAGGCCTTTTGCGAGACGGAAAGCGTCGCGAACCCGATCGAGCGGGTCGCCTCCGACCGGCGCATGGCCAAGGCCCATCTCAAGGTGCACATGGGCGGCATCGGCACGGCGATCGAGTTCTACCAGTCGGCCCAGACGCCCAACCTGATCATCGTCGAATCGCGCGAAGAGCCCAAACAGCTCATCGCCTCGCTGACGCAGCTTGCCGAAGTGTGCGACCCGTCGTCGAAGGTCGTGGTCGTGGGCCACTACAACGACGTCTGGCTCTATCGCGAACTGATCAAGTTCGGCATCTCCGAGTATGTGGTGGCGCCGATATCGATGGCCGACATCCTGTCGGTGATCTCCACCATCTTCGTCGATCCCGAAGCCGCGCCGATCGGCAAGTCGATCGCCTTCATCGGCGCCAAGGGCGGCGTCGGCTCGTCCACCATCGCCCACAACGTCGCCTGGTCGATGTCGACCCTGTTCAGTTCCGAAGTCGTGGTTGCCGATCTCGACCTCGCATTCGGAACAGCCAACATCAATTTCGACCAGGATCCAGCACAGGGCATCGCCGAAGCGGTGTTTTCGCCCGAGCGTATCGACGAGGTCTATCTCGACCGCCTGCTGGCGCAGTGCGCCGAACGGCTCTCCCTGCTGGCCGCGCCCTCGATGCTCGACCGCACCTACGATTTCGATGCCGAGGCCTTCACGCAGATCATCGACATCGCCCAGCGCACCGCGCCTCTCCTGGTGCTCGACGTGCCGCACATCTGGAACGGCTGGGCCAAGAGCGTCCTGACCCAGGCCGACGAGATCGTCATCACGGCGACGCCCGAGCTTGCCAATCTGCGCAACACCAAGAACCTCATCGATACGCTCCGGCGCCTGCGGCCCAACGATCCCGCGCCAAAGCTGGTGATCAACCAGGCGGGCGTCCCCAAGCGGCCGGAGATCAGCGCCGACGACTTCGCCGAGCCGCTCGACCTGGTCCCGATGGCGGTGATCCCGTTCGATCCGGCCCTGTTCGGCAACAGCGCCAACAATGGCCGCATGCTGGGCGAGATGGATGCACAGCATGCGGTGGTCAAGATCGTCGCGGAAATGGCGCACGTGCTGACCGGTCGATCTGAAGTGAAGTCGAGGAAGAAGCCGGGACTGGGTGACCTGCTCGGCCGGCTGAAGTTGAAGAAGTAGTTCCAGGAAGCGGATACACGCGCACATGTTTGGCAGAAGAGGCAGTGACAGCGGGCGTGGCGAGACGCCGGCCCCCCGTTCGCCCGGCCCATCCACGCCGGTGACGACCGCCGTGCCGCAGGCGCAGCCTGCTGCGCCCGGCATCGTGACCGAAACCGTTGCCCCGCCGGCGCCGAAGCGGACCATCGAGGCGCCACCGATCGCCCACGAGCCGCCGCGCCGCGCCGCCCGCGAACGCGGCGACAGCTACTACGACACCAAGAGCCAGGTCTTCTCGGCGCTGATCGACACCATCGATCTGTCGCAGCTCGCAAAGCTGGAGCCCGACGCGGCGCGCGAGGAAATCCGCGACATCGTCAACGACATCATCGCGATCAAGAACTTCGCGATGTCGATCTCCGAGCAGGAGGAACTGCTCGAGGACATATGCAACGACGTGCTAGGCTACGGCCCGCTGGAGCCGCTGCTGGCGCGCGACGACATCGCCGACATCATGGTCAACGGTGCCCGCAACGTCTACATCGAGGTCGGCGGCAAGGTCGAGCAGACCAACATCCGCTTCCGCGACAACCAGCAGCTTCTCAACATCTGCCAGCGCATCGTCAGCCAGGTCGGACGGCGTGTCGACGAATCCTCCCCGATCTGCGACGCGCGTCTTCCCGACGGTTCGCGCGTCAACGTCATCGCGCCGCCACTGTCCATCGACGGCGCCGCGTTGACCATCCGAAAGTTCAAGAAGGACAAGCTGACGCTCGACCAGCTCGTCAAGTTCGGCGCCATCACCCCGGAGGGGGCCGAGGTTCTCAAGATCATCGGCCGCGTCCGCTGCAACGTGGTCATTTCCGGCGGCACGGGCTCCGGCAAGACGACCCTGCTGAACTGCCTGACCAACTATATCGATCGCGAAGAGCGCATCATCACCTGCGAGGATTCGGCCGAGCTTCAGCTCCAGCAGCCTCATGTGGTCCGCCTCGAAACCCGTCCGCCGAACCTTGAAGGCGAGGGCGAGGTGACGATGCGCGATCTGGTGAAGAACTGCCTGCGCATGCGTCCCGAACGCATCGTCGTGGGTGAGGTGCGCGGACCCGAGGTCTTCGATCTCCTCCAGGCCATGAACACCGGTCACGACGGCTCGATGGGCACGATCCACTCCAACAGCCCGCGCGAGTGCCTCAACCGTATCGAATCCATGATCGCCATGGGCGGCTTTTCGCTGCCCCAGAAGACGGTTCGCGAAATCGTCGTCGGCTCGATCGACGTCATCATCCAGGCGGCCCGGCTTCGCGACGGCTCGCGTCGCATCACCCACATCACCGAGGTCATCGGAATGGAGGGCGACGTCATCATCACCCAGGACCTGGTCCTCTACAACATCAAGGGCGAGGATGCGCAGGGCCGCATCATCGGCGAGCATATCTCGACGGGTATCGGCCGTCCCTCTTTCTGGGACCGCGCCCGCTACTACGGCGAGGAGGCACGCCTCGCCACCGCCCTCGAGGCCATGGAAAAGCACACGCAATGATGCAGGCGACCGGCACCCGCGCGCGGAAGGATTAGGAAGAGCAGATGTTCGGGCTGGATACGACCCTGCTTGCCTTCATCGCCCTGGCGACCGTCAGCGTCGGCGCGCTCGCCTATGCATTCCTGTTTTCCTCGATCGAGAACGAGCGCAAGGCCGGCCGTCGGCTGGAGACGGTCAAGCGGGCCGAAACCGACCGTGCGGCGGTAAAGGCGTCGCGCGACCGCGTCGCTGAAGTCGCCAAACGCCGCAAGTCCGTGCAGGATTCACTCAAGGACCTTGAGAACAAGCAGAAATCGCGCGACGACAAGGTCGCCAAGCCGCCTCTCAAAGTGCAGATCCGGCAGGCCGGCCTGGACCTCAGCCTTGAGCGTTTCTACGTCTATTCGGTCATTTGCGGCGTCGTCGTCGCAGGGCTCGTCCTGTTTATCGGTGCGCCGCTTCTTGTTGCGCTCGGCGCGCTCGTCGCGGGCGCGCTGGGTCTGCCGCGCTGGTACGTTTCGTTCCGCCGCGCGCGCCGTGTGAAGGCGTTCCTGGAGGAGTTCCCGAACTCGCTCGACGTTATCATTCGCGCGGTCAGATCTGGCCTCCCGCTCAATGATGCCGTGCGGCTCATCGCCTCGGAAGCGCCCGAACCCATCAAGTCCGAGTTCCGCCGTGTCGTCGAGGGCCAGCAGCTCGGCCTGTCGCTGCCTGAATCTGTGCTGCGCATGCCCGAAACCATGCCGTGTGCCGAGGCCGGCTTCTTCGGCATCGTCATCCAGATCCAGAGCCAGGCCGGCGGCAACCTGTCCGAGGCCCTTGGCAACCTGTCCAAGGTGCTGCGCGACCGCAAGAAGATGAAGGCAAAGATTCAGGCGCTGTCGATGGAAGCGAAGGCATCCGCCGTGATCATTGGCGCGCTTCCCTTCATCGTGGCGTTTCTCGTCTACCTGTCGAGCCCGACCTACATCATGCCGCTCTTCACGCATCCGACAGGCCACCTCATCCTCATCTTCTCGGGCATCTGGATGTCGATGGGCATCTTCGTGATGCGCAAGATGATGAACTTCGACATCTAGGAACGGAAGGCTATCGCGATGATCGAGCAGATCACGAGGTCCATACTCGATCCGAGCTTCATGCTTGCGCTGGTGGTCGCGGTTGCCGTTTTCGTCACGATGTTCACCGCATTGCCGGCTCTCGGCGGCAGCCCGCTCAAGGCGCGGATGAAGACCGTCGCGCTGGAGCGCGACGAGCTCCGCGCCAAGCAGCGTGCGCGGCTTGCCGCGGAGGCCGATCGGCGGCGTCGCGGTTTGCGCGAGGAACAGTCGGTAGGCATGCGGCGCGTCGTCGACCGGCTTGACCTCAAGCGCGCGCTTGCCGACGAGGCGACGGTTGCCAAGCTCAAGGTCGCCGGCTTCCGCGGCCAGAACCCGCTGACGCGGTTCCTCTTCTTCCGCCTCGTGCTGCCATTTGTCGGGTTTGCGCTAGGTCTCGTCTACATCGTCTTCCTCAACGGTCTGGCGGAGCAGCCGTGGGCGATCAAGCTTTTCGTCTGTGTGGTGCTGGCCTATGCGGGCTTCTATGCGCCCGTGCTGTACGTTTCCAATCGCGCCACGAAGCGCAAGGAGTCGATCCAGCGTGCGTGGCCCGACGCGCTGGACCTGATGCTGATCTGCGTCGAGTCGGGCATGTCGGTCGAAGCGGCCTTCCGGCGCGTGGCCGACGAGATCGGCGCCCAGTCGGTCGCATTGGCCGAGGAATTCGTCCTCACCAATGCCGAGCTATCCTTTTTGCAGGAACGCAAGCAGGCATACGAGAATCTGGCCGCCCGCACCGGCCTCGATACGGTCAAGAGCGTGACGCAGGCCCTGACCCAGGCTGAACGCTATGGCACGCCCGTGGCCCACGCGTTGCGCGTGCTGGCATCGGAAAGCCGCGACATGCGCATGAACGAGGCCGAGAAGAAGGCGGCCGCCCTGCCGCCCAAGCTCACCGTCCCCATGATCCTGTTCTTCCTGCCGGTGCTGTTCGCCGTCATCCTCGGGCCAGCCGGCATCCAGGTGTCCGAACGCGGCATCTTCCCGAGCTGAGACGTGTCGCGTCTCCGCACCCGCTCTCATTCTTAAATTGCTGATTGGCGAAATCTTCCACGCCAGCCTCCTTCTCCCCGTTCACGGGGAGAAGTGCCCGGCAGGGCGATGAGGGGCAGCGCCCTGCCGCGAGGATCAGACCGCCTCGGGCGTCGTCCCGCTAGGCCGCCTCGGCGCCTTCCTTGGTGTCTTCACGGCCGGTCGCCCGGACACGCCGCCGTTCGCTGGAGCGCCCCTGCACGATGCGAACGCGCTTGACGCGTCGCGGATCGGCGTCGAGAACGTGGAATTCGAAGCCGGGAATGGCCTGAACCACCTCGCCGCGCGCGGGCACGCGACCCAGCGCGTTGAAGATCAGCCCGCCGATCGTATCGACATACTCGGTATGTTCCTCGGCCGAGAATGCCTTTCCGATAATCTCCGCGACGTCGTCGATTTCCGCCTTGGCATCGACCACGAAGATGCCGTCGCCGGTCTGCGTGATCATCGGCTCTTCGTCCTCGTCGTGCTCGTCCTCGATGTCGCCTACGACCATCTCGACGATGTCTTCCAGCGAGACGAGGCCGTCGGTGCCGCCATACTCGTCGATGACGAGCGCCATCTGGATGCGCGCCGCCTGCATGCGGGTCATCAGGTCCGAGGCGTGCATGGACGGCGGCACGAACAGCACGGGCCGCACGATGCCGAGGCTACCGACGGTCTTCGTCAGGTCGACATTCGAAAGGTCGAGCGGCGTGCCTGCTGGCGGCTTCTTCGTACTGCGTCCGCGCTTCTGCTTGGCCGCGCTGGTGATGTATCCGACGACATCGCGGATATGGACCATGCCACGCGGGTCGTCGAGATTCTCGTGATAGACGGGCATGCGCGAGCGCCCGGATTCTTCGAAAATTGCCAACAATTCGCCCAGCGGCGTCGACAGGTCGATCGCTTCGATGTCGGTGCGCGGTACCATCACGTCCTCGACGCGCAGTTCGCGCAGCCTGAGGATGTTGTTGAGCATCGCGCGTTCAGCCGGCGAAAACGACGTCGCATCGTCGTCGGAGCGCCGTTCAGCCAGCGCGTCCGCCAGGTCTTCACGCAGATTCGAGCCGTTTCTCGGACGGAACCGCGCCGTCAGACGCTCGAAGAATGTTGGTTTGGAGCCGGATCGCCCGGCGGATATACTTTGGGGATCGCCCGACTGGTCGGAACCCTGCTCGTCACTTTGCTCTGCAAAGGCGGCCGTCTGTGTGTGCTCGTTCATCGTCTCGTCAAAGTTGGACTAGTCCAGTTATCCGTATGGATCGGAAATGGCAAGCCTCGCCAGTGCACGGCGTTCGATTGCCTCCATCTCCTCGGCGTCTTCATCCGTCTCGTGATCGTATCCTAACAGATGCAGAAGACCATGCACGACAAGATGGGTGAGATGGTGTTCGAACTGCTTTTCTTCCAGTGTCGCCTCGGAGGAAATTGTCTCCTCGGCCAGCACGATGTCGCCGAGCATTGGCGGCAGCGGGTCGCCGGGCGCCACGTCGAAGGCGGGAAAGGACAGCACGTTGGTCGCCTTGTCCTTGCTGCGCCACGCAAGGTTGAGTGCCTGGATGTGCGGATCGTCGGTAAACACCAGGCTGAGTTCCGGTCCGCTGTCCGTCCCGATCCCGAGTTCGGCAAAGGCGGCGTCAGCTGCGGCGGCAGCAATCGACTGCAACGTCTCTTCTTCGGGCCAATCGCCTGCTTCCACCGAGATGTCGATGTCGAGCATGGACGCTATTTCGTTCCGTACATGCGATCTCCCGCGTCACCCAGGCCGGGCACGATATAGCCCTTTTCATTCAGCCTATCGTCGATCGAGGCGGTGAATACGGGAACGTCCGGATGGGTTGTGGTGAAGCGCTCGATGCCCTCGGGCGCGGCCAGCAGGCAGAGGAACCGGATGTTCGTCGCGCCGCGCTCCTTCAGCTTGTCGATCGCCATGATCGCCGAATTGGCGGTCGCAAGCATGGGATCGACCACGATGATCAACCGGTCGGCCAGGTCGCTCGGGGCCTTGAAGAAATATTCCACCGCCTGCAGCGTCTCGTGGTCGCGGTAGAGCCCGATATGGGCGACACGCGCCGCCGGCACCAGGTCCAGCATGCCGTCGAGCAGCCCGTTGCCGGCGCGCAGCACGGAGGCAAACACCAGCTTCTTGCCTTCCAGCGTCGGCGCTTCCATCGGCATCAGCGGCGTTTCGATGGTGCGGGTCGTCAGGTCGAGGTCGCGTGTCACCTCATAGCACAGCAGCAGCGATATCTCGCGCAGCAGCCGCCGGAACCCGGCCGTCGAGGTCTCCTTGTCCCGCATGATTGTGAGCTTGTGCTGGACAAGCGGATGGTCGACGACGGTGACGCCCTTCATGGTCTTTCCTAGCTCCGGAACCCTGTTGCCGGCAATCTTAGCGGCACAAGCGGCGGGGAGATACCGCCGCCCGCTGCGCAATCACAATTTTGTGGGATCGCTCATTCGGCGATGCGGGGACGTCCAGCGGCAGTGGCGCTCACGGTCGCCTCGATGAACGAACGCTGGCCCTCCACGGTCGCGGCCCGCACGTCGCGATCCACCATGATCTGCGCTTCGTCCGCGCCCGCTTCTGCGGCACGTCGCGCAATCAGCGTCCCGACCATGCGTTCCGCCTCGGCAAATGCCGCGTCCTCGTTTCGAAAATCGGCGATGCCGAGCGTCGAGGAGACGCGAAAGAGGCCTTCCTGCGGCTGTGTGACCTGCGCCTGCGCGGTGACGCGAACCTGCCCCACGACCGCGCCAAGCGCATTGGCGACGTCGGTGTCAGCGGGCACGACACAGGCATTGCCGACAAGCCCGTCGAGCGCGGCGTAGTGGAGCGGCGCTGACGCGCCGAGCCCGATCACGGGACGGTCGAGCGACACCGAAAGCCGCGCGATGCCGCCACCGCCATCCACCGCCCGCTGGACAAGCGCATGCGCGACGGTCGGCGCCCCCTCGAGCCCGTCTTCGGCGAACGCCGTCTCCAGGATCACTTCGGCCGAGCGTCGCGTCAGGGCCCGCAGCACGCGCCGCGAGATTGCCGCGCCGTCGGCTGCGATCGGCTGGCCCCGCCCGTCGCGCCGTCGTGCGAAAAGTGTTGCGGCAAGTCCGGCCGCCTCAGCGTTCCAGTTGTCCTGCAGCCCCATTACGTGGGCCGCGTCGGATGGCGTGAAGCCGATGACATGGACGAGCCCGCGCGACACCAGCCTGTTCAGTGTCGCCGCCTGTGCGGTGGACCCAAGCAACTGATCCAGGGCCACCGGTGTTGGAGTGACGCTCGAAAACAGCTTCTGTTCGGCAGCCGAGAGACCGGCGGCGAGGTGGTCGGGCACTCCGGTCCGCACTGCGAAGCGCCCGTCGAGCCGGCCGGGATTGCCGCCTCTCGCCTGTCGCGCCAGAACTCCGATGATCGCCTCTGCGTGGGTGCTTGCGGCAAGCGAGACCGGCACCAGCCGCCTGGGGCCGAGCAGGATCCGCGGCGTCAGCCCGCCGTCTTCGAGCGTGACCTCGGAATCGCCTCCAAGCCCGAAGGTGCGCATCGCCACGGCCTCCACCATCGTGCGGAAGCCGCCGACCGTGGCACCCTCCGGGTCGAGCCTCGGGCGCCCCTTGTCGAGCACCGCGACGTCGGTGGTGGTTCCGCCGATGTCCGAGATCACGGCATCGTCCAGCCCGGTCATGTGGCGGGCGCCGACGAGGCTGGCCGCTGGTCCTGACAGGATCGTCTCGATCGGCCGTCGCCGTGCGAATGCCGCCGAGACCAGCGCGCCGTCGCCGCGCACCACCATCAGCGGCGCTGCAATGCCGCGTTCGGCCAGAAATCCCTCGGTCGCCGCGACCAGCCGGTCGATCATCGAGATCAGCCGCGCGTTGAGCAGCGTCGTCAGCGCGCGGCGCGGACCGCCGAGCTTGGCAGAAAGCTCGTGGCTCGCCGTCACCGGCAGGCCGGTGCGCTCGCGGATCAGCGCCGTGGCAGCCAGCTCGTGCGCCGCGTTGCGGACCGCGAAATAGGCGCACACGGCAAATCCCGAGACGGAGCCCGCCAGTTCCGGCAGGGCCTGCTCCAGCGCATGAAGGTCGAGTGCCGCGGCGTTCCCGTGTACGTCGTGGCCTCCCGGCAGGAACAGCACCGGATCGGACCCAAGTGCTGTGCGCAGCCCGTCTCGATCCAGGTCCGTCTCCGAAAAGCCGATCATCACCAGCGCCACGCGCCCGCCCTGTCCTTCGACCAGGGCGTTGGTGGCCAGCGTCGTCGACATCGAGACAAGCTTGACCTGCGCCGGGGCGACGCCGGCTTTTTCGAGCACCGCGTCAACCGCGCCAGAAATCCCGACGGCCAGGTCATGACGGGTGGTCAGCGCCTTCGCCTTGGCGACGACCCCTGTGGCATCCGACCACAGGACCGCATCGGTATAGGTGCCGCCGGTGTCGATGCCGAGGAAAAGCGGGAGTTTGGTGGCAGGCATGGGACGCTGTTTCTGCTGGCGGGACACAGGCTTTAGCCGATCGCCCGTGGTCGCGGAAGCGCCATACAGCCGATTCAGGCCTGCCTTGTGGCGACGGTGCCACATCTGGGGGGCAAAGCATCTGTCATTTGCGACCGAAAAACGCTAGAGACGCGGCATGGAACTGAACGATACGATCACGCGCGAAGCCCTGCAGCCGGTGGAGACGGAAAACGCCGCTCCCAGGAAGGTCTTCATGAAGACCTATGGCTGCCAGATGAACGTCTACGATTCCCAGCGCATGTCCGATGCGCTGAGCCTGGAAGGCTACCTTCCGACCGAAGTGATCGAAGACGCCGACCTCATTCTCATCAACACCTGCCACATTCGCGAGAAGGCGGCGGAGAAGGTCTATTCCCAGCTCGGCCGCCTGCGTAAGCTGAAGGACGAGCGTGCCGCACGGGGGCGCGAGACGCTGGTCGGCGTCGCAGGCTGCGTGGCACAGGCCGAGGGCGATGAGATCCTGCGCCGGGCGCCCGTTGTCGACCTTGTCATCGGGCCGCAGACCTATCACCGCCTGCCGCAGGTCGTCAGGAAAGCGCGCGCCGGCGAAAAGGTCGTCGAGACCGAATACGCCATTGAGGACAAGTTCGAGCATCTGCCGTCTGCATCACGAAACGCAACGCGGAGCAGGGGCGTTACCGCCTTCCTGACCGTGCAGGAGGGTTGCGACAAGTTCTGCACCTTCTGCGTCGTGCCTTACACGCGCGGCTCGGAGGTTTCCCGCCCGGTGGCCAAGATCGTGGCGGAGGCCGAGAAACTGGCTGATGCCGGCGTCCGCGAGGTCACGCTGCTGGGCCAGAACGTCAATGCCTGGCACGGCGAGGGCCCCGACGGTTCCGAGTGGGGCCTGGGCAAGCTGCTTTTCCGGCTGGCCGAGATCCCCGGCATCGCGCGCCTGCGCTACACCACCAGCCATCCGCGCGACATGGACGACGCCCTGATCGAGGCGCATCGTGATCTTGATATCCTGATGCCTTATCTCCATCTGCCCGTGCAGAGCGGTTCGGATCGCATCCTCAAGGCGATGAACCGCAAGCATACCGCAGCAGACTATCTCGCCCTCGTCGACCGGATCAGGGCGGCAAAGCCGGATATCGCGATGTCCGGGGATTTCATCGTCGGATTTCCCGGCGAGAGCGACGAGGATTTCGAGGCGACGATGCAGCTTGTCCGCGACGTTACCTATGCGCAGGCGTTCTCGTTCAAATACTCGCCGCGTCCCGGAACGCCGGGAGCGGAGATGGGGTCTCATGTCGACGAGACCGTCAAGGACGAGAGGCTCCAGCGGCTCCAGGCTCTGCTCATCACGCAGCAGCGCGCCTTCGCCGCCAGCCTCGTGAACAAGGAAATGGACCTGCTGATCGAGAAGGCCGGGCGCGAAGCCGGCCAGCGTGTCGGGCGGTCGCCGTGGCTGCAGCCGGTAATAGTTGATGAAAAGGCCGGCGAAATCGGTGACATTGTTCGAGTACGAATCACGAAGGCGGGTCCCAACAGCCTGTTCTCCGAGCCTGTGTGACCGGAGAAGGGCATCAACCAGGAGATACGTTTGAGCGCCGCACCCGATCTGAAAGCTCCGCCCTCAGGGGCGTCCGACATGGCGCATATCGTTCTGACCTTCGACAACAACAGGCACGCCAGCGCGCTTTACGGCCAGTTCGACGAAAACCTCGCAAGGCTCGAGCAGAAGCTCGGTGTCGATATCCGCTCCAAGGGAAACCAGCTCTCGATCAAGGGCGAGCCGACGGCGGCCGAGCAGGCACGGCGCGCGCTCGATTACCTCTACGGGCTGCTTCAGAAGGGCCACGAGGTCTCTCCCTCGGAGGTCGACGGTGCGGTTCGCATGGCGATCGCCGCCGATGACCAGTTGACGCTGCCGACCCTGGAAAGCAAGGGCAAGGTGGCCGCCGCCCAGATTTCCACGCGCAAGCGCACCATCTATGCGCGCTCGGTCAACCAGGACGCTTACATGCGTGCCCTCGACCGGTCCGAACTCGTCTTCGGCATTGGCCCGGCCGGCACCGGCAAGACTTATCTCGCCGTTGCCCACGCCGCCATGATGCTGGAGCGCGGCATGGTCGAGCGCATCATCCTGTCGCGCCCCGCCGTCGAAGCCGGC
The DNA here is from genome assembly GCF_039839275.1 of Mesorhizobium sp. CAU 1741. Classification (NCBI taxonomy): domain Bacteria; kingdom Pseudomonadati; phylum Pseudomonadota; class Alphaproteobacteria; order Hyphomicrobiales; family Phyllobacteriaceae; genus Mesorhizobium; species Mesorhizobium sp. CAU 1741. Next base: position 647,605 of record NZ_JBDOQP010000002.1, on the reverse strand, counting down.
GAGCGTCTCGGCTTCCTGCCGGGCGACATGAAGGAAAAGGTCGACCCGTATCTGCGCCCGCTCTATGACGCGCTTTACGACATGATGCCCGCAGACAAGGTGGAGCGCGCGCTGGCGGCCGAAGTCATCGAGATCGCGCCGCTCGCCTTCATGCGCGGACGCACGCTGCGCAACGCTGCGGTCATCCTCGACGAGGCGCAGAATACCACCGCGATGCAGATGAAGATGTTCCTCACTCGCCTGGGCGAGGGCGGACGCATGATCGTCACCGGCGATCCCAGCCAGATTGACCTTCCGCCCAACACCAAGTCGGGGCTTGTCGAAGCGCTGCAGGTTCTTGATGGCGTGCCTGGCATCGTCACCGTGCGCTTCAACGATGTCGACGTGGTTCGCCACCCGCTCGTAGCGGAGATCGTCAGGGCCTACGACCGCCATGGCGCCGGCGCCGACAGCAGGGGACGCATCGACGTCTGAGGCGGCTGTTCACGCCACGCGGCCGACAGTCTGCATGTCGCCGTGCAGGTCGGGATTGTGGATGACGACTCGGTTCCGACCCTGGCGTTTGGCGGCGTAGAGTGCCGCGTCTGCCTTGCTCGTTGCCGATTCAAGCGTGTCCTGTGCTTCGATGAGGCAGGCACCGATCGACGTCGTGACGCGCAGCCGCGCGTCTTGGGGAAGCTCGATCGGCCTTGATCGCACGCCGTCGAGGATCTTGGCGCTGATCGCGGCCAGCGCCCGCAAGTCGCAATCCTTCAGAATCACCACGAATTCGTCGCCACCCCAGCGCGCGCACAGGTCCTGTTCGCGCGTGACGTCCAGCAGCCGTCGCGCGATCTCCGCGATTACCTCGTCGCCGGCCGCATGGCCGTTCTCGTCATTGACGGCCTTGAAGTTGTCGATGTCCAGGATCAGCAGCCCCGGCGCCGGCGCATCCACCTGCGCGCGGCGCTCCTGCTGGTCGAAGGCCTCGATGAAGCCGCGCCGGTTGAGCACGCCGCTCAAGGAATCCACATACGCGATCTTTTCAAGCTGCTCGGTGCGCTCACGCACGGCGGCCTCGAGCGTTGCCCTGTCGGCCCCCACCACGCGCGCCATGCGATCGAGCGCCCCGGCGAGACGGCCGATCTCGTCGGCGCCGTCGTCGCGGACCGGACGTGTGAAATCCCCGGCCTCGATGTGACGGACGGTTTCCTCGGCGCGCGCCAGTCTGTCGAGCACACTGCGCTTGAACAGGAGCGTCATCAGCGCCGCGATCGCACCCATCGCCAGCGCCACCAGCGTAGCGATCGGGACGAACAGCCCCTTGTCGATGATCTGGTCGACGTCCATCACCGTGACATTGTACCAGTCGAGCTCGTCAAGATAGCCGACCCCGACCAACGCCCGCCGGCCATTGATCTGGATGAACTGGGAGGCGGTGCTTGCCTCGCCGGATCTCGCCTCGACCATCATCGACCGCAGCGCGGCGCGGTCCTCCTCCCCCTCCAGCAACTGGAACAGGGTCTTCTTGTCCGCCTGCTGCTTGGTCAGGCTGCGGAAATCGATCAGGCTTTCGTCGCGATTGGCCTGCACGGCGCCGGCCGCGTCGATGAACATGCTCTCCACACCGGCCTGGCGCGTATCGACCACGTTGCGCAGAAAATGCGTCAGGTCGATGCCTGTGCCGACGATGCCGAGGTTGCGTCCCGCTTCCTGCACGACGCAGTTCATCCACACCTTGGTGACCCCCAGCACCTCGTCATGGTTGACGTTGAGGTGGCAGCCCGGCCCGGCGGCAAGCGTCTTGTAGTACCAGGAATCGTCCGGATTGTCGGGCGAGATGGTGTAGCGTCGCTGGGCGCCCGTATAGGCACCATTGTGATCGTTGAAATAGTAGTTGCCGGAAGCGTCGATGACGAAGAAATAGCTTCGATCCACGAAGGTGCGGCGGAAGTGCTCCAGCTCTGCGACGCCGCGCGCATACTTGTCGCGGTCCAGTTCGTCGGTCGCCCAGTCTATGATCGTCGGCGAACGCATCAGCGTCTCTGCCAGCGCGACCTCACGCCTCAGAGCCTCCAGTCCACGGTAGCGGTCATAGAGGATTTGCCGCTCGGCGACCAGCGTGCCGAGCTTGATCACCGTCCTGTCGACGATCCAGGAAAAGGTTATTGCGGCGGGAACGGCGACGATCGCGAAGGCTGCAAGCGTGAGCGCAAGAACGCGAAGACGAAGACTTGCGTCGAAGTTCCGCCTAACCGAATTCCAGACGCTTGCCGTCATGTCCCGCCCGCGCAAGAAGTGCGCGATCCCGCACCCCGCGCGACCGCCTCGTTCATTGCTAAGGTCCAAGCACCTTACGGAGGGTTAACGAAATGTGCATCTGGCACACTTGTCCGCTGCGGCTGGCGACCGCTGGCGGCTTGACGGCGCCACGCGATCGGCGCATCTGCCGCATCAGGCTTCGGCCTTCCTCGATCGTTGGAGAACCTTAGTGACCTTGTCTGGACTGGTGCAGCTTGGCGCCTCGACGGCGATCTTCGTCATGGCCGCAAGCGCGGCGAAGGGCTGGACGATGTCTCCCAGTCACCTGCGCCTCGCGCTGGTCCTTGCGCTCTATACCGCCGGCAACCTGATCATGCTGCGTTTGATCCGCGAATTCGGTATGGGTGTCGCGCTCAGCCTTTCGGCCGTCATCCAGCTCGTCGCGGTCAATCTCGTCGCCGTCGTCTGGTTCGACGAGAAGGTCGGCCTCGTTCAGGGGCTCGGCATCGCAGCCGCCATCGCCGCCATCGCCTTGATCACGGTCGGGCCGTATATGTCGCCCCGCTGATCAAGCCTTGCGGTAAAGCAGCCAGTTCTTGACGAAGTTGCCTTCCGACAGCGAAGAAAAACGCGTCGTACGGTTCCGCCCGCCAGCCTTCGAGGCATAGAGCGCGCGATCCGCCTTGATGTACAGGTCGTCCGGGTCCTGTGCCTGCGTCGCCATGCAGATCCCCAGCGACACGGTGATCGGTCCGTAATTCGTACCGCTGCCAACATTGACGAACGGCGCTTCCGCGACCGCCGAGCGGATTTCATCGCCGAGCCGGAACGCCGCCTCCTCGCCCATGCCGTTCAGCACCAGCGCGAACTCCTCGCCCCCGGTCCTGGCGATGAACACGTCATCCTTCACCCCGCCGCGAATGATGTTGGCGACGATCTGCAGGATGCGGTCACCGACGGGGTGGCCGAAGCGGTCGTTGACCGACTTGAAGCGGTCGATGTCGATAAGGATCAGCGCGCCGAATGCGACGTTGCGGTTGTTGTCGTAGATCGCCGACATGGTTCGGTCGAAAGCGCGGCGATTGTGGAGCTGCGTCAGCGGGTCGGTGTCGGCCAGCCGCTTGTACTCTTCCAGCTCCAGCCGGACCTCCTGCAGTTCCTCCGACTTGTCGGAAATCGACAGCACGGTGTGCTCGCGATTGGCGATTGACGACTTCGTCGCGGTGGCCGTGACGCTGATGATCTTTTCGAGGAATTCGCGCGAGATCGACTGGCGGCCGCTCAACCCCTGCGATGTCTCGCCGAGGATCTGGTCGTACGTCTCCATCGACCTGCGCTCCTTCTTGAGCAGGCTGATGATCTCGTCGAGCTTGTGAGCGACCCTGACATGCGCCTCGTCGACGACACTGTCGTCCTTGCGTCGCAGGAACCGGCGGGCGATTTCGTCGAGCTGCTTCTGGGCCGGGCGTCCGCCCAAAGCGGAAAGCGCGTTCGTGAGCTCCCGGTTTCCCGCCGTGATGGCCTCGTAGAAAAGTTCGTAGTTTCGTGGCAGGCCCGGCACCCCGAGCTGGCGCATCGTGATCACCACGGAGGTGGCGGCATCGGGCCGGTTGGCTGCCCCATCCCCGGCGCGTCCTTCGGCCTGATCCGGTGTTCGAATCGTCTGACCCGTCATGGCTACGCCAGTACCCCCATACTACGCATCGCGCGGCTCCCGAGGCATGCCTGCTCCCAGGGCCACGAACGAAGCGCCCATCACATTGTTCCCGCGCCAGTGCCTTAAGCAAAGCTTCGCGGTGAGATCAAGCTAACGCAGCGTAATTAAGCGCGAGTTAAAGTATTAGCCGGCGGGAAACCTTGCAAACCCGTCGCCACAGGGTCTTTGCGCGCAAGGCGTTCACAATCCCACATCAACAATCTGTGAGGCGGAACCCTTCCTCTCGGGAGGCCTTAGCTCCTCAGTACGCCCGAAAAAACGGAAGGAAATCTCATGCGCCGACACACGATCCCGCTTGCCGCCACCGCACTCACCGCCTTTGCCGCAGTACCCGCACTGGCCCAGGTGGACGAGGTCTTCGAGACCGAAAGCGGAGCCATCCAAGTATCGACGCTCGCCGATGGTCTCGTCAATCCATGGGCGATCGCCTTCCTGCCGGACGGCGGCATGCTGGTGACAGAGAAGGAGGGCGCGTTGCGCCACATCAGCGCCGAAGGTGAGATGTCCGACGCCATTTCCGGGACGCCAGAGGTTGATGCCCGCGGCCAGGGCGGGCTGCTCGACGTGGCCCTCGACCCCGACTTCGAGGAAAACCGGCTTGTCTATCTCAGCTTCGCCGAAGCGGGTGATGGCGGCAACGGCACGGCGGTCGCACGCGGCGTTCTGAGTGACGACATGACGGCGCTGGATGACGTCGAGGTGATTTTCCGCCAGGAACCCAAGGTCGACAGCACCGCCCATTTCGGCTCACGCCTCGTCTTCGACGGTGAAGGCCACCTTTATGTAACTCTGGGCGAACGGTCTGCGGCGCAGTTCCGCGGTCAGGCCCAGGATCTCGATTCGCACCTCGGCAAGATCGTCCGCATCAATCCGGACGGGTCCGTTCCCGACGACAATCCCTTCGTCGATCAGGATGGTGCCCTGCCGGAAATCTATGCCTATGGCGTACGAAACGTCCAGGCTGCGGCGCTGAACCCGGAGACCGGCGTGCTTTGGGAGATCGAGCATGGACCCAGGGGCGGCGACGAACTCAACATCATCGAACCCGGTGCCAATTACGGATGGCCGCTCGTCACCTATGGCGTCGAATACAGTGGCGACCCGATCGGCGAAGGTGAGCGCTCGGCGGAAGGCATGGTCGACCCCGTCTATCAGTGGACGCCCGTCATCGCGCCCTCGGGCATGGCGTTCTACACCGGAGACGCATTCGCCGATTGGCAGGGCGACCTGTTCGTCGGTGGGCTTGCCTCCACGGCTCTGGTCAGGCTCGACATCGATGGCGATACGGTCGCCTCCGAGGAGCGGCTGCTCGAGGATCTCGGCCTGCGCATCCGCGATGTCGCGCAGGGACCCGACGGTGCGCTTTATGTCGCCACCGACGAAGCAAATGGCGAAATCCTGCGCATCGCCCCGGCCTCGAACGAGGACTAGGTCACCCCTGAACCATCAAGAGCCGGTCGGCGTCGCATCCCCTTGCGATGCCTCCGGCTCAGCCTCCGGCGTTGAAGGCCGCTGGTTGTCCTGCGCCCAGTTCAGCGAACGATAGTCGAACCCGTAGATCAGCGTCGGTTTGACGATCTGGAAATAGGGCGAGAGGTCGAAGTCGCGCGGCGTATAGAGAGAGTGATGCCGGATGTGCAGGATTTCTTCGCGCGAATAGCTCGACTGCGCCGAGGCGCGGCCGGGTGCCAGCGTGATTTCGGGCAGGATGGGATAGCTGATCTCGCCATAGGCTTCGGCGATCATCGACGAGCAGATCGCCCGCGTCGGGTCACCGGACCCGAACGCCAGCATGCGCCGCCGCCACCGCACCGGCACCGGCGGCGTGGGCAGGAAGTAGCGCAGAAGGTCGACAATGTTCTTCATGTCGTAGCGTATGCCGATCCGCGAGATCATGAAGTCGACGACATGCTGCCTGTCTTCCGGCATCAGTCCCGACGCGCGGCAGATGCGCGTGTTGTAGGTCTGGTATTTCGACAGCGGCACCGCGACGCAGCCTTCGCCGAGATTGACCTCGACCAGGCGCGGCCGGTCGCCGCCGGCGTCGTCTTCCGGCAGGGCGTCGCCGACATAGATCGCTGCGTGCGACCACGTCGACTGCGTCAGATACTTGATCGCCGCCGAAATTCGCTGGTTGCCCTCGACCAGCAGGATGTCGCCCGGCTGCAGCGTCCGCAGCAGGGTCTCTGGATCGGACGGCGTATAAGGCTGGTATCCGGACGATTCGCTCTGCAGCGTGCGGGCGAGAAGCCGCCCGAGCCGGTCGAGAAAGGTGTCCTTCTGCTGTGTCATCGAATGGCTCTGCCTGCCCTGTCCTGATCGCGGCGCACGCTATCAAGACACGTCGCAAAGGGCAAAGCGTCATGGCTGCTTGTGGGCGATTGCGGCTTCGACCTTGATAGGGCGCGGATTCTGGTCTATATCAGCGTCAAATTCTTGGTCGGTAAGGCGAAGAGTGGGTCCTCCCGGTCCCGCTCTTTTTTGTTGGCGCCGGCTGCTGGAGACAAGATGACATCGGCCATGGCTGAGCAACAGACAGGCGACGACCGCCTCATTCGGGAAACGGGCATTGACGCGCGTGTCGCGCAGATCATTCTGCCGGTTCTTGAATCAATCGATTTCCGACTCGTGCGTGTGCATCTTTCGGGCCAGAACGGGTTGACCCTGCAGATCATGGCCGAGAGGCCGGACGGCACCATGACCGTCGAGGATTGCGAAGCGGTCAGCCGCGCGGTATCGCCGGTCCTCGACGTGGAAGATCCGATCGACAAGGCGTATCACCTGGAAGTCTCGTCCCCTGGCATCGACCGCCCGCTCGTGCGCAAGTCGGATTTCGAGGCAGCGCTTGGCCATCTGGTCAAGATGGAGACGGCGGTGATGGTGGCGGAGCGCAAGCGCTTTCGCGGCAAGATCGCCGCGACCGACGAGAACGGCGTGACGATCGAGCGCGACCAGGCAAGCTATGGCGACGAACCCGTCGTTCATGTGCCGTGGGACGCGATCGGCGATGCCAAGCTTATCCTGACCGACGATCTCATCAGCGAAACGCTGAAGAAGGACAAGCAGGCCAAGAAGATGCGCGCCGAGGCCGAGGCCGAAGCGCAGGACGAAGACGAAAACGCTAACTGAACGAGCACCTGCCGGCATGCCGGCGGAATTGCCCGAGGAGACCAACATGGCAGTCAGTGCAAACAGGCTGGAACTTCTGCAGATCGCCGATGCGGTCGCGCGCGAAAAGTCGATCGACAAGCAGATCGTGATCGCTGCGATGGCCGATGCGATCCAGAAGGCGGCGCGCTCGCGCTATGGCCAGGAGACGAACATCCGCGCCGACATCAACGCGCAGACCGGCGAGATGAAGCTTCAGCGCCTGTTGGAGGTCGTCGAGACGGTAGAAGAATATGCCCGCGAGATTTCGCTGGTCGATGCCCGCACCCGCAATCCCGATGCTCAGGTCGGCGATTTCATCGCCGAGCAGCTTCCGCCGATGGATTTCGGCCGCATTGCCGCCCAGTCGGCCAAGCAGGTCATCGTGCAGAAGGTGCGCGAGGCCGAGCGCGACCGGCAGTATGACGAATACAAGGACCGCGTCGGCGAGATCGTCAACGGTACGGTCAAGCGGGTCGAATACGGCAACGTGGTCGTCGACCTTGGCCGCGGCGAGGCGATCATCCGTCGCGACGAGCTGATCCCGCGCGAAAACTTCAAATATGGCGACCGCGTCCGCGCCTATGTCTACGATGTGCGCCGCGAGCAGCGCGGCCCGCAGATTTTCCTGTCGCGCACCCATCCGCAGTTCATGGCGAAGCTGTTCAACATGGAAGTGCCGGAAATTTACGACGGCATCATCGAGATCAAGTCGGTGGCCCGCGACCCCGGTTCGCGCGCCAAGATCGCCGTCATCTCGCGTGATTCCTCGATCGATCCGGTCGGCGCCTGCGTCGGTATGCGCGGTTCCCGTGTCCAGGCCGTCGTCGCCGAACTCCAGGGCGAGAAGATCGACATCATACCATGGTCGCAGGACGCCGCCGCTTTCATCGTCAATGCGCTGCAGCCGGCGGAAGTTGCCAAGGTGGTGCTCGACGAGGATGCCGAGCGCATCGAGGTGGTGGTGCCCGACGACCAGCTCTCGCTGGCGATCGGTCGCCGTGGCCAGAACGTGCGCCTTGCCTCGCAACTGACCGGTTGGGATATCGACATCCTGACCGAGCAGGAAGAGAGCGAGCGCCGCCAGAAGGAATTCGTCGAGCGCTCCAACCTGTTCATGGATGCCCTCAACGTCGACGAGATGGTCGGCCAGGTGCTTGCCTCGGAAGGCTTCACCTCGGTCGAGGAAGTCGCCTATGTCGAGTCCGACGAGATTTCGTCGATCGATGGTTTCGACGACGACACCGCCTCTGAAATCCAGATGCGCGCCCGCGAATACCTCGAGAAGATCGAGGCCGAGCACGACGCGAAGCGCCGTGAACTGGGCGTCGAGGACGAACTGCGCGAACTGCCGGGCATCACCACCGCGATCATGGTCGCGCTGGGTGAGGACGGCGTGAAGACGATCGAGGACTTCGCCGGCTACGCCGTCGACGACCTTGTCGGCTGGAAGGAGCGCAAGGACGGCGAGACCAAGTTCTTCCCCGGCGTGCTGGCCGATTTCGGCATCAGCCGCGCCGAGGCCGAACAGATGGTGGTCGCAGCGCGCTTGCGCATGGGCTGGATCACCGAAGAAGACCTCGTCGCCGACAGCGAAGGCGAGGACGAACAGGAAGTCGCAGAGGAAACGGCCGGGGCATGACCATGCGTCCGGACAGGAGAGCTCTTGAACGAGATGAACGAACGCACATGTATAGTGACACGCCGGGCAGGCGAGCCGGATGGCTTGCTGCGCTTCGTGGCGGGTCCCGACATGTCGGTTGTTCCCGACCTTAAGAGGCGGCTCCCCGGACGTGGTTGCTGGGTCACGGCTGACCGGACCCATGTGGATGAGGCAACGCGCAAGAACTTGTTTGCACGTGCCTTCAAGGCTCAGGTTAAGCCGCCCGCGGATCTCGGTGGGCTGGTTGACAGGCTTCTGGCCCAGTCGGTGCTCGGCTCGCTCGGGCTTGCTCGCAAGGCGGGCCAACTGGTGCTCGGCGCCGCGAAGGTCGAGGGCGCGGTCAGGTCGGGGAAGGCGGTGCTGGTTGTTCACGCACTTGAAGCCTCTCCGGATGGGGTGCGCAAGATCGATCAGGCGCGCCGCGCCGTAGTCTGGCAGGAAGGCCCCGACATACCCTCGTACAAACTCTTTTCGGAGGCCGAATTGGGTTTGGCATTGGGGGGGGCAAATGTGATACATGCAGCCGTGCTCGCCGGAGATACCGGCAAGGCGGTGCTTAAGCGCGTGGTGGCGCTTGACCGATACAGGGGCGGAACCCCCGACGAGCGGATTGCGGTTGCGGCGACCGGCGATCATGATGACGCCGCAGCAGAGGATACGGAATGAGCGATACCAAAGACGACAAGACGCTGAGTGTGAACACGAAGAAGACGCTGACGCTGAAGCGGCCCGGCACTGAGCAGGGCACCGTGCGGCAGAACTTCTCGCACGGACGCACGAAAGCAGTGGTCGTCGAAACCAAGAAGCGCAAGTTTGCGCTGCCTGGCGAAAAGCAGGACGCGCCGCAGCCAGCGGTGACGTTGAAGCCGCGCGCGCCGCAGGCGCCCGTGCCGCCGCAGGCGCAGGTCGCGCCGCGTCCGACGCCGCCGACCCCGTCGGTTTCGCGTTCGGGCATGGTTCTCAACGAGCTCTCTAACGACGAGATGGAAGCGCGCCGTCGCGCGTTGCAGGATTCCAAGGTTCGCGAGGTCGAAGACCGCAAGCGTGCCGTCGAGGAAGCCCAGCGCCGCAGCGAAGAAGACGAACGCCGTCGTCGCGAGCGTGAGGAATCTGCGCGCCGTCAGGCCGAGGAAGAAGCCCGTCTGCAGGCAGAGGCCGATGCGCGCCGCCGTTCGGAAGAGGAAGCACGCCGTCGCGCGCCCGCTGCCGAGACGCCGGCCATGGTCGAGGACGAGGAAGAGAAGAAGCCGCGTGGCGCCACCGCCGCTGCCGTCAGGCGTGGTCCGGTCAAGCCCGAGGTTGCAGCTCCCAAGCCCACCAAGACCAAGGGCGAGGACGATCGTCGTCGCGGCAAGCTGACCCTCAACGCGGCTTTGTCGGGCGACGAGGCGCGTGGGCGCTCGCTGTCGTCGATGCGTCGCCGCCAGGAGAAGTTCAAGCGCGCGATGCACAACGAGCCGCGTGAGAAGATCATGCGCGAGGTCATCCTGCCGGAGACGATCACCATCCAGGAACTTGCTCAGCGTATGGCCGAGCGGGCGGTGGATGTCGTCAAGTTCTTCATGAAGCAGGGCCAGATGATGAAGCCGGGCGACGTCATCGACGCCGATACGGCCGAGCTCATCGCCAGCGAATTTGGCCACACGGTTCGCCGCGTTGCCGAGTCCGACGTCGAAGAAGGCATGTTCAACATCGAGGACAAGTCCGAGGATCTGAAGTCTCGTCCGCCGGTCGTGACCATCATGGGCCACGTCGATCACGGCAAGACCTCGTTGCTCGACGCGATCCGAAACGCCAATGTCGTTTCGGGCGAGGCCGGTGGCATCACCCAGCACATCGGTGCCTACCAGGTTGAGCAGAACGGCCAGAAGATCACCTTCATCGATACGCCCGGCCACGCTGCCTTCACCGCCATGCGTGCCCGCGGCGCGCAGGCGACCGATATCGCGATCCTCGTGGTCGCGGCCGACGACAGCGTGATGCCGCAGACGATCGAGTCCATCAGCCATGCCAAGGCGGCCGGTGTGCCGATCATCGTGGCGATCAACAAGATCGACAAGCCTTCGGCCGATGCGCAGAAGGTTCGCAACCAGTTGCTCCAGCACGAGGTGTTCGTGGAGTCGATGGGCGGCGAGGTTCTCGACGTCGAGGTCTCGGCAACCAAGAAGCTCAATCTCGACAAGCTGCTCGAGGCGATCCTTCTGCAGTCGGAGCTTCTCGATCTCAAGGCCAATCCCGACCGTACCGCCGAAGGCGTGGTCATCGAGGCCAAGCTCGACAAGGGCCGTGGTCCGGTCGCCACCATCCTGGTGCAGACCGGAACACTCAAGATCGGCGACATCGTGGTTGCCGGCAACGAGTGGGGCCGTGTCCGCGCGCTGGTCGACGATCGCGGCGAACAGCTCAAGGAAGCGCTCCCATCCACGCCGGTCGAGGTTCTCGGCCTGCAGGGAACGCCGCAGGCAGGCGATCGCTTCGCGGTTGTGGAGAACGAGGCGCGTGCCCGCGAGATTTCCGAGTACCGCCAGCGTCTTGCCCGCGAGAAGGCAGTGGCCCGCCAGGCCGGCCAGCGCGGTTCGCTCGAGCAGATGATGTCGCAGCTCCAGACCAGCGGGCTCAAGGAATTCCCGCTCGTCATCAAGGGCGACGTGCAGGGTTCGATCGAGGCGATCGTCAGCGCGCTCGACAAGCTCGGCACCGACGAGGTCCGGGCGCGCATCGTCCACGCCGGAGCCGGCGCGATCACCGAAAGCGACATCTCGCTGGCCGAGACGTCGGGTGCCGCGATCATCGGCTTCAACGTGCGTGCCAACAAGCAGGCGCGTGACGCGGCGGCGCAGAACGGCATCGAGATCCGCTACTACAACATCATCTACGACCTCGTGGATGACATAAAGGCGGCCATGTCCGGCCTTCTGTCGCCGGAGCGCCGCGAGACCTTCATCGGCAATGCCGAGATTCTCGAAGTGTTCAACATCACCAAGGTCGGCAAGGTGGCGGGTTGCCGTGTCACGGAAGGCAAGATGGAACGTGGTGCGGGCGTTCGCCTCATCCGCGACAACGTCGTCATCCACGAAGGCACGCTCAAGACGCTCAAGCGCTTCAAGGACGAAGTGTCCGAGGTGCCGGGCGGCCAGGAGTGTGGCATGGCCTTCGCCAACTACGAAGACATGCGCGTCGGCGATGTCATCGAAGCCTTCCGCGTCGAGATGGTGACGCGGACGCTCTGATCGCGCCCCTGTCGTTGTGTATCGCCTGGCGGCGGGAACATCCCGCCGCCAGGCGCGCTTTGAACGGTGTCCCAGTTCGATCCTGGGCTTCCGCGAGCAAGGAAACCTGCAATGCCCCGCTCTGCCAGTTCCGGCCCCTCCCAGCGCCAACTTCGCGTCGGCGAACAGGTTCGTCATGCGCTTGCCGACGTGCTCCAGCGCGGCGAGGTGCGCGACGACCTCATAGAGGCCACCGTGATCTCCGTATCCGAGGTCCGCATGTCTACGGATCTGAAGATCGCCACGGCCTATGTTGCGCCGCTCGCCGCCAAGGATGACCAGGCCGTCATCAAGGCCCTGGCCCAGAATGCCAAGTTCATTCGTGGCCGGGTCTCCGGCGCCCTGAAACAGATGAAATACATGCCGGAATTCCGCTTCCGGCTCGATTCCAGCTACGACAACATGGCCAGGATAGATCAATTGCTGCGCTCGCCCGAAGTCGCACGCGATCTCGACTCCGACGACCAGGAAGAGAATTGATGTCCCGCCAACGCAAGAAGAAGGGCCGCCCGGTTTCCGGCTGGCTGGTGTTCGACAAGCCCCACGGCATGGGCTCGACCGAGGCTGTGTCGAAGATCAAATGGCTGTTCGGTGCCGAGAAGGCGGGCCACGCCGGCACGCTCGATCCGCTTGCTTCCGGCATGTTGCCGATCGCGCTGGGCGAGGCGACCAAGACCGTGCCCTATGTCCAGGACGGGGCCAAGGTCTACCGCTTCACCGTCGCCTGGGGGCAGGAGCGTTCCACCGACGATCTCGAAGGCGCGGTTACCGCGGTGTCCGATCTTCGGCCCGATGAGGCTGCCATCCGCGCCGTGATGCCCGCCTATACGGGCGTCATCATGCAGACGCCGCCGCAGTTTTCCGCCATCAAGATCGCTGGCGAGCGCGCCTACGACCTTGCGCGCGACGGAGCGACCGTCGAGATTCCGGCGCGCGAGGTCGAGATCGGCCGCTTCGACCTGATCGAAATCCCCGACGTCAATTCAGCGATCTTCGAGATCGAATGCGGCAAGGGCACCTATGTGCGCTCGCTGGCGCGCGACATCGGCCGTGATCTCGGCTGCTTCGGGCACATCTCCTATCTGCGTCGCACCGAGGTGGATCCCTTCACCGCCGACGATCTCGTCACCATGGAAGACATCGACGCGGCTATCGCCGCGTCGCCGCCCATCCCACAGCCGGAACCGGTGGAGGGCGACGAGCGTCCGCGCTCGCCACGGCCCGGCCCCGAGCAATGGAAGGCGCTCGACGCCTTGCTGATGGACACCGGCGCGGCGCTGGATTGCCTTCCCCAGGTGATCATAAACGACGACGCGGCCGGACGGCTGCGCCTGGGCAATCCGGTGATCGTGCGGGGGCGCGATGCCCCGGTGGAGGCCGACGAGGCCTGCGCATTCGCGCATGGCCGCCTGGTTGCGATCGGCGCCATAGAGGCAGGCATGTTCAAGCCGAAGCGGGTGTTCGCGGGCTGATTTTGGTCTGGAACGCAAGCGATCTTGCGGGCATTGTCTGCTTCGCGGATGTAAGGATGCCGAATTGCCCTCCGATACGACCAACGCGAGACCGGACGACCCCGTAGCCGAGGTGCCGGCCGCCTTGAGCCCGAAGCGCATTTCCATCATCACCATATTGTCGCTGTTAATGGCCGCGATGCTTGTTCCCGCGCTGGTTTTTGCCCTGGTACTGCTCCAGCGCAACAATCAGGCGCAGCAGGACATGCTGACCTCGCTTGCCGAGGCCACGGCCGGATCGATCTCCGAGACCGTGGATCGGCAACTCTCGGGCACGCTCACGACGCTGCGGGTCCTTTCCACTTCGCAGCCCCTTGAAGAAGGCAACCTTGCCGATTTCTATTTTCGTGCGCGCAATGCGCTCCGCGACAGCGGGTCTCATCTGATCGTCACGGACGAAAGCCTGCAACAACTGATCAACACGCGCGTGCCATACGGTACTCCGCTTGGCAGGATCGCCGACACGGAAACAGCGGCGCGCGCGCTGGCGACGCTGGAGCCGCAGGTATCGAACGCATTCTATGGCGAGACGGCGCAGAACTGGGTCTTCAACGTCATCCTCCCGCTGCCCGAGCGCTTTGCTCCCGCACGCCTGCTGATCATCGCCCACGATGCCGAGCATCTCACCAGTGCGCTCGGCAGCGGCAATCTTCGCGGAGGATGGAACGCGGTCATCACGGACCGCGAGGGCACGGTCCTGTCCTCCTCGTTCCTGAGCTCGGATATCGGCAAGCCCTTCCTTCTCGCTGAGACGCTGGAGCCGACGGAGGGTACGATCCGCCGGCAGGTCTCGATCGAAGGGGCGTCCTACGAGAAGATCCAGTCGGTCTCGCCCCTCAGCGGGTGGCAGACCATCGTATGGGCTCCGACATCGGTCATCCATGCGCCCATGGCGCGCTCGTTGCGTCTGCTGGTGCTCGGAGGCGTGGCGATCATTGCCATCGGTGTCGTGCTGGCATGGCTGCTGGGGCGGCAGATCGCGACCCCGATCCGAAGGCTCGCTCGCGATGCGCAACGCCTCGGCGCCGGCGAGAACGTCCAGGCGGTCAACTATCCGGTGCAGGAAATCGCCACCGTGTCCTTCGCGATGGCACAAGCCTCGAGTGACCGCCAGGCGGCCCTCAACGAGATACGCTTCCTGATGCGCGAGGTCGCGCACCGCTCGAAGAACCAGCTCACGGTTGTGTCCTCGATTGCCAAGCAGACCGCGCGGCACGCGCGGACATTGCCCGGTTTCCACGACAGCTTCCAGAAGCGTATCCAGGGTCTGGCGCGTTCGACCGACCTGCTCATCGCCGGCGGCGTCGCAGGCGTCGAGCTCCAGGAACTGATCCGGGCGCAGATCGAGCCGTTCCAGCCCAGCGAGGCGGAGCGTCTCGACATCAAGGGTCCTCCCTTCCGTCTTTCGAACCAGGCGGCGCAGACGCTTGGGCTGGCGCTTCACGAGTTGGCGACGAATGCCGCGAAATATGGTGCGTTCGCCTCCAATGATGGGCGGCTGGCGGTCAACTGGAAGGCTGCGGGCGACAATCTGGAGCTGGTATGGCGTGAACAGGTGCCACGGCTGCGCCGCAAGGCGAGGCCGACGACGGGCTTTGGGACCGAGGTTATCGAGCGCATGCTTGGTGGAGCTCTCGGCGCCAAGATCGAACGGGTGTTCCATCGCAATGGTCTCGAGATGCGCTTCTCCATCCCGATCGAAAAGATTGGCCCCGAGCAGAACGAAGTCGAGGACGCGTCGGGGGCCGGCTGAGCCCCGCCCGCAAATGCATCATTTCGCTGGCAATCCACGGCGATTTCCACTATATGCCGCCCAACATCCGCTCCAGTAGCGCATGTGTACTGGCCCCTGCTGGACGACATCCTGGCCGTGGGCGACCCGTTTCCTCCAACATGAAAAGGAAAAGCGCGATGTCGATTACCGCAGAGCGTAAACAGGAACTGATGACGGAATTCGCGACCAAGAAGGACGATACCGGTTCTCCGGAAGTTCAGGTCGCGATCCTTTCCGAGCGCATCCGTAACCTTACCGAGCACTTCAAGGACCACAAGAAGGACAACCATTCCCGTCGTGGTCTGCTCGCCCTCGTCTCCCAGCGCCGCAGCCTGCTTGACTATCTCAAGCGCAAGGATGAAGCGCGCTACCAGACGCTGATCGAGAAGCTCGGCCTGCGCCGCTAAAGCAGTTTGACCGGCGGGTGCCTCAGGGCTCCCGCCGGTCGATCATCAAGGGCCGGTGGCGGCCCAATCGGCTCCGCGTTTGGAAAAGGCAGTATGTCGGAGCCGCCCCGGGACAGGGTCATGGGGCAGGATTGCAGGGCGCTTTCGGCGGATGACCGTCGCCCGTTCAGAAAGAGAAGCGTCCCGTTGTCTTGCCCGTGGCTCGTCCTGCAACGAAGCCAGGGATGGTATTGCGCGCTGCAAAGGGCAGCGCGGCGCCTTCCCGCATTGAAGGACAACACATGTTCAATCACCACAAAGTGGAAATCGAGTGGGGCGGTCGTCCGCTCATCCTGGAGACCGGCAAGATCGCCCGTCAGGCTGACGGCGCGGTGCTCGCCACCTATGGCGAGACCGTCGTTCTGGCCACCGTCGTCTCCATGAAGGAGCCCAAGCCCGGCCTCGACTTCTTCCCGCTCACCGTCAACTATCAGGAAAAGACCTTCGCCGCCGGCAAGATCCCGGGCGGCTTCTTCAAGCGTGAGGGACGGCCGAGCGAAAAGGAGACGCTTACGTCTCGCCTGATCGACCGCCCGATCCGTCCGCTGTTTGCCGACGGCTACAAGAACGACACGCAGATCGTGGTCACCGTCGTCCAGCACGATCTCGAAAACGATCCCGACGTTCTGGCCATGGTCGCCACCTCAGCGGCGCTGACCCTGTCGGGCGTGCCCTTCATGGGCCCGATCGCCGCTGCGCGCGTTGGCTACATCGGCGGCGAGTATGTGCTCAACCCGCACCTCGATGAAATGCCGGAATCCAAGCTCGATCTCGTCACGGCCGGCACGACCGACGCGGTGATGATGGTCGAGTCCGAGGCGCACGAGCTGTCCGAGGAAGTGATGCTCGGCGCCGTGATGTTCGGCCACAAGGCGTTCCAGCCGGTCATCGACGCGATCATCAAGCTCGCCGAAGTTGCAGCCAAGGAGCCGCGCGACCATTCCGTCACCGATCTGTCGGAGCTGGAATCCACCATGCTCGGCCTCGTCGAGGACGAACTGCGCGCCGCCTACAAGATCACCGACAAGCAGGCCCGATACGCCGCCGTCGACGCCGCCAAGGCCAAGGTCAAGGCGACGCTGCTCCCCGAAGGCGCGGACGAGACCACATGGACGCCCGAACAGGTCGGTTCCGTGTTCAAGGAGCTCCAGGCCAAGATCGTGCGCTGGAACATCCTCGACACCGGCAGCCGTATCGATGGCCGCGACCTCAAGACGGTCCGTCCGATCGTTTCCGAAGTCGGCCTCCTGCCGCGCACCCACGGCTCGGCATTGTTCACCCGTGGTGAGACGCAGGCCATCGTGGTTGCCACGCTCGGCACCGGCGAGGACGAGCAGTTCGTCGACGAACTGACCGGCACCCGCAAGGAAACCTTCCTCCTGCACTACAACTTCCCGCCCTATTCGGTCGGTGAAACGGGTCGCATGGGTTCGCCCGGCCGCCGCGAGATCGGCCACGGCAAGCTCGCCTGGCGCGCCATTCATCCGATGCTTCCCGCCGCTGATCAGTTTCCCTACACGCTGCGTGTGGTGTCCGAGATCACCGAATCCAACGGTTCGTCGTCGATGGCCACCGTCTGCGGCACCTCGCTGGCACTGATGGATGCAGGCGTGCCGCTGGCCAAGCCGGTTGCCGGCATTGCCATGGGCCTCATCCTCGAAGGCGAGCGTTTCGCCGTGCTGTCCGACATCCTCGGCGACGAGGATCACCTCGGCGACATGGACTTCAAGGTCGCCGGCACCACCGCCGGCATCACCTCGCTGCAGATGGACATCAAGATCGCCGGTATCACGGAAGAGATCATGAAGGCCGCGCTGGAGCAGGCCAAGGGCGGTCGCGAGCACATCCTCGTCGAAATGAGCAAGGCAATCACCGAGGGCCGTTCGGAACTCGGCGAGTTCGCACCCCGCATCGAGGTGATGAACATCCCGACCGATAAGATCCGTGACGTGATCGGTTCCGGTGGCAAGGTGATCCGCGAGATCGTCGAGAAGACCGGCGCCAAGATCAACATCGAGGACGACGGCACCGTGAAGATCGCTTCGTCCAACGCCAAGGAGATCGAGGCGGCGAAGAAGTGGATCCACACCATCGTCGCGGAGCCGGAAGTGGGCGAGATCTACGAAGGCACGGTCGTCAAGACCGCTGATTTCGGCGCGTTCGTCAACTTCTTCGGTCCCAAGGACGGCCTGGTCCACATCTCGCAGCTCGCCAGCGAACGCGTGCAGAAGACCACCGACGTCGTCAAGGAAGGCGACAAGGTCTGGGTCAAGCTCATGGGCTTCGACGAGCGTGGCAAGGTCCGCCTGTCCATGAAGGTTGTCGACCAGACGACCGGCAAGGAGATCGCCAGGGATAAGAAGACGGAAGACGCCGAAGAGGCTGACGCCTGATCTGTTCACCGTAACGAACTGAAAACGGGCGCGGCCGGGAGGCCGCGTCCGTTTTTCATTTTCCAGGAGGCACCGTCGATGAACGACGGATCTTTGAAGACGCTGTTTCATCCCTTCGACGCGGGTCTGCTGGAGGCCCCGGGCGAAGCCGCGCGCGTATTCTTTCTCAACGCCGCGCCGGGTTTCCGCCTGCCCGAGGGCTTTCCGGGCGCGATTTCGCTGCAACAGGATCTCCGTCCCGCCTTTCGGGCTCTCGAAGGTGGCGCGCATGCGCTGCAGCCGCAGGCCGACGGCGAGAACTATGACCTCACGCTCGTGCTTGCCGGGCGTCATCGCGGACAGAACGAGCTCTGGATCGCCGAAGCGCTGAAGCGCACCCGTATCGGCGGGCGCATCGTCATTGCCGGCGGCAAGACCGACGGCGCGGCCAGCCTGCGCAAGCGCATGGCGTCGCTTCTGGCGGTTGAAGACCATGCTTCCAAGAGCCATGGCGTCGTTTTCTGGCTGATCCGCACGCCCGATGCAGATGCGGCCGTCGAGGCGCTTGAGGCGGCAAATCCGCCGCTCATCCTGGATGGCGGTTTCCTCACGGTCCCCGGCGTATTCTCACAGGCCCATGTCGATGCCGGCTCGAAGCTGCTCGCCGACAATCTGCCCTCGGACATCCGCGGCGAAGTCGCCGATTTCGGGGCGGGCTGGGGCTATCTGTCGGTGCGGCTCGCGCAACGTGCACCGTCCGTCACAGCGCTCACGCTGTTCGAATCCAGCTTTTCGGCCTGCGTTGCCGCCAAGGCGAACATGACCAATCTGGCCGCGCACCTGGAATGCCGCGTGCTCTGGTACGATCTGCTCGCCGAGCCTGTCGAGCGCCGCTATGATGCGGTGATCATGAATCCGCCATTCCATCAGGGCAGGGCGGCCGAGCCATCGCTCGGCGAGGCCATGATCCGCGCCGCGTCCGCCGCGCTCAAGCCGTCAGGGCGGCTCTACCTCGTCTCAAACCGTACGCTGCCCTATGAGCCGGTCCTGGCGAACGCATTCGCCCGTTCCGGCGAGATCATACGCGACGAGAAATTCAAGGTCTTGTGGGCCGTGCGCTGAACCGTCAGTTGACCGCGGCTTTGTAGACCGGCTGGACCTGGTCAGCGCGCACGACGATCGGGCCGGGCTTGCCGAACAGGTAGCCCTGCACCACGTCGCAGCCGGCAGCGCGGAGCAGCGTGGCCTGGTTCTCCGTCTCGACGCCTTCGGCGATCGTATGCACGCCTAGCGCTCGCGACAGTCCGACGATCGTCGAGACCACGGCGCCCGAATTGGCGTCCGTCTCCAGCCGGCGCACGAAGGACTGGTCGATCTTCAACTTCTTGAACGAGAAATCGATCAGGTAGGACAGGTTGGAATAGCCGGTGCCGAAATCGTCCACCGCGACCGAGATCCCCATGGCCGCGAGTTCGTTGAGGATGTGCGCGGCTCGGCCACGGTCCTGCATCATCGCGGTCTCGGTCACCTCGAGTTCGAGCCGCTCGGGCTTGATGCCGCTGTCTCGGATCGTCTCGCGAACCCGGTCGAGGAAGTCCTTGTTCATGAACTGCACCGGCGAGATGTTCACCGCCACGAAACAGTCCGGCGGCAGCAGCGTGGCGTCCTTGCAAGCCTTCTGCAGCACCCAGTTGCCGATCACGCCGATCATGCCGGTCTCTTCGGCGATCTGCACGAACTCCTGCGGCGGGATCATGCCGCGCTCCGGATGCCGCCAGCGCACCAGCGCCTCGTAGCCCACGGTACGCCCGCTGACGAGGTCGAGTTGCGGCTGGTAGTGCACTTCGAAGTCGCCGCGCAGGAACGCGGTGTGCAGCTCCGACTCGATCCATTGCCGGTATTCGGCGACGAGCCCCATCTCCTGATGAAACACCGACCAGTTGCCGATGCCGGCCGCGCGCGCATGCTGCAGCGCCAGGTTCGAGCGCCGCAACAGGATGACCGGGTCGAGCCCGTCCTTCGGCATCGCCACGATACCCACGGCAATGTTCACCGATTGCAGGTGCGAGGGTAGCTGGTAGGGCTTCATCAGCTCTTCGATCAGGCCTTCCACCAGGCGGTCCACCGGTCCGAGCTCGGCGGTGTCGGGCACCAGCACCGAAAATTCGCCGGCACCGATGCGCCCCATCTCAGTCTGCTCTGGCAAGAGCTCCCGTAGGCGCTTGGCGAACGCGCGGATGAGCTGATCGCCCTGGCTGTAGCCGATGGAATCGTTGATCTGCTTGAAGCGGTCGATGTCAATGTCGATCAGGAACATCGGCTCGCCACTGCGGATGGTGGCCGACGCGGCCTCGGCGATCTTGCCGACCATCGCGGTACGGGCATGCAGCCCTGTCAGCTTGTCGATCTGGGTTTCCTGGTAGACATAGGTGGCCGATTCATCCACCCCGGCGAAGAACGACATTGCCGCCAGCGCGGCCGACAGCGCGCACAGCGCGGCTAGCACGGCACCCAGCACGTCCGCCGGCAAACCGGCGATGTGGCCACCAAAGCCGAACTTCAGCCCCCACAGGCCGAGCATGAAGCTGCCGATGCCCGACGCCGCGATGGTGAGCAGGCGAAAAGTGGTACTTCTCGCCGGATGAATGGTCGTCCCGTTCATGCCAAGGTCCCCTGAACAATGGCATGATATAGCGATGATGTCTTAAAAACCGTTGCCGTCGATGGCTACAATTCTCACAAAAGATGAAAATCGCTCATTCGTCGTCAGTGCGCTTCAACTCGTCCAGCGTCGGCATGGAAACGACATGGTAGCCGGAGTCGACATAGTGAATTTCGCCGGTTACCGCCGATGACATGTCGGAGAGCAGGTACAGCGCCGACTTGCCGACCTCTTCCGGCGTGATCGAGCGGCGCAGCGGCGAATTACGCTGCTGATAGGTGTACATCAGCCGCGCATCGGATATGCCGGCGCCGGCAAGGGTGCGGACCGGACCGGCCGACAGGCCGTTGACGCGGATCCCGCGCGGGCCATAATCGTTGGCGAGGTAGCGCACGCTGGCTTCCAGGCCCGCCTTGGCCACGCCCATGACGTTGTAGTTCGGCATGACGCGCATCGAGCCAGCATAGGTCAGCGTGATCATCGATCCGCCATCGCCCATCAGCTTTGCCGCGCCGCGCGCAACTTCCGTGAACGAGTAGCAGGAGATCACCATCGTGCGCACGAAATTGTCGCGGCTGGTGTCGGCATAGAGCCCCTTGAGCTCGTTGCGGTCCGAAAAGCCGATCGCATGGACGAGGAAGTCCATCGAGCCCCATTCCGCCTTCAGCGTGTCGAACACGGCGTCCACGGTCGCGCTGTCCTCGACATCGCATGGCAGCACGAGATTGGCGCCCACCTGCGCAGCCAGCGGCTTGACGCGCCGGCCGAACGCTTCACCCTGATAGGTGAAGGCCATTTCCGCGCCTTGGGCTGCGAGCTGCTGGGCGATCGCCCAGGCAATGGAGTGATCGTTGGCGACACCCATGACGAGGCCGCGCTTGCCTTTCATCAGACCGTCCATGCTGCTCCTCCGGTCAACCCTGGTAACGCTGGAACACCAGCGTTGCATTGGTGCCGCCGAACCCGAAGGAATTGGAGAGCACGGTATCGATCTTGGCATCGTCGATGCGCTTGCGCACGATCGGCATGCCCTCGAACTCGGGATCGAGATCGGTGATATGCGCGCTTTCGCCGATGAAGCCGCCCTGCATCTGCAGGATCGAATAGATGGATTCCTGCACGCCCGCCGCACCCAGCGAATGCCCGGTGAGGGACTTGGTCGACGCGATGTGCGGCAGCTTGTCGCCGAACACCTCGCGGATCGCGCCCATCTCCCTGGAGTCGCCGACAGGCGTGGAGGTGCCATGGGTGTTGACGTAGTCGACGTCGCCTTCCACCGTAGCAAGTGCCTGCCGCATGCAGCGGATCGCGCCTTCGCCGGACGGGGCCACCATGTCGTAGCCGTCCGAGGTCGCGCCATAACCGGTCACTTCGGCGTAAATTCTCGCGCCGCGCGCCTTGGCGTGTTCCAGCTCTTCCAGAACGAGAACGCCGGCGCCGCCTGCGATGACGAAACCGTCCCGGCTTGTGTCATAGGCGCGCGAGGCTGATGCCGGCGTGTCGTTGTACTTCGATGACATCGCGCCCATCGCGTCGAACAGGTTCGACATCGTCCAGTCGAGATCCTCGTGGCCGCCGGCGAAGATGACGTCCTGCTTGCCCCATTGGATCAGCTCGTAGGCATTGCCGATGCAGTGCGCGGAGGTCGAGCAGGCCGACGAGATCGAATAGTTGACGCCGTGGATCTTGAACCAGGTGGCAAGCGTCGCCGATGCGGTGGAAGACATCGCCTTCGGCACGGCGAACGGCCCGATGCGCTTCGGGCTGTTGTTCTTTTCCGTTATCGCGGCGGCTTCCACGATCGTGCTGGTCGATGGACCACCCGACCCCATGATGATGCCGGTGCGCTCGTTGGTGATGTCGCCTTCTTCGAGCCCTGCGGAAGCAATGGCCTGCTGCATGGCCACATGGTTCCAGGCGCCGCCCTTGTGCAGGAAGCGCATGGCGCGCCGGTCGACGAGATCGGTGGGGTCGAGCGTCGGCATGCCCCAGACCTGGCTGCGGAAGCCGTGCTCGGCAAAGTCACTCGAGAACGAAATGCCCGATTTCGCATCCCGCAGCGAGGCCTGCACTTCATCGGCGTCATTTCCAATCGCGGAAACGATGCCGATCCCCGTTACGACTACACGTCTCATGAAAGGCTCCCTCATCTATGCGTGGACTGGCGGACCGCAATGGTCGTCGCGGCTCAGGCGGCTTCCTGCTTGGACAGGCCCACCCGCAGGTCCGTGGCCTTGTAGATAGGTTCGCCATCGGCCTTCAGCCAGCCATCGGCGGTTCCGAGCACGAGGCGGCCGCGCATCACGCGCTTGAAGTCGACGCCATACTCGACCTTCTTGACCGACGGCGTGACCATTCCCTTGAACTTGACCTCGCCGGTCGACAGCGCCATGCCCTTGCCGGGCTCGCCAAGCCAGCCGAGGAAGAAGCCGGTGAGCTGCCACATGGCGTCGAGGCCAAGGCAGCCCGGCATGATCGGATTGCCGGGAAAATGGCAGGGGAAGAACCACAGGTCCGGCTTTATGTCGAGTTCGGCGCGGATGAAGCCCTTGTCGAACTCGCCGCCCGTCTCGCTGACTTCGGTGATGCGGTCGAACATCAGCATCGGAGGCGCGGGAAGCTGCGCGTTGCCCGGGCCGAAAAGCTCGCCGCGCGAGCAGGCCAGCAGTTCTTCGTAGTCGTAGCTCGATTTCTGTTCGAACATGAATCCCGTTCTCTCGTCCCCGTCAGCCCCTGGCGGCCGATTGATCGCGCCTGCGTCGCGTGTCGACGCATTCCCCCTATCACAGACTGTTTCTGTCGGGAAACAGCCGAGGCGCTCTATCCCGCCCCGGTCGGGGGGTCAATGTGCCACTATTGATCGTATATCCGTGACGGAATATATGGTGGGAGGATGGCGAGACAAAGAAATGTCCCGCCGCCGGTCGTTTGACGCCCCGAAAAGGATGAGCATCCGCTTGATGGAAACCAACAGCAGCCAGAGCGCCTATATCGAGAAGCGTGTGCGTGAAGCCGGTTTGCGGCCGACGCGACAACGCGTTGCGCTCGCCGATCTGCTGTTTGCCAAGGGCGATCGGCACCTTTCCGCCGAAGAATTGCACGAAGAAGCGCTGGTGGCCGGCGTCGCCGTTTCGCTTGCGACCGTCTACAATACGCTGCATCAGTTCACCGAGGTGGGGCTGTTGCGTATCCTGGCGGTCGAAGGCGCAAAGACCTATTTCGACACCAACACTTCCGACCACCATCACTTTTTCATCGAAGGTGAGAACCGCGTCATGGACATCGAGACCGGGCCGGTCTCCGTCCACAACCTGCCCGAGCCGCCCGAGGGCATGGAAATCGTCAACGTCGACATCATCGTGCGCATCCGTCCCCGGAGCGCCTGACGCCGCGCCCCGACGCCTTGTTTCCGATCGCGTTGAAAATCTCTCGCATTGTATCCGGATTGACCGCGCGTTCCCTGCGTGGTGAAAGCTGCTGACCGAGCCTGGCGAGCCCATACAGCGGAGGAGAAGCGAATGAGCGAGCACGTCGAGATCCACGGCCTGAAGGTCGCACCCGAACTGCTTGCATTCGTGGACAACGAGGCCTTGCCCGGAACCGGCGTGGACCGTGAAGCCTTCTGGTCGGGATTTTCCGCGGTCGCCAGAGAACTGGCGCCGAAGAACCGCGCTCTTCTGGCTCGGCGCGAAGAGCTTCAGGCAAAGATCGACGAATGGCATCGCGCCAATGGCGCGCCCTCGGATATGGCGGTCTACGAGGCGTTCCTGCGCGACATCGGCTATCTGCTGCCCGAGGGACCCGCCTTTGCGGTTTCCACCGAGAATGTCGATCCCGAGATCGCGACGCTCGCCGGCCCGCAGCTCGTCGTGCCGGTGATGAATGCGCGCTACGCGCTCAACGCCGCCAATGCGCGCTGGGGCTCGCTCTACGACGCGCTTTACGGCACCGACGCGATCCCGGAAACGGACGGCGCGGAGAAGGGCAAGGGCTACAATCCGAAGCGCGGCGAGAAGGTCATCGCCTGGGCGCGATCTTTCCTCGACGACAGCGCGCCGCTGGATCGAGCGAGCTGGTCGGACGCCAAGAGCTTCGATGTCGCCATGGGGCGCCTCGCGGTCACGCTGGAGGATGGCCGCATCACGGGGCCGGTCGATGGTACGCAGTTGGCTGGCCATAGGGGAGATGCGTCCGCCCCCACTTCGATCCTGCTGAAAAGGAATGGCCTGCATCTCGAAATCGTCATCGACCGCGATCACTCGATCGGCAAGTCCGACAAGGCGGGCATCGCCGATGTCCTGCTTGAATCCGCGCTGACCACCATTCAGGATTGCGAGGATTCCGTCGCAGCCGTCGACGCGGAAGACAAGGTCGTCGTCTACCGCAATTGGCTCGGCTTGATGAGGGGCGACCTTGCAGAGGAGATCGACAAAGTCGGCAAGACGTTCACGCGCACACTGAACGCAGACCGTGATTACACGGCTGCCGACGGAGCGCAGATTTCCCTGCCCGGGCGCTCGCTGATGCTGGTGCGCAATGTCGGGCACCTGATGACCAATCCGGCGATCCTGCTGGATGACGGTCACGAAATTCCCGAAGGCATCATGGATGCCGCGATCACGGCGCTGATCGCGCTGCACGACATCGGCCCGAATGGCCGTCGCGCCAATTCCCGAGCCGGCTCGATGTATGTCGTGAAGCCCAAGATGCATGGGCCGGAAGAGGTCGCGTTCGCGTCCGAACTCTTCAGCAGGGTCGAGGCCATGCTCGGCATGGCGCCCAACACGATGAAGATGGGCATCATGGACGAGGAACGCCGCACGACGGTGAACCTCAAGGAAGCGATCCGCGCGGCAGCCAGCCGTGTCGTCTTCATCAATACCGGGTTCCTCGATCGCACCGGCGACGAGATCCACACCTCGATGGAAGCCGGCCCGATGATCCGCAAGGGCGACATGAAGCAGGCTTCGTGGATTTCCGCCTACGAGGCGTGGAATGTCGATATCGGGCTGGAATGCGGCCTGTCGGGCCATGCCCAGATCGGCAAGGGCATGTGGGCCATGCCGGACCTGATGGCTGCGATGCTGGAGCAGAAGATCGGCCACCCCAAGGCAGGCGCCAACACCGCCTGGGTGCCGTCGCCGACGGCTGCCACCCTGCATGCCACCCACTATCACAAGGTTGATGTGCACGCCGTTCAGGAGGCACTGAAAACCCGTGGACGGGCGAAGCTCTCGGACATCCTTTCCGTGCCGGTTGCGCCGCGTCCGAACTGGACGCCGGAGGAAATCCAGCATGAGCTGGACAACAATGCGCAGGGCATCCTCGGCTATGTCGTGCGCTGGATCGACCAGGGCGTCGGCTGCTCCAAGGTGCCCGACATCAACGATGTCGGCCTGATGGAGGACCGCGCCACGCTGCGCATTTCCTCGCAGCACATCGCCAACTGGCTGCATCACGGCGTTTGCACGCGCGACCAGGTGATGGAGACCATGAAGCGCATGGCGTCGGTGGTGGACCGGCAGAACCATGACGATCCGCTCTATCGGCCGATGGCGCCCGACTTCGACAGTTCGATCGCGTTTCTTGCCGCGCTCGACCTGGTCTTCAAGGGCCGTGAACAGCCCAGCGGCTATACCGAGCCGGTGCTCCACGCGCGCAGGCTCGAGCTCAAGGCGCGCAATCGCGCCTCGTAGGGGAGGGCCATAGCCGCCGTGCGCATCCTTGCCATCGACACTGCGGCGGCTCTTTGCGCGGCCTGTGTTTACGACACGCAGGCCGGCGAGCTTGGCCGCCAAGTGCTCGACCTCGGCAAGGGCCATGCCGAGCGGCTGATGGGCGTCATCGACGCCGCACTCGCGAACGCCGGCACCGCCTATGCCGACATCGACGCCATCGCTGTGTCCGTCGGCCCGGGCTCGTTTACCGGCGTGCGTGTCGGCGTTGCCACCGCGCGCGGCCTCGCGCTGGCGCTGAAAAGACCCGCCATCGGCATCTCGACGCTGGAAGCGCTGGCAGCCGAAGCGCACGAGGCCGAACCGGGCCGCCCGGTTTTCGTGCGCATCGAGGCCGGCCGAGGACAGGCCTATGTCGCCGGCTTTGGAGAAGATGGGGCGCAGACCGTGTCTCCTTCTGCCGTGACTCTCGAAGAAGCGGAGCGACTGGCGCGCGATCCCGAGGGGCAGATGCTGGTGTCGGGAAAGACCACCGCAGACATTATCACCTACGCCCGCCTTGGCGTGGACAGGCTTTCCAGCGGAGCCTTTGAGAAGCCAAAGCCGCTCTACCTGCGCGACGCCGATGCCAAGCCGCAGGCGGCGTTCGCCCTGCCACGCAAGGCCGTGCCATGAAGGTCCCGTTTCTCTCCGGTGTCTACGACTATGCGATCGAGGCGCTTGGCGACGATGATCTGTCGCGTCTTCCAGCACTTCATGCCGAACACTTCACGCGGCCATGGTCGGAGCACGAGTTCCAGTCGCTGCTGGCGCAGGACACGGTCTTCGGCTTCGGCGTCTGGCAGGTCGGCAACCGCAAGGCCGGTCCGGCCGGGTTCGTGCTGGCGCGGCTGGCGGCGGGCGAAGCGGAGATCCTCACCATCGCGGTTGCCCGCGTCCAGCGCCGCCGCGGGCTCGGCCGCGACCTGATGGAGGCGGTGCTGCGCGAACTGCACGCCCAGCGCGCCGAGGCGCTGTTCCTCGAGGTCGATGAGACCAACGCCCCGGCCGTCGCGCTTTATCGCAGGCTGGGCTTCCGCGAAGTCGCACGCCGCCGCGCCTATTACGACCACCCCGGCGACACGCCGCGCACCGACGCGCTGGTGATGCGGCGCGACCTGAAGCGATGATCGCCAGCGCGCGGCTGGTGCTGGCGCTGGCCGTGGCCGTCCTTGCCACGCCGGCGCTCGCGCTCTGGCAGGTGGTGGCGCTGCGCACCGGCCGGCTCGACCCGCACCGCGCCCCGCGCGCCTGGCACCGGCTGATGGCGCGGCTGCTCGGCCTGAAGATCACCGCCCACGGCAAGCCGGCCGGCGACCGTCCGCTCCTTATCGCATGCAATCACGTCTCGTGGACCGATATCACGGTGCTCGGCGCGATCGCCGACGTCCACTTCATCGCCAAGGCCGACGTGGCCGGCTGGCCGGTGATGGGGCCGCTGTCGCGGCTGCAGCGCACCGTCTTCGTCGAGCGCGGCGCCCGCCGCCGCTCCGGCGCGCAGGTCGGCGAGATCGCGGCGCGGCTGGCCGAAGGCGATGCGATGGTGCTGTTCGCCGAGGGCACCACCGGCGACGGCAACCGCGTGCTGCCGTTCAACTCGACCCTGTTCGGCGCCGCTGTCGGCAGCGGCACGGGCGTGGCGATCCAGCCCGTCGCCATCGTCTACACCCGCCTGCACGGCATCGCCATGGGCCGCCGCCACCGCCGCCACGCTGCCTGGATCGGCGACCAGACGCTGGTGCCGCATCTGGCGCGGCTGCTGCGCGAGGGCGCGCTGGACGTGGAGGTGCATTTCGGCGAACCGCTCGCCTTCGGCCCCGATGAAGGCCGCAAGGACATCGCCCGCGCGGTCGAGGCGCGCGTGCGCGCCATGATGGAGGCAGCCCTCAGGAACCCGGCCTGACGCCGGCGATCTCCCACTCCTGCTCGAGCGTCAGCGGCACGATCGCAGGCTCAAGCGCTGCGGGCCGTTCGGCCTGCCGCGGCGCCGGCGCCGTGGTGCTGCAGGCGGAAACAAGCGCCACGCAGGCGAGGAGGAGGGCAGAGCGGATGGCCATGCGGCCGCCGATAGGCCGGCTTCGTGGCCGAAGCGTGGTGGCGCGCTCAGTTGCCGGACTTCGGCGGCTCGATCTTGTGCATGCGGGCCAGGGCGGGGCCGATCAGTCCGGCAAGGTCGCGGCTCATGGCGAAGGCGATGGGCTCGTCGGAGTCCTCGAATTCGAACGACAGGATGACGCTGTCGCTCTGCTCGTGATAGCCGATCGACCACTTCTCGACCGCGATGGCATCCACTGACTGTTTCATGACCGCTCCTCATTGGTGGCCGATCCAACCACAGCCGCGCCCGCCTGTCCAACGCCGAACGGCGGGCGAACGCGCCGGATAGCCGGCGCGGCCGCGAAGACGGCATTCGCAGCCTGAAAGCGCAAAACCTCCGCACCAATGCCGGCCTCACGACGTGTCGCGCCGCTCCAGCGCCCAGACGGCAAGGTCGTGCGTTGCCGCCAGGATGTCGTGAACCTCGCCGCGCGGACCAAGACCGGAGCGCGGCCGGTGGCTGCCGGGCGGGCGGCCGGGACGCAGCGCCGCGATACGGCGAAAACGCCGCCGCCGGCCGGCGCCGGCCGATCCGCGCTGATCGCTCGCGGCCCGGGCGCGCCGCGCCTGCCACAGTGCCATGCGCCGCGCCTGCGCGGGCAGGTCGTCGAGCGCCGCCGCAAGTGCATGCAGGCGCTGCACGATGCGCGTCGCATCGACCGGATCGCCGGGCCGGGGCGCAAGGCGCGGCGTAATCCTGAACGGCGCGCCATGGCCGGGCGTCGAAACACGCGGCACGGCGCTTTGCGCCGGCCGGCGCGGGCGCAGCGGGTTCGCCAGCCGGTCGAACAGCGGCAGCGACGGTGTCGAAGGCTTCGCTTCACGCCGACGCTTCCGCCGCGAGGCTTTGCGCGGCAGCGGCCCGAGCGCCACCGGCAGCGTCTGCGCCAGCACCACCACCAGCCGCCGCGCGGCAGACTCGGCCGGCCGCAACAGCCGCAGCACGGCCGCGCGCCGGTAACGCGCCAGCACCGGCCGCTCGCCCGCCAGCCCCACCATGGCGACGAGCACTCCCAGCACGCGCTTCAACGCCTGCCGGTTCTTCTCGATCGCCGCATTCCAGTCCATCCGCGCCTCCTTGGGAGGGGGGAGTGTGGTGGGAGGTGGGGAGGGGGTGGATGGGATTTTTTGTCGGGGGGGCGAAGAGAATCTGGAGGTGCGGCGGTTCTTCGGTAGCCGGACGGATGCGTCCTCACCACTTCGTCATGCCCGGGCTTGACCCGGGCATCCATGCCGGAACGGATAACGTCATGCGGCGGTGACGACGAAGTGTTGTGTGCCGGGCAGCCGCCAGCATGACGCCGCTGCGGCGGTGGAAGCGTTCTGGCATGGATCCTCGGGTCAAGCCCGAGGATGACGAGGTGGAGGGGTTGAGACCCTACTTGCCGAGGATGACGAGGTGGGGAGGGTGGTGTCAGGCTTGGCGCGAACCGCCCCTACCCATCCCCCATCTTAAGCGCCTCGATGAACGCTGCCTGCGGGATCTCGACCTTGCCGAACTGGCGCATGCGCTTTTTGCCCTCTTTCTGCTTTTCGAGCAGCTTGCGCTTGCGGGTGACGTCGCCGCCGTAGCACTTGGCCGTCACGTCCTTGCGGAGTGCGGAAATGGTTTCGCGGGCGATGACCTTGCCGCCGATGGCGGCCTGGATCGGGATCTTGAACATGTGCTTGGGGATCAGCTCCTTGAGCTTTTCGCACATGACGCGGCCGCGTTTTTCGGCGGCCGAGCGGTGGACGAGCATGGACAGCGCATCGACCGGCTCGTCATTGACCAGGATCGACATCTTGACGAGGTCGCCCTCGCGATAGTCGGTGAGCTGGTAGTCGAAGCTGGCATAGCCCTTGGAGATCGACTTGAGCCGGTCGTAGAAGTCGAAGACGACTTCGTTGAGCGGCAGGTCGTAGGTGACCATGGCGCGCTTGCCGACATAGGACAAGTCGATCTGCAGGCCGCGCCGCTCCTGGCAGAGTTTCAGGATCGAGCCGAGATAGTCGTCAGGCGTGAGGATGGTGGCGCGGATCCACGGCTCCTCGATCTCGGCGATCTTGACCACGTCGGGCATGTCGGCCGGGTTGTGCAGCTCGATCGCCGTGCCGTCGGTCATGTTGAGCTTGTAGACGACGGAGGGCGCGGTGGCGATGAGGTCGAGGTCGAACTCGCGCTCCAGCCGCTCCTGGATGATTTCCAGGTGCAGCAGGCCGAGGAAGCCGCAGCGGAAGCCGAAGCCGAGCGCGGCCGAGGTCTCCATTTCGAACGAGAACGAGGCGTCGTTGAGCCGCAGCTTGCCCATCGCGGCGCGCAGATCCTCGAAGTCGGCGGCGTCGACCGGGAACAGGCCGCAGAAGACGACCGGCTGCGCCGGCTTGAAGCCGGGGAGCGCCTCGGCGGTGGGGCGCTTGTCCTCGGTGATGGTGTCGCCGACGCGGGTGTCGGCCACTTCCTTGATCGAGCCGTTGAGGAAGCCGATCTCGCCGGGGCCGAGCTCGTCGACCACCACCATCTTGGGCGTAATGACGCCGACGCGGTCGATCTGGTATTTCGACCCGGTGCCCATCATGCGGATCTGCTGGCCCTTCTTCATGACGCCGTCGATGACGCGCACCAGCACGATGACGCCGAGATAGGCGTCGTACCAGCTATCGACCAGCATCGCCTTGAGCGGCGCGTCGCGGTCGCCTTCCTTGGGCGGCGGCAGGCGGGTGACGATCGCCTCCAGCACGGCGTCGACGCCGAGCCCGGTCTTGGCCGAGATCATCACCGCGTCGGAGGCGTCGAGGCCGATGACCTCCTCGACCTGCTCCTTGACGCGGTCGGGCTCGGCGGCCGGCAGGTCGACCTTGTTGAGCACGACGACGATCTCGTGGTTGGCGTCGATCGCCTGGTAGACATTGGCCAGCGTCTGGGCCTCGACGCCCTGGGAGGCGTCGACGACGAGCAGCGAGCCCTCGCAGGCGCGCAACGAGCGCGACACCTCGTAGGCGAAGTCGACATGGCCGGGCGTGTCGATGAGGTTGAGCACGTAGTGCTGGCCGTCCTTGGCGTCGTATTCGAGCCGCACGGTGTTGGCCTTGATGGTGATGCCGCGCTCGCGCTCGATGTCCATGGCGTCGAGCACCTGGTCCTTCATCTCGCGGTCCTCGAGCGAGCCGGTCATCTGGATCAGCCGGTCGGCGAGCGTCGACTTGCCATGGTCGATATGGGCGACGATGGAAAAATTGCGGATGTTCTTGAGCGGGGTTTTCATGGGCTGCGCTTTAGCAGGACAGCAGGCAAAGGCAAAGCGCGATTTGGGCGGCGCGGGCGCATGCAGACGAGTTGTTAACCAATCCACCAGCGCACCGTGCCGCGTTAATGGCGCGGCAGCCGCGCCGCGCTAGTCTGGCTGTGCGGGAGGCAGGCAGGTGACCATGTTGCGCAAACTCGTTTATGCCGGGGCGTTCGCCGGCCTCGCGGCATCCGTGCCGGTGCTGTACGAAAACAATCCCGAGCTGGTGGAACGGCTCCTGGCGGGGCGGGGTGGCGAGGCCGCGCCGGTGGTGGCGCTGGCGCAGCCGGAGAGGCGCGGGGAGATGGCCAGCGGCCGCACAGTGCGGCTCGACGCCGACGCGCGCGGCCATTTCAGCGGCGATTTCAGGCTCAACGGCCGTACCGTGCCGGCGATGATCGATACCGGCGCCACGGTGGTCGCCATCAACGAGACGACGGCGCGGCGCATCGGGCTCTATCTTGCACGGGCTGACTTCACTGCGGCGGTGGAGACCGCCAATGGCCGCGCGATGGCGGCTCCGGCGACGATCGACAGGCTGGAAATCGGTGGCATCGAGGTGCGCGACATCCGCGCCGTGGTGCTGGAGGACGAGGTGCTGACAAGCACGCTGGTCGGCATGAGTTTCCTGTCGCGGCTGCGGCGATACCAGGTCGAAAGCGGCACGATGGTGCTGGAGCAGTAGGATCAGCGCGCCAGCAAGCCTGTAAAGGCACGATGCCCGGGCGGCGTGAAGGCGACGACGCGGCTGCCGGCCTCGCGCCGCGCCCAGCCATTGGCAACGAAACGATCGAGGAGTGCCGCGCCAAGGCTGCCAGCCAGGTGCGAGCGCCGCACGCTCCAGTCGAGGCAGGCCTTGCAGACGGGGCGCCGCGCGGCTTCAAGGCGATCCATGTCGATGCCGAAATCGCAGAACCAGGCCCTGCCTTCGGGCGAGACGGAGAGCGCCGAATCGGTCTCGCGGATCAGTCCGCGGGCAAGCAATGCGTCGTGAAGCGACACGCCGAGCGTGCCGGCGAGGTGGTCGTAGCAGACGCGCGCCTCGCGCATCGCCTGGTCGCGCGGGCCGGGCCGGGTGCGGCGCGGGCCTGAAAGTGCCGCAACGCCCATGATCGCCTCCAGCATGCCGGCGACCTGCGGGCCGGCTAGCGCGAAATAACGATGCCGCCCCTGTGCCGCGACGCGGACGAGGCCGCCATCGGTGAGCCGCGACAGATGCGAACTCGCCGTCTGCTGCGTGACGCCCGCTTCAATAGCCAGTTCGCTCGCGGTGAGCGCAGTGCCGCCCATCAGCGCGGTGAGCATGTTGGCGCGCGCCGGATCGCCGACGAGGGCCGCGACGCGCGACAGTTCCGGACCTTCCTTCATCGCTTCAATTCTCCGAGCATTGTTCGATGGTAGTCGAAGCATGATGGCGGCGCAAGCAGCTAGGGTGCGTGGGTGACCAGAGGAGCCCACCCATGCCGAACCGCCCGCCGATCGTGCCGCTGATGGCGACGGAAAGCGTAGCTGGAACCATGTCATGCGACCTCGGGCGGCTGCTTGTGCGGTGGTGTCAGCGCCACCGCCAGCGCCGCGATCTCGGGCAGCTCGACGACCACATGCTGGCGGATATCGGCGTCACCCGCGCGATGGCGGACGCGGAGCGGCGCAAGCCGTTCTGGCGCTGATCAAATCACCCGACAATGACGAGATGCTTCGAGCGTGATCGAAGCATGCAAACGAGGCGTTGCCATGACCATCACCTGCTTCATCCGCTACGAGATCGATCCGTTCCAGAAAGAGGCGTTCGAAGAATACGCCCGCAACTGGGGCCAGGCGATCCCGCGCGCCGGCGCCGACCTGATCGGCTATTTCGCGCCGCATGAAGGCTCGGCGACGACCGCATACGGCGTCTATTCGATCGACAATCTTGCGCAGTACGAAGCCTATCGGGCAAGACTGGCCGCAGACCCGCTCGGCAAGGCGAATTACGAATTCGCCCGCGAGCGGCGGTTCATCCTCAAGGAGGACCGCATCTTCCTGAAACGCGCCTCCGGGCCGCATGCGGAAAGGATCGTTCCATGATCGCCGTCATCTTCGAGGTCGAGCCGGCATCGGGCCGCAGGAACGACTATCTGGCGATCGCCGGCGGATTGCGGCCGATGCTCGATGGCATGGACGGCTTCATCTCGATCGAGCGCTTCCAGAGCCTGTCGGACCCCGACCGCATTCTGTCGCTGTCCTTCTGGCGCGACGAGGAGGCGGTGAAGGCGTGGCGCACCACGGAGGAACACCGGCAGGCGCAGGTGGCGGGGCGCGGCGGCATCTTCGAAGGCTACCGCCTGCGCATCGCCCATGTGGTGCGGGACTACGGGCTCGACGAACGGCGCGAGCAGGCTCCGGCAGACAGCCGCGCCGCCCACGGCGCATGAGCGTCTTGTGCTTGCCGAAAATCTCGGGTTCAAATGGCGCGTGGCGAAAGAGATCGAGCGCAAGTTCCTGGTCCGCGATGACGGCTGGCGCAAGCTGGCCGACGCGGGTGTATCGATCGTGCAGTTCTATGTTGCCGCCAGCGACGATCGCTCGGTGCGCATCCGCATCCGCGACGACCGCGACGCGCTGCTGACGCTGAAATTCGGCAGCGCGGCGCTGGAGCGCGACGAGTTCGAATATCCCGTGCCGCTGGACGATGCGCGCGAGATGCAGGGTTTCGCCGTCGGGCGCGTTATCGAGAAGACCCGCCACATCGTCATCCATTGCGGCAAGCGCTACGAGGTGGACCGGTTCGCCGGCGCGCTTGACGGCCTCGTCGTGGCCGAGCTGGAGACGCCCGAGATGGTCGCGGACGAAGACCTTCCTCCGTGGCTGGGGCGCGAGGTTACGGGCGAGGCGGCATTTTACAACGCCGCGCTGGCGTTGAACGGCATTCCCGGAGACTGAACCATGGCACCGCAGATCGATCCTTCCAGCCAGCTCGAGGAGGAGGTTGCCCGTATCGCGCAGGCGCTGGACGAGGATGTCGCCTCCCATCTCCACGATGCGGATCCGCATGATTCGAGGAAGGCGATCAAGAAGCTGCGAGCGCTGCTGCGCCTCGTGCGGCCGGCCAATCCCGACAGGCTCAAGCAGGCGGAAAGGCTGTACCGTGATGCCGCGCGCGCCGTCTCGGGCGCCCGCGATGCCAAGGCGGCGGTGGAGACGATCGACCGCTTCATCATGGATTTCCCTGACGAGGTGAAGCGCTGTCGGCTGGATGAGATCAGGGGCGTGTTCCAGGCGCGCAGCGAGCACACGGAAGCATCATTGCTCGAAAGCGCGCGCGACGAGGCGCTGGCGCTGCGCGACGCGGCACGGCAGGAGGTTCTCGCCGTGCGCTTCGACCCGCAGATGAGCGACGGCGACATCCTGAAGGCGGGGTTCAGCAAGACGCTGCACAAATGGCGCAAGGCGCAGAAACAGGCGCGGGGCAGCGGCGATGCGGAGGATTTCCACGAGCTGCGCAAGGTGATCAAGGCGCTCGCCGCGCAACTGGGCCTGCTGCACGAATTCAGGAAGGGCGGCTTCAGGAAGCATCGCAAGAAGGTGACGGAACTGGGCGAGCTGCTGGGCGAACTGAACGACGTGCACGTGCTGCGCCAGACACTCGACGAGAACGATGCCGCGCTGCCGGAAGCGCCTGACGTCGGGCCGTTTGCGAAGCTTCTGAAGAAGCACGCGGCGGCGCTGGAAAAGCAGGTGCTGCGCGAATCGAGACGCCTCTATGGCCGGCGGCCGCGAAAGCTCGCCAAGCTCTTCGGCTGATCCTTGCCGACCGGCGGGCCGAAAATTCTCCAGGGAACCTGACTGGCCTTTCGGGGGTTCGGTTCAGACACCATCCCTGGAGGTCGATGTGCAAACACCCGCTCAAATTGCCTTTCGTCACTATCCCGCGTCCGATCAGGCGGAAGAGGAAATCCGCGCCCGGCTCGACAAGCTCGAAGCAGTCTACGCCGAACTCATATCGGCGAGCGTCACCGTCGACCAGCGTGCCAGCAACGCCGATGAGAGCGTTCCTCCGGTGGTCCGGATCGAGCTTTCGCTGCCGCACGCCGCGCCCGTCGTCGTGGCCTATGAGCCTGATCGCCTGCAGCGGAAGTTCCAGTCGCCAGACCTTCGCAACGCGATCAATGACGCGTTCAACCTGGCCGAGCGCCAGTTGCGCACCTTCAAGGACCGCCGGCGCGGCAGGCCCGATGCGACGGACCACGAGGCCTCTCACCAGTTTCTCGGCCAGGTCGCCGAAATCCAGCCTGACAAGGACCATGGCTTCCTGATGAACAAGGAAGGCGGGCTGCTCTACTTCCACCGCAACAGCGTGCTGGCCGGCGATTTCGACGCGCTGAAGCGTGGCGACGAGGTCCACTATGTCGAGGAGATGGGCGATACCGGCCCGCTGGCGACGAAGGTCAGGCCGAAGGCCGGGTAGTTCGAAGGATGCGGGGATCGACGCAACCGTGTCGTCGTCTTGGATCGTCGGGCCCATAATCGATGTTCCGGCATGGGTCCCCGGGTCAAGCCCGGGGATGACGAGGTGGCGAGGGCGGCGGATCATAAGCTTTGCGGCTGCGAGAGAGACCGCACCACCGCATCGACGAATGAGCACCTCGATACCCACGTCGTCGTCCCCGGGCGACCGCAGCGACGCGGAGGGAGACCCGGGGATTCATGCCGGATCATCACAGATCGCGCGCTGGCCCCATCAAAACTGGAGACAAGACATGCCTATCAACCCGGACCCCAACAGTCCACAACCGACGCCGGACAATCCCAACCCTTCACCGGCACAGCCGACGCAACCGTCCGAGACGCCGCCGCTGGAGCCGCCGGGCATTCCGCCGTCGCAGCCAGACGTGGTCCCGGGGCCGGACGAGCCGCTCCAGGTTCCACCGGATACGCCGGCGGAAATTCCGTCGCAGCCGAACAATCCAGCGCCGGTTGCGTAGGCGATCCGAAGCCTGCGGATGGTCACGTCCGTCGAACCCGTCACCACCGTTCTGGCATGGATCCCCGGGTCAGGCCTGGGGATGACGACAGGAATGTTTGGATTTAGCGGTTTCCGCTGAGGATTGTCCAAACTTCCTCCACCTCGTCATCCCCGGGCCTGACCCGGGGATCCATGCCGGTACGCCGCACGAAACCCCACCGTGCAGGCCAGCCTCTACCCCTCCTCCACATGGGGATGGGTTAGGGATGGGGGGTCGACGACGGCAAGAACGCTCCGCATTCCGACTGATGGGGGAGAAGAAGGATGCCGGCAGGCAGGCCAGAGGCTCTCATGCCGCGTTTCGGGTTACGTTACTTGTCCTCGTCGACGACGTGCAGGCGCAGCCTTCCGGAGGTGCCGTCGGCGACGCGCGCGGGCGCGGCGGGTTCATCGCCGCCGGCGTGTTCGGCGCCGAGTTCCAGTGCCTCGATCCGGGCGCCGCGCTTGGTGACCTTTTCGGTCGAGGTGATGATCAGGTCGATGTCGCGATTTGCCTGAACGAAATGGGTCTGCAGCTTGCGCACCCGCTCGTCGAGGCGGCCGACATCTTCCATAAGGCGGATGACTTCGCCCTGGATCAGGTGTGCCTGTTCGCGCATGCGCGCATCCTTGAGCACCGCCTGGATGACCTGGATCGACAGCATCAGCAGGGATGGCGAGACGATGACGATGCGGGCACGGTGCGCCTTCTGGACCAGCGCCTCGAAATTCTCGTGGATCTCGGCGAAGATGGACTCCGACGGCACGAACATGAAGGCGGTGTCCTGCGTCTCGCCCTGCAGCAGGTACTTCTCCGAGATTGCCTTGACGTGAACCTCGACGTCGCGGCGGAAGGTCTGCGCGGCAACCTTCTGCGCGTCTGGCCCGCCCTCGTCGGCTGCGGCGCGGATGGCGTTCCATGATTCCAGCGGGAACTTGGCGTCGATGACGAGGTCCGGCGCCCCGTTGGGCATGCGCACGAGGCAGTCGGGCCGATTGCCGTTCGACAGCGTCGCCTGGAACTCGTAGGCGCCGTGCGGCAGGCCATCGGCAACGATCGCCTCCATGCGGCTCTGGCCGAACGCGCCACGCGTCTGCTTGTTGGACAGGATGTGCTGGAGCTGCACGACCTGTCCGGCAAGCGACTGGATGTTGTTCTGCGCCGTGTCGATGACGGCGAGCCGCTCCTGCAGTTTTGCCAGGTTTTCGTGGGTGGACTTGGTCTGTTCGGTGATCGAATTGCCCAGCCGTGACGACATGCCGTCGAGGCGCTCGCCGATCGCCTTGGTGAGTTCGGCCTGGCGACTGCCGAACACGTCGGCGATGGCGCCCATCCGGCCCTGCATCTCGTTCTGAGACCGGATGATGTCGGCAATGCGCTCCTCGGCCTGGCGCGCGCGGATCGCGGCGTCCTCGGCCGCCCGGGCACGCTCCCGGCCGGCGCGCCACAGCGACATGCACAGCACCAAGAAGACCAGAATGACGATCAGGCCGGCGGCGGCGAGCACATGGCCGAGCGTGATGGTGGTCGCGCCAAGCTGGGTGACGGGAAGCGAAAACAGCGTATCGGGAGCATTCATCGCACGAGCATAGGCGATTCGCTCTCCTGGCATAAGACCAAAAGGTGAACGAAGGCCTATCTCACCTCGCCAAAGGCGTTGACGAGTTTGGGGTTAGCGATTACCTGACGGGCATGATCAGACCTCTCGTCCTGCTTCCCGATCCCGTATTGCGCGAGCTTTCCAAGCCGCTGGAGCGCGTCGATGACGACGTGCGCAAGCTGGCCGACGACATGCTGGAGACGATGTACGACGCACCGGGCATCGGCCTGGCCGCGATCCAGATCGGCGAGCCTCTGCGCATGCTCGTCATCGACCTCGCCAAGGAGGACGAGCCGAAGGCGCCACAAGTGTTCATCAACCCGCAGATCGAAGCACGCGGCGATGGCGTCTCGGTCTATGAGGAAGGCTGCCTGTCGATCCCCGACTATTATGCCGAGGTGCAGCGTCCCGACACGGTGAGCGTGCGCTATCTCGACCGGGACGGCACGGAACGCACCGTGGAAGCGGATGGTCTTTTGGCGACCTGCCTGCAGCACGAGATCGACCATCTCAACGGCGTGCTGTTCATCGACCACATTTCCAAGCTGAAGCGCGACATGGTGGTGCGCAAGTTCAAGAAGCTGGCGCGCGAGAGGCCCCCAAGCCGGCTGGCCGGCTGAGATGGCGCTCCGCGTCGTCTTCATGGGAACGCCGGAGTTTTCGGCGGCGACGCTTCGCGCCATTGCCGATGCCGGCCATGAGATCGTGGCGGTCTATTCGCAGCCACCGAGACCGGCCGGCCGGCGCGGGCTGGAACTGACGAAATCCCCAGTGCACCAGTTGGGCGAGGAGCTCGGCGTCGAGGTACGCACGCCGTTGTCGTTGAAGTCGGAAGCCGAGCAGGAGGCTTTCCGTGCGCTCGGCGCCGATGTCGCCATCGTCGTCGCATATGGGCTTCTCTTGCCCAAAGCGATCCTCGACGGCACCCGGCTTGGCGCGTTCAACGGCCACGCCTCGCTTTTGCCGCGCTGGCGCGGCGCGGCACCGATCCAGCGCGCCATCATGGCCGGCGACACGCAGACCGGCATGATGGTGATGAAGATGGACGAGGGTCTGGACACAGGCCCCGTCGCGATGGCCGTGAGGGTCGAGATCGCTCCCGACATGACGGCGGGCGAACTGCATGACGCGTTGATGCGCGCGGGAGCCTCTCTCATCGTGGACGCGCTTGCCGCGCTGGAAGCCGGCACGCTGTCGCTGGAACCGCAGGCAGGCGAGGGTGCGACTTACGCCAGGAAGATCGACAAGGCGGAAACCCGCATCGACTGGACGGCAAGCGCTGCCGAGGTTCACAACCGCATCCGTGGACTGTCGCCCTTTCCCGGCGCATGGTGCGAAATGATTATCGCCGGCAAGACGGAACGGGTGAAACTGCTGCGCTCCATCTTGGCTGACGGAAGCGGCGTGGCGGGCACCGTGCTCGACGACGCGCTGACGATCGCCTGCGGCACGGGCGCGGTGCGGTTGCTGCAGTTGCAGCGGGCCGGCGGCAAACCATTGCCGGCAGGAGATTTCCTGCGCGGGGCGGCGCTGACGAAAGGCGACAGGCTTTGAAACGTGGATTGGTGATCCGGCCTTTCGAGGCCGAGGATGCGGACGACGTCAGAAGCGTGGTCGAGGCGGCGTTCGGCGGGACCGACGAAGTCAGGCTCGTCGACGCCTTGCGTGCCAATGGCGACGACGTTCTCGAACTGGTGGCGATCCACGAGCAGGAACTCTATGGCCACATCCTGTTTTCGCGCCTGCGGGTCGAAAGCAGGAATCGCGGTGCCGATGCGGTGGCGCTCGCGCCGCTGGCGGTGCGGCCCGACAAGCATGGAACGAGCGTCGGCACGGCGCTGGTGGAGAGTGCGCACAATCTGTTGAAGCACGCCGACGAGCGGCTTTCGGTCGTGCTTGGCGACCCTGCCTATTACGGCCGCTTCGGCTACACCCACGCGCGCGCCGCCGGCTTTGACTGCCAATGGCAGGGCGAGGCGTTGCAGGCGCTGTCGTGGGGCGAGGCCCCGGATTCAGGGCGTCTCGTCTATGCGGACGCATTCTCGGCGCTCTGACCATGCCCCGCTACCGGCTCGACATCGAATATGACGGGCGTGCCTATGCCGGCTGGCAGCGGCAGGCGGACCTGCATTCGGTGCAGGCCGCAATCGAGAAGGCGATCCTGTCCTTCACCGGACAGACGGTGACCATTCGTGCCGCGGGCCGCACCGATGCAGGCGTCCATGCGACGGGGCAGGTCGTCCATGTCGATCTCGAAAAGGACATGGATGCCGACAAGGTGCAGGGCGCACTGAACGCGCATCTCAAGCTGGCCGGCGAAAGCGTCGCCGCGCTGGCGGTCGCGAAGGTGGCCGATGATTTCGATGCGCGGTTTTCTGCCAAAGCGCGGCATTATCTCTATGTCATCCTCAACCGCCGCGCGCCGCCGGCGCTGATGCGCGGCAATGTCTGGCATGTCCCGCGCGCACTCGATGCCGAAGCTATGCACGGCGCTGCGCAGCGCCTGCTCGGCAAGCACGATTTCACCACCTTCCGCTCGGTGCAATGCCAGTCCGCAAGCCCGGAAAAGACGCTCGATCGTCTTGATGTCACCCGCGATGGCGACCTGATCGAGATACGCGCATCCGCGCGCTCGTTCCTGCACAACCAGGTGCGATCGATGGTCGGGTCGCTCAAGCGCGTGGGCGAGGGTGCGTGGAGCGCCGACGACCTTGAAGCTGCGCTGAAGGCTGCCGATCGCGCGCGCTGCGGCCAGGTGGCGCCGCCGGACGGTCTCTACCTCACCCGCGTCGACTACTGAACCGGGGCCACGCCGAGCAGGTCCTGCAAGGCGAAGAGCACCAGCAACGAGGCGAGCAGCATCGCGCCGAAGACGCCGCTGGCGACACCCGGTCCCTTTTCCAGCGAGGCGTTGGTCAACCGCCAGGAAAGCACCAGCGAGGCAAGGAAAATGCCGAGCGACAGCACCAGCGCCAGCTCGTCGGTGCCCGGGAAAACGAGCCGCAGCAGCGACGCCGGCAGCATGAACCAAGCAAACAGCGCCGAGCCCCAATTGCTGGCCACGACGAAATGCACGAAGCGGTCGCGAATGCCGATATGGCGGGCAACCAGCGCCAGGACGACGATGGGAAGCACCCATGCGCCGATGTCGACCATCGCGATCCTGACCATGACGCCGATGCGCTCGGAGATCGTCGAGTCGGGAAACGCCGCGTTGGCCAGCGGCACCCAGCCGACGACGAGCACCGGCATGGCCACGAGGATGGCGAAGAACGAATTCCAGAATCCGTCCGCCGAGACGTCAAGCAGGCGCATGGCCTCCCGCCGGCCGTTCATCAACTGCCAGGCGGCGACGAGTTGCCGCTGGATATCGTCGGCGGGCGGCATGGTCAGGAGAACCAGTCTTCCAGGAAGCGCTGGTAGATCTGCGTCAGCGTCTCGAGGTCGGCGACCGCCACGCGCTCGTCCACCATATGCATGGTCTGCCCGACGAGGCCGAATTCGACCACGGGACAATAATCCTTGATGAAGCGGCCATCGGACGTGCCGCCCGACGTCGTAAGCTGCGGCTTGCGCCCAGTGACCGCCTCGACGGACGCGCCGAGCGCGGCGGTCAGCTTTTCGTTGCGGGTCAGGAAGACCGGGCTCGGCCGGTCGCGCCAGACGAGGTCGAACGCGATCTTTTCTTCGCGGCCGGGCCGCAGTTCGGTCCTGCCTGCGGCACGCTCCAGCCGGTTGCGGATTTCCGCCTGCAGCGTCTCGACGCTCCACGTATCGTTGAAGCGGATGTTGAACGAAGCCTTCGCCCTGGCAGGAAGAACGTTGAGCGCCGGATTGCCGACGTCGATCGTCGTTACTTCGAGATTGGTGGCCTGAAAATCCCCGGTGCCTTCGTCGAAGGCAGGATGCAGCAGCGCTTCGACCAGCGTGACCATGCCGCGCACTGCATTGTCGGCGAGATGAGGGTAGGCGGCGTGGCCCTGGCGTCCGTGGACCACGATGTCGGCCGACATCGAGCCGCGCCGGCCGATCTTGATGGCGTCGCCGAGCGTGTTCGGGTTCGTCGGTTCGCCCACGACGGACGCATCCCACGTCTCGCCGCGCTTGGCCGCCCATTCGAGCAGCTTGTCGGTACCGTTGATGGCGGGACCTTCCTCATCGCCCGTGATGAGCAGCGAGACGGAGCCCTTGAGCGGGCCGTTCTTTTCCAGATGGCGCGCCACGGCGGCGACGAAACAGGCAATACCGCCCTTCATGTCTACGGCGCCGCGCCCATACATCATGCCATCATGGATTTCGGCGCCGAACGGCGGGTGCGTCCAGGCGGCTTCGTCGCCGACCGGCACGACGTCGGTGTGGCCCGCGAACATCAGATGCGGGCCGTTGCCCGACAGTCTTGCGTAGAGGTTCTCGATATCCGGCGTGCCGTCAGCGGAAAATACCGGCCTGTCGACGGCGAAACCCATCGGGCTGATCATCTCGTGCAGGGCCGACAAGGCGCCACCTTCGGCCGGCGTCACCGACGGGCAGCGGATGAGGGTCGCGAGATTGGCGGCGGGGTCGGTTGGAAATTGGGTGCTCATAGGGCGCAGGGATAGTCCAAAGCGCGCGCCCTGTCACCGGTTAACGCGGCGCTTCGATGAGGCCAGGAAAGGCGCGGTCTGAAACGATGCAGGGC
The DNA here is from genome assembly GCF_039839275.1 of Mesorhizobium sp. CAU 1741. NCBI lineage: Bacteria > Pseudomonadati > Pseudomonadota > Alphaproteobacteria > Hyphomicrobiales > Phyllobacteriaceae > Mesorhizobium > Mesorhizobium sp. CAU 1741. Next base: position 604,463 of record NZ_JBDOQP010000002.1, on the reverse strand, counting down.
GACGTTGGGGAAGCATGATCTTAACTCCCGCTTGAGTTTTTCGTGATGTTGTGGAGGCTGATCGGGGGATCGTTGAATGGCGAAATTTGTCAGCGTCTTCATATCGCCGGCCTACAGGCGGTTCATCGCCCTGCTTGCCTGGACGCTGACCTTTCTCGTCGCGATGGGGTTCGCAGGCTCGATAGCGCTCCAGCAGACGTCGGAAACGATGGAGGCGGAGGCCGGAATCGTCGCCGAGCACTTCGTCAGGCTGCGCGAGAACCTGGTTTCGACGTTCGACGTCATGCACGAGACGGTTACCGCCGCGCCATGCACGCCTGCATTTGCAGAGCAGCTTCGACGCGTCGCCTATCTGCCCGATGGCCTAAACGAGTTCCTCTACGCGCCGGGCGGCCGGGCGCAATGCTCGACACGTATCGACAGATTTGAGCAGCCGATCGAACTCGGCCACGCCGACTTTGTCGTCAGTGGCGCAACGGGCATCAAGCTCTGGATCGACCAGGACCTCACCTTCGTTGGCCTGTCCGGGGAACGTGGGTCGATCGCGCTCAGCGAACCGTTCGCCACCGTCGTTCCGCACCAGCAGGTCGATTTGGGGTCGCCCGACTGGCTGTCGCTCCAGGTGATCCTTCGATCGGGCGATGCGGCGTGGTGGCACCGCAGCGGCGTCGAAGGCATCTACGACCGCATCCTCGACCCGCAGGCCGGCGGCGTCCTGTCCGGTCGCCTGGCAACGCTGGTATGTGACGAGAACGGGCCGCACTGCATCGCGGCCGAGGCCGACCTGCCGGTGCTGCTGGGTGCCAATCTCGACCTCGTCGCCGTGGCCGCGCTCCTCGCCGTTCTGGTGGCAAGTGGCGTGACGCGCTTCACCAACGGCATGATCGCGAGCTATTGGTCTTTCGAGGCGCGCTTCCGGCGCCATCTTGATGCCGGGTCGATCGTCTGCGCCTACCAGCCGGTGATGGAACTCGAGACCGGCGAGATCAACGGCTGCGAAGTCCTTGCGCGGTGGCGCGACGTCGACGACCGGATCGTCTTCCCGGACCGCTTCATCGACATCGTCGAGCGCAACGGCATGACCCTGCGCTTCACGGAACTGGTGGCCCAGCGCGCCTTCGAGGAACTGAGCGCGACGCTGCCGGAGGGCAAGCGGCTCCAGGTCAACTTCAACATCTTCCCGCGCGATCTCGACAGCGACCGCCTGGCGCGCATCTTCTCGTGCTTCGCAAGCCAGCCGGAGCGCTTCGAGGTGGTGCTGGAAATCATCGAGAGCGACCAGATACCGCCGAACGCGCAACGCGAGATCGAGCGTCTGAGGCGTCTCGGCATCCGGACCTATATCGACGATTTCGGCACCGGCTACTCCAACATGCAGAACCTGGCGGCGCTGTCCGTCGACGGGGTGAAACTCGATCGCGCTTTCGCCATGGCGCCCGACAACTCGATGATGGCGCGCATGCTCAGCCACGCCGTCGAGATGATCCACGCAACCGGACGCGTGATGGTGGTCGAAGGAGTAGAGACGGCGGAAAGGCTGGCGCTGCTGCGCGAAATGAGCGCCCGCATCGACTACGTGCAGGGCTATTTCATCTCCCGGCCCCTCGATATCGCTGCATTCGTGGCTTTCCTGACGCCCGAACCTGTGTCGCTGGCCGAACGCAAGAAGAAGGCGGGGCTGGAAGTCGTGGCCGCCTGATGCGATCTCGCCCCACCCATACCCAAACAATGCAAATCGCGCTATAGACGCCGCCGCAACGGCATACGGCTCCAAGACCGGCAGGCATGGCAAAGATACCCCTCAAGCTCGAAGAGATCGTCGACGGCGCGGCCCTGCGCCATGACATGAGCGCGCTGACCGCGAAAACCGGCGGCGACGGTTCGCGCACGGAAGTGCGCGCAGAACTCATCCGGCTCCTCAAGCAGCGGCTGGCGCAGGGGCGTGCGGTCGCCGAAACCATGCTGATGGCCGATGGCGGGGGCACGGCATGCGCGGCACGCCTGTCCCATCTCATGGACGAGACCATCGCCGCGCTGTACGTCTTCGCGGTTCGCCACGTCTACCAGTCGGACAATCCGTCATCGGCGGAGCGCATGTCGGTCGTCGCCGTGGGCGGCTATGGCCGTGGCACGCTCGCGCCGGGGTCCGACATCGACCTCCTGTTCGTGCTGCCCTACAAGCAGACGCCGTGGGGCGAGCAGATCGTCGAATACATTCTCTACGTGCTGTGGGACCTTGGCCTCAAGGTCGGCCACGCCACCCGCAACATCGACGAATGCATCCGCCTGTCGCGCTCCGACGTCACCATCCGGACCTCGATCCTGGAGGCGCGGTTCGTCACTGGCGACGAGGCGCTTTTCGAGACGCTCGTGCAGCGTTTCGACCAGGAGGTGGTGAAGGATACCGGGCCTGAATACGTTCAGGCCAAGCTCGCGGAGCGCGACGAGCGCCATGCCAGGGGCGGCGAAAGCCGCTATCTCGTGGAGCCCAACGTCAAGGAGGGCAAGGGCGGCCTGCGCGACCTGCATACGCTGTTCTGGATCGGCAAATATTACTACCGCGTGCGCACCGCCGAGGAACTGGTCGACAAGGGCGTCTTCACACGCAAGGAATATCTCCAGTTCCGCAAGGCGGAGGACTTCCTGTGGGCGGTGCGCTGCCACATGCACTTCCTGACCGAGCGGGCCGAGGAACGGCTGCATTTCGACATCCAGCGCGAGATTGCCGCCCGCCTGGGCTACAACAGCCATCCCGGACTGTCGGATGTCGAGCGCTTCATGAAGCACTACTTCCTCACCGCCAAAACGGTGGGCGACCTGACGCGCATCTTCTGCGCCGCGCTGGAGGAGGAGCAGGCCAAGCATGTGCCCGGCTTCAACCGCATCTTCCTGAACTTCTCGCGGCGCAAGCGCAAGCTGGCCGGCACCAGCGATTTCATCGTCGACAATCACCGCATCAACGTGGCCGACGAGGACGTCTTCCAGCGTGACCCCGTCAATCTCCTGCGGCTGTTCTGGTTCGCCGACCGGCACGGGCTGGAATACCACCCCGACGCGCTGAAACTGCTGACGCGTTCGCTGAAGCTGGTGGACCGCAATCTTCGCCGCAACGAGGAAGCAAACCGTCTGTTCATGGACGTGCTGACCTCGGACCGCGATCCGGAGCTCAATCTTCACCGCATGAACGAGGCCGGCCTGCTCGGCAAGCTCATCCCCGACTTCAACAAGATCGTGGCGATGATGCAGTTCAACATGTACCACCACTACACCGTCGACGAGCATCTCATCCGCTGCGTCGGTGTGCTGTCGCAGATCGAACAGGGTGTGGCGGAAGGGGTCCATCCGCTGGCGCACTCGCTGATGCCGAGCCTGCGGTCGCATCGCGACATGCTCTACGTGGCGGTGCTATTCCACGACATCGCCAAGGGCAGGCCGGAGGACCACTCCGAAGCAGGCGCCAAGATCGCCCGCCGCCTGTGCCCCCACATGGGGTTCAACGCCAGCGACACCGAGACCATCGCGTGGCTGATCCAGAACCATCTCGCCATGTCGATGACGGCCCAGACGCGCGACCTCAACGACCGCAAGACCATCCAGGACTTTGCCGACGTGGTGCAGTCGGTCGAGCGGCTCAAGATGCTGCTGGTGCTCACCGTGTGCGACATCCGCGGCGTCGGGCCGGGCGTATGGAACGGCTGGAAGGGCCAGCTATTGCGCACGCTCTACTACGAGACCGAACTGCAACTGACCGGCGGCTTTTCGGAGGTCTCGCGTGCCAAGCGGGGGGAGCAGGCACGCCAGATGCTCGAAGCGGCGATGGACGACTGGCCCGCCGACGATCGCGAGCGCTATCTGGGGCTGCACTACGACAATTACCTGCTGACGGTCGATCTTGACGACCAGTTGCGCCATTCCGCGTTCATCCGCGAGGTCGATACCGCCGGCAAGAGACTGGCGACGATGGTGCGCACCCATCAGTTCGAGGGAGTGACCGAGATCACCGTGCTGTCGCCGGACCACCCGCGCCTGCTGTCGGTGATCGCCGGCGCCTGCGCGGCGGCCGGCGCCAACATCGTCGACGCGCAGATCTTCACCACCACCGATGGCAGGGCGCTGGACACGATCCTGATCTCGCGCGAATTCGACATGGACGAGGATGAGCGCCGCCGCGCCGAGCGCGTCGGACGGCTGATCGAGGACGTGCTGTCGGGCAAGAGCTACCTGCCTGAGATGATCGAAAAGCGCACCAAGCCGAAGCGCGGCTCGCGCGCATTCCGTGTCGCACCGCGCGCCGAAGTGCGCAACGCGCTGTCGAATCGCTTCTCCGTCATTGAGGTGAAGGGCCTGGATCGTCCGGGCCTGCTGTCGGAAATCACCGGTGCGATCTCGGACCTGTCTCTCGACATCGCCTCGGCGCACATCACTACCTTCGGCGAAAAGGTCATCGACACTTTCTACGTCACCGACCTGACGGGGCAGAAGATCGAGAACACCACCCGACAGGCGTCCATCCGCAGCCGGCTGATCGCGGTGATGGCCGGCACGACCGCGGAGCGTGGCGGCAATCGCGGCACGGCCGGCGCCAAAGCCGCCGCAGAATGAACGTCTGCAGCTTGGGAGTGCTGCTCGCATGAGCCTCGTCGGGAAATTCGCCACCGTGGGCGGTGCCACCTCGCTGAGCCGCGTCGCCGGCTTCGTGCGCGAGGCGCTGATCGGCGCAGCCCTCGGCGCCGGCCCGGTGGCCGATGCCTTCTATGCCGCGTTCCGCTTCCCGAACCTGTTCAGGCGGCTGTTTGCGGAAGGCGCCTTCAACACGGCCTTCGTGCCGCTCTTCGCCAAGGAACTCGAGGGTGGCGGGTCGCAAGCGGCCCGGCAGTTTGCCGAAGACGTGCTGGCGGTGCTGGTGTCGGCGCTGCTGCTGGTCTCCGCGCTCGCCATACTGGCGATGCCCTTTCTCGTTGAATGGGTCATTGCGCCGGGCTTTGCGGAAGACCCTGCCAAGTTCGACCTGACGGTCGTGCTCACGCGCGTCATGTTCCCGTACCTGTTCTGCATGTCGCTGGTGGCGATGCTGTCAGGCATCCTCAACTCGATGCGGCACTATTTCCTCGCCGCCTTCGTGCCGATCCTGCTGAACGTCATCCTGATCGGCGTGCTGTTTGTCGCGTTGAACCAGGGCCTCGATGCGTCGCAGACCGGGCTGTGGCTCGCCTGGGGCGTGTTTGCCTCGGGGCTCGCGCAGCTCGGCTTCCTGTTCTGGGGCGTGCGGAGGCAGGGCTTCTCGATGCGGCTGCGGATGCCGAAGCTGACGCCCGACGTCAGGCAGCTTCTGGTGCTGATGGGGCCGGCGCTGCTGACCGGTGGCGTGACGCAGATCAACCTGCTCGTCGGCCAGATCATTGCATCGGCGCAGGCCGGCGCGATCGCGCTGCTGAACTATGCCGACCGGCTCAACCAGCTTCCGCTGGGCGTGATCGGCATCGCCATCGGCGTCGTGCTGCTGCCGGAACTGGCGCGCTCCCTGAAAGCCGGTGATCTGGCGGATGCCGAGCACCTGCAGAACCGTTCGCTGGAGTTCGCCCTCGGCCTCACTTTGCCTGCCGCGGTGGGCTTCATCGTCTTCGCCGACCCGCTGATCAGCATCGTCTACGAACGCGGCGCGTTTACCGCCGAAACGACGGCAATGACCGCCGCGGCGCTTGCAGCCTTCGCCACCGGCCTTCCGGCCTATGTGCTGATCAAGGTATTTTCGCCGGCCTATTTCGCCCGCCTCGACATGAAGAGCCCGATGTGGTTCTCGATGGCTGCTGTGATGGCGAACGTCATCGGAAGCTTTGCGCTTTTCCCTCTCTATGGCCATGTCGGCATCGCGCTGGCGACGTCGCTGGCGGCATGGCTGAACTTTGCCCTTCTGGCGGGGGTGCTGTGGTACCGGGGCGATTTCCGGCCATCGTCCGTCACGCTTCGCCGCGTGGCGGTGATCGTGGTGGCAAGCGTGGCGATGGGCGCGGTCGTCTATGCGCTGGATGCGCTGCTTGCGGCGTGGTTGTCCAGCCCGTCGCTGCTGCCGCGACTGGCGGCAGTCCTAGGCACGATCGGCATCGCGGCGATCGTCTACTTCGCGATCGTCATCCTGGCCGGCGGCGTCGACCGGCGCGAGCTGGCACGGGCGTTCCGGCGCAGGCGCAAGGCCCCGCCTACGCCGCCCGCGGCGTGATCTTGTCGAGCGCGCAATTCACGCCGCCACTTGATACTCGGCCCGGCTTCCGCCATAAGCCCCTCGCGTTTTCGCCCTCGCCTGAAACGAGGCCCTCCACCAGCCCCGGACCGCACACATGAACACGTTCAAGCCTCTCGTCTTCTCGGGCGTCCAGCCCACCGGCAATCTCCACCTCGGCAACTATCTCGGTGCGATCCGCAAGTTCGTCGCGCTGCAGGAGAGCCATGACTGCATCTACTGCGTCGTCGACCTGCATTCGATCACCGCGCAACTCGTCCACGAGGACCTGAAGGGTCAGACACGCTCGATCACGGCCGCGTTCCTCGCCGCCGGCATCGATCCCACGAAGCACATCGTCTTCAACCAGGCGCGGGTGATGCAGCATGCGGAACTCGCCTGGATCTTCAATTGCGTGGCGCGCATCGGCTGGATGAACCGCATGACGCAGTTCAAGGACAAGGCCGGCAAGGACCGCGAGAACGCCTCGCTCGGCCTGCTGGCCTATCCAAGCCTGATGGCGGCCGACATCCTCGTCTATCGCGCCACGCACGTGCCGGTCGGCGATGACCAGAAGCAGCATCTGGAACTGACCCGCGACATTGCCGCCAAGTTCAACAACGATTTTTCCAAGCGGATCGGCGAGCTTGGCGTCGGCGTCGAGATGACGGTGGGCGAGGAGACGGTCAACGGCTTCTTCCCGCTGACCGAGCCGCTGATCGAGGGGCCGGCGACGCGCGTGATGAGCCTGCGCGACGGCGCCAAGAAGATGTCGAAGTCGGACCCGTCGGACCTGTCGCGCATCAACCTGACCGACGATGCAGACACGATCGCCAAGAAGATCCGCAAGGCCAAGACCGACCCGGCGCCGCTGCCCTCCGAAATGGAGGGGCTGAAGGAGCGCCCTGAAGCCGAGAACCTGGTGGGCATATACGCCGCGCTTTCGGAGCGCAGCCGCGAGGACGTGATTGCCGAATATGGCGGGCAGCAGTTTTCGGTGTTCAAGCCGGCGCTGGCCGACCTAGCCGTGGACAAGCTCGCGCCGATCGCCGCCGAGATGCGGCGCATTTCGGCCGACACGGCCTATGTCGATGCTGTCTTGCGAGACGGCGGCGAGCGCGCGGGCGCCCTCGCCGAGACGACGATGAAGACCGTGCGCGAGATCATCGGCCTGCTGGATGACTGATCTGCGCGCAAGCGCGACACGCGAGGCGCTTGCCCGTCGCCTCGCCCGGTGGCAGATTGCCGCCGAGAACGCGCACCGCCTGGTGCAGGAGGGGACATGGTATCGAAACGCCTGATCCGGGAAGCCGGCCACCGGCGCAAGTTTCTCGCGATCGTCGACGACACGCCTGAAGCCGAGCGCGCCATTGCCTATGCATCGCGGCGCGCCCATTCGACGGGCGGCGTGCTCGTGCTGCTCTACGTGATCGAACCCGGCGACTTCCAGCACTGGCTGGGCGTGGAGCAGATCATGCGCGAGGAATCACGCGCGACGGCTGCCGCCGCGCTCGACGCACACGCCGCCAGAGTGCGCGAGACGGTCGGCGTAGAGCCGGAACTCGTGATCAAGGATGGCACCCCGACCGAGGAAATCCACAAGCTGATCGAGGAAGACCAGGACATCGCGATCCTGGTGCTGGCGGCCGGCAGCGCCAAGGAAGGCCCAGGACCGCTCGTCACGTCAGTTGCCGGCAAGGGCGCGGCCTTTCCGATTCCCGTCACCGTGGTGCCGATGAACCTGTCGGACGAGGACATTGAAAGCCTGGCATGATTGCTTTCCGGCGGGGCAATCACCATATCATGGCAAGGCATGTCGGACGTTTGGTGCTTGCAGTCGGGTTCAGATCGGCCTATTTAGAACAATTCCAAACTAATTGACGGAGAACGTCGATGTTCATCCAGACCGAAGCGACGCCGAATCCCTCGACGCTCAAGTTCCTGCCCGGCAAGGTGGTGCTCGAGGAAGGGACGGCTGATTTCCGTGAAGCCCAGGCCGCGCGCGAGGCATCCTCGCTTGCCGGACGGCTGTTCGATGTACCCGGCGTTGTCGGTGTTTTCTTCGGCTACGACTTCGTGACCGTGACCAAGGAAGAGGGCCCCGAGTGGCAGCACCTCAAGCCGGCGCTGCTGGGTGCGATCATGGAGCATTTCATGTCCGGCCAGCCGGTCATGGCATCGCAGCAGTCGATCGGCGACAGCGAGGCCGCGGCCGTCGGCGAAGAATTCTACGACAAGGAAGACGAAGAGATCGTACTGACGATCAAGGAGCTTCTGGATACGCGCGTGCGTCCGGCTGTCGCCCAGGATGGCGGCGACATCACCTTCCGCGGCTTCGAGAACGGCACCGTCTTCCTGCACATGAAGGGCGCATGCGCCGGTTGCCCGTCCTCGACGGCGACCCTCAAGCATGGCATCCAGAACCTGCTTCGCCATTTCGTGCCCGAGGTGCAGCAGGTCGAGCAGATTTCCTGAGCCTCGAACGACTCACAACCGACAACAAAAAACCGGGCGCGATGGCCCGGTTTTTTGTTTGCGACGTCAGTTGTTGCCCAGACGGTTCGCAGTCAGCTCACGATGACCTTGGCGCCGTTCTCGGCGCGATTGTAGAGGTCGATGATGTCCTGGTTCATCAGGCGGATGCAGCCTGACGACATCGCCTTGCCGATGGACGCCCATTCCGGCGTGCCATGCAGGCGGTAGCCGGTATCGCCGCTCTTGTTGAACAGATAGAGCGCGCGTGCGCCGAGCGGGTTCTGCAGCCCGCCGGGCTGTCCGCCGCGCCATTTGGCCAGTTCCGGCTGGCGCTTGATCATTGCCGCCGGCGGCGTCCAGACAGGCCATTCGCGCTTCATCGAGATGCGCGCCGTGCCGGACCATTCGAAGCCTTCGCGGCCGACGCCGATGCCATAGCGCATCGCCTTGCCGTCGGGCATCACGAGGTAGAGGAACTTTTCGCCGGTATCGACGATGATGGTGCCCGGCTGTTCCCTGGTGTCATAGTTGACCACCTGGCGATGGAACTGGCGCGGAACACGCTCGATCGGGATGCGCGGAAGCTGGTAGCCGGCATCCGTTGTGGAGCCATAGGATGCCGTGTAGACCGACATGCCGCCGGTGGTGCATCCCGCCAGAGCGGTGGCAGCGCCCAGCGCCGCGACGATCAGCATTTTCTTCATACGCATGTCGATACCCTGAACCCAGTCGGCTTTCGGCCCGATTCGGACCACATTTTCACCATGATCCTGTTTGGCTCACCTCACTGCATTTGCCAAGTGGCACAGGCGGCTCGGAGGGCCCCGGCCGCATGGTTGCTTGTGCCATATGGTATTTCGGCAACATTATCACGCATCCGTGAAGCAAGCGCGGGATGATCGGGGCGTGCTCGAAGCCGAATGCAAACAGAAAGCAAAATGTCAGGAGCCGCCCGGCCGCGCCGGGACAGGGCTTCAACCTGCCGGGGTTTGATGGCATTGTCCCGCTTATGCCGATCATTTCGCCGACTCCGCTGAACCCGCTGCTCGACGGTCGCCAGTCCGAGCGCGCCATGGTGGTACGCCGTGGCGTCCAGCGCCTGCTGGTCGCGATGGGCGCGGTGGTGATCCCGGAAATCTCGCTGTCGACAGGCAGGCGGGCCGACCTCGTGGCGCTGACCCGCAAGGGAGACATCTGGATCATCGAGGTGAAGTCGTCGATCGAGGACTTTCGCGTCGACCGCAAATGGCCGGAGTACCGGCTGCATTCCGACCGCTTCTTCTTCGCCACGCATCCGGCCGTTCCAGCCGAAATCTTCCCGCAGGAATGCGGCTTCATCCTCTCGGACGGCTACGGCGCCGAGATCATGCGCGACGCCCCGGAGCATCGCATGACGGCTGCCACGCGCAAGGCGCTGATGCTGCGCATCGCGCGCGCCGGTGCGGCACGGCTGACGGCGGCTGAAATAGCGGGGGTCGCGATCCCGGCGCTCGAAGGCGAGAGCGAATAAGGGCGATTCCTCAATACTAGACCATGATAGGAGCGGGAGTCAGAGGGCGCGTATGAAAGGACTGTGGTGGACGTTCGTGTTGGTAATGGGAGTCGGCTATTCGATCTGGGAACTCAGCCTCTTTCCGCTTTTCCTGATGTTGGTTATTGGCTGGCTTCTGGCACACTATCTCTGATGCTCGTCGCGTTTCTATGTTCTCCCTCTGAACGGCCTAGTCCCCGACTGTCGCGCCACCCCTCATCGCCCTGCCGTGCACTTCTCCCCGTAAACGGGGAGAAGAGAGGCTGAATCTCAGCTTCCGCCAATCTTCCGCTAACGTGGCGCGCGTTTGGCGAGAATGCGTTGCAGTGTCCGGCGGTGCATGTTCAGCCGGCGGGCGGTTTCCGAGACGTTGCGGTCGCACATCTCGTAGACGCGCTGGATGTGTTCCCAGCGCACGCGGTCGGCCGACATCGGGTTTTCCGGCGGGGCGACCTTCTCGTTGGTGGTCCGCGTCAGCGCGGCGAAGATGTCGTCCGCGTCGGCCGGCTTCGACAAATAGTCGATGGCGCCGAGCTTGACCGCCGTGACGGCCGTGGCGATGTTGCCATAGCCGGTCAGGATGACGGTGCGCGAATCCTCCCGCTTCTCGCGGATCGCGGCAACGACATCGAGGCCGTTGCCGTCGCCCAGGCGCATGTCGACGACGGCATAGGCCGGCGCGGCGGACTTGATGCGGGTGATCGCCTCTTCGACACTCTCCGCCGTTTCCACCACGAAGCCGCGGCCCTCCATGGCGCGCGCCAGGCGCGTCAGAAACGGCTTGTCGTCCTCGACGATGAGCAGTGAGCGATCCTCGCCGAGGATTTCGGCGGGATCGTGGGCGGTTTCCTCGTTCATTCTTGTTACGTCCTGCTGTCTTTGGACCTTATCTATGCGAGTCTCGCCGGAAATTCCAATTCCCGCGCATCAGTAGCTGATTTCCAGTGCCTGGCCTGATGCGAGAAACGCCTCGCGCGGCCACGATACCCGCACAAGGGCGCCCTTGCCGGGCTCGCCGGCATTGCCGAAGCTCACTGTCGCGCCCGATCGCTCAAGCAGCGTCTTGGCGATGAACAGACCCAGCCCGAGGCCGCCGCCGCCTTCGCGCACGGTCCGCTTCGACATGTAGGGTTCGCCGATCCGGTCGATGATTTCGGCAGGAAAGCCGGGCCCGTCGTCGATGACGTTGAGTTCGACCTGCGTGTCGTCCCACCGCCAGCGCAGCACGACGGCCTCGCGGGCGAAGTCGACAGCGTTCTCCACGAGGTTGCCGAGGCCATAGATGACGCCGGCATTGCGCCGGCCCACCGGTTCAGCCCCGTCCCGGTCGCCGGGTTCCAGCTTGATCTGGATGCCGAAGTCGCGATGCGGCGCGATGACCTCCTCGATCAGCGATGTGAAGGGAAGCCGTGCCATGTGCACTTCACCCTCGCTCGACAGGCTTGTCAGCCGCTTGAGGATTTCGCGGCATCGCTCCGACTGCGAGCGCAACAGCGTGACGTCTTCCCTGAAGCGGGGATCGTCGCCAAGGGCGCGCTCCATCTCCTTGGCCACCAGCGTGATGGTGGCGAGCGGCGTGCCGAGTTCGTGCGCGGCGGCCGCCGCGAGCCCGTCGAGCGCCGACAGATGCTGCTCGCGCTGCAGGATCAGTTCGGTCGCCGACAGCGCGTTGGCCAGCAGCCTCGCTTCCTCGGCGACGCGATAGGCGTAGACCGCAGTAAACGCGATCGACGACACCACCGCCAGCCACATGCCCGCGACGTAAAGGAACGGCATGGCAAGGACCGTGCCGGAATACCACGGCAGCGGCAGGTGGATGAAGGCGAGTAGGCTCGCCATCGCCACTACGACGAGGCCGAGCAGCAATGTCCACCGCGCCGGCAACGAGGTTGCCGAGATGACCACCGGCACGATCATCAGCAGCGAGAACGGGTTGGTGAGGCCACCGGTCATGTAGAGCAGGCCGGCGAGCTGGAGCGCGTCGAACAGCAATATGCCCAGCGCGAACCGCGGCGGCAGGCGGTGGGCCGCAGGATAACGGAAGGCGAGGAACAGGTTGAGCCAGGCCGACAGCGCGATCAGAGCGAAGCACAGGCTGACGGGCAGCGGAAACTCGAGCCAGTAGGCGACGATCAGCACCGACGCGCTCTGGCCGACGATCGCCAGCCAGCGCAGGCGGATCAGCGTGTTGAGCCGCAGGTGATGGAATTCGAGCGGGTCGGGTCTGCCCAGTGTCGCTGCCATGATGGTCCCGTATATGCGCCGCCTGTCGCGGCGAGCCAAGTCCTATTTGCCGCGCGGCTTGGCGCGGCTGGTGGCCTGTGCCTCGAGAGGATTTTCGGGCCAGACATGCTTGGGATAACGCCCGCGCATGTCGGCGCGCACGTCGGCCCAGGAGCCGCGCCAGAATCCGGGAAGGTCGCGTGTGGTCTGGATCGGCCGGTGCGCCGGCGACAGCAGTTCCAGCGTCAGCGGGACCGTGTCGTTGGCGATCGCCGGATGGCGGTCGAGACCGAACAGTTCCTGGACGCGGATCGCCAGAACCGGGTGGTCCTCATCGTAGCGGATGGGGACGGAATTGCCGGACGGCGCGGAGAAATGGGTTGGCGCGAGTTGCCCGACGCGGCGCTGCAAATCATGCGGCACCAGTGACATCAGACCGTTGGACAGGACGTCGGCGCCGATGCGGGCCAACGAGGCTTCCCCCGTCAGGAACGGCAGGAGCCAGTCGTCGAGACGCGCGACCAGCCCGGCATCGCTCATGTCGGGCCAGGGATCGCCCAGGCCCCTGTGCAGCCAGGCGAGGCGGCGGCGCAAGATCGCGGTGCTTTTCTCCCAGTCGAGGATACCGAGCCCGTTGGCGCGAAGAGCCTCGATGACCGCGCGATCGGCATCCGGGCCCTTCGGTGCCGGCAACTGACGCTCGGCCAGCCTGATGGCGCCGAGGCGGACCGTCTCGCGCACGCGCACCGCGCGGCGTTCCCGGTCGAATAGGGTTTCAAGCGTCGTTTCCATGCGATCGGCCAACAGCGTCCGCAGGTCGTCTTCGGTGATCGCGGCAGCCGACGCGATGCGCGCGCCCTGCGCCTTGCCCTGCAGGTCTGCGACGACGAGAAACGCCTCGCGGGCAAGCGGCTCGGCGGCATCCAGCATCGCGCCACGACCGTTGGCGAGCACGAAGCGGCCGTAGTCGCCTCGCGCCCTGGCGACGCGATCCGGGTAGGCGAGCAGCAGCAGCGCGCCGGCGGAGGCTGGTATTGGTGTGTCTTCGGAAGATTCCGCATGGCGCGGTCGACCCCCACTCCGTCCCGCTGCGCGGGCCACCTCTCCCCCGCTCGACGGGGGAGAGGAAATGCGCTGCCGCAAACTCGGCGCTTTTCCATCCTGGGTTCCTCTCCCCCGTCGAGCGGGGGAGAGGTGGTCGGCGAAGCCGATCGGAGTGGGGGTCGATCCGGCTTTGAAAGTCCCTGTCACGGATGCGGAAGCTTCTCTCGAAGAACCAGTCAGCGATTGCCCGATCCTCTCCGCCATCTTTCGCGCCGCCTGCGCGCGGGGCGAGCGGTCGGAGCGGAAGCGCGACAGGCGCTGGTCGAGGTCGATCGAGGTGCCGCCGAGACCGCGCTCTGTCAGGAGCACGGCCAGTTCGGCCGCCGTGCGCCTGTCGTCGGCGACGGCCACCATTTGCGCCAGCCGGACCGGCAGCGACAGGCGACGCATCATGGCGCCGGTCGCGGTGAGCCGTCCGTCGGTGTCGAGCGCGCCGAGTTCGCCGAGCAGCTCGCGCGCCTCGGCAAGGGCCGGCGCCGGCGGGGGATCGAGGAACGACAGCGCGGTGGGGTCGGTGACGCCGAATGCAGCGCAGTCGAGCACCATGCCCGACAGGTCGGCCTCGGCGATCTCGGGAGGCGCGAATGCCGGCAGGCCGGCGGTCTGCTCGGCGCGCCACAGGCGCAGCGCCACGCCCGGCTCGGTGCGCCCGGCGCGGCCTGCGCGCTGGTCGGCGGATGCGCGGCTGGCGCGAACCGTTTCCAGCCGGGTCAGGCCGGTTGCGGGCTCGAATTTCGGCAGCCGCGACAGGCCCGAATCGATCACGACGCGAACGCCGTCGATGGTGATCGAGGTCTCGGCGATCGACGTCGCAAGCACGATCTTGCGCCTGCCGGCAGGCGCCGGGCGGATGGCCGCGTCCTGCGCCTTGCCGTCGAGGCCGCCGAAGAGCGGCACGATGTCGACATCGGCGCCAACGCGTCCGGCGAGCTGCTCCGCGGTGCGCTCAATCTCGCGCTGGCCGGGCAGGAAGGCTAAGATGCTGCCGGGCTCAGTAGCGAGTATGTCGCGACAGGCCGAGGCCACGGCGTCCTCGATGCGCAAGTCGGCAGACCGCTCTCGGTGTCGGATCTCGACCGGAAAGGCGCGACCCTGGCTTTCGATCACCGGCGCGTCGCCCAGCAGTGCGGCAACGCGCGCGCCATCCAGCGTGGCTGACATGACCAGCAGGCGCAAATCCGGCCGCAGCGCGCCCTGAACGTCGAGAGCGAGCGCGAGGCCGAAATCGCCGTCCAGCGATCGCTCGTGAAACTCGTCGAAAACGATGGCGGCGATGCCCGGCAGCTCGGCGTCGTCGAGGATCATGCGCGCCAGGACGCCCTCGGTGACGACGAGGATGCGGGTCTTCGCCGAGACGCGGCTTTCCATGCGCATCGCGTAGCCGACCGTGCCGCCGGGCTCCTCGCCCAGAAGCGATGCCATCCGCCGCGCCGCGGCGCGCGCGGCCAGCCTGCGCGGCTCCAGGAGCAGGATGCGCCCGTCAGCGCGCCATGGCGCGGCGAGCAGCGCGAGCGGCACGAGCGTGGTCTTGCCGGCGCCGGGCGGTGCGACAAGCACCGCGCTCGACCTGGCCGCCAGCGCGTCGGCCAGTTGCGGCAGCACGGCGTGGACGGGAAGTGCTTCGATGCCGGACGAGCCGGCTGGGTGGTTGCTCATCGCATGAAAAATCCCGCCGCCGGTTCTGGCGGCGAGGCGGGAATATCATCGGGGGAAAGGTGCTGGCAATGCGAGGGGTGTCTTGGGCGTGTGACGGGATCGAAGGCTTCGTGAGGAGGGTGACGCGTTTGGCGGCGCCGAGCACCCCCTCTCCGACCCGCTACGCGGGCCACCTCTCCCCCAGAGGGGGCGAGGAACCTAGGCTGGTTAGGGGGCGAGGAACCCAAGCTGGATGAGCGCTTACATCGCGGCAGCGCTTTTCCTCGCCCCCGGGCAGGGGGAGAGGTGGCCCGCGTAGCGGGTCGGAGAGGGGGTGATTCGCCGGGCGGAACCGCCCCTCACGCCACTCCGGAGGAGCGCTTGATCTTCTCCGGCAGCATGCGGTTCGACATGATGTCTGCCGCCTGCGGGCTTCCGATCCGGGCCGGTTTCGGGGCCCTGATGACGGCGCGGTACCACTCGATATACCAAGCCAGAGCGAACTGCAGCGCAATGCCTGCCACGATGATCAGTACGTCCGTCAAGAAGTCGGACTCATGCGTCTCGCGGAAGGCCTGAGCTGCCATCGACAGGATGGTGCCGGTGACGAAGACCGGCAGCGCGTGCCGTCCCATGACCGCCAGCGGGTTGGTGTCGGAGAGGCGCGCAACGCCGGACACCCAAGGCAGGACCGCAACGAGATAGGCCGCGGCGAGCACGTGAAGCAGCCTCGGCCCCGAGAGGTACGTCTTCTCGAAGCCGGTGAGCACGTTGGGCAAGCCCATCGAGACGTCGATGCCCCAGAGCGGAACCTGCACCCAGGCGAGTGACACGGCGAGATAGGCAGCCGCGCCACCGACGAGCCATTTGTTGACCGGCAGGCTGCCGCCGCGCTTGACGTGGATCATCGACGCCAGCCCAATGACGAACAGGAACTGCCACGACAGCGGGTTCAGGAACCATACGCCTTCATTGGGGAAGTTGGGCGGGCCGATGCGAAACAGGCCGGCCGCAAACCACAGCGCGCCCGAGGCCGCCACCATCCATCCGAGCCCATATCGCCCGATCAGCAGGAAGGCCGGGATCAGCAGCAGCACCACGGCATACATCGACAGGATGTTGTTGTAGCCGAGCTGATGGCCGAAGGTGACGATGCCGAGCAGCGACTCCGCCGTCTGGTCCATGATCGGGCCGATATTGATCTTCTCCAGGAGCTCCGGCGTCGCGAAACGCAAGGCGAAGAAGGCGAAGATGCCGATCGTCGCCATCGTCGTGCCGAGCTGTGCGATGTAGAGCACACCCGCCCGCCGCCAGACCTTCAACGTCGTCGGCAGCGCCATGCCGGGCTGGAATTTGAGCCCGTATGCAAACGCCGCCGAAATGCCGGAGATCAGCACGAACGCTTCGGCAGCATCGGAAAATCCGAAGTTCTTGCTGGTGAAGGGCTCGAACGGATTGTTCGGCACGTGATTGATGAAAATGGTGATGAGGGCGAGTGCCCGGATCACGTCTATGCGGGTGTCACGCGTTGCGGGAAGAGTGGTCGGCAGCGGCTTTGTCATGCGTATCAAGGCATAAGGCGGCTTTCGGTTCCCGAAAAAGAACGCGCGCAAGTCCATCCAGGTGTTCACAAATTGTGGCTTTGCATGACGTGCCGGGTCGCTTGCAAGCGACGTGCGGGCGTGCCTCGGGCACACTATCGGGCCGGCCCCGAATGCTCTTTAGAATCTTTCCAACCTATTGATCCTTGAGCACTTTTGTCATGTTTGAATTGACAATGCGTGGGGGGTCGGTGTTAAAAGAACATGCCAATAAGGCGTAACCTTTGATGTCTGGGCCTTGAACCCTTTCGATTGGAGGCAGGATGCACTCGACTGTCATGCGGCGTTTCGACGCCGACATCCCCACTCTGCCGGAGCGCGCGCGGCGCAACGTCGTATCGGTCTCCCCTGTCGCGGCGACGGTGCTGCTGACGGCAGCCGTCTTTCTGTTGCCCGCACCGAGCGACCAGAGGCCGGCACGGGCCTCGATCGATGAAATCAGCGTGTCGGCTACCCATATTCAGCTTTATAGCGCCGCCCGAAGGGACATGGCGCGCCGTTGAGACGAGTTCTAGCCCGGCTGTCCCTGAGCGCGGCGGCCAAGCCAATGAGTAGGTAAATGCTGGTCTGCCACTGCAACCTCATCACCCAGAAAGAAATCGAGCAGACGATCACCGAAATGCTCGATGCCGACCCGTGGCAGCTCATCGTGCCTGCGAAGGTCTATCATACGCTCAAAAAGCGTGGCCGCTGTTGCGGCTGCTTCCCAAATGTGGTGGAAACGATCATTCGGGTAACCGAGGATTATCACCGGCGTCTCGGCGCGGGTGAAACAGAGATCGTACCATTCCTGGACCGCGTGCGTGGACTGCGCGGCCAGTACGGGAGCATGAGCCATGAAGGGCGAACCACAGATCATAGAGCGGCTTAACGAAGCCCTGTTTCTGGAGTTGGGTGCAGTCAATCAGTATTGGCTGCATTTTCGACTCCTGGACGATTGGGGATACGCGAAGCTTGCAAAGAAGGAGCGTGCGGAATCCATCGAGGAGATGCACCACGCCGACAAGATCATCGAGCGTATCATCTTCCTCGAAGGCCATCCGAACCTGCAAAAGGTTGGAGCGCTGCGCATCGGGCAAAACGTCAAGGAGGTCCTCGAAGCGGACCTCGCCGGCGAATACGATGCGCGCACGTCCTACAAGAAGTCCCGCGAGATCTGCAACGACCTCGGCGACTACGTCACGATGAAGCTTTTCGAGGAACTGCTGAGCGACGAGGAAGGCCATATCGACTTCCTCGAGACCCAGCTCGAACTGCTCGACACGATCGGCGAGCAGAAATACGGCCAGCTCAACGCTGCTTCGGCAGACGAAAGCGAATAGCCGTAGCAGGCCAACGAACGGCGACGGCCCGGTACATTGTGCCGGGCCGTTTTCGTTGGGGGGTGGGCGATTGAAAGGGGGTCTTTCTGCGCCTTCGGTTGACCCCCGCCCTGAATACAAGGCGGGTCATGACGTGCCGTTGCGCCATTGTGACGTTCAGGCATGGATCCCCGGGTCTCCCTTCGCCTTGCTCCGGTCGCCCGAGGATGACGATCTTGGTTATGCATTCATGGCAATCGCCTGCGCTGGCGATTTCCATATGACGCTTCCACCTTTCGTCATCCTCGGGCGACCGGAGCGAAGCGGAGGAAGACCCGGGGATCCATGCCTGAACGTTGGCGGTATGCGAGACGAGCCCATTACGGGCCCGCGCTCCGCAATTCCCGGATCAACAAGTCCCCGATAGCTTCGGCTTCCGGGATGACGCCCTGCGAAGGACCCCGGTCGCCTTACGCCACTTCCGGCGACAGGTGCGGCACCTCGTGCAGCGGCACGGCCTTCAGGCGATCCTTCTGGTCGAGGAGGCCGCCGGCGCGCAGCAGCGAGGCGAAGCGGCCATTGTCGCGCGCGGCGAGTTCGTGGAAGCCGCCGATCTCGACGATCCGTCCCTTGTCCATGAAGATGACGATGTCGGCGTCGCACACGGTCGAAAGCCTGTGGGCGATCACGAAGGTGGTGCGGTTGGCACGCAGACGGTCGATGGCATCCTTCACCTTGTTTTCGGTCTCGACGTCGAGAGCGCTGGTCGCCTCGTCCAGAACCAGGATCGGCGCGTCCTTGAGCACCGCCCGGGCAATGGCGATGCGCTGGCGCTCGCCGCCGGACAACTGCCCGCCGCGCTCGCCCACCAGCGTGTCGTAACCATCGCTCTTGGCGAGGATGAACTCCTGCGCTGCCGCCGCCGTCGCCGCCGCGTGCACCTCGTCGTAGGGTGCGTCGGCGCGGCCCAGCCGGATGTTTTCCTCGATGGTGCGGTTGAGCAGCCCGGCATCCTGGAACACGGTCGCGATCTGGTCACGCAGCGAGGTACGCGTGATGGTGCGCGTGTCGATGCCGTCGACGCGGATCGAGCCGGATTTCGGATCGAAGACGCGCTGAAGCAGGTTGATCAGCGTCGTCTTGCCCGCACCGGTGGGGCCGACGATGGCGACGGTCTTGCCGGCGGGCACGTGGAAGGTGATGTTCTCCACGCCCTCGCCGGAATCCGGGAACTGGAAGCAGACATCGTCGAAGGTGATGTCACCGGTAAGGCGACCGACGGGGTACGTTCCATGCGGCTCGCTGCGCTCGCTGGCCGCGTCCTCGAGCTCGTAGAAGGGCTCGAGCTTGGCGCGTGCCTCGAAGATCTGGTTGACGAAACCGGTGATCTGGTCGAGGCGGCCGATCAGCAGCGTCGCGAAACCGGCGAAGGCAACGATGTCGCCGATGCGCAACTCGCCGGCCTGGACGAGAAACGCGCCGATGATCAGCACCACCATCATCGAGATGGTCGCCGACAGGCGCTGCAAGGCGCTGGCGATGGCCCACCAGTTGAGTACGGGGAACTGCGCGCCGATCAGGTCGGCGCTGTAGGCGCGCAACGCCTCAGCTTCCCGCGACAGCCGACCGTAGCTCTGCAGCACGGAGACGTTGCCGATGGAATCGCTGACATGGGCGAAGACGCGATGATAGTGACGCTCGACCTGGGCCTGGCCTTCCTTGGTCTTGGCCATCACCGACCGGCTGATCGCGACGTAGCACGCGCCAAGGCACAGCAACACGCCGGCCATGCGCCAGTCGAGGGTGATGGCCGTGGGGATCAGCAGGACGAGGGCGACGGCGGTCGACAGGTGCTGGCGCATGAACTCCAGCCACAGCGAGAACAGCGTCTCGACCGCGCGCAGAAGCGTGTGCAGCGACTGTGACGTGCCGTGGCGGTGATGCCATGCAAGCGGCATGGCGATGACCTTTTCGAACGACTCCGTCAGCACCTCGACCCGTCGTTGATGGGCAAGGCGATCGGCACCACGCGCCACCAGCACGAACGCGACGATGTTGAACGCGCCGAGGCCAGCCCACACTGCCACTTCGTTGATGATGTTATGCTCGTCGGAGATTGCCTCGATGATACGGCCGAACAGTATCGGCTCCGCGATCATCGCGACGGCGAGAAAGACGTTGGCTGAGCAGATGACGGCAGCCCGGCGCTTTTCAGCAGCCAGGTAGCCCAGGGCTCGCCAGTAAATATCGAGAAGGGTCAAAGAGCTTTCCTCGCGGTCTTGTTGCACCGCATCATCGCGCGACGCTATGCTTCGGCTCGATACTTCTCAATGGAAAAATGGCGATTCCGTTGCGAGGTAATATACAAGAAGAAAGACAGGCCGTTACGATCCGTGATCGTGTAACGGTATGAAATAATTATGAAAAAGGCCAATTCATGGCGAGACGGCGCTAATGTGTCATTACAATAATTTCATGTTCTCCATTTTTGTGCAGCGCAATATCCATTGACTCCGCAGGGACTCCCGCGTCGGCGCTGGGGTCTTCGCGCTGCACAATGATCGTATAGGTGGCGTCGCCGAGCTTCAGCCGCGCCGTGAAGCCTTTCCAGGCCGAGGGAAGGGCCGGTTTCACGACAAGCCTGTCGCCGTTGCGGCGGATGCCGAGAATGTTCTCGACGGCGACGCGGTAGAGCCATCCGGCGGACCCGGTGTACCAGGTCCAGCCGCCGCGGCCGCCCTTGTCGCCTTCGGAATAGATGTCCGCGGCCACCACATAGGGCTCCACCCGGTAGAGATCCGCCGCCGCCTCGTCGAGAGCGTGGTTGACGGGATTGAGCATCGAAAACACCCGCCACGCGTCGTCGGCACGGCCGAGTTCGGCGAGTGCAGCGACGAGCCAGGTCGCCGCGTGGGTATATTGCCCGCCATTCTCGCGCACGCCGGGCGGATAGCTCTTGATGTAGCCGGGTTCCTTGTCGGTCTTGTCGAAGGGCGGCGTGAACAGCCGGGCGATCTGCAGATCGTCGTCGACGAGCAGTTCGAGTGCCTTGTCGAGTGCGGCCCGCGCGCGCTCGGTGTTGCCGGCGCCGGACAGGACCGACCAGGATTGCGCGATGGAATCGATGCGGCATTCATCCGAGACGCTGGAGCCGAGCGGTGTGCCGTCGTCGAAGGTGCCGCGTCGGTACCACGCGCCGTCCCAGCCATCCGCGTCGAGCGCGGCTTGCAGCTTTTCAGCATGGGTGCGCCAGGCGCTGGCATGCGTTGCGTCGCCGCGCTCATCTGCCAGCCCGGCGAAATCGCGCAGGGCCTTGAGCAGGAACCAGCCAAGCCAGACGCTCGTTCCGCGGCCCGCCTCGCCGACACGGTTCATGCCATCGTTCCAGTCGCCGCCGAGGATCAGCGGCAGGCCGTTCTCGCCGGTTCGCTCCACCGCGAGGTCGAGGGCGCGGGCGCAATGGTCGTAGAGCGATGCCGTCTCGCCTGCCGGTTGCGGCGTGAAGAAGGCATCATGCTCTCCGTCCTCCAGCGTGCGGCCCTCGATGAACCGGATCCGTTCGTCGAGAATGGCGGTATCGCCGGTGACCCGCACATAATGATGCGTGCCGTAGGCGAGCCAGACGACGTCGTCGGAAATCATCGTGCGCACGCCGGCGCCGCTGCCGGGTAGCCACCAATGCTGGACGTCGCCCTGGGGGAACTGCCGCGCGGCGGCGTTGAGGATCTGTTCCCTGGCAAGGGACGGATCATGCAGAAGAAGCGCCAGCGTATCCTGCAACTGGTCGCGGAAGCCGAACGCGCCGCTGGCCTGATAGAACGCCGAGCGTGCCCGGATACGGCAGGCATAGGCCTGATAGGGCAGCCAGACATTGACCATGGCGTTGAAAGCGGGGTCGGGCGTGTCGACCTGGAGGGCGCCGGAAAAGGCGTCCCATTCCGCATGGTTGGCAACAAGCCGGTCTTCGAAATCCGCGCTCAGGTGCCGCGAGACGATCCCGGAAATCTCCCCGCTCGACGCCGCGTCGCCGAGCACGAAGGTGAGGTCGGCCGTGGCGCCTGCCGCGATTTTGACGTCGAAGGAGATCGCAGCGCATGGATCGCGTCCGGTCTCCAGGGAACTGGAAAGGGCAAGGCCGCGCCGCACCGCATGCGGGATCCGGGTCGAGCCGTCGGCACCGAGAAATTCCGTCCGGTCGCAGGTAAAGCTCTGGTCTGCCGCGTCACAGGCAAGAAACGCCACCCGGTCGCCGTAGTCGAGGTGATAGGGATTTGCGGCGGTCAGAGCGCCGGTGGCGTCGTCCCTGCCGGACACGATATAGGGCGCGCTGCGGGCCCGGTTGTTGCCCAGGACCCATTCCGCATAGGCGTAGACCCGCAGCCGCGCCGGCTTGCCGGCGCTGCTGGCGAGACGCAGCCGCTGCACCTTGACGGCATCCGCCGGGTCGACGAGCTGGGCGAGTTCCGCCGTTAAAGTGGGAAGCGTGGCGGAGAACGTCGAGACGCCGCGTTCGTGCCGTGCCTCATAGCGCGCGGCCGGGTTGCGCACGACGCAGGATTGCGGCGAGAAAGTCTCGCCGGTGTCCATGTCGACGACGTAGAACGCCTCTCCGGGCCGGTTCGTCACCGCATCGTTCGACCATGGGGTGAGCTGGAAGTCGCGGCTGTTGCGGCTCCAGGTGAACGAGGCTCCGCCCGACGAGGTGTGAAAGCCGAAGTCGCGGTTGGCAATGACGTTGATCCATGGATGCGGCGTGACGCTGTCGCCCGACAGGCGCACGACATAGGCCTTGCCATCATCGGCAAAGCCGCCGAAGCCGTTCCAGAATGCCAGATCGTCACCGGCGACGGCCGGTGCCGGCGTGTCGCTCGCAGACGGATGCCAGGTCGGCGCGGCGAGTGCGGCAGGCTGGGCGACGGTTGCCTCGCGCAGCGCCGCATCGGTGACCAGCGCGGTCTGCTCGGCGCGCTCGATCTGGTCGAGGATCGGACCATTACGGGTGTGCATGACGATCCGGGCAGACGCGATGAGCGTACGATAGGACGCCTCGTCCATCAGGTCGCGGCGTACGGCGAAGATGTGCTGGCGCGGTCCGAGTTCGCGGCCGCGAAGCCGGGCATTGTCGCACAGCAGCTCGATCGACTGCTGCAGGTCTTGGACGTAGGACGCGGCCTGTTCGTTGACGATGACCAGATCCGCAAGCAGGCCGTGCGCGCGCAGATATTCCTGCATGCGCAGCGCGTTGGCGACGATCGGAAGGTCGGCGACGTCCCCGATGCGAAGCGCGAAGATCGGGAAATCGCCGGAAATCGCCATCGGCCAGAGAGACGACTGGCGTCCCATTCCCGTGGCGATGGTCTCGGAGGGCGCGCGAAGCGCCGCATCGGGATAGAGCAGGTAGCGCGCCAGCTTCTGGACGATGGCGGCTTCGGCGAGGGTGATGCCCACATGCCGCGTCTGCACCTGCGAGCGTGTCCATGCCAGCATTGCCTGCCGCTCGTAGCTCTCGCCACGCAGGAAGCGCCGTGCCTCTTCCTCGACATCCGCGCGGTTGGCCGCTACCAGCGTCCAGAAGGTCAGCGATACCTTCTTGCGCGCAGGCACGCGCACCTTGGCGCGCAACGCCATCACGGGATCGAGCGTGAATCCCGTCGAGCCGGTGAGCTGGGCGCCGGCATCGAAAGCGGCGGCATTGGCGATCGAACGGCCGCGGCCGAGGAAGAGACGGCGGTCGGTTTCCGCCGTGACGTCGCGCGGCATCCCGGTCGCCGAGGTGACGAAATGCGCCAGCGCAATGGCAGGCTCGCTGTCGGTGCGACGACGGCGTTCGGCGAAGATCGTGGACCCGTCCGGGCCACCGAGTTCCGTCGTCACGAACATTTTCGAGAATGCGGGATGGGCGCTGTCGGATGCCTCCAGCGCCAGAGCCAGCTCGGCAAACGAGGTTATCTCGAGGTGGCGGTCCTGGTCGCCGTCGTTCCAGATGGTGATGTGGCGGGCTTCGCCATTGGCTTCCGAGACCACGACGCACTCGACTTCCGAGCGCAGCGTACCGACGGTCTTGGTGAAGGTGACCTTGTCGTCGCAGAAGAAGGCGCGGCAGGTTTCACCCGGCGCGCGCCTCGGCTCGGCGGTCGCCGACCACCATTCGCCGCTGGCGGGATCGCCGAGAAACAGGAACGTGCCGGACCGGTCCTCGCTCGGGTCGGCGTTCCAGCGGCTGACCGAAATCTGGCCGGCGCGGCTGTAGCCGGTGCCGGTCGCGTTGAGCATCACGTTGTAATAGCCGTTGGACATCACGTTGGTGGCGCGCGGGCTGCGCAACGGGTCGAGCACGAGGCGCGAATCCGGCCGGTCGTCGACCTGTTCGGGCTGCGCCCGGTCGTCGCCGGTCTCGTCGCGGATCGGCATCGCCGGCACGTCGCGGGGCGCCTTCTCCTGCATCAGCAGTTCGGCCGCCTCAATGACGGGGTCGGAATGGAAGCGGTCGCGCATGCGGCCTTCAAAGATGGCGTTGGCCACGGCGACGATCGACATGCCGTGATGGTGGGCCATGTAGTTGCGCACGACGGCGCAACTGCTGCCGTCAGGCACGCGCGCCGGCGTGTAGTCGACCGCGTCGTGATAGCCGTAGCGGCCAAGCGCTCCGGCCGCCTTCAGCCGCTGCAGGTTGGCGACCGCCTCAGCCGGGCGGAACTGTGCCGCCAGCAGGCTGGCGTAGGGCGCAATAACGGTATTCTTGGCCAGTCCGCGTTTCAGACCCAGTCCGGGTACGCCGAAATTGGTGTACTGGTAGGTCATCTCGCGGTCGCGCGCATTATAGGCGGCCTCGGAGATGCCCCATGGCGTGCGCTTCTCGCGCCCGTAGCTGATCTGCCTGCGGATGACGAGATTGCTGGTCTGGTTAAGGATTCCGCCGAGCGGCTCCTTCATCACCAGCGGCGGCATCAGATATTCGAACATCGACCCCGACCAGGACAGCAGGGCGCCGGAGAAGCCGATCCCGGTGACGGGACGGCCGAGCCGGAACCAGTGCTCGGTCGGCAGGTCGCCCTTGGCGATGCCGAACAGGCTGGTCAGGCGCGCCTCGGAGGCAAGAAGGTCGTAGCACGCCTCGTCAAGCTGGTCCTCGTCGACCCGATAGCCGATCGACAAGAGCTTGCGGTCCTTGCGCAGGAGGAAGGAGAATTCCATTTCGAACGCGAATTTGCGCGCCCGTTCGCGCAGCGCGCGCAACCGCTTGCGCAGCGCCTGCACCCCGTCGCCTTCCATGTGGGCGTCGGTCATATGCGCCTCACAGGCGATTTCGAGCTTCTCCGCCCACAGCGCCAGGTCCTCGCTGGCCGACGATGCGATCTCCTCATGCAGAGACTTTGCCAGGCGGGTGATGTCGCGCGCGGTCACGGTCAGGTTGATGGTGCGGATGGCGGCCACTTCCGGCTCGCTCATGATGGTGCCGACGGTGCGGCGCATGCCTTCGACGCGCTCCGAAAGACGCTGGCGCAATGGACGCAGCGACCTGCGGTCGTCGGGCAATGCGTGAAGCTGCTCCTCCAGGATCGACGCGGCATCGAGAATGCCGGCGAAGTCGCCCTGCAAGTGCGCGGCTGTCGCGGCGGCCCACGCATCGCACGCCGCCGATACCGCGATGAGATGGCCCGCCAGGTTGCCGCTGTCGACGGAGGAGATGTAGAGCGGCTGCAGCGGCTTCAGCGTGCGCGTGTCGTACCAGTTGTAGAGATGGCCGCGTCGGCGCTCCATGCGCTCGATCGTATCCACCGTCCGTTCCAGCCGGTCGACAGTCTCGGGAAGGCTGATCCAGCCGAAATCACGCGCCGAGACGACCGACAGCAGATAGACGCCGATATTGGTCGGAGAGGTTCGCCCGGCGACGACCGGCGTCGGGACTTCCTGAAAATTGTCGGGCGGCAGCATGTTGTGCTCCGCATCCACGAATGTCTCGAAATAAAGCCAGGTCCGCCGCGCGACCGTGCGCAGCGTGGCAGCGTCGGCCTTGGTGACCACCAGCCGATCCTCGGTCTGTGCCGAACGGCTGATGAGCCAGGCGAAGGCCGGCGAACCGATCCAGAACAGCGCGAAGAAGAAGGCGATGAAGGTGCCGGTGGTATCGGCGGCGAACGGCAAGGCGAGGCCGACGAAGGCAATCGGCAGCGCGCCACCCATCGCGCGGTAGTGGGCGAGCAGTCCGGTGCCGCCACGCGCGGCCTGCGAGGCGGTGCGCCACTCCAGGAGATTCTTGCGGCTGATGAAGAGCCTGTAGAGGGTCCGCAGGATCGCATCGCTCATCGACCATGCCAGATGCGCCATCAGGACGATCTTCGCGGCCACCTGGGCGCTGGCAAAGGCGAAGTCGCGGGCGAATGCGGCCACGTGGTTCTTCAGCGTGGCATCGCGGCCATGCGGAATGATGGCGTCGACGATGCCGTAAGTGAGCGAGAAGAACAGGCTGAGCACCAGGAGTGCCTGCCATTGCGCCGCCTGGGTGAAGGGAAGCAGGGTCCAGCCCGCGACCGACGCCGCTATCCAGACCATGGGCATCAGCGAGCGGCGAAGATTGTCCACCATCTTCCAGCGCGACAGGCCCGGCACGCCCGAAAGCGGGTTGAAGATCCATGGCAGGAGCTGCCAGTCGCCGCGTGCCCAGCGATGGTGGCGCGAGGCGTCGACGAGATAGCGCGTCGGATAGTCTTCGATAAGCTCGACGTCGGTGACCAGCGCGGCGGTCGCGAAGGAACCCTCGATGAGATCGTGGCTCAGGATGGCGTTTTCGGGAAAGCGGTCCTTGAGCGCCGCCTCCATCGCGTCGACATGGTACAGCCCCTTGCCGGTGAACGTGCCCTCGCCGAACAGGTCCTGATAGGTGTCGGACACGGCGAAGACATAGGGGTCTATGCCGCGATTGGCGGAGAAGACGCGCTGGAAGAACGACGCCTCGTCGCCGGTGGTAAGCGACGGGGTGACGCGCGGCTGCAGGATCGCATAGCCCGAGGAAAGCCGCCGCTCCGCATGGTCGATGACAGGACGGTTGAGCGGGTGGCTGAGCTTGCCGACGAGCTTGGCGACCGCGCCGCGGGTCATCCGCGTGTCGGCATCGACGGTCATGACGTAGTCGACATCGTCCGGCAGCGGATCCGAGGGCGGGAAGAACGTGGTGTCGAGGTCGCCGCGCAGCAGCGTGTTCAACTCATGCAGTTTGCCGCGCTTGCGCTCCCAGCCCATCCAGCAGCCTTCGGCGTCGTTGTAGAGCCGACGGCGGTGCAGCAGGTAGAAGCGGGGGTGGCCATCCTGGCCCGGATGACGCGTGTTGAGCGCGGCGATCTGCTTGCGGGCGTGTTCGAGGAGGTCGGTGTCGGCCTGGCTCTGTTCCGTCGGGCTGTCAGGCCAGTCGGAAAGCATGGCAAAATGCACCGCGCCGCCCATGTTGGCGAGATAGTGGACCTCGAGGTTCTCGACCGCTTCCTCGATGTCGTCGCGGCTGCCGATGAGGACCGGCGCAACGACGAGCGTGCGCGCGTGGGAGGAAACGCCGTCCTTGTATTCATAGCCGATCAGGCGCGTCGGCTTGACGACGAGGGACACCAGCGTGTTGAAAAATCCGGTAGCGGCTTCCGTCGCGGGCAGGATAAAGAGCACGACCAGCAGCGCGATGGCGCCGTCGCCGAGACCGTAGTCCTCCAGCGCCACCCCGGTCGCGGCCAGCAGGAGGATCGTCATCAATGCGATTGGTGCGAGCAGCGCCGGCCAGCCGATACGATGCATGGCGCGTCGGAACCGCGTCCTTGCCGGAACCATGCAGCCCAGTTCGCGCTCAAATTCTTCGCGCCTGGGCCCGACCAGGAAGCAGCCGACATCGAGCGCGTTGCGATCGCCTGAAGCATCGGCCTGTGTGCGCTCGGCAAGCGCGACGGCTTGTGCTGCGACGTCGAATTCCTCGCGTCCGGCCCGCTTGGCAAGCTTCTCGATGGCGCGGCGATAGGCATCGCGGGACTGGAAATCGAGCGCTGCAAAGCCCGTCCGGTCGCGCAGCAGGCAATCGATGCGGCTGACATCCTCGAACCAGTCGGTCCAGTCGATGTCATCGATCAGCCGCAGGCCCTTGATGATGTTGCCGGTGGTGACGTTGCCGGCCGACAGGTTGGCGTGTTCGGCCAGCGTGATCTCTTCGGCGTCGGTGTCCGCTTCCTCCAGCCTGGCTTCCAGCCAGGCCAAGCCGGTGCTCGATGCCTGCGATCCGTCGCGCAGTCGGTGCAGCAATTGCGTGGCGAAGGTGTGGTCGTGGGCGGTGCGCGCCTGCGCCTCGAGGATGGCCGTTTCTTCGCCGCCGGACGTGATCGCCAGCATGTCGGCGACGCTGTTCGCGGCGAGCCGCATGTCGCGCGCCCGTGCCACCCGGAGGGCCAGACGGCGCAGGTTCTCGACGAGGATGAAGCGCAGGATCGATGGAAGCGCCCACAGTTCACCGATCCGCAGCGGCTGGACTTCCTGGAACCCTTCGACGATCTCCCGGAAACCCTGCTTCGAGATCGCGCTGTCGGTGTGCGCGACGTAAAGCCAGGCGATGGCGAAGGTCCGCGGCACCTGCTGGCCTGCGAGAAGCGGAAGCTGCCTGTAGAAGCTCGGCGGCAGGTCACGCCGGATGCCGACAATCGCTTCCTCGACGACATAGGCGTTGTCGAGCAGCCATTCGGCGGCAGGCGTGACGCTCTCGCCGCGCTGCTGGGCGCGGTTGAGCGTATGCACGACCTTGCGGATATGCTCGGCATTCTCGGCGGTGCGCTGGCGCGGATCATAGGGCTGCAACGCCTGGGCGTCGGCGGCCTCGCCGCGCGCCAGCGCCGCACCCAGGGCACGCAGGTCGCCATAGTGCGGGGAGACCGCGCGGATAGGCACCTCGCCGCCGCGGGGCAGGGAAATCTCGGTGGTCCGAAGCTTCGGGCCTGAATGAAAATTCATGATGTGTTGAGCTCAAATGAGACCGGATACCGGCCGAAATTCTGCGTAAATATCTACAAGCGTGTGAATGCAGCAAAGTTCCGGCAGTTTTGAGGGGGTGCGCATACACGTTGTGTTGCAGCACGAAATATTGGCGCGCCTGGAGATTTGCGCACGCGCTCGAAGGCAGTTCTCGAAGGATTAACTATTTAAGATAAATCTTATGCGATCATAGAACCATGCAGAATAGGCGCGGGGCCATCGGGGGTCGCATGTTCAAGTTTTTCACTTCATCGATTGCATCCAGGATCGGTGCATTGACGGTGGCGCTCATCTTGCTCACCGCCGGCACCATGGTGGCCACGATGCATTTCGGCCTCAAGGATTCCGTCATGCGGGATGCTCTGAAGGACGCCAGAGAAGCTGGCCGCGCCATGGCCGTACTGTCGGGCATGTCGCTTGAAGGCGTCGATGTCGTCATCGAGAACGAAGCCATCAGGAGCGTATCGGCCACAACCATTCCGCCAATAGCCGATCATGGCCTCGTGGACAGGACGGCCGAGTCCATCGCCGGTGTTGCAACGGTGTTCCAGGCGCAGGACGGCGATTATGTCCGCATTTCCACCAACGTTCTCAAGGAGGACGGCAACCGCGCGGTCGGCACGAAACTGGCGCCCGACCACCCCGCCCAGCCGGTTCTGGCACGCGGCGAAGCCTATTACGGGCCAGCACAGCTCTTCGGTCGGGATTTCATGACCGGCTACATACCGGTCAAGGACCAGGCCGGCGCCAATGTCGGCATCCTATTCATCGGCATTCCGATGGAAGTCTATTTCGCGAAGATCAATTCCATGCTGATGCTGGTGGCTGGCGTGGGCGCCATCTGCATGGTGCTGTTCGGCACCATCGCCTTCTTCTCCATTCGCGCCATGATACGACCGATGGCGACGCTGACGGAATCGGTACGCCGCCTTGCGGCGGGCGACGCGACGGCTGAAGCACCGCATCAGCAGCGCAAGGACGAGTTCGGCGAGATCGGCCGCGCGCTGGCGGTGTTTCGCGACAACGCGCAAGAGAAGGCGCGCATCGAGAGCGAGAACGTGGCCCAGCGCTCCCAGTCCGACGCCGAGCGCA
Source organism: Mesorhizobium sp. CAU 1741 (assembly GCF_039839275.1). Classification (NCBI taxonomy): domain Bacteria; kingdom Pseudomonadati; phylum Pseudomonadota; class Alphaproteobacteria; order Hyphomicrobiales; family Phyllobacteriaceae; genus Mesorhizobium; species Mesorhizobium sp. CAU 1741. Next base: position 574,289 of record NZ_JBDOQP010000002.1, on the reverse strand, counting down.
CACGCAACGACGACGAAAAACGCGCGGTCGATGCGGAAATCGCCGCCGCCGTCGAAGCTCTTGCAGGCGGTCTCGACGCATTGGCGCATGGCGACCTGACCAGCCACATCGATACGCCGTTTACCGGCCGCCTCGAACAGTTGCGGGTCGACTTCAACACGTCGGTCGCGCGTCTTCGCGACACGATCGGCGAGATCAGCAAGGCCACCCACGCCATCGACGCGGGTTCGGAAGAAATCCGCCACGCGGCCGACGACATGTCGAAGCGGACAGAGCGCCAGGCCGCGTCCGTCGAGCAGACCGCGGCCGCGCTGGAAGAGATCACGGCGACGGTGCGCGACTCCACCCGCCGGGCGGAAGAGGCACGGCAGCTCGTCTCGCGCACCCGGACAGGCGCGCAGGAATCCGGTGCACTGGTCCAGAACGCGGTGGCCGCGATGGGGCGCATCGAGACCTCGTCGCGCGAGATATCCAACATCATCGGCGTGATCGACGAGATCGCGTTCCAGACCAATCTCCTGGCGCTGAATGCCGGCGTCGAGGCGGCCCGTGCCGGCGAGGCGGGCAAGGGCTTCGCGGTCGTTGCCCAGGAAGTGCGCGGGCTGGCACAGCGATCGGCGGAGGCCGCCAAGGAGATCAAGGACCTGATTTCCACGTCGGCGACGCAGGTGGAGCAGGGCGTCAGGCTCGTCGGCGACACGGGAAGTTCGCTTGAGAAGATCGTCGCCGAGGTCAACGAGATCAACGACCACGTCGCCGCGATCGCGGAAGCCGCGCGAGAACAGTCGTCAAGCCTCGCGGAGGTGAATACCGCAGTCGGCACCATCGACCAGGGCACGCAGCAGAACGCCGCGATGGCCGAGCAATCGACCGCCGCAAGCCATGGCCTGGCGCGCGAAGCAACGGCGCTCAATGCCTTGATCTCGCGCTTCTCGATCGACGGCAGCGGGTCGAGCGGCGGCACCGCCATGATGGCGAACCAGCTTCACGCGGTCGGCCGTGTCATGCGCCAGCCGTCGAACGACCACGGCCGCGCCACGGGTTCCTGATCCGCTCAGCTTGCGGTGATGTCGCCGGGGCTCAGGCCCCGGCGTTGTAGGCTGCGATCGCCGCCATGTTGACGATGTCGGAATCCTTGGCGTTGAGCGACACGATCTGGACCGGCTTGTTGAGCCCGACGATCAGCGGGCCGATCACGGTCGAGCCACCGAGTTCCTGCAGCATCTTGGTTGCGATCGACGCGGAGTGGAACGCCGGCATGACGAGCACGTTGGCCGGCCCAGACAGCCGGCAGAACGGATATTGCCGCATCAGATTGGCGTTGAGCGCCACGTCCGCCGCCATCTCGCCATCATACTCGAAGTCGACGCGACGCTTGTCGAGGATGCGCACGGCTTCCTGCACCCGTTCCGAACGCTCGCCCTGCGGATGGCCGAAGGTCGAGTAGGCGAGCAGCGCCACGCGCGGCTCGTAGCCCATTCGGCGCGCGAAGCCGGCGGCTTCCTCGGCGATGTCGGCGATCTCCTCGGCATTGGGCATGTCGTGGATCGCGGTATCGGCGACGATGACCGTGCGGCCCCGGCACAGCGCCACCGAGACACCGATGACGCGATGGCCCGGCCGCGCATCGATAACGCGGCGGATATCGTCCAGCGCAGTCGAATAGTTGCGGGTTACGCCGGTGACCACCGCATCGGCGTCGCCGAGCGCCACCATGCAGGCGGCGAAATGGTTGCGGTCGTTGTTGATCAGCCGCTGGCAGTCGCGGAACAGGAAGCCCTTGCGCTGCATCCGCTCGTAGAGATAGTCGGCATAGACGGCGTTGCGGCGCGACAGCCGCGCATTGATGATCTCCATGCCGGGACGATCAAGATCGATGCCGGCATTGCGTGCATTGTCCTTGATGACGTCGTCGCGGCCGATGAGAATGGCGGTGCCGAGCTTCTGGTTCACGTAGGAAACCGCGGCGCGCATCACCTGCTCCTCCTCGCCCTCGGCGAAGACGACGCGCTTGGGCTGGCGGCGGACGCGGTCATGGATGCGCTGCAGCGTCGACGCGATCGGGTCGCGGCGCGCCGACAGTTCCTGCTTGTATTTCTCGAGATCGAGGATCGGCCGCCGCGCCACGCCGGTATCCATTGCCGCCCGTGCCACGGCAGCGGGGATCGCCGAAATCAGGCGCGGATCGAACGGTACGGGGATGATGTAGTTCGGCCCGAATTTCGGGCGGTTGCCGCGATAGGCTGCGGCAACGTCGTCCGGCACGTCCTCGCGGGCCAGTGCGGCCAGTGCCTCTGCGGCGGCCACTTTCATGGCGTCGTTGATCGTGGTGGCCCGCACATCGAGGGCGCCCCGGAAGATGTAGGGGAAGCCCAGCACGTTGTTGACCTGGTTCGGATAGTCCGAGCGTCCGGTCGCCATGATCGCGTCGGTGCGGATCTCCGAAACCTCTTCCGGCGTGATTTCAGGGTCGGGATTGGCCATCGCGAAGATGATCGGGTTCTTGGCCATCGACTGGATCATCGCATTGGAGAACGCCCCCTTGGCGGACAGGCCGAAGACGATATCGGCGCCGTCCATGGCGTCGGCCAGCGTGCGGGCGTCGGTCTTCACCGCATGCGCCGACTTCCACTGGTTCATGCCTTCCTCGCGGCCCTGATAGACCACACCCTTGGTGTCGCACAGGATCACGTTTTCGGGCGAGAACCCCATCGACTTGACGAGTTCAACACAGGCGATGCCGGCAGAGCCGGCGCCGTTGCAGACGAGCTTCGCCGTCTTCATGTCGCGGCCGGTGATCGCCAGCGCGTTGATGAGGCCCGCCGCCGCGATGATCGCCGTGCCGTGCTGGTCGTCATGGAACACGGGGATGTCCATGATCTCGCGCAGCCGCTGCTCGATGATGAAGCAGTCGGGCGCCTTGATGTCTTCCAGATTGATGCCGCCGAAGGAGGGGCCGAGGAAGCGCACGCAGTTGATGAATTCCTCGACGTCCTGGGTGTCGACTTCAAGGTCGATGGAGTCGACGTCGGCGAAGCGCTTGAAGAGGACGGCCTTGCCTTCCATCACCGGCTTCGAGGCCAGCGCGCCGAGATTGCCGAGGCCGAGGATTGCCGTGCCGTTCGAGATGACGGCGACCATGTTGCCGCGCGTCGTGTAGTCGAAGGCGCGCGACGGGTCTTCTGCGATCGCCAGAACCGGCACAGCCACGCCGGGCGAATAGGCCAGCGACAGGTCGCGCTGTGTCGCCATCGGCTTGGTCGGATTGATCTCGAGCTTGCCCGGCCTGCCCATGGCATGGAAATCGAGCGCTTCCTGGGCGCTGACGGACGGTCCGCCCTCGGTGGTCTTGTCTTTCAACGGCATGAGTTGTCTGCTTCCTTCCCCGGTGACGCCTTCTTGTGGAGTTTTGCGGCGTCGCATCGATTAAGGCTACACTTGGCCCCTGTAAATCGCCAAGCAGGAAAACCGCTTCCTCAGAAGGCATTGCGAATTGAACGACCACGCGCCCGCTTCCCTTGGTGCCTCCGAGCTGTCGACAGCCGGGGCGACGCCGATGATGGAGCAGTTCATCGAGATCAAGCAGGCGAATCCCGATTCGCTGCTGTTCTATCGCATGGGCGATTTCTACGAACTGTTCTTCCAGGATGCCGAGATCGCCAGCCGGGCGCTCGGCATCACGCTGACGAAGCGCGGCAAGCATCAGGGCGAGGACATCCCGATGTGTGGCGTGCCGGTGCATGCCGCCGACGACTACCTGCAGAAACTGATCGGGCAGGGCCACCGCGTCGCCGTCTGCGAGCAGGTCGAGGACCCCGCAGAGGCGAAGAAGCGCGGATCGAAATCGGTGGTCAAGCGCGACGTGGTCCGGCTGGTGACGCCGGGCACGATCACCGAGGAAAAGCTGCTTGCGCCGGCCGAGGCCAACTATCTGATGGCGATGGGCCGGGTGAAGGGGGCCGCCGACCATTCCTACGCGCTGGCATGGATCGACATCTCGACGGGTGCCTTCAAGGTGGCGGAATCGCTGGGCGACCGCCTGCTTGCCGACATATTGCGGGTCGACCCGCGCGAACTGATCGTGCCGGAACCCGTCTATCATGACGAGGCCCTTCGGCCGGTGTTCGACGTGCTGGGGCGGATGGCGAGCCCGCAGCCGGCAACGCTGTTCGATTCGGCTGCCGCCACAGGCCGCATCGCCCGTTTTTTCGACGTCGCCACACCCGACAGCTTCGGCCAGTTCTCGCGCGCCGAACTGTCGGCGATCTCGGGCGCCATCGCCTATGTCGAAAAGACGCAGATTTCGGAGCGGCCGCCGCTGGCGCGGCCAGAGCGCGAGGAGAGCGGTGCAAGCCTCTTCATCGACGCGGCGACGCGCGCCAATCTCGAGATGACCAGGACCCTGTCGGGCAACCGCGAAGGCTCGCTGCTGAAGTCGATCGACAGGACAGTGACGGGCGGCGGAGCGCGGCTTCTGGCCGAACGGCTGACCTCGCCCCTGACCGATCCCGCAGCGATCAATGCGCGGCTCGACGAGGTCTCGTTCCTGCTTGCCGAAACGCGTTTGAGCGAGACGCTGCGCGCGGTGCTCAAGGGCGCTCCCGACATGCCGCGCGCCCTGTCGCGGCTCGCCCTCAACCGGGGTGGTCCGCGCGACCTGGGCGCCTTGCGGGCCGGAATGCAGGCCTCGGCCCGTCTCGTCGAGGTCTTTTCCGACGCGATGCTGCCGGAAGGGCTGAAAGTGGCCTGCGAGACGCTCGCCTCGCTGCCGGTGGATTTCGCCGCGCATCTCGAGCGTGTCCTTGCCGACGAACTGCCGCTGCTCAAGCGCGATGGCGGCTTCGTGAGGCCGGGATACGATGGCGAACTGGACGAGATGCGGGCGCTGCGCGACCAGTCGCGGCGCGTCGTCGCGGGCATGGAACGCGATCTCGTCGAGGAGACGGGCATCCGTTCGCTGAAGATCCGGCACAACAACGTGCTCGGCTACTATATCGAGGTGACGGCCAACCACGCCGACATCATGAACGGCACGGCCGACGCCAAGGCGCGCTTCATCCACCGCCAGACGATGGCGAATGCGATGCGGTTCACGACGACTGAACTGGCCGGGCTGGAGACGAAGATTGCCAACGCCGCCGATCGCGCGCTGCAGATCGAGCTGCGCGTCTTTGAAACCCTGCTTGCCGAGGCGGTGTCGCACGCGGATGCCATCCGCGCGGCGGCCAGCGCACTTTCGCAAATCGACGTCTCCTCCGCGCTTGCGGTACTGGCCGCGGGCGAGAATTATTGCCGGCCAAGCGTCGACGACAGTCTGGGCTTCCGCATCGAGGGCGGACGTCATCCGGTGGTCGAGCAGGCGCTGCGCAGGCAGATCGCCGATCCGTTCGTGGCCAATGATTGCGACCTGTCGCCGGATGACGGCGCGAAGAACGGCGCGATCTGGTTGCTGACGGGTCCCAACATGGGCGGCAAGTCGACCTTCCTGCGCCAGAATGCGCTGATTGCGATCCTTGCCCAGATGGGCTCCTTCGTGCCGGCGGCTTCCGCGCATATCGGCGTGGTGGACCGGCTGTTCTCGCGCGTTGGCGCATCGGACGACCTGGCCCGCGGCCGCTCCACCTTCATGGTCGAGATGGTCGAGACGGCCGCGATCCTCAACCAGGCGGGCGAGCGTGCGCTGGTGATCCTCGACGAGATCGGGCGTGGCACGGCGACCTTCGACGGGCTGTCGATCGCCTGGGCGGCGGTGGAATATCTGCACGAGAAGAACCGCTGCCGGGCGATCTTCGCCACCCACTTCCACGAGATGACGGCGCTGGCCGACAAGCTGGCGCGCCTGTCCAACGTGACGATGCGGGTGAAGGAGTGGGAGGGCGACGTGGTCTTCCTGCACGAGGTCGGCAAGGGGGCGGCCGACCGCTCCTATGGCGTGCAGGTCGCAAGGCTGGCCGGCCTGCCCGACGCGGTGGTCGAGCGCGCCCGCGAGGTCCTGCGGCAGCTCGAGGAGGGCGAGACCAGCGGCAAGGCCGAGCGGCTCGTAGACGATCTGCCGCTGTTTTCGGTGGCCGCAAGGCGCGAGGCACCAAAGGCGGCCGTTGATGACAGGCTGGCCGAAGCGGTGTCGGCGCTGCAGCCCGACGAGATGACGCCGCGCGAGGCGCTGGAGGCGCTCTATCGGCTCAGGGAACTGGCGGGCCGGAAGTGACCGAGCGGAAGCCCGTTTTGCAAGGCAGGCGCGTGGCTGAGCGTTCCGGCATGGGTCCCCGGGCTTGACCCGGGGATCCATGCCGGAGCATCGCCACAGGCGCGGCAGTCAGGTCTTGCCGATCGCCGCCGGCGCGTTGGTGGTCGTCCCGTACTGGTTGGGGCCGGGCGTGCCGGGGATGAAGCACAGGGCGACGAAGGTGATGAAGTTGAAGAACGGCACGAACAAAAGGGCGGCGAAGATGCCGGGCCTGGCGAAATCGTGCAGCCTTTTGGCGCCGAGCGCCGCCTGCGCCCATAGGGAGGCGAGCAGCACGACGCTGAGCAGCGTTTCCCATACCGCGCCGCTCTGGCCGCTCTCCTGCGCCATGATCATCCGATAGGTGATGAACACCACGGCGATCATCATCAGCAGGCCGGCCAGGAAATAGGCGGCGCGGCTGAGACGGCCGGAAAAGCCGAAGAAGAGCCAGATCATCTGGTTGGCGGGCAAGGATTTGCTCCGTGTCTCGGGTTCCGGTGAGGGATGATCGCCGTGATCAATCCCGCAGGAGTTCGTTGATCGATGTCTTGGAGCGCGTCTTCTCGTCGACGCGCTTGACGATAACGGCGCAGTAGAGGCCAGGGCCGGGTTGCCCGTTGCCCATCGCCTTGCCAGGCAGCGTACCGGCCACGACGACCGAATAGGGCGGCACTTCGCCGTAGAAGATGTCGCCGGTCGCGCGGTCGACGATCTTCGTCGACTTGCCGATGAAGACGCCCATGCCCAGCACCGAGCCCTCGCGCACGATGCAGCCCTCGACAACTTCCGAGCGGGCGCCGACGAAGCAGTTGTCCTCGATGATGGTCGGGCCGGCCTGCATCGGCTCCAGCACGCCGCCGATGCCGACGCCGCCGGACAGATGCACGTTGCGGCCGATCTGCGCGCAGGAGCCGACGGTTGCCCAGGTGTCGACCATCGTGCCCTCGCCGACATAGGCGCCGAGATTGACGAAGGACGGCATCAGCACCGCGCCCGGCGCGATGTAGGCGGAGCGGCGCACGACGCAATTGGGCACGGCGCGGAACCCGGAGTTTTCGAATTCGTTTGCCGACCAGCCATCGAACTTGGAGGCAACCTTGTCCCACCAGACCGATTCTCCCGGACCGCCCTTGATGACTTCCATCGGGTTGAGCCGGAAGGAAAGCAGCACCGCCTTCTTGAGCCACTGGTTGACGGTCCAAGTGCCGTCCTCGCCGCGCTCGGCGACACGCGCCTTGCCCTTGTCGAGCAGTTCGAGGCAGGCATCGACGGCTTCACGCACTTCGCCGCGTGTGCCGGTGTCGATCACGTCGCGTTCGTCGAAGGCCTTCTCGATGGTGATCTCAAGGTCTGCCAGGTCCGGCTTTGTCATCGAAAGGCTCCGTTACACGCGCTGTTAAGGGACAAGTCATAGGCTACAAGGGAAGAGGGCTCCCCGGTCGGCGCGGAAACTATGCCAAGCGCCGAAACGGGTCAATGATGGGGCGCGCCGGCTTCGGCGCAGAGACGGGATGACGATCGCATGAATCCGGAGGACAAGTCCGGCTGGACGCCACTGCCGCACTCCGACGAGGACCTCGAGCGCGCCAAGGCCGTGCCCGACACGCCGCAGACGCGCGCGCCCGCCTACCGGCTGGCATGGGACGACGAGGAGTTCATGACCCGGCGCGAACTGCGCGCCGTGCGCCTGCAGCTCGAATTGCTGAAGCCCGAGATGATGCTGGCCGAGCGGGGTATTCGCTCGACGGTCATCCTGTTTGGCGGAGCACGCCTGCCCGAGCCCGGCGGCGAGGCCTGGGCGGCGAAGAACGAGACGCAGAAGAAGAACCTGCTCGCCAATTCGCGCTACTACGAGGAGGCGCGCCAGTTCGCGCAGCTCTGCTCGCGACATTCAGCGACCACCTATTACCGCGAATTCGTCGTGGTGACGGGGGGCGGACCGGGCGTCATGGAAGCTGGCAATCGCGGCGCGGCCGATTGCGGCGCACCGTCCATCGGCCTCAACATCGTGCTGCCGCACGAGCAGGCGCCCAACATCTACGTCACGCCGGAGCTGTGCTTCAACTTCCACTACTTCGCCATCCGCAAGATGCATTTCATCATGCGCGCCAAGGCGGTCGCGGTATTCCCGGGCGGGTTCGGCACGATGGACGAGTTCTTCGAGACGCTGACGCTGATCCAGACGGGGCGCATGGAGCGGGTGCCCGTGATCCTATTCGGCAAGGAATTCTGGAGCCGCGCCATCGACCTCGATTACCTCGCGGAACAGGGCACGATCTCGCCCGGCGACCAGGACATCATCCAGTCGGTCGACACCGCCGATGAAGCCTGGGCGATCATTCGCGAATTCTACGAGATACCCTGATGCGGACCCCACGCCCCATGGCCTCGCACGGAACGGGCGGACCGCCCGAACGTTTCCTTTCCACTGAAGAACAGGAGACGCTGATGGCAGACATGATCGACTCGAACAGCGACACGATCCGCAGGCAGCAGGAGATCGACCTCGGCCACCCGCTGAACCGGGGTGCCGTGGGCGCAACCGCGCCTTGCGATCGTTTCGCGGTGAAGACAGGCAACAAGCATCCGCATCGCGACTATGTCGATGCCGAGCAACAGGGCGAGTTGAACAGCGTCGATGCCGACATGCTGACGCTTCAGGTAACGCCCGACACAGAGCAGGGGTGAGCGGACAATCAGCTTCCGCGATCAAGCGGGTTAGCTGCCGCGCCGAGAGCCTTGGGCCGGTGCACGATCGTCACCAGAACGAATGAGATGATCATCAGCAGATACCAGGCGCCAAGCTTGTGTATCGAAACCGGCGTCCAGCCGCGTTCCTGCCCTGGATAGAGCCATGCCCGGCTCCATGTTCCGATATTCTCCGCGAACCATATGAACAGCGCGACCAGCAGGAAGCCGAGCAGCAGCGGCATCTGATGGCGGAAGCGAAACACCCGGTAATGCACCGTGGTCCTGGCAAACAGCAGCGCCGTGGCGACGAACAATCCGTAGCGGATGTCGAGCATGAAGTGGTGAGTGAAGAAGTTCACGTAGATCGCCGCTGCAAGGGCCAGCGTCTGCCAGAAGCGTGGGTAGCCGGTATGGCGCATGTCGAAGATGCGGGTGATCCGGGCGAGGTAGGAGCCGACTGCCGCATACATGAAGCCGGAGAAGAGCGGGACCGCGCCGATCCGGAAGAAACTGTCTTCCGGATAAATCCATGAACCCGCGTGGGTCTTGAATATTTCCATGGCTGTACCCACCACATGGAAGATCAGGATCACCTTCGCCTCGGAGAGCGTCTCGAACTTGAGAAGGATCATTCCGGCCTGCAGCGTGACCGCCGCAAGAAAAAGGAAGTCATAGCGCGCGAACGTCGCGTCGTCGGGCCACCATAGACGGGTGCCGATCATCAATGCGAGCATGGCTCCGCCGAACAGACAGGCCCATGCCTGCTTGAGGCCGAAGACGATGAATTCGACGATGGCGCCAGAGGCGCCCGAAGCCGGCAGTCTGTCCAGAACACGATGAGCCGCTGCGTCGATGCGTGCTTCGAGCGCGGTAAAACGCTTCAACGTGGCAGGTCTTCCAGGATTGTCGTCAGGAAGCCGGCGAGATCGTCGGTGACGAAGTCGACATCGTCCTCGAACTCGGCGTCGCGTTCCCAGATTTCCGAGAATGTCGGCTCGAAATTGTTGGGTACGATGAGGACGGTCATCATGCCGAGCAGCTTCGGCACGCTCAGATTGCGCGCCAGGTCCTCGAACATCGCCGCGCGCGGAGCATCGACCCGGTGCAGGCCGACGAACTTGTCATAGGTTTCGCGCGCGGGCTTGGGCATCAGATCGGCGGCGACGATGTCGAAGATGTCGTCGAAATGGTCGAGGATGCCCAGTTGCCGCGCCGTGCGCTCGGCGTGGCCACGGTCGCCATTGGTGAAGATGAACTTGCGCCCCGGCAGCGCCTTGATCGCATCGCCCAGAGCGGGGTTGGGATCGACCCACGTATAATCGATGTCGTGGACCTTGTTGAGGAAATCGTCCGGGTCGATGCCGTGGCGGGCCATCAGGCCGTTCAGCGTTGTGCCGTAATCCTTGTAGAGCTCCTTTTGCAATTTGCGCGCCTCGTCGCGCGGCAATTGCAGTAATTCCGACACGTAAGCCGTCATCTTCACGTCGATCTGTGAAAACAGGTTCGAGTGGTGCGGATAGAGGGTGTTGTCGAGATCGAACACCCAGTCGGTGACGTGGGCGAAGCGGGCGGAAGCGGGCGCGTTGGTCATGCCGTCTCCCTAGACGATTCCGCGGCGGGAGAGAAGTTCCGCGTTACTTCACGGATCGTTCAAATTCGGGCCGCGAGTGCAAGTTTGGATTTACTTTCGCCTGCCAGATAGGACGTCGAGTGCAGGGGGTCCATCATGAGGCAGATACTGTTGAAGGCGGCTGTGCTGGCGATCGGCTCGGCGGCGGCGTCCTTCCTCATCGTGATCACGATCGTTCCGGCGATCGGTGGCGTGGTCGAAGGCAACGCGGTGCTGATGACGCTGGTCTGTCCGCTGGTGATCGCGTTTCCGGCCAGCGCCTACACACTCTGGCAAAAGCAGAAGCTTGCCGATGCGTTCGGACAGCTCGCCGCCGCCCATGAGCAATTGGCCGATGCGCACATGGAACTTGCCGAGGCGCATGAGAAGCTTGCGGAAAAGGCGCGCCACGACGACATGACCCGCCTCCTGAACCGGGAATCGTTCTTCGCGGCGCTCAAGAACAGTCGTCGGCGCACCGACACCGGCGTTCTGCTGATCATCGACGCGGACAATTTCAAGTATATCAACGACACCCACGGCCACCAGCAAGGCGACGCCGCGCTGCTGCTGATCGCCGACGCGATCCGCGCCGGGGTTCGCGATGCCGATCTCGTCGGACGCATCGGTGGCGAGGAATTCGCGGTGTTTCTCGGTGGCACGACGGCGGAGGAGGCGATGCTGGTCGCCGAACGCGTCAGGCTGGGCGTCGAGGCGATTCCGTTCTCGCCGGGAGAGGGGAAGTTCCTGCCGCTTTCGGTCAGCATCGGCGCGGCGCGGCTGCGCCCGCATCTGAGCTGGTCGCAGTTGATGCGCGAGGCCGACCGGCGGCTCTACGAAGCCAAGCGGCAGGGACGCAACCGCGTCGTGTTCGAGAACGGAAGCCAGAAGGCGGCCTGATCGCTGCACTGACCTGCCCAAGGTGCCCATCTGGCCCTTGCCGGCGCGCATGGCTCCGCGCTAACCCGCACCCGACATCGGGGGCGACATGGAACTCTGGATACCGATAACGATCGCCGCGGCGTTCCTGCAGAACCTGCGCTCGGCGGCGCAGAAGCATCTGAAGGCCGTGATGGGCACGACGGGCGCGACCTTCGTGCGTTTCGGCTTCGGGCTGCCTTTCGCGCTTTTCTATCTTTGGGCGCTGCATGCGCTGGCGGGCTATCCCGTGCCCGCGCCCAACGCCACCTTCGTGGCCTGGGTGGTGGTCGGCGCACTGGCGCAGATCGGCGCGACCTTCCTGCTGATCCATCTGTTCTCCCACCGAAACTTTGCCGTCGGTACCGCCTATTCGCGCACCGAGCCGGCGCAGGCAGCACTTTTCGCGCTGATCTTCTTCGGCGAGACGGTGACGGCGGGCGTTTTGGCGGCGATCGCCATAAGCGTCTTCGGCGTGATGCTGATCTCGGTCGCGCACATGCAGATGAGCTGGCGCAATCTCGTTGCGTCCGTATTTGCCCGCAACGCGCTGATCGGGCTTGCCTCGGGCACGCTGTTCGGCATTGCGGCGGTCGCCTATCGGGCGGCCTCACTCGCCTTGCTGGGGCCGAACTTCATGATGCAGGCGGCGGTGACGCTGGCCTGGACGATCACGCTCCAGACGCTGGTGATGGGCGCATGGATGCTCTGGAAGGACCGCGCCGAGATCGGCCGCATCCGGGGCGCCTGGAAGGTCTCGCTCTTCACCGGCTTCGTGGGCGCCACCGCCTCTTTCGGCTGGTTCATGGCGATGACCCTGCAGCAGGCGGCGGTGGTCAAGGCGCTGGCGCAGATCGAGATGCTGTTCACCTTCGCCGCGTCGGTGTTCTTCTTCAAGGAAAGCATCAACCGGATCGAGACGGCCGGCTGCCTGCTCATCGTCGCCGGCATCGTCGTGCTGGTGCTGGTGGGCTAGGGCACGATCAGCGTGCCGGCGCCGTGCTCGGTGAAGAGTTCGAGCAGCACCGCGTGCGGCGTCTTGCCGTTCAAGATGACGACGCCTTCGACGCCGCGATCGATCGCCTCGATGCAGGTTTCGACCTTGGGGATCATGCCGCCGGAAATGGTGCCGTCGGCGATCAGCGCGCGGGCCTGCGCGACGGTCAGCTCGTCGATCAGGTTCTTGTCCTTGTCGAGCACGCCGGGAACATCGGTGAGGAAAAGCAGCCGCGAGGCGTGCAGTGCCCCGGCGATGGCGCCGGCAAAGGTATCGGCGTTGATGTTGTAGGTGTGGCCGTCGCGGCCCGGCGCGACGGGCGCGATGACCGGGATCATTTCGGAGCGCGCCAGGAGATCGAGCAGGGTGCGGTCGACCTCGACGGGCTCTCCGACGAAGCCGAGATCGAGCACACGCTCGATGTTGGAATCGGGGTCCTTGATGGTCTTGTGCGCCTTTTCGGCGAAGACCATGTTGCCGTCCTTGCCGCACAGGCCGATCGCCCATTCGCCTTCGGCGTTGATGAGCGCCACGATCTCCTTGTTGATCGATCCGGCCAGCACCATTTCGACGATCTCGACCGTCTTGCGGTCGGTGACGCGCAGGCCGCCCTCGAACTTGGATTCGATGCCCATCTTCGACAGCATCGCGCCGATCTGCGGCCCGCCGCCATGGACGACGATCGGGTTCACGCCGGACTGCTTGAGTAAGGCGATGTCGCGGGCGAAGGCCTTGCCGAGCTCGATGTCGCCCATCGCATGGCCGCCATACTTGATCACCACGGTCTTGTGCTCGTAGCGCTGCATGAAGGGCAGGGCGGCGGAAAGAAGGCGAGCCTGCTCGGCGGCCGTGGCAAACGTGTCGGTCGTCATGGGGTCCTCGGCGGTTCGGGGATCGTGCGCGTCGGGGGTCTTAGCTTCAAACGCCGCCCTTCGCAATTGGTTCGCGCGGCGGCTGCGCCAAACAAAGCGGCATGGTGGTTCTGTTTTGTGCAGCTTTGCGCTTTATTGAGTGGCGATGTCTGAGACCACGATCAATCCTCGCCTGCCCGCAGGGCGCTGGCGCGTCGAACTGCGCGCCATGATGCTGCTCGCATGGCCGATGATCCTGACCAATCTCGGCCAGACCGCGATGACCGCGACCGACGTGATGATGATGGGCCGCCTCGGCCCAAAGTCGCTGGCGGCCGGCACCCTCGGCGCCAACCTGTATTTCGCACCGATGATCTTCGGCCTCGGCCTGATTCTCGCGGTCTCGCCGATGATCGCTTTCGAACTGGGCCGCAATCGGCATTCGGTGCGCGACGTGCGCCGTACCGTGCGGCAAGGCCTGTGGGTCGCGCTTGCCGTGGTGGTGCCGATCTGGCTGATCCTGTGGCAGGGCGAGGCGATCCTGCTCGCCATGGGGCAGGATGAAGCACTTGCCGCGGAAGCCGGGCGCTACTTGCGGGCCTTGCAATGGGCGGTCCTGCCCTTTTACTGGTTCGTGGTCCTGCGATCGTTCATATCGGCGCTTGAGCGGCCGGGCTGGGCACTGGTGATCGTCTTCGTGGCGGTCGCCTTCAACGTGCTGGCGAACTACTGCCTGATCTTCGGCAATTTCGGCTTCCCGAAGCTCGAACTGATGGGTGCCGGTATCGCCACGGTGCTGTCGAGCATTCTGATGTTCGTCGGAATGGTGCTGGCCGTGACGCTCGACAGGCACTTTCGCCGCTATCGCCTGTTCGGACGCTTCTGGCGCGCCGACTGGCCGCGCTTCCGCGAATTGTTCAAGCTCGGCCTGCCGATCGCCGGCATCCTGACCTTCGAGGTGTCGATCTTCAACGCGGCCGCTCTGATCATGGGATTGATCGATGCCGTGTCGCTGGCCGCACACGCGATCGCGATCCAGGTGGCGTCGATCTCCTTCATGGTCCCGATGGGGATCGGCCAGGCGGCAACCGTGCGTGTGGGGCGCGCGTTCGGGGCAGGCGACAGGGATGGCGTCAGCCGCGCGGGCTGGACGGCATTCTGCATGGGCGTCGGCTTCATGGCGCTGATGGCGCTGCTGATGCTGCTGGCTCCGCATCTGCTGATCACAGCCTTCATCGACCTGTCCGATCCCGTCAACGCGCCGGTGATCGAGCTCGCCGTGACCTTCCTCGCACTGGCCGCGCTGTTCCAGATCGTCGATGGAGCACAGGCCGTGGGCGGTGGCATGCTGCGCGGGCTTCAGGACACGACCGTGCCGATGCTCTACGCGGCGCTCGGCTACTGGGGCGTCGGCCTGCCGCTGGGCGCGTTCCTGGCCTTCAAGGTTGGGATGAACGGTGTGGGAATATGGATCGGCCTGTCGGCGGGCCTCGCCGTGGTCGCCGTCCTGCTGATCAGCCGCTGGCTGAGCCGCGAGCGGCTGATGGTCAGGAAGATGCCGGCTCCACGCGGCGACCTGGTGAGGGCCGCCGCGCGGGAAGGACTGCTATAGCGGCTTCCTGATCCATTTGGCGATCACGCCGATGATGCCTTCGCGGAACAGCATCACCGTGATGACGAAGATCGCACCCTGGATGATCGTGACCCACGCTCCGAAGGTGGCCAGGTAGTTCTGCATCGTGACGATGACGGCGGCACCGATGATCGGGCCGAACACCGTTCCCATGCCGCCGATCAGCGTCATCAGCACGACCTCGCCCGACATCGTCCAGTAGACGTCGGTGAGCGAGGCGAGCTGGAAGACGATCGCCTTGGTGGCGCCGGCGAGTCCGGCGAGCATCGCCGACAGCACAAACACCATGAGCTTGTAGCGGTTGACGCGGTAGCCGAGCGAGATCGCACGCGGTTCGTTCTCGCGGATCGCCTTGAGCACCTGCCCGAAGGGCGAGTGGATGACGCGGTAGATCAGCAATATGCCGACGAAGAAGATCGCCAGCACGAGGAAATACAGCGCCTCGGACGAACGCAGGTCGATGAGGCCGAACAGCATGCCGCGCGGCACCGCCTGGATGCCATCCTCGCCGCCGGTGAAGCTCGCCTGCAGCGAGAAGAAATAGACCATCTGGGCAAAGGCCAGCGTCACCATGGCGAAATAGATGCCCTGGCGGCGGATCGCCAGCGCCCCGATGGCAAGCCCCAGAAGGGCCGCCACGAGCGTGCCGGATATGATCGCCAGTTCCGGCGTCAGGCCCCAGACTTTTGCCGCATGGGCGGAGACATAGCTCGCCATGCCGAAATAGGCGGCGTGGCCGAAAGACAGCAGCCCGCCATAGCCGAGCAGCAGGTTGAAGGCGCAGGCAAACAGCGCGAAGCACAGGATCTTCATCACGAAGATCGGGTAGAGGAAGAACGGCGCCGCGACGAGCAGCACGAGAAGGCCGGCGAAAATCGCCATGTGATGCCACGGCATGCCCAGCGCGGAGTGGGTCGCGGGCACGCCGGGCGAGGCGATTTCAGTCTGAGTCGTGGCGACCATCACGCGGTCCTCCCGAAGAGCCCGGCCGGCTTCACCAGCAGCACGAGCGCCATGATGACGAAGATGACCACCGCCGAGCCTTCCGGATAGAAGACGCGCGTCAGCCCCTCGATAAGCCCCAGCCCGAAGCCGGTGACGATGGAGCCGAGAATAGAGCCCATGCCGCCGATCACCACCACGGCGAAGACGACGATGATCAGGTTCTCGCCCATCACCGGATTGATTGCGTAGATCGGCGCGGCCAGCACGCCGGCGAACCCGGCCAGCGCGACGCCGAAGCCGTAGGTGAGCGTGATCATCAGCGGCACGTTGATACCGAAGGCGCCGACAAGCGTCGGGTTCTCCGTCGCCGCGCGCAGATAGGAGCCGAGCTTGGTCTTCTCGATGACGAACCAGGTCGCAAGGCAGACGATGGCCGAGGCGATGATGACCCAGGCGCGCGAATTCGGCAGGTACATGAAGCCGAGATTGTTGCCTCCCTGCAGCAGCGCCGGCGCCTGGTAGGGCAGGCCGGAGACGCCGTAGATCTGCTTGAAGACGCCGGTTGTGATCAAGGCGAGACCGAAGGTCAGCAGCAGGCCGTAGAGATGGTCGAGGTGATAGAGCCGCCGGATCAAGAGCCGCTCGAGGATGATGCCGGTGAAGCCGACCACGATCGGCGCGATAAGCAGCGACCACCAGTAGGGAATGCCGAAATAGTTCAGCAGCATCCAGGTCACGAAGGCGCCGAGCATGTACTGCGCGCCATGGGTGAAATTGATGATGTTGAGCAAGCCGAAGATAACAGCCAGCCCCAGCGAGAGGATCGCGTAGAACGAGCCGTTGATCAGGCCGAGCAGCAACTGGCCGAACAGTGCCTGGGGAGGAATGCCGATAAGTTCGAACATCGAGGGGTCCTGCTATTGCATGGCCGGCCGGGAGGCGCGCGGCAACCGCGCGCCTCCGCGTGCCGCGACCTTACTGCACCAGTGAGCAGCCGCCGTCTTCCAGCGGACGGAAGGCTTCCGCCGCAGGGATGGTGGCGACGGTCTCGTAGAGATCCCATTCGCCCGTCGACTGATCCGGCGTCTTGACCCGGAAGAGGTAGGAATCGTGGGTCTTGCGTCCGTCCTGGCGCACCACGCCCTGGCCGAACAGCGGATCATCGGTCGGCATCTCCTTCATCTTGGCCATGACCTTCTCGGGGTCCTTGTCGCCGACGGCCTCGACGGCCTTGAGGTAGTGCAACACGGCGGCATAGACGCCCGCCTGGATCATCGAAGGCTTGTTGCCGGTCTGCTCCTCGAAGCGGGCCGACCACTCACGGGTGCCTTCGTTCATGTCCCAGTAGAAGCTCTCGGTGAGCACCAGACCCTGGGCGACTTCGAGACCGAGCGAGTGCACGTCGTTGATGAAGACGAGAAGCCCGGCGATCGCCTGTCCGCCCTGCGTGATGCCGAATTCCGACGCCTGCTTCATCGAGTTGACGGTGTCGCCACCAGCGTTCGCAAGGCCGATAACCTGCGCACCAGATGCCTGCGCCTGGAGCAGGAAGGACGAGAAGTCGGTGCCGGGGAACGGGGTCTTGACCGAGCCGATCACTTCGCCGCCGGCCGCCGTCACCACCGCGGAGGTGTCGCGCTCGAGCGCATGGCCGAATGCATAGTCGGCGGTAAGGAAGTACCAGGTCTTGCCGCCATTCGCGACCATCGCGCCACCGGTGCCGTTGGCGAGCTGCCAGGTGTCGTAGGTCCAGTGAACGGTGTTCGGCGAGCAGGCCGAGCCCGTGAGGTCCGACGTCGCCGCACCCGAATTGAGGAAGATCTTGTTTTTCTCGCGGGTGATCTCGTTGACGGCGAGCGCCACCGACGATGTCGGCACGTCGGCGATCACGTCGACGTTTTCGGTATCATACCACTGGCGGGCGATGTTGGAGCCCACATCCGGCTTGTTCTGGTGGTCCGCCGAGACGATCTCGACATTGACACCCTTCGATTCGGCATCGAAATCCTCGACCGCCATGCGCGCTGCGATGACCGAGCCTTCGCCGCCGATGTCGGCATAGATGCCGGAGCGGTCGTTCATGACGCCGATCTTGACGTCGGTCGCATGGGCGGTGCCTGCCATGAGCAGGCCTGCCATTGCGGCAAGCAATCCTGATTTACGCATGTTCCATTCTCCTCCAGTTTGCGGCGCGTTGCGCCTTTCTGCTCCCTACACGCCCAGATAGGCGTGCAATTTCTCGATATTGGACTCGAGTTCGTCGTTGGGGATCATGTCGACGACGCGTCCCTGCTCGACGACGAAATGACGGTCCGCGACCGTCGAGGCGAAACGGAAATTCTGTTCCACCAGTACGATCGTGAAGCCCTCCCGCTTCAGTCTCGCAATCGTATGCCCGATCTGCTGGATGATGACCGGTGCCAGCCCCTCGGTCGGCTCGTCGAGCAGCAGCGTCTTGGCGCCGGTTCTCAGGATGCGGCCGATCGCCAGCATCTGCTGTTCGCCGCCCGACAGCTTCGTGCCCTGGCTCGACAGGCGCTCCTTGAGGTTGGGAAAAAGCTCGAAGATCTGGTCGAGGCTCATGCCGCCGGGCTTGACCTGGGGTGGCAGCAGCAGGTTCTCCTCCACCGACAGCGACGAGAAGATGCCGCGTTCCTCGGGGCAGAAGGCGATGCCTTCGCGGGCCACGTAGCGTGCCGGCGCGTGCATCAGTTCCTTGCCCTGGAACATCACAGAGCCCTTGCGCTTCGGCAGGATGCCCATGACCGCCTTGAGCGTCGTGGTCTTGCCGGCGCCGTTGCGGCCGAGCAGCGTGACCACCTCGCCGGGCCGGACGTCGAAGTTGACGCCGTGCAGGACGTGGCTTTCGCCATACCATGCTTCCAGGCCCGTGACCTTGAGAAGCGGTTCGGCCGATTGGTTGGCCACCGGCGCGTTTGCAAGTGCAGCTTCAGCCATGACCGGCTCCGATATAGGCTTCGATCACGCGGTCGTCCTTGGACACGGTGGCGTAGTCGCCCTCCGCCAGCACCTTGCCGCGGGCAAGCACGGTGATCGTGTCCGACAGTGACGCCACGACAGACAGATTGTGCTCGACCATGAGGATCGTGCGGTTGGCGGATATCTTCCTGATCAGTTGCGAGATGCGCTCGACGTCTTCCTGCGCCATGCCCGCCATCGGCTCGTCGAGCAGCAGCATTTCGGGGTCGAGCGCCAGCGTGGTCGCGATCTCAAGGGCGCGCTTGCGGCCATAGGAAAGGTCGCCGGCATTGGTCGATTCGAAAGCGCTGAGCCCGACATCGGCGAGCAGCGCGCGCGCCTCGTCGTCCAGGTTGGCAAGCACCTTTTGCGAGCGCCAGAAGTCGAATGAATCGCCGCGCCGCCGCTGCAGCGCGATGCGCACGTTCTCAAGCGAGGTGAGGTGCGGGAACACCGCCGAGATCTGGAACGAGCGCACGAGGCCCAGCCGCGCGATGTCGGCGGGCGACATCGCGGTGATGTCCTCTTCCTTGTATGTGATCTTGCCTCGCGTCGGCGCGAGGAACTTCGTCAAGAGGTTGAAGCAAGTGGTCTTGCCGGCGCCGTTCGGACCGATCAGCGCGTGTATATGCCCACGGCGCACCCGAAGGCTCACCCCTTCGACGGCGAAGAATCCCTTGAATTCTTTAGTCAAATCGTCTGCGGCAAGAATGACGTCGTCACTCATGCATTACCTCGCTCACTTGCCGGACCGAATGGCCGGCTTGTTGGTGAGCCCTCCTCCCGAGAGGTGCTCGACTGTTCCACCCAGGTGCGGTCTCGCGCCGCATCTCGAGCCGAAGTGTGCATATCGCAAGCGCCAAGGCAAGCGCGTAAAAATACGCCGCCACGGCTTTCGACGTCCGTTCCACCCTTTTGCCGGTCGCGGTCCGACAATTGCCGGGCTTGACCGCGCTGATCGTTTGGTCATATGACTTGGTCAAGTGACCTGATCATCCGACCAATCGCTTTGCGAGGTTGGATGGAACGGGTCGAGGGAGGAAAGCATGGGTTCGGCGGTCAGCAGCGCAGCGCGGCGTGACGTGCGCAGCGACATCATGGATGCCGCCGAGCGCGTGTTTGCCGGCCTTGGATTCGACGGCGCGACGACGCGCGCCATCGCCGACGAGGCGAAGGTCAATCTCGGCCTCATCCACTATCACTTCAATTCCAAGGAAGCGCTGTTCGAGCAGGTGGTCGCGCGGCGCACCGCGCAGGTGAACGGCCGCAGGCACGATCTGCTTGCGGGACTGCTCGGCGATCCGAAGACGGCGACGCTGGAATCGATCCTCGATGCGCTGATGCGCCCGACGATCGAGCTGAGCAACGAGCATGGCGATGCCGGCCAGCATTATTCGCGCATCATCGTCCAGATCGCGTCGGGCACGGACGATCGCTCGATCCAGCTCACGGCGGAGAACTTCAACCCCATCGCGCTGGAGTTCATTGATGCGCTGGAAAGCCACGTGCCGGATCTCGGCCGTGAGAATGCCGTCTGGGCCTACATGAACGCCATTTCGGTCGGCCTGTTCATGATCGCGCGCACGGGCCGTGTGGCGCAGCTTTCGGACGGGCTTTGCGACGAGGGCGAGACGGAGGAGGCGATCGCGCGGGTGGTGCGCTATCTCGCCGCCGGCACGCGGGCGCTGGTGGCGCCAGGTTAGGAGTTTCCGGCATTGCTGCGGTGCTCGCCGAGGATGCCGGCCGGACGAAACAGGTTCAATCCAGGGAGGTAAACATGAAATCCACAATGCGCTTGACCGCGATGGCTGCTCTGCTCGCAGGGTCCGTCGCCATTCCCGCCCATGCCGACGACATCACCGTGACGGTCGTCAACGGTCATCCGCCGGTGTTCCTGTGGGTGAAGCATCTCACCGAGACGTTCATTCCCACCGTCAACGAGGCGCTGGAAGGCTCAGGCCACACCATCACCTGGAGCGAGGCCTACGGCGGCACGCTGGCGGCGGTCGGCGGCGAACTGGAAGCCATCGAGGACGGGCTCGCGGAAGTCGGCGTCGTGCCGACCGTGTTCGAGCCGACGGCGCTGCCGCTGCAGAACGTCACCTACTTCACGCCTTTCGGTACGTCCGATCCGCAGATCGTCATCAGCGCGATCGACAAGTTGCACCAGGACATCCCCGGCATGATCGAGTCGTGGGAAAGCTACAATGCCGAGTATCTCGGCGGCGGCTTCGCCCTCGACAACTACCTGATGATGACCAACTTCCCCGTCGATTCGATCGACGACCTGCAGGGCCGCAAGATCGGCGCGCCGGGGCCGGCTGTGAACTGGCTCGAAGGGACCGGCGCGGTGGGTGTCGCCGGCAACCTGACCACATACTACAACGACATCCAGACCGGCGTCTTCGACGGCGCGATCGTGTTCCCCACAGCCGCCGCACCGGCGAAGCTGCAGGAAGTCGCGCCGCACGTCCTGATCACCAATTTTGGTGCCCAGTATGCCGGTTCGCTCGTCGCCAACAAGGATTGGTACGACGCCCAGCCGGAAGAGGTGCAGAACGCACTGCGCGCGGGGGCGGCAGCCTACACCGACGCCTATATCGCCGAGCAGAATGCCCGCGTCGAGGCGGCCCTCAAGCAGATGGAAGACGGCGGCGCCACCATCACCGAGCTCAGCGACGAGGAGCGTGCCAAGTGGGCCGCCGCCCTGCCGCAGATCGCCGACGTGTGGGCCAAGAATGCCGACGGCCAGGGGCTCGCGGGCTCCGAGGTGCTTGAGGCCTATATCGGCCAGCTCAAGGATGCCGGCGTCAGCCTCGCGCGCGACTGGTCGCAGCGCTGATCGACCGACCGGCTGCGGGACATGCGTTCCGCAGCCGGCAATGCCAGCCGGGGGAAAATCATGTCCATGATACCGGAAAATGAAAGCACCGGTCAGCGGAGCTTCGATCTCGTCTTGGGGTTCTTCGACCGGGTGACGGCGGCGATGAGCGTCGCCGGCACGGTCGCGATCCTGTTCATCATGGTGCTGATCACCGCCGATGTCGTCGGGCGCGCATTTTTCGGGATGCCGATCCCCGGCGTCCCCGAGATCGTCTCGATGCTGATTCTCAGCATCGTCTTCCTGCAGATCGCCAACACGCTGCTGCGCGGCAAGCTGACCCGGGCCGATGGATTCCTGATGCTGGTTCGGGCGCGCTCGCCGCGCGCGGCCGGCATCCTCGACGCCATCATGCACCTTGCCGGCGTCGGGCTCGTTGGCGTGCTGATCTACGCCTTCTACCCGCTCTTCGTGCGCAGCTACGGGCGCGACGAGATGATCGGCACAGTCGGGCAGTTCCTCGCGCCGATCTGGCCAACCTATCTCGTCGTCCTGGTCGGTTCGATCGCCCTGTGCATCGCCTTCGCGTTGCGGGCGATCGGCATCCTGCTCGCCACCTTCGGCGAAAGTCGAGCGCCGGGAGACCAGCAATGACGGGCTTCGAAATCGGCATGTGGTCGCTCGCCGCGATCCTTGTGCTGATCTACACCGGCATGCATGTGGCGATCGCGCTGGCGCTGACCTCGTTCTTCGGCATCTGGATCCTGCGCGACAACGCCGATCAGGCGGCGCGCATCCTGTCGCTGGCGGCGCGCGAAAGCATCTCCAGCTATCTGTTCGGCGTCGTGCCGCTGTTCGTGCTGATGGGGCTCGTGGTCAGCCGCGCCAATATCGGCCGCGATACGTTCGACGTGGCGACACGGCTGCTCGGCGGATTGCGCGGCGGGCTCGGCATGTCGACGGTGGGCGCCAATGCGATCTTCGCCTCGATCACCGGCATCTCGATCGCCTCGGCTGCCGTCTTCACCAAGATCGCCGTGCCGGAAATGATGCGCGCCGGCCATACCGCGCGCTTCGCCACCGGCGTCGTGGTCGGCTCGTCCATCCTCGGCATGCTGATCCCGCCGAGCCTGTTGATGATCCTCTATGGTATCCTCGCGGAACAGTCGGTCGGTGCGCTGTTCATCGCCGGCATCGGGCCCGGCATCCTCGTCACGGTGATCTTCTGCCTCGGCATCTGGCTGATGGTGCGCTTCTGGAGCGGGTTCACCGGCACCGCGGCGCCGCCGCAGGCCTACGACACTTCCGGTTTCTCCGCAGTCGCCGACGTGGTGAGCAAGCTTGCTCCGATCGTGGTGCTCGTCGGGCTGGTGCTGGGCGGCCTCTACGGCGGCATCTTCACGCCCACCGAGGCGGGCGCCATCGGAGCGCTGGGCTCGATCGTCATCGCTTTCGTCAAGCGTCGCCTTTCGCCGAAAATGTTGTGGCAGGTGACGCTGGAAACCGGGCATATCACTGCCTCGATCTGCTTCCTCATCATCGCCGCGACGATGTACAGCCGCATGCTGGCGCTTACCGGCCTGCCGGTCTCGCTCACGCAATGGATCATCGCCCTCGACGTCGGGGTCTACGGCTTCCTGCTGTTTTACATCGCCATTCTGGTGCTGCTCGGCACGATCCTCGATTCGTCGTCGATCATGCTCATCACCGTGCCGCTGGCGCTTCCCGTGGCGCAGTCGCTCGGCATCGATCTCATCTGGCTCGGCATCATCACCGTGCTCGCGGTCGAGATCGGCCTGCTGACACCGCCGATGGGGCTGTCGGTCTTCGTGGTGAAGGGCGCGCTCGACGACCCCTCGATTTCGCTCAAGGACGTCTTCGTCGGCGCTGCGCCCTTTGCCTGCCTGATGCTCTTCGCGCTGTTGCTGATCGTGCTCTTCCCGGGCATCTCGCTCGGTCTGTTGTAAGGAAAGGACCCCATGGCTCGCCGTATCGTCGACATCTCAACCGCGCTCAAGGCCGGCATCGCTTCCGACCCCAAGGGCACCGAACCGCAGATCACCTATGTCGACCACCAGCAGTCGGTCGGACAATTGACCGGCTTCTTCCCCGGCCTGACCAAGGACCAGCTTCCGGCCGGCGAAGGCTGGGCGGTCGAGCAACTCGTCGTGTCGACCCACAACGGCACCCACCTCGACGCGCCATATCATTTCCATTCGACGATGGATGGTGGCAAGCGCGCGATGACCATCGACGAAGTGCCGCTGGAATGGTGCTTCGGCCCCGGCGTAAAACTCGATTTTCGCCATCTGGGAGATGGCCATGTCGTCACCGCGCAGGAGGTCGAGGCCGAGCTGGCGCGCATCGGCCACGAGATTCAGCCGGGCGACATCGTGGTGGTCAACACCGCCGCCGCCGCCAAATACGGACAGGACGATTATCTGGCCTCGGGCTGCGGCATGGGCCGAGAGGCGACGCTGTACCTGACCAGCCGCGGCGTCCACGTGACCGGCACCGACGCCTGGAGCTGGGATGCGCCGTTCATCCACACGGCGAAGCGCTACGCCGAGACCGGCGACGCGTCGCTGATCTGGGAAGGCCACCGCGCCGGGATGGAGATCGGCTACTGCCATATCGAGAAGCTGGCCAACCTCGATCAGCTTCCGGCGACCGGCTACATGATTGCCTGCTTCCCGTTCAAGATCGAAAAGGCGTCCGCCGGCTTCACCCGCGCGGTCGCGATCTTCGAGGACTAGTCGCGCAGGTGGGGAGGAGACCATGATGACGAATCCGAGAGGACCCAACCCGCTGGTCGGCTGGCAGGTCGACCGGTCGCAGATCAGCACCATCGGTAAGGATTTGCAGCGCCCGGAATGCATTCTCGCCGAGCGCGACGGCACGCTGTGGGCGGCCGATGCACGCGGCGGTGTGATGAAGATCGCGCCGGACGGCACGCAGCAGCTTATCAGCCAGACGGTAAGCGGCCATTTCGACCTGTCGGGCGACCAGGCACAAAGCCTGCTGACCGGCACGCTGCCAAACGGGCTGGCCTTTGCCGAGAACGGCGACATCCTGATATCCAATTTCGGCACCGACGTGCTGGAAATCATGACCCGCGACGGGCAGACGCGGACGCTCTACGACACGATCGACGGCAAGCCGATGGGCAAGGTCAACTTCGTCCTGCGCGATTCGAAGAACCGCATCTGGATCACCGTGTCGACCATGGTGAACCCGTGGAGCGACGCGATCCGCAATGATCTGGCCGACGGCTACGTCGCCCTCGTCGACGACAAGGGTATCCGCATCGTCGCCGACGGCTTCGCCTTCACCAACGAAATCCGGCTCGACGAGAAGGAAGAGTGGCTCTACGTGGCCGAGACCTCCGCCAAGCGGGTGACGCGGCTGCGGGTCCAGCCGGATGGCTCGCTGACGGACCGCGAGGTCTATGGGCCTTCCAGCCTTGGCGACGGGCTGATCGACGGCTTCGCTTTCGACGCCTATGGCAATCTCTGGTGCACGATGGTGTTCGCCGACCGCCTGGTCGCGATCACGCCCGAGGGCGATGCGCTGACACTGCTCGAAGACGGCGATCCGGAGCAGACCGCGGCCTTCGAGCGGCAGTTTGCGTCGGGCGGACCGATGCCGTTCGAGACGCTGGCCGCGTCCGGCGGCAAGATCGCACCGTGGCTCGCAAGCCTCACCTTCGGCGGCCCGGACCTGAAGACGGTCTATCTCGGCAGCCTCAAGGGCAACACCATTCCCCATTTCCGCTCACCGGTCGCCGGACTGCCGATGGTGCACTGGTAGGCCGACCGCTCACAACAAGAATACCGAAGGAGAATTCCCATTGGCTGCCAAACGCAAGGTCATCATCACCTGCGCCATTACCGGCTCGATCCACACGCCGACAATGTCGCCGCATTTGCCGATCACGCCCGAGCAGATCGCAGACAACGCCATTGCGGCGTCCGAGGCGGGCGCCGCCGTCGTCCACCTGCATGCGCGCGATCCCAAGGATGGTCGTCCGGTACAGACGCCGGAGGCCTACGAGCCGTTCCTGAAGGTGATCAAGCAGCGCTCGGGCGCGGTGGTCAACATCACCACCGGCGGTGCGCCTACGATGCCGATCGAGGAGCGCGTCGGTCCCGCGGCGCACTTCGCGCCGGAGATCGCGTCGCTCAATATGGGCACCATGAATTTCGGCCTCTACCCGATGCTGGAGCGGTACAAGGAGTTCAAATACGACTGGGAGAAGCCGTATCTCGAGGCGTCGCGCGCCGGCATGTTCAAGAACACCTTCGCCGACATCGAATACATCCTGACGAAATGCGCCGAGAACGGCACCCGCTTCGAGATCGAGTGCTACGACATCGGCCACCTCTATACGCTGGCGCATTTTGCCGATCGCGGCATCGTCAAGCCTCCGTTCTTCGTGCAGTCGGTGTTCGGCCTGCTCGGTGGCATCGGCGCGCATCCGGAAGACGTCGCTCATATGCGGCGCACCGCCGACCGCCTGTTCGGCGACGATTATCGCTGGTCGGTGCTTGGCGCCGGGCGCAACCAGATGACGGTCGCGGCGATCGCGGCCGCGATGGGCGGCAATGTCCGCGTCGGCATGGAGGATTCGCTGTGGATTGCGCCGGGGCAGCTTGCCAAGTCGAATGCCGAGCAGGTCACCAAGGTGCGCCAGATCATCGAAGGTCTCGGCCTCGAGATCGCGACGCCTGACGATGCGCGCGAAATCCTCCAGCTCAAGGGCGGCGACCGCGTCAACTTCTAGGTGCGGCCTCGACCTGAGCGGAGACAATCGGTTAGCCTCCTGGATCGCACCATCTGCATCCAGGGGGAAAACCGGAATGAAGTTCGTATTCGACGAGACGCAACGTCTCCACGACCCGAAGAATTTTCTCTCTTCCGGCGCGCCGAAGCCGAATCCGGAAGTGCCGGAGCGGGTGAATCGCCTGCTGAAGGGTGCCGCAGCCGCCGGGCTGCAGCAGGTGGAGCCGCAAGATCACGGGCTGGGTCCGGCAGCCGCGATCCACTCGCCTGAATATCTGCGCTTCCTGCAGACGATCTACGAGCGCTGGCAGGAAATCCCCGGCGCGTCGGCGGAAGTGATTCCGAACATTCATCCCAACCGCCGCGACTTTTCCTACCCGGCTTCCGCCGTCGGCCAGGCCGGCTACCATATGGCGGATACGGCCTGCCCGATCTCCGCGCAGACGTGGCAGTCGGCCTACTGGAGCGCGCAGACGGCGGCCCATGCCGCGCGCTTGGTGCGCGATGGCGAAGAGCGCGCCGTCTACGCGCTGAGCCGTCCGCCGGGCCACCACGCCTTTGCCGACCTTGCCGGCGGCTTCTGCTTCCTCAACAATTCCGCCATCGCGGCACAGGAGCTGCGCGCCCGCCATGACCGGGTCGCGATCCTCGATGTCGACCTGCACCATGGCAACGGTACGCAAGGCATCTTCTATGCGCGTTCCGACGTGCTGACGGTGTCGCTTCATGCCGATCCGATCCGCTTCTATCCGTTCTTCTGGGGGCATGCCTCGGAGCGCGGCGAGGGGCCGGGTCTCGGCTACAATCTCAACCTTCCCCTGGAGCGCGGCTCGCAGGATGCCGCGTTTCTGGAGGCGCTGGACCGCGCCCTAGAGCGGATTGCGGCCTACGCGCCCGGCGCGGTCGTGGTGGCGCTGGGTCTCGACGCCTTCGAGGGCGATCCCTTCGGCGGCCTGGCAGTCTCGACCGACGGTTTCCGCCAGATCGGCGAGCGCTGTGCCAGCATTGGAACGCCGACTGTCATCGTGCAGGAAGGCGGTTATCTGTGCGATGCGCTGGCGGACAACCTCACCGCCTTCCTGTCGGGATTTCGCGACAAGTCCGGCGTCTAGAAGGCGGAAGAGCGCAACCATGCTTTCAACCGATATCCTCATCGTCGGCGCCGGTATCGCCGGGGCCGGTCTCGCCGCCGCCATCGATGGCCGGCGCGACGTGATCCTGCTCGAGCAGGAGGCGCGCCCCGGCCACCATTCGACCGGGCGCTCCGCCGCGATCTTCATCCAGAACTACGGCAACGCCGTCATTCGCGCGCTCAGTGCCGCCAGCAGGCCGCTGTTCGACATGCCGGAGCCGGAATATTTCCCCGAGCCGCTGCTGTCGCCGCGCGGCATCCTCTTCGTCGCCGGGAAGGACGACCTTGGCGACCACGAGGCCCTGCTGGCAGAGTCGGACGGGCTGGTGCCGTTCAGCGCGGAAGGCGCGGCGGAAATGGTGCCGCTGCTCGATCCCTCCGGTATCGTCGCATCCGCCTATGAACCCGATGCAAGCGACATCGACGTCAATGCGCTGCACCAGGGATGGCTGAGAAAGGCGCGGGGCAAGGGCTGCGTGATCCAACTCGACGCCGCACTGACGGGCGCACGCCGCTCGGCGGGGAAATGGCTGGTCGAAACGAGCGCGGGCGCGATCGAGGCGAATGTGATCGTCAATGCGGCCGGCGCATGGGCGGATACGGTCGCTGCGGCCTGCGAGGTGCCGCGCGTCGGGCTGGTGCCGATGCGCCGGACGATGGCGGTTCTGCCGTGCCCGGATGGCTATGACTGCCGGCATTGGCCGCTGGTGTCGAGTTCCGGTGACCACTGGTATTTCAAGCCGGACGCCGGGCGCCTGCTGGTGTCGCCTGGCGACGAGGATCCGGTCGAGCCGCATGATGCGTTCGTCGACGACATGGTTCTGGCCGAAGGGCTGGACCGCTACCAGCAGGCGGTGCTGGCGGAGGTGACGCGCGTCGAGACGAGTTGGGCGGGGCTCAGGACCTTCGCGCCGGATCGAACGCCCGTCGTCGGCTTCGACGCGGGGATCGATGGCTTTTTCTGGTTGGCGGGGCAGGGCGGATACGGCATCCAGACGTCGCCGGCACTATCCCAGGTGGCCAGCAACATCCTGCTCGGCGAAGAACTGCCGGCGAGTTTGGCCGCCGCCGCAGAGGCGATGTCTCCCAGGCGCTTTCCGCAGTGACGCATGAGTATCGACGATTGACAGGTGGCGCATGACGGCCTTGATGCATCTGGCCGCGCGCCATGGCAGGGCGTTGCTGATCCTCGGTCTGGTGCTCGGCATCGCGCTGCCCGGCCTGGCGCTGGTCATGCGCGACTGGATTCCGGAGACGATCGCAGCCCTTCTTTTCTTCGCCGCGCTGCGCATAGGGCCGCGCGCCGCGATGGGCGCGATGGCGGATGTGGGAAGCACGCTCGGCGTGCTGGCGATTACCCAGCTCGCCTTTCCGCTTCTTCTTACGATGGCTTTTCTCGCTGCCGGATGGACGGGGCCGCTGGCCATGGGGCTCATCCTGATGGCCGCCGCAGCACCGATCAGCGGCAGTCCCAGCATCACCATCATGACCGGGAACGATCCGGCGCCGGCGCTGCGGGTGATGATCTTCGGCACGGCGCTGCTGCCGCTGACGGTCATTCCCGTCTTCTGGCTGCTGCCTGCCCTCGATGGCGGCGGAGCGGTGCTTCTGGCCGCCGGCCGGCTGTTGCTGGTCATCGCCATCGCGGTCGCCTGCGGTTTTCTCGTCAGGGCCTTCGTGATGCGCGATCCGGGGCCGGACGCCATAAAGTCCATCGACGGCGTCTCGGCGATCCTGCTCGGCGTGGTGGTGATCGGGCTGATGTCGGCGGTCGGGCCGGCGATTACCGCCGACCCGGTGGGCCTTGCGATCAACCTCGCCGTCGCCTTCGCCGTCAATTTCGTGCTTCAGATAGCAACGACGGCGGCATTGCGGCGTGCGGGACGGGACCGCGTCGCGGTGCCGTACGGCATCGTCACGGGCAACCGCAACATCGGCATCTTCCTCACCGCGCTGCCGCTGTCGGTGACAGACCCGCTGCTGCTTTTCATCGGCTGCTACCAGATACCGATGTACCTGACGCCGATGTTGCTGGGGCGATTCTACGCGGCCCGCCACGCCTGAAGCGCCCCTGCCTATAATGTATACACCGCGGCATTTCCGGCGAACCGGATTTCACCCTCGCTCGGCGCGACGCATTAACGGTATCGTGACATCCCGGCGGAATTGACTTCCGCGCGTCGTGCGCATGTGTATACAATCTTGAAGAATCAGCGGTGACAGAACGCCGGAAAGCCAATAATCTGGTTTCTGTCGCTACGATCGGGTGGGAGGAATCGAAGCCGTTCAGAGCATGAAGTTTCCATATCGTTCGTTCGCAAGAGCCGGAGGAGGCCGCAAGCGTGCGATATCGGAAGGGAGAGCCACAGTTTTTTTGGTTAACAGGGAGGAAACCATGTTGAGACGTACGTTTATCGCGCTTGCAACATCCGTTGCAGTGCTTGGCGCCACGAGCGGCGCATCATTTGCCCAGGAAGTCTTGAAGATCGGCGCCAGCGCGCCGAAGACCGGGCCGCTGGCCGGCGGCGCGGCGATGACCCATTGGCCTAACGTTCATATGTGGGTCAACGAGGTCAACGAACGTGGCGGGCTGGATATCGGCGGCACCAAGCACACGATCGAGTTGGTCGAATACGACGACCAGACCAGCGCCGAAACCGCGATCCAGAACATCCAGCGCATGGCGACACAGGATCAGGTCGACTTCATCGTCACCCCGTACTCCACCGGCATCAATGTCGCGACCGCGCCGATGATTGCCCAGCACGGCTATCCGCACATCACCACCAGCGCCGCCACCGACGGCGTCGAGGACTTCGCGGCGCGTTGGCCGAACTCGTTCTGGATGCTGGGTACCGCCACACAGCTTGCCGAGGGTGCCGTCCAAACGCTGACGATGCTTCGCGACAAGGGCGACATCGGCAACAAGGTCGCACTCGTGCATGTTGCCGATGCGTTCGGCCTCGAACTGGCAGGCGCTGCAAAGCCTGCACTCGAGGCAGCCAACTTCGAAGTGGTGTATGAGGCCTCCTATCCGCTCGGCACACAGGACGTCGCGCCGATCATCAGCGGGGCCAAGGATGCGGCGCCCGACGCCTTCATCGGCTTCTCCTATCCAGGCGACACTTTTGCGCTGACCGAGCAGGCGCAGATTCAGGACCTGGACGTCGGCGCTTTCTATGTCGGCGTCGGCACGGCGTTCCCGCCCTATGCGGCCCGCTTTGGAGCCGCCGCCGAAGGCGTGATCGGCATCGGCGGCATCAACGTCGCCGATCCGAAGATCGCCGACTATATCGAGCGTCACACGGCCGCGGCCGGCCAGGGTCCGGACTTCTGGGCGAGCGCCACCACCTATGCCGGCCTGCAGGTGCTCGAACAGGCGATCGTGGCTGCGGGAACCAAGGACCGCGCCGCCGTCGTCGAGGCGATCAAGAACGGCACCTTCGATACGGTGATCGGTGAGGTGAAGTTCGAAAACAACGTCAATCCGAATGTCTGGACCGTGGGCCAGTGGCGCGACGGCGTCTTCGTCGCGGTTGCGGCCGACGGCATGGACGTGGCCCAGGAGCCGGTCAAGAAGGAAGGCTGGGAGTAATATCCCCGCCGATCTCGGACAACTCTCCGGCGCGAGCAAGGCTCGCGCCGGATGGCACTAGCGGTAGAGACGTCACATGCAGATCATCGTCACCGGCATCTTGCTGAGCGGCACCTATGCGCTGATCGCGCTGGGGCTGACGCTGCAATATGGCGTCGCCCGCATCATGAATCTCGCCAATGGCGAGACGCTGGTGGCCGGATGCTTCATCGCCTTCTGGCTTTACGCCTCCTTCGCCATCAATCCGATCCTCGGGCTGGCGATCATCGCGCCGCTCGCCTTCGCCTTCAACTGGGGTGTTTACCAGATCGCGCTGCGGCCGCTGGTCAAGCGGGCAAAGAACAAGGGCATGCTGGAGGTGGACTCCATCCTGGCGACCTTCGGCCTGCTGTTCCTGCTGCAGGGGCTGATGCTGCTCGGCTTCGGCGGCGAATATTTCAACTACCAGTTCCTCGCCGAGCGCTTCGTGATCTTCGGTTCAGCCTATGGCCTCAACCGTGTCGTCGCCTTTTCCGCCGCGGTGGTGATCGCGGGGGCGCTCTATTACTTCCTTTATCATACGCGGCAGGGTACGGCGGTGCGCGCGGTCGCGGCCGATCCGGCCTCGGCCAATCTCGTCGCCATCGACGTCGCCCGTACCGCTGCGATCGCATTCGCGCTGGGTGGCGCGCTGACGGCCTGCGGCGGAGCGCTGCTGTCGACCTTCTACACCTTCAACGCGGCGATGGGCATCACCTTCACCATGAAGGCGCTGATCATCGTCATCATGGGCGGTGTCGGCGACGTACGCGGCGCGGTGCTTGCCGCCCTGATACTGGGCCTTGCGGAAACCGCGGTGGCAAGCCTGATCGATCCCGGACTGACGCTCGCAGCGACCTACGCGCTGTTCATCATCGTGCTTCTGTTCAGGCCGCAAGGCATGTTCGGGAGACAGACGACGTGAGCGCGCTTCCGTTCGACCTGACGCAGAAGGAACTGCGCATCGGAGCGGTGGGCGCGGTCGTCGCCGCCGTGGCCGCGCTGCTGCCGCTCGTGGATCAGGGCTATTACCTGTCGCTGTCCGTCAACATCATGATGTATGCGGCACTGTGCACCGCGTGGTCGCTGTTCTCGGGGCCGACGCATTACGTCTCGCTGGCAACGGCGGCCTTTTTCGGCCTCGGGACCTATTCGGTCGCGCTGTGGATCGACTTCCTGCCCTTTCCGTTGCTGGTTGGACTGGGTGCGGTGGTCGCGGCGGTGGTGGCGGGGCTCGTCGGTGCGGCGACGCTGAGGCTGTCGGGCGTCTATTTCGTGATCTTCACGCTGGGGCTGGCGGAACTCGTGCGCCAGCTCATGACTTGGGGGCAGGCGAAGTTCACCGGCAAGATGGGCCTCTACGTCTTCACCGATTTCCGCGAGATGCACATCTACTGGATGCTGCTGGCGCTCACCGTCGTGGTGTTCGTCACGGGCTGGGCGATCAATCGCTCGCGTCTCGGCTTCGCCATGCAGATCATCGGCAACGACGAGACCGTGGCGCGACATGTCGGCATCGACACGGCACGCTCGAAGATCATCCTGTTCATGATCTCCGGCGCGTTCATCGGCATCGTCGGCGCCATCTGCGCCCCGCGCTATGCCTATATCCAGCCGACCTCGGCCTTCAACCCGATGATCTCGTTCCTCGTCGTCATCATGGCGCTGCTGGGCGGTACCAAGCGGCTGTGGGGTCCGCTGGTCGGCGTCATCCCGTTCACCATCGTCATGGACATCGTCAATTCGCGTTTCCCGAACCACACTTCGATCGTGATCGGCCTCGCCTTCCTCGCCATCGTCTATTTCATCCCAAACGGGGTGACGGGCGTGATCGAGCAGGCACGGGCGAAGTGGCGCGCGCGGAACGGGGCGGCGGCAAGTGCGGAGAGGGCGGCATGAGGGCTGGGTTTCCACGTCGCGTTCCTTCGCGCCCCCCTCTGTCCTGCCGGACATCTCCCCCACGAGGGGGGAGATGGGCAGCTTCGCGCTTTGCATTCATCCAGCGAGGGGCGCTATTGGCGAAAACGGAAGTCCAATCTGATCTCCCCCCTCGTGGGGGAGATGTCCGGCAAGACAGAGGGGGGCAACGTAGAGCGCCTCGAAGCGAGATCCTGTCATGACCCCCGCTCTTTCCGTCCGCGCCGCGCGCAAGACGTTTGGCGGCCTCGTCGCCGTCAACGACGTTTCGTTCGACGTTCGGCAAGGCGAGCTGCTCGGGCTGATCGGGCCGAACGGGTCTGGCAAGACCACGATGCTCAATCTTATCTCGGGCGCACTCAAGCCGACGTCGGGCGCCATCCTTCTGGAGGGCGAGACGATTTCGGGGCTCGCCGCGCATCACATTGCGCGCAAGGGCATCGCCCGGACGTTCCAGCTCGTGAAGATACTGCCCTCGCTGGACGCGGCGCAGAACGTCACCGCCGGCGCGGTCTTCGGCCACAGGCGGCTGTGGGGCGACGATGCGCGGGCTCTGGCTCACACCCTGCTCGACCGCGTGGGGCTGGCCGACCGCGCCCACATGCCGGTGTCGTCGATGACCTATATCGACCAGAAGCGCGTCGAGCTTGCCCGGGCGCTGGCGTCGGACCCGCGCGTGCTGCTGCTCGACGAATGGCTGGCTGGCCTCAACCCCAGCGAGCTGAAGATCGGCATTTCGCTGATAGACGAGCTGCGCCATGAGGGCCGCACGATCATCATGGTCGAGCACGTCATGGACGCGATCCGGACGCTGTGCGACCGCTGCGTGGTGATGTCGAGCGGCGTCAGGATCGCCGAAGGCGGCGTGGCGGAGACGCTGTCCGACCCGGAAGTCGTGCGTGCGTATCTGGGAGACGACGACGATGCTTGAGGTGAAGGACGTCGCCGTCAGCTATGGCCGCCACCGCGCGCTGGAAGGCGTGAGCCTGCGCGTGGAAAAGGGCGAGATCTGCGTCATCCTCGGCGCCAACGGGGCCGGCAAGTCGACATTGCTCAAGACGATCGCCGGCATGGTTCCTGCCGAAGCAGGCAGCGCGATCGTCATGAACGGCAAGACGATCACCGCGATGAAGGCGCACAAGATCGTCGAGGAGGGCATCGCGCTGGTGCCTGAAGGTCGCGGCATCTTCGGCGACCTGACGGTGGCGGAAAATCTGCAGCTCGGCGCATTCGCCAATCGCGCCCGCTCGCACGAGGCAGAGACGCTGGCGCTCATCTACCGCCTATTCCCCAAGCTCGCGGAGCGCAAGGGACAGGTCGCGCGCACCATGTCGGGTGGCGAGCAGCAGATGGTGGCGATCGGCCGGGCGCTGATGTCGCGCCCAGACATCCTGATGCTCGACGAGCCGTCGCTGGGCCTGTCGCCTCTACTCTCTAAGGAACTGTTCAAGTCGCTGGCCGAAGTGGCCGCGACCGGGGTCGGCATCCTGCTGGTCGAGCAGAATGCCAAGCAGAGCCTCAAGATCGCCCGGCGCGGCTATCTCATCGAGAATGGCCACGTCACCGGAGAGAATACCGCCGAAGCGCTGATGAACGATCCCGCCGTGGTGAGCGCCTATCTCGGCGGCGGCGCTACCGCTGCGCCGAAAGCTGAGCGCGCCGGGCCGCGCTTCGTGCTGCCGGCATTCCTGCGCCTGCCACTGGACATGGCGGGCATGACGCGGTCGCTGGCCGGATTTGCAGCCCGCGCAGGCGCGATTCAGCAGGCCTTCGTGCGTGTCCTGCGGCGCGAGCAAAGCCTACCATCGGCCTTCGTCGGTCGCTACGATCCCAAGGCAGGGCCTGACCCGTGGCAGGACCTGGCCGCATCCCAACCGGCGATGACGGTTTCCGCACGGACGGTCATATCCGATGAGGCACGCCGGTTGAGCGGCAGCGCCGCGCTCTTGTCGCAACGTGCCAGCGAGCGGCTGGCGGCGCATGTCGCGTCAAGGCGGATGTCGAAGCAGGCGCCGTCATTCGCCGCGATGAAGCCGGACGTGACTGTGGTGTCTCCCGCGAGACAGGATGATCCGGAGCCGGAACAGCCAATCGAACGCATTGATCCGCCGAACCATGGGCTGATGGGCCACAACAGTGCCGGAATCGAGATTGACGATGAGGTGGTGGATACGCCGCTGCCAATCGATACTTCGCGGGACGAACCCGAGACGCTGCCTGCACCCGCATCACGGGCAGCGCCGCCCGGCCTGTCGATCGCCGATCTCGCGGCGCGCGCAGCGGCGATCCAGGCCGAGCATGTCGCGCGCAACCGGAAGCCGGCGGCAGAAAAGCCTGCCCGGGTCGAAGTAGAGCCAGTTGCCGTGCCGTCGGAAGACGTGACCGGAGCCGGCGCTGCGCCGACCCAGGGCGTGTCCTTCGCCGATCTCGCCGCCAAGGCGGCGGCGATCCAGGCGGCGCATGTCGCACGGAACCGCAAGCCGGCGACCGCCAGGGAACCCGTGGACGTCTGGACGCCTGAAGTGAAGCCGGTGAGGCCGGCCAACGAAGCGATTTCGGATCTGGTGGCGCGCGCGTCGTCGATCCATTCGGCGCATGTGGCGGAGCGGCGCAAGCGGCTCACCGCCCACATGATACCCATCCAGCCTTCCCAGAAGGCTGACAATGACAGTCCCGCTAAGAAGAAGAAGCGGAAGAAACACAAGGAGGCTTGATCGATGGCTCGTGTATTCGAAGGCATGTATATCGGTGGCGGCTGGGCCGCGGCCAAGAAGACGTTCAAGGACCTGAACCCGGCTGATGGCTCGGTGTGGGCCGAAGTGCCGGATTCCGGCAAGGCGGAGACGGCGGCCGCGATCGAGGCCGCGCAGGCGGCATTCCCCGAATGGTCGAAGCTGCCCTTTTCCAAACGCGCGCACTATCTGCACAAGGCGGCAGAGATCTGGGAAAAGCGCAAGATGGAGATCATCGACGCGATCCAGGCCGAAGGCGGCGGCTGGTTCGGCAAAGGCATGTTCGAGACCGGCTACGTCACCGAAGTCTTCCATGCCGCTGCCGCGTCCGTATGGCAGTCGACGGGCGAGGTGCTGCCGTCGGACTACGGCAAGGTTTCGATGGCGGTTCGCCGTCCGATGGGCGTGGTCTCGGTCATCAGCCCGTGGAACTTCCCCTGCATCCTGTCGGCGCGCGGCTTCCTGTTCCCGCTGGCCGCCGGCAACACCATCGTGCTCAAGCCGTCGGAAGAGACGCCGTATCTCGGCGGACTGCTGTTTGCGGAAATCTTCGAGGAAGCGGGCCTGCCCAAGGGCGTCTTCAACGTGGTCACCTGCTCGCGCGACAATGTCGGCGAGGTCGGCGACGAGCTGATCGAGCATCCTTACGTGAAGGGCATCTCGTTCACCGGTTCAACGGCGGTCGGCCGGCAGATCGCGGCCAAGGCGGGTGCGCATCTCAAGAAGTGCTGCGTCGAGCTCGGCGGCAAGGACTCGCTGATCGTGCTGGAAGATGCCGAGATGGAGCGCGCCACCCAGGCCGCCAATTTCGGCTCGTTCATGCACCAGGGCCAGATCTGCATGTCGGTGGAGAAG
Source organism: Mesorhizobium sp. CAU 1741 (assembly GCF_039839275.1). Taxonomy (NCBI): domain Bacteria; kingdom Pseudomonadati; phylum Pseudomonadota; class Alphaproteobacteria; order Hyphomicrobiales; family Phyllobacteriaceae; genus Mesorhizobium; species Mesorhizobium sp. CAU 1741. The sequence continues at coordinate 537,585 of NZ_JBDOQP010000002.1, read as the reverse complement.
GTGCTGGTGCACGAGAAGATCTTCGACGAGTTCCTCAAGCGCTTCGTCGAACGCGCATCGAAGCTCAAGGTCGGCGATCCGACCAAGAGCAAGGAGCACATCATCGGCCCGCTCATCAACGACAAGCAGGTCGCCAAGGTCAAGGAACAGCTCGAAGACGCCATCGCCAAGGGCGCCAAGGTGGTGCTGGGCGGCAAGATCGAAGGCCGCTTCGTCGAACCCACGATCCTGACGGGCGTGACGCCGGACATGAAGCTCTACCAGGACGAGACCTTCGGCCCGGTCGTGCCGGTGATCCCGTTCCGCAGCGACGACGAGGCCATTCAGATCGCCAACGACACCGAATATGGCCTGTCCGCCGGCGTGATGACACGCGACGAGGGCAGGGCGCTTGCGATCGTCAACCAGCTCGACACCGGCAACTGCCACGTCAACTGCTCGAGCGTGAACGACGAGCCGCATGTGCCGTTCGGCGGGTTCAAGGCGTCGGGATCGGGCAAGCATGGCGGCCGCTGGTCGCTCGAGACCTTCACCGAGACGCGCTGGATCACGCTCGACCGCGGCGGCAGGCCTTACCCACCCATGTTCTGAAGTATTCGGAACCCTGGTTGCTTCGAGGGCCGGGCGCCAAGCGCCCGGCCTTCTTGCGTTTGCAAGAGGACGCAAGCAGGCAGGTGTAAAGGCCGCGACGGCATGATATATTCCTTCCGCCCATTTTCGGGCATGGGGAACTGCGATGCCAAACGTTTCGAACTACTATTTCGGCACGGCGATCATATTTCTGATCGCCGGCATCATGATCGGCCTGCACATGTCGATCACGCACAGCTACGCGCCCGCCGGCGCGCATGCACATATAAACCTGCTGGGCTGGGTCACCATGTCCCTGTTCGGCACCTACCTCGCGCTCAATCCGCACAAGGCCGCCTGGCAACTGGCGAGAATTCAGTACTACATCTACACGGCCGGCGTGCTGGTGATGACGCCCAGCCTCTATCTGCTCCTGAGCGGCTACACCGGCGTCGAACCGCTGGTTGCGATCTCTTCGCTGGTCACCTTCGCCGGCGTGATTCTCTTCGCCTACATCATCTTCAGGAAGGCTTAGAAAGGCGCACCACTGTCATTGGGCTGTCACACCGTTCTGGCAAAAGGCGGACAATACAGATCGCCCAGTCGATGACCGCGGATGAACCGGCAGCGACGAACGGGTGCAGGGAAAGGTCGGGGTCTCCCGGCCTTTTTCGTTTGCACCAGGATAGGGCTATCCCGCCTTGCGCTCTTCGGCGGGGCGGCGAATCCTTTCGGCGGCCTCGACGACGATCGGCTTCAGACCTTCGCCGCCTGTATCCATTACTTCGAAGAAGTGGCGGCGCATGCGCGGTTCCCAGAACTTGTTGATGTGCTCCGCAATGCCAGCGACGCCTTCTTCGCGCGGCTTCGATTCGAAGAAGGTGCCGATCTGGTTGGCCATGCGGATCAGCTTGGCATGAGGATTGGTGTCGTGCGCATCGTCATGCGACATGCCGGGCATCTCCGATATCGAGGCGTTCAGGATGGGTGAAGACGTCGAACTCGTCACCGCGGACCAGCGCGACCAGCGTCATCCCGCAGGTTTCCGCGGTGCGGATCGCAAGCGCGGTGGGAGCCGAAACGGCAAGGACGAAGGGCGATCCGATGGCCGCTGCCTTCTGCACCATCTCCACGGAGACGCGGCTGGTGACCACGACCGCGCCGCTACCGCCGTCGATGCCCGCCTTGGCGAGAGCGCCGGCGAGCTTGTCGAGCGCGTTGTGCCGGCCGACATCCTCGCGCGCCATGACGATACCCTTCCCGGCGATATAGAAACCGGCCGCGTGGACCGCGCCGGTCTCGGCATGGAAGGGCTGCTGCTTCGACAGGAGCTTGACCGCGCGGGTGACGTCGTCGGCGGCAAGGGTCAATGAAGCGTCGCTGACATCGCGTGCCGAGCGCATCGCCTCGTCGATCGATTCGATGCCGCAAAGGCCGCAACCGACGGGACCGGCAAGGCGCCTGCGCCGCGCCTGGAAGCGCGTGTTGGCCGTGTCCTTGAGCCGGATCTGAATGTCGACGCCGGTGCCTGCATCCTCGACCGTCACCGTGTCGATCTCTTCGGCGGAAGCGATGATGCCTTCCGTCAGCGAGAAGCCGAGCGCGAAGTCCTCGAAATCCGACGGGCTTGCCATCATCACCGCATGCGTGGTGCCGGCATAAGACAGCGCCACCGGCGTCTCCTCCGGCACGTTGCGCGCGGCAGCCGCCGTGCCCGATGCGCGACGGGCAATGCGGGTGGAGGAGGTGATGGGGGGGCGGGTCAATTCGGCCACCGCCTATTACTCCGCCGCCTCCAGCGGCCGCTCGATGCGGCGTGACTGGCGCGACAGGTCCTCGTAGTCCTCCTGCCACTGCGACGGCCCGTTGGAGGGGCCGACCTGGACGGCGGTGACCTTGTATTCGGGGCAGTTCGTCGCCCAGTCGGAATAGTCGGTGGTGATGACGTTGGCCTGCGTGTCCGGGTGGTGGAAGGTCGTGTAGACCACGCCCGGCGAGACGCGATCGGTGATCGTCGCCCGCAAGGTGGTTTCGCCAGCCCGGCTGGTGAGCCGTACCCAGTCGCCCTCGCGCACACCGCGCTGTTCGGCATCGTGGGGATGGATTTCCAGCAGGTCCTCGTCGTGCCACATGACGTTGGCGGTGCGTCTCGTCTGGGCGCCGACATTGTACTGCGACAGGATGCGGCCGGTGGTCAGCAGCAGCGGGAAACGCGGTCCGGTCTTCTCGTCCGTGGCGACATATTCGGTGCGGATGAACTTGCCGCGACCGCGCACGAAGCCGTCGACATGCATGATCGGCGTACCTTCCGGCGCCTTTTCGTTGCACGGCCACTGCACCGAGCCCTTCTCGTCGAGAACGGCATAGCTGACGCCGGTGAACGACGGCGTCATCGCCGCGATCTCGTCCATGATCTCGGAAGGATGGGCGTAATTCCACTTGACGCCCATCGCCTGGGCGAGCTTCTGCGTCACCTCCCAGTCGGCGAGGCCGTTCTTCGGCGAAATCACCTTGCGGACCCGATTGATGCGGCGCTCGGCATTGGTGAACGTGCCGTCCTTCTCGAGGAAGGTGGAGCCGGGCAGGAAGACGTGGGCATAGCGCGCCGTCTCGTTGAGGAAGAGGTCGTGCACCACGACGCATTCCATCGCGGCAAGCCCGGCAGAGACATGTTTGGTGTCGGGGTCCGACTGGAGGATGTCCTCGCCCTGGATGTAGATGCCGCGGAAAGAGCCTTCGACTGCGGCGTCAAGCATGTTGGGAATGCGCAGGCCGGGCTCGTTGTCGAGCTCGACGCCCCAGAGCTTCTCGAAGCTCTCGCGCACCGCGTCGGTCGAAACGTGGCGGTAGCCGGGAAACTCGTGCGGGAACGACCCCATGTCGCAGGAGCCCTGCACGTTGTTCTGGCCGCGCAGCGGGTTCACGCCGACGCCGGGACGTCCGATATTGCCGGTGAGCATCGCAAGATTGGCGATGCCCATCACGGTGGTCGAGCCCTGGCTGTGCTCGGTCACGCCGAGGCCGTAATAGATCGCGCCGTTGCCGCCGGTGGCATAGAGCCGTGCCGCCTGGCGGATGGTCTCGGCCGGCACGCCGGACAGTTTCTCGACCGCTTCAGGGCTGTGCCGCTCTTCAGCGACGAAGGCCGCATAATCCTCGAATTCCGACCAGTCGCAGCGTTCGCGGATGAAGGCCTCGTCGAACAGGCCCTCGGTGACGATGACATGCGCCAGCGAGGTGACGACGGCGACATTGGTGCCGGGAAGCAGCGGCAGGTGATGCGTCGCCTTGGCGTGAACGGAAGTGACGGTCTCGGTCTCGCGCGGATCGAGCACGATGAGCTTGGCGCCCTGCCGGATGCGCTTCTTCATGCGCGAGGCGAAGACCGGGTGGGCGGCCGACGGGTTGGCGCCGATCACCATGATCACGTCGGAATGCTCGACCGAATCGAAGTCCTGCGTGCCGGCCGACGTGCCGTAGGTCTGGCCGAGGCCGTAGCCAGTTGGCGAATGGCAGACGCGGGCGCATGTATCGACATTGTTGTTGCCGAAGCCTTGGCGGATCAGCTTCTGGACGAGATAGGTTTCTTCATTCGTGCAGCGCGAAGAGGTGATGCCGCCGATGGCGCCCTTGCCGTACTGGTACTGGATGCGGCGGAACTCGTTGGCGACATGGGCGAAGGCTTCGTCCCAGGTGACTTCGCGCCACGGGTCGGTGATCTTCTCGCGCACCATCGGGTTGAGGATGCGATCCGTGTGGTTGGAGTAGCCATATGCGAAGCGGCCCTTGACGCAGGAATGACCGCGATTGGCCTTGCCGTCCTTGTAGGGCACCATGCGCACCAGCTCGTCGCCGCGCATCTCCGCCTTGAACGAGCAGCCGACGCCGCAATAGGCACAGGTGGTGACCACCGAATGCTCGGGCTGGCCGATCTCGATGACGGATTTCTCGGTCAGCGTCGCGGTCGGGCATGCCTGCACGCAGGCGCCGCAGGAGACGCATTCCGAGGACAGGAAATCCTGATGCATGCCCGGTGACACGCGGCTGCCGAAGCCACGGCCCTCGATGGTCAGCGCGAAGGTTCCCTGAACCTCCTCGCAGGCCCGCACGCAGCGCGAGCAGACGATGCACTTGGCAGGATCGTAGGTGAAATACGGGTTGGACTCGTCCTTCGGCATCCAGCGCATGTTGGCGGCGCCATCCGAAAGGGCGTCGCGGCTCTTGGCGAAGACGTGGTTATCGCCGTCGTAGCCGTAGCGCACGTCGCGCAGGCCGACCGCGCCCGCCATGTCCTGAAGTTCGCAGTCGCCATTGGCCGCGCAGGTCAGGCAGTCGAGCGGATGGTCGGAGATGTAGAGCTCCATCACGCCGCGACGGATGTCCTTCAGTCGGCCGGTCTGCGTGTGCACCACCATGCCATCGGCGACCGGCGTCGTGCAGGACGACGGCGTGCCGTTGCGTCCCTCGATCTCGACGAGGCAGAGCCGGCAGGAGCCGAAGGCGTCGACCATGTCGGTGGCGCACAGCTTCGGAATGGCGATGCCGGCATCCATCGATGCGCGCATGACGGATGTGCCCTCGGGCACCGTGACGGTGAAACCGTCGACGGTGAGCGTCACCTGCTTGTCGGAATTAGAGGCCGGGGTGCCGTAGTCGATTTCGTGAATGAGACCCATGGTTCAGGCTCCCTTAAAAAGGCCGGAGAGGTCGCGTTCCTTCACGCCCCCCTCTGTCCTGCCGGACATCTCCCCCACGCGGGGGGAGATTGGCCACTGAAATGAGATCGCTTTTTCTGCAAAGCTGAAGATTGGCGAAAGCTTTGATTCCTGCTGATCTCCACCCTTGTGGGGGAGATGTCCGGCAGGACAGAGGGGGGCGCCGTAGAGCATCGTCGTCTCCCTATTCTGCAGCTTCGGCGACCGCGCGGGGCGCAAAGTCGTCTGGGAAATGATTGATGGCGCTCATGACAGGATAGGGCGTGAAACCGCCAAGCGCGCAGAGCGAACCGAACTTCATCGTGTTGCACAGGTCGGTGACAAGCGCGAGGTTCCGGTCAGCGTCGATGCCGGCGGCGACCTTGTCTAAGGTCTCGACGCCCCTCGTCGAGCCGATGCGGCAGGGCGTGCACTTGCCGCATGATTCGATGGCGCAGAACTCCATCGCGAACCGCGCCTGCTTGAGCATGTCGGCGGTGTCGTCGAAGACGGTGATGCCGGCATGGCCGATCAGGCCATCCTTTGCCGCGAACGCCTCGTAGTCGAACGGCGTGTCGAACAGCGCGCGCGGGAAGTAGGCGCCGAGCGGGCCGCCGACCTGCACCGCCTTGACCGGACGGCCCGAGGCGGTACCGCCGCCGATGACGTCGACGATCTCGCCCAGCGACATGCCGAACGCGGCCTCGAACAACCCGCCATGCTTGACGTTGCCCGCGATCTGGATCGGGATCGTGCCGCGCGACCGGCCCATGCCGAAATCGCGGTAGTGCTCCGCGCCCTTGTCGAGGACGATCGGCACGGACGCCAGGGAGATGACATTGTTGATCACGGTCGGCCTGCCGAACAGGCCCTGGATCGCCGGCAGCGGCGGCTTGGCGCGCACGACGCCGCGCTTGCCTTCGAGCGAATTGAGCAGCGAGGTTTCCTCGCCGCAGACGTAAGCGCCCGCGCCGGAGCGAATCTCGATGTCGAAGGCATTCGGCGAGCCGAGAACCGTCGTCCCCAGGATGCCGGCCCGGCGCGCCAACTCGACCGCCTTCTCCATCACGCGGATCGCGTGCGGGTATTCGGAGCGGATATAGACGAAGCCCTTGGTCGCACCGGTGGCGATGCCGGCGATCGTCATGCCCTCGATGAGCACGAAGGGATCGCCCTCCATGACCATGCGGTCCGCGAAGGTGGCGGAATCGCCCTCATCGGCATTGCAGACGATGTATTTGCGGTCGGCCGTGGCGTTGAGGACGGTGTTCCACTTGATGCCGGTCGGGAAACCGGCGCCGCCGCGCCCGCGCAGGCCCGAATCCGTCACCGTCTTGACGATGCTGGCAGGCGTCATCGCAACGGCCCGCGTCAGCCCGGCGAGGCCGCCATGGGCGCGATAATCCTCGAGCGACAGCGGATCGGTGATGCCGCAACGGGCAAAGGTGAGCCGCGTCTGCCTGGCAAGGAAGGGGATGGCTTCAGGGTCGCCGAGCGAAAGGTGATGCGCGCCGCCGGCCAGGAGATCGGCATCGAAAAGCGAGGCGACGTCCTTTGCCTTGACCGGACCGTAGGCGATGCGTCCCGCCTCCGTGGCGACCTCGACCATCGGCTCCAGCCAGTAAAGCCCGCGCGAGCCGTTGCGCACGATCTTCGCGTCGAGCCCGCGCGCCTCGATCTCGGCGGCAACAGCTTTCGCGACCTTCTCCGCGCCGAGCGCCAGGGCGCCGGAATCGCCGGGGATGTAGATGGTGGTGGTCATGCCCGCACCTCGGCGACGATTTCGTCGATGGCATCGGCATCGAGCCGGCCGATCACGTTGCCGTCGAGCATGGCGGCCGGCGCGCAAGCGCAAAGCCCGAGGCAGTAGACGGGTTCGAGCGTCACCGCGCCGTCGGCGCTGGTCTCGTGAAAGCCGATGCCGAGCAGGCGCTTGATGCGATCGGCAACCGCATCGGAGCCCATCGACTGGCAGGCCTCGGCCTGGCAGAGCTTGAGCACGTGCCGACCGGCCGGCTCTCGGCGATAATCGTGATAGAAAGTGACGACGCCGTGGACTTCGGCGTTGGAAATGTTCAGCGCCTCGGCGATGATCGGCAGGGATTCCTGCGGCACGTAACCGAAATCGTCCTGGATTTCATGCAGGATCGGCAGCAGCGGACCTTCCAGGCCCTGCAGGCCGGCGATGATTTCCGCGGTGCGCGCCGCGATCTCGGTACTTTGCGCGTGCATCGTCATGCAGCGCCCTCCCTGTATACAGTGTATGCGATCCTCAATGCATTTGCGCGTATTCCGCCCTGAAAATCAATAAAACCGAATCGTTGCCCGATAGATAATTTCTATCAAGGCGATGTGCAGTATACAGGTCAGCCGTCGCGCCTGAAGCTTTCTGCAAGCCGTCTTGCTTCGTCGAGCAGTGCCGCGACGAGCGGCGTATGCGGCTCCCGCGCCGCCGCGACGAGGCCGACGAGATGGCTGGCGTCGGGCTCGACGATGGGTATGGCGCGGATCGGTTCGGCAAAGCCGAAGGTCTCGGCCAGGTTGAGCGGCATGATCGATGCCCATTTGCCGGTGCGGATGTGGGAAAACAGGACGATCATCGAATTGGCTTCGAGCGTGGGGCGCGCGGCGGCGCCGGCTTCGGCGAGGTGCTGGTCGATGATGCGGCGGTTCTGCATGTCAGGCGTCAGCAGGCATAGCGGCAGTTCCGCCACCTCCGCCCACGTCACCTTGTCGCGCTCGGAAAGCGGATTGCCCGAGGCGGTGATGAGCTGGTAGCGCTCGGCATAGAGCGGTACGGAGGTAACGCGCCCGAGCGGCTCGTTGTCGAGATAGGTGATGCCGGCGTCGACGTCGAAATTGCCCAGCAGCGACAGCACTTCGACGGATGTCCGCGACAGGATGGTGAAGGTGACGCCGGGGTGCCTGGCCCGGAACGGTGTCGTCAGCAGCGGCGTCATGGCGAGTGCCGTGGGGATCGCCGCGATCCGCAACCGGCCCGAAAGCCCGTGACGCGCAGCGCGCATCTCTTCCTTCATGGTGCGGGCGTCGCCGGTAATGCGCTGCGCCCACGTCAGCACCTGCTCGCCTTCCGGGGTGAGCCCTTGAAAGCGTGAGCCGCGCTGCACAAGCATGACGCCGAGCTCGCCTTCGAGCTGCTTGATTGCGGCCGACAGCGTCGGCTGGGTGATGCCCAATTCTTCGGCGGCCCGGCCGAAATGCCGGGCACGAGCGAGCGCGATGAAGAATTCGAGCTTGTCGATCATGCTCAACGTCTACCCTTCAACGCCGCCACGCGCCAGCGCCGGTCACCTGCAGGTGCCTTCTTGTTTGCGCCGGCTGGCGGGTCCAGTCAGGATGGGCGACACATCAAGCACAATCGCAGGACACAGGAATGGCAATGAAACTCAACATCATCATCGGCAGCACGCGGCCCGGCCGCATCGGACCCAAGGTCGCAACCTGGCTGGAGGGCGTGGCGCGCGACCAGAGCGCCTTCGACACCGTTCTGGTCGACCTGGTCGATTTCGGGCTGCCGGTCTATGACGAGCCGAAGCATCCCCGCATGCAGGACTATGTGCACGAGCACACCAAGACCTGGGCTGCGGCGATCGCGCCGGCGGATGCGTATGTCTTCGTGACGCCGGAATACAATTATTTCCCGCCATCGTCGCTCATCAACGCGCTGACCTATCTGAGCCGGGAATGGGCCTACAAGCCAGCCGGCGTCGTCAGCTATGGCGGGATATCCGGCGGCCTGCGCGCCACGCAGGAACTGAGGCTGCTGGCGACGACTCTGCGCATGATGCCGATACCCGAGACGGTGCCGGTGCCGCTCGTCCATTCGATGATCGACGCGGAGAAGGGCTTCGTGCCGAGCGAGGCCATCGCCGGAGGCGCCAAGCTTATGCTGGACGAGTTGCACAAATGGGCTCAGGCGCTCGCGCCCATGCGCCAGGGCTAGACACCACTGCCCCGCGGTGCCGCGACTTGCGGCATCGCGCTTGGTTCGCGTGGCGATTTGCACTATCTCAGGGTCAGCCAACACCCAGAGCCAGAATTGCAGATAGAGTCCGAACCATGACCGTCACCAAGGAAATCGTCCTGGAGAAGCTGCGGACCATCAAGGGTCCCGATTTCGAAGGCGACGTCGTATCGCTCGGCCTCGTCTCCGATATCTTCATCGCCAATTCCAAGGTGTTCTTTTCGATCACCGTGCCATCCGACCGCGCAGAGGCGCTGGAGCCGCTGCGCGCGGCTGCCGAACGCGTGGTCAGGGCGATTCCCGGCGTCGAAGGCGCCGTTGTCGCGCTGACGGCGGAGAAGAAAGGCGGCGGAATGGAATCCGCTCCGCCCCGCCCGGTACCCCCGCGCCCCGCCGCGCCACCGCCGCCGCGCGCACCCGCGGCACCGGCAGGCCGGCAGCAGGGCAAGGCAGGCGTCCCGGGTGTCGGCGCGATCATCGCGGTGGCATCGGGCAAGGGCGGCGTCGGCAAGTCGACGACGGCAGTCAATCTCGCGCTCGGCCTTGCCGCGCAGGGACTGAAGGTCGGCGTGCTCGATGCCGACATCTACGGCCCGTCGATGCCGCGCCTGCTCGGCATTTTCGGACGTCCGCAGACGGTGGACGGCAAGGTCCTGAGACCGATGGAGAATTATGGCCTGAAGGTCATGTCGATGGGCTTTCTGGTCGAGGAAGAGACGCCGATGATATGGCGCGGGCCGATGGTGATGTCGGCGCTGTCGCAGATGCTGCGCGAGGTCGAATGGGGGACGCTCGACGTGCTCGTCGTCGACATGCCGCCCGGCACCGGCGATGCCCAGCTCACCATGGCGCAGCAGGTTCCGCTGGCCGGCGCGGTGATCGTCTCGACGCCGCAGGACCTGGCGCTGATCGATGCGCGCAAGGGGCTGAACATGTTTCGCAAGGTCGACGTGCCGCTGCTCGGCATCGTCGAGAACATGAGCTACTTCCTCGCGCCCGACACCGGCACGCGCTACGACATATTCGGCCATGGCGGCGCACGGCGCGAGGCCGAACGGCTGGGCGTCCCCTTCCTCGGCGAGGTGCCGCTGACCATGGACGTGCGCGAGAGCTCGGACGCCGGCAAGCCGGTCGTCGTGTCCGATCCGGACGGCGCGCAGTCGAAGGTCTATCGCGCCATCGCCGCCAAGGTCTGGGAACGGGTCAAGGTCGAGCAGGCGGCGTCGCAATCGGCCGCGCCGGCGATTGTGTTTGAATGAGGGAGTGGGGGAGTAGGTGAGTAGGTGAGTAGGATGTTTTATTCCCCTACTAACCTTATCCCTTACTCACCTACTAACCTTCTAAGGAGGAGAACCAACGTTGACAGACACCCCCGTCATTCATGAGCGCCGCGACGGATATGCCGTGATAACGCTCAACCGGCCGGATCGGCTCAATTCCTTCAACGAGGCGCAGCACCTGGCGCTGCGCGCCGCGCTTGAAGACTGCGAGGCGGACGAGGAATGCGGCGCGATCATCCTGACGGGTGCGGGACGCGGCTTTTGTGCCGGGCAGGACCTTTCCGACCGCGATCCGACGATCCAGGGCGAAAGCCCCGATCTCGGCATGACGCTGCAGACCTACTACAACCCGCTGGTGCGCAAGTTGCGCGCCATGCCCAAGCCGGTGATCTGCGCGGTCAACGGTGTTGCGGCGGGTGCCGGCGCCAACATCGCCTTTTCCTGCGACATCGTTCTGGCGGCGAGATCGGCGAAGTTCATCCAGGCGTTCTCGAAGATCGGTCTCATTCCCGACGCCGGTGGCACGTACTGGCTCACCCGGCACCTCGGCGAGGCACGCGCGAAGGCGCTTGCCATGACCGCCGAACCGCTGATGGCGGACGATGCGGCCCAATGGGGACTGATCTGGAAAGCGGTAGAGGACGATAAACTGATGGACGAGGCGGCAGCGCTGGCGACGAGCTTCGCCAATGGCCCGACAAAGGCCTACGCGCTGACCAAGCAGGCGATCCAGGCAGCATCGACCAACACGCTTGACGAACAGCTCGAACTCGAGCGTGAACTTCAGCGCGAGGCCGGCTGGTCGGACGACTACAAGGAGGGTGTTGCCGCCTTCCTGCAGAAGCGCCCGGCGGATTATCGCAGCCTGAGGAAGAAGGGGTAGGGGCGAGCTCTCAGAGCAATGCCGTAACCTGCTTGTGCAGCTCCGCGGCCGTGTTCTCGATGTTAAGGCCACTCCACCCGCGATCCTGCCCGCTGAGATAGGCTTCACGCGCCTCATCGAGAATGGATGCGGAATCCGTGGAGAGCTGCGGTGCCGCCCAGCGGGCAGCGTCATCCTTGGCGGCAAATTTTCCGGTGGCCAGCGTGTACCACATGCGCGCGAGCGTCAGCAGGACGTTACGTTCGTCACCTTCCAGCGACGAGACCAGAGCCGGAAGAGCGTCGGCGATAGCCCGCCGGATGGAAATCTCCGGGATTGCGGGCACGAATTCCTTCAGTGCCGGACCCGCAAGCGGCAGGGCATCGTTTCGTGCCTGGGCAAGCAGCAGCGTGTATTCGGGGTCGGCCTCGGGGCCGGGGACCGTCCCCGTCTCGAATTCAGCGCGCAGCCATTCGCCGAAGACGAACTCTGCACGGGCGGGGTAGGGCAGGGCGGCGAGGTTATCGCGGCTAAAGACAAGCAGTTCGACCGGCCGCGATGCATTGCCCGCGCCGGGCATTACCGAAAGGTGCATCATCTCGGTGACAAGGCGTTTTCGCACCGCGTGCGACGGGACGTTCCCAACCACCGCGAGAACGTCGATATCGCTGTGCGGACGAAGCCCGCTGGTCGCTGCCGAGCCGTGAAGCCAAGCGCCGAGAAGCGTCTCGCCGAAGGTCTTTTCGAGCAGGCGGTGCGTTTCCTCCGCTTCTCGCGGAACCGCTTTCACGCCTCGGCTGCGCTGACCTTTTCGTTGAAGGACGAAAAGAACTGGCCGGCGAGCTTCTTCGAGGTCGAGGTGATGAGGCGGCTGCCGAGCTGGGCGATTTTGCCGCCCACATCGGCCTTGGCCTCGTAACGCAGGATGGTGACGTCCGGCGACTCCTCTTCCAGAACCACGTCGGCGCCGCCCTTTGCAAACCCTGCGACGCCGCCCTTTCCCTCGCCCTGGATTGTGTAGGAGTGCGGCGGCTTGAGATTCTTGAGCTCGACCTCGCCGTTGAACTTCGCCTTGATGGGGCCCATCTTGAGCGTGACGACGGCGACGAGTTCGGTGTCGGATTTCTTTTCGAGGCTCTCGCAGCCGGGGATGCATTCCCTGAGGATGTCCGGATCGTTGAGCGCGGCCCAAACCTTGCCGATCGGTGCCTCGATCCGTTCTTCGCCTTCGATGATCATCGCCATGAATATTGTCCTCCGGAAGCGCCTGCCGTCGTGGTAGCGCAATCATGCGCGAGCATGCAATAACACGCGGCAGTCATGTGAGGGAGAGACAATGGCCGGCAACGCCAGGACGAAATTGCGGTCCCAGCAATGGTTCGACAATCCGGCCGATCCCGGAATGACCGCGCTCTACATCGAACGCTACCTGAATTACGGGCTGACCCGGGAGGAGCTGCAGTCGGGCAAACCGCTGATCGGCATCGCGCAGACCGGCTCGGATCTTTCGCCGTGCAACCGTCACCACCTCGAACTGGCAAAGCGCGTGCGCGAGGGCATCGTGGCAGCCGGTGGTGTCGCCTTCGAGTTTCCGGTGCACCCGATCCAGGAGACGGGCAAGCGCCCGACGGCCGCGCTCGACCGCAACCTTGCCTATCTCGGCCTCGTGGAAGTGCTCTACGGCTATCCGCTCGACGGTGTGGTGCTGACGATCGGCTGCGACAAGACCACGCCTGCTATGCTGATGGCTGCCGCGACCGTGAACATTCCCGCCATCGCTTTGTCGGTCGGACCGATGCTCAATGGCTGGCACAAGGGCGAGCGTACGGGCTCGGGCACGATCGTCTGGAAGGCGCGCGAGATGCTTGCTGCCGGCGAGATCGACTATGACGGTTTCATGGACCTGGTCGCCTCGTCGGCGCCTTCGGTCGGCTACTGCAATACGATGGGCACGGCCTCGACGATGAACAGCCTTGCCGAGGCGCTCGGCATGCAGCTTCCCGGTTCCGCCGCGATCCCCGCGCCGTATCGCGAGCGCGGCCAGATTTCCTACGAGACCGGCAAGCGCATCGTCGACATGGTGCATGAGGACCTGAAGCCGTCCGACATCATGACGCGGCAGGCGTTCGAGAATGCCATCGTCGTCAACTCGGCGATCGGCGGCTCGACCAACGCGCCGATTCATCTCAATGCGATCGCGCGCCATCTCGGCGTCCACCTCGACAATGACGACTGGCAGACGATCGGTCACCACGTGCCGCTGCTGGTCAACCTGCAGCCGGCCGGCGAATATCTCGGAGAGGATTATCACCACGCTGGCGGCGTGCCGGCGGTCGTCGCGGAACTGATGAAGGCGGGCCTGCTGCCGCACCCCGATACGAAAACGGCCAACGGCAAGTCGCTGGGCGACAATTGTGCCGATGCGCAGAACCTCGACACCAACGTCATTCGCGGTGCCGACAGGCCGCTCAAGACGGAGGCGGGATTCATCAACCTGCGCGGCAACCTTTTTGACAGCGCGATCATGAAGACCAGCGTCATCTCGCCGGAATTTCGGAAACGCTATCTGTCCAATCCGGCCGATCCGGATGCGTTCGAGGGCACGGCGATGGTGTTCGAGGGACCCGAGGACTATCACGAGCGCATTGAGGACCCTGCGCTGGGCATCGACGAGAAGACGATCCTGTTCATGCGCGGGACCGGGCCGGTCGGTTATCCGGGCGGCGCCGAGGTGGTCAACATGCAGCCGCCGGCAAGCCTGATCAAGCGCGGCATCCACTCGCTGCCGTGCATCGGCGACGGCCGCCAGTCGGGAACATCGGGCTCGCCATCGATCCTCAACGCGTCGCCCGAGGCAGCGGTTGGCGGCGGGTTGGCGATCCTGAAGACAGGCGACCGCGTGCGCATCGACCTCAACAAGGGCAGGGCGGATATCCTGATCTCCGACGAGGAACTCTCGACCCGCCGCGCCGACCTCCTTGCAGAGGGCGGCTTCCATTTCCCCGATCACCAGACGCCCTGGCAGGAAATCCAGCGCTCCATGGTCGACCAGCTTTCGGAAGGAATGGTGCTGAAACCTGCGGTGAAATACCAGCGCGTTGCCCAGACGAAGGGCGTGCCCCGGAACAATCACTGATGGCGCGGCGCAATTCCTCGCTTGGCTTTCTCGGCCGGTTCGGGCGCTCGGAGGATTTGCGTTCGCTCGATGCGGCACTGCGCGCCGTCGATGTGCATCCGGCGCTGTGTCCCGATGGCGCGAAGCTGACGATCGTCAACCTGATGAAGGACCAGTGGCCGCATGGCGAGCCGCCGCCGGAGGCCTATCCGCCAGTCGCGGAACTGTTCGGCTACTGCATGGTGGGTCCGGACCTGTTCGGCGAGGCAAACGGGCCGGACGCGGTCGCTGCCGCCGAGCGGCGGCTGGAGATGGCGCTCGACAGGCCGGAGAGCTTCGACGCCCAACTCGTGCTTCTGGCGCTGCATGCGCGCCTGATCAGCCCGAAGGTCGTCGACCGTTTCGGGCTGAGCGCAGAGGAAGGCTGAGCCCGCTCAGGCCGCGGCGGACCGGTGGCCTGCGGCGAAAGCGAGCTCGCGAATGCCCTGCTCTATGTGTTGCAGCGCGATCGAAGATATGCCGAGGCGCAGGAAGTGCGGGTTGCGCTCGGGCTGGTCGAAAAACCGGGCGCCGGGCTCGATCAGCACGCCGCGCGCGGCCGCCATCTCTGCGAGCATGGCGCTGTTGGTGCCGCGCGGGCCCTCGAGCCAGACGGAGGTGCCGCCCGGCGTGTCCGCCAGCGACCATTCCGGAAGGAACGTGTTGACCGCATCCGTCAGGCGCTTGCGGCGCTCTGCAAAGGCCGTCGAAAGCCGCCGCACGAGGGCTTCATGGTGGCCGAGCGACAGGAAAAGCGCCACGGCCCGCTGGTTGTTGGCCGGCGGATGGCGCAGCATGAAGCGCCGCAATGCGCGCAGTTCGGAGATCAAGCCAGCCGAGGCGACGATGTAGCCGAGACGCAAACCTGGCGCGAGCGTCTTCGACAGCGAGCCGACATAGACGACACGGCCGGAACGGTCCTGCCCGCGCAGCGCCTGCTGCGGCGCATCGTCGACGAGCTGGCTGTCATAACCATCCTCGATGATGATGCGGTCGTGCTTCTCAGCGTCGGCGATCAACTGGTCACGCCGTTCCTGGCTCAGCGCCACCATGGTGGGGCAATGATGGTTCGGCGTGACGAAGACGAAGTCGGACCCGGCGGGGATTGCCGACGGATCGATGCCTTCGTCGTCGACTCGCACAGGCGACACCCGTGCGCCGGCCAATTTGAAGATCGAGCGCGCGTCAGGATAGCCCGGGTCTTCCATCGCCACCTGCGAGCCCTTGCTCATCAGCAACGTCGCCAGCATGTAGAGCGCGTGCTGGGCGCCAAGCGTGACGATGATCTCGTCCGGATTGGCGAAGATGCCGCGCCGGGGCAGGAGCCGCGCCTGGATCTGCTCGATCAGCAGCGGGTCGTCGCGATCGACCATGTCGGCCGCCCAGTTGCGGATTTCCAGAACCGCCAGCGCCATGCGGTTGCACTCGCGCCATTCGGCAGTGGGAAACAGCGCCGGGTCGAATTGCCCATAGACGAAAGGATAGGCGGACTTGATCCAGTTCTCCTGCTTCGTCGGCTCCGGCATGTCGGAGGCGGCGATGCGACGGCGCGCCTTCCAGTCGATCGTGTCCTCCTTCTCGCGCGTGCCGGCATCCTTGATGCGGCTCGGCGAGGCGAGGACCTCCGGGTTGACGAAATGGCCACGCCTTTCCTTGGCGATCAGGAAGCCCTGGTCGACCAGTTGCTGGAAGGCGAGCACCACGGTGCCGCGCGCAACGCCCAGCTTTTCCGCCAGGATGCGGCATGACGGCAATGGCATGGAGGCCGCGATCTGCCTGTCGAGAATGGCCGCCACGATCGCCTGCCTGATCTGCGCTTGCAGCGTCTGGCCCGAATCGGCGGAAATTCTGAACAGGCCGGACCAGATGGCCGGATCGGTTCTAGCGGACATGGCTTTGCTCCTGCGCCGGCAAGGGAGACTCGCAGTCTCTTGGCGCAATGCATTGAAGACTGGTCCAATCCCTTGCGCCAATGAAATAAATTGATCGGACCAATTTGTGCCAGTGATGGGTGGATTTTTGGGCCATCGCGCCCAGCCGCGCACACGAGAGTGCGGGGAGGCGCCCATTTGATGCTTGAATACGCCGACTGCGCGGGCTTATGAATCGCGCGGCTGCAATGGAGTTCGACATGGACAGCACTGATTTCGACGCAGCGCTGCAGGCGCTCAAGGCGCATCGGAAGGCGAACGCGGCGTTCGAATTGCGGGCCGCGTTCGCGAACGATCCGGAGCGCTTTGCAAGCTTTTCGGCGCAACTCGACGATCTGCTCTTAGACTACTCCAAATGCGCCATCACGCAGGAGGCGGTCGCGCTGCTCGAGGCGCTGGCCGGCGCGGCGGGGGTCGAGGAGCGGCGCGCCGCGATGTTCGCCGGCGAGAAGATCAACACCACCGAGGGCCGCGCCGTGCTGCATGTGGCTTTGCGCAACCCGCCCGGCGAGCCGGTGCCGCTCGACGGTGCGGATGTGATGCAGGACGTTCATGCCGTGCTCGACGCCATGGCGCGGTTCGCGGACGGCGTGCGGTCCGGCGCGATTGCCGGGGCGACGGGTGCGAAGATCACCGACATCGTCAATATCGGCATCGGCGGCTCCGATCTCGGGCCGGCGATGGCCACGCTCGCGCTCGCCCCCTACCACGACGGCCCGCGCGCCCATTATGTCTCCAACGTCGATGGCGCGCATATTGCCGATACGCTGGCGAGCCTCGATCCGAAGACGACGCTGTTCATCATCGCCTCCAAGACCTTCACCACGATCGAGACCATGACGAATGCGCAGACGGCGCGCCGCTGGATCGAGGCGGCACTCGGCAGCGACGCGGTGGCCTCACATTTTGCCGCCGTCTCGACGGCGCTCGACAAGGTTGCCGCCTTCGGCATCGCAAAGGAGCGCGTATTTGGCTTCTGGGACTGGGTTGGCGGCCGCTATTCGCTGTGGTCGGCAATCGGGCTGCCGATCATGATCGCCGTCGGGCCGGCGAATTTCCGCGCCTTCCTGGCCGGCGCACACGAGATGGACCGCCATTTCGCCGCGGCGCCGATCCGCGACAACGTGCCGATGATGCTCGGACTTATCGGTTATTGGAATCGCGTTGTCTGCGGGTTTCCGACGCGTGCGGTCATTCCCTACGACCAGCGTCTGGCGCGTCTGCCCGCCTATCTGCAGCAGCTCGACATGGAATCGAACGGCAAGGGCGTGACGATCGACGGATCGCCAGTCGCGACGCCGACCGGGCCGGTGGTGTGGGGCGAGCCCGGAACGAACGGTCAGCACGCCTTTTTCCAGCTCCTGCACCAGGGCACCGACGTCGTGCCGGTGGAGTTTCTCGTCGCGGCCAACGGCCACGAGCCCGACCTGCGCCATCATCACGACCTGCTGCTTGCCAATTGCTTCGCCCAGTCCGAAGCCTTGATGAAGGGGCGGACGCTGGAAGAGGCACGTAGCCAGATGGCGTCAAAGGGGATGACGGCGGAAGAGGTCGACCGTATCGCGCCGCACCGTGTTTTCACCGGCAATCGGCCGTCCGTCACGCTGCTGTATCGCGTGCTCGACCCGCGCACGCTGGGGCGTCTCATCGCGCTTTACGAACATCGCGTCTTCGTCGAGGCGCAGCTCTACGGCATCAACGCCTTCGACCAGTGGGGCGTGGAACTCGGCAAGGAACTCGCCACGGGTCTTCTCCCTGTCGTGGAAGGTAAGGAAGATGCCGCCGCGCGCGACGCATCCACGGCGGGCCTCGTGCGACACATGCGCGGACTTCTCAAGCCGGAGTAGGCGATTTGGCAGACATCAAGGGTATCCTGTTCGATAAGGACGGGACGTTGGTCGATTTCCACGCGACCTGGTTCGCGATCGGCGACATGCTCGCCCTGCGCGTCGCCGGCGGCGACCGCGAGCGCGCCAACCATCTGCTGGACATTGCGGGCTTCGACTTCGAGGGGCATCGTTTTCGTCCGGATTCGATCTTCGCCGCCGGCACCAATGCCGAGATCGTCGCGCTGTGGTATCCGCAGCTCGGAACCGCCGCGCGCAACGAGGTGATCGCCGAGTTCGACCGCTTCACCACCCAGGAAGGGGCATCCAAGCCGGTGGTGCTGCCCGGCTGCAAAGAGGCGCTGGGTGACCTGCATCGCGCAGGCTTCCGGCTCGGCGTCGCGACCAACGATTCCACCGGCGGCGCGGAGCGCACGCTTGCGGCACTGGGAGTGGCGCAACTCTTCGAGGCCGCCTACGGCTACGACGCCGTCGCCAACCCGAAGCCGGCGCCTGACACGCTCTATGCCTTTTGCGACCTGACGGGGCTCAAGCCGGCGCAACTCGCGATGGTTGGCGACAACCGTCACGATCTCGAAATGGCGCGCGCCGGCGGCGCGGGGCTGGCAGTGGGCGTGCTTTCAGGCACCGGGACGAAGGAAACGTTGGAGGCGTTGGCCGACGTGGTGCTGGATTCGATCGCTGATTTGCCGGCGTATCTTGGCGCGAAGGGTTAGGGGGCTGGATAGGTGTTGGCTTCGAAGGGAACACCGTGCGCCGGCGCTCTACGGCGCCCCCCTCTGTCCTGCCGGACATCTCCCCCACGAGGGGGGAGATCAGCTTTCAGTTTTGTTTTAGCTCATTCTGCAACGGCGGCGATTGATGCCATCCCTTGATACAGCCAATCTCCCCCCTCGTGGGGGAGATGTCCGGCAGGACAGAGGGGGGCGCCGTAAAGCACCGCCACCCCTACCGGCCAGGCAGAGACAGCCGCCCTACCGCAGCTCGCGCCGGAGGATCTTGCCGACATTCGTCTTCGGCAGTTCCTTGCGGAACTCGACGTGTTTCGGCCGCTTGTAGGCGGTGAGCTTGTCCTTGCAAAACTCGAGGATGTCCTTGTCGGTGAGGCTCTCGTCTTTCTTCACCACGAAGACTTTCGGCACTTCGCCCGACTTTTCATCCGGCACGCCGATCGCCGCGACCTCGAGCACGCCCGGGTGCATGGCGATCACGTCCTCGATCTCGTTCGGATAGACGTTGAAGCCGGAGACCAGGATCATGTCCTTCTTGCGGTCGACGATCTTGACGTAGCCGCGCTCGTCCATGAAGCCCATGTCGCCCGACTTGAAGAAGCCGTCCATGGTCATGACCTTGGCGGTCTCGTCCGGGCGGTTCCAGTAGCCGTCCATCACCTGCGGGCCGCGGATGCAGATTTCACCGACTTCCCCGAGCGGAACGTCATTGCCCTCCTCGTCGCGGATGGCGATTTCGGTCGACGGGATCGGCAGGCCGATCGTGCCGGAGAATTCGTCGGCGTCGAAGCGGTTGGTCGTCGCGACCGGCGACGTCTCCGACAGGCCGTAGCCCTCCGAGATCACCCCGCCGGTGAGTTTCTGCCAGCGCTCCGCGACCGCGCGCTGCACCGCCATGCCGCCGCCGAAGGTCAGCAGCAGCGACTTGAAGTCGAGCTTGCGGAAGTCCTCATTGTTCAGCAGCGCGTTGAACAGCGTGTTGAGGCCGGGGAACACGTTGAACTTGTACTTCTGCAGTTCCTTGACGAAGGCGGGTATGTCGCGCGGATTGGCGATCAGCACGTTGTTGGCACCCTGCTGCATGCCCATGAAGGCGTTCACCGTCAGCGCATAGATGTGATAGAGCGGCAAGGCGCAGACATAGATCAGCCGGTCCGGCTTCGGCCGCTTCACATAGGCGCTTT
This sequence comes from Mesorhizobium sp. CAU 1741, assembly GCF_039839275.1. Lineage (NCBI taxonomy): Bacteria > Pseudomonadati > Pseudomonadota > Alphaproteobacteria > Hyphomicrobiales > Phyllobacteriaceae > Mesorhizobium > Mesorhizobium sp. CAU 1741. Next base: position 517,347 of record NZ_JBDOQP010000002.1, on the reverse strand, counting down.
CCACCCACAGGGCATTCTGGTTGACGTTGGCGAGGATGTTGCGGTGAAGCAGCACGGCGCCTTTCGAGACGCCGGTCGTGCCGCCGGTATATTGCAGGAAGGCGATGTCGTCGGGGCCCACCTCGGGCTTCTTGAACGACTTTGCCCGGCCCTGCTTGAGCGCATCCTTGAACGCCACGTGGCCCGGCAGCGACCAGGACGGCACCATCTTCTTGACGCGGCGCACGACCAGATTGACGATGAACCCCTTCAGGCCGAGCATGTCGCCCATCGAGGCGACGACGACATGCTTGATGCTGGTGTTCTTGATGACCTTCTGGAGCGTGGTCGCGAAGTTTTCCAGGATGACGATCGCCTCGGCGCCGGAATCCTTGAGCTGGTGTTCGAGTTCGCGCGGCGTGTAGAGCGGATTGACGTTGACGACCACATAGCCGGCCCGCAGCACCGCCATCAGCGCCACGGGATATTGCAGCACGTTGGGCATCATCAGCGCGACGCGCGCGCCCTTGGCCAGCCCCTTGGACTGCAGGAACGCCGCGAGGTGCTTCGATTCCGCTTCGAGCTGCGTGAAGGTCAGCGTCTTGTCCATCGAGGTGAAGGCCGGACGCGACGAGAATGTCGCGCATGACCTGACCATCATGTCGCCAAGCGACGCATCCTCGATCTTGCCGATCTCGGGTTTGACCACGTCGGAATAGTTGGCGAGCCACGGCTTGGACGCATAGGGCGATCCGCTCGACGCCTTGGTTGCCGCGGGCTTCGCCTTGCTGGTCGGGGTCGCCGGCTTTGCGGCAGCCTTGGCGCTGGCCGACGGCTTCTTCGCGGCGGCGGGCTTGGAGGCAGTCTTTGCCGGCGCGGACTTCTCGGTCCTTGGTGCGGCGTAAGCCTTCGCAGCCTTGGGCGCAGGCGCAGCCTTTGCGGCCTTGGGCGCGGCGGCGGACTTGGCGGGCGTCTTCCTGGCCGGGGCCTTGTCTGCAGTCGGGGCTTCGGCCGTCTTGGCGGATGCCTTGGGCGCGGCTGCAGCCTTCGTGGCTGCCGGCTTCTTCGCCGCAGCCGGCTTGGTGGCGGCTTTCTGGGCCGGCTTGGCTGCGGGCGCCTTCGGCCTGGCGGCAGGGGCGGCCTTTGCGGCGGCAGGCTTTGCAGCTGCCTTGGGTTTTGCGGGGGACGGGGTCTTTGCCTTCGGCGTCACCGACGCCTTTGCCGCGGCAGCGAGCTTGGCGGCTTCGTCCTTGCTGTCGGTCTTGGCCTTGTCGGCCGCTGTTTTTGCAGAGACTGCTTTCGCCGGTGTCTTGACCACGTCCTACTCCTCCTCACAGTTCGGGACTGCACCGCGCCGGTTGACGCGTGTTTGACGTTCTTGCCTTGGCGGCGATTGGGAACAGCCCCGCTTGGTGCGTCTATCTAGGGCCACAAAGGTTGTGCGTGCAAGCCTCGCGGCTTGCCGCGCACACTATTGGCCATAGCCGGCATGCTGTTCGAGAAACGCAATCTCCGCCGGGGTGCTCTCGCGGCCGAGCGCGCGGTTGCGATGCGGGAAACGGCCGTACTCGGCGACGATGTCGCGATGCTCGATCGCATATTTCAGCCCGTCGCCCTCGCCGATGGCGCGGAACAGGTCGACGCAGCGCTCCTGGTCGGCGGAGACTTCCGAATGCATGAAGGGCATGTAGTAGAACGGCTTTGCCATCGGTTCGGCTTCGGCGTCGAAACCCTTCTCCAGAGCGCGGCGTGCGATGCCCAGCGCCAGATCGTCGGTGCCGAAGGCGGCCGGCGACTTGCGGAACATGTTCCTGGGAAACTGGTCGAAAAGGATGATCGCGGCGAGCGCGGTGCGTGCGTCGTCGACGGCGTTAAGCGGGAAGCCGATCTTCTTTTCTTCATAGAGGTCCTTGAACCGCGCGCGGATCTTGTCGTCCAGATCCGCACTGCCGCCGAACCAGTCCTCGAAGGTCAGCTCCTTGAACCAGAAATCCAGAACCTCATCGACCCATTCATTGCCCATCGCTCGCCCTCCTCTTACGCAAGTTTCGAAATGTCCGGCACCGCGTTGAGCAGCATGCGGGTGTAATCGACCTTCGGTTCGTCGAAGATCGCATCCACCTCGCCCTGCTCGACCAGGACGCCATTATGCATCACTCCCACGTCGTCCGCCATCTGCCGCACGACCGCCAGATTGTGGCTGATCAGCAGATAGGTCAGCCCGAACTCGTCCTGGAGGCCGCGCATCAGGTCGAGCACCTGCGCCTGCACGGAGACGTCGAGCGCCGATGTCGGCTCGTCGCAGACGATGAATTCCGGCTGGCTCGACAGCGCGCGCGCAATGGCGATGCGCTGCCGCTGGCCGCCTGAGAATTCGTGCGGGAACTTGCGCATCGATATGGGGTCGAGGCGCACTTTTTCCAGCAGGTCGGCGACCCGTTCGGCCGCTTCGCGCTTGTTGGAGACAAGTTTCAGCGCCCGCATCGGTTCGGCGATGATGTCGCCCACCCGCCAGCGCGGATTGAGGCTGGCATAGGGATCCTGGAAAATCATCTGCACCCGCTTGCGCCTGTTCTGGCTGCCGGAGCCGCTTGCCCAGATGTCCTCGCCCTCCAGCAGCACCTGGCCGGCCGTCGGCCGGATCAGGCCGACAAGCATGCGCGCGCAGGTCGACTTGCCCGATCCGGACTCGCCGACGAGCCCATAGGTGGAACCCTTGCGGATGTCGAAGGAGACGTCCTGGACCGCCTTGACGATGCTGTTGCGCGAGCCTTTGAACATCCGGTCGAAGAAGCCGGGGGAGAGGTCGAAGTCGCGGCTGAGATTCTTGACCTGCACCAGCGGCGTCGCCGCGGGCGGCACGTCGTGCCGGCGGGTCTCGTCCTTGATCGACGGGATCGCGTCGATCAGTTTGATCGTGTACTCCTCCTGCGGGCGGTTGATGATGTCGCCGACAGACCCCGTCTCGACGATCTTGCCCTTGTTCATCACGATCATGCGGGTGGCTGTCTCGGCGATCACGCCCATGTCGTGCGTCACCAGCATGACGGCGGCGCCCCGGTCTTCGCAAAGTTTCTTCAGCACCTTGATGATCTGCGCCTGGACGGAGACGTCAAGCGCAGAGGTCGGCTCGTCCGCGATGATCAGTTCCGGCTCCGCAGACAGCGCAAGGGCGATGACCACGCGCTGGCGCATGCCGCCGGAAAACTGGTGCGGGTAGCTGTCGATGCGTGTTTCCGGCGAGGGAATGCCGGCCTCGCCGAGAAGCTCGATGGCCCGCTGGCGCGCTTGCGCTTCGCTCAGCGGCAGGTGGCGCCGGATCGTTTCGACGAGTTGCTGGCCGACGGTGTAGAGCGGATTGAGCGAGGTCAGCGGGTCCTGGAAGACCATGCCGATGCGCTTGCCCCGCAACTTGCTCATCTGGTCGGCCGGCAGGTTGTCGATACGCTCGCCATTGAGAAGGATTTCGCCCTTCGCAATGCGGCCCGGCGGTTCGATGAGACCGATGATGGCGGACCCGGTCATCGACTTGCCGGCACCCGATTCGCCGACCACGCCAAGGATCTCGCCCGGCATGATGTCGAAGGAGACGCCGTCCACCGCCGTGAACAGGCCGCGACGCAGCGGGAACTCGACGACGAGGTCGCGTACGGAAACGATGGGCGCCGTCATCAGCGTAGCCTCGGGTTGAGCGCGTCGCGCAGCCAGTCGCCCAGCAGGTTGACCGCCAGCGCCAGCAGCACCAGGGTTACGGCCGGAAAGAACAGGATCCACCATTCGCCCGAAAACAGGAACTGCTGGCCGATGCGGATCAGCGTGCCGAGCGAAGGCTGTGTCGGAGGCACTCCGACGCCGAGGAACGACAGCGTCGCTTCCTCGATGATGGCCAGTGCCAGCCCGATCGTCGCGATCACAAGCACGGGCGCCATCACGTTGGGCAGCACGTGGCGGATCAGAATGAAGAGCGGATGCACGCCCATGATGCGGGCGGCCGACACGTAATCCTTCTGCCGCTCGACCATCGTCGCGCCGCGCACGGTGCGGGCGAATTGCGCCCAGTTCGACAGTCCGATCGCCACGATCAGCACGTAGACCGCCATGCTCTCCTGCCGGCTCGGCGGGATGATGCCGCGCGCGACGCCGAAGATCAGCAGTGCGATGAGGATGGCGGGGAAGGAGAGCTGGACATCCGCGATGCGCATGATGACCGAATCCGCCGTGCCGCCGACATAGCCGGCGACAAGCCCGAGCGAAATGCCGAGGGCCATGGCGAACAGCGTCGCCGACAGTCCCACGAAAATCGAGACACGGCTGCCGTAGAGGATCGTCGACAACACGTCGCGCCCCTGATGATCGCTGCCGAGGATGAAATAGTTGCCCATCATCGCCTCGGACATCGGCGGCGTGAAGCCGTCCATGAGATTGAGGCTGGACGGGTCGAACGGATTGTACGGCGCGATCCAGGGCGCCAGCAGCGCGGCGAGCACGAGCACGGCGGTGACGATCGCCGCGACGATCGTCACGGGGGAGCGGCGGAAGGAGAAGAACACATCCGAGTCCCAGATGCGGTAGGCGAGCGAGCGCGGCTTTGCCACGTCGGGCGCCGAAGGGGGCTGTTGAGCAGACATGACCTATTTCCCCGATCCTGAGGCCTGGATCCGAAGGCGCGGATCGACGGCGTAATAGAGGATGTCGACCACCAGGTTGATGACGACGAAGATGAAGGCGATGAACATCAGGTATGCGGCCATCACGGGCACATCGACCACCTGGACCGAGTTGATGAACAGCGAGCCGACGCCGGGCCACTGGAACACCGTCTCCGTGACGATCGCGAAGGCGATCACGGAGCCGAGCTGCAGGCCGGTGATGGTGATGACCGGCACCAGCGTGTTTTTGAGCGCATGGCCGAAATTGATCGAACGCTGAGAAAGGCCGCGTGCACGCGCAAAGCGGATATAGTCCTGCCGCAGCACCTCGAGCATCTCGGCGCGTACAAGGCGCATGATCAGCGTGAGCTGGAACAGCGACAGGGTGATCGCCGGCAGGATCAGCGAGCGCAGCCCGGATTCCGTCAGCAGGCCGGTTCGCCACCAGCCGAGATCGACCACTTCGCCGCGCCCGAATGACGGCAGCCACTGCAGCTCGACCGCAAACACGTAGATCAGCCCGATGCCGATCAGGAAGGTGGGCAGCGACACGCCGACCAGCGACAATGTCATGACGATGGCTGTCATGAAGCTTCGCGGCTTCAGCGCGGAGAATACGCCGAGCGTTATGCCGACCACGAGCGCGATGAGCGCCGACGTGAAGGCAAGCTCGATCGTCGCCGGCAGCCGCGAGATGATGAGCTGGCTCACCGGCTCCTGCAGGCGATAGGAGATGCCGAATTCGCCCTGCACCGCATTGGTGATGAAGCGCGCGAACTGGACGTAGAACGGGTCGTTCAGGCCGAGCCGCTCGCGCAGCGCCTCGATGTCGGAGATGCGTGCTTCCTGGCCGACGAGATTGGCGATCGGATCGCCGACGAACCGGAACAGCATGAACGAGATGAGTGCGACGACCAGCATCACGATGATGGACTGGGCAAGCCGCCGTAGGATGAAGGCTAGCATGGTTTTGGTCCCCGGATGGACGCGGCGCGCCGAATGCACGGTAGGCGGATGGGGGCCACGCGGCGCCGCCGCGCGGGCCGGATGGATATCCGCTGCAAGATGCTATCGAAAAAGGCCCGCCGCGTGAATGCCACGCAGCGGGCCGGTATCTGCGCCGTCTCCGATCAGTCGAAGGTGACGGTGTTCATCATTGGCTGGTTCTCGGGGTGAACCGCCAGGTTGATGTTGTCCTTCATGGCGTATGCCAGGACCTGGTTGTGGATCGGCAGAAGAACGCGGTCCGCCTTCACCACTTCCCAGATCTCGGCGATGGTCGCGTCACGCGCTTCCAGGTCGGTCTGCGTGCCAAGCGAGCGGATCTTCTCGTCCAGCTCGGGGTTGGTGTACAGGCCGATGTTGTAGGCGCCGTAATTGCCGTCCTTGGTGTGGACCAGATCGTTGAAGATATAGGCCGAATCGAAGGTCGGAACGCCCCAGCCGAGCAGGTAGAAGTCAGTGTCGGAGTTCAGGATCAGCGGCGAATGCTGGGCGATCGGGCGCGACGCCAGCGTGACCTTGATGCCGATCTGGCCGAGCATGCCGACAACTGCCTGGCTGATCGCCTCGTCGTTGACGTAGCGGTCGTTCGGTGTGTCGAGCGTGACGGAGAAGCCATCCGGATAGCCGGCTTCGGCGAGAAGCGCCTTGGCCTTCTCCACGTCTGTTGCCGGGTAGGCGTCCAGTTCGGGGGTCCAGCCATTGACGAAGGGCGGGGTAGCGATGCCGGTGGGAACCGACTGGCCGCGCATCACGACGCGCTGGATCGCCTCACGGTCGATCGCAAGCTCCATCGCTTCACGGACCTTGGCATCGTTGAAGGGGTTCTTGTCGGTGACGTCGGACGACTTCAACGGCTCATCGCCGAACTTGTAGCCGAAATAGATGACGCGGTTCTCGGGGCCGGTCTCGATCTTGACGCCGTCGGTCGCCGAGAGGCGGTCGATGTCCTGCACCGGCACGTCCTGGACGATGTCGACTTCGCCCGACAGGAGGGCTGCGACGCGGGTCGCCGCTTCCTTGATCGGCAGGTAGATGATCTCGGTGACCGCCGGCGCGTTCTCCGCCCAGTGATCCTCGAACGCGGTGAGGACCGAGCGGACGTCGGGCTCGCGGCTCGCCAGAACGTAGGGGCCGGTGCCGTTGGCGTTGCGCACGGCGTAGTTGTCTTCGCCGGCGCCGAAATCCTGGACCTCGACCACGTCGTTTTCTTCCGACCAGCCCTTGTCCATCATGAACGTGTTGGTGACGTTGTTCGGATAGAGCGGCGACGGGCCCTTCATCTGGACTTCGACAGTGTGGTCGTCGACGGCCGAGACGCTTTCCACGTCGGCGTGCAACTGGCGCATGTTCGACTTTTCCGAACGCGCGCGGTCAAGCGAGAACACCACGTCCTCGGCCGTGAAGTCCTCGCCGCCGTGGAACTTGACGCCCTCGCGCAGCTTGAAGACCCACACCGTATCGTCGCCTTCCTTGATCGACCATTCGGTCGCCAGGCGCGGCGTGAGGTTGCCCTCGCTGTCGCGATCCATCAGCGTTTCGTAGATGTGGTGGTTGAAATTGTGGGTGACGCCCTGGTTCTGCGAATGCGGATCAAGGGTCAGCGCATCCGAGCCGCGCGCCCAGCGGACGGTTTCGGCCGACGCCGGCGATACCGCCGCGCCGATTGCAAGGATGCTCGCCGTAAGAAGAAGTGTACGCATGATTGCTCCCAAACTTTATCGTTTGTTGTTTGATGTTCCCCGTGACGCAACAAGGCGACCCACGATTGAGGCGTACCATAGGGGAGGGCATCGCGTTTGAAAAGCGGCCTTTTGCGGTTCGCATAAATGCAGGTGTAAAGCGAGCAATCGCTTGATTTTATGGAATTATTTGTCGCGGAGCGGCGCTTTGGGGGAGGTTTTCCGGCAGCTTTCCCAACGTCAACTCGCGTCCGCCACCCACATAATCCTTCAATCTTGAAACAATCAGTCTAAAACGCGCCGATTCAAGACATTTCGTTTCAGTTGTGGAACGTCTTGAGAAACGTCAAGTGCAACTCCAATTTGTAAAGGAAGCACGTGAATCAGAGCAGCATCTCTGCAAGTTTTTTGGTGACCGCCTCGAACTCCGCCTCGTCGACCGTGTCGGTCGCCAGGAGTTCCATCGATTTCAGGCCCTGCAGGCACAGGAAGACAATCACCGCGACGGTCGGGTCGCTGGCAGTCTGTTTCATGCGATCGAGCAGGATGCGCTGATGCCGGCGCACGGGATCGAGGAGATCGGGGTTTTCGGCAAGCGCGGCGAGCACGCCGGCCGGCGGCCTCAGGTTGCAGTCATGCTCGCGCAGGAAAAGGTCAAGATAGGCCCGGGCGGTGCTGTTCGCCGTATGCGCTTCTTCCCTTTCGCGCTCCGCGAGATCGGCATCGAAGCGCTCGACGAACGTCTCGACCAGCGCCTGCAGCAATCTGGCCTTGCTTGGAAAATGGTACAGCAACCCGCCCTTGGAGACGCCGGCACGGGCGGCGACGGCGTCGAGCGACATGTTGTTGGGCCCCGCCTCCCAGGCAAGCTCCTCCGCGGCCTGGATGACCTTTTCGCGCGCGCCGCCTTTAACTTTATCCGACATGGATCTCGCCCGGTTTATTGACATTACCGTCCAGACGGTACAGTAGGGGTTCCACAACAGCAATCCGGATGCATGGAGATTTTGAGATTCTCCCTGCAGCGGGTATCAATTGCGTTTTCACGTCCGGGAATGTCGAAGAATGATCAAGCGTTTCATCATCGCCATCGTCCTGCTTGCGATTCTCGTGGGCGGCATCGTCGGCTTCAACATGTTCCGGGACCAGGCGATCGATGACTTCTTCGCCAACATGCCCGTGGCCAATGTCACCGTGTCGGTAACGGAAGCCGAGGAATCGAGCTGGACGCCATCGATCGAGGCCATCGGTACCGTGAACGCATCCGAGGGCGTCGACCTGACGGTCGAGACGACCGGCATCGTGCGCGAGGTCAACTTCACTTCGAACCAGGAGGTCGAACAGGGCGAACTTCTGCTGCAGCTCGACGACGTCATCCAGCAGGCCGATCTCGAGGTGAGCCGTACCCAGGCGGAACTGGATCGCCAGACGCTGGAACGGACCCAGGAGCTTCAGCAGCGCGGGGTCGGTTCGAACGTCTCCCTTGAAACCGCCCAGGCGGCGGTCTCCGTCTCTTCCGCGCAGGTGAAGCGCAATGAAGCCGTCGTGGCGCAGAAGCAGCTCAGGGCACCCTTTGCCGGAACGCTCGGCATTCCGCGCGTCGATCCCGGCCAGTATATCCAGCCCGGCACGGTGGTCGCGACGCTGCAGGCCCTCGACACGATGCGTGCCGACTTCACTGTTCCCGAACAGCAGCTCGCGTCGATCAGCATCGGCCAGCCGATCAGCCTCGGTCTGGGCGGCGAAGAATTCGCGTTCTCGGGCGAGGTCGTCGGCATCGATCCGAAGATCGATCCCGCCAGCCGGCTTGCCTCGGTTCGCGCCCAGATCGCCAATCCGGAAGGCGAGCTGACGCCGGGCCAGTTCGTGCAGATCCAGGTGGAGATGCCGGAGGAAGAAGGCGTCATCGCGTTGCCCCAGACCACGGTCGTCACCAGCCTTTACGGCGACTATGTCTATGTCGTGCAGCCGCGCGAGAGCGAGGATACGGACGCCGAGGAGCAGCTCGAAGTGCGTCAGGTCTTCGTGCAGGTCGGCCGCAGGTCCGGCGACAGGGTGGAGATCGTCTCAGGCGTCTCGGCGGGCGACCGTGTCGTGAATGCCGGGCAGAACCGGCTCAACAACGGCACACCGGTCGTCATCGACAATACCGTTGATCCAACAGCGTCCACGCAGGCTGCCGACCAATGAGTTTTTCCGACATATTCATTCGCAGGCCGGTCCTTTCGACCGTTCTGGCGCTGCTGATCCTGCTCCTCGGGTTCCAGGGCCTGTTCAATCTCCAGGTGCGCCAGTACCCGGAGGTCGAGGAAACCGTGATCACGATCACGACGACGTATCCCGGCGCCAATGCGGAGCTGATCCAGGGGTTCATCACCGCGCCGATATCGGCTGCCGTGTCGACGACCGAAAACATCAACTACGTCACCTCGCAGAGCCGCCCATCGGCGAGCGTCGTGACGGTGCAGATGCAGCTCGGCTCCAACCCCGACGTTGCGCTGACCGAAGTGATGTCGAAGGTCCAGCAGGTGCGCGGGCAGCTTCCCTCGGATTCCGAGGACCCGATCATCGTCAAGGGCACGGGCATGCAGTTCGCCACGATGTATCTTGCGATGCAGAACCCGAACATGTCGCCTGAGCAGCTCACCGAATACATTGAGCGCGTCATCCGCCCCCGCATGTCCACCATCGAGGGCGTGGCGGAAGTGCAGATCATGGGAGCGGCCAACTATTCGATGCGCGTCTGGATCGATCCGATCCGGCTGGCGGCGCGTGGCCTCACCGCGACCGAAGTGCTGGCCGGTATCAATGCATCGAATTTCCTTGCCGCGCCCGGCAAGACGAAGAACGACTACGTCGCCTATTCGATAACGATGGATTCCACCCTGCAGACGCCGGAAGCGTTCGGCGCGCTGCCGCTTCGCGCGTCCGGCGACGAGGTCGTGCGTCTGCGCGATGTTGCGTCGGTCGAACTGGCTGCAGAGAGCACCGACATGGTGGTCAATTTCAATGGCCAGCCGGGCACATTCATTGGCATCTTCCCGACACCGTCCGCCAACCCGCTGACGACGGCTGCCGCCGTGACCGAGGAGTTGCCCGCGATCCAGGACAGCCTTCCCGACGGCATGACGATCACCAAGATGTTCGACGCCACGGAATCGATCAGCGCGTCGATCGAGGAGGTGTTCAAGACCATCGCCGAGGCCGTCGCCATCGTGGTCGTCGTCATCCTGCTGTTCCTTGGCTCGTTCCGTTCGGTGCTGATGCCGATCGTCACCATCCCGCTGTCGCTGATCGGCGTCTGCTTCTTCCTGTTCCTGCTCGGCTATTCGATCAATCTGCTGTCGCTGCTCGCCATGGTGCTTGCGATCGGCCTCGTGGTCGATGACGCCATCGTGGTCGTGGAGAACATCCACCGCCATATCGAGGATGGCATGACGCCCCGGCAGGCGTCGTTCGTCGGCATGTCGGAAATTACCGGGCCGGTGGTCGCGATGACGGTCACGCTCGCCGCCGTTTTCGCGCCGCTTGCCTTTACCGGCGGCCTGACCGGCTCGCTGTTCCGGGAATTCGCGCTCACCCTTGCCGGCGCGGTCGTGATTTCCGGCATCGTGGCGTTGACCATCACCCCGATGATGGCGGCACGCGTGCTCAAGCGCGGTGGCCACAGCCGGTTCCAGATGTGGATCGACCGCAGCTTTGACCGCTTGTCCGGCGGCTATGAGCGCCTCGTTTCCGGGTCGCTGAAGTACAGGCCTGTAACGCTGCTCGTGGTGCTGGTGCTGATCGGAATGACTGGCTTCATGTTCCTCAACACCTCGTCGGAACTGGCTCCGGAAGAAGACGAGGGGGCATTGTTCTCGCTCGTCACCGCGCCGCCCTACGCGACGACGGACTACACCCGCACCTACACCGACCAGATGCGCGAGCTGACCAAGGACATTCCCGAACTCGACGCCAATTTCTCGATCGTCGGTTTTGGCGGCGCCACCAATTCGGGCATCGCGCTGTGGGCGTTCAAGGACTGGTCGGAGCGCGACCGCTCGCAAAGCGAGCTGCAGCAGGACATCCAGCAGCGCCTTTCCAAGATCGCCGGCGTCGAGGCGCTGGTGTTCGCGCCACCGTCGCTGCCGGGTGCCGGCGGCGGCCTGCCGATATCGATGGTCATCCAGTCGACCGGCGATCCAAGCCAGGTCTACGAGGTCGCCGAACAGATTCGCCAGGAAGCGCAGGCGACGGGCCGGTATATCGTGGTTCAGAACTCGCTTTCATTCGATGCCCAGCAGGTGACGATTACGGTCGACCGTGACCGCGCAGCCGCGTTGAACCTGCCGGTTCGCGATGTCGGCACGACGCTGAGCCTGCTCGTCGGCGGTGCGCCAGTGGCGCAGTTCGAGCGCGATTCCAACAGCTACGACATCATCCTCCAGGTGCCGCAGGAATATCGCGACAATCCCGAGCGCCTTGGCGACTTCTTCGTGCGCAGCGCGACCGGTGACATGGTGCCGCTATCCGCCGTCGTGACGATCTCGACCGGCGTGGCCGCAGCAGCGATCGAACAGTTCAACCAGTTGAACTCGGCAACGATCTCCGCGCTGCCGATGATTGGTGTCTCGACGGGCGACGGGCTTGCGCAACTCGAGCAGATCGCCCGCCCGCTGCTGCCGGACGGGTTCTTCATCGATTATTCGGGCCAGTCGCGCCTCGAGGTCGAGGAGGGCAACACAATCGTCATCGCCTTTGCGCTTGCGATCGTGGTGATCTACCTGGTGCTGGCCGCGCAGTTCGAGAGCTTCCGCGATCCGCTGATCATCCTGATGACGGTGCCGCTGTCGATCTTCGGCGCGCTGCTGCCGTTGAACCTCGGTCTCGCAACGTTGAACATCTATACGCAGGTCGGCCTGATCACGCTGATCGGCCTGATCACCAAGCACGGCATCCTGATGGTGGAGTTCGCCAACCAGCAGCGCGAGGAGCATGGGCTCGACCGGTTCCAGGCCATCGTCGCGTCGGCCAAGGTTCGCCTGCGGCCGATCCTGATGACCACCGCGGCGATGTCGCTGGGCGTCGTGCCGCTGATCATCGCGGCCGGCGCGGGTGCTGCGGCGCGTTTCTCGATGGGTCTTGTGATCTTCACCGGCCTCATCGTGGGAACGATGTTCACGCTGTTCGTGGTGCCGATGTTCTATTCCTTCATTGCCCGCAAGGAACTCAAGCACGTGGAGGAAGACCCTCCGGTGGCCAAGGCGGCACCCGCCGCGCACTGAAAAAGGCGCCGCCCTGCGGCAGCGCCTTTGCAACAAGTCTGAAGAGGCCGGGCGGCTCGCGCTGCCCGGCCTTTTTCGTCAGCTATAGCGGTAAGGCGCGCCGGCGCCGCGCATCGTCTCCTGGTACTTCTTCAGGATTTCGACGACCTTCGCGTTGCGTTCGCCGGTTTCGGCGATCTCGTCCCAGAATTTCATCGCCTCGTCCTCCACCGTCTTCCATTCGGCTTCCGGAATGGTGGTCAGTTCCAGCTTGCCGCCGGTCGTGCGGTAGTGGGCCTCGCCCCACCAGTACCAATGCTGGCGATAGTAGTGCGAGGAATCCATCGTGAGCCGGAACAGCGTCTTGAGGTGCTCGGGCACCTCGTTCCATTTGTCGGTGTTGGCGAAGAAGGACCCGGCCCACGCGCCGTTGATGTTGTTGGTGAGGTAGTACTGGTTGATGTCGGCCCAGCCCACCGTATAGGCCTCGGTGGCGCCGCACCAAGCCACGCCGTCGAGTTCGCCGGTCTGCACCGCGACCTCGATGTCTTCCCATGGCAGGGTGACGGGCACGATCCCGAAGCGCTCCATGAAGCGGCCGCCGGTCGGGAAGGTGAAGACCCGCAAACCCTTGAAATCCTCGAGCGAGCGGATCGGCTTCGTGGTGACGAAATTGCACGGATCCCAGGCACCGGCCGACAGCCAGGTGACGCCGGTATCGGCATAGGCCTCTTCCCAGATTTCCTTGAGACCATACCAGTTCCAGAGGACCGGCACGTCCAAACCGTAGCGCGAGGCGAACGGGAAATACGCGCCGAACACCGCAACGTCGACGGGCGAGGCCATGGAATCGTCGTCCGACTGCGCGGCATCGATGGTGCCGGTCTGCACGGCACGGAAAAGTTCGCCCTGCGGCACGAGCTGGTCGGCGGTGAACAGGTCGATCACCATCTCGCCATTGGCAGCGCTGTTGAACGCCTCGATCGCGGGCTGGATGACATGCTCGGCCAAAGAGGCACCGGCATAGGTCTGGAGCCGCCAGCGGATCGGCGACTGTGCCTTGACGTAAGGCGCGGCCAACGTCGTGGCGCCAACGGCGCCTGCCGTCGTGACGCCGGCCCTTTTCAGGAAGTCGCGTTTGGTGATGATGCGTTTGGTGCTCATGTCTGGTCTCCCATTACTGTTGCACTTTCAGTATCCGCCCTCGTCGCCGGATCGTTTCCCCGATTTTGCCGCATCGTTTCTTTCTTGTCGTTGGCCTGTTCGCTCATCTTCCCGTGTAAAGTTGCGGAAGCCACAAGGCGATCTGCGGGAAGACCATGATCAGCACCATAGTTGCGATCATCAGGAAAAAGAACGGCCATATCGAACTGTAGATGTCGGACAGGCTGATCTCGGGCGGCGCCATCGCGCGCATCAGGAACAGGTTGTAGCCGAAGGGCGGCGTGATGTACGCGATCTGGCAGGTGATGGTGTAGAGCACGCCGAACCAGATCGGGTCGAAGCCGAGGCTGCGCACCAGCGGGATGTAGAGCGGCGCGACGATGACGAGCATCGCGGTGTCGTCGAGGAAGATGCCCAGCACCACGAACGACGCCATCATCATGATCAGGATCGTCCAGGGCGACAGGTCCCACGTGTTGAGCAGCAGCGCCTCGATGGCGCGCACCGCGCCCAGCCCGTCATAGACCGAGGAGAAGCACAGGGCGCCCAGGATGATCCACAGGAACATGCACGACACGCCGAGCGTGTTTCGCGTGGTCTCCTCCAGCACCTTTGAATTCAGCCGCCCGGTGAAGAGCGCGGCGAGCGTGGCAAGCAGGGCGCCGATCACCGAGCTTTCGACGAGGCTGGTCACGCCGGTCATGAACAGGCTCATGATGGCGCCGAAGATGCCCAGCGGCAGAAGGCCCGCCGACAGCAGCCTCAGCTTTTCGGATCGCGTGATGGCTGCGAGTTCTTCGGGCGGAAGTGCTGGTCCCATTTCCGGGTTCCGGCGGCAACGCCACCAGATGTAGATGGTGAACAGCGCGGCCATCAGCAGGCCGGGCATGATACCGGCCAGCCACAATTGCAGCACCGGCTGGCGCGCGATCATGGCATAGAGCACCAGCACCACGCTCGGCGGCAGCAGGATGCCGAGAGACGACCCGCCCTGGATGACGCCTGTGACCATGCGCTTGTCGTAGCCATGCGCCAGCAATTGCGGCAGGGCGACCGTGGCGCCGATCGCCATGCCCGCCACCGACAGGCCGTTCATGCACGCGATGAGCACCATCAGGCCGATCGTGCCGATGGCCAGGCCGCCGCGCAGCCCGCCGAACCAGACGTGGAACATGCGGTAGAGATTGGCGGCGATGCCGGATTCCGACAGCATGTATCCCATGAACACGAAGAACGGCACCGTGATCAGTGGGAACCAGTTCATCACCTGGATCGTGGCATTGAACGGCAGTTCGGCCGACCCCTGGCCCCAGAGCCACAAGCCGAACGCCGCGCCGACGAACCCGATGACCCCGAACACGCGCTGCCCCGTCGCCATCAGCAGCAGCATCGAGGTGAACATGAACAGGGTGATGAGTTCGGAACTCATTCAATCGGCTTCCCGCGCGCGATGGCGACGTCCTTGAACAGGGCAGAGATCGCCTGCAGCAGCATCAGGAAGATTCCGAAGGTCATCACGGCCTTCACCGGCCACATCGGCGGCGCCCAGGACGTGTAGTTCTTCTGGTTATAGGACCAGGCATATTCGGTGGACGAGATGCCGCCCCACAAGAGCACGCCGAGGTAGAACATCACGAACAGAATGGTGAAGACATCCGTCGCCGCACGGCGGCGCGCGGAAAGCTGGCTGTAGAACAGATCCATGCGGACATGGGACCCCATTTGCATCGAGTAGGGGCCACCGAGCAGGAAATAGGAGACGAGCAGGAACTGCGACATCTCCATGCTCCAGTTCACCGGAGCGCCGAAAAACAGCCGCGAGCCGATCGCGTAGAGCATCAGGGCTGCCATGACGAAGATGAGCCGCATGGCGAAGCGGCCGACCCAGCGATTGAAGGTGTCCACCCACCGCACGTAGAGCCGTATTGCCTCGCTCACGCGATACGATCCGTCGCTCTGGTTCCCGTCACGCGCATCCCCTTACGTCACTTCACGGCCATCATTTCAGATGGAGGAGGACAGTCAAGGCGCATTGCCGCGCGATGCGGATTTCTCAACGGTGGAGTTTGAGAGCCGTTGCTCCGAGCGAGACGGGAAAAGCGGCGGCCGGCAAACCTTGGTCTTGAACCGGTTTCGCGACCGGCGCGCCGCGAGGCTGCTCGACGCCGGCGAGAACGAACAGGCGCTCGGCTTCGCGCGCCAGCCCGCGGCCGAGTTCATCGAATCGGGCGGCGGCGGCCCGGTTGCGGTGGGTGGCGATCACGACACCGTCCAGCGTGTGCCGCGCGAGGCGCAACGCCTCGGCGGGGTCGCGCCGTGCGCCGATGTCGATTGCCCTCAAGTCGGCATCGAGCCGCTCCGACAGTTTTGTCGCGCGGCGCGACAGTTCGTCGGCGGCCTCGCCGATGGCGCGCGCGCGGCCTGAAAGCCGTCCTCCCGTATCCGCCAGCCCGCCGAACGCCGCCTCGAGCGCCTCCATCGAGCCGTTGAAGTCGTTGCGGAAGCCGCGATAGGGCTCCGGCAGGTCCACGGTGATGCGCGCGGCGAGATCGCCTTCGGCCAATCGCTTGATCGCGTTGCCGAGCAGGCGGGCAACGGCGGCGTGCGCCTTGGCGACCTTGTGCCTATCGCCGAGTGTGGCACGGCAGCTTTGCAGGGCGGCAACGAGTTCGCCGGCCTCCGCCGAGGATGCGGGTACCGACGTGGTGAAATCCTGCCTTTCGAGCCGCACGACGGCCTGCGCGATCGACGAAAGTTCCGCGCGCACCGCAAGCCGCGCGGTCGCCCACGAGACCAAACCGGCAAGTAGCGACGCAAGCACGATAGCAACCGCCAGGGCGGTGAACGAGCCGGGGGCGATTTCGATGACGAGCACCACGAGACCCGACGCCGCCGCGCCCGCCGCGGCGGCGGCGACGGCCACCGCTGTGGACGGAGACAGGCGTCTCTTCCCCTCGTGAGTTGCGTTCATGTCGATCAGCCTGCGTGCCGGACGCTTCTATGGTCGCCGCAGCTTACCGGAGCAAGCTTGCACGAAGTTTGCGCCGCGGTGCTACTTGCCGAGCTCCACCGAGCGCTTCCTGGCGGCTTCGACGGCTTCAACTACAAGAGTCTTGAGCCGATCGTCGCCCATCAACACGTTCAGCGCAGCAGCCGTCGTGCCGTTGGGGCTGGTGACCTGACGGCGCAGTTCGCCGGGGGCGTCCGGGCTCTCGGCGGCAAGCGAAGCTGCGCCAAAGACGGTCTGCATGGCGAGCAGCTTGGCGGTGTCCTCCGGCAGGCCCGCCTGCTTTCCGGCCTCCGTGAGGCATTCGATGAAATGGAAGACATAGGCCGGGCCCGAGCCCGAAACGGCCGTCACCGCGTCCATCAGGCTTTCGTCGTCGATGGTGGTCACCGCGCCGCTGGCCGATAGCAGATCCAGTACGACGGTCTTCGTCTCGCTGGCGACCCTGTCGTTGGAGACGACCACCATCATGCCCTTGCCGATCGCCGCCGGCGTGTTGGGCATGACGCGCATGACGGGAACGTCGCCGAGAGCTTTCTCGAACGCGGCAATCGGCGTGCCGGCCGCGACGCTGAGATAAGTGGCGGTGCCTCCAAAGCGCTTATAGGCGGGCACGATGTCGAGAATCACCTGTGGCTTGACCGCGAACAGCACGAGCGCGGGCGCGGCATCCGGTGGAAGATCGGCCGAATCGGAAAGCGCGCCGACCCCGAGCGCGCCTGCGCGCGTGCGCAACGCCTCGGCCGGCTCCACCACGATCACCTCGTCGCGCGCAAGCCGTCCGGACGAGATCCAGCCCGCCAGCATCGCGTATCCCATGTTGCCGCAGCCCACGAGCACCATCTTGACCGCCATCGTCACCTCCACGCTTTCCGGGGCATCCCGGGAAAAATCATGTCGACGGGTTTAGGTCGCGCGGGGCGATTGATCAATGCGGTCATCTACCCGTTTGTGGCGAGTGGATTAACCTTTTGTTTCCTATCCCTGTTTAGGTTGACTTAACCATTCACCCCGGTCGAGAGCCTCACGCGTCAACCTGCAGGCATTCATGTCCAGCCGTCTCGAATACCCGATACCCGATCGTGCGCCATCGCTGTTGTCGATGGTGGGCGTCGAGCAGTACGCTGATACGGCGCCCGCGCCGAATGAGCACGAAACCGCACCCATCGAAGAGCAGGGCGGCGGTTTGCGCATCGTCACTGGCCTGACGGTGGCGGGCGCCGTGTTGGGCGCGGCGCTGACCTTTGCCTGGCCACAGACATATGTCGCGACCAGCGAACTTCTGATCGACCCCAACGCGATGCAACTGGCGAGCGTGGCTTCGACGGATGCGTCGCTGGCCGTGGTCGAGAACCAGCTTCGCATGCTGCGCTCGGGCGTGACGCTGAACGCAGCCGTCGATCGACTGAACCTTTCCGCCGACCCGGAATTCAACGGCGATGCGGCCGGTCCTTTCGGGATCACGGGCGCATTGGCGAATTTCGGCGATCTGTTTGCCGGAGACGGTGCGCGCACCGTCGAGCAGCGCCGCCGCCGCGCCGTCGAGAGACTGGCAGCGGCAGTCGAAGCCAGGCGGGAGCCGGCTTCCGCGGTGATCGCCATATCGGTTCGCTCGTCCGATCCGCAAAAGTCGGCAATCATTGCCAATACGATGTCGGGCCTGTTCCTGGACAATGTCGCTGGCGGCTCTGCAGGTGGAGCCGTTGCCGAGGACTTGAGAGCGGAACTCGCAGCCGCCGAACGCGCGGTGGCAAATTTCAGGACCGAAAACGGCCTGCCGAGCGCTGACGAGGCAATAAAGCTCGGCCGTGAACTGGCAGCCGCCCGCGACAGGACAGAGACGCTCACCGCGCAAGCTCAGCTCATGGGTCGCGGCGACCTCGACATGACGGCGACAGGATCGATCCCGACTGATTCGTCACCGAGCCCGCTGGATGCGGCAATCGCCAGGCAGGCCGAGGCCAAGCGTATGGTCGACAACCTGTCCGCCAAGCTGGGGCCGCGCCATCCCGATCTGGTGACCGCGCGGGCCGGCCTCGACGGCGCGGTGCGCGAAGTCGAGTTGCAGAAGCAGCAGATTGCCGCCTCACTCGAGGAGCGGATGCAGCAGGCGAAACAGAAGCAAGACGACATCGCATCGCGGCTTTCAGGTGCGCTTGGAAACGGATCGGCAGGCGAAGAGAAGCTGGCGACGCTGCGTGAACTGGAGCGTGCGGCCGAAGTCAGGCGGGCGGCCTACGAGGACGCGATGAGCACGTCTGATGGCGCCGAAGCGGCTGCCGCCGGACTGCGGGTGCTTTCGCAGGCCGAGGCGCCGATGCAGGCTGCCAGTCCCTCGATGCCGACATTGACCCTGGCCGGCGGGCTGGGTGGCATGCTGGCCGGGCTCGGCTTCGTTGGCTGGCGCCGGGCAGAACGAAATTACGACGAGCAGCCTGTCGAGGGCGGCTCGTATGACGACCCCGAGCATCATCATTACCACCATAGCGAAGCGGTCTGGGAAGCGGATGGGGAAGTCCCGGCCGCCGCCGTTTATCAATCCAAGGAGACAGAAGCCATGTATCCCTACCCACCTCACGCTTCGCCCTCCGCGCAAGCCCAAAATCAAGGCCAGCCGGAGCCGCAACCGATGGGCTACGCACCCGCGCCGCAGCATCCGCAGATGCAGCAACACGCCGCGCCGGGATGGTATCCGCCGGTGCCGGCCGCCAACGACCCCTGGGCACACACGCGCGGCTATGCGCCACAGGTTCCGCCATACTACGCGCAACCGGGCTACGGACATCCGCAGGGTCCAACGGTCGTCTACGTGCCGGTCGCAGCCCATCCTCAGCAGCAATCGCTGCCGCGCCTCGATCACTACGAGCGCGATCGCCACATGGACCGGCGCACCGACGCGGCGATCGAGGAAATCCGCCACAGCCTTCGCGCATTGCGCGAGGCGATCGAGGATTTCGCCGACGATCGCTACGGCACGTAAGCGAGGATCTGCGATTTTCAGGTTTGCGGCATGACAGGGCGCAATGGCGGCATCGCCTTGCGCTCGGATCGCGAGAATGCGATGCGAAACCCGAACAGTGACGGGGGAGAATCATGGCCGAGATCATCGACGGGAAACAGGTTGCGGAAAGCGTCGTCGCGACCGTAGCGGATGCAACGCGCGGACTGGCGGGCAAGGGCGTGCAGCCGGGCCTGGCGGTGGTGATTGTCGGCGAGGACCCGGCAAGCCAGGTCTATGTCGCGTCGAAGTCGAAGAAGGCCAAGGAGTGCGGCTTCCACTCTGTGCAGCACACGCTGCCCGCCGACACGAGCCAGCCTGATCTCGTGGCGCTGATCGAGACGCTCAATGCCGATCCGGCCATCCACGGGATTCTCGTCCAGCTTCCGCTGCCCGACCACATCGACGCCGGCGCCATCATCCAGACGATCGATCCGGAAAAGGATGTCGACGGCTTCACCTTCGTCAATGTCGGCAGGCTCGGGACCGGCGAAGTCGACACCGCCTTCGTGCCCTGCACGCCCGCCGGCTCGATGCTGCTGATCGAGCGTGTCAGGGGAAGCGATCTGTCCGGCCTCAACGCCGTCGTTGTCGGTCGCTCCAACATCGTCGGCAAGCCGATGGCGAACCTGCTTCTGGCCGCCAATTGCACGGTCACCGTTGCCCATTCGCGAACCAAGGACCTTCCGGCGCTGTGCCGCACAGCCGACATCGTGGTGGCGGCGGTCGGCCGCCCCGAGATGGTCAAGGGCGACTGGATCAAGGAAGGTGCAACGGTCATCGACGTCGGCATCAATCGCATACCCGCGCCGGAGAAGGGCGAGGGCAAGACCCGCCTCGTCGGTGACGTCGCCTTTGCGGAAGCAGCAGAAAAGGCGGGCGCGATCACGCCGGTCCCGGGCGGGGTCGGGCCGATGACCATTGCGCTGCTGATGGCCAACACGCTGGTTTCCGCCTGCCGCGTCGCGGGCGTCACCCCGCCGCGCTTCTGAACCGGACGGGCTGCCGGTCCCTTTGCGGCCGGAGCCCGAACCTGTAGAACGGGCCGTCATGACCGATACCGCACAGGCTGGTCGCCAGTTCGCATTCCTGCTGGTGGACAAGTTTTCCATGTTTTCGCTGGCGGCGGCGATCGATACCGTACGTTCCGCCAACCGCCTTCTGGGCCGTGACTTCTACGGCTGGACGACCGTGTCTCCTGACGGCGACACGATGATTGCGTCCAATGGACTGCCGATCAAGGTCGACTATGCGATCAACGATCTGCCTGCGGTGGACATCCTGTTCGTCTGTGCCGGTATGTCCTACGAGTTTCCCGGCAAGTCGAAGGTGCTCGGTGCGCTTCGGTCGCTAGGTCGCCGTGGCGCGGCGCTGGGAGGCCTGTCGGTGGGTTCCTACCTGCTGGCCGAGGCGGGCCAGCTCGAGGGTCATCGCTGCACGATCCACTGGGAAAACAAGGCCGGCTTCAAGGAACGTTTTCCCGAGATCAACTGCACCGGCAACGTCTTCGAGATCGACCGAAAGCGCTATACCTGCGCTGGCGGCACGACGTCGATCGACCTGATGCTGGAGATCATCCGTTCCGATTTCGGCCAGAACCTGGCCAACGAGGTCGCCAACCAGTTCCAGCATGAGCGCATCCGCTCCGCCGACGACCGCCAGCGGGTCGGTCCCGAGCGCGACCTGACGGGCAAGTCGGAGAAGCTGCGCAAGATCGTCGAGCTGATGGCCGACAACCTCGATGAACCGTATTCGGCGGTTCAATTGGCGAAGTCGGCGGGTCTTTCGGTGCGACAGGTGGAACGCCTGTTCCTGCGCCACCTGAACATGACGCCGGGGCGCTATTACATGCGCCTGCGGCTCGAGCGCGCCCGCGAACTCCTGCGCCAGACGAACATGCCGATCCTCGACGTGGCGATCGCGACGGGCTTCACGTCGCATTCGTATTTCGCGCAGAGCTATCGGCTGCTTTTCGGCCGCCCCCCGAGCGAGGAACGGCGCACCACCTACTGAGGCGTCGCTGGGGTGGCGGCGCATGTGGCCGCGCACCCTGCGACGCTCCGCGTCAGTCGGCCGGGTCGATGGTCACTGCCGGCACGTCGATCGTGACCGCATCGCCGCCGCCGCCGAAATCCAGACCGCCAAATACCCAAAGGGCGCCGACGACAAGGACGACTGCGAGAATGATCGCGACGGCCCAGCCGCCGCTGCCGCCGCCGCCGGTGTTGATGACTGTGGGTCCTTCGGACATCGATTTACTCCCTCTCCTGGCATGAAAAATCTCCGCGCCGTGTGGCCACGACGCCGAGCGGGCCTTGCGCCCTTTCAAAATGGGGTCCCAGCGGCAAATGAACGGATTGGAGTGGCGTTGGTTCCGCTGCCGCGTATCAGGTTTCGGGCGGGATAGGCTCCACACGCCGACGTTCGCGATAGACGATGTAGAGGCCGGCAGCCATCGTGATCGCGATGCCAAGCGCTGCAAGACCGTTGGGCAGGTCGGAAAAAACGATCCATCCGATCGCCGTTGCGAACGGAATTTCCAGATACTGGATCGGTGCGAGCGTCGCCGACGGGGCGAAGCGCAGCGACCACGTCATCAGGAGGTGGGCCAGCGTGCCGAGGCAGCCGATGGCGATGAGCAGGAATATCTCGTAACCGTCCGGCGCCTTGAGCCCCAGCCATTCAAAGCCGCTGTCGTGGCCGAGCCAGATTGCGAAGACGACGAAGGGGGTCGCCATGATGCCGCTGATCGCCTGGAGCGCCAGCGGGTCGGCTTCCTTGGCGATATGCCGGCTGACGATCATATAGAACGAGAACACGACGGCGACCACGAGCGGCAGGAAGGCCGGCCAGCCGACATTGGCAAAGCTCGGCTGGACGACCAGAAGCGTGCCGATGAAACCGACGACACAGGCAGCAAGCCGGCGCGGGCCGACTTCTTCGTTGAGCAACCATCGTCCGAGCAGCAGCATGATGAACGGCATGACGAAGGCGATCGCCACTGCGTCGGCCAGTGGCAGATAGCGCAGCGCGGTGAACATCCCGCCGATGCCGATGATGTGCAGCACCGTGCGCAAGGCGGCGATCCGCAGGATGCGAGGGCTCACCGCCAGGCTACGCCCCGTCAGCCAGATGATCGGCAGCAGCAGCAAGGCCTGTGCGGCGAACCGCACCGCGATCAACTGGCCCAGCGGGATGGTTTCGCCAAGCAACTTGGCCACCGCATCACCCAGCGGTGCGATGGCGCAAAATCCGATCATCAGGAGAACGCCAAAGGCCGGCCGGTCTGCAATCATGCGGGGCACGCTAGGCGTGTACCGACAAGGCGGCAATGTGCCAGAGCCGCCGAGGGCTAGTACAACGGGACGACTTGCCTTTGTGGCGCCAGCCTCATAGCTTCCGTTACGTAAGATTCCACGAGGAACCGAGCGGATGAAACATCTGGCGGCAGGCGCGCTTCTGGCGTGGACTTCACTCTTTTCGTCGGTGGAAGTGCAGGCGGCCGACAGGACGATGATCGTGCTTGACGCGTCGGGCTCGATGTGGGGGCAGATCGAAGGCAAGCCGAAACTCGAGATCGCGCGCGAGACGCTGCGCACCGTTCTCCAGACAGTGCCGTCAGACATCGCGCTCGGGTTGATGGCCTACGGTCACCGCGAAAAGGGCAATTGCGCCGACATCGAACTGGTCGTCGAGCCTGCCACGGGCACCGGTACAGCTATTTCGGATGCCGCGGGATCGATGCGCTTCCTCGGCAAGACACCGCTTTCGGAAGCGGTAAAGCGGGCCGCGGAAGCACTGAGATACACCGAAGACAAGGCCACGGTGGTGCTTGTCACCGACGGGATCGAGACCTGCAATGCCGACCCGTGCGCCCTTGGGCTCGAACTGGAACGGTCGGGCGTCGACTTCACCGCCCATGTCGTGGGTTTCGGCCTGTCGCGCGAGGAAGGCAGGGAAGTGGCCTGCCTGGCGGAAAACACCGGCGGACGCTACATCCAGGCGAGTGATGGCCCGGGGCTCAGCGACGCGTTGACCCAGACGGTGGTTGCGGAAGCACCGGCGGGGCCTGCACCCGCGCCGGCGCCTGAACCCGAAGCCGCCGCCGTGTTCAACATCGTGCCGACGGTCGCGCTTTCCGAGGACACGGACGACCTCGGCGACGACGCCGGCAACGCCTATGAAGTCTATCGCGCGACGGCAGACGGGCAACGCGGCGACTATGTCTCGACCGACTACGGTCGCTGGCGCGGCAATCTGGAGCCTGGCGATTACGTTGTCGTGGCGCGTTATGGCCAGGCCGAGGTGGAGCAGACGGTGACGATCAAAGCCGGCGCCGTGGCCAAGCCGCATTTCGTGCTCAATGCCGGCAGGCTGATCATCCGACCGCTGCCGAACGAAGGCGCCGAAGTGCCTGACGGCGCGACGACCGTCGTCGATTATCCCGGCGAGGGCGAGGCGACGATCTATGGCGTTGCCAACGAGGTCTTCCCGGCGGGGGAGCAGATCGTCACGGTGAGCATAGGGAAAGGCGAAGTCACCGAGACCATCGCGCTCGCAGCCGGCGAAACGGTCGAGAGGGACATCGTGATCGGTGTCGGTCGCGTGGTGCTCAACGCATTCTATGTTCCCGGCATGAGGGTCGAAGAGGGTGGCGTCAGCTTCGAGGTTCTCAAGGCGGCCAAGAACATGGACGGAAGCCGCGAAAGCATCAGCTATGGCTACGGGCCGGACAATGGCTACGACCTGCCAGCAGGGGACTACATCGCAGTTGGCAGCATGGGCGAAGCCAGGGCGGAAGCGCCGTTCGCCATCAAGGTCGGTGAGCGCGTCGACGTGGAAATCGTGCTGAACGCCGGCGTCCTTGCGGCAAGCGCACCGGGTGCGAATTCGATCGAGATTCTGAGCGCGGCAAAAGACATCCAGGGCAACAGGAAGAGCGTCAGCTTCGCCTACGGTGAAGCGCACCAGACGACGCTGCCTGCCGGCGACTACGTCGTGGTTCGGGAATTGCCCGACAATGGCGGCCGCGCCGAAGCGCCGGCCACGATCAAGGCCGGCGAGCGCGCCGAGGTCACCGTGCCCTGAAGGCGGACTTAAGCCGCTTCGCCGAATGCGCTTGCGCCGTTCTCGGCGCGGGTTGCCAGGGCACGCATGCCGGCGAAGAGTTCGCGGCCCATGCCGAAGCCGTTGGCGGCCAGGTCGGGCGCAGCGGGGATGCGGCTGGCCAGAACGCCGTCGCCGACCTTGATCTCCAGTGTCCCGGCTTCGGAGTCGAGACGGATGACGTCGCCGTTCTCGATGCGTCCGATCATGCCGCCATCGAGCGCCTCTGGCGTGACGTGGATCGCCGCAGGCACCTTGCCCGATGCGCCGGACATGCGCCCGTCGGTGACCAGCGCCACCTTGAAACCCCGATCCTGCAGCACGCCCAGCACGGTGGTCAGCCGGTGCAGTTCCGGCATGCCATTGGCCTTCGGGCCCTGGAAACGGACCACCGCGACGAAATCGCGGTCGAGTTCGCCGGCCTTGAAGGCGTCGTTCAGTTCTTCCTGGCTGTGGAAGACACGCGCCGGCGCCTCGATGAGCCGTTTCTCCGGCTTGACGGCGGACGTCTTGATGATCGCGGCGCCCAGATTGCCCTTGAGCACCTTGAGGCCGCCACTTTCCTGGAACGGTTTCGTCGCCGGGGTCAGCACCTTGTCGTTGCCGCTGATCGCCGGCGCGGGAATGCGCGCGACCGAGCCGTCGTCGCCCAGATGCGGCTCGATCGTGTAGGGGCGCAGGCCTTCGCCCCACACGGTGCGCACGTCTTCATGCAGGTAGCCCGCATCGAGCAGTTCGCGGATGAGATAGCCCATGCCGCCGGCGGCGTGGAAATGGTTCACGTCGGCAAGGCCGTTGGGATAGACCCGGGCCAGCAGCGGCACGACGTCGGAGAGGTCGGAGATGTCCTGCCAGGTGAGCCGGATGCCGGCTGCCGCTGCCATCGCGATCAGGTGGATCGTGTGGTTGGTGGAGCCGCCCGTGGCGTGCAGCCCGACGACGCCGTTGACGAAGGAACGCTCGTCGATCATGTGCCCGACCGGCGTGAACTCGTTGCCAAGCGCGGTGATCGCCAGCGCCCGTCGCGCAGCTTCGCGGGTCAGCGCGTCGCGCAGCGGCGTGTTCGGGTTGACGAAGGACGCGCCGGGCGTGTGCAGCCCCATGATCTCCATCAGCATCTGGTTGGAGTTGGCCGTACCGTAGAAGGTGCAGGTGCCGGGGCCGTGATAGGATTTCGACTCCGCCTCCAGTAGTTCGGCGCGGCCCACCTTGCCCTCGGCGTAAAGTTGGCGGATGCGCGCCTTCTCGTCATTGGGCAGGCCGGACGTCATCGGACCGGCCGGCACGAAGATCGCCGGCAAGTGCCCGAAGGTCAGCGCTGAAATGACGAGGCCGGGCACGATCTTGTCGCAGACGCCGAGAAAGACGGCCGCGTCGAACATGTTGTGCGACAGCCCGATCGCCGCCGACATGGCGATGACGTCGCGCGAGAAAAGCGACAGTTCCATGCCGGGCTGGCCCTGGGTGACGCCATCGCACATGGCCGGAACGCCACCGGCCACCTGCGCCACGCCACCGGCCTCGCTTGCCGCCTTCTTGATGAGCTGCGGGTAGGTCTCGAAGGGCTGGTGCGCCGAGAGCATGTCGTTGTAGGCCGTAATGATGCCGATGTTCGGCACCCGGTCGGTCGCCAGGCGCTCCTTGTCGACCGGCCCGCAGGCGGCAAAGCCATGGGCAAGGTTGCCACACGACAGGACGGTGCGGTGCGGGCCTTGCGCGATCGCGGCGTCAACCCGCGCGAGATAGGCCTCGCGGCCGGGTTTCGAACGCTCGCGGATGCGCTGGGTAATGGCTTCGATGTCTGATCTGGCTGTCATCTGGCTGCTCCTTCAGCCGGCCCAGTAGACAGGTACCGGCTTCGTCGAATGGGTGAAAACCGCGCTGATCGGCAGGATGCTGCCGGGCGACAACGCTTCCTCGACAATTGCGCGCTTCTGCTCGCCCTCGATGTGAAGAGCGAGAAATCGCGCCTCCACGAGGCGTGCAAGCGATAGCGTCAAACGCGGCTCCCCCGCGCTCTTCGCGCGGACGGGCAAGACGACGCGGTCGCTTGCGGGATCGAGAAGATCGGCGAGATTGTCGGCGTCCGGAAAGAACGAGGCGGTGTGCCCGTCGGTGCCCATGCCGAGAATGGCGACGTCGAGGGGCCAGGGGCAATCCCGAAGCGATTCGCCGGCTTTCGCCGCCGCCGCCTCGACGGTCTTGGCATCATTGTAGAGTGGAGCAAAGCGCGCGGACGCGGCCTGCCCGACAAGCAGTTTTGCCTTGACCAACGCCGCGTTTGAGCGCTCCGAACTCTCCGGCACGAACCGCTCGTCGACGAGGGTCACGACGATCTTCGCCCAGTCGAGCTGCTTCCCGGACAAAGCCTCGAAAAAGCGGGCGGGAGTAGAGCCACCGGAAACTGCGAGAAAGCCTGCACCACGCTGGTTGATCGCCTCGGTCAGCAGGCCTGCCACCTTGTCGGCAAGCGCTGCGGCGAGGGCGTCCGGCAAGGCGAAGTCGTGCGGTTCGTGCGGCAGACGGTTCATGCCGCTCACATGCTCTCGTGCCATGTCCGCCCGTCGCGCTCGATCAGCGCGATCGATGCGGAAGGACCCCAGGTGCCGGCCGTGTAGCCCTGCACCGTGTGTCGGTTCTCCGCCCAGGCCGCCTGTATCGGATCGATCCACTGCCATGCAGCCTCGACCTCGTCGCGGCGCATGAACAGCGTCTGGTTGCCGCGCACCACATCCATGATGAGGCGCTCATAGGCGTCCGGATTGCGCACTTCAAATGCGTCGGCGAAGCTCATGTCGAGCGGCACGTGGCGCAGGCGCATGCCGCCGGGGCCGGGATCCTTGATCATGATCCACTGCTTGACGCCTTCGTCGGGCTGCAGACGGATGACGAGCTGGTTTGCGGTGACGACGCCGGCGCTGTCGTCGAATATCGAGTGCGGCACGGGCTTGAACTGGATGCAGATCTCCGAGACGCGATCGGCCATGCGCTTGCCGGTGCGCAGGTAGAACGGCACCCCGGCCCAGCGCCAGTTGGCGATCTCCGCCTTCAGCGCGACGAAGGTTTCCGTGTCGCTGTCCGCGCCGAGTTCGTCGGCATAGCCTTTCACCGCTCCCCCGGCGGACGCGCCTGCCTTGTACTGGCCGCGCACTGTCAGCTTTGGAGCCTCGTTGCCGTTGATGCGCTTGAGCGAACGCAGGATCTTCAACTTCTCGTCGCGCACCGCATCGGCGTCCATCGACGATGGCGGCTCCATGGCCGTCAGGCACAGGAGCTGCAGCATGTGGTTCTGCACCATGTCGCGCAACGCGCCGGCCTTGTCGTAGTAGCTGACCCGATCCTCAAGCCCGACCGTCTCGGCCACGGTGATCTGCACATGGTCGATATGGGTCGAGTTCCACAGCGGCTCGTAGAGCGTATTGGCGAAGCGCAGCGCCATCAGGTTCTGCACCGTCTCCTTGCCGAGATAGTGGTCGATGCGGAAGATCTGGTGTTCGGCGAAGACGGCGCCGATGGCGTCGTTGAGCTGGCGCGCCGAGACCAGGTCGCGGCCGATCGGCTTCTCGACGACGATGCGTGGGTCGCCTTCGTTGAGGCCATGCTTCGCGAGGTTCGCGGCGATGTCGCTGAACAGACCCGGCGCCACGGCGAGATAGAAGGCGCGGACCGCCTTGCTGTGGCCGATCGCATCCTTCAACTGCTGGAAACCCTCGCCGGATTTTGCATCAACGGGTACATAGGACAGACGGCCGAGAAACCGGTCGAGTTCGGCCGCGTCGATCTCCTCGGCCCTTACGTGCTCTGTGATCGCGCTGTGCGCGAAGCCGCGGTACTCGTCGTCGGAAAGCGTCGAGCGCGAGGCTCCGATGATGCGGGTCGGCTCGGTGAACTGGCCGGCGAGCTGGCGCTGGTAGAGCGCCGGTAGCAGCTTGCGCTCCGCAAGGTCGCCTGTGGCACCGAAGATGATGAAGTCGAATGCGTCGACCGGAATGATCTGACTGGTCATGAGGGCTCGGGAATCCTGACGTTCGCAGCTGCGAAGACTCTATAGTCTAATCGATTTAACAAGGCCAGACCGGAACGTGGCTTTCAAGAGCCTTGACACGGGTGGCCGGTCTGGGTTTGTCACCACGATCAAACTGGTCCATCGCACCCGTCCTTTCAAGAAGATAGGACGGGACGATCCCGAACGATGGAGATTGCGACCATGGGCACGCCCCTTTCCCGCACCGTTGCCGAAGGCACGGCCTTCATGAACCTGATCGACGGAAAGCCCGTCGACGCCATGTCAGGCGCGCGCATCGACGTCGCCAGCCCCTCGGACGGCAAGGTATTCTCGTCGATCCCGGCCTCCAACGCGGCCGACGTCGACAAGGCGGTGAGGTCTGCCCACAAGGCGTTTCACGAGGGGCCGTGGAGCCGCATGCCAGCCGTCGAGCGCGGCCGTTGCCTGACCCGCCTGTTCCATCTGGTCGAAAAGCATGGCGACGAACTCGCCGCGCTCGAATCGCGTGACACCGGCAAGCCTGCCCGCCAGGGCAAAGCCGACGTGACGGCGACGATGCGCTATTACGAATTCTACGGCGGCGCCGGCGACAAGATCCACGGCGACACGATCCCGTTCCTTGACGGCTATACCGCATTGACGCTGCGCGAACCGCATGGGGTGGTGGCGGGCATCATCCCCTGGAACTACCCGATGCAGATCCTTGCCCGCGTCGCGGGCGCCGCACTTGCCATGGGCAACACGCTGGTGGTCAAGCCAGCGGAAGATGCGTCGCTGACGACGGTGCGCATCGCGCAGCTTGCGCTCGAGGCGGGCGTGCCGGAAGGCGTGTTCAACGTCATCACCGGCTATGGCCGCGATGCCGGCGCGGCGTTGTCGTCGCATCCGCTGGTCGACTACGTCACCTTCACCGGCTCGCCGATGACGGGCACGGCGATCCAGCAGGCAGCCGCCGTCAACAATCGCGGCGTGACGATGGAGCTCGGCGGAAAGTCGCCGCAGATCGTCTTCGCCGATGCGGATCTCGACGCAGCGCTCCCCGTGCTGGTCAACGCCATCATCCAGAATGGCGGGCAGACCTGCTCGGCCGGCAGCCGCGTGCTTATCGAAAAGCCGATTTACGAGAAGGTCGCCGCTGCGCTGGCGGAGCGTTTTTCCAAGCTGGTCGCCGGTCCGCACGACGCCGACCTCGACCTCGGCCCCCTGATCAACAAGGCGCAGCAGGCGCGTGTCGCAGGCATGATCGCCGCCGCGAAGGAAGCCGACGTCTCGGTGCTGGCGGAAGGGTCGGTGCATAAAGACGCGCCGGCGGGTGGCTACTACCAGGCTCCCGTCCTGTTCGGTTCGGTCGACCCACAGGCGGTCGTCGCGCAGGAGGAAGTCTTCGGCCCGGTGCTGACCCTGTTCCCGTTCGAGGGCGAGGACGAGGCAATCCGGCTTGCCAACGGCACCGAGTTCGGGCTCGTCGCCGGCATCTGGACGAAGGACGGCGCGCGCCAGCATCGCATCGCCAAGCGCGTGCGCGCCGGCCAGGTCTTCGTCAACGGCTATGGCGCTGGCGGTGGCATCGAACTGCCATTCGGCGGCTTCAAGAAGTCCGGCCATGGCCGCGAGAAGGGCTTCGAGGCGCTTTACGACATGTCGGCCACCAAGACGGTCGTGTTCAACCACGGGTGAGATATCGCCCCTTGCCGTTCGGAAAGGCGGTGAGGGGAGCTAAGACATACCAAGGAGAAAATTGTGGGCAGGCTTCAAGACAAGGTCGCGATCGTCACGGGTGCGGCATCGGGCTTCGGCGAGGGTATCGCCAAGCGCTACGCCGAGGAAGGCGCCAAGGTGGTCGTCGCCGATTTGAACATCAAGGGTGCCGAGCGCGTCGCGGGAGAGATCGGCGATGCAGCCGTCGCCGTGCAGACCGACGTGTCGCAGAAATCCGAGATCGACGAGATGGTCGCAACCGCGATGTCGTCGTTCGGTCGCATCGACATCATGGTCAACAATGCCGGCTACACCCACGTCAACGGCGACATGCTGACGATCCCGGAGGACACGTTCGACCTCATCGCCGCAGTCAACATGAAGGCGATCTACTATTCTACGCTGGCGGTGGTGCCGATCATGGACAAGCAGGGCGGCGGCTCGATCATCACGACCGCCTCCACTGCTGGCCTGCGCCCGCGTCCGGGCCTGACCTGGTACAATGCGTCAAAGGGCTGGGCCATCACCGCCACGAAGTCGATGGCGGTGGAACTCGCGCCAAAGAACGTGCGCGTCAACTGCCTTTGCCCGGTCGCGGGCGAGACGGGCATGCTGGCGCAGTTCATGGGCGAGGACACGCCGGAACTGCGCGCCAAGTTCCGCGCCTCCATCCCGCTCGGGCGCCTTTCGACGCCGCTCGACATCGCCAATGCCGCGCTGTGGCTGGCATCCGACGAGGCAGCCTTCATCACAGGCGTGGCGCTGGAAGTCGACGGCGGCCGGTGCATCTGACATCTCGCGGCTTTTCTCCAGCGTTGCCTTATGCAAGAGAAAGGCAACGACAAAAAAGCCGACGGGAAACGCCATGCACAGGGTCGCGATCAGCGGGACGGGCCTATTCACGCCCGATGAGGTCATCACCAATGCCGAGCTGGTGGCCTCCTACAATACCTTTGCCGAGAAGCAGAATGCCACCAACGCCGCCGCGATAGCGGCCGGCGAGGCGGATGCCATGCCGATGTCCAACGAGGAGTTTATCGTCAAGGCATCCGGCATCGAGCGGCGCTTCGTCATGGACAAGAAGGGCGTTCTCGATCCAGAGGTGATGCGGCCGATCCTGCGCGAACGCAGCGACGATGAACTGTCGATCATGGCCGAGATCGCCGTGGCGGCGGCGAATGATGCTCTGGACAGGGCGGGCCTCGCGGCCGCCGATATCGACGCGGTCATCTGTGCCGCCTCCAACCACGAGCGCGCCTATCCGGCGATCGCGATCGAGGTTCAGCAGGCGCTCGGCATCAACGGTTTCGCGTTCGACATGAATGTGGCGTGCTCGTCGGCCACATTCGGCATCCAGGCAGCGGCCGACATGATCCGTTCCGGATCGGCGCGCGCCATTCTCATGGTCAATCCCGAAATCACCTCGGGCCACCATGAATGGCGCGACCGCGACTGCCATTTCATCTTCGGTGACGTCTGCACCGCGGTGGTGCTGCAACGCGCCGATGAAGTGACGTCGGAAAATGCCTGGGAGATCGTCTCGACGCGCTGCATCACCGAGTTCTCCAACAATATCCGCAACAACAACGGCTTTCTGCGGCGCACCCGTGAAGGCCACATGGCCGACCGGCGCGACATGCAGTTCATGCAGGAAGGGCGCAAGGTCTTCAAGCAGGTGGTGCCAATGGTCACCGAACTCATGCTGACGCATCTGTCGGATGAAGGCATCGCGCCGGACGATCTCGACAGGCTCTGGCTGCACCAGGCCAACAAGAGCATGAACGACCTGATCGGCCAGAAGGTGCTCGGGCGCGAGCCGAGCCGCGAGGAGCAGCCGAACGTCCTGCAGGACTTTGCCAACACGTCGTCGGCCGGCTCCATCATCGCGTTTCACAAGCATTCCGAGGATCTCGAAAAGGGAAGCCTCGGCGTGATCTGCTCGTTTGGCGCGGGTTATTCGGCCGGCAGTGTCATCGTGCGCCGTCTCGCCTGATCGAGCTGAAAAACAGGATGCGTAGCGGAACGACGCAGCCGGAAACTTGTTATCGTTCCGGCTTGATTCCAAGCGTCGGGGCGCCTGCATGACATATGACCAGATTTTCATTTTCGGCCTTTTGGGCGTGCTGCTCTGCATGCTCGTGTGGGGCCGTGTCCGGTATGATCTGGTCGCCTTCGGCGCGCTGATCATCGCCGTGCTGGGGGGCGCCATCGAGGCAGAAGCCGCGTTCGAGGGCTTCGGCCACGAAGCCACCATCATCGTGGCACTGGTGCTGGTGATTTCGCGCGCGATGATCAATGCAGGCGCCGTCGAACTGATCGCGCAATACGTCATATCCGCGTCCCGCGCGCTTCCGGTGCATATCGGCATCATGTCGGTGACAGGCGCCGCCCTCTCCGCGGTGATCAACAATGTCGCGGCGATCGTCATCCTCATGTCGCTCGACATCGAGGCGGCAAAAAAGGCCGGCCGCTCGCCTTCGCTGTCCCTGATGCCGCTGTCCTATGCGACGATCTTCGGCGGCATGATCACCCTGATCGGCACCCCATCCAACATCGTCATCGCGCAGTTTCGCGAACGCGCGCTGGGCGAACCCTACCGCATGTTCGACTTCGCGCCGGTCGGCCTGGTCTGTGCCGCGGTGGGCATTGCCTTCGTCGCGCTGGTGGGCTGGCGATTGATACCGCAACGCACCGAGCGCACGCGGCCGAGCATGACGGAAAGCGACCTGTTCATCGCCGAAGCCCGCGTCCCCGAGAAATCGACGACGATCGGCAAGACGCCCGCGGACCTCTACGAACTGGGCGACGAGCATGACGTGACGATCCTCGGCGTCGTGCGGCGCGGGAAGCGCCTGCCCGGCTTTGCCGCAGCGACGGAACTGAAGAAGGGCGATTTCCTGGTCCTCGAGGGCGATCCCAAATCCATCGAGGCCTTTATCGGTGCCGCGAAGCTGGCCCTGACCAAGCAGGAGAAAAGCGAGGGCCTCACCGACAAGTCGATGTCGCTGATGGAAGTCATCGTTCCCGAAGGATCGCGGGCGATCGGCCGGAACGTCAACGAGATGCGCCTGCGCTACCGGCGCGGCGTGAGCCTGCTGGGCCTTTCGCGCGGCGGTCGCCGGTTCCGGGAGCGCGTGGAGAAGCTGGCGATCCGACAGGGCGATGTGCTGCTGCTGTTCGGTCCCGTCGACCTGCTTTCAGACGCTGCCGACTGGTTGGGCACACTGCCGATCGCCGATCGCAGCCATACGGTGATCCAGCGCCGCAAGGCGCTGATGGCGATCGGCGTATTCGCCGCTGCCATCTCGCTGTCGGTGTTCGGGCTCGTGCCGCTTTCGATCGCGCTGGCGCTGGTGGTGGGCATTTATGCGATCACCAGTATCGTCACGCCATCGGATGTCTACGGCTCGATCGAATGGCCGATCATCGTGCTTCTCGCCTCGCTGATACCGATCGGTACGGCGTTCGAGGAAGCCGGCGGAACGGAAATCATCACCCATGCGATCATCGCGCAGACCGACGGACTGCCGGTGTGGGCCATCCTTGCCGTGGTGATGGCCGTGACGATGATCCTGTCGGACTTTCTCAACGCCATCGCAACGGCCCTGATCGCCGCACCCATCGGTGTCGGCGTTGCCGAATCGCTGAGTGTGTCGCCCGACCCATTCCTGATGGGCGTTGCCGTGGCCGGTACCTGCGGGTTGCTGACGCCGATCGGCCACAAGAACAATGCGATCATCATGGGGCCGGGCGGTTATGCGTTCAGCGACTATTGGCGCCTCGGCGCACCGCTGGAACTGCTGATGATCGCCGTGGCGGTGCCGGCACTCTTGTTCTTCTGGCCGTTGTGAACTGGGATCTCAGAACCGATCCCGCAGCGCATACCAGTTGAGCGCCAGGAATAGCAGCGGCGCGCGGAAGCGGCGTCCGCCGGGGAAGGGCGGGATCTTGAGGTCCTCGAACAACTTCAGCCGGTCACGGTTGCCCGCCACGGTTTCGGCATAGAGCTTGCCGACGAAGTTGGACAGCATCACGCCATGGCCGGAAAAGCCTCCGGCAGAGATGACGTTCGGCATCACCTCGCGCACGAACGGCTTGCGCGGCATGGTGATGCCGACATAGCCGCCCCAGGCGTGGGTGATCTCGACGTCCTTGAGGTGTGGATAAATCTCCGCGATCTGGCGGCGAATGCCGTCGCCGATATCCTGCGGATTGCCGGGCGCATAAATCTCGCGTCCACCGAACAGCAGCCGACCGTCCGGTGACTTCCGGAAATAGCGGACCACGAAGCGAGAGTCGTCCACAGCCTCCCATCCGGGCAGGACGGAACTGTCGTCGCCCAACGGCACCGTCGCCCCGATGAACGAACCGATCGGCATCACATGGGAGGCGCTTTGCGGCTCCAGGTTCTCGCCATAGGCGTTGACGGCGATGAGCGCCTTGTCGGCCGTGATCGTGCCGCGCGGCGTCGTCACCCGCACCTTGCCACCCTGTGAGGTGATGCCCGTCGATTTTGTGTTTTCATACAACGCCGCGCCCGCCTGCGCGGCGACGCGGGCGGTCCCGATCACCAGCTTGAGCGGGTGGATATGACCGGTACCCGTGTCGCGCACTCCGCCGAAATAATGCGTCGAGCCGAGCCGCGTCGCCGTCTCCTGCGCGTCCATGAAACTGATATGAGGATAGTCGAACCGCTCGGCCATGATCTCCGCATGGGCCCGGTAATCCGCAAGGTAGCGCTTCTTGTGGACCACCGACATCTGGCCGACCCGATAGTCGATGTCGATGCCGTTGGCCTCGGCAAAGCCCAGCAGGTGAGCCTTGGCTTCCTCGGCGAGCGCGAAGAGCGCCTTGGCGCGGGTCAGTCCGAGTTCCTCCTCCATCTCTTCCGCCCAGGCGCGCTGGCCGGTACCGAACTGGCCGCCATTGCGGCCTGACGCGCCGTCCCCGAAGCGATGCGCCTCGATCAACGCGACCTTCGTGCCGGCCTTGGCGAGGTGCGTTGCCGCCGAAAGCCCGGTGAAGCCGCCGCCGATGACGACGACGTCGACGGTCAGGTCACCGTCGAGCGCGGGAAGGCTCGGCCGCTCGCCTGCGGTCGCTTCGTACCAGGAATAGCCGGGGGAGATGGGGGATGTGTGGGTCATGGGCAGGGAAGGGGGGATTGGGAAATAGGCAGGGGGGAGTGGGGAATGGGCAGGGGGGAGTGGAAGAGAGAAGGCTTCATTTTTCGGCAAGCCTTCGGATGAGGCCCCTTAGCAATTTTCCTATGCGTTCGCTGTCCGCAAGCAGCGGCTCAACGGCTTGCGCGGAGGTGATGCCGATACGTCCCGAGATCAAGAGATGCGTCTCCAATTCCTTGAGTGATCCCTGTGCGATTCTCAGAAACTGAAGATAGGAACCTCTGTTCTCACGCCCATACCCCTCGGCGATATTCGCCGGCACCGACGTTGCAGCTCTGCGAATCTGGCTCGTCAAGCCGTATATCTCGTCCCGAGGCCAGTTTTTCGTGAGTTCATACACAGCGACTGCGAGATCCATCGCGCACTGCCAAACGACGAGATCCCGATAGGATTTGATCTCGTCTACGTGGCTTGCATTGTTTCCCACTGCCCACTGCCCACTGCCCACTCTCACACATTCAACAACAGATACTCCCGCTCCCACGGGCTGATGACTTCCATGAAGGTCTCGAACTCCGCCTTCTTGATCGCGGCGTAGGTGGAGACGAAATCGGAGCCGAGGACCTCGCGCAGGGCATCGTCGCTTTCGAAAAGTTCGACCGCTTCGAGCAGGCCGCGGGGCAGGTCGATCTCGTCTTCGTTGACGGTGGTGCCCGCCGGTGCGTCGCACATTTCCTTGTTGATCATGCCGATCAATCCGCAGGCGAGCGACGCTGCGAGCGCCAGGTAGGGGTTGGCGTCGGAGGAAGGGATGCGATTCTCCACGCGCCGCCCGGCCGGGTCGGAGCGCGGGACGCGGAATGCGGTGGTCCGGTTGTCGTAGCCCCATTTCGTGTTCACGGGAGCGGATGCCGCCTGGGTCAGCCTGCGATAGGAATTGACGTAGGGCGCCAGCATGACCAGCGCGCTGGGAATGTGGCGCTGCATGCCTCCGATGAAGTGGCGGAAAGCCTCCGTCTCCGAGCCGTTCTCGTTGGTGAAGATGTTGTTGCCGGACTTCTTTTGCAGGATCGACTGGTGGATGTGCATCGCCGAACCCGGCTGGCCCTGGATCGGCTTGGCCATGAACGTGGCATAGGTCTCGTGCTTGAGCGCGGCTTCGCGGATCGTGCGCTTGAACATGAACACCTGATCGGCAAGTTCGACCGGGTCGCCGTGGCGCAGGTTGATCTCGAGCTGCCCGGCGCCGACCTCATGGATCAGCGTGTCGATCTCGAGACCCTGGCCCTCGGAGAAGTGGTAGATGTCGTCGATCAATTCGTCGAATTCGTTGACGCCCGCGATCGAATAGCCCTGGCCACCACCGATGGCGCGGCCGGAGCGTCCCACGGGCGGTTCGAGCGGATAGTCCGGATCCGGGTTCTTGCGCACGAGATAGAACTCGATTTCCGGCGCCACGACCGGCTGCAGCCCGCGCTCTGCGTATGCTGCCACCACACGGCGCAACACGTTTCGCGGCGTAAACTCGATCGAGCGGCCGTCCTGATGCACCAGATCGCAGATCACCTGCGCCGTCGGGTCGCTTTCCCACGGCACGACGGACAGCGTCGACAGGTCCGGCACCAGTTTCAGGTCACCGTCGTCTTCGGGATAGGTGAAACCGTTTCCGTCTTCGGGATAGCCGCCGGAAATCGTCGTCATGAACACCGCCGAGGGCAGCGCCAGCGAGGTGTTGGATGTGAACTTCTTAGACGGCATCATCTTGCCGCGCGCGACCCCGGCCTGGTCAGGGGTGATGCACTCGATGTCCTCGATGCCGCGCCAATCCAGCCAGCCAGCGGCTTCCTTCCAGGTCTTTACCCCCCGGAGGCTTTTCACGAAGGTCGGTACGCGCATGCTGGTCCCCCGGCCTGCGGAGCGGGCATCCTTCTTCTGGACAGGCATCAATCACCAATGTTTCGTTGAGATGCCGGCACTATAGACGCGGGCCCTGCACGAAGCAAAGGGCGGGGGAGGGAAGTCAGTCCTGCAGGCGGTCCATCATGCTTTGCAACAATGGCTGCAAGCGGTCCGGCGTGATGGGCTTTGCGACGACCGCGTCTATGTACTGCCCGGGCAAAGGATCGGGTAGTGGATTGCGGTTCGAAAGCAGGATGACGACAGGCCGTTTGCCGATCGAGGCCTGTCTGCGGGCTGAGAGGCTCTCCATCATGCACTCGCATTCGCGATCGTCATGTCCACCGTCGAGGATCACCAGACCCGGGGATCGGGACAGAAAGACGGAAGCAGCAGATTCCGGCGTCTCGGCGACCACCTTGAGGCCGGCTCGTTCGGCAATGCGCCCCATGACGATGCGATTGATGGGAGACGTGCTGACGACTAGCGCCAGATCGCCGTTCGCTTCCGGCAGCGGCTCGCGCGCGGACGCTTCGGCCTCGAAACTTGGATGCGGCATGGGGGCGTACCGATCGGATGCGGGGGACTCGGAAGGAAATCACGTGCGATACGCATTTTCTTCTCGATTCACGCAAGCATGTCAAGCGCGCCAGCATGTATAGGAGGGAGGATTTTCTTGAAACGAAAGCAGAAAGGCGGCGCATCTCTGCGCCGCCCTCGTGGAAAAACTGCGGGTAACGGCCTGTCAGGCGGCGTCGCGCGCCTGCGTCACGATCACGGGGATCAACAGGTCGCCCCAGTTCCCGTCGCCGCCGTGATGACGGGCGGAGCGGACCAGTTCCACGGATACGCCCGCCTCCACCGCCTTCATGACCGACTGGTTCAGCCGGTGCAGGTCGTTGGCCACCATGCGGATCACCGCCTGCTGGTCGTCGTTCATGGTCGAGGCCTGTTCCTCGGCCCTTTCCTTCACACGGGTCTTGGGCGTCATGGGTCGTCTCCTTGGCTGGTGCCCTGGGGGTGCGTGGT
This sequence comes from Mesorhizobium sp. CAU 1741, assembly GCF_039839275.1. Lineage (NCBI taxonomy): Bacteria > Pseudomonadati > Pseudomonadota > Alphaproteobacteria > Hyphomicrobiales > Phyllobacteriaceae > Mesorhizobium > Mesorhizobium sp. CAU 1741. The sequence goes on along the minus strand of NZ_JBDOQP010000002.1, from coordinate 478,762 downwards.
TATTCAGCCGCCGGACGGAACTGCTCCGTCTCGGTGGATTCCTTCATCGCGGTTGTCGAGGACTGGCCACCGGTGATCGCCAGCGAAACCGCGTCGAAATAGCCGGTGCCGACTTCGCGCTGGTGCTTGGTCGCGGTGTAGCCGTTGACCTCGGCTGCGAACTCCGCCTCCTGAAGCTCCGAATAGGCCGCCATCTGGCGATCCTTGTAGCCGCGGGCCAGTTCGAACATGCCGAAATTGAGCTGGTGGAAGCCGGCCAGCGTGATGAACTGGAACTTGTAGCCCATCGCGCCGAGCTCGCGCTGGAACCTGGCGATGGTGGCGTCGTCGAGGTTCTTCTTCCAGTTGAACGATGGCGAGCAGTTGTAGGCGAGCTTCTTGCCCGGATGCGCCTTGTGCACGGCCTCGGCAAATTTGCGCGCCTGCTCGAGATCGGGCTTTCCGGTCTCCATCCAGATCAGGTCGCAATGCGGCGCATAGGCGATGGCGCGTGCGATGCAGGGTTCGATGCCGTTCCTGACCTGGTAGAAGCCTTCGGCGGTGCGGCCTGCGTCATAGTCGACGAAGGGCTGGTCGCGCTCGTCGATGTCGGACGTCAGCAGCTTGGCAGCCTCGGCATCGGTGCGTGCAATGGTCAGCGTCGGCGTCCCCATGACGTCGGCTGCGAGCCGCGCGGCGTTCAGGTTGCGGATATGCGCCGCCGTAGGGATCAGCACCTTGCCGCCGAGATGGCCGCACTTCTTTTCCGAAGCGAGCTGGTCCTCGAAGTGAACGCCGGCCGCACCTGCCTCGATGAAGGCCTTCATGATCTCGAACGCATTGAGCGGCCCGCCGAAGCCGGCTTCCGCGTCGGCGACGATCGGCGCGAACCACGTGTCGACAGAAAGGCCCTTGCCTTCCGCCGTCTCGATCTGGTCGGCGCGCTGAAGCGTGCGGTTAATGCGCTTGGCCAGTTCCGGCGCAGCATTGGCCGGGTACAGCGACTGGTCGGGATACATCGCCGATGCGGTGTTGGCGTCGGCCGCGACCTGCCAGCCGGACAGGTAGATTGCCTTGAGGCCGGCGCGCACCATTTGCATCGCCTGGTTGCCGGACAGCGCGCCGAGCGCGTTGACGTAGTCGTCCTGATTGATGAGCTGCCACAGACGGTTGGCGCCGTTCTCGGCCAGCGTGTGCCTGATCTGCACCGAGCCGCGAAGCCGTTTCACGTCGTCCGCCGTATAGGGGCGCTCGATGCCTTCGTAGCGCCCTTCGGGAGCGGATGGGACGAGGTTGTAAAAATCAGTCATGATGTGGCTCCGTCGAATTCTCGATTGTCTGATCGGCAGCGATACGACGCTATCCGCTATGACCAGATTTACATTGCGTTCGCGAAAAGAACGAGGGAAATGCGGAAAAGGTTCGGATAATTGGGGTGAAGCTGTATTGTGTTTGACAGGCTGAACTTGTAAATTTGTCAAAGCTGTAAAAGCGCGATCGCGTTCGATTTGTAAAAGGGTTGTCATGATGGCACTCTACGTTGCCCCCCTCGTGCGGGATATGTCCGGCAGGACAGAGGGGGGCGCTGTCCCGCCTACATCGCGTTTGCGGGTCTATCGCCATGGCTGAGCAGAAGATTTTTGCCGGGCCGCGCATCCGGCGCATCCGCAACGCCAGGGGGCTGACGCAGACCGCGATGGCCGAAGGGCTTGGTATCTCGCCCTCCTATCTGAATCTCATCGAGCGCAACCAGCGCCCCCTTACCGTCCAGCTCATCCTCAAGCTGGCATCGGCCTATCAGGTCGATCCGGAGGACCTGCAGGGCGAGGCTGGCGGCTCGATCGCGGCCTTGCGGGAGGTTTTCGCCGACCCGCTTCTGGCGGGAGAGTTGCCGGGCGACCAGGAACTGATCGAGATCGCCGAAGGCGCGCCCAACGCTGCCGCGGCGATCATCAAGCTCTTCCGTGCCTATCGCGAGCAGGCAGAGCGCCTGTCCGACCTGTCGGAGCTTCTGGCGCGGGAGGGGCACGCGACAACACTTTCATCGGCGCGTCTGCCGATGGACGAGGTGCGCGAGGTGTTCGAGCGCCGGGCCAATCATTTCGCAGCCATCGAGGAAGAAGCCGAGGCCTTCGTTCAGGTGCTCAAGGCCGGTGACGATCTCTTCGCCGCGCTCAAGGACTGGCTGCGACGCGAGCATGGAATCGTCGTAAAGGTGCTGCCCGTGGCCACCATGCCCAACTGGCGACGGCGCTACGACAGGCACTCGCAGCGCCTGTTCATTTCAGAACGCCTGTCGCCTTTCGACCAGTTGCGCGAAGTCGCGATGGAAGCCTGCCTGATGCGCATGCAGGTGGCGATCGCGGCTGAACTCAAGGCGCTGAAACTGGGCAGCGACGAGGCGCGCCGCCTCGCCCGCTTCGAGCTGGCCCGCTACGCCGCGCACGCGCTGATGATGCCCTACCAGGCGTTCCTGTCGGCCGCGCAACGCGCGCGATACGATCTCGACGTGCTGCGCTCCCGGTTCGGGGTATCGTTCGAGCAGGCGGCCAATCGCCTGACGACATTGCAAAGACAGGGAGCGGCGGGCATCCCGTTCTTCATGCTGGAACTGGACAATGCCGGCAACCGGTTCCGTCGGGCCGGCGCGCAGGGATTTCCGCAAAGCCGCTTCGGTGGCGGTTGTCCGAAACTGCCCGTGCATGCCGCCTTTACGCAGCCCGGCCAGATCCTCGTCGAGGCGGTGCAGATGCCTGACGGTGCGGAATTCCTGACCATCGCCCGCACCCTCGAAGGCCCCCAGGGCGCCTTCAACGAACGCCCTCGCCGCACTGCGATCCTGCTCGGCTGCGACATCGGCTTCAAGGACGAGATCGTTTATGCCGCAGCACTCGCCGGAGCGGTCGGATTGACCCCTGTCGGTCCGGTGTGCCGCCTGTGCGAGCGCGTGGGCTGCCTCTCCCGCGCCGAGCCGCCGGTCACGCGTCCGCTCGGGCTGGACGAGATGGTGACGGGATTAAGCGCGTTCGACTTCCAGTGAGGGATCAGTCGATCTCCAGCACGACGTTGCCGCTGAGGCGGCCGCGCTCGACCGTCTCGTGTGCGTCTGCAATCTGGTCGAGCCCGAAGCGCGCGCCGACCGAATGTTTCAGGACGCCGTCTTCGAGCAGGCGGTTGAGCTCGGCGATCCTCGCGCGTCTCTCATCGGCCGTGAGTTCGTAGACAACGAAAACCTGCAGCGTCAGGCTACCCCAGAGCATGGCCGGGAAGGACAGCGGGATCTCGCCGGGGACATTCGAGCCATAGCAAACCATCTTGCCATGGGCAGCCAGCACGCCTTTCGGCAGCAGTGCGGCGGTGGACGACATGTCCATGTCGATGATGCCATCGGCACCGCGTCCACCCGTCAGCGCCTTGACCCGCTCGGCAACGTCCTCGTGGCGATAGTCGATCAGTTCGTCGACGCCTGCGGCGCGCGCATGCGTCTGCCGCTCGGGCGAGGTGGTGCCGATCACGCGCGCACCGCGCAGCTTTGCGATCTGCACCGCGTAGTGGCCGACTGCTGCGGCCGCGCCTGTGACGAGCAACGTTTTGCCCTTTACGTCGCCGTGCAGCGCGACTGCATGCAGCGCCGTCAGCGCGGGGATGCCGAGGCATGCGCCCTCGGCGAATTCGACGCTGTTGGGCAACCGGACGGCTTGCTGCTCCGGCAGCGCGATATATTGCGCGGCCGTGCCGAAGGCGCGTTTCCACTGGCCGTTCCACGTCCACACGCGTTGCCCGATGCGCGTTTCGTCGACGCCATCTCCCACCGCCTCGATCACGCCCGCCCCGTCCGAGTGGGGAACGATGCGCGGCGCGATCAGCGGCCGGCCCATGCGGCTCTTGACGTCGGACGGGTTCACGCCCGAGCTGTGCAGGCGCACCAGCACCTCGCCGGCGCCCGGTTCCGGCCTGTCCATCTCGCCGACTGCAAGGACGTCGCGCGCCTCGCCGTTTTCTTCGTACCAGGCAGCCTTCATCAACGCTCTCCTCTTCCGCTCCATCGCGTCTATCAAACCCCGGCGGCGATGCCCAGACGCGGGTGCCACAATGGCTGCGCCGCGCTGGATCACGCGCGGCCCGAAATTTGGGTCTAGCGGAGATTCCATCGGGCGGGCGTCGCCCCGCGGAGGAACCGTCATGAGCGCTGCCACCCCAATTCCGGCGACATCGTCCGCTGGCGAAGAACGCGTCGGTTTCGTCCTCGTCTTCCTTGCGGCACTTTGCTGGAGCCTCGGCGGCGTCATCGCGCGCTTCATCGACGCCGACGATTCCTGGACGGTGGTCTTCTGGCGCTCGATCTGGGCGGCGTCGTTCATGCTTGGCTACATGGCATGGCGAGACGGGGTTGCCGGCACCATGCGCCTGTTCGCCAACATGGGACTGCCGGGGCTGATCGTTGCGTGCTGCTTCGCCATCGCAACGTCCTCGTTCGTCATCGCGCTGTCCTACACGACCGTGGCGAACATTCTGCTGATCCAGGCCGGCGCGCCGCTCTTCGCGGCGCTTATCGCGTTCCTGATGCTGCGCGAGCGTGTCTCCGGCCCGACATGGGCGGCGATCGCCGCAGTGCTCGTCGGCGTCGGCGTCATGGTCTCGGATTCGGTGACCGGAAACGTCTCGGCCATGGGTGACGGGCTGGCGCTCGTCATCGTGCTTGTGTTCTCCATCGCCACGGTGCTAACGCGCCGATACGCGCATGTGCGCATGACACCGGCCATGTGCCTCGGCACGATGATCGCCGGCGCCTTTGCCGCCACGCAGGCATCGACGCTGATGGTGAGCGGCACCGACATGGGCTTTCTCTTCGCCTTCGGCGCGATCAATCTCGGCCTCGGTCTTGCGTTCTTCGCCACCGGTGCGCGCATGATACCGGCGGCCTACGCGGCCCTGCTGGCGACCTTCGAAACCCTGTTCGGACCCGTCTGGGTATGGCTGGTTCACGCCGAAGTGCCGTCGACACGCACGCTTCTCGGTGGCGCGATCGTGTTTGCAACGCTGCTGGTTCACATCGCGCTGCAATTCCGACGGCTGTCGCGACCGGCACGTCCAGGCGTCAGCGGCATCTCCGCGCCGCGCTGAGGCTGGCGCCTGCCCATTGACAAGCTTCCGATCGCAAGGGCAGGCTGCGACCATCCGCAACAACGATACAGGTTTATCTTGCGATCCACTCCGACGGGGGTTCTGGAACCCGGAAGCAAGCGACGAACAACTGCAATAAACGAGAAGACGGGCAACACCGTCGTCACGGCCAGCAAGGACGGCGAAGCGAGCGGCTTCACGTCACCGGATCACGAACGCGAATATCTGGAGTTCGTCCGAGAGCATCCCGACATCGAGGCGGTCGAATTCCTGATGGTCGATCCCAACGGGGTGATGCGCGGGAAATGGGCGCCCGGCGACGCGCTGAAGAAGGCCTTCCAGGAAGGCGTCAATTTTCCCATGTCGTTGCATGGACTGGATGTGTGGGGCCGCGAGGTCGCCGCGACCGGGCTTCACATCGAAACCGGAGACAAGGACGGCTATTGCAGGGCCACGCGCGGGTCGCTGGCGATCGTGCCGTGGGCCAAGCGCAAGACCGCGCAGGTGCTGCTGCAGACATTCACGCCGGAAGGCGAGCCGTTCATGGCCGATCCGCGCCAGGTGCTGAAGAAGAAGGTCGCCGAGGCAAACGCCAAGGGCTACTTTCCTACCGTCGCCTTCGAGCTCGAATTCTACCTGCTCGACCCCTCTACCGACTGGGACGACGGCATGCCCGCCCCGGTGGGTGCCACGGCTGGACCGGACCGGTTGCGCATGTACGGTCTCGACGACCTAGCCGAGCACGCCGAACTCTTCGACATGATCCGCGATGCGGCCGACGCCCAGAGCCTGCCGATCGACACGATCATCAAGGAGGCCGCGCCGGGCCAGTTCGAGGTCAATCTCAAGCACCGCGCCGACCCGCTGAGAGCGGCGGACGACGTCATCCTGCTGCGCCGCATCGTCATGGGCTGTGCCCGCGCCCACGGGCTGACGGCGACCTTCATGGCCAAGCCGTTCCTGGAATATGCCGGCAACGGCATGCACGTGCACGCCTCGATGCTGGACGGTGACGGCGGCAATATATTCGCAGGCCCGGACGGACGCAGGACGCTTGAATCGGCAGTGGCCGGCCTGCTCAAGACGATGCCGGAATCGCTGCTCCTGTTCATCAATACCTGGAACGGTTTCCGGCGCATCACGCCGGGTTCCTATGCGCCAACGCGTGCGGTCTGGGCGGAGAACAACAGGTCGGTGGCGCTGCGCATTCCGATGTCCAACGACGAGAACCGCCGCGTCGAGCACCGCATCGCCGGGGCCGACGCCAACCCCTATCTGGTCATGGCCGCGATCGTGCAGGGCATGGTCGAGGGCATCGAGACCAACGCCGTGCCGCCGCCTCCGGTGGAAGGCAACGCCTACGACGAGGAAGGGCTATTCCTGCCCGACGACATGGACGACGCGCTGCAGCTCATGGAGAAGAGCAGGTTCATCGACCGCGCGCTCGGGCCGCTGCTGTCGAAAGTCTACAAGGACCTCAAGCGCGCCGAGATCATGGCATTCTGGAGCGAGATCACGCCGCTGGAGCGCACGACATATCTTTGAACGCACGGTGTTTTCACGCTTGTCGCACCGCAAAAACGCCAATAGGCTTCAAGCAAAGAGCCTGCCGAGACGGGAACCGAAGCAGGCGGAACCAGACCGAGACAGAGGAGAACAACATGATCCGCAGGGCACTACTTCTTTCAACGGCGTCGCTCGTCGCCGCCACACTGGCCGTGCCGGCGATGGCCCAGGAACGCGTGGTCAACGTCTACAACTGGTCGGATTACATCGACGATTCGCTGATCCAGGAGTTCACCGACAAGACCGGCATCCGCGTCGTCTACGATGTGTTCGACTCCAACGAACTTCTTGAAACGAAGCTGCTGGCGGGTGGATCCGGCTACGACATCGTCGTGCCGACGGGTTCGTTCCTGGCGCGCCAGATCCAGGCCGGCGTCTTCCAGAAGCTGGACAAGGAGAAGCTGCCCAACCTCGCCAATATGTGGGACGTGGTGACGGAGCGCACCGACAAGTACGATCCGGGCGGCGAATACTCGATCAACTACATGTGGGGCACCGTCGGCATCGGCTACAACATCCAAAAGGTGTCCGAAATCCTCGGGACGGAGACCATCGATAGCTGGGACGTGCTGTTCAAGCCGGAGAACGCCGAAAAGTTTGCCGATTGCGGGATCTACATGCTGGATTCCCCAACGGACATGATCCCGATCGTCCTGAATTATCTCGGCCTCGATCCGAACAGCCACGAGGCGGAGGATTTCGAGAAGGCCGAAGAAGTGCTGCTGTCGATCCGCCCGTCTATCCGCAAGTTCCACTCGTCCGAATATATCAACGCGCTCGCCAATGGCGACATCTGCATGGCGGTCGGCTGGTCCGGCGACGTGCTCCAGGCGCGCGACCGTGCCGCCGAGGCAGACCAGGGCGTCGGCGTTGCCTATGTGGCGCCGAAGGAAGGCACGCAGATGTGGTTCGACCAGATGGCGATCCCCAGCGACGCCACCAATGTCGACGAAGCGCACGAGTTCCTGAACTTCATCATGGAGCCGGAGGTGATGGCGAAGGCGACCAACTACGTCTACTTCGCCAACGGCAACCTCGCATCGCAGGAATTCATCGATCCCGAAGTGATCGAGGATCCGGCGATCTATCCCGACAAGGCGGCACTCGCGACGCTGTTCACCCATCTCCCCTACGATTCCCGTACTCAGCGTCTGGTGACGCGCAGCTGGACCCGAATCGTCACGGGTCAATGATCCGAACGCCCCGGCGGCAAACCGCCGGGGCGTCTTTCCTGCCGGAACGGGACGGTTCAAAGGGGTGTGGGAACGATGAAGTCGCTTGGCAGCATTCGCCGAAGCTTCGCGCCGTGGAATGATCCGCAGGCCAAGCCATACATCGCGTTCGAGAACGTCACCAAGAGGTTCGGCGATTTCACCGCGGTCAACGATCTCTCCCTGACCATCTTCGAGCGCGAGTTCTTCGCGCTTCTCGGCGCGTCGGGCTGCGGCAAGTCCACGCTGCTGCGCATGCTCGCCGGCTTCGAGGAGCCGAGCGCCGGGCGCATCCTGCTCGACGGGCAGGACCTGCGCGGTATCCCGCCCTACCGGCGGCCGGTCAACATGATGTTCCAGTCCTACGCGCTGTTTCCGCACATGAGTGTGGAAGCCAACATCGCCTTCGGGCTGAAGCAGGACGGCATGCCCAAGCCCGACATCGCGGCGCGTGTTTCGGAGATGCTGCGGCTGGTGAAACTCGAACAGTTCGCCAAGCGCAAGCCGCATCAGCTTTCCGGCGGCCAGCGCCAGCGGGTCGCCCTCGCGCGCTCAGTCGCCAAGCGGCCGAAGGTGCTGCTGCTGGATGAGCCTTTGGGCGCGCTCGACAAGAAGCTGCGCGAGGAAACCCAGTTCGAACTGATGGACCTGCAGCAGGAACTCGGCCTCACCTTTGTCGTCGTCACCCACGACCAGGAGGAGGCGATGACGATGGCCGACCGCATCGCCATCATGGACAAGGGCCAGGTGATGCAGGTGGCGACCCCGCCTGAGGTCTACGAAGCGCCCGCGTCGCGGTTCGTGGCGGATTTCGTCGGCAACGTGAACATGCTCGAAGGCACGGTCGCCGGGCGCGAGGGAGACACGATCACCATCGCTGGCGCGAGCGGTGCCCGCATCGTCGTCGAGAATGCCGGCAATGCAGCAGCCGGAAGCAGCATCGCCTTCGCCATCCGTCCCGAAAAGATTCGCGTCTCGTCGAGCAGGCCCGCCGACGGTGCAACGAACGTCATGGAAGGCGAAATCTGGGACCTCGCCTATCTCGGCGACATGACCGTCTATCATGTGAAGCTGCCGGACGGGCAGGTGGTCAAGGCGAGCGCGCTCAACGCGGCGCGCATCAGCGACGACCAACTGAGCTGGCATGACAAGGCCTGGATTTCCTTCGCGCCGGATGCCGGCGTGGTGCTGACGCGCTAGACGGAGGGCACCGATGGCTCAGGCACTGCACACGGACGCAACCGGCGCGATCGCGGAGGAAGCGCGTTCAAGCGGGTTTGCCTCGGCGATCAGCAGCAGGATCGTGATCCTGATCCCCTACCTGTGGCTCTTCGTCTTCTTCCTTGTCCCGTTCGCCATCGTCTTCAAGATCTCGCTGTCGGCCACCACCATCGCGATGCCGCCCTATTTGCCGTCGTTCGAGATGGCAGACGGACTTTCCGGCTGGATCGCCAAGCTCGGCGAGCTTTCGTTCGAGAACTACCTCTGGCTCGTCGACGACACGCTTTATTTCAACGCCTACGTCTCCAGCGTGGTGATCGCCGGCATCTCGACGGTGCTGGCATTGCTCGTCGGCTATCCGCTTGCCTACGGCATGGCGCGGGCGCCCGCATCGCTGCGCATGCTGCTCCTGATGCTGGTGATCCTGCCGTTCTGGACGAGTTTCCTGATCCGCGTCTATGCCTGGATCGGCATCCTCAAGCCGGAGGGACTGCTCAACCAGTTCCTGTTGTGGATCGGCGTCATCGACACGCCGCTGCAGATCATGAACACCCATACGGCGATCTTCATCGGCATCGTCTATTCCTATCTGCCGTTCATGGTGCTGCCGCTCTACGCCTCGCTGGAGAAGATGGACTTCTCGCTGATCGAGGCGGCGCAGGATCTCGGGTGTCCGCCGACCACGGCGTTCTGGAAGATCACCTTCCCGCTGTCGCTGCCCGGCGTGGTGGCGGGCAGCCTGCTGGTCTTCATCCCGGCCGTCGGCGAGTTCGTGATTCCCGACCTGCTGGGCGGATCGCAGACCTTGATGATCGGCAAGACCCTGTGGACGGAATTCTTCTCCAATCGGGACTGGCCGGTGGCTTCCGCCGTCGCCATCATCCTGCTGCTGCTGCTCGTGGTGCCGATGATGTTCTTCCAGCGGGCGCAGGCACGCGCCCAGGAACAGGGGCGCTGACATGCAGGGTCAACTGAGCCGCTTCAACATCGCCTCGCTGGTGCTCGGGTTCGCTTTCCTCTATCTGCCGATCGTCCTGCTCATCATCTATTCCTTCAACGATTCCCGCCTGGTTACCGTGTGGGGCGGGTTCTCGACGCGCTGGTACAGCTCGCTGCTGTCCAACGCCCAATTGCTGGACGCGGCCTGGGTGACGGCGCGGATTGCGTTCATCTCCGCGACGGCCGCGACGGTGCTCGGCACACTGGCGGCCCTGGCACTGACCCGCTACACGCGCTTTCGTGGACGGTTCCTGTTCACCGGCATGGTGTTTGCACCGCTGGTGATGCCGGAAGTCATCACCGGCCTGTCCCTGCTGCTGCTGTTCGTGGCCGTCGGCCTCGACCGTGGGTTCCTGACGGTAACTCTGGCGCACATCACCTTTTCCATGTGCTTCGTCGCGGTCGTGGTGCAATCGCGGCTAATCAGCCTCGACCGCTCTCTGGAAGAAGCTGCAATGGACCTCGGCGCCACGCCAGCGCGCACCTTCTTCCAGGTGACGCTGCCTGTAATCCTACCGGCTATCGTGTCCGGCTGGATGTTGGCCTTTACCCTTTCGCTCGACGATCTCGTCATCGCCAGCTTTGCCTCTGGGCCGGGCGCGACCACGCTGCCGATGCGCATCTACAGCCAGGTGCGGCTCGGCGTGACGCCTGAAATCAACGCAGTGTGCACATTGCTGATCGCGGTCGTCACGATGGGAGTGCTGACGGCGGCAATCGTCAACAAGCGTCGCGAGGTGCAGCGCCAGCGCGACGAGCGGGCCGCCGAACGTTTGTGAGGCGGGGCGGCTGACGATTTACTGGTAGTCGTCTGCGAACCAGGCTGGCGAAATGAAAGGCGCATCCCATGCGCCACCGATGAAGAACGGCATCGTGAGGTCCGTCTGCTGTCCGTCCTCGCCCACGGTCGCGAAATGGCCGGACAGAGCCAGAGCCCTGCTGAAATACGGGCTGAGCCCGGTGATCGAGATCACCTGCTGCTGGTCGAGACGGAGTTCAGCCTTTTCGATGTGGGCGACGCCACCGATGACCCGCGCCTTGAAGTCGAAGCCGCGCAGGGGCAGGGGCCCGCCCTGAACTTCCGAAAGCGCAAAGAATCCACCTGCCGACAGCCGCTCCCGGAACCGATTGAGGTCGAGACCGGCCAGTGCGCCTTCTCCAAGCGAGGCGCTGACCGTGCCCTCCGCATTTCCCATCACGGTGTTCCAGTCCCGGCCGGTGCCCTTGAGCATGAGCGAGAAGGCCCCTCGTCCCTGTGGCACGAGCCGCTCCATGCCGAAACCCTTGGCGAGTGCGAAGGTGTCGATATTGCTCGCCATGGCGCGCATCTCAACCGAGCGATTGTCGTCTGCTGCATCCACGCGCACGCCCGCCTGCAGCGTTCCGCCGAAGACGCTCGCATCGGAAATGTCAAACACGGCGAGATCGCCCTTCACGCGCGCCGCTGCGGCCAGGTTCGTCAGTGCCATCGATCCGAGAGTCGCGGTGGGTGCCGAAAGACGCAGGTCGAGCGAAAGCTGCTTGGAAAAGCCGGTATCAATCTCGTCGTAGATATTGCCGTTTCCAGCGGCGGCCGGCGTGAAGGCGGACAGAAACGATCGTAGCGCGAGGCTCTCGAAGGCAAGAGTGCCCGATATCGCCGGCACCGCCTCGGCGAAGGAGATCTCCAGCACGCCGTGGGCCGCGTTGCCATCGAGGTTGAGGTCGACCGAATCCAGTTGCAGCCGCTGGGCCGATCCCTGCACCCCGCCGGCGATCGAGACCGCACCGATCGCCGCGCCGGGCGCGATGTCAGTCCGTGACCACTCCAGCATCCGCCGAAGCGAACTCGACGACAGGCTCGCCTGGCCATCGAAATAGGCCTCGCCGGCGAGATTGGTCGTGCCCTCGAAGGACGCTTCCAGCAACGTCGATTTCAGGTTCGCGCCGACCTGCGTGCTGCCGCCTGCCAAAAGCAGCAGCGGTTGGGCGGCGTTTGCCTCGATTGCGATGTTCTCGCCGCGCCAGATGCCGGTAGCCGAGATCCGGCCGCTGCGATTGAACGCCGGCCAGACGATCCGGCCGTTCAGGCTGCTGAGGCCGTCGTCGGCATTTCCGTTGATCAGCGCCACGCGCCCTTCGGTGAACTCCACAGTACCGAAGGCATCCGACGGCAGCGCCGCGGTATCCGGTGCGGTGGGGTTGTTGGCGACGACCGCCTTAGCCATGTCGACGGCGCGCGTCATCCTGCCGCCGCCGGGAGAGGCGGGAAGGTCAAGAACCGATCCTTCCACGGTCAGCCTGAGAAGCGGCCGGTGCATCGACACCGCCGACATCACGACATTGCCGCTCAGCGCCGCGAGCGCCGACAGCGAAACCTCGAGCCGGTCCGCTTCCAGCACCGGTGGCGCACCCGCGTTCGCCCATTCGTGGAAGGCGACGTGGTGCAGCGTTGCCTTGAAGCCGGGCCACACATCGAGGATAGGGGTCTCGCCCAGCGAGACCCGGTAGCCGCTCCACAAGGAGAGCTCGTAGGCGATGCGGTCACGCACGATCTGGGTAGAGGCGAGCCATGGCAGGGCGGCGGTTGCAAGCAGCGCGAGAACCAGCAGCGCCGCCAGCGCAACAATGCCCTTCCTCACCGTCGACAACAGATTGTCTCCTCGCCGCCGAGGATGGCGCGCACAAGCGCATCCTCTTACAACACCGAATATCAGCGGTGTCCCCATTTCAAGCTTTTATGGCTTTGGGATGACGTTTGCCAACAGGACACGTCACGTATTTTCGCGACCTTGCCTAGAGGGTCGCCGATATGCTTAACCGTGCCGGCGCTGATGCTCTGGTTGCCGCGTGCCCGGTGTGAAGGGCGCATCGAGGAGGATATGCATGACCGAGACCGCCCCATTGTGGACCCCGTCTGCCGAGCAGGTCGCAAACGCGCCGATGACCGAGTTCATGCAACGTGCCGCCGCGGCCAGCGGGCGCGACATCGCCGACTACGATGCGCTGCATGCATGGTCGGTCGAGGAACGCGAGACCTTCTGGCCGCTCGTCTGGGACTATTGCGGCATCGTCGGGGACCAGGGGCAACGGGTGTTGGTGGATGGCGACCGCATGCCGGGCGCCAGGTTCTTCCCCGACGCGCGGATCAATTTTGCCGAGAACCTGCTGAAGAAGTCCGGGACTTCGGAAGCGATGGTGTTCCGTGGCGAGGACAAGGTGGAGCGCCGCATAAGCTGGGACCAACTGCATGCGCTGGTCTCCAAGCTGCAGCAACTCTTTCTCAGCCACGGCGTCAAGGCGGGCGATCGGGTCGCCGCGATGATGCCGAACATGCCGGAGACCGTCGCCTGCATGCTGGCGGCGGCGTCGATCGGCGCCATCTGGTCGTCATGCTCTCCCGATTTTGGCGAACAGGGCGTGCTCGACCGCTTTGGACAGATCGAGCCGGTGATCTTCATCGCGCCGGATGGCTATTGGTATGCGGGCAAGCGCATCGACGTTTCGCAGAAGATCGCCGCGGTCCTCGAAAAGCTCCCAACCGTGCGCGCCGCGTTCGTGGTGGATTATCTCGGCGATGCACGGGTCGTGGCCGACGGGATTGATCGCGCCGACGCCCTCGACGACGTTCTGGCCGGGTTCGCGCCGAAAACGGTGACCTTCGAGCGGCTGCCCTTTTCCCATCCGCTCTATATACTGTTCTCTTCAGGCACGACCGGCATTCCGAAGTGCATCGTGCATTCAGCCGGCGGCACGCTGATCCAGCATGTCAAGGAGCACCGGCTGCATGCGGGATTGCGCGACGGCGACCGGTTCTTCTATTTCACCACATGCGGCTGGATGATGTGGAACTGGCTGGTGACGGGGCTCGCCTCCGGCGCGACGTTGCTGCTTTATGACGGGTCGCCGTTCCATCCCAACGGCAATGCCATCTTCGACTTCGCGCAGGCCGAGCGGATGACCTATTTCGGCACCTCGGCGAAGTTCATCGATTCCGTCCGGAAGGCCGATCTCCGCCCCATCGACACGCATGATCTGACTTCGGTGCGGGTGATCTCGTCCACCGGCTCGCCCCTGGCGCCCGAAGGCTTCCGCTTCGTTTACGAGGGCATCAAGAAGGACGTGCATCTCGCCTCGATTTCCGGTGGCACGGACATTGCCGCCTGCTTCGTGCTCGGCATACCGATCAAGCCGGTCTGGGTGGGGGAGATTCAGGGTCCCGGGCTGGCGATGGCGATCGACGTGTGGGACGACGATGGCAGGCCGATCCGCGGCGAAAAGGGTGAACTCGTCTGCACCCGCGCCTTCCCGTCGATGCCGATCATGTTCTGGAACGATCCCGACGGCGCCAAATATCACGCTGCCTATTTCGACCGTTTCGACAATGTGTGGTGCCATGGCGACTTTGCCGAGTGGACCGAACATGGCGGGATGGTCATCCACGGCCGGTCCGATGCTACGCTCAATCCCGGCGGCGTCCGCATCGGCACCGCTGAAATCTACAACCAGGTCGAACAGCTCTCGGAGGTGATCGAGGCGATCTGCATCGGCCAGGATTGGGAGGACGACGTGCGCGTGGTGCTGTTCGTGCGCCTTGCCGACGGCGTCGTGCTCGACGAGGACCTGGAGCGCAGGATCAGGACCAAGATCCGGACCGGCGCGAGCCCGCGCCATGTGCCTGCCCGCATTGTCGCGATCGGCGACATACCGCGCACCAAGTCCGGCAAGATCACCGAACTTGCCGTGCGCGACGTGGTGCATGGCCGCCCGGTCAAGAACAAGGAAGCGCTGGCGAATCCCGAGGCACTTGACCTGTATCGGGACATTCCGGCGCTTCAGTCCTGAATCGAAACGCGAAAGTTAATAAAGTCTGACCACAAAATTTACCTAGACTTCAGGCATGATACACAATCGTAAACTGCACCCGATCACGGTAAGGTGTTGTTAATGTCCAGCCTCGATAGTCGTGCGTAACTTGAGAGAGGAAGCCCGCTCCCCGCCCCCCGGAGCACGGTGTGCTCAAGCCCTTGTGTAACAGCCAATTCTAATTCCCAGGCGCTTCATTGAAGCGCCTCTTTTTTTGGCCCGCGCGCATCCCGGCGTCTGGCCCGTGATCCACAGCCAAGACCACTGTTGAAAGTTGAATTTTACCGTCAGGTAATATACGGCTCCAACTATCGCTGGAGGCGGCGATTTTTTGCGCGACCTTGGCGATGATTGACCGACTTTCGTCCAATTTTGACCTGGAGCAGGGAGCCATCCAATGAAGAAGATAATCGCAGCATTACTGCTGGGCATGAGCGTGCAGGGCGCGGCGCTGGCGAACGAAGTGACCATCTATTCCGGCCGGGGCGAAGCCCTGATCGGCCCGGTCATCGCGCAGTTCGAGGCCGATACCGGCATCAAGGCCAATGTGCGCTATGCCGGCACTGCGGAACTCGCGACCTTGCTGCAGGAAGAGGGAGACCAATCGCCCGCCGATGTCTTCTGGGCGCAGGATGGCGGGGCCCTCGGCGCGATCGCGCCGCTGTTTGCCGATCTGCCGGCGGAGGTCAATGAAGGCGTCGCAGCTCCATTCCGGAACGTCAACAACAAGTGGGCGCCGACGAGCGGCCGGTCGCGCGTTCTCGTCTATTCCAAGGAGCGGGTTGAGGAAGCCGACCTGCCCGCCTCGATCGACGACCTCACCGACGAGAAGTACAAGGGCCGCGTTGCCTGGGCGCCGACCAACGGTTCGTTCCAGGCCTTCGTGACCGCCTATCGGGTCGTCCATGGCGAGGAAGCCGCGAAGGCATGGCTGGAGGGCATGATCTCCAACGAGACCAAGGTCTATCGCAACAATGGCACGCAGATCGAAGGCATCGCCAACGGCGAAGTCGATTTCGGGCTCGTCAACAATTACTATCTGGGCCGTTACGTCGCCAATGATGCGGAGTTCCCGGTCGACCAGACGCATTTCGAGGCTGGCGACATCGGCAATCTCCTCAACGTGGCAGGTGCCGGCATCGTGGCGTCGAGCGACAACCAGGAAAATGCGCGCAAGTTCATCGACTACCTGCTGTCGACGACCTCGCAGCAATACATCACGCTCGAGGGCAATGAATATCCGGTCGTTCCCGGCATCATCCTGAACAGCACGCTCGAGCCTTTCGACACGCTGGTCGAGATCAGCCCCGAGGTCGACATCGACCAGATCAGCGACCTCGAAGGCACGCTCGCGCTGCTGCGCGACGTGGGTCTGCTCTGAGCGACTTCGCCGCCATGGCCGTGCCAAGCCATCGGCATCGGCCTTCGCTTCTGCTTCTCGCGCCGGCCTTGCTGGTCGGCGCGGGAATGCTGCTGCCGCTCGTCTATCTCGTCGCGCGGGCTCTCGAGGCGGACGCCGCGACGCTGGCCGACATCGTCTTTCGCGAACGCAATTTTCGTCTGCTGACCAACACGCTGGCGCTGACCGCGTGCGTTCTCTTCGTGACCACAGTGATCGCGCTGCCGCTTGCGTGGCTGGTCGTCCGCAGCGATCTCGGCCACAAGAAGCTTCACGCGATCCTGGGCGTCCTGCCGCTGGCCGTGCCTGGCTACGTGATGGCCTATGCGCTGATGGGGCTTTCTGGCTATTACGGCTTCGCCAACGTCATGTTCGGTGTCAGCCTCCCGCGCCCCGAAGGGCTCGTCGGTTCGACCATCGCATTGTCGCTCTATACGTTTCCCTATCTCTTTCTCAACCTGCGGGCCGCGCTGCTGGGCCTCGATCCGAGCCTGGAAGAAACCGCGCGCAGCCTGGGGCGGACGCCGTTGCAGACCTTCCGCGCGGTCGTGTTGCCGCACATGACGCCGGCGATGCTGTCCGGCTGGCTCGTCATCGGCCTGTACGTGCTCGGCGATTTCGGCGTGATCGCGCTGATGCGGTTCGAGGTGTTCAGCTACGCCATCTTCACGCAATATTCCGGCGCCTTCGATCGCGTCTATGCCGCATGGCTCTCGCTGATGCTGATGGGGGTGACGCTGACCTTCATCATGATCGATGCACGGCTGCGCGGCCGGCGCTATGCGCGCATCGGAAAGGGCGCCGCACGGCCCGCGTCGCCGATCCCGCTCGGTCGCTTCCGGCCGCTGGCCTGGGCATTCCTGGCGCTCGTCTACACCTGCTCGCTAGGCCTGCCGCTGGTGGTGCTCGTATTCTGGATGGTGCAGGCCGGCCCCGGGCTCGACCTGATCGAGGTCGCAGAGGCGTTCTATCGCACGACGATGGCGGCAGTTCCCGCCGCGCTCACGGCCATCGTGCTCGCGGTGCCCGTCGTGTACCTCACGGTACGCTTCCCATCGGCCGGAACGGGCCTTCTCGACCGGTTGGTCTATCTCGGCTACGCCGTCCCGCCGCTCGCCTTCGCACTGTCGATGGCATTCTTTGCTTTGCAGGCGGTGCCTTTCCTCTACCAGAGCCTGCCGTTGCTGATCTTCGCCTATGCGATGACGTTCCTGGCGCTGGCGGTGGGACCCGTCAGGAGCCGCCTGCTCCAGATCGGGCCCCGGTTCGAGGAAGCGGCACGGTCGCTGGGCCATGGCGCCTTGAGCTCGTTCATGCTGACCACCTTCCCGCTCTTGCGCCGATCGATGGTCTCGGGCGCCCTGCTGGTCTTCATCATGGTGGTCAAGGAACTGCCGATCACCTTCCTGCTCGCGCCGATCGGATACAGTACGCTGGCGACGTCGGTCTTCAGCCGGACGTCGGAAGGCATGATGATGGAAGCCGCTCCCTATGCGCTGATGATCGTCCTGTTTTCCAGCCTGTTCGTCGGGCTCATCCTGCGGCACGAAGGCACGCGGTAGCCACAGGCGTCAGTCGGCAAGCACGCGGGTGGACGGGAAGATGATCTCCACCAGCGTTCCTTCGCCCGGCGTCGAGACGATGGTGAAGCGCGCCCGGTTGGCCTCGACCATCGCCTTGGTCAGCGGCAGGCCGAGACCCGTTCCGTCGTGACGCCCGCGCTTGAGCGCGTTGATCTGCTTGAACGGTTTCATCGCCTGGTCGATCTCTGCCAGTGACATGCCGATGCCGGTGTCGCGCACCCGCATCACCACGTCTCCCGACGGCTCGTAGGACGTCGACACAATAACCTGGCCGCCTGCCTGGGTGTAGCGGATGGCGTTGGAAAGAAGGTTCAGGGCGATCTGGCGCACGCTGCGCAGGTCAGCGACCACTTCCGGCAGCCGCGAGGCGAGGCTGGAGCGGATGATGACGCGATTGCGGTTTGCCTGCGGCTGCATCATCGCGACCGACTCGGCGAGCGCGTCGTTGAGCGAGACCGCCTCGTAATTCATCTCCTGCTCGCCGGCCTCGATCTTCGAGATGTCGAGCAGGTCGTTGACGAGATCGAGCACATGGTTGCCGGACCGGTTGATGTCGCGCAGGTAGTCGCGATAGCGGTCCGAGCCGATCGGCCCGAACTTTTCGTCGAGCATCAGTTCCGAGAAGCCGATGATCGCGTTGAGTGGCGTGCGGATCTCGTGACTGACGCGGGCCAGAAATTCGGTCTTCTGCGAGGATGCGCGCTCGGCCTGGGAGCGGGCCTGGGTCAGCTCTTCCTCCGCACGCTTCCACTGCGTGATGTCGCGCACCACGGCGCAGTAGCCGCTGTCGCCGGGCAGGCGGCCAATGGACATGAACAACGGGATGAAGCGGCCTTCGGCCTCTCGGCCGATGACTTCGCGCCCGTCATTGAGGACGCTGGCCACGCCATTGTCCGCCAGGCCGTTGAGATAGTCGCGCGCCGCCCGCTGGCTCTCGATGGCGAACAGCGTGGTGAACGGTTCGCCCTCGACTTCGGCGCTGTCGAACCCGAACAGCGCTTCGGCGGGCCGGCTGATGTTGCGGATCGTGCCTTGCCGCGTGATCAGCACGACGCCATCCGTCGCCGTGTCGATGATCGTGCGCATCTCGGCAACCCGGTCTTCCATGTCGGCCATGGCAGGATCGGCGATGACTGGCGCGGGGACGGGATCGGGCAGCGCGGGCGTGTCTGGCGCGACACGCCGCAAGGCGAGCATCAGCGCCGAACTGCCCTCCCACCGTATCGACTGCAGGTGTGCGTCGACGGAAAATTCCTCGCCGCCCAGAGTGCGCAGGCGCAGCTTCCTGTCTTCATCATCCGCTTCGGCCTCGGTCTGGTTATCGACGAAGAGCCGACCGAGCCCGCCTTCGCGGCGAAGCGCTTCGAGGCTGGCATAGCCGGTCAGGGCGAGGAACTCGGGATTGGCGAAATAAAGCTCGTCGCCGGCGTGCACGAGAACCGGCAGCGGCAGCGTCGAGAGGAAATCCTGGTCAAGGCCCACGGGTCCCGCAGATGTCGAGAAGGCCGACGGAATGAAGCCGCTGGACGCGATCGGCGGTGCGGGCATCGTCTCGCGGGCTGGCTCGGCTTCGGCTTCCGGCGCGGCGGGGTCTTCGGCCTCTGGCGCAGCAGGAACGTCCTCGGCTTGATCGGCAAGATCGGCGGGAGGCTCGTCGCCCTGCGCCTCAACGGCGGGCTCCTGGTCCGGCGTGACCGCGCTCGGTTCGACGTCCTGCGTCGGTGCGGATCCGACCGCTTCGGGCTCGTTCTGTTCGGTCGCCGTGGGTTCCCGCACATCCGGCGCAGCCTCGACGGCCGGTTCCACCGGCGCCTCGGAGGGTCCGGTTGGGGAGACGGTGCGTGCGGCCGGCTCTTCAGCCTGCCGTGACGCATAATCCTGCCGCAGGCGCGCCCGGATTTCCTCGAAGGCGTTGCGCTCGCCTGGCGATAGCTGGCGGCCGGTGGGCGCGGGCCGGTGTTCGGCAAGCTTGATGATCTTGTCGCTGACGCGGCGTTCGCGGCTTTCGGCGATCGAGATCACCGGCACTTCGCCCCGGAACGGGTCGTCGGCCTCCGCCGCCTTGTCGGGGGCCGCCGGCGCATCGCGGTCCTCCGCAGTGTCGCCGGGCTCGTCGACATGTGTGGCCTCTGCGTCGACCACCGCCTCCGCAAGGCGAACCACGCCGAAGCCGCGAAAACCCTCGAAGGTCCGGTCGCGGCTATAGGCGGGCAGTGCCGCGAGATCGACCGGCACGCGCAAGTCGGTCGCCGCGATCGGCCAGAGCACCGAGCGACCCGACCAGGTGTCGCGGCGTTCAAGGAGGCCGGCGATCTCGGCGGTAGGGTCGAGGCCGAATTCGTCGGCTACCTCACGGAACGGCCGACCGATGACGCTGGCCGCATCATGCCCGGTGGCAGCGAAGAATTCGTCCGAAACGGTGCTGAATGCGCCGGCCGCATCGGTGCGCCAGACGAAACGGACAGGCGCCGCGCCGCTCAGGTCGGGACGCGGACCAAGCGCCTTGCGGGCGGGACGCGCGGAGGCAGCCTGAGGCTGGGGCTGCTCGGATGCACCGTCCGCCTCGAAATACCAGTCGTCGGAGTCCGAGGGCGAGCCGATGTCCTCCGGCTCTTTGCCGGCAGGGGACGGCGCAGCGGGGCGGACGTCGCCCTCCGATGGCGGATCGATGTCCTCGAACGCTGCCTCGTCTTCTTGCATCCGGTCGGGGAGGTCGGCGTCGGACGGCGCGGCGGCGTCATCCTGCGAGGCGACGGCAACGTCATCCGGCGGTTGGGGCGGGGCGGCCTGCTGGGCCGGCGCAGGCTGTTCGACAGCCTCATCGATCGCGATCAGCAGATGCAACTGCGGATCGTCGGTGAGACGTGCGATTCCAACCGGGATCAGCCCGGCTGTCGCGATCGCAAGACGCTTGACCAGCCGGTCGTTCGACCTGCCGACCTCGTCGACCAGACGCCTGAGCGTCTCGTCCTCGATGCCGAGATCCGCAAACCCCGCCGATGCGGCGCCGACCTGGGCCTGGGCGTCGAGCAGGGCGGCGAAATAGCCCGCTTCTCGGAACCCCTCGATGATGCGCGCAGCTACCGCGTTGCCGTCTGACGAGCCTGGCGATTGCGCGCCGGCCGCCAGAAGGATCGCAGGCTCGCCATCGGGCATCGTGATGCTGCTGACGGCGAACGGCACCGCCTGGCTCGACATTCCGCGCGCCAGCCGCACAAGGATGGTGCGGTTCGACACCCGACGCGGGAAGCCCGGCGTCGCGGCTATCTGACGTCTGGCCGTGAAGCCGAGGCCGGGCGACGCGCCCATCACCGCTTCGATGTCGGAATGGCCGAACAGCATCGCGCCGGCGCCATTGGCCCAGATCACCTCGTCGAGATCAATGGTCAGGATCGCCAGCGCATCGCCTGCGGCAAAACGCGCACGCACGTCTTCCAGCACGGCGATGTCGATGAACGAGTAGGGGCCTGGAGCCATGCGCGAACCTGAAATCTGTCGTCGGAGCGGGCGTATCCCGGAATTAACGCATTGTTAATAAAAGCACGGTTTGCGCCCGTCCAGAAACCCCGGGCTTCCGCGCGGCTGAATCTCCAGCCTTGGTTAATCCTCGATCGAATATTGGTGCGTCGCAACAAAAATGTTGCAATGCACAAGAGGATGGTCTATATCCGGGTCAAGTCAAACGCCCGGCACGTTAAGATGTTGTCGGGCCCAGTGTAAAGGAGCCAGCGATGACGAAAGCCACCGCCAAGACCGCAGAGACCATCGAGTTTCCGACCTTCGACGCCGGACAGGCGACGGATCAGTTCCGGGCATTTGCCGAGAAGGGCGTTGCGCAGTCCCAGGAGGCTTACGCCAAGATGAAGTCCGGCGCCGAAAGCGCGCAGAAGGCCATGGAAAACACGTTCGACACGGCGAAGACTGCCGGCAGCGAGTTCTCGCTGAAGTCGATCTCGGCCGCGCGCTCGAATGTGGAAGCCGGCTTCTCGCACATGGAAGCGCTGATCGGCGCCAAGTCGCTGTCGGAAGTCATCGAACTGCAGACCGCGTTCATGCGCAAGTCGGTCGAGACCGCCGTCGAGCAGGCCAAGGAATTCCAGACCGCCTCCACGAAGGCTGCCGAAGACATGTCCAAGCCGTTCAAGGACGTCTTCGAGAACTCCGTGAAGGAACTCAAGATCGCCTGACACGTTCAGGCTTCAAGTAACCTGCGGGGCGGATTCCTCCTCCCTTCCAATCCGCAGGCTCAAGACCGGCACCTCCTCCCGCCGGTCTGTCATAGGAAAAGGCCGGCACCTCCTCCCGCCGGCCTTTTTCCTGTTTTGGGCCTCCCATCCACTCCATCGGGCTTGAAATCGGTGTCGATTGCCCGTAAGAGCCTCGCCAGCCACAGGCTGATGATGTGCGGTTGTAGCTCAGTTGGTTAGAGCGCCGGATTGTGGATCCGGAGGTCGGTGGTTCAAGCCCACCCAACCGTACCACCCGACAGCCCTCCGAAGGCCCAGCAATCCCCAGAATGTCGTCGTCCTGACACACAAAGATGGTGTGTTCCGCCAGCCTTAGTCGGCGTTCGTCGCAAGGCAGATTCGTTTGCCCGTTGATCGTGGCACATCGTCGGCGTGGGTGTTCATGGCTGAAGCTCTCTTCTTCCTGTGCGGGGCACTGATTGTCGTCAATCTCGCCAGCATCCTGATCGCCGCGTCCCGGCTTTCGCCCAATGGCGCCAGGGCCGCCAGCGCGAGCGACACGCCGCCTGTCTCGATCGTCATTCCGGTGCGCGGCATCGAGACGTTCACCGCGGAAACCCTGCACAGGGCATTCCAGCTCGACTGGCCGCGATACGAGCTGATCTTCTGCGTCGCCGATCATGCCGATCCGATCATTGCAAGGGTCGAGGCAATGATGGACACCTATCCGGGCGTGCCGGCGAGGGTGCTTGTCGGCGACGACCGGATCAGCGCGAACCCGAAACTCAACAATTGCGTCAAGGGCTGGCGCGCCGCGCGCTGGGAGTGGGTGGTGCTGGCGGATTCCAACGTGCTGATGCCGCCGGACTACGTCCAGCACCTGATGACGGCCAGGCGCAGGAACACCGGACTCGTCTGCTCGACGCCGCTGGGCACCCGCCCGGGCAGTTTCTGGGCGGAGGTGGAATGCGCCTTCCTGAACACGCATCAGGCGCGATGGCAATATGCCGGAGAGGCCGTCGGCTTCGGCTTCGCCCAGGGCAAGAGCATGCTGTGGCACAAGCCGCTGCTTGACGCCAATGGCGGCATCGAGGCGCTGGGCGCGGATATCGCCGAGGACGCCGCCGCTACGAAGCTGGTCAATCGGCTCGGCCTTCACGTACATCTTGTCGCAGCACCTTTCGAGCAGCCGCTCGGCGGCAGAAGCCTGCGCGAGGTCTGGATGCGGCAGAGCCGTTGGGCGCGGCTGCGCCGGGTGACGTTCCCGCTCTTCTTCGCGCCGGAAATCCTTCTTGGCACCTTGCCGGCCCTGACACTCGCGCTGGCGGCCGCGACCGTATCCGACAAGAACCACGTGCTGATCGGCATGTTCGTGATGGCGGCCATCTACCTGCCGGAACTCGCACTCGCCCTTGCGAAGAACTGGCACGTCTCGCCATTGTCGCTGCCCGCCATGCTGGCGCGAGACATCGTTATGCCGCTGGTCTGGATGCGGAGCTGGGTTGGTGGGGTGGTGGAGTGGCGCGGCAACACGATGACCATCGGGACGCGCATGTCGGAACTCGAGGGGCCGGACACGGCGGCGGCGCAGCAGCCCAATTAGGACCATGAGGTAGAATCGCCGAACCGGCAGCAGATGTGGAGGCCTCGCCCCGGATTCGAACCGGAGTTGAAGGGAGTTGCAATCCCCTGCGCACCCAGCCCGCCCCGAGGCCCCATCTGGATGTGTGCAGATGATGTCAGCGCCGGCGCCGTGTCGCCAGCATTTTATCACGCTTTTGTGCAGCAGATTGGTCGTAAAGTTAATCGGTGGGCCGTAGCCGGCTCAAAACAGCGACCCCTGGCCGCCGGCCGGCGGTTTCGCAGAGGTCTTGCCCGATCGCGCACCGTCGCCGCCCGCGCTGATGGCCGCGACGTTGCCGTCGGCGAATTCGATCGTCAGCGCTTCGCCACGGGAAACCTCGCCAGCGCGACGGATCAGCCCGCCAGCATCGTTGGTGACAAGCGCGAATCCGCGCTCCAGGATCGACTGGTAGGAGACGCTCCGCAGGAGCCGCTCGGCCTGGTCCAGGCGGCGGCGCCTGTCGCGCAGATTTTCCTCGATCGGCTCGATGCGCAGGCGGAGCTGGGCGCGATGCAGAGCCGCCTCACGCCGCTCCAGCGACCTCTCCATGCAGGCGTCGCTACGCCGTTCCAGCGCGCGCAAGGCCTGCCCGTGCCCGTCGAGCCGGCGGGTGAGTGCTGCCGGCGTTACCCGCCCGGCATCGCGGCTGAAGCGGCTGCGCGCCGTGCCGACCAGATTGCGAAACAGGGCGGGCAGACGTTCGCCATCGCGGACGACCCGCCTGCGCACCTCCGCGATGCGGCGCTCAAGGACCGTCGGCGACAGGCGCACGCCCCTGAAATGCAGGCGCTTGGCTTCGATGTTGGTCGCCAGGGCGCGTGTCAGGCGGCTGCCCGCCTCGTCGAAACGCTGCCGCCGCGTGCCGAGCAACTGGTCGGGGGAGGGCAGCGCCCGCGCCGCCGCCCGCAGCGCCTGGCGCTTGCGGTCCGCATTGCGCGAGACGCAGCCGCGCAAGCGGGCAGCCAGGCTGGCCACCGTCGCTTGCAGTTCGGCCTTCACCGGCACCGCGATTTCCGCAGCGCCCGTCGGTGTCGGCGCGCGCATGTCGGCGGCATGGTCGATCAGCGTCCAGTCGGTCTCGTGTCCGACGGCTGAGATCACCGGAATGCCCGACGCAGCAACCGCGCGCACGACGATTTCGTCGTTGAAGCCCCACAAATCCTCCAGGCTGCCGCCGCCACGCGCCACGATGATCACGTCCGGTCGCGGGATCGCGCCCAGTGGGTCAAGGGCGTTGAAGCCCTGGACCGCCGCAGCCACCTCCGCACCCGTGGTCTCGCCCTGCACACGCACCGGCCACACCAGGACATGCAGCGGGAACCGGTCGGTGATGCGGTGGATGATGTCGCGGATGACCGAACCGGTCGGGGACGTCACCACGCCCACGACGCGTGGCATATAGGGCAGAAGCTGCTTTCGCGCATCGTCGAACAGGCCCTCGGCCGCCAGCTTCCTGCGCCGCTCCTCCAGCAGCGCCATCAGCGCGCCAGCCCCGGCGGGCTCGATATTGTCGATGACGATCTGGTATTTCGACGAGCCGGGGTAGGTGGTCAGCTTGCCCGAAGCGATGACCTCCATCCCTTCCTCGGGCTTGAATTTCAGCTTCGAGAACGTCCCTTTCCAGACCACGGCCTCGATGCGTGCCCGGTCGTCCTTGAGGGCAAAATAGGCGTGGCCCGACGAATGCGGCCCGCGATAGCCGGAAATCTCACCGCGCACCCGCACATTGCCGAACGCGTCCTCGACGGTGCGTTTCAGCGCACCGGAGATTTCGGAAACGGTAAACTCAGCCGCGTTGCTGCGCGAATCGGCCTGGAAGATGTCGGTCATGGATGCAGCTTGGCATTAGGACGGCCTCGCCCGTCAAGTCAGCGACAGTGTTACCACTGCCACAACTCGATGCCGAAGGCCCGCTCGAGGTGCCGACGAGTGGCGTTCTCGAACGCATCGGGCCATGGAAGGTCTAGCTCCGCGGCAAGCCTTGTGGCTCTCGGGAAGAAGTTTTTAGCCAGCGCTGAATGAGCCTTTAGTACGTCGGCCCGTGTCGGCCCCGGATAGGGTAGGGATTCAAGTTCCGCCATCTGATCGGCGGTGATGATTCGGCTCAGATGGAGCGCACCGCCGCGCTCCGGCGACTGGGTTTCCTCGATCATCAATTTTGTAAGCAGGTCGCGCAGCAGGCCGGCGCCGGTGACGCCCAGCACCCGTTCGTCGCGTCCCAGCCCGACGACGATCAGCCCCAGCACGCGGATGAATTCGCGAATGAGATGGTCGACCTGTTGGCCGTTCGGCGCTGTTTTTCCGGGATAAGCAGGCAGTGTATCGAAGATGCCTTGCCTGTCGACGAGCGGCACCAGCGTTGCGCGACTGGCGCCCGAGGAGGGCACCCGGTCGAGAAATGCAGCAGGCGTCAGGATATGGACATCGATCCGCAGCCAGTCTTGGGTGATCGCATTCAGGAGCGGACCGCCACGGTCAAGCCGGTTCCAGAAGACCACGGGCGAAATGGCTTCCACGATTCCCTGCCAAGCTGCTGCCGTCAAATCCCCGCTGTCGGCGTCGACCAGTCCGATGAAGTCCAGATCGCTGTAGGCATCCGCGGAACCGCGGCCGAAGCTGCCTCCGAGAAACAACGCCTCGAAACGCATGTCGCCAGAGACCGCCGCCCCGATCTTTTCGATGAATGCCTGCTGCAGCGGCGAGGCGTTGGTGTGCAAGCTCACCACCCCGCCATGGCCGAACGCTGCTTCTGGCGCTTGATGCGGGCGAAGGCCATGCCGTCGAAGTCGAACTGGCCCGGCTCTTCGGGCACCGGCACTGAAATGTTGTCGAGGCTGTCGGCGATATGGCGGGCGAGCGCGTCGACGACTTCCGGCTGGCTCGAATGTCCTCGGATGATGCCTATGCGCACGTCCGGCAAGGCGCCGAATCCGTCCGCCTCGCCCAGGATGCGCATGCCCGGGCGCAATGCACATTCGGGCAGGATCGACACCGCCTGGCCCGAGAGCACGGCGGCGATGATGACGGTGGCCGACCAGCTCGTGAACAGGATGCGGTAGTCGCGTCCCATCTGGTCGAGCATGTCGCAGGCCGCCCGGCGCCACATGCAACTCGTGCGGCCGACCGCCATCGGCAGCACGTCCTCGGCATGGATCGAGTGATTCGCCGACGTCACCCACAGCAGCGGCTCGCGCCGGACCACTTCCGACGTCCCGCCCTTGTCCCCATCATGGGTGACGATGGCGATGTCGAGCTGGCCGCGCTTGATCTGGTCGATCAGGTTGATCGTCGGCTCGCAGATCACCGATAGCTCGACGCGCGGGTTGGACCGCGAGAAACGTGCCATGATCTCGGGCAGGAAACGGTCGGCATAGTCGTCGGGCGTGCCGATGCGGATATGGCCTTCGAGGCTGTTGTCGTCGAATGCCGCCAGCGTCTCGCGATTGAGCCGCAGGAGACGCCGCGCGTAGGTGAGCAGCCGCTCGCCTTCCTCGGTGAGACGGTTGGTGCGGCCGTCCTTCTCGAACAGCGCTTTGCCGAGCCGCTCCTCCAGCCGACGCATCTGCATCGACACGGCGGACTGGGTTCGGTGGACCTCTTCCGCTGCCTTTGTGAAGCTGCCGGTGTCGGAGATGGTGATGAAAGTGTGGAGCTGGTCGAGATCGAGAGGCGAGGCCATGGCATCAATCCATAACGTTCATTGATCCGATACATTAAAAACATTCGTTAGACTAATCAATGCCGCGATGCGATCGTCACATTGTTCAAACCAGCAGGTGCGACGCGCCACGGCCCATTCCGCATTCGACGATGCGGTGCGCCGGCGTCTTGTCTCGCCTTGAGAAACGATGAAGGAGACACGTCATGACCGCCCTCGACCACCCCACGCATGCGATCGGTGCCGGAACGCGCACGGTTGCCACCGTGGCGCGTCTGACCGAGGTGTTGCGCATGTTCGTACGCTCCGTGAAGAATCGCCGCGAACTGAATCACCTTTGGCGACTGTCAGACCACGAACTCGCAGACATCGGACTGATGCGCACGGACATCGAGGTCGTCACCCATGCGCCGCTCGGCGTGGATCCGACGGTCCGCCTCAACCGTATCGCGCGTGAGCGCGGCATGGTCGAGATGAGTGCCCGGCGCGTCTGCTGAAACAGTTCTTAAGTTACGCAGGCAAACTCCCACACTCCCGCCGGATCCCCTTCCGGCAGCCTGCACACTGCCCGGCCATCGCGAGAAGGCCGGGCTTTTTTTGGTTACCTGCGGTCTGGGGTGCGCCGCCACTTGGGTGCGTCCTACCGCCTTTGCTTCATCCCTTGCAGAAACTGGTCAAACACCGATTCCATGTTCTTCTGGTAACCGTCGCGCGTCTTGGCGCCGGCCTCGAACATGTCGCCGAAGAGGTCGTCATACGGCGTACGTGCGCGACCGCTCGGATTGGCTTTCGGCTCGGGCGCCGCGGGAGCCTCGGGCCGGACCTGGCCGCCGCCCATCATCTCCTCGAAGATGCGGCCGAGCGGGTTGTCGCCGAAAGGCGTCTGTGGCGCCTGCGGCTGGGGTTGCGCCTGACCGCCGCCGCCGAACATGCCTTCGAGGATCTTGCCAAACGGGTTATCGAGGGGAGAGGGCTGGGCCTGCGGCTGCGGCGGCATCATGCCACCGCCCTGCCGCATCATCTGCTCGATGATCTCCTGCAGCGGATTGGCCGATGCCCGAGTCCCTGAGGCGCCGACCTGTCCGGTGGATTGCTTGAACAATCCGCCCATGATCATCGAGGCGAGTGCGGGCAGCATCTGCTTCAGCAAATCCTGCCCTATGCCGGTTGCCTGCGCCGCCTGCGAGGCGACGGCGCGTGACAGGTCCTTGGAGCCGAAAAGATGGCCGAGAATGCCATTGCCTTCCTGTAGTCCCTGCTGGGAGAAGGCGTTGCTGGCGTCCTCGAAATATCTGGCGTGCTGTCCCGACGAGAGCGCCGAGAGAAACGCGCCGAGGTCGCCCGGGCTCGATGCGTTGCGCTTCAGTCCCTGGCTGAAAGCCGGCAGAAGCGCTGCAACCGCTTCCTGAACCTGGGCCTGCGAAAGGCCGTACTGCTTCGCCATCTGCTGAAACGCGTGACCGTTCTGCGCGTTGGCAAGCATGTCGTATAGGGGCAGCATCGCGGTATCCTCCCGGTTCCTGTTACCGGGAGACTACTCCAACCACGATCGCGCTCAATAGGCGTATTCGATGAAGGCGGGTTCGATCGAGCCGCCCCAGCGTGTGTGGAACGCCCGCACCATTTCTTCGGAGCTGGTGGTGCCGCGTGCGACCACCTCCTCAAGCGGCGCGAGAAAACCCGTCTCGTCATAGCCCTCGGCGTTGTTGCGGGCGCGATTCGCAAGGCCGGTTCGCGAAATATCGAGGACCTCGCGGGCGACGTCGCGAAGCGAGTGGTTGCGGAAGGCGGTGTTGAGCGCTTGCGCCGGAACGGTTTCGCGCATCGCGCTGACTTCCTCGAAGGTCCAGTCCCGCGTCAGCGCTTCGGCGGCATCGAGCGCGGCATCGTCGTAGAGCAGTCCGACCCAGAACGCCGGCAAGGCGCAGATGCGCCGCCACGGGCCGCCGTCGGCGCCGCGCATTTCCAGGAAGCGCTTGAGCCGCACGTCGGGGAAAAGCGTCGACAAATGGTTGGCCCAGTCACCCATGGTCGGCAGGCCGTCGGGCACCTCGTTCCTGAGCGCGCCGTCCATGAATTGGCGGAACGTGACGTGGGTGACGTCGAAATAGCGTCCCTCGCGGATCAGGAAATACATCGGCACGTCGAGCGCCCATTTGACGTAGTCGGCGAAGCCGAATTCGGGCGAAAAGCAGAAGTCGAGCAGGCCGGAGCGCTGGTTGTCGGTGTCGCGCCAGATGTCGCCGCGCCAGCTCTGCAGGCCGTTGGGTCGGCCCTCGGTGAACGGCGAGTTGGCGAACAGCGCTGTGGAAAGCGGCTGCAGCTTGAGCGAAACCTGCATCTTGCGGCGCATGTCGGCTTCACTGTCGAAATCGAGATTCACCTGGATCGTGCAGGTGCGGTACATCATGTCGAGGCCCTTCGTGCCGACCTTCGGCATGTAGGCGGTCATGATGTCGTAGCGCGACTTGGGCATGCGGGGCGTTTCGGCGAGCGTCCATTTCGGGCTGCCGCCAAGGCCGAGAAAGCGGATGCCGAGCGGCTCGGCGATCTGGCGCAGTTGCGCGAGATGGGCGTTGCCTTCGCGGCAGGTCTGGTGGATGGTCTCGACCGGCGCTCCCGACAGTTCGAACTGGCCTCCCGGCTCAAGGCTGATCGCGCCCTGGCCGGTGGGCTCGACAAGCCCGATGATGTGGCCGGCGTCGATGATCGGCTCCCAGCCAAGCACGCGCTGCATGCCTTCCAGGATCGCCCTGATTCCGTTGTCGCCCCCATAGGGAACCGGGCTGTTGCCGTCGACATAGAAGGGAAACTTCTCGTGCTCGGTGCCGATGCGCCATTCTTCCTTCGGCTTGTTGCCGGCGGAGAGGTAGGAGACAAGCTGATCCATGCCCTCGATGGGCTGAAAATCCGTCGTGTCGCGCGCCATGTCGTTTCCTCAGTCATGCCCGGCCGGCCGTTCGCAGCAGCGGCGCGCGAGTGTTGAACGCAAGAGCGGTCCGCGATCAAGCGAAAAATCCTGACAGCATGTTGACGGTTGCTTGATGCTCAGTGCCAATCGCCGACCGTTGCCTGGACCAATGCGAGTGCCGCGACGGCGGCGGTATCGGCCCGCAATATGCGTGGACCGAGCGGGATCGCGCTGACGAATGGCAGGGCGCGCAGCATCCGCCGCTCGTCGTCCGAGAAACCGCCTTCCGGCCCGATCAGCAGGCAGAACCTGGTTTCGGTGATGGATTGGAGAGCGGGCAACGGATTGTCGGTCTCGGTATCCTCGTCGCAAAAGATCAGCCGCCGGTCCGTTTCCCAACCTCCGAGGAACTGTTCCAGCTTCAGCGGCGGGCGGATGGATGGGATGGAAAGAACGCCGCATTGTTCGGCCGCCTCAATGGCGTTGGCCTGGATCTTGTCGAGCGATGGCTTGGCCATCTGGGTGTGCTGGGTGATGACGGGCTGGATCACGCCGACGCCCATCTCCACAACCTTCTGGACGAGGTAGTCCAACCTTCCGACTTTCAACGGAGCGAAGGCATAGACGAGGTCGGGGGTGGCCGGCTGCGAGCGCGTCCGATCGGCAACGCGAAGCCGAACCGCCTTCTTTCCAACTGCCGCGACATGCGCGGCCCATTCTCCGTCTCGCCCGTTGAAGACCAGCAATGGCGCCCCTTCCGCCATCCGCAGGACGCGGGCAATGTAGTGGCTCTGTCCCTTGTCGAGCTCGAATTCGACGCCGGCTGCGAGATCGTGCGGCACGAAAAGCCGCTGCAGTTTGTAGTTCGCGCGCATGGACGCTGTGATGCGGAAATGACGGACCTGGGTCAAGCGGGCATGTGGGCGCCAGTTGCATGCCAGAGCGGTTCGTATCCCGCCTTAAGGGCCATGACGTTTGCCATCGGCGTGAGCAGCAGTGCAGCTTCCGGGAGCGAGCGGGCAGGTCCGTAGCCCGAAAAGCTCCATGGCATAGCCGTCCCGTAGCGTACCATGAACGCACTGTCGCCAATGCCGATCGCCGTGCCGTCGGGAAGGGCGGCGATTTCCGTTGCGTCGAGCCGTGGCCGGCTCGTCGTGCGCTGTTCGTGCACCGTCGCGTCCAGCGCTGGCGCGTTCGGCTTGCCGCTGCAGGCGAGGAAAACCGCCGCCGCTTCCCTTCGGCAGTAGAAACAGGGGCGATGGCCTGCGGCGAGTGCGGTGACTTCGTCGAGGAAGAAGAGTTCCGTCCAGCCGGGGCCGCCGGAAGGGGCGTTGCGCCCCATCGGGTCGCGCTTCACGCCGCGCGGATGCTCGAGCGTGCAGATGATCCATGCCTTTGTCGTCCAGCGTCGTGACAGCAATGTCCTCGTTTGCGGGTCATGGATGACGCCGCGATTGCCGGTGAACAGGCCGCGCGCCGCGACGGCATGGATGCGGCCCGATGGATCGACGCGGTTCTGCAGCGGCACCGGCTTCTCCTTTGCTGCGTGGGTTTCCTCATGCTATCGCTCGCGCGCCCGGCTGACACCACCGATATGGAAGATTTGATGCGCGTTCTCGTTGTCCAGAATTTCGAAGGGACAGGTCTTGGCCAGGTCGGCAGGGCACTCGCGGAACGGGACGCGGACATTCATCTGCTGCGGGCCGACCGGCAGGCGGCCATTCCGCGCAGGCCCGAAGGCTACGACGCGCTGATCGTGCTCGGTGGCGGCCAGAACGCCCTTGCTGACGACGCCTGTCCGTGGCTGCCGGCGCTGTGCGATCTGATGCGGGCCTTCGCCGAAGCCGGCCGCTCGGTGCTCGGCATCTGCCTCGGCAGCCAGCTTCTTGCCCGTGCCTATGGCGCGGAAAACATCATCGGTGGAGCGTCGGAATTCGGCTGGCGCCAGGTGGAACTCAACGAGGACGGCGAAGCCGATCCGCTGTTTGCCGGCGTCGACGCCGCGTTCCCGATCTTCGAGTGGCACGACGACACCTTCATCCTGCCGCGCGGCGCGGTGCGCCTGGCCGGCAATCTCGACGTCCACAACCAGGCATTCCGCGTTCGGCGCGCCGCCTACGGCATCCAGTTCCATTTCGAGGCCGACACCGCTCTCGTCGCGCAGTGGAACAGCGTGTTCGAAGACTGGCTTGCCGATCGCCAGCCCGACTGGCACATGCGACACCCCGAGCAGGCAAAGCGTTTCGGGCCAGCGGCCGACACGGCCGGTCTTGCGATCGCGCGCAACTGGGTTCGCACGATCATTCCGGCCTGATGATCTTGACTCGTTTCGCCACAATCACTATCTGGGCGTCACGTTAGCACTCACCAAAAGGGAGTGCTAACCGATATCCGGCTCCGCCGGATGGAGGAAATCCCTTTTTATCCTTATCGAGGACACCAGAGATGGCAAAGTCGAAATTCCGCCCGCTCCATGACCGTGTGGTCGTTCGTCGGGTCGAGTCCGAGGCGAAGACCGCCGGCGGCATCATCATTCCGGACACTGCCAAGGAAAAGCCGCAGGAAGGCGAAGTCATCGCCGTCGGCTCCGGCGCTCGTGACGAAGCTGGCAAGCTCGTCCCGCTGGACGTCAAGGCCGGCGACCGCGTGCTGTTCGGCAAGTGGTCCGGCACCGAAGTCAAGCTCAATGGCGAAGACCTTCTGATCATGAAGGAATCCGACATCATGGGCATCGTCGGCTGACGCCGAGACCTTCCGCATTCAATCGCATTCTGGCCTGTTCGACGTCGAACGGCTTTGAAAACAGGAGCTGAACATGGCTGCCAAAGACGTAAGATTTTCCCGTGATGCCCGCGAGCGCATGCTGCGCGGCGTCAACATCCTCGCCGACGCGGTGAAGGTGACGCTCGGCCCGAAGGGCCGCAACGTCGTCATCGACAAGTCCTTCGGCGCTCCGCGCATCACCAAGGACGGCGTCACCGTCGCCAAGGAGATCGAGCTGGAAGACAAGTTCGAGAACATGGGCGCCCAGATGGTGCGCGAAGTGGCCTCGAAGACCAACGACATCGCCGGTGACGGCACGACGACGGCAACCGTGCTTGCCCAGGCGATCGTGCAGGAAGGCCACAAGGCCGTAGCAGCCGGCATGAACCCGATGGACCTGAAGCGCGGCATCGACCTCGCCGTCACCGACGTCGTTGCGCAGCTCGCCAAGGCCACCAAGAAGATCAAGACTTCGGAAGAAGTCGCGCAGGTCGGCACCATCTCCGCCAATGGCGAGAAGGAAATCGGCGAGATGATCGCCAAGGCGATGCAGAAGGTCGGCAACGAGGGTGTCATCACCGTCGAGGAAGCCAAGACCGCCGAGACCGAGCTTGAAGTCGTCGAAGGCATGCAGTTCGACCGCGGCTACCTGTCGCCGTACTTCGTCACCAACCCGGACAAGATGGTTGCCGAGCTGGAAGACGCCTACATCCTTCTCCACGAGAAGAAGCTCTCCAACCTCCAGGCGATGCTGCCGGTTCTGGAAGCCGTCGTTCAGACGTCCAAGCCGCTCGTCATCATCTCCGAGGACGTAGAGGGTGAGGCTCTGGCCACGCTCGTCGTCAACAAGCTGCGTGGCGGCCTCAAGATCGCTGCCGTCAAGGCTCCGGGCTTCGGCGATCGCCGCAAGGCCATGCTCGAGGACATCGCGATCCTGACCGGTGGCCAGGTGATCTCGGAAGACCTCGGCATCAAGCTCGAGAACGTCGGCCTGAACATGCTGGGCCGCGCCAAGAAGGTGCAGATCTCCAAGGAGAACACCACCATCGTCGACGGCGCCGGCAAGAAGGCCGAGATCCAGGGCCGCGTTGCCCAGATCAAGCAGCAGATCGAAGAGACCACGTCGGACTACGACAAGGAGAAGCTGCAGGAACGCCTTGCGAAGCTCGCTGGCGGCGTTGCGGTCATCCGCGTCGGCGGTGCGACCGAAGTCGAGGTCAAGGAAAAGAAGGACCGCGTCGATGACGCCCTAAACGCGACCCGCGCGGCCGTCGAAGAAGGCATCGTTCCCGGCGGCGGCACCGCGCTGCTGCGCGCTTCGGCCAACCTGAAGGTCAAGGGCGAGAATGCCGACCAGGAAGCCGGCATCAACATCGTCCGCCGCGCCCTGCAGGCTCCTGCCCGCCAGATCGCGACCAACTCGGGTGACGAGGCTTCGATCGTTGTCGGCAAAATCCTCGACAACAAGTCGGCTACCTTCGGCTACAATGCCCAGACCGGCGAATACGGCGACATGATCGCCAACGGTATCGTCGATCCGACCAAGGTCGTTCGCACGGCGCTCCAGGATGCCGCTTCGGTTGCCGGCCTGCTGGTCACCACCGAGGCCATGATCGCCGAGGCTCCGAAGAAGGATAGCCCGATGCCGGCAATGCCCGGCGGCGGCATGGGCGGTATGGGCGGCATGGACTTCTAAGAAGTCCGTAACGCTGAAAGTTCGAAGGGGCGGCAGCGATGCCGCCCCTTTCTTTTGGCCTGCGGCAACCAAATGCTGTCCTTACCGTTGATGCACGCCGCAACTGTGCGGCTGCGCGAAGGAAAAGCCAGATGGTCAATAAGGATCAGGTCAAGGGTGTCGCCAAGCAGGCAAAGGGTTCCGTGAAGGAAGCCGCCGGCAAGGCGACCGGTTCGAAGAAGACCGAAGCGGAAGGCAAGGCCGAAAAGGCCGCCGGCAAGGTCCAGAAGGGTTTTGGTGACGCCAAGGACAAGGTCAAGAAGGCGCTCTGAAACGCCCCATTGACAGGCAGCACGGATTAGAGGAGTGGCGACGAGCCGCTCCTTTTTTGCATGATGGTACGGGTTTATTGACAGCCGGGAGACGCAAGCCTACGAGAGGCAAGGCACGAGGCGCCGGCCACCCGCGGCGAAAGCAATGGTGAAGCCTCGATCCGAACAGCAGTCGAAACCGACGCATCGGACGAAGGGCAATGCGGGTCCCCATCGATCTCCAACCGATGCTTGTCCGGAGACGACACAATGGCGACGCCTGATCGCGCGCACATAAATCCGTTCCTCGAGGGGCCGCTCGGCCCCCTTTTCCTGCGCACCGCCGCCCCCATAATCTTCATCATGCTGACCAACGGCGCCCAGACGCTGATCGATGCGTGGTTCCTGGGCGCCTATGTTGGGGCCGAGGCGCTGGCGGCCGTGACCCTGACATTCCCTCTTTTCATGTTGATGGCAGCGCTGTCCACGCTTGTCGCCAACGGGATGGCAAGCCGGCTCGCCCGCTCGCTCGGCGCCGGTGACATCGAGCGGGCCCGCGCAGTGTTCACTGGCGCGCACGGCTTGGCGCTCGTCATCTGTACGTTGCTGATGGTCTCGTTTGCGGCAACCGGCATTACCCTTGCCACGCGTCTGGCCAACGGCTCCGCGCAGCTTGCCGCGATGGGCCACGAGTATATCGCGATCCTGATCTGGTGCTCGCCGGTCATGTTCGTCCTCAGCGTCAATGGCGACGCGCTGCGTTGCGAAGGCAAGCTTGCCTTGATGACGTTGGCGACGGTGTTGGTCTCTGCCGCCAACATTGCCTTGACCTACCTGTTTGTGGCGGTCCTTGACTACGGGGTCAGCGGGTCTGCTGCCGGCACGGTTCTGGCGCAATTTCTGGCGTTGGTCATCGTCATCGCTTATCGCGGCTTTGGGGCCACGCGTCTGCGCTGGTCGGCGCTGCGCGCAAGGGACCTTGCCTATTCCTGGCGGGAGATACTTGCGCTTGGCGCACCGCAAAGTCTCAGCTTCATAGGGATTTCGCTTGTTTCGGTGGCGGTCATCCTTGCCGTGCAGGGCTGGGGCGGGGAGGGTTATGCGTCCACGATTGCGGCGTATGGCATCGTGACCCGACTCATGAGCTTCGCCTACATGCCGATGATGGGCATCAACATGGCGACACAGACGATCGTCGGCAACAACTACGGCGCGGGCCAATGGCAGCGCTCGGACGACGCCTTCAAATGGGGGCTGGTCGTGGCGATCGTGTATGCCGGCGCGTTCGAGGTGGTCATGATTTTCTCCGCCTCCTGGATCGGTCAACTCTTCGTCGACGATCCCCGGACCATCGCGGAACTAGGACGCATCATGCCGATAATGGTTATCCTGTACGTCGTTGCAGGCGGCATGCTCGTCCTTTCCGGCTATCTCCAGGCTATCGGCGAGGCGCGTGCGGCAATCGTGCTGACGGTCGCCCGCACCTACGTCTTCACCGTACCGCTTGTGCTGATACTGCCAGTGGCATTCGGTGAGGTGGGGATATGGTTTGCCGGTCCTACCGCCGAGTTGTTGACGGTGGTGCTCGCGGCCGCGATGTTGTGGCGCGGGCAACGCAAGCGAGGACTGCGCTGGGGCCTGTTGCGCGCGCCGGCCGAAAGGTAGTGCCGACAGGTGGTCGACCCGTCACTTCTCGCGCTCGCCATCTCCGCCTTCACCTCGGCAACGCTGCTGCCGGGCACGTCGGAGGCGGCGCTTTCCGCCCTGCATGTGGCGGGCGAAATTCCCGCATGGCGGTTGCTGCTCGTCGCCAGCACCGCCAACATCGCCGGCTCCTGCATCAACTGGGCAATGGGCCGTTTCCTCGTGCGCCATGCTGACC
This sequence comes from Mesorhizobium sp. CAU 1741, assembly GCF_039839275.1. NCBI lineage: Bacteria > Pseudomonadati > Pseudomonadota > Alphaproteobacteria > Hyphomicrobiales > Phyllobacteriaceae > Mesorhizobium > Mesorhizobium sp. CAU 1741. The sequence continues at coordinate 441,824 of NZ_JBDOQP010000002.1, read as the reverse complement.
GCCGCTGGTTTCCGGTGTCACCGGCCCAGATGGAACGCGCGGCTGGCTGGTATGCCCGCTTCGGCTGGCCGAGCCTGCTTCTGGCATGGCTGCCCGTGGTGGGCGATCCGCTGACCGTCGTTGCCGGGTTGCTGCGCACGCCGTTCATCCTTTTCCTGATCGTGGTGGCGTTTGCCAAGACGGCGCGCTATGCAGCGTTGCTTTGGTTGATCGACATGATCTGACCAGCCGATATCAATGCCGGCCACGCCAGCCACTCGAGGTGAGCAAGCCACGCACGGCTCTGACCAGGAGACGGACAATGACCCGCACCGAAACCGATACCTTTGGCCCCATCGAAGTCGCCTCGGACCGCTACTGGGGCGCCCAGGCGCAGCGCTCGCTTGGCAATTTCAAGATCGGCTGGGAAAAGCAGCCGCTGCCGGTCGTGCGCGCGCTGGGCATCGTCAAGCGCGCGGCGGCTGAGGCCAACATGGATCTCGGCAGGCTAGACGCCGCCGTCGGCGAGGCAATCGTCAAGGCCGCGCAGGAGGTGATCGAGGGCAAGCTCGACGAGCATTTCCCGCTGGTCGTGTGGCAGACCGGCTCCGGCACCCAGTCGAACATGAATGCCAACGAGGTCATTTCCAACCGCGCCATCGAGATGCTGGGCGGCGAGATGGGGTCGAAGAAGCCGGTTCACCCGAACGACCACGTCAATATGAGCCAGTCGTCCAACGACACCTATCCGACGGCGATGCACATTGCCTGCGCGGAGGAGATCGTTCATCGCCTGCTGCCGGCGCTCAAGCACCTGCATGCGGCGCTCGACGCCAAGGCCAAGGGCTGGGAGCACATCATCAAGATCGGCCGCACCCACACGCAGGACGCCACGCCGCTGACGCTGGGCCAGGAGTTTTCCGGCTACGCCCAGCAGGTGAAGAACGGCATCGCCCGTGTGGAGTCGACGCTGGAAGGCCTGATGCAGCTTGCCCAGGGCGGCACGGCGGTGGGGACCGGCCTCAACGCGCCGATCGGCTTCGCGGAGAAGGTCGCCGAAAAGATCGCCGGCATCACGGGGCTTGCCTTTACAACGGCACCGAACAAGTTCGAGGCGCTGGCAGCACACGACGCGATGGTGTTCTCGCACGGGGCGATCAACACGGTGGCCGCGTCGCTGTTCAAGATCGCTAACGACATCCGCTTCCTCGGTTCCGGCCCGCGCTCGGGCCTCGGCGAACTGGCGCTGCCGGAAAACGAGCCCGGTTCGTCGATCATGCCCGGCAAGGTCAACCCGACCCAGTGCGAAGCGTTGACCCAGGTCTGCGTGCAGGTCTTCGGCAATCACGCGGCACTCACCTTCGCAGGCAGCCAGGGTCATTTCGAGCTGAACGTGTTCAACCCGGTGATGGCCTACAACTTCCTCCAGTCGGTCCGCCTGCTCTCGGATGCGGCGGTCTCCTTCACAGACAATTGCGTCGTCGGAATCGTCGCGCGCGAAGACAATATCGAGGCCGCTCTCAATCGTTCGCTGATGTTGGTCACGGCGCTGGCGCCGAAAATCGGCTACGACAACGCCGCCAAGATCGCCAAGACCGCGCACAAGAACGGAACCACATTGCGCGAGGAAGCGCTGGCCACCGGGTTGGTGAGCGAAGAGGAGTACGACACGATCGTGCGGCCAGAGGCGATGACGCGCCCCGGCTGAATGTGAACGCCAATTCGATGTTCGTTGGATTTCGGTGAACACTGAGTTCGCAATGCAGTGGCTTGCTGCATTGCGGCATTCCTTTATGTGAGTGCCATCAACCTCGGAGAGGCCTTTCCCATGTCAAACGACCTTACCCTTCTCGTCGCGCGCATCTTTCTCGTCGCGCTGTTCCTCGCCTCCGGCATTCCGCTGATCTTCGCGTCTGGCGGCTTCGCCGGCTACATGGGCTCGCTCGGCCTGCCCGCACCGATGCTCGTTGCCTGGATCGTCATTGCCGTGAAGGTGCTGGGCGGGCTCGCCGTCCTCGTCGGCTTCAAGACCCGCTGGGGCGCGTATGCGCTGGCCGCGTTCTCGATCGGCTCCGCCCTGCTCGGCCATACCAACTGGGCCGACATGAATGAGTTCAACAACTTCTTCAAGAACTTCGCGATTGCCGGCGGCTTCCTAGCGCTGTCGGTCGCAGGCCCCGGAGCGCTGTCGGTCGACAAGCGCTGACTGCTGCATCCATCGCTGAACATGAAGGGGCCCGGAGCGATCCGGGCCCTTTTTGCTGTCGCGGGCTGGAACGCATCAGCCGGCGGGCGGTTAAGCTCCGCGCACTGCCTTCAATATCTCTTCCAGCGTTGCGTCGTCCTGTGCGGTGCGGGCCTTCAGCGACTGCACCAGGCACGCCTCGGACTTCAGGATGACCCCGTCGTCGAGGATCTTCAGGTGGTTGGCGCGCAGCGTCGAGCCTGTCGAGGTGATGTCGACGATGACATCGGCGGAACCCGCCGCCGGCGCGCCTTCGGTGGCGCCGAGGCTTTCGACGATGCGGTAGACCTGGATGCCGTGCTGGCTGGAAAAGAACTGCTGCGTCAGCCGCCAGTATTTTGTGGCGATGCGCAGGCGGCGGCCATGGCGCTGGCGGAATTCGGCCGCGACATCGTCGAGGTCGGCCATCGTGTCGACGTCGAGCCAGGCGTCCGGCACCGCCACCACCACATCGGCGCGACCGAAGCCGAGACGCGCGCCGATCGCGACGCGCTTTTGCCATTCCGCGATCGTCTCGCGCACGAGGTCTTCGCCGGTGACGCCGAGGTCCACGGTGCCGCTGGCCAGTTCACGGGCGATCTCGGAAGCAGACAGGAAAGCGATCTCGATGTCGTCGCGGCCGTCGACGCTGGCGCGATAGCGGCGTTCGTCCTTTGGGGTGACGACCGAGAACCCCGCTTTTGCGAGCGCGGCCATCGAATCGTCCTTCAGGCGCCCTTTCGAGGGCAGGGCAAGCGTCACAGTCATGGCGCGTCTCCCCGCAGGGCTGCGATTCGATCGAGCCATACCGAGAAACCGACGCCGGGGATCGGCGTTTCGGCACCGAGCAGCGTCAGCAGCCGGTCGTAGCGCCCGCCGCCGGCGAGCGGCCGGGAACTGCCAGCCGAAATCTCGTAGACGAGGCCCGTATAATAATCGAGCGGACGGCCGAACGCGGCATCGTAGGCCACGACGCCGGTGCCGAGACCCTGCGCGGCGATCGCCTCCGCGCGCGCCGCGAAAAGCTCCATCGCCGAGCCGAGCGCCACGCCGGCGCGGCTCTCGAAGGCCGCGAGCGCGTCGGCAGCCTGCTCGAGCGGCACGCGGATCGCTAGAAAATCCTTCAGTGCATCGAACGCGTCCTTCGACAGGCGCACGCTGCGTAGCTCCGCCTTTTCGATCATGCGTCGGGCGATCGCGCCCGGCGTGCGGCCTGCCGACGGCGACAGGCCCGAGCGTTCCATCAGGCCGGCGACATGGCCGGCAAGGCCGTCGGCGTCGCCATCGAGCACCAGCGCGGCGACGGTTTCGCCGAAAGCGCTCGACCGGGTGGGGTTGGCGAGGTCGTCGAGTGCCGCGGCGAGTTGCTCGGCCGAACCGAACGCGCGCGCCAGTCGCGTGCGCCAGCCGCGCGGCAATCCGAGCGCGGCCAGGACGGCTTCGAACACGCGCTGGTCGCCCAGCGTGGCTGCAAGGTCATGTCCCGGCAGCACCCGCATCAGCAGCGCATGGGCATCGGCGAGCGAGCGCGCGTCGGCCGTCGCGATGTCGGTTTCGCCGAGATCCTCGATGCCGGCCTGGAAGAACTCCGCCTCGCCGTCGCGGCGCTGGCGGAAGACTTCGCCAAGATAACCGTAGCGGCGCGGCGTGCCGGCCTGCGCCGCAATGTGGTCGAGGCACACGGGGATGGTGAATTCCGGCCGCAGGCAGAGCGCAGCACCGGTCTCGCTTTCGGTGAGAAAGATCCGGCGGCGCAAATCCTCGCCAGCCATGTCGAGAAACGGATCGGCTGGCTGCAGAACCGCCACGTCGGCAAGGCCGGCACCGCGTTCCTCGAACAGCGCGAGGATGTCGGATGCGAAGGCGGGCAGGGCGGTCATGAGGGTGTGCCTCGCCAGGAAGCACCCCCCTCTGTCCTGCCGGCCATCTCCCCCTCAAGGGGGGAGGTGGTGTGGTTCGCAAAATGCGACGTCCACACCCTACGGCGCCCCCCTCTGTCCTGCCGGACATCTCCCCCACACGGGGGGAGATTGGCTGTGTCGATGATGGAATCAATCGTCAGCGTTGCAGGACAAGCGACAACGAAAATGAAAGCTGATCTCCCTCCTCGTGGGGGAGATGTCCGGCAGGACAGAGGGGGGCAACGTAAGGCGCCATACATATCAGACGCCCCGTTCCGCCTTCTGCTCGTCGAGCACCTTCTTGACCGCCTCGACGAGGTCGCTCTCCTTGACGGAGAATTGCGCCGGGCGGCTGTCGCGCCATTCGGCGTGGTCGGCGATGCCTTCGGCAGCCTTGGCGCCGGCGATCAGGTCCTTGATCTGCACCTCGCCATTGGCGCGCTCGTCGCCGCCCTGGATGACGACGCAGGGGCTGCCGCGACGGTCGGCATATTTCATCTGCGCCTTCATGCCGGCACCGCCGAGATACATTTCGGCGCGGATGCCGGCCTGCCGAAGCTGGCCGACCATCTTCTGGTAGCGGCCGAGGCTTTCGGTGTCCTTGTCCATGACGAGGACGACGACCGGCGCGATGACGTCTGACGTGTCGAGCTTGCCGAGGTTCTTCAGCGCCGCCGTCAGCCGCGACACGCCGATGGAAAAGCCCGTCGCCGGCACCGGCTCGCCACGGAAGCGCGACACAAGCCCGTCATAGCGCCCGCCGCCCGCGACCGAGCCGAAGCGCACGATCTCGCCCTTCTCGTTCGGTACCTCGAAGGTCAGCTCGGCCTCGTAGACGGGGCCGGTGTAATATTCGAGGCCGCGCACGACCGAAGGGTCGATGCGGATGCGGTCCATATCGTAGCCGGCATTGAGAACGAGGTTCGCAATTGTCATCAGTTCGCGTGTGCCCTCAAAAAATTTATCGTTCAGAGCAAACGGGGATGAGAGCAAGTTTTGAAGCCCGAGCGATGCGCTGACAAGGCTGTCGACGCGTTCCTGTGAAAACTCCCCGAACTTGTGTTCGAAGCGCTGAAGAAGGTCGCTCAGGAGTTCGTCAGTGGCTCTGGTGCCAAAGAGCTGAAGAAGTGCGTCGATGGCTTCGTCGTTGAGGCCGGCACCTTTTGTGAAGTCACCGCTCTCATCCAGGCGACCCTTGCCAAGCAGTTGGCGCACACCGTCGTTGCCGAATTTGTCATGTTTGTCTAATGCCCGCAGCACGCCGAGCCTGCGACCGGCATTCTCGTCGCCGCCGAGGCCGATCGCCTCCAGCACGCCGTCGAGCACCTTGCGGTTGTTGACGCGGATGACGTAGTCGCCGCGCGCGATGCCGACGGCTTCCAGCGTGTCGGCCATCATCATCGCCATTTCGGCGTCGGCGGCGACGCCCGGCGTGCCGACGATGTCGGCGTCAAACTGCATGAACTGGCGGAACCGGCCCGGGCCCGGCTTCTCGTTGCGGAACACCCAGCCCTGCCGGTAGCTGCGATAGGGCTTGGGCAACTGCTCGAAATTCTCGGCCACGAAGCGCGCCAGCGGCGCGGTCAGGTCGTAGCGCAGCGACAGCCACTGCTCGTCGTCGTCCTGGAAGGAGAACACGCCTTCGTTCGGCCGGTCCTGGTCGGGCAGGAATTTCCCCAGCGCATCGGTGTATTCCACCATCGGCTGCTCGACCGGTTCGAAGCCGTAGAGTTCGTAGACGTCGCGAATCTTCGCCGTCATTGCGTCGACGGCGCGAATGTCGCCGGAATGGCGGTCGACGAACCCGCGAGGGAGCCGCGCTTTCATCCTGTCCGCCTTGTCAGCCATGGTTTTCCGTCCGTCTTTTCTGGAGATGCGCCTCAGTCGGGGCGGGGGTTTCCTACCCGATAAGGCTGGTAGCGGCAAGGCAATGGGCGGTGTGCCGTTGCATTTGGGATACGCTCCGGCGAATCCGCTGTGGGGCCGCGTGAATCCGCTGGCGTTTTGCCGGCGGCAGGCCTATCAGCCCGGCCCGACGGTGATGGGACGAGGTGGGGACCGAATGACATTACCGTCGCTTTTTCGGGAACCAAGCCGCCCCGGGCGGATTCCTACATTCAGAAGATTTCGCAGGGTGGCCGCCGGAAACCGGATGGTAACTCTGATCAACTACAAACGCTGGATACCAACCGAGATGTCGCCTGTGAAAGCCCTGTTCCTGTCCATGTTCATGTTGTCGGGTATTCTGATGTGGGGCGCAGGCATCTATGCCGCCGATGCCGCGGGCGACCTGCCTGCCGTCGATGGCTATGGTGTCACCGCCAGCGTCGACTGACTCACGCCCGCGCTACGAGAAACCGCTTCTCCCGTCCATCGACCACCAACGCCGTCAGCGTTCCGCTGTCATAGGCGAGCGTGTCGACATTGACGCGATTGGGCATCACCTCCGGCTCGTGATGCGGCGTGTGGCCATGCACCACGACCTTTTCGAACAGCCCCGGGTGATGCAGGAACTCTCGCCTGATCCAGATCAGGTCGTGCGGGCTTTGCTCGTCGAGCGGCACGCCCGGCCGCACGCCGGCATGGCAGAAGAAGAAATCCCCGAACGACACCGACCGCTGGAGGTCACGCAGCAGCAGGAGATGGCTTTCAGGCATTGCCGCCAGCAATTGCCGATGGCTTTCGAAAAGCGCGTCGCGGTCGCTCGTGTCGAGCACCAGGCCGTAGGACGCGGCGGTGTCGAAGCCGCCATAGTCGATGAACAGGCTGGCATCCGCCGGATCGGCGAGAAAATCGAGAAAGCCCTCGTCGTGATTGCCCATCAGCGCGATCATACGTGGATCGTGCGCGCGCGCGTTTGCCAGCAGGTCGAGCACCTCGGCCGATTGCGGCCCGCGGTCGACATAGTCGCCGAGATGGATCACCCGCCAGTCGCGGGGGGCGTCGCGCGCGATCTCGGCGGCGATCAGCCCGTGCATCTTGGTCAGGCAGTCGAAGCGGCCATGCACGTCGCCGATGGCGTAGATGCGCATGCCGTCCGGCGCGGACGCGTCGAGGAAGTGGACACCCGGCGCGCCGGAGGCCGTCACGGCGCCGCCTTGCCTGGCGCCTTGTAGAGCAGGTCCGGCCCTGCGTCGGCGATGTTGCGCTTGCCGCACAATGCCAGCGTCACGTCGAGTTCCTTGCGGATGATGTCCAGCGCCAGACGCACGCCCGCCTTGCCGCCGGCGCCTAGGCCATAGAGGAACGGGCGTCCGATATAGGTACCCTTTGCGCCGAGGCACAGAGCCTTCAGCACGTCCTGTCCGGAACGGATGCCACCATCGAAATGAACCTCGATCCGGTCGCCGACCGCGTCGACGATTTCAGGCAGCACCGATATCGATGACGGCGCGCCGTCGAGCTGGCGTCCGCCATGGTTCGACACGATGATCGCGTCGGCGCCGGTGGCGGCGGCCATCCGCGCGTCCTCGGCATCGAGTATGCCCTTGATGATAAGCTTGCCGCCCCAGCGCTCCTTGATCCATTCGACATCCTTCCACGAGAGCTGTGGATCGAACTGTTCCGCCGTCCATGCCGACAGCGACGACAGGTCGGTGACGCCTTTCGCGTGCCCCGCGATGTTGCGGAAGGTGCGGCGCGAGGTTCCGAGCATACCCATGCACCATGCCGGCCGCGTCGCCATCTGCCAAATATGTTTCGGCGTGAATTTTGGCGGCGCCGAGAGCCCGTTGCGCAGATCCTTGTGGCGCTGGCCGAGAATCTGCAGGTCGGCGGTCAGCATCAGGGCCGAACAATTCGCTGCCTTGGCGCGGTCGATCAGATTGGCGACGAAGTCGCGATCCTTCATGACGTAGAGCTGGAACCAGAACGGCTTCGTCGTCACCGACGCCACGTCCTCGATCGAGCAGATGCTCATCGTCGACAGGGTGAACGGCACGCCGAATTCCTCGGCGGCCTGGGCCGCCAGCATCTCGCCATCGGCATGCTGCATGCCGGTCAGGCCCGTCGGGGCCAGCGCCACCGGCATCGCGACCGTCTGGCCGATCATCGTCGATTCCAGCGAGCGGTTGGTCATGTCGACCAGGACGCGCTGGCGCAGCTTGATGGCGGCGAAGTCCGCCTCATTGGCCCGATAGGTGCTTTCGGTCCAGGCGCCCGAATCGGCATAGTCGAAGAACATCTTCGGCACCCGCCTGCGGGCGCGCTGCTTGAGATCCGCTATGGTCAGCATGTCGTCTGTTGGTCCTCGGTCATGCCCGTTCGTCTTCCCGTGAGGGGCGGCTCCCATGCCGTTTTCCTCTGTTCGAGGGGCTGGCGGAGGTTATAAGGACTGAGTTTCGTCGGCGAAAGCGATTTCGCCGCACGACGCTGGAGGGTGGAAAAGGAGACATCGTGTCAGGTCTTGCCATGCCCGCGCCCGACAGGGCCACGCTTGCCCGTCGCGACGAGATCGTCGCCGACATGCGCATCATCGTGCCCGGCGAAGGCGTCGTCGATGCCGAAAACGCCATGCGCGTTTTCGAGACGGACGCGCTGACCGCCTACCGGCAGGTGCCGATGGTCGTGGTCCTGCCGGAGACAACGGCGCAGGTCGCGCGCATCCTGAAATACTGTTCCGACCGCAACATCAAGGTAGTGCCGCGCGGCTCGGGAACGTCGCTTTCCGGAGGCGCGCTGCCCTTGGCCGACGCGGTGCTGCTGGTGATGAGCCGCTTCAACCGCATCCTCGACGTCGACTATCCCAACCGGACGGTCACGGCCCAGCCGGGTGTCACCAATCTCGGCATCACCCATGCGGTCCAGGATGAGGGGTTCTATTATGCGCCCGACCCGTCGTCTCAGATCGCCTGTTCGATCGGTGGCAATGTCGCCGAGAATTCGGGCGGCGTGCACTGCCTCAAATACGGTCTGACGGCCAACAATGTGCTCGGCATCGAGATGGTGCTGATCAATGGCGATGTCATCCGGCTCGGCGGCAAACACCTGGATAGCGAAGGCTATGACCTTCTCGGTATCATGACGGGTTCGGAAGGGCTGCTCGGCGTCGTCACCGAAGTCACGGTGCGTATCCTCAGGAAGCCCGAGACCGCGCGCGCCTTGCTGATCGGCTTCCCGTCCAGCGAAGAGGCCGGGCAGTGCGTCGCAGACATCATTGGTGCCGGCATCATTCCCGGCGGCATGGAGATGATGGATCGCCCGGCGATCCGCGCGGCGGAAGATTTCGTCCAGGTCGGCTATCCGCTCGACGTTGAAGCGCTGCTGATCGTCGAACTCGACGGACCCGGCGCCGAGGTCGATCACCTGATCGCCGAAGTCGAAGCCATCGCGGCAAGAAACGGCTCCTCGACCTGCCGCATCTCGACATCGGAAGAGGAGAGGGCGGCCTTCTGGGCAGGCCGCAAGGCGGCCTTCCCGGCAGTCGGACGCATCTCGCCGGACTATCTGTGCATGGACGGCACGATTCCGCGCAAGGAACTGCCCAAGGTGTTGGCGGGCATGCGCGAGCTGTCCGAAAAATACGGGCTGCGTGTTGCCAACGTCTTCCACGCCGGCGACGGCAATCTGCACCCGCTCATCCTCTATGATGCCAACAAAGGCGACGAACTTGAACGTGCCGAGGCCTTCGGCGCCGACATATTGCGCCTGTGCGTCAAGGTCGGCGGGGTGCTGACCGGCGAACATGGCGTGGGTGTGGAAAAGCGCGACCTGATGCCGGAAATGTTCTCCGAAGACGACCTCAACCAGCAGATCCGCGTCAAATGCGCCTTCGACCCCAACCATCTGCTCAACCCCGGCAAGGTCTTCCCGCAGCTTCATCGCTGCGCCGAGCTGGGCCGCATGCATGTGCATCGGGGCAAGGTGGCGTTCCCCGACATCCCGAGGTTTTGATGGTGACCTCTGCCGACGAGCACCGTTCCTCGCCCCCGCTTTGCGGGGGAGAGGTGGCTCGGGCAAAGCCCGAGACGGAGAGGGGGACGGCGGAGCCGGCGAGCCGGCGCGCGCCGAAATCGCTGGCCCGCGCCCGCGAGTTGCGTCGTGGGGACAACATGGCCGAAGCAGTCATCTGGAACGAACTGAAAGCCGGCCGACTTAGCGGCTACAAGTTCGTGCGCCAGATGCCTGTTGGACCATACTTCGCCGATTTTGCTTGCCGGGGGGCAAAATTGATCATCGAACTCGATGGCAGCCAGCACGTTGACGACGACCACGATCTGCGTCGGGATGAGTTCTTGTGTGCATTCGGCTATTCGGTCCTTCGCTTTTGGAGCCACGATGCGCTGAAGTCTACTGCGCTTGTATGTGAGACCATCCTTGCGGTTTTGGATGGGCGCTTGAGCGAAAGGACAGATGCGCTTGACGTGAAGTTCAAGCCGGCGATGAAGGCTTCTCGATGAAGACCCCCTCTCCGTCACGCTTCGCGTGCCACCTCTCCCCCACTGCGTGGGGGCGAGGAACCACTTCGACGGCAGGCTCTCCATGACCACCTTCACCCCCGCCACTGCCGAGGAAACGCTCGCCGCCGTCCAATGGGCCGTCGCCGAGGAATCGCCGATCGAAATTCTCGGCCATGGCTCCAAGCGCGCTATCGGCCGGCCGCTCCAGACCGAACATGTGCTCGACCTGTCGAATCTGACCGGCATCACGCTTTACGAGCCCGAGGAACTGGTGCTTTCCGCCCGCGCCGGTACGCCACTGGCCGAGATCGAAACGCTGCTTGCCGAGAACGGCCAGGAATTCGCCTTCGAACCGATGGATTACGGTCCGCTGTTGGGCGGTGAGCCCGGCAGGGGCACGATCGGCGGCATGATGGCGGCCAATCTTTCCGGCCCACGCCGGATCAAGGCCGGTGCCGCGCGCGACCATGTGCTGGGCATCCATGCGGTCTCCGGGCGCGGCGAAGTGTTCAAGTCCGGCGGACGCGTCGTCAAGAACGTCACCGGCTACGATCTTTCGAAGGCCATGGCCGGCTCATGGGGCACGCTGGCGGCGGTGACCGACGTCACCTTCAAGGTGCTGCCGCGCGCCGAGACGGAGGCGACGCTGGTTCTGCGCGGGCTGACGGAAGAACTCGCAGCGCAGGCGATGGCGCTTTCCATGGGCTCCAGCGGCGAAGTCGCGGGGGCGGCGCATCTGCCCGAAAGCGTGACGGGCCGCGTGCTCGACGGAGCGCTTAAGGGCCGGGGGTCGACCTTGCTGCGCCTCGAAGGGTTTGGGCCGTCCGTTGCCTACCGCTTCGACAGGCTGGCCGAATTGCTGACGGGGCAGGGCGGCGCGGAGCGGCTCGAGGCGGACGAATCGCGCCGGCTGTGGCGCGAAATCCGCGATTGCGTGCCGTTCGCCGACGGAACATCCCGTCCGGTGTGGCGCGTGTCGATGGCGCCGTCGCAAGGGCATCGCATGGTGATGGCACTGCGCATGCAGGCGGCCGTCGATGCGTTCTACGACTGGCAGGGTGGGCTGATCTGGCTGCGCATGGAGTCGGATCCGGAGGCCGCGCTTTTGCGCCGGCTGGTTTCCATCCATGGCGGCGGACATGCGACGCTGGTGCGCGCATCACCGCCGATCCGCGCCTCTGAGGCGGTATTCGAGCCGCAGCCGCCGGCGCTTGCCGCCCTTGCTGCGCGGCTCAAGCAGCAGTTCGACCCCAAAGGCATTCTCAATCCGGGCAGGATGAGTGCGTGAGGCGCCTGTGATAGCCTGCGTGCTGAAACTGATCCGAAGGAGACCCTGATGAGCGACCCGACGACACCGCCGCCCGTTGCGCCACGGCAGAGCGACCGCTGGCTGGAACCCGGCCCCACCAACGTTCAGGTCATCTACGTGCTCTACCTCGTCGGGTTCGTGATCGGCATTTCGGCGATCGTTGGCCTGGTGATGGCCTACATCAACCGCGGCAAGGCGGGCGGCTGGATCGAGACCCACTACACCTGGCTGATCCGGACGTTCTGGATTGCGCTTCTGGGAGGCGTCGTTTCGCTGCTTCTGATGATCGTCGCTGTCGGCTTCCTGCTCGGCATCGCCGTGGCGATCTGGGTCATCGTGCGCTGCATCGTCGGCCTGCAGGCCGTGAGCCGTAACGAGCCGATCAGGAACCCCGAAAGCTGGATGCTCTAGCCCGTCATGCAGACCAATTTTTCGCTTGCCCAGCTCGCTGACCCGCATGTGGCCGAGTCGGAATCCATCCTGCGCAAATGTGTGCATTGCGGCTTCTGCACCGCCACATGCCCGACCTACGTGACGCTGGGCAACGAACTCGACAGTCCGCGCGGGCGCATCTATCTCATCAAGGACATGCTGGAGAACGGCCGCCCGGCCGACGACCAGATCGTGACGCATATCGACCGCTGCCTGTCATGCCTGTCCTGCATGACCACCTGCCCGTCGGGCGTCAATTACATGCATCTCGTCGACCACGCCCGCGCCCACATCGAAAAGACCTACCGGCGACCGCTTCTCGACCGCCTGACACGCATGATGCTGGCCGCCGTCCTGCCCTATCCGGTGCGTTTTCGCGCCGCCCTGAAACTGGCCACACTGGGGCGCCCCTTCGCGCCGCTTCTCGATGCAGTCCGGCCGTTGCGACCGCTTGCCGCGATGCTGAGGCTGGCGCCCCGTGCGGTTCCTGCCGCCTCACCCGCCGCCCGGCCGGCCACCCACGAAGCCGCCGGGGCCAGGCGCGGGCGTGTCGCGATCCTCACCGGCTGTGCGCAGTCGGTGCTCGAGCCCGGCATCAACGAAGCGGCGATTTCGCTGCTGACGCGCCTGGGCGTCGAGGTCGTGGTGCCGGCTGGAGAGGGCTGCTGCGGCGCGCTGGTTCACCACATGGGCCGCGAGGAGGCAGCCCTGGAGGCTGCTCGGCGCAACGTCGATGCGTGGACGCGCGCGATCGACGATGGCGGGCTCGACGCGATCGTCATCACCGCGTCCGGCTGCGGCACGACGATCAAGGATTACGGCTTCATGCTGCGGCTCGATCCGGCCTATGCCGAGAAGGCCGCACACGTCTCCGCTCTGGCGAAGGATGTCACCGAGTATCTCTCATCGATCGACCTTCCCGAGCCAACCGTGCGTCCCGGCCTGACGGTGGCGTACCACTCGGCCTGCTCGATGCAGCATGGCCAGAAGATCGTGCGCGAACCGAAGGAGCTGCTCGCGCGCGCCGGCTTCATCGTCAAGCAGCCGGCGGAGGGCCACCTTTGCTGCGGCTCGGCCGGCACCTACAACATCCTGCAGCCGGAGATTTCGGCGACGCTGCGTGATCGCAAAGTCAGGAACATCGAGGCAACCGGCGCCGCGATTGTTGCCACCGGAAATATCGGCTGCATGACGCAGATTGCCTCGGCCAGCGACCTCACGGTGGTCCACACCGTCCGGCTGCTCGACTGGGCCTATGGCGGTGAACGGCCTGAAGGCATTGCGGCGGACCCTGCGTGACGCCGCCTAGTTGCGCCCGCGCAGCCAGAACACAAACGGGATCGACACCACATACATGGTGATCCCGTAGACGGCGGAAGGCAGGCTGAATGGCGGCAGCGCCGCGGCCTGTTCGACGATCAGCGAACCGACTGTGATGCCGAGCGTCGCGTTCTGCACGCCGGTCTCCAGAGCGATCGCCTTGCCCTCCGGCAGGCTGAGCCCGAAGGCGCGCGCGAAGCCGATGCCGGCGGCAAGCAATATGACGTTCAACATGACGAGTGCGGGTGCGAGCTGCACGAAATTGGCAACGAACAGGCCCCAGTTGGCGGCGAGCGCACCCACGACCACGATGACGAACAGTCCGACCGCGACCCGGGAGACGATCGAATCCAGTGTGACGGCGAAATCCGGGGCCAGGGAGCGGATCGCCAGTCCGATCATCACCGGGACCAGCGTTATCAGGAACATCGAGATGCCCAGCGCCGTCACGTCGATGGCCGGTGCGTCGAGGCCCATGAAGTGGTTGGCGAAATACGAGGCGAGGACAGGAACCGTGAAGACGGCGACGAGGCTGATGATGCCCGTTAGCGAGATCGACAGCGCCACCTCGCCGCTGGCCAGCTTTGTCAGCAGGTTGGCGGTCACTCCGCCCGGGCATAGCGCGAGGATCATCATCCCGACCGCCAGTTCTGGCGGCAGCGTGAACAGCACGGCCAGCGCATAGGCGACGACGGGGATCAGCACCAGTTGCGACGCGGCTCCGATGGCGAAGGCCTTCGGTCGGGTGGCGACGCGCCGGAAGTCGTCGAGCGTCAAGCCGAGCCCCAGCGAGAACATGATGATCGCCAGCGCAAGCGGCAGGAATATCGTGATGAGACTGTCCATGCTTCCCCTCCCGGACGGCGATTGCCACCCTACAGCATCGATCGAACACCTTTAAGCACAATCAAGACGTGCGGAAACCACCGGATGGGACAATCCAGCGCAAAATCGTCAGGGCTTAGAGGAAGTGGAGGTTTCTGTTGCCAGGTACCTCCGAACCCCGCCTGAAGGTGCTAACCCACAGGGCTTAATTCGAGACTATCGCGCCGCATTAAGCAGCGAGACGTGCCTCAGCATAGTTGTCGTTTGCAACTACAAGTTTAGCCCGATAACGGTGGTACAATGCCGGGTACAGCGAACTGTCTTTCAACGCCCGTCGATCCCATTTCACCCCCATCAGCAACGCATCGCCAACATGGGCTCCTGGTGGAGGTGGCGGTTTCGAAACCGCGTCCGAATCGTCTATTGCACAGCCGGTTTAGCACCATATCCGCCTTGCGACGGCATCCTCGATATAGAGACTATCCGAGGGAAATTCAAGCGAGCGACGGCGTTGCGGCCTGAATGTTCCGCTGGCGAAAGCCTGTGCGACGAGACCGCGCATTCACCGGCAGCATGTCGTTGGCAAGGATGCCGCTGAGCCTGGCAAATGCGGCGAATTCCTTCTGCGCCTGATCGGCGCTCTCCACATCCACTGTCGCCGCAAAACACGCCTTCACCGCCTTGTCATAGGCACGGCCACGCTGGTCCGGCCACGCAAGCAGCAGGTCGAGCGCTTCTTCGGCGCTGTAGATTTCATCGATACATTTCCCGTCCGCCTTCTGCAGGCGAACGGGAAGCCGGAACTGAGCGGCATCCATCTGACTGACCCTGTATATTTTGTTAGTTTCGCCCATAACGCAGCGGGAGCGTAGTGGTTGCGTCAGGCGTTGCGCTCAAAGGTCGAAAACTGGAATCGTTGCGCTGCGCCCTTCGGCGTAATGTGGTCGTGGTTTCTCGTATCCACGATGTGGAAGCCGTCACCAAGCAGCGCGCCGATGCTCGATGCGTCATGGCGCGCCACAGGTAGACCACTGCATTTCAGTGGTCCATCAGGGGCGAACGTGCCGATGATTGCGTGCCCCCCGACACGCAATGCGTCGCGCAGGCGCTCGACATAGGCCCGCTGGTCCGCCTCCCCGATGAGGAAGTGGAATGTCGCGCGGTCGTGCCACACGTCGTATGGCACGAGCGGACGCCACTGGGTTACATCCGCAACGATCCACTCCACCGCTCCTGCTTTTTTCCCAAGCCTTCGGCGTGCGATGCTCAGCGCAGCAGGGGAGATGTCCAGCACCGATAAGTGTGTATAGCCGGAGGCAAGAAGATGGTCGACGAGCCGCGATGCGCCGGCGCCAATATCCACGATCGCGCTGTTGGAATTGGCCCCCACCAGATGCAGGAGCGTCAGCGAGGGTTCAGGGGAAGCCTGGAACCAACTGACCTCGTCTTCCGATTTCGCGGAATAGACGTCCTGCCAGTGCGATATGCGGCCGTCTGCCATCAGTTCTCTCGTCAGCCCGCATCGAAATGTGAGGGCTCGAAGCCAACCCGCCAAGCTGATCAAGGATAAAAATGGTGCCGCTTAGGTGACTCGAACACCTGACCCCATCATTACGAATGATGTGCTCTACCAACTGAGCTAAAGCGGCTTCCTGGCCGCGCTGGTGGCGCGGCTCGCAAGTGTGCGCGTGATAACCGCATTGCTTTGGAAAGACAAGCACCCGATCGGGGAATTGTCGTGGGTTTGGTCAGCGCCGTTCACACGCATGTGGCGCAGGAACGGCGTCTTGCCCCATGGACTCTTGGTTACGCTAGGATACATTCGCATCATGCCGGCTCCCCGAAGGACGGCCGGTGAGACGATGATCTGGAGGAGATTCATGTCGGACGTTTCAATGGTCGTTAATGGCCGCAAGGTTTCCGGGACGGTCGAGGACCGGACGCTGCTCGTGCACTATCTGCGCGAGCACCTGGGAATGACGGGCACGCATGTCGGTTGCGATACCTCGCAATGCGGCGCATGCGTCGTCCACATGGACGGCAAGGCCGTTAAATCATGTTCGATCCTCGCCGCGCAGGCGTCCGGGTCGGAAATCCTGACCATCGAAGGTCTGGCCGACGGCGCCGAGCTTCATCCGATCCAGGCCGCGTTCAAGGAACATCACGGCCTCCAGTGCGGCTTCTGCACGCCCGGCATGATCATGGCAGCGACCGACATGATCCGCCGCCATCCGGACGGGCTGGACGAGAAGACGGTTCGCGCCGAGCTCGAAGGCAACATCTGCCGCTGCACCGGCTATCACAACATCGTCAAGGCGATCCTGGCCGCGTCGGCAACCATGGCCAAGGGCAGCAAGGGCAAGGCCAGGAAGGCAGCCTGAACGTTTCGAACCGGGTGGAACGGTTCCCGCAGCACGCTGCGCGCCACGTTCCGGATCGTCAGCGCCTGATCGGCGGTCGATCGCCCCGCATACCCACAATTCTCGCGGTTCTGGAGGAGAACGTCCATGGGAGTTGAAGGCATCGGCGCGCGCGTGGCGCGCAAGGAAGACAAGAGATTCATCACCGGCGCCGGCCGCTATGTCGAGGACATGGTCGTGCCGGGCATGAAGCAGGCATTCTTCGTGCGGTCCCCGCATGCTCATGCCGACATCAAGAAGATCGACGTCAAGGCCGCCAAGGCGATGCCGGGGGTCATCGCGGTATTGACCGGCAAGGAACTCAAGACCGACGGCATCGGCAATCTCATCTGCGGCTGGATGGTCCATTCCAAGGACGGCACGCCGATGAAGATGGGGGCATGGTCGCCACTGGCGGTGGACCGGGTGCGCTATGTCGGCGACGCGGTGGCGATCGTCGTCGCCGAGACCAAGGGGCAGGCGCGCGACGCCGCCGAGGCGGTCGAGATCACCTACAAGGAGAAGAAAGCGATCACCGATGCCGTCCAGGCGCTGAAGCCCGGCGCGCCGCAGCTTCATCCCGAAGCGGACGGCAACCTGATCTATGACTGGGAGATCGGCGATTCGGCCGCCACCGACGCGGCCATCGCCAAGGCCGCCCATGTGACGACGATGCACATCGTCAACAACCGTCTCGTGCCCAACGCGATGGAACCGCGCGCCGCGCTCGGCCACTACGACAAGGCCGAGGATCACTACACCTGCTGGACGACGAGCCAGAACCCGCATGTCGCGCGCCTCGTCATGAGCGCCTTCTACAACGTCGCGCCGGAAAACAAGCTCAGGGTCATCGCGCCCGACGTCGGCGGCGGCTTCGGCTCGAAGATCTTCATCTATCCGGAAGAAATCGTCTGCCTGTGGGCGTCCAAGAAAGCGGGCGTTCCGGTCAAGTGGGTCGCCGACAGGACCGAAAGCTTCCTCACCGACGCCCATGGCCGCGACCATGTAACGGAAGTGCAGCTCGCCTTCGACGCCGACAACAAGATGACGGCGCTGAAGGTGGACACGATCGCCAATTTCGGCGCCTACATGTCCTTGTTCTCGTCTTCGGTGCCAACCTATCTCTACGCCACGCTTTTGTCCGGCCAGTATGTCATCCCGGCCATCCACGCCAATGTGCGCGCCGTCTACACCAACACCGCGCCGGTCGATGCCTATCGCGGGGCAGGGCGGCCGGAAGCGACCTATGTGGTGGAGCGCGTGGTGGAGACCGCGGCACGCGAGCTGGGCGTCTCGCCGGCCGAACTGCGGCGCAAGAACTTCGTGCGCGAGTTTCCCTACCAGACGCCGGTCATCATGGCCTATGACGCGGGCGACTACGAAGCCTCGCTCGAGGCGGCGATGAAGGAAGCCGACTATGCCGGCTTCGAGAAGCGGCGTGCCGAAGCCAGGAAGCGCGGCAAGCTGCGCGGCATCGGCATGAGCTGCTATATCGAGGCCTGCGGCATCGCGCCGTCGGCCGCAGTCGGCTCGCTCGGTGCCGGCGTCGGCCTGTGGGAATCGGCGGAAGTACGCGTCAACGCGGTCGGCACGATCGAGGTGCTGACCGGCTCGCACAGCCACGGCCAGGGCCACGAGACGACCTTCGCGCAGCTTGCCGCGGACCGCTTCGGCGTGCCGATCGATTCGGTGTCGATCATCCACGGCGATACCGACAAGGTACAGATGGGCATGGGCACGTACGGGTCGCGCTCGGGTGCCGTGGGCATGTCGGCGATCGTAAAGGCGCTCGACAAGGTCGAGGCCAAGGCCAAGAAGATCGCCGCCCACCTGATGGAAGCCGACGAGGGCGACATCGTCATCGAGAACGGCGAATGCAAGGTCGCCGGTACCGACAAGTCGGTGCCGTGGTTCCAGCTCGCGCTTGCCGCCTATACGGCGCACAACCTGCCGGGCGGCATGGAGCCCGGCCTCAAGGAAGGCGCGTTCTACGATCCGACCAACTTCACCTTCCCGGCCGGCTGCTACATCTGCGAGGTCGAGGTCGACCCCGAGACCGGTGTCACCGACATCGTGCAGTTCGTCGCTGCCGACGACTTCGGCAACATCATCAATCCGATGATCGTCGAGGGCCAGGTGCATGGCGGCATCGCGCAGGGCGTCGGCCAGGCGCTGCTGGAGGGCGCGAACTATGAAGCTGGCTCCGGCCAGCTCCTGACGGCCAGCTACATGGACTACACCATGCCGCGCGCCGACGACCTGCCATCGTTCAAGCTGTCGCATCAGAACACGCCTTGCCCCGGCAATCCGCTCGGCATCAAGGGATGCGGTGAAGCCGGCGCGATCGGTTCGCCGCCGGCGGTGATGAACGCGATTACCGACGCGATCGGCAACAACGACCTGACGATGCCCGCCACCTCGCAAAAGGTGTGGGCGGCGTTGAAGGCCGCGACGAAACACTGAGGAAGGAGGGGAATGGGCAATAGGCAGTGGGCAATGGGTTTGTGATAACCCTTCGCCAACGCCAATGCCCATTCCCCACTGCCCAATCCCCTCTTCTCTCACCGGAGGTGAAACCATGTACTCCACCAACTACCACCGCGCGTCCTCGGTCGCCGACGCGTTGAAGCTTCTGAAGAAGGCCGACGACGCCAAGCTCGTGTCAGGCGGCATGACGCTGATCCCGGCGATGAAGACGCGGCTCGCCGCGCCGTCGGATCTCGTCGACCTGCGCCATGTGGCCGAACTCAAGGGCATCAAGATCGCCGGCAAGACGGTGACGATCGGTGCGGGGACCACGCACGCCGAAGTCGCCGCGCACGAAAAGCTCAAATCGGTGTGCCACGCCATCGTCTACATGGCGGCCCATATTGGCGACCCCCATGTGCGGCATATGGGAACGATCGGCGGTTCGCTGGCCAACAACGACCCGGCGGCGGACTATCCGGCGGCGATGCTGGCGATGGATGCGACCATCGTCACCAACAAGCGGGAGATCGCGGCGGCGAAGTTCTTCACCGGCCTGTTCGAGACGGCGCTGAAGGACGACGAGATCGTCACTGCGGTGACCTTCACCGCGCCGGCGAAATGCGGCTACGAGAAATTCCGCAACCCGGCCTCGCGCTACGCCATGACCGGCGTCTTCGTCGCAAAGGGCAAGGAAGGGGTGAAGCTTGCCGTCACCGGCGCAGGCGACGACGGCGTCTTCCGTTCGAAGCCGCTCGAGGCGGCGCTGTCGAAGAAGTTCGATCCCTCCGCGCTCGAAGGCGTGACGGTGCCGTCGTCCAGCCTGATGAGCGACATCCACGCGTCCGCCGAATACCGCGCCAATCTCGTGGTGGTCATGGCCAAGCGCGCGGTGGCCGCGGCCAACGGCTGATGTGCTGACAGGGGGGTGCCATCACCAAGGCACTCCCCGACATTAAATCTGAGTGCGTATCGTCGATATCGCGCTTTGGATGGATGATGTCGCGCCGTGCCTTCTGCTAATGTCCCGGCGATGCATATTCTCCTGATGATTGCCGTTGCCGCGCTTCTCTTTGCCGCTGCCTCTCTCCTTGCCGTGCTGTCCTATGGACATTTCGCCAGGCGTGCGCGTGGCGAAGAGACAGCGGCCTTCGACATCGATCCCGCCTTCACCATCCTCGATACCGGGATCGGCAAGCGCGTGGAGGAACGGGAAGGGCGGAGCGGCCTGACCCTCGTCTCGGCCAATCTCGACGCGTTCGCCATCCGCGCGCTGGCCGCGCGGGCCGCCGGCCGCAGCCTCGACCTGATGTATTACTACTGGAAGGACGACCTGACCGGACGGCTTCTCATCCACGAGGTGCTGCGCGCCGCCGATCGCGGCGTGCGCGTGCGCCTGCTGGTCGACGACATCAATACCCGTGGCAAGGATCGCGTCTATCTGACGCTCGACACGCATCCCAACATATCGGTGCGCCTGTTCAACCCCAGCCGGGCGCGTTCGGGCGGCCTGCGGCGCGGCGTGGAGATGGTGCTGCGCGCCTTCAGCGTCACACGGCGCATGCACAACAAGGCATGGATCGCCGATGGGCGGCTGGCGATCGTCGGCGGGAGAAACATCGGCGACGAATATTTCGACGCAGCCGAAACCTCGAACTTCCGCGACAGCGACATGGTCATGGTGGGGCCGATCGTTCGCGAGGTGGAAGACGTCTTCGACGACTTCTGGAACAGCGAGGTGACGATGCCGATCCGGTCCATCGCCCGACGCCGCAAGCTGGACCTCGACGCCCTGCGCGCGGTGCTTGCCGCCACCGCGGATGGCGAGCGCGCCCGGCCCTACATGGCAAAGGCTATGGAGCGCATCTCGCTGATGGTGATGTTCGACAGCCTTCTGCCGGTGCATTGGACCAGCCAGGTCAGGATCGTGGCCGATCCGCCGGAAAAGGCGCTCAACCGCCAGCCGGAAAACTGGATCATGTCAAGTCTCCGTCCCGCCATGGCGAGCGCTGAAGACTCCTTGTGGCTGACCTCGCCCTATTTCGTGCCTGGAACCGACGGGGTCGACCTGCTCACCAGGCTTTCCGCCTCAGGCGTGGATGTCGCGGTTCTGACGAATTCGCTTGCCGCGACCGACGTGGCCGCGGTTCATGGCGGCTACGCGCCCTACCGCAAGGCGCTGCTTGCGGGCGGCGTGCGCCTGCATGAGCTGCAGCCGTTCCTGCGGCGCCATCAGATATCCCTGTTCGGCTCGCGCGGCGCGAGCCTGCACACCAAGGCGTTCACGGTGGACGACCACACCGCCTTCGTCGGCTCCTTCAATTTCGATCCCCGCTCCGCCTCGCTCAACACCGAAATGGGTGTGCTGTTCGTCGAGCGCGACATCGTTGCGACGCTGCGCGAACTCTTCGAGGACGAAGCCAGCCCGCAGATGAGCTATCGCGTCTTCGTCGCCGAGGACGGACGTCTGCGTTGGGCGGAGGAGGTCGATGGCAACGTCGTCATCCACGACCGCGAGCCCGAGGCACGTGCCGGCCGCCGCCTCGTCGCGGCCGTCATCTCCTGGCTGCCGATCGAGTCGCAACTCTAGCTGGCCGTTGCGGCAAACCTTGCGTGTTCGCTGTTCCGGAGGCATGACGCTGCAAAAGCTGCAACTCGCTCACAGGTCGGCGATGGTCCGGCACATGACCGTGCAGAGGACCGAGGAGGCGGCCGAGAGCTTGCGGCCCCGCTTGCTGGCGACGGCAAGCGTTCCGTCGAGCGTCGATTCCTGCATCGTCACATAGATCAGCGTGCCATCGTCGATATAGCGGCGCGCCGAGTGCGGCGAGAGAATGCCCACTCCCTGGGAACTGGTGAGGAACGCTGCCGCGATGTGGGCGGAGTTGGTTTCCAGCGCCGGCTTGATGGGCGCGCGCACACTGCGCAGGAGCGCGTTGTAGAGCTCCCTGCTGCCACCATGCACGGCCGGCACCACCAGCGGATAACTCAGTATCTGTTCGACGGTGAGTGTTCTGTGGCGCGAAAGGGGATGGTCCGGTGCCATCAGCGCGCACAGCGAATGCCGTGATGCGATGTGGATGTTGAGCCGGTCAGAGTGCGGATTGAACAGGACGCCGAGGTCGTATCGCTCATTCTCCAGGCCATCCTGGATCGACTGCGACCCGTCGATGATCACCTCGAGCGTGACGGCCGGATTGTTTTCACGATAGGCGGCAAGAAGCTGCGGGAACTTGCTCGTCGTAAAGCCCTCCACCACGGCCACGGAAACATGACCGCTCTGCAGACCGGCAAGCTGGTCGAGTTCCTGCTGCAGATCCTTCGACAGCAGTGCCGTCTCGTTGATGTAGCGCAGCAGGACGCGGCCAGCCGGGGTCAGGGCGATGCCCCGGGCGCCTCTGTCGAAGAGCGGGTATCCCAACGAAAGCTCGAGGTTCTGGATCTGCCTGCTGACAGCAGACTGTGAGATGCGCAGCCGATCGGCGGCGCCACGGATGGACCGGTCTTGCGCCACCGCCAGGAAGTATCGAAACGGCTGCCCATGCAGTTGCATCGCGGCTCCCCGTGTACGCCAGCGATCTAATTTCTGCATCACTATGATAGATTTATTATCGTTGAACAACCCGGATTTCCGCTATAGCCTCAAGTCAATAAACAAGGGGAAGGTGCAATAAATAGTGCACCTCACAAATATAATGGAGATTAAAATGGGACGAGTGCGCGTCAGTCGCCGAACAGTTCTCGCTGGTTTGGCAGCAACATCTTCATCTATAGCGATGCCGAATGTCGTTCGGGCAAATCCTCGTCGATTTGTGATTGGAACGAATGGCGGCGTCGCTTATGAGAACTTCTATTCGGCAATCCTTCAGCATTTCGAGCGTGCACATAATGTTGAAGTCGTGCCCGTTTTCGGCGGTGGCTCGGAGCTGCTGAACCAGGTCCTGGCCGAGCGTGCCAACCCCACCATGGACTGTGTCGTCACCTTCCAGGGGGCATGGCTGATCGGCAAGGCCGAAGGTGTCCTGGAGAAGGTCAACTACAACAATATCGACCATATCGAGGACGTGCCGGAGTTTCTGCATGACCCTGATGGCTACGCGCCATACGTGAATCTCGGCGCCTGGGGCCTCGTGTACGACACCAGCATGGTGTCGCAGCCGCCCGCCTCGTTCAAGGCTCTGTGGGATGAGGAATATGCCGGCCAGATCATGATCGGCGGCATCAGTCACTGGCAGATCCACCTGGCGGCATTCGCCCATGCGTGGACCGGCGACCAGCACAATATCGACGCCGCGTTCGAGAAGGTGAAGGAACTCGCTCCCAGCCTCGCAGGCTTCTACGGCCTGTCGTCCGACGCGCAGTCCAAGTTCCAGCAGGGCCTGGCATCGGTTGCCACCTGGTACAGCTACACCGCCCATCGCGTTGCGCAACTCGGCATTCCGCTCCAGTTCCGGTTCCCCGAGGAAGGCGCCTTCCTCTACCCGCAGGCCTACCACGCGGTGAAGGGCACGGAAAACGTCGATCTGGTCGAGAAGATGATCGGCATGATCTACGATCCCGAACTCGCGGTGCCTTACGCGGCCAGCGATGGCTACGCGCCATGCAGCAGCAAGGCGGTCCTTCCGCCGGAACTGAAGGGCAAGATCCTGTCGTTCGACGAAATCACGCGCAGCCATCTGTGGGACTGGGAATTCGTCAACGCCAACCAGGGCGACTGGTTGACCCGCTGGAACGCAGAGGTGCGGCCGCTGGTCGGAGGCTGACGATGCGTCCCGGTGAGCGGGCGTGGACCCGCTATCTCATTCTGGGTCTGCCAACGGCATACTTCATTGCGCTGGTCGCATTCCCGCTCTTCGTTCTCGGGCGCATGAGCTTCTCCGTCCCCGAAAGGGGGCGGGTCTTCGGAGACGGCTTCTCTTTCGGAAATTACGCCGAAATATTCGCCAATCCGCTCTTTCTTGAAACGCTGGGAGTGACGGTCCGGATCGGCATCATCGTTTCTCTCTGCGCGCTGGCAATCGGCTTCCCGCTGGCGCTGTTCATATGGCGTGCCAAGGGTTGGGTCCGCAGCCTGGTGATCTTCATCACCATTGCGCCGATCCTCATCAGCGTCGTTGTGCGCTCCTACGGCTGGATCGTGCTGCTTTCCAACCGCGGCCTGGTCAACTCGACGCTGATGTATTTCGGCGTCATCGAAAGACCGATACGCCTGATCTTCAACGAGACCGGCATCGTGATCGGCATGACCCACGTGCTGCTTCCCTTCATGGTGCTGTCGATCATGAGCACGCTGCAGTCGATCGACAGGTCGCTTGAGGATGCCGCCTCGACGCTCGGCGCCCGACCGCTTCGCGTCAATCTCGAGATCATCCTGCCCCTGGCTCTCCCCGGCATCGTCTCGGGCATGATCCTCGTCTTCATCTTGTCCGTCGGCTCGTTCATCACCCCGGTTCTGCTGGGTGGCCAGATGGTCATGACACTGCCGATCCTTGCACTCCAGCAGTTCCAGACCACCTTCAACTGGGCTCTCGGCTCCGCGATCGCCACGATGCTTCTGGTAGCGGTGCTTCTCATCACGACCGTGTTCGAACGGCTGTTGCGCAAGCACCTCATACGGGGAGCGGGGTGATGAGCCGCTATTCTCCCGAGCGCCTTTTCTTCGGCGCGCTGATCGCGCTGATCTGCGCCTTCATCCTGGCACCCGTCTTCGTCGTGCTCGCCGCCAGCGTCTCGCCGACGCCGTTCCTCGTCTTTCCGCCGACCGGTTTCACGACGCGCTGGTTCACCGACATCGTGACGCTCAACCAGTATTGGCAGGGTTTCAAGTTCAGCTTCCAGGTGGCGATCCTGTCGACGATCCTGTCGGTGGCCATCGCGCTGATCGTCGGACTGACGATGGCGGCGGCTGAATTTCGTGGCAAGGCACTGCTGCAGGCATTCTTCCTGTCACCGATCATCCTGCCTGAACTCGCCTTGGCCCTGGGGCTGCTGCAGTATTTCAGCCAGATCGGCGTGGTGCGTGGAATGATGCCGCTGGTGCTCGCACACGGTGTCGTCTGCGCCCCTTACGCGATCCGTACCATCCAGGCGTCCGCGGCACGGCTCGACCGCAATCTCGTCGATTGCGCGCTCAGCCTCGGGGCACGGCCCTGGCGCGCGCTCGTCGATATAACGATCCCGATGGTGCGCCCGGGAATGGTGGCGGGTGCCGTCATGGCCTTCGTGATGTCGTTCGACAACGTCACGATCTCGCTCTTTCTCTCGTCGCCCGGTTCCATGCCGCTGCCGGCCCTTCTCTACAACCAGGCAGCCGAAGCCGGACTCAACACCACGCTCGCTGCGGTGTCGGCAATGCTCATCGTCTTCATGCTGGTCGTGATGATCGTCATCGAGCGCCTCATCGGGCTCGAAACCTTCGCCGCCAGCACCATGCAGGGAAAGGACAGCCGCGCATGACCGCGTATCAGGAACACCCAAACCTTGAAAACATCTGTCGCCAGATCGATCGGCTGACGACTGTGGAGATGCGGATCTCCGACTATTCGCGCGGGGTCATCGCCAAGCTGCACGAGGCCGCGGTCGAGGCTCAGGGCGGGCTGCCGCTGTCGCTGCTCGCCGCACGGCACATCATGGCCAACGCCAAGGAAGGCCGGTACTTCTTCGTCGTCACCGGCGCGGGCAATCCCCGCTTCCTGCCTGCGGGCGAGACCGATGGCCCTCCGGGGGCGGTCGCTCTCGCGCTGGCCATCCACGCGGCAACCGGCGCGGTTCCGATTCTTCTGACCGACGAGCCCTTCGTCGCCAACGTCGAGGCCACCGCACTTGCCGCCGGCCTCGGCCTGCGCGACATCAGCGCGATCGCGGAAATCCCCTATAGCACGGCGGTGCTCCCGCTTGTTCCGGGCGATGCCGCCGAGGCGACCTGCAGCGGCTATCTCGACCGGTTCGACCCATGCCTGATGATCTCGATCGAAAAGATCGGGCCGGCCGCCAACGGCGTCGCCCATTCCGCCTCGGGCAAGCCGGTCGGCGACACCCATTGCCGCGCGGAACCGCTCTTCGAGGAAGGCACGCGCCGCGGCGTCGCGACGCTCGGCATCGGCGACAATGGCAACGAGATCGGCTACGGCAAGATCGTTCCCGCCATCCACAAGCACAAGCCGTCGGGCGAGACGCTCGCAACCCGCGTCGAGACCGACGTTCTGGTGGCGGCCAACACGTCGAACTGGGGCGGCTACGGCATCATCGCTGCGATGGCGGCACTGATGCAGAAACCGGAACTGGCCCACACGGCAAAGGCGGAACGTCGCATCCTGGAAGCAAACGTCGCGTTCGGCGCGGCGGATGGCTCTACCGGGCGGCATATCATGGCGGTCGACGGCATGGATGAAGAGGTCCAGTACGCGGTCGTCACCATGCTTCAGCATATCGTCCGCAACGGGCTGATTTCCGGCTTCAAGCGGAGATTCTGATGGCGCGGGCAGCATCCAGCCTCGATATCGATCGGGTATCGCTCAGCTATGGCAGGAACATTGCCGTCGACGACGTTTCGGTCAACGTCGCCGCGGGCGAGTTCCTGGGCCTGCTCGGTCCGTCGGGTTGCGGGAAGACGACCCTGCTTCGCATGGTCGCCGGCTTCCTGGCCCCGGACGAGGGGCGCATCGTCTGCGACGGCACCGACATCTCGCACCGTCCGCCATATGACCGGCGGTTCGGCGTCGTGTTCCAGAACTACGCCCTGTTTCCGCACATGACGGCTGCGGAGAACGTGGCTTACGGCCTCAAGGTGGCACGCGTGCGCAAGCCCGAGATCGCGGAACGGGTCAAATCCGTTCTCGATCGGGTCGGATTGCAGCATGCCCGCGATCGCTATCCGCGACAGCTTTCCGGCGGCATGCAGCAGCGGGTCGCGCTGGCACGTGCGCTGGTGATCGAACCGGCGATCCTGCTTCTCGACGAGCCCCTGTCTGCGCTCGACAAGAACCTGCGCGAGGAGATGCAGGTAGAACTGCGGCTGCTGCAGCAGAATGTCGGTGTGACGACGATCTTCGTTACTCACGACCAGGAAGAGGCGATGACGCTGTCCGACCGTATCGCCGTGATGCGCGACGGCAAGATTCTTCAGATCGGTTCCCCAAGCGAAGTCTATGCCAATCCAGTCTCACGCTTTGTCTCGACATTCCTCGGCACCACGAACCTCATCGATGGGCGCCTGGAAAGCGTCGGCGACGGCGTCGCGACCGTGGACGTAGCAGGCAGGCGCGTGCAGGCGGGAGCGGCGGAATCCTCATTGTCGGCGGGACAGAACGTCACCATCGCCGTCCGGCCCGAGGACCTCATCGTCGGAGGCGAAGAGACCGGACTACCCGGCCACATCGTCGACATCCTGTTCCAGGGCCATCGGCTGATCGTGATCTTCAAATCCGACGATGGCCAGGAACTGCGTGCCTTCGCACCGGTGACCGGCTGGTCGTTGGCGAAGGGCGACCGCGCCTATGCAAGCTGGCGCATGACCAATTCGAGAATTCTTACAGACTAGGGAAGAAGGGACATCATGGACGCTACCACCTGCGAATATATCGACCGGCTGATCAACATCGAGATGAGGCCGGGCAGCGGCCTGCCACGCGGGGTCACCCACCAGATGTACGCCGCCGCCCGCGAAGCCCAGAACGATCAGCCGCTGACGTTCCTCGCGGCCGAGGCACTGATCAAGGCGCTCTCGAAGGGCGACCATGTTCTCGTGGTGACCGGCGCCGGAACCGCGCCTTGGCTGCCCAAAGGCGAAACCGACGGGCCGATGGGCGCCGCGGCAGTTGCCCGCGCGCTCGACATCGGCATCGGCGCCAAGCCGGTGATGATCTCCGAGACCCGAAACATGGGGCCGGTGATCGGCTCGGTCGAGGGCATTGGTCTCGCCATCGCCGACGAAGCGGATTTCCCAAAGCGCGGCGGCGTGACAGTTGCCCGCGAGATGCCGCTGGGACTTGAAGCGGGCGCCACCTTCGTCGATGCGATCTTCGCGGAGTTCTCGCCGCGTGCCATCGTCTTCGTCGAGAAGGGCGGGCCTGGAATCTCCGGCAATTTCCACAGCCTGCTAGGCACGGCGCGGGACCCGGACGACATGGCATGCGCACACTTGCTCGTCGAAGAGGCGAAGAAGCGCGGCGTCCTGACGATCGGCGTCGGCGATGGCGGCAACGAGATCGGCTACGGCAAGATCCGTGACGCGATCACGAAGATCCAGCCGCACGGCCCGAAGGTCGGCACCGTCACCGAAACCGACATTCTCATCTCGACCGCCGTCTCCAACTGGGGAGGCTACGGCATCGCGGCCGCGCTTGCCGGCCTGCTCGGCAATCCAGACGTCATCCACAGCGTCGACGACGAATACCGAATGCTCGACCGATGCATCGCCGCTGGCGCGATGGACGGACTCCTGATGCGGGTCGTGCCCTACGTGGACGGCACCTCAACGCCAGTCCAGGGCGCGATGATCACCATGCTTCGCGAGATCGTCACCAACAGCCTGCGGACCATCAACCGCGATTTCTGACGGGAGTTCCCCATGCACATTGCAGCAGATGCGATCGACCGCGTCATATCGGTCGAAATGAGAAGGCGTGGCCGCGAACGCGGTTTCAAGGCGGCCCTGGCTGCGGTGTGCAGAGAGGCCGAAGACAGGCCGCTGGTGCTGGCCGCCGCCGAGGCCCTCGATCGTGAACCCGCGAGGATCACGATCGTCACCGGCGCCGCATTGCCGGACCACATGCCGGTCGGTGAAAATGACGGGCCGTTCGGGGCGGCCGTCTTGGCCCAGAAGCTGGAAAAGATCGGTCACACCGTGACCATCTGTTCCGATGCCGAGTGCATCCCGCCGATCGTCGGTTTGCTCAAGTTCCTCGGCGCGAATGCATCCGTGCTGACGCTTCGAAAGGGCGATACGGCGCAGCAGGACGAAATCCTCGAACAAAGCGACATGCTGATCGCCATCGAACGTCTCGGCGGCAACCCGAACGGCCACCTGCACGGCATCAGCGGGGCGGTGCGCGATCCGTACCGCACCAACGTGGACTACCTTTTCAACCAGGCCCGAGAACGCGGCAAACGCACCATCGCGATCGGTGATGGCGGCAACGAGATCGGGTTCGGCAAGGTTCGCGATGCCTTGATGGCAGCGATACCGGGGCACAATCAGGAGCAGCGGACCCCCTGCGGCGGCGGAATCTTCTCGACGGTTGCCACGGATATTCTGGTATTCGGTACGTCATCCAACATCGGCGCCTATGGCGTTCTGGCTGCCTTGGCGATGGTGCGCGGCGACACGTCGCTCTGCCATGATCCCGATATCGAGGAGCAACTTCACTATGTCGGCGTCGGGTTGGGGCTGACGGATGGCGGCGGCGGCGGCGTAGTGCCCGTCTGTGACGGCATTCCCGCCGATTGCAACGCCGCGATCGTCAGGTTGATCGAGAATATCGCGATCCGCTACCTCGACGAGCCGAAGGTGCGCCCGTTCTGAACATGAGAGGAATATGAGTATGGCACTTCAACGCTATCCGGGTAACAAGCGCATGAGCGCGGCGGTTGCGCATGGCGACACGCTCTATCTGAAAGGCGTCACCCCACGCGATACCGATGGCGAGATCGAAACGCAGACGCAGGACGTGCTCGACCAGATCGACGCTCTGCTGCTGGACGCGGGGAGCGGCCGTGACAAGGTTGTGAAAGTGATGATCTGGATCACGGACATCCGCAATTTCGAGCGGATGAACTCGGTCTACGACCAATGGATCGTCGCCGGCAGCGAACCTGTACGTGCCTGCGTTGAGGCGCGCCTCGCCGATCCGAAAATGAAGGTCGAGATACAGGTAGAGGCCGCTCTTTAATCTGGACGATGTCGCTTCCGAGCCGGATGTCGAATCTGGCTCGGAACGCGATTGTGACGGCGAGAGGGAAGCGGCGCTACGCTGAACGGCTGAACAGAAACTTCAAATCGCCGACAGTGCGTCCACGAGGCGGCTTGCGCCGTCGCGGAACGGATCGACGGCGGGCAGCCCCATGCGCTTCTCGACGTCAGCGAGATAGGATTTCGCCTCGTCGACGCCCATGCCGGCAGTGTTGATCGATATGCCGACCACCTTGACGTCCGGGTTGACCACCTGCGCCATCGTCAGCGCGGCTTCGCGAAGCTGTTCGAGGCTCGGCAACTGGTAGTGCGGCAGGCCGCGCATGTGGCTGCGCGTCGGCTCGTGGCACAGCACCAGCGCGTCCGGCTGGCCGCCATGTACGAGCGCCAGCGTGACGCCTGAATAGGACGGGTGGAAAAGGCTGCCCTGCCCCTCGATCAGGTCCCAGTGATCCGCATCGTTGTCGGGCGTCAGCCATTCGATGCTTCCGGCCATGAAGTCGGCGATGACCGCGTCGAGCGGCACGCCGGACCCCGTGATCAGAATGCCCGTCTGCCCGGTGGCGCGGAACGTCGCCTTCTGGTCGCGCGCGCGCATCTCCTTTTCCATGGCGAGCGCGGTGTACATCTTGCCCACCGAACAATCGGTGCCGACCGCGAGGCAGCGCTTGCCGGTGCGCCGCTTGCCGTCGGCGATCGGGTACTGCACCGTCGGAACGCGCACGTCGTAAAGCGCGACGCCCGCCTTCTCGGCCGCGTCGACCAGTTCCTTGCGATCCCGCAGCAGATTGTGCAGGCCCGATGCGATGTCCATGCCCGCTTCGATGGCCTCGATCAGCGTCGCGATCCAGGCATCCGAGATGACGCCGCCACGGTTGGCGGCACCGACCACGAGCGTTCGGGCGCCGGCGGCCTTTGCTTCCGCGATCGTCATCTCGGCGAGGCCGAGATCCGCCTTGCAGCCCTCAAGCCTCATCTGGCCGAGCGAGAACTCCGGCCGCCAGTCCTTGATGCCTTGGGCAACCTTGGCGGCCAATTGATCCGGCGCATCGCCGAGAAAGAGGAGGTAGGGGGTCTTGAGCATTCCGGGTCTGCCTTCTGCAGGGATAGATATTGCGTCACGTTTAGCAGTGGCGGCGCAGCCCGTCATGCCCCTTGCGGTGGTCCAGCGGACAAACCGATTAGCCGGCTGGCAAATGTAATTCTTGACCAGACGGTAAACGCGGGCGAACATTCATCAAGCGATCATGGAGCAAGGGCATCATGGCGCCGTACCGGCCTGCGCCGGCTGCGGTTGCTGGCAGCTTCGAGATCGCCGGGGACATAAACAATACAACGCGCAAATGGAGGCGTGACATGTCGAATGAAAACAATCGTGCGGGTGGGCAGGCGAAGCCTGCGTTGAGCCGTCGCCGCTTCCTGCAGGTTGCCGGTGCCACCCTCGCGGTCACGAGCACGGGCTCCCTCGCGCATTTCTCGATGCGCTCGGCCCATGCGCAGGGCGCGTTCAAGCTCAACATCCTGCACATCAACGACATGCACTCGCGCGTCGAATCGATCAGCAAATATGGCTCCACCTGCTCGGCCGAAGACGAAACGGCCGGTGAATGCTTCGGCGGCTTCGGCCGCGTCGCGACCAAGATCTGGGAACGCCGCAAGGCGATCGAGGATGCCGGCGAGAACGTCATCACCCTCGACGCGGGCGACCAGTTCCAGGGATCGCTGTTCTACACCACCTACCGCGGCAAGGCGGAAGGCGAGTTCATGAACAAGATCGGCTTCGACGCGATGGCGCTCGGCAACCACGAGTTCGACAACGGCCCGGACGTACTCGCCGACTTCGTCGATTTCGTCGAGTTCCCGGTCATCTGCGGCAACATCGAGGTGGCCGACGGCGAAAAACTCGCCGGCAAGGTCGACGAGTGGGTGATCCTCGATGTCGGCGGCGAGAAGGTCGGCATCCTGTCGGTTCTGACGCCGGACACGGCGACGATTTCCTCGCCCGGCCCGAACGTCACCATCGGAGACGATATCGAATACCTCAAGGAGGCGGTCACGCGGATCCGCGGCGAGGGTGTCAACAAGGTGCTGCTTCTGTCGCATGTGGGATTCCCGCGCGACCAGGAAATCGCAGCGCAGGTGGACGGCATCTCGGCGATCATCGGCGGACACAGCCACACGCTGCTCTCCAATACGGTGGAGGGCGCGCCGGCCTATGCGACGCTGGTCGAAAATCCTTCCGGCAAGGCAGTGCCGATCGTCCAGGCCGAGGCCTATTCCAAATATCTCGGCGATCTGGCGCTTACCTTCGACGCGGAAGGCTATGTCGCCGAGGCCACGGGCGACACGCTTCTGCTCGATGCCTCAATCACGCCTGATGCGGAAATCGAGGCCCGCATCGACGAACTCGCCGGCCCGATCGAAACCATGAAGTCGACCGAGGTGGCCGAAATAGCGGGCCCGATCGACGGCAGCCGCGAGACCTGCCGCGCCAAGGAATGCGAGATGGGCAATCTCGTCACCGACGCGATCCTGTGGAAGGCGGCCGACCAGGGCGTGACGATCGCAATCCAGAACGGCGGCGGGCTGCGCGCGTCCATCGACGAGGGCATGGCGACCGTCGGCGACGTGCTGGCGGTGCTGCCGTTCCAGAACACCCTCGCCACGATGAAACTGTCGGGTGCCGATATCGTCGCCTCGCTGGAAGCCGCCGTCAACGACATCGAGAATGGCGCCGGCAAGTTCCCGCAGGTGGGCGGGCTTCGCTACACGCTCGACATGTCGGTCGCACCAGACCAGGGCCGCGTCAAGGACGTCGAGGTTATGGATGGCGACCAGTGGACCGCCATCGAGATGGAGAAGATGTACGGCGTCGGCACCAACAACTTCATGCGGCAAGGCGGCGACGGCTACGCGCTGTTCGCGTCCAACGGTGTCGACCCTTACGATTACGGGCCGGGAATGGAAGAGGTCGTGGCCGAATATCTGGCCGAGCACGCGCCCTACCAGCCCAAGCTCGAGGACCGCATCACGGTGACTGGCGCCAACTGACGCTGGCAGCCATGGACAGGAGCCGCCGGTCTTCAGCCGGCGGCTCTTCTCGTTATGGGGGTCGAGCGACGTTGCACCCGCTCGCGCCAGGCGATCGTCAGGGCACCGCCGATGATCAGCAGCGCGCCGATCAGGCCTGCA
The DNA here is from genome assembly GCF_039839275.1 of Mesorhizobium sp. CAU 1741. Taxonomy (NCBI): domain Bacteria; kingdom Pseudomonadati; phylum Pseudomonadota; class Alphaproteobacteria; order Hyphomicrobiales; family Phyllobacteriaceae; genus Mesorhizobium; species Mesorhizobium sp. CAU 1741. Next base: position 408,470 of record NZ_JBDOQP010000002.1, on the reverse strand, counting down.
GTGGTCGGCTGTTCTGAGAAGACGAGATAGTCGTAGACGCCGGCATAGATCAGTGTCGTGTAGAAGAACGGCACCACGAAGCTGGCATCGCCGCGCTTCATCGCTTGGATGAACAGAGCCTGCACCGTGACCATCGTGGCGCCCACGGCGGCGAGAAGCAGCCATTGGCCGGGCAACGGCGCGCGCCACACGAACGATGCCGCCGAAAGCGCTAGCACGGCTCCGATGAAATTGTTGATGGCCAGAATGCGCAGGGGCGGTTCGCTGTCGGTGAGCTTCTTGATGAGGATCGCTTCGGCACCCATGAAGACGGCGGCGGCCAGTGCTACCAGCGCGATCGGCTGGAACGCCTCGGTGCCGGGTTCCGACAGGATGACGGCTCCCGCGAAGGCGATTGCCGCCGCGCCCCAGCGCCAAGGGCCGACGCGTTCGCCCAGGAGCGGAATCGACAGCATCATCGCAACGATCGGGTTGAGGAAGGAAATCGCGGTGGCGTCGGCGAGCCGCATCGCCGAGGACGCGGCAAACAGGCACGACACCCCGGCCCAGCCGAACAGCACGCGCAAGATGTGGTTGCCCCATCTGGCGCCTTTGAAGTCCGGGCGCTTCCATGCCAGCAACGGCAGCAGGACGAGGAACGCGAACAGGAAGCGTCCGGCAGACACCTGCAGGGGATGAAGCGGATTTGCGCCGGCGGCGGGACCGAGCATTTTGGCGATCAGCGTGGTGGCCGCGACCAGTGCGCAGGCCACCAGCATGAGCCCCACGGAGACGATGACGTCGCGGGGTGAATAAACGCGCGACGCAGGGGCAAGCTTCATCAGGCGGCGATCTTCCTTTTCGCCGCCTCATACTCCCCGGCCAGCCGATCGACAAGGTACGCGGCTCCGACGATCTCGTCGACAACGCCGATACCCTGGCCACAGCCCCAGATGTCCTTCCAGGCCTTGGTCTTGTCGCTGCCGAAATCCATCTTGGTCGGATCAGACTGGGCGAGATTGTCGGGGTCCATTCCGGCGGCGGCGACCGAGCCTTTCAGATAGTTGCCGTGCACGCCGGTGAAGAGATTGGAATAGACGATGTCGGCCGCCTTGGAGGCCACGATCATGTCCTTGTAGCCATCGGTGGCGCGGGCCTCTTTCGTGGCGATGAACGGCGAACCGATATAGGCCAGGTCCGCGCCCATTGCCTGCGCCGCGAGAATGGCGCCGCCATTGGCGATCGCCCCGGACAGGAGCAGTGGCCCGTCGAACCACTGGCGGATTTCCTGCACCAGCGCGAAGGGCGACAGCGTGCCGGCATGTCCTCCGGCTCCGGCGGCCACGGCAATCAGGCCGTCGGCGCCCTTCTCGATCGCCTTGCGGGCGTGACGGTCGTGAATGATGTCGTGCAGCACGATGCCGCCATAGGAGTGGACGGCGTCGTTGACTTCCGGCACGGCGCCGAGCGACGTGATGACGATCGGCACCTTGTACTTCACGCACATTGCAAGGTCGTGCTCGAGCCGGCCGTTCGACTTGTGGACGATCTGGTTGACCGCGTAGGGCGCGCATTTGCGATCGGGGTGCGCGGCGTCATGCACGGAAAGCTCTTCGCTCATCTGCGCCAGCCACTCGTCGAGCTGCGCCTCGGGACGGGCGTTGAGGGCTGGAAAGGAGCCGACGATGCCGGCCTTGCACTGGGCGAGCACCAATGGCGGGTGGGAAATGATGAACATCGGCGAAGCGACGACGGGGATGCGAAGGTTTGTTTTCAGAATGTCGGGCAACGCCATGGTTCGCCTCTCTCCCTTGCTGTTGACGTTTTCGTAAACGTCAACCCTACCAGAACCGATCTCTCCCGCAAGCGCACTCACCTGTGCATTGCGTAGGCGTGCATGCATGGCAATGGCCGCATGCCGATTGCTTGAAGGCGTACGGAAGGTTAACCATGGCGTGTAACAGACATCCGTGCGGTGGATTCAAGGCTTGGACGCATTCGAAAAAGCGATACGCAGTGCCTTTGACAAGGGAGACCCGTCTCGGCGCGACTTCCGCGAGAAGGTCTACCGATCGGCATTTGCCGCACTGGAGCGCGCGCTGGAGGCCAGCCCGAATGCCACGCAGGCGGCTGCGGCACAGCGACGCCAGGCGCTGTCAGCGAAAATCTCGGAAATAGAGGCGGAGTTCCTGCCCGCGGTTCCTGCCGTAGACGCGGCGCCACAGCAGCAGCGTCCAACGGCAGCCGAAATCGAAATGCCATCGGTCTCGCGTGAGGACCGAGCGCGCGCGGCGCCTGTCCAGGGCGCGCTCGACGACGAGATCGAGCCGCCGTCCTATGGCGAATATGCACCACGCTCGCGCCGCGGCCGATCTTTGACCGCGATCATTGTCACGGTTGCCGTGCTGGCGATTGCCGGACTGGGCGCGTGGTGGGCGCTTGCGCCGTCCGCACCGCAGTCTGAGACCGCCGCCGTACCGCCCCTGGACAGTGAGGACTTCGCACCCGACGAGCCGACCGGCCAGCCGCGCATGGTTGTCCCCGGTCAGGATCTGGGTGACTGGATCAACGTATTCGACCCTACCGATGCGAGCACGGTCACGGCGCCAGGTGATTCGAGCGCCGAGCTCTCCAACGAGAACGGTGAACCGTTCATTCGTATCAGTTCCGGCGCCTCCGGCTCGCCGGTGCTGTTCGATGTCGGGCAGGGCGTGCTCGAGCAGATCGCCGGTCGTCGCGCGGTCTTCAACGTCGTCGCGCAGACCGAGGACGGACAGGAAACCCAGATTTCCGTCGATTGCAGCCTTGCCGAACTCGGCGACTGCGGGCGCAAGCGCTATGCCGTCGGAAGCACGCGGGAGGAGTTCCTGTTCGAGATCGACCTGCCGGAAGTCGATCCCGGTGCGGGCGGCACGATCGCCATCAACCCGGACGTCGAGGGTGGCGGAAAGGTCGTCGACATCTATGCGATCCGGGTCTCGACGACGGAATAGTCCCTACCCGTCAAGCATCGCCGTCAGCGTCTCCAGACGATCCGCCTCGGCGGGCGGCTTGTCCCATCGCAGACGGGAAATGCGCGGAAAACGCATCGCCACGCCGGACTTGTGTCGCGTGGATCGGTTCAGGCCCTCGAAGGCCACCTCCAGCACCAGCCCGTGGTCGGGCTGGGCCCGCACCGAGCGTACCGGACCGAACCGTTCGATCGTGTTGTCACGCACGAACTTGTCGATCTGGCGCAGCTCTTCGTCGGTGAAACCGAAATAGGCCTTGCCCACCGGCACCAGTTCCGGCTCGGTTTCCGAACCGGTCCACACGCCGAACGTGTAGTCCGAATAGAAGCTCGACCGTTTGCCGTGGCCGCGCTGGGCATACATCAGCACGGCGTCGATGATGTGCGGATCGCGCTTCCACTTGAACCATGGTCCCTTTGGCCGGCCAGCCACGTAAGACGAATCGAGCCGCTTCAGCATTACCCCCTCGATGATCGGGTGCGGCGGGGCCATGCGCAGGCGGTCGAGTTCTTCCCATTGCGAAAACGGCACCAGCGGGGAGAGGTCGAAACGTGCGGGATCGAGCGTTGCGACGAAGCGCTCCAGCCGCCGCCGGCGTTCGGCGAATGCAAGGGGGCGGATGTCTTCGTCACCCTCCAGCAAGAGGTCGTAGCAGCGCATGAAAGCAGGGAATTCGCGCATCGTCTTGGCCGACACGCTCTTCCTGTTGAGCCGCTGCTGGAGATCGGAAAACGAACCGGTATGGTCCGGCGGATGGCCAACGAGCAGTTCGCCGTCGAGCGCGCCGGAATAGTTCATCGCCTCGAGCAGGTCGGGAAACGCGCCGGAAATCTCATCGCCGGTTCGCGAATAGATCCGGTGGCGCCCTCCTTCACATACGGCCTGGACACGGATCCCGTCCCATTTCCACTCGGCGGCGTAGTCGGAAGGGGTGAGTTTCGCGAGATCGCCGTCCTGGACGGGAGTGGAGAGCATCACCGAGCGGAAAAGCGCCAGGGCTGCGCGCTCGGGTTTCGGTGCCTTTCCGTCGAGCCAGGCGAACAGTTCCTCGTAAGGCGGCTCCAGCCCGTGCCAGATCTCCTCGATGTCGTGGACGTCGACATCGCCGTAATTGGCAAGCGCCTGCTTTGCCAGCCGGGCGGACACGCCGACGCGCAATCCGCCGGTGACGAGCTTGATGATCGCAAAGCGCGACTCCGGCGTCAGTCGATCCAGCAGCCCCGCCAGCACCGTTGGTGCATCGGACCGGCTGGCATTGTCGAGGCGCTCGACGGCGAACGAGAGCGTGATGTCGGCGTCGTTGGAGGGCGTCGCCTCGTCGCTCGGCCACACCAGCGATATCGTCTCGGCAAGGTCGCCGACATAGTCGTAGGAGTAGGCGAAAAGCACCTCGTCCATGCGTTCGGCGACAAGCGCGCGCAGCAGCGCCGGCTTGACCGAGGCAAAGGAAAGATTCCCGGTGATGGCGGCCAGCGCCAGGCCACGGTCGGGATCCGGCACCTCGCGAAAATGATCCGCCATCAGCTTCAGCTTGGCATTGCGTGACGGCGTCAGCAGCAGCCGGTCGAGCAGTTCGGCGAAGCGTTTCATTCCTCCGCCTCGTCTTCATAGCCGACGAGATGCAGCGGTCGTGCCCGGATGCCGTTGATTTCGCACCACCGCACGACGGCCTCCTCGCGGCCGTGTGTCACCCAGACTTCGCCGGCGCCGGTTTCCACGATGGTCTCGGTCAGCTCGTCCCAGTCGCAATGGTCCGAGACGATAAGCGGCAGCTCCACGCCGCGCTGCTTGACCCGCTGGCGGATGCGCATCCAGCCCGAGGCGAACGAGGTTACCGGATCGGGAAAGCGGCGCGCCCAGCGATCTGCAAATGCCGAGGGCGGACCGACGACGATCGCACCGGCGAACCCGGACTTGGCGCCGCCTTCCACGGTCGCCGGCTCCAGCGCGCCGAGATCGATGCCCTCGCGCTTGTAGTAGTCGCACAGCCGGGCGAGGGCGCCATGGATGTAGATCGGGTCGTGATGGCCCGCGTCGCGAATGAGCCTTATGACGCGTTGCGCCTTGCCGAGCGCGTAGGCTCCGACGAGATGCGCGCGCTCGGGAAACTGGGAGACCGACTTGAGCAGCCGGCTCACCTCGTCGCTTGCCTTGGGGTGGCGGAAGACCGGAAGCCCGAAGGTGGCCTCGGTGATGAAGACGTCGCAACGCACCGGCTCGAAATCCGCGCAGGTGGGGTCAGCCGCCCGCTTGTAGTCGCCGGAAGCGACGATGCGCATCCCGCCATGCTCGACGGCGATCTGTGCGGAACCCAGTACGTGGCCGGCGGGATGGAACGAGACGTCGACGCCATTCACGGCGAGCCGCTCGCCATATTCCGCGACCTGCGTTGCCTCGGCGAAGTCCTCGCCATAGCGCAGCGCCATGATGTCGAGCGTCTGGCGCGTCGCGAGCACATGGCGGTGGCCGGCGCGGGCGTGGTCGGAATGGCCATGGGTGATAAGCGCGCGATCGACCGGGCGTACCGGGTCGATGAAGAAGTCGCCCGGGGGGCAATAGAGCCCTTCGGGGCGGGGGTGAAGCAGAAGCTGAGGCTGCATGGCCATTTGAAGATAGGCATTTGCGCGATCCCGGAAAGGGGCGCGCCGAATGTCTGTTCCGTCGCGGGGTGGGTGAGCGGTTTAGGCATGGATCCTCGGGTCAAGCCCGAGGACGACGAGGCGGAGAGGTGGGCTGTTCACAGGGCGATGGTAGGGGATTGAGTCCCGGCTGAGCATCGCATGGCTGACGACGCTATCCACGTCGTCATCACCGGCAGTGAAGTTGCACGGTTCCGGCATGGATCCTCGGGTCGAGCCCGAGGATGACGAGGTGGAGAAGGATATGCCTGCGTACAGTACGCCGAGTTAGCGTGGGCTGGTACAGCGTAAACGTGGCAAGACTGGCTATTTCCTATTTCCATTCGTCATCCTCGGGCTTGACCCGGGGATCCATGCCGGACCCTTTCCGCCTCACCAACGCCGCTCATTTCCCATCTTGGCGATCCCTTCTCCCGGCGCTACCTGTGGTTCGTGACGAAGCTTCCGCCCCTCCTGCCCGAGACATTCACACGCTGGTTCGAGACGCGCGGCTGGTCGCCGCGTCCATATCAGCTCGACCTGTTGGGGAAGACGCGCGCCGGCGCATCCGTGCTGCTGGTCGCGCCGACGGGTGCGGGCAAGACGCTGGCCGGCTTCCTGCCCGCTCTCACCGACCTTTCGCAGCGGGCGAAGCGGAAGCCGGGCGAGGCCCACACCGGCGTGCATACGCTCTACATTTCGCCGCTCAAGGCGCTGGCCGTCGACATCGAGCGCAATCTTGGCCGGCCCGTCAGCGAGATGACGCTCGACATCTCGATCGAGACGCGCACTGGCGATACGCCGCAGCATAAGCGTGCGCGCCAGAAGCTTGCGCCGCCGGACATATTGCTGACGACGCCGGAGCAGCTTGCCCTGTTGATCGCGTCGAAGGATGCCGACCGGTTCTTTGCCGGCCTGAAATATGTCGTGCTCGACGAACTGCATTCGCTGGTCACCTCGAAGCGCGGGCATCTGCTGGCGCTGGGCGTCGCGCGGCTGCGCAAGCTGGCGCCGCAGCTCCAGACGATCGGCCTGTCGGCGACGGTCGCCGATCCCGACGGGCTGCGCCGCTGGCTGGTGCCCCAGAACCCGGCAACGAACCCAGCCGGCGGCATGGCGGACATCATCACCGTCCAGGGTGGCGCCAAGCCGGTCATCACCATCCTGGACTCCGAAGAACGTGTGCCGTGGGCGGGCCATTCGGCGCGCTACGCCATCTCCGAGGTCTACGATGCGATCAAGGCACACCGCACGACGCTTCTCTTCGTCAATACCCGCAGTCAGGCCGAATTTCTGTTCCAGGAGCTGTGGCGGATCAACGAGGATACGCTGCCGATCGCGCTCCACCACGGCTCCCTCGACGTCGCCCAGCGGCGAAGGGTCGAGAACGCGATGGAAGCCAACGCACTGCGCGCCGTGGTGGCCACGTCGACGCTCGACCTCGGCATCGACTGGGGTGATGTCGACCTCGTCATCCATATCGGCGCGCCCAAGGGCGCCAGCCGGCTGGCGCAGCGCATCGGGCGCTCGAACCACCGCATGGACGAGCCGAGCCGTGCCATCCTGGTGCCCGCAAATCGCTTCGAAGTGCTGGAATGCCGAGCCGCACTCGAGGCGAACTATCTCGGCGCGCAGGATACGCCGCCTCTGGCGCAAGGCGCGCTCGACGTGCTGGCGCAACACGTCATGGGCATGGCCTGTGCGCAGCCTTTTGAAGCCGACGCGCTGCTGCAGGAAGTGCGCACCGCCGCGCCCTATGCCGAGCTGGACACTGAAACCTTCGCGCGGATCGTCGATTTCGTTGCCACCGGCGGCTACGCGCTGCGCACGTACGAGCGCTATGCGCGCATCCGCCAGACGAAGGAGGGACTGTGGCGCGTCTCCCATCCCCGCTTTGCCCAGCAATACAGGCTCAATGTCGGAACCATCATCGAAGAGCCGATGCTCAATGTGCGCATGGTTCGCGCCGGCGGCAGGCGCAGCCCGACCGGCGGCATGTCTCTGGGCAAGGTCGAGGAGTATTTCGTCGAGACGCTCGCGCATGGCGACACGTTTCTCTTCGCCGGCAAGATGCTGCGCTTCGAAGGCATCCGCGAGAACGAATGCTACGTCTCGAACGCGCCAGGCCAGGATGCGAAGGTGCCTTCCTACGCCGGCGGCAAGTTTCCGCTCTCCACCTATCTGGCGGCGGAAGTGCGCGCGATGCTGGCTGATCCGTCGCGCTGGAGCGCATTGCCGGAGCAGGTGGCCGACTGGCTGTCGCTCCAGAACGACAAGTCGATGCTGCCGAAGGCCGGCGAGATGCTGGTTGAAACGTTTCCGCGCGGCAAGCGCTACTACATGGTCGTCTATCCCTTCGAGGGCCGTTTGGCGCATCAGACGCTCGGCATGCTCCTGACACGGCGGCTGGAGCGGGCCGGCGCGCGCCCGCTCGGCTTCGTGGCCACCGACTATTCCCTGGCTGTCTGGGCGCATGCCGACATGGGGGCCATGCATCGCTCCGGCGACTTGCCACTCTCCATGCTGTTCGACGAGGACATGCTGGGCGACGATCTCGACGCCTGGATGGCGGAAAGCTGGATGCTGAAGCGGACGTTTCGGGCCTGCGCGGTTATCGCGGGGCTGATCGAAAAGCGCCACCCCGGGCAGGAAAAGACGGGCAGGCAGGTCACCGTCTCAGCCGATTTGATCTATGACGTCCTGCGCACGCACGACCCCGACCACATCCTGCTGCGCGCGACGCGGGCGGATGCCGCGGCCGGCCTGCTGGATGTCAGGAGGCTCGCCGACCTGCTCTCGCGCATCAAGGGTCGAATCGTGCATAAGGGCCTCGACCGAATCTCGCCGCTCGCGGTTCCCGTCATGCTGGAAATCGGCAGGGAAAGCGTCAAGGGTGAGGCCGACGACATGCTTCTATCGGAAGTCGAGGATGATCTGATCCGCGAGGCGATGGGAGAGGACCACCTGGAACGATGAACGCAATGCCTGACATGACCGGCGTCTCCAGACCCGCCCGGCCGCTCGACATCGCCGGCGAAGCGGCGTTGTGCGATCCGCGCGGCGCGCTTTATCTGCCGGATCTGGACCTGCTCGTGGTTTCGGACCTTCACCTCGAGAAGGGGTCGTCGGCCGCGCGGCGCGGCAGGCTGCTGCCGCCCTACGATACCGGTGCAACGCTCGAACGCCTGGAAGCCGTGCTCGCCGCCCACAAGCCGAAAACGGTGATCAGCCTGGGCGACAGCTTTCACGATTGCGGCGGCTCGGGGCGCATGCCGGCCCAGTATCGCGAGACCCTTCTTGGACTGATGAGCGGACGCGACTGGCTGTGGGTCACCGGCAATCACGATCCCGATGCGCCGGTCGATCTGCCGGGCACGGTCGTCGGCGAGATCGCGATCGGACGGCTGCGCTTCCGTCACGAGCCGATGCCCGGCGCGGACGCCGGTGAGATCGCGGGGCACCTGCATCCCGGCGCCATGGTCGTGCAGCGGGGCCGGGCGGTTCGACGCCGCTGCTTCGCGACCGATGGCGATCGCATGGTGATGCCGGCCTTTGGCGCGTTTACCGGCTCGCTCAACGTTCTCGACAGGGCCTATCGCGGCCTGTTTCGCTGGGAAACCTTCTTCGCCCATATGCTCGGCGCAAGCCGTGTCTATGCGGTGGCGGGCCAGCGCCTTCGCGCCGGCTGAGGCCGGCTCAGTCCCTTCTGAAGATCATGCGTCCGAGCCAGCCCGTGACGAAGGCCAACGCAACCGCCCCCAACCCATAGAGGAAGCCGTGCTCCTGGGCCGCACGATAGATGCGCTGCTCGAAGCCGGATTTGAGGATGGCGAGCTGAGCCGAGCTCTCGCGCACGAAAACGCCGTTCTTGAACAGGAAAGCACGCGCGCGGTGCGTGCCGACAGGCACGTTCGGCGCAAGATGGAGCGTTGCGCGGAAAAGGCTCTGCGACAGGAAATGCACGCCGCCGATGCGTTCGCTGTAGAGGCCGGTCGCCCGCTTGCGGTCGCGTAGCGCGGCGGTGAATTCCGCCAGCGTCGTGCGGTCTCCCTCGGCGCGAAGCGGCGTCACCGAGACGTTTTCAGAACCCAGCGCCATTTGTCGGTAGTTGTCCGGATAGGTGATGTCCTGCCAGGCGCGGGTGGTAGCCAGCGAATAGGACGACGGCACGTTGATGTAAGTTTCCGACTGGGTGTTGATCCACATCCCCAGCACCCGCGTCTTCTTGCGCACCACCAGCGGACGCGGCGGGCCCTCCAGCACGACGATCACGTCGTAGCGTCCCTGCCGGCTGATGAACGGGTCGGCATTGTCGAGCGCGCCGAAGATCGTCAGGTCTGCGCCTGAAAAATCGGTGGTGATCGCGACGCGATCGGTGGAAAGCCCGATCTGGATGCTCTCCTGCGGCGCCGTCTCGGGCGCTTGGGCGAGTGCGGCCGGTGCGAGCGCCAGCAGCGCCGCGAGCGTCGTGGCGATTGCCCTGCTAAGCGCCGCCTTCATCGCTCACACCCCCGACAGAGGGGAGAGCGAGTACACCGAGGCTGGCGGCGCGAACAGGTCGAACGCCAGCCGCAGCGCAACCGCCAGAACCAGCAGCGCCAACAGCGCGCGCAGTTGTTCGCCACGCAGCTTCTGGCCGGCCTTGGCGCCGTACTGTGCACCCGCCACGCCGCCGACCATCAGAAGGAACGCAAGCACCACGTCTACTGCCTGGTTGGTCGTGGCATGCACGACGGTGGTGTAGGCGGCCGTGACGATGATCTGGTAGAGCGATGTCCCCACGACCACGTTGGTCGGCACCTTGAGCATGTAGATCAGCGCCGGCACCATGATGAAGCCGCCGCCTACGCCCATGATCGACGCCAGGAAGCCGATCACCGCGCCCAGCACGAGCACGGGAATGACGCTGACGAACAGCTTCGAGGTGCGGAAGCGCATCTTCAGCGGCAGGCGGTGAATCCAGTTGTGTTGGCCCGGCTTGCGCAGAGAGGGCGACACGCCGCCCTTGGAGCGGCGCAGCGCATTGACGCTTTCGATGAGCATCAGTGCTCCGACACTGCCGAGCAATGCGACGTAGAGCAGCGAGACGAACAGGTCGAGCTGGCCGATGCTGCGCAGAAGCGAGAACACCCATACGCCGAAGCTGGAGCCGAATATGCCTCCCGCAAGCAGGACGGTGCCGAGCTTGAAGTCGATCGTCCCCTTCTTGAGATGCGACAGGGCACCCGAAATCGACGACGCGACGACCTGGTTGGCACCGGTCGCGACCGCGATAGCTGGCGGAATATTGTAAAAGATCAGCAGGGGCGTAATCAGAAATCCGCCACCTACGCCGAACATTCCGGAGAGGAAGCCCACCGCAGCCCCCATGGCCAGAAGGACGACCATGTTGACTGACATTTCCGCGATCGGGAGATAAATGCCCACCGCCAAACTCGACTGAACGTGCCCTGACACCGGCGAGAAACCGGCGCTGCAAGGGTCATGAAAGTCCTTCGTTCTTGCGCCGTCAGGAACACGAAGTCAAACCGTCCAGGCCGCTTCAGGCGGAAAAAATCGCCGTATTTGCGGGTATTTGCATCAATGCGACATGCGGTGGCGCATTCAGCGGCGGTCAAGCAATGCGCGCACGAGCGCCTCGTCGACCTCCCCCGTTGCCGCCATGCCGTTGTCCTTCTGGAAGGCTGCGATGGCGGTCTTCGTCTTCTGCCCCATCACCCCGTCCGCGGTGCCGGCCTGATAGCCGTTCTTGTTGAGGATGAGCTGGATGTTGCGCACTGCCTGCTTCATGTCGACGCTCGACGTCGTCTCGTCGCTTTCGCGCCAGCCGTCGGGAATCTCGACCGCATTGGCTTCGGCATCGAGCGGCTTGGCGCGCCACAGTTCCGCCGCGTCGCGTGCGGTTTCGAGCTGTTCGGGGCGCAGTGCGTTGGCGATCTCGTCGCGCTTCTGCGCGGCGTCGCGGTCGCCGGCATCGGCGACAAGCGAGAACCACTTGTAGGCTTCCTCGAGGTTCTGCGGCATGCCCACGCCCTTGGCTGAAAGAATGCCGAGATTGAACTGGCTGTCCTTGACGCCGAGTTCGGCAGCGCGCTCGAACCAGCGGGCGGCGGCCTCGTTGTCGGCCGCTCCATCAGCGCCCATGGCATTCAGCACAGCCAGGTTGTGCATCGCGCTGGCGTTGCCCTGCTCGGCGGCGAGCGTGTACCAGGACTTCGCCTGCGCGAGGTCGGTTTCCAGTCCCAGCCCCTTCTCGTACATGTTGCCGATGCGGTATTGCGCGGGCGCCAGACCCTGTTCGGCCGCCTGCCGGTACCATTCGGCGGCGGTCGCCATGTCCTGTTCGACGCCGCGAGCATCGGCATAGCGGTTGCCGATTTCAAACAGCGCCTTCGGGTCGCCCGTGGCCGCCGCTTCCCGCAGGGGCGCCGGTCCGGCCTCCACCGGGATCACGACCGTGGTCTGATCGCCGGCGGCGGGCGCTGCTTCGATCTCCGCTGCCCCTTCATCCGTGGCAGCCGCCGCCTCCGGTGCCGGGGCAACTGGTTCAGCGACCGGTGTGGCGGCCCCGGTATCGAGCCAGTCCGTGGCAACGTCTTCCGGACTTTCGGGCGCCATCGCCATCATCGAGCGTGCTGAGCTTTCCTGGCCTGCGAGCACGGGCTCTTCAACCGAAGGTGCGGCAGGCGCCGGAGCGGGCTGTTCGAGTATCTGTGCAGTCTCGACCGAGGGAGCAGCCGGGCGCACGCTGGCCGTCTCGGGATCGCTGTTCCAGGAACGAGCGAACTGCAAGGCAGCGAGAGCCATCAACACCGCCGCGATGCCCATCAGCACCGGCTTCCGCTTGTTGCCGAGCAGGCTGGAAAACTTCCCGCCCTTCGCCTTCGTCTGCGGGCTGCGCTTCATGACTTCCGCTTCGGCGGCGGCCGCCTGCGCGGCACGGCGTGCGGCGGCGATGAAGTCCGCCTTTGCGGCATCCGGATCGCTGCCACGCGCGGGCTGGCCGCGCTCGTCGCGCACCCTCTTCATGATCGCGTTGAGGTCGGGCGCGCCGGAGCCGGGTTCGAGCGGGCGGTTTGCGACCTGCGGGTCCAGCGGGGTTTCGGCGTCGATCTCCGGCGCATCCGAAACGGAGGCTTCCGGCAGCCCGGAAATCGGTTCGGATTGCTCCAGCGTAGGCTTGCTGCCACGTGCTGAAAGAGCCCGTTTCAGTCCACCCAGCTTCCAAAGGCGACCCGCCGCCTCGAATTTTCCAGATTGCTCTTCGCGCGCGGCGTCAGCTGCGGCTTCCGCTGCGGCCGCTGCGGCCGAGCGCTTCTTCTTGCCGGTGCGCATGAGACTGCGGTCTTCGCCATCGTCCGCAACAGGTGCCAGCGGCATGGCGTCCGAGATGGCCGAGAGCGAGGGCGTCTCGTCGAGCGAAAGCAGCGCGTCGCGCGCGGTTTCGGTGCGCGGGGGCGGTGTCGCGTTACCGCGCGAGGCGCCGGCTTCGACGGCTCCGATCCGATCGACGATCTTCAGCAGCGTGTCGTGAATGGCCTCGAACGTCTTGGCGTTGCGATCGTCCGACTTGCGGGTGAGCGCCTCGAGCGACTTGAGGTCTTCTGCAAGCCCGGCCACCACCGCGCCGTCGCCGGCCGATCCGGAGAACGAACGCACGGCATCTTCCGCGGCCATGCGGGCCGCTTCCATCACGTCACGTCGGCTTTCGGTGATCGACTTTTCGATCTGGTCGAGCCGCGGCAGAAGGTTTTCCGGTTCGCGGGCGGGCGCGGCAGGCTGCGATATGTGCGCGGCGAGGCCGGCGATCTGCGCTTCCAGGCTGCGGATCAGGTCAGGATCGACGGCGGGCCGCTCGACCGACGATTCGAGCCGGGTCGAGATCGTTTCCAGCCTGGCTTCCAGGTCGCGGATCGCATGGTCGTCTGCCGGTGCGGGACGGCGTGCTTCAAGCTGCGAGGCCAGTTCCGCAAAGCGCATGTCCATGGCCTGGAGCAACTGGGCGTCCTGCGCCGCAGGAACGGCCTGGCCGCCATCTTCGAGGCGCGAGGCGACCTGGTCGAGCCGTCTTTCGAGCTCGAGGAAGAGGCTTTGCCCCTGCGAGAGGGCGTCGTCCTGGCGCTGTTCGAGCAGGCCGGAGAGCGATGCGAACCGGTCTTCCAGACCGCGCAGCACGCCGCTCATGTCTGGCGCTGCAGGTGTGTGGTCAAGCTTGCGCGTGATCGCGTCGAGTTGGGCCGCGAGGCGGTCGATTGTTTCGCTCGGAACGTCGACGCGGTGGCCGATCTCCTCCACGCGGCTCGACAACATCGCCAACTGGTCGGCGAGCGCGCTTGCCGGATTGTCTTCCACGACTTCGCCAAGCTGGTGCGCAAGCGAGGAAATCCGTGCCTCGATGCGCTCCAGCGGCTCATGGTCGTATGCAGGGGCCGCCGCCTGCGCGGCCGAAACCGCGATCGCCCGCGATATCTCGTCCAGCCTGTCTTCGATCGCGGCGAGCGTATCGGGTGCGATCCGGTCCTGGCGATGGGCAATCCGGTCGACCGTGACGGCCAGGGTCTTCATTTCGTCTTCGAGCGCGCGCAACGCCAGCGAATCGGGCAGCGCGCCAACCGCCTCGCTGATCTGCTCCAGCCGTGCACCGAGCGCCTGAACGGCCGCGTCGCTGCTGCGGTCGCGGCCGGACTGCGCGACCTGGGTGGCAAGCTCACTCCAGCGCTGGTCGAGCTCTTCCCAGCGGCGGTCGAGCGATTGTATCGTGTCTTCGCGCGCAAGCTTTCCAAGCGCGTTCTTCACTTCTTCCACTTCCAGCCGCAGCACGTTGAGCTGACGGTCGTCGGTGCGCTGGGCGAGCTTGTGGATCATCGCCGCCAGCCGCTCGAACTCGACGCCCAGTTCCGCGACCTGCGTCGCCGGCGCGGCACCTTGCAGGGCTTTCTCGATATCGTCGCGCAGGCGCAAGAATTCGCGCTTCAGGCCCGTGCTCATCTGATGGCGCAGTTCCTCGCGCAGGGCGTTCAGCTCGTCCGGGCTTGGCTGCTCTTCGCGTCGTGGCGCGCGGCGCCTGTCCGGCGCAGGGCTGCGCGGCGCTGCCGGGTAGGTCCGGTCGCGATTGTCGTAGGCGTCCGGATAGGAGGCCTCGGCCGCCAGCCTGCGTGCCAGCGGGCGCATCCGGGCACCGCCGCGCCTGTCGTCGCGGGAAGGACCGATTCGGCTCTCGATCTCGTCGAGCGTTTCGCTCAATTCCTCCAGCGAGGTGCTCGGCCGGCGCTTGCGGCCCGCATTGATCGAATCGAGATAGGATCGTGTGTTGTTCATAGAAGCGTCCGCTGCCGCCTTGGTCGCCGGGAATTGCCGGCTGTTCTCACGTCTTGCCTTGAAGCTCTTTCCGCGCGTCGCCACGTATGGTGGAGGGCACACATGCGGTCGAACTCCCAGAGTGGAAGAACCGTGGCAACGAAATACAGGATAAACACGGGACACCGACGCGCTCACCTTTCTCCCGAGCTGGTAAAGAAGTCGTTAACCATGTTCGCGTCGCCCTGTTGATGCCAAGGTGTGGCGTGACCCTGCGTCAGGATTTCGCACTTGCGGCATCCCGGGCCAGCGATTATATGCGCGCCATGCTGACGAGCCGGCTTACGGCGCGTCCTGTTTCAAGTGATGCAACGGATGCCTTTCGCCCCAAGGGTATCCAGTCGTCTGTTCCGCAAGATGTCGGAACGCGATAACGGGGAATTGTGAAATGATGAATCTGATGTCGGCCAGCGAAAGCATGGCCAGTGGCGCCGAGCATTCGGACGGCTACATTCGTATTGGCGATATGGCCAAGCAGTTCGGCGTTACCTTGCGTACCCTGCGCTTCTATGAAGACAAGGGTCTGCTGACCCCGAAGCGCGAGGGCAACACCCGTCTATACACGAAGCGTGACGTCACGAAGCTGAAATTGATCCTGCTGGGAACCAAGACCGGCTTCTCGCTGCGCGAGGTCAAGCAGGTAATGGACCTGTATGATCCCAAGGGCAGCAACGTGAAGCAGTTGCGTACCTTGGTCGACAAGTCGGAACGTCAGCTCGTGAAGCTGGAAAAGCAGCGCGCTTCCCTCGACGAAGCGATCAACGAGTTAAAGGGCGCCATGTCCAATTGGCGTTCGGCGCTCCAGACGCGTCAATCGGCAACTGCCGCAGGCTGAAGCCGGCGCTTCCCTTCAAGACCCCGGGAGCCGGTCTGGCGCCCGGGGTTTTTCATTTCCATCGGCGCGTCGTCCATGGGGGGCGCGACGGTCTATCTTGCCTGCCTGCCGGGAATGTGAGAGCCTCTGGCTCGTCTGAAACAGGTTAGGCCGGTGCGGTTGGCCCGGCCCCCGCGACAAGCGGGTCCTTCCGTTGCCATGCGACGGCCCAAGACCTTGAACGCCTGCGCAATCGCGCGCGGCGAGAGAAGGACTTGGACATGCAACAACAGATTTCCATCATCACGCTCGGCGTCAATGACATGGCCGTCTCCCGCGGGTTTTACGTGGAGGGCTTTGGCTGGAGTCCGGTGTTCGAGAATGATGAAATCATCTTCTACCAGATGAACGGCTTCGTGCTCGGCACTTTCCACAAGCCGGCGCTGGAACAGGACATGGGCCGCAAGAGGCTTTCCGCTCCCGGCGCCTTCTCGCTGGCCCACAACGTCCCCGCCCGGGAGGATGTCGACATCGTGATGGGACAATTGATCCAGGCGGGCGGTCGGCTGATCCGGAAGGCTGATGCGCCGCCGCATGGCGGCTTCCGGGGCTATGTGGCCGACCCGGACGACCACGCATGGGAAATCGCATGGAACCCCGCCTGGACCATCGATGAGCGCGGGCTGATCACTTTCGGGGTGTAGCGGATAGGTCGCGTCCATGTTCAGGGGCTCGTCATGGACGGGCCCTTTCTCCTAATTGCCCCAGCCTCAACCTCCACGGATGCGCCGCGAGTGACCGCGAATTTGCGGCAACGGCGTGTCCTGACCGGAGCGGCAATCCTTGCATTTTCACATCAGATTTTCGCGGGATTGCGCACACCAGCCTTCAGATTGACGTTTACGAAAACGTCAATTGTTGATATGGTATCACGATCCCAGTTTCGCGGTATCTGTAAGTCTGCGCCGCGAAGATTCGCCCGCTTCCTGGAGGACCCTTCATGCCGACCTACAAGGCGCCCGTCGCCGATACCCTGTTCGTGCTCAATGACGTGCTCGGCTACGAGCGATACGCGAATCTTTCCGGTTTCGCGGATGCCGGGCCGGACATGCTCGAGGCCATTCTCGGTGAGGCCGCCAAGGTCGCGGAAAACGTCATGCATCCTCTCAACCGGGTCGGTGACGAGGAAGGCTGCGTTCGCAACGCCGACGGCAGTGTGACGACGCCCAAGGGCTTCAAGCAGGCCTACGACCAGTATCGCGAGGGCGGCTGGATGTCGCTTTCGATCCCGGCCGAATATGGCGGGCAGGGGCTGCCCTACACCGTCCACTCGGCCGTCGGCGAATACATGTCGTCGGCCAACATGGC
This sequence comes from Mesorhizobium sp. CAU 1741, assembly GCF_039839275.1. Taxonomy (NCBI): domain Bacteria; kingdom Pseudomonadati; phylum Pseudomonadota; class Alphaproteobacteria; order Hyphomicrobiales; family Phyllobacteriaceae; genus Mesorhizobium; species Mesorhizobium sp. CAU 1741. The sequence continues at coordinate 391,323 of NZ_JBDOQP010000002.1, read as the reverse complement.
GCTGATGATGTATCCGGGGCTGACGCAAGGCGCGATCGCCGCGATCCTCGAGCATGGCTCCGACGAGCAGAAGCAGACCTATGTGCCAAAGATGGCCGAGGGCGTCTGGACCGGCACGATGAACCTGACGGAGCCACATTGCGGCACCGATCTCGGCCTCCTGCGCACCAAGGCGGTGCCGAACGGCAGTGGCGGCTACAAGATTTCCGGTCAGAAGATTTTTATCTCGGCTGGCGAGCACGACATGGCGGAAAACATCATCCATCTGGTGCTTGCCCGTATCGAGGGCGCTCCGGAAGGCGTGAAGGGCATTTCGCTGTTCATCGTGCCGAAGTTCAAGCTCGATGACGATGGCAATGCCGGCGAGCGCAACGGCGTGTCATGTGGCTCCATCGAGGAAAAGATGGGCATCCATGGCAATTCGACCTGCGTCATGAACTATGACGAAGCCGAGGGCTACCTGATCGGCGCCGAGAATGGCGGCCTCAAGGCGATGTTCGTGATGATGAACGAGGCCCGGCTCGGCGTCGGCATGCAGGGCCTGTCGATCGGCGAGATCGCCTATCAGAATGCGGTCTCCTATGCGAAGGAGCGCATTCAGGGCCGCTCCATCTCCGGCCCGAAGGCGCCGGAAAAGAAGGCGGACCCGATCATCGTCCACCCCGACATCCGCCGCAATCTCATGAACATGAGGGCCTTCAACGAGGCCGGTCGCGCGCTTATCCTCTGGACGGCGCTGAAGTCCGACGTGGCGCACCGATCGGAGGACGCCAAAGACCAGGAGGCCGCCGACGACCATCTCGGCCTGATGACGCCGATCATCAAGGGCGTGCTCACCGACAAGGGGTTCGAGCATGCGGTGATGGCGCAGCAGGTGTTCGGCGGCCATGGTTATATCGAAGAGCACGGCATGAGCCAGTTCGTGCGCGATGCCCGCATTGCCATGATCTACGAGGGCGCGAACGGCATCCAGGCGCTCGACCTTGTCGGCCGCAAGCTGGCGATGAATGGCGGCCGTGCGATCCAGGCCTTTTTCAAGGAAGTCGGCGACTTCTGCGAGGAGAACCGTGCCGACGAGAAGATGGCTCCGCTCACCAAGGCGCTCAAGAAAGGCCTCAACGACCTGCAGGCCGCGACGATGTGGCTGATGCAGAACGCGATGGCCAAGCCCGACAATGCCGGTGCCGCCTCGACCGACTATCTGCATCTCTTCGGTCTCGTGGCGCTCGGATACATGTGGGCCCGGATGGCGAAGGTCTCCCACGACAAGCTCGCCGAGGGCGCGTCTCTGCCGATCTATGATTCCAAGCTGGTCACGGCACGCTATTTCATGGAGCGCATCATGCCCGAAACCGGCGCGCATCTCGCCCGCATCTCGGCCGGCGCGGATTCGATGATGGCGCTGGAGGCCGAGGCGTTTTGATGATGCCATCCGCCGCCTTTCCCTCCCCCTCGAGGGGAGGGTGGACATCCGCTGCAGGCGGATGGACGGGTGGGGTTGCCTCGGCCGAGTTCCAGCGCTCTTATGCGCTCCGACCATCGGCATGGGGGAGGAATATGCCGCGAACGCGCGTCAGCGCAGAAATGCGCCACAAGGCACGCAGTCTGCGCAACCACGCGACCCGTGCGGAAACGCTGCTGTGGTATGAGCTTCGCGGCCTTAAGTCGGAGGGAATAAAGTTTCGTCGTCAGTCACCGCTCGGGCCGTATATCGTGGACTTCGTCTGTCCCGCCGCACGTCTGGTTGTCGAGGTGGATGGCGATCTGCACGAGAGCAATGGCGGGAAACGGCATGATGCAAACCGGGATGCCTGGCTGCGCTCACTCGGTTATCACGTTCTGAGAGTTGACGAGCCGGATGTCATTCACAATGCCTGGCACGTTGCACAGTTGATAAAGGACAACGTCGCGGTCCTCGTCAGCGACCCCACCCGGCCGCTTCGCGGCCACCCTCCCCTCAAGGGGGAGGGGGAGATGAAGCCATGACCACCTCACCCGCCACGATCCTGAACCTCCCCAAGCCCGCATGGGCCGACGACGAGGTCGGCATGCTGTACGACATGGCGACGCGCTTTCTCGAGGCCGAGATCGCGCCGCGCTACGACGAATTCGAGAAGGCCGAGATCTTCGATCGCGAGAGCTGGCGCAAGGCTGGCGAGAACGGCCTTCTCTGCGCGTCGATACCCGAAGAGTATGGCGGCTCTGGCGGCACGTTTGCCCATGAAAGCGCGATCATCGAGGCGATCAGCCATGTCGGCGTCGACGGCTTCGGCATAGCACTCCACAACTCGATCGTCGCGCCTTACATTCTTCACTACGGCTCGGAAGAGCAGAAGAAGAAGTGGCTGCCCAAGATGGCGAGCGGCGAGCTCATCGGCGCCATCGCCATGACCGAACCGGGCGCGGGCTCCGACCTGCAGGGCGTGAAGACACGCGCGGAGAAGGATGGCAACCACTATCGGCTCAACGGCTCCAAGACTTTCATCACCAACGGCCAGCTTGCCAATCTCATCGTCGTCGTGACCAAGACCGACCCGGCGGCCGGCGCCAAGGGCACGTCGCTCATCGTCGTCGAAACCGATGAGGTCGAGGGTTTCGAGCGCGGCCGCAACCTCGACAAGATCGGCCTCAAGTCCAACGACACCTCGGAACTGTTCTTCAACGACGTGCGCGTGCCGACGTCGAACCTGCTGGGTTCCGAGGAAGGGCAGGGCTTCGTCCAGCTCATGCAGCAACTCCCGCAGGAGCGGCTGCAGATCGGCACGACGGCCATTGCCATGATCGAGCGCGCGCTGGCGCTGACCATCGACTATGTCAAGGAGCGCAAGGCGTTCGGCAAGTCGATCATGGATTTCCAGAACACGCAGTTCAAGCTTGCCGAACTCAAGACCGAGGCGACCGTCGGCCGCGTGTTCTACAATGACTGCGTGGCGCGCCATATCGCCGGCGGTCTTGATCCCGTCACGGCTTCGATGGCCAAGTACTGGCTGTCGGACCTGCAGGGCAAGATTATAGACGAGTGCCTGCAACTGCATGGCGGCTATGGCTATATGAACGAGTACCCGATCGCCCGCATGTGGCGCGATGCCCGCGTCCAGCGCATCTATGGCGGCACCAACGAAATCATGAAGCTGCTCATCGCGAGGAGCCTCTAAGGCAGGCTGAAACGCTATATACTCAAGGCCGACGTCCTGCTCATGTCGGCCATCAAGGGAGAAACGAATGTCTGACGCATATGTTTACGACGCCGTGCGTACGCCTCGCGGCCGCGGCAAGAAGGACGGTTCGCTGCACGAGGTGCCGGCCGTCCGTCTCGCCGCCAAGACGCTGGAAGCGGTGCGCGATCGCAACAATCTCGACACGAGCCAGGTCGACGACATCATCTTCGGCTGCGTCGATCCTGTCGGCGAGGCGGGTTCTGTGATCCCGCGCGCGGCGACCTTCGAGGCCGGCTACGACAACAAGGCGCCCGGCATTCAGTTGTCGCGGTTCTGCGCCTCGGGCCTGGACGCCATCAACATCGGCGCCGCGAAGATCGCCGGCGGCTCCGACGAGATCGTCATCGCCGGCGGCGTGGAATCGATGTCGCGCGTCGGCATGGGCATGTCTGGCGGCGCCTGGTTCATGGACCCCTCGGTGGGACTGCCCGGCTATTTCGTGCCGCAGGGCGTGTCGGCCGACCTGATCGCGACGAAATACGGGTTCTCCCGTGACGATGTCGACGCCTACGCCGTCGAGAGCCAGAAGCGTGCCGCCCGTTCGTGGAAGAAGGGCTACTTCAAGAAGTCGGTGGTTCCCATCAAGGACCAGAACGGCATGACCATCCTCGACCATGACGAGCACATGCGACCGTCGACCGACATGCAGTCGCTCGCCTCGCTCAATCCTTCATTCGTGATGCCGGGCGAAATGGGCGGCTTCAATGCCGTCGCCATCCAGCGCCATCCGGAAGTGGAAGCCATCAACCATGTGCACCACGCCGGCAACTCCTCGGGCATCGTGGATGGCGCGGCGGCCGTGCTGCTCGGTTCCAAGAAGGCCGGCAAGGCGATGGACCTGAAGCCGCGCGCGCGCATCCACACCTTCACCAATATCGGCTCCGAGCCGGCGATCATGCTGACGGGGCCGGTCGACGTGACCGAGAAGCTTCTCAAGAAGGCCAAGATGACGCTGTCGGACATCGACCTGTTCGAGCTCAACGAGGCGTTCGCGTCCGTGGTGCTGCGCTACATGCAGGCGTTCGACATCCCTCACGACAAGATCAACGTGAATGGCGGCGCCATCGCCATGGGCCACCCGCTGGGCGCCACCGGCGCGATGATCTTCGGCACCGTGCTCGACGAACTCGAACGCCGCGACCTGAACACCGCCCTGGTGACGCTGTGCATCGGCGCTGGCATGGGCACCGCGACCATCATCGAGCGGGTCTAGCCATGTACGTGCCGACGCAGTTCCGTGAAGAGCGCCGAGACGTCCTCATCGCGGCTATGCGTGATATCCAGCTCGCAGCGCTGGTCACGGCCGGCGCAGAGGGCATGCACGCGACCCACATACCCATGGTGGTCCGGGAGATCGGCGACGATCTGGTCGTGGAAACGCATGTCGCGCGCGGGAATGAGCACTGGCGGCACCAAGGCATGCAGTCCCTGGCCATTTTTCAGGGGCCACATGCCTATGTTCATCCGGGCTGGTACGAGAGCAAGCAGGAGCACGGCAAGGTCGTGCCCACATGGACCTATGTCGTCGTGCATGCCCATGGCGTGCTTGAAACCTTCCAGGATCAGGCCGAACTGATCGAGCACGTCACCCGTCTGACGGAGCAGAACGAAGCCTCTCGCGACCTGCCGTGGGCCGTCAGCGATGCGCCGGAAAAATACATCACGTCCATGACCCGGGGAATCGTCGGGTTGCGGTTCAAGGTCACCCAACTGGAAGGAAGCTGGAAACTCAACCAGCACAAATCCGATACGGATCGCTCCGGCGTCATCGCCGGACTTTCCGCGAGCGGCGCGCAGGATGCGCGCTCTGTCGCAGAATTGATGCGCGCAGGCAATCAACGCCACGCCACCGAAATCTGAAGGGTTGGAAGCATGAGCTACAAGGACTTCACCGTCGAAACCGATGCCGACGGCATCGCGCGCGACGGACTCGAACGCCGCGACCTCAACACCGCCCTCGTGACACTGTGCATCGGCGCGGGCATGGGTACCGCAACCATCATCGAGCGCGTGTGATCGCCGTGGCAGCCCGCGCAATGCGTCCTTCAGGCGGCCGCGCGCATCGTCTCTCCAAAGGTGCCGCCGATCGCCGGCAGCACCTGAAAGCCGGGCTTGGCGAAAAGATAGCCCTGATGAAGCGTCACGCCGGCGCTTCTCAGCACGGTGAATTCGGCCTCGGTCTCGATGCCTTCGGCAAGAACTGTAATGCCCAGTTCACGCGCGATGTGCATGATGCCGGCGACGATCACCTGCCGGGGGTGGCTACAGTCGATGCCGCGTATGAGCTCCATGTCGAGCTTGATGAGATCCGGCTGGAAGTCGGCCAGCAGCCCGAGTCCCGCAAATCCGGCGCCGAAGTCGTCGAGCGCCGTGATGAAGCCCTGCTTGCGATATTCGGTGATGATCGACTGCAGATGGCCAGTATCGCGCACCACTTCGTTCTCGGTGAACTCGAACATTATGGCTTCGCGCGGAAATCCGCTTTTGCGCGCCGCCGCGAGCGTGGCGCGCAGGCAGGCCGCGGGCTCGTACACCGCGTTCGGCAGAAAGTTGATGGACAGCTTGGGCATCGCGCCTTCCCGCGGAAACAGCCTTGCAGCCAGTTCGATCGCCTTGACGCGGCAAGCCTGGTCGAACTTGTATTTTTGCTCGGGGCGAACGCGCGCCAGGATCGACGGCGCGCCCTCGCCGGACGGCCCCCTGATCAGCGCCTCATAGCCCCACACCCGGCTCGCGGCCGTGTCGATGATTGGCTGAAATGCCATCGAGAATTCGAAGTCGAGGCGCTCGCCGGTCTGGCAGCCTTCACACTGTCCGTTCATCTGCGTTCCATGGGCACGGTTTCGTTGCGCTCAGTTCAAGCGGCAAACCGTTGCCGAAGAGTGAATAAAAGGTCCGAACTTCTGTTCGATGCAATTAAATGCGATGACGCACAGTCATCTTTTGCCCCAAGATCATCTTTGGAGTGGTAAGACTATGTCATATGTTAACTTCACCGTCGAAACCGATGCCGACGGCATCGCGCTCGTCACCTGGGACATGCCCGATAAGTCGATGAACGTCTTCACCGAAGAGGTGATGGATGAACTCGATACGATCATCGATCATGTCGCCTCGACCGAGGCGGTCAAGGGCGCGGTGATCACCTCCGGCAAGGAGAGCTTCTCGGGCGGCGCGGACCTCACCATGCTGCAGAAGATGCTGAGCGTCTTCGCCAAGGAGCAGGCCAAGAACGAACAGAAGGCCATCCAGCTTCTGTTCGACAATGCGGGCCGGATGAGCAAACTCTTCCGCAAGCTCGAAACCAGCGGCAAGCCGTGGGTCTCGGCGATCAACGGCACCTGCATGGGCGGCGCGTTCGAGATGTCGCTGGCCTGCCACGGCCGCGTGGCTGCTGACAGCGACAAGGTCAAGATGGCACTGCCTGAAGTCAAGGTCGGGATATTCCCAGGCGCCGGCGGCACGCAGCGTGTCCCGCGCCTGGCCGATCCTCAGTCGGCGCTGCAGATGCTGACGTCAGGGCAGAACCTGTCGCCGAAGAAGGCGAAGGGCATGAACCTGATCCACGAGATCGCCGAGCCGTCCAAGCTGATCGAGACCGCCAAGGCGATGATCAAGAAAGGCCTGAAGCCTGTCCAGCCGTGGGACGAGAAGGGCTTCAAGCTGCCCGGCGGGCCGGTCTATTCGGCTGCTGGCGCCAATCTCTGGCCGCCGGCGATCGCCATCCTGCGCCGCGAGACATATGGCAACTATCCAGGTGCGGCCGCGATCCTCAAATGCGCCTATGAAGGCCTGCTGGTGCCGTTCGATACCGCTCTTCGCATCGAGCAGCGCTATTTCGCGCAGATCTTGCGGTCGACCGAAGCGCGGATGATGATCCGCTCGCTGTTCGTCTCCCTGCAGGAACTCAACAAGGGCGCGCGCCGTCCGGCAGGCGTGCCTGAATCGAAGTTCACCAAGATTGGCGTGCTGGGCGCCGGCTTCATGGGTGCGGGCATTGCCTATGTCACGGCCAAGGCGGGAATCCCCGTCGTGCTGCTCGATCGCGACCAGGCGTCCGCTGACAAGGGCAAGGCCCATTCGGCCGGGCTTATGGATGGCGCGATCAAGAAGGGCCGCGCCACGGAAGAGCAGAAGGAGCAGCTTCTGTCGCTCATCACCCCGACGGTCGACTACAAGGACCTCGATGGCTGTGACCTTGTGATCGAGGCCGTGTTCGAGGATTCGGAAGTCAAGAAGGGCGCCACCGAGCAGACGGAAGCCGTCATCGCCAAGGATGCCATCTTCGCCTCGAACACCTCGACGATCCCGATCACCTCGCTGGCCAAGAACTCGAAGCGTCCGGCGAACTTCATCGGCATCCACTTCTTCTCGCCGGTCGACAAGATGATGCTTGTCGAAATCATTCTCGGCAAGAAGACCGAGGACAAGGCGATCGCCACGGCCATCGACTATGTCCGTGCGATCAAGAAGACGCCGATCGTCGTCAACGACACGCGCGGCTTCTACGTCAATCGCTGCGTGCTGCGCTACATGTCGGAATCGTACCAGATGCTGATCGAGGGCGTGCCGCCGGCGATGATCGAGAACGCGGCGAAGATGGCCGGCATGCCGGTCGGCCCGCTGGCACTCACCGACGAAACTGCCATCGACTTGGCCCAGAAGATCATGAAGCAGACCATTCGCGACATGGGCGAGAAGGCGGTCGACAAGGACCAGTTCGAGCTCATTAACACCATGGTCGACAAGCATGGCCGCTTCGGGCGCAAGAACGGTAAGGGCTTCTACGACTATCCGGAAAAGCCGGCCAAGAAGCATCTTTGGCCTGAACTCAAGACGCTCTACCCGCAGCAGGATGCCGACAAGATCGATGTCGAGGAACTGAAGCAGCGCTTCCTCGTCACGATCGCTCTCGAGGCGGCCCGCGTGATGGAGGAAGGCATCGTCACCGATCCGCGCGAGGCGGATGTCGGCTCGATCCTCGCTTTCGGCTTCGCGCCCTATACCGGCGGCGCGCTCAGCTACATCGACGGCATGGGGCTGGAGACGTTCCTGAAGCTGTCGAAGCACCTTCAGAAGAAATACGGCGCGCAGTTCAAGGCACCGAAGCTTCTGTCGGACATGGCTGACAAGGGCGAGACCTTCTACGATCGGTTCAACCCGTATCCGAAGGCGAAGAAGGCGGCCTGAGGCCGCCGCTAAAGCGCGGGCCGATTTTTCGAGTTCGCATCCCGCGCTTTGGCTTCCCATGTTGTCGCATGTCTTTGTCCTAGGAGACCAAATGGCCGTTTATCCGGGCTATGCCGAGACCACGAACGCCAGCCGCTACCTGCAGCAGTTGTGCAAGCATTGGGGGCACAAGTTCGAGGTCGAATTCGATCCGTCGCACGGGCGGATCGCGTTCGATACCGATACCGTCTGCCATCTCGACGCCGACCCGCAAGGCCTCAAGCTGCGCCTCGAAGCGGCGGACCCGGCCCGTGGCGAACAGATGAAGGGCGTCATCGTCGCCCATCTGGTCCGCTTCGCCTTCCGCGAGGAACTCGTCGTGAAATGGGACGAGGATTCGTCCGCGTCCCCGCACGGCTAGAACACCCCGGATGTATGTCTGGCTGCGCCTTGCCCGCATGATCGCCACCGCGAAGTCGCGTGGCCGCTATCGCATGGGCGAGGAAAGTCGCCTGACCTTTCGCTGCCTTCCCACCGACATCGATTCCAATTTCCACCTCAACAATGCGCGCTACATGATGCTGGCCGATGTCGGACGCATCGACATCTTCCATCGTGCCGGGCTGATCGCCTTGGCGCGGCGGAATCGCTGGGCGCCGATGATGGGCGGTTTGCAGTCGGTCTATGTCCGCGAGATCAGGCTCTGGACGAAGTTTGACGTGGTCTCGACCATCGAGACCTGGGAAGACACGCAGGTGATCGGCCGGCACCGCTTCGTGCTGGAAGACGGGCGTACCGCCGCGCTCGTCCTGACGACGGCAGGGGTCTACGACTCCCGCAACAGGGCTTTCGTGAAAATCGACGATATCGTTGCTGAACTCGGTTCGGATGCGCAGCCGCGTCCGCCGAGCGCGGAGGAGCGGATTTTCATGGATTCCCACGCTGGCTTGCGCAAGCTGGCGAAGGCGCAATCCCTCTAGCCGGAACGGCGCCGCCCCGACATTTCCCCACGTTCGGCTTGCGGCGCGGAGCGATTTGCGGTCGTATGCGCCCCGTTGCAGGAGCAAGAGTCCATGACTGCCATCGACTATTATTTCATATCCTCGTCGCCCTTCGCCTATCTTGGACACAAGGTGTTCCATCAACTGGCTGAGGCGCACAATTTCGAAATACGCTACAAGCCCATCAATCTTGCCGGTGTCTGGGAGAAGTCGGGCTCCGTGCCTCTCGCCCAGCGCACGCCGCTGCGCCAGCGCTACCGCCGCATCGAGATGCAGCGGATCGCCGATATTCGCGGCGTGCCGATCAATCTCGAGCCGAAACATTTCCCGGTCGATCCCGGCCTTGCCGACAGAAGCGTGATCGCGCTGGTTCAGGCGGGCAGGGACCCCTCGGGCTTTATCGGTCGCGCCCATGCGGGCGTCTGGGCAAACGAGGAGAACATTGCCGATCCCGCGCAACTGACCGCCTATCTGGAAGCTGAAGGGCATCCGGCGGAAACCATCCTTGCCGCTGCCCAGGGGCAGGACGCAACCGATACGCTGGCGCGCAACACAAGGGAGGCGAGCGAGGCCGACGCGATCGGCGCGCCGGTCTATGTGCTCAACGGCGAGCCGTTCTGGGGCCAGGATCGTCTCGAATATCTGGCCCATGCGCTGGAGTCGGGCAGGCCACCGTTTCGTCCCTAGAAAAGCCGGCCGTCGGCTGGACACGTCGCGCCGCAGGCATTACCTATCAGAGGTATTTTTTCCTGTGGTGAGGTTTGCGCATGCTCTCGCACGAGCAGGTCTGGGCAGCCATCGATGCGCTGGCGGAGCGCCACGCGCTCTCCGCTTCGGGGCTGGCCAAGCGTGCCGGCCTCGATTCCACGGCTTTCAACAAGTCGAAGCGGCTGTCGGCCGATGGCCGTCCGCGTTGGCCGTCGACGGAGTCGCTCGCCAAGATCATCGAGGCGACCGGCGCCAGCCTGTCCGAATTCACACAACTCGTGGAAGTGCGGGGTCAGCGGGTGGACGTTGCTCCGGCCCGCGCCACCGTGCCGCTGCTGGGCTTCGCACAGGCTGGGGCAGGGGGGTTCTTCGATGATGCGGGCTTCCCCGTGGGCCAGGGGTGGGAAGAGGTCGACCTCCCCGCCACCGGCGAGCGTTCCTATGCACTGAAGGTCCAGGGCGAGTCCATGCTGCCGCTCTACCGCGACGGTGACATACTGATCGTCGAGCCGGGCGCGGCGGTGCGCAAGGGCGATCGGGTCGTGGCCCGCACCCGAGGCGGCGAGGTCATGGCGAAGGTGCTGGAGCGGCGCAATGCCGAAGCGGTGGTGCTCGTCTCCCTTAACCCCGCCCACCCCGACCGCACCATTCCGGTCGCGGATATCGAGTGGATGGCACGCATCGTCTGGGCCAAGCAGTAGATGCGGCCGTTCGTTCTGGCAGTGGCGGCCGGTGGCCTCTCCCTTGCGGTGGTGGGACTCAACCTGGCTGCGGGAAGTATCCTTGTCCCGGCCCCGGAACCATCGCTTCCTGCGCCGCAGACCGATGTCGCCATGCCCGAGTCGGTTGTGCCGGAAGAGCAGGCTGTCGCGCCGGCGCCACCATCCCTGATTCGGCCGGTTGCGCCCGACATCGTCGCCGTGCCCAACGTCGATCGCCAGTCTTTAGAACGCGTCGAACAGCGCCAGCCGCTCAGCCCGATCGGCCTTGCCGAGGACCCCACCAAAGGCCCGCCGCGCGAGGAAATCCTGCATCGCCCCGTGGCGACGGCCGCCGGCGCATTCGAGGCGATGGGCTATCGCGTGGCGCTCGAAGGGATCGACGTGACGGCGGCCGACGAAGTGTGTGGCCCGGAGGAGTGGCCCTGCGGCGTGCACGCGCGAACCGCGTTCCGCAACTGGCTGCGCGGGCGCGCGCTGACCTGTGTCGTGCCGCGCGTCGCCCCGGATGATGTGGTGGTCGCCAAATGCGCCCGCGCCGCTCAAGATCCGGCTGAATGGCTGGTCTCGCAAGGTTGGGCGCGCGCAACCGCGGCCGGTCCCTATGCGGAAATCGGAAGCCAGGCGCGCGCCGATCGTCGAGGCCTGTTCGGCCCGGCCCCGGCGGCGCCGGCGCCGCCGCCATCCTCAGGCGGCGAGTTCGCCCCTCAGGGCCTTGTCGATGAGCGCGCGGGTGTTGTCGATCCCGTAGAGCGCAGCGAATGAGCCGAAGCGCGGCCCACGTTCCTGCCCGATGAGCACCTGATAGATCATCTGGAAGAAGGCGACGGAGACGCCGGGACCACCCTCCGGGCTTTTCTTGGAATGGTCCTGGTAACGCTCGATGCCGCGTGCGACGTCGAGCGATGCGTTCTGGATCGCCTCGCCATCGGCATCGCCCGGAAGTGTCGCGAGCCTCGCGGACAGCGCCTGCAGGGCGGCCGCCTCGATCTCGTCGGCGGCGCGAAACACCTTGGTCGGTTTGACGAAATCGTCGAAGTAGCGGATCGCATAGACCACCAGCCGATCGAGTTCCGGGTGGGTTTGCGGCGTCACGCCATCGACATGGCGCGAGATGAAGCCCCACAGCACCGACTTGTCGTGCGCATTGGACGCGCTGACGAGATTGAGCAGCAGCGCGAAACTGACCGGCAGAACCGTTTCGGGCGGGTTGCCGTCATGGATGTGCCAGACGGGATTGCCCAGCCGCTCTTTCCATGCCTGCTTCGGATAGGCGGCGAGAAACTGGTAGTACTCGTCGACGGCACGCGGGATGACGTCGAAGTAGAGCTTCTTGGCCGTCCTTGGCTTCTGGAACATATAGAGCGCGAGGCTCTCGGTCGGCGCATAGGTGAGCCACTCGTCGATCGTCAGGCCATTGCCCTTCGACTTCGAAATCTTCTCGCCCTTGTCGTCGAGGAACAGTTCGTAGACGAAATGCTCCGGCGCGCGGCCGCCGAGCGCTTCGCAGATGCGGTCATAGACGCCCATGTTCGGCCCGTGGTCCTTGCCGAACATCTCGAAGTCGACGCCGAGCGCGGCCCAACGGGCGCCGAAATCAGGCTTCCACTGCAACTTCACCTTGCCCCCGGTGACAGGAAGGGTCGTCTCTTCGCCTTCCTCGTCATCGAAGGTGATTGTCCCGGCTTCGGCATCGACCTTCTTCATCGGCACGTAGAGCACACGGCCCGTCTTCGGCGAGATCGGCAGGAAGGGCGAATAGGTCGCGCGGCGTTCCTCACCGAGCGTCGGCAGCATGATCGCCATGATGGCGTCGTAGCGTTCGGCGACGCGCTTGAGGATCGCGTCAAAACGACCGGCCTTGTAGTATTCCGTCGCGCTGGCGAACTCGTAGTCGAATCCGAACGTGTCGAGAAACCGGCGCAGCATCGCGTTGTTGTGATGGCCGAAGCTGTCATGGTCGCCGCCGAACGGGTTTGGCACGACGGTCAGCGGCTTGTGAAGGTGCGGCTCGAGGAAGGACCGGTCGGGCACGTTGTCCGGGATCTTGCGCATGCCGTCCATGTCGTCGGAGAAACACAGCAGTCGCGTCGGCACCTTGTCCTCGGTCAGGAGGCGGAAGGCATGGCGCACCATCGTCGTGCGCGCCACCTCGCCGAAGGTGCCGATATGCGGCAGGCCGGACGGCCCGTAGCCGGTCTCGAACAGGATCGCCTCGGGCCAGTCCTTGCCTTCGTAGCGTTTGATGATCTTGCGCGCTTCTTCGAACGGCCATGCTTTGCTTTCCTGCGCAGCGGCAAGAATTTCGGGCGAGTGCATCAGCGAGTTCGATCGCGACTGGGTCATTTCTGGCTTTCCGTGAAGTTTTTCGGCCCTTTAGGGGCGGTGAACGTCTAGGCCCGCTTATCCGGTGCGTCAATCGTGGCGGGGCTTTTTCATTGCGGTCGGGCCTTGGCCTTCCTACGTTGCAGCCGAAACGGCACCAACGGAGCAACCCCCGATGTCAAATCCCACCCCGCAGGAAGCGCTCGTCTACCTCATGGTCATCATGTCGGCCTCCGACCGAGACATGGGCGACGATGAACTTGCACGCATCGGCGCCATCGTCCGTACCCTGCCGGTCTTCCGTGGTTTCGACCAGGCGCGCACGCTGGCCGTGGCCCAGGTCTGCCAGCGACTGCTCCAGGAAGAAGAGGGGCTCGAGGGTTTGCTCTCGCTGGTCAAGTCCGCCCTGGGCGAGGATCTTCGCGAGACTGCCTATGCGCTGGCCGTTGATGTGGCGGCCGCAGACCTGTCGGTGCGAGAGGAAGAGACCCGCATGCTGGACATCATCAAGGAGCGTTTCGACCTCGACCCGCTCGCGGTTGCCGCAATCGAGCGTGCCGCGGCGATCCGCCACCGCGTCACACGCTGACCTAGTAGAAGCTGACCGGGAAATATTTCAGGTAAAGTTCGGCGAAAATTCCCTTCATGCTGATCTCGCGCAACGCGTAGTCGAAAGCCTGCGCGAGGACGGCCTTATCGTGCGGGACGGCGATGGCCAGTCCCGCGCCCAGATATTCGGGCGCAATGTAGGGACCGCCGGCAAACCGGCAGCAATTCTGCGAGCCTGTCCCCGCGAGCCAGAACGACAGCCGCATGCCATCGCCGAAGGCCCCGTCAAGTTTGCCTTCTCGAAGGCTGTCATAAAGCCAGTCCAGCCGCGTGAAGACCACCGGCCGCGCTGCGGGGAAGTAGCTTCTCAGCATCGCTTCGTGGGCTGAGCCGCCGACCACGCCGATGCGCATGCCCTCGACGGCGCGATGCATGGGCTCTTCCACGGTCGAGTCGCTGCGAACGATGAAGCGCGCCGGAAAGCGCAGGTAGGGTCGCGAAAAGGCATAGAGTTCGCGCGTCTGCGTGCTGACCGACGTGCCGGCAATCAGCGCGTCTCCCTGCCCGGATGCGATGGCCTCGTCGAGTTCCTCCCACGGCAGTGCCTGTATCTGGCAGCGCGGCTCGATGTCCAGTTCCCGGCAGATGGCGCGTGCAAGCTCGATGTGAAAGCCGGTGAGGCGCCGGTCGGCATCGAGGAAGTTGAACGGCGGAAAGTCGATCGTCGTGAGGAAGCGGACCCGCTCGACACCCGACAGGTCGGGCTTGGGCAATCGCTCCTTCGCGTCCCAGTAGTTCGGGATCGAAGGTTGCGCCACGAGTGCGCCGACGGTCGACAGCCAGATCGCGGCGACAAGGCCGAAAAACAGAGATGTCGAAGGCTTGCACACGGTCGGACCCCATCGGGAAAGCGTGTGACCTTATTCCTCCGCTGCTGCCGGCTGTCAACCAACGGACCGGCACGAGAGCGGTAAGTCCAACGCAGTGCTGTCTGGCAATCGAATGCACGCGCGAGTCATTTTTGCGGTTGCATCAAGTAGAAAAATGCCACTTACTGAAATGACATGGTTAACAGTACGTGAACGGATAGACGGCTTATCTTTCCGGGGTACGTGGCGGGGAACGTGTGATGAGTAAGTGGGGTGTGTCTTCGGTGTTCTTTTGCCAGCGCCGCAATATAAGTCTTTCCTGAAATGGCTCCACCTTACGAAACAGGTGGGCGTGGGTCCCGCGGGCCGGCAGAGATGCCGTTCGTCGCATGGCATTTTGGAGCGGGCCGACAGCGGGAAGGCGGACGCGGTGCCGTCGGGGCGCCAGCAGCGCGTAGGCCTGCGCCCGCGACAAGCCGCGTCGATGGCGTCAGGGCTCGTGCCATACTCGACGAGTGGCGGCCGGTCCTTTCGAGGCTACGGCTCGAACGCGAGGCCGAGCGGCCAGCGCAACGCACGGTGGTCAACGGGACGCATTTCGTCCAGGAACTTCTCGCGTCCGGCGTGGTAGGCGAAGCGCGCCTCTTCGAGGCGATCGCCGCCGAACTCGAACTGATGTTCATCGCCGATATCGATCCATCGAGACTGACGCTCGAGGATGGCCCTTGCCGGTCCGCGCTCCGCAGCCAGGTGGGCTTGCCGCTCGCGCTGCTCGAGCAGCCGGACGCCGCACCGCTGTTCATTGTGGCGCGGGTAGATATTGGCCTTGCCGCATTGCGGCTTCGGCTGGCGAGGCAGCCCGATCTCAAGCGACGGTTGCTGATCGCGCCGCCATCGGCACTGCGCGGCGCGATATTGTCCCGCGCGCGCGAGCGCCTGCTGTTCGACGCGCAGAGCAGACTGTTCCTGCGCCTGCCGGAATTCTCCGCACGCATCGTCGCGAATGCCTGGCAGGGCGTGCTTTTCGGTGTGCTGGTTGCCGTGCTCTGCATGGCGTTGGCGTTCGCACCGATGCAGACGCTTCTCGTCGTTCAGGTCGTCGGCATGGTTGCTTTCCTCGCCTGCGTGGTCCTGCGTTTCCTGGCGCTTGGTGCCGCACGGCCACTGCGGCTGCAGGAACCGCCGGCCGCGATAGCGGGCGAACTGCCGGTCTATTCCGTGCTGGTCGCGCTGTATCAGGAAAGGGAGGTGCTGCCCCAGTTGCTCGTGGCCCTCGGCAAGCTTCAATGGCCGCGCAGCAAGCTGGAGATCAAGCTGGTCTGCGAGGAGGACGACGAGGAGACGCTTTCCGTATTGCGCGCCCACGCATTGAGTTCCTGCATCGAGATCGTCGAAGTGCCGATGGGAGAGCCGCGCACCAAGCCGAAGGCGCTCGCCTATGCGCTGCCGCTGTGTTCGGGGGAATATGTGACCCTCTACGACGCGGAGGACATGCCTCATCCTCAGCAATTGCTGGAGGCATGGCATCGTTTTCGCGCCGACGGCGACGATCTTGCGTGTCTGCAGGCACCCCTGGTGGCGACCAATCCCGCCACCAGCGCGCTGTCGCGGATGTTCGCGTTCGAATATGCGGGCCTGTTTCGTGGCATCCTCCCGTG
This sequence comes from Mesorhizobium sp. CAU 1741, assembly GCF_039839275.1. Lineage (NCBI taxonomy): Bacteria > Pseudomonadati > Pseudomonadota > Alphaproteobacteria > Hyphomicrobiales > Phyllobacteriaceae > Mesorhizobium > Mesorhizobium sp. CAU 1741. The sequence continues at coordinate 375,107 of NZ_JBDOQP010000002.1, read as the reverse complement.
GCTTGCCAAGCACGATCTCGTGCTGCCGCTGGGCGGTACCTCAAATCATTTTCGCCGCAGCGCGCTCGACGCGGTCGGCGGCTGGGATCCGCACAATGTCACCGAGGACGCGGATCTCGGCCTGCGGCTGAAGCGGTTCGGCTATCGCGTGGGGGTGATCGGCCTGCCGACCTTCGAGGAAGCGCCGGAGGACTTCGCCACTTGGCGCCCGCAACGCACGCGCTGGTTCAAGGGCTGGCTGCAGACCTGGTTGGTGCACATGCGCGCACCCGTTCGGCTTTGGAGCGAGCTTGGGACGGCCTCGTTCCTGGCCTTTCAGGCGCTTTTTCTAGGGACCATCGTGTCGGTGCTGGTTCATCCGCTAGCCTTGGGGACGATCGCCTATGTGCTTGCGAGATTCATGGCGAGCGATGTCGTGCACATCACGCAGGTCGTGATCGCAACGACGGGCTTGTTCACCATAGCACTCGGCTACGGCGCCTTCCTGGCGGTAGGCAGGGCAACCCTGTCGCGCGCCGAAAGACGTGAATTCTGGCGGATCGTCGCGCTGACGCCGGTGCACTGGCTGCTTCTGTCCTGGGCCGCATGGTGGGCGATCTTCGAACTTTACCGGCGCCCTCACCAGTGGAACAAGACACCGCATCGCAAGGGCCGTCCGAGCCTGCTGCGCGGCCAGCGCGTCGATGAGCGTCAGGTCAGCGCGTCCGAGGGTTCGCCTATGATCTTCTCGTCCTCTTCCCCGATGTTGTCGAGGTTGCGCCCGTCATAAGGTACCGACAGCAGGATCCTGCGGATGACGGCCAGCCTAGCCCGCTTCTTGTCGTTGGCCAGCACCACCGTCCATGGCGCATGGGGCGTATGGGTACGCTCGAACATCACGTCGCGCGCCTTCGTGTAGTCGTCCCATTTTTCCATGCCCGCGACGTCGACGGGCGAGAACTTCCACATCTTCCGCTCGCTGTGCCGGCGGTCGTGAAAGCGGCGCAACTGGGTCTCCTGGCCGATCGACAGCCAGAACTTGAACAGGCGGATGTTGTCGGCGACGATGCTCTTTTCGAAGTTGGGTGCTTCGTCGAGAAAGAGCTCATGCTGTTCGGGCGTGCAGAAACCCATCACCGGCTCGACAACGGCGCGATTGTACCATGAGCGGTCAAAGGTCAGGAATTCGCCGGCGGTGGGGAAATGCGCCACGTAGCGCTGGAAATACCATTGGCCGCGTTCGGTCTCGGTCGGCTTCGGCAATGCCACGTTGCGCGCGGTGCGTGGGTTCATGTATTGCCGAGTGACGAATATCGTGCCGCCCTTTCCGGCCGCATCGCGGCCCTCGAAAAGCACCATGACCCGCTCGCCGGTGGCTTGCAGCCAGCTCTGCAGTTTAACCAGTTCGATCTGCAGCGCCTTGAGCTTCTTTTCGTATTTCTTGCCCTTGAGCTTGTCGTCGTAGGGGTACCCGCCCGCTGAAAGTTCGTTCTCGGCTATCCAGTCAGGAAGCTGCGGATCATCGATATCGAAGACGCGTTTCTTGCCGTCGATCGTCAGCGTGATCGGCTTGGTCGGGACCTCGAACTTCGATGCAGTCGTGGTGGGCATTCTGGTCTTTCCTCCTGTGCATGGCCGGATGCTATGCATCACGCGTGCATGGGTCCAGAGGATTCGGCGCCCACTCGCAGGCACCTTCGCGCGCATAATCGCCGTATGACCTTGACCAGGAGAGGTCGCGCATCACATTGATGGTCCAGAACCGGAAGCACGATGTACCGAAGCACCACGCACCAGATCGACGTCGAAGTCGAACCGTTCTATCTGCCGGAGCGGTCCACACCTGAGGATGGACGCCATGTCTGGGGTTATCGCGTCACGATCATCAACAATTCATCCACGCACATTCAGTTGATGTCGCGCTACTGGCGCATAACGGACGCTGCCGGGCGCGTGGAGGAAGTGCGGGGCGCCGGCGTTGTCGGCGAGCAGCCGGAACTCAATCCCGGCGACAGCTTCCAGTATTCATCCGGATGCCCGCTTCGCACCTCGTCCGGGTTCATGGTCGGCAGCTATACGATGCGGGACGGTGATGGAAACGTCTTCGAGGTCGCCATCCCGGCCTTTTCGCTCGACCTGCCCAACGAAGCCCGTTCCGTGAACTAAAGCGCCTCAGCGCTTCCGCGAACGGGCGGCCGCACGCGCGGGAAGTGGGGTGGAGCGGGCTGGCAGCAGCGGCTCGCGCTCCGTGAGCCCGTTCTCTTCGGCAATCTTCCAGGCGGCCCAGGCGCCGAATATCAGCAGCAGCAGTCTCATCGTCGTGTCTCCGGTGGGTTGGATCACGAAGCAACAGCGCCGGACGCCGAAGGTTCCCTGCAGCAGGTGTTTCTCAGTCGCGATCGGACTCTTCGGGAAATAGATCCCGGTCCATCAGCGCGCGCCCGAACCGATAAAGTATGTCGGCCGCGAGTTCGCGCCGCTCGTCCAGCAGCCTGTTATAGGCCTTGCCGGCGTTGAAATTCATTCGGCGGTGCGCCTGCGGGTCAAGTTCGTGGATGGCCTGGGCAAGGCAGATGGCGATCTCGCATACCGCTTCCGCTGTCTCCTCGCGCATTTCTGCGCGTGTCGGAAATGAGTCCGGCATGCTGTTCGCCCGTCAATCCTGCCCACGATGGCCGGAGCATGCATGTCATGCATTGACACTTTATTAAGGCTGGCGGTCGAATTGGGTCGAGCAGTCGTCGCCCTGCCATTCGTCACAGGTGTTCTGCGGCATGCCGGGCCGCATCGACTGGTCCGAGTGCTCCACGAGGTTCGAGAAGCCCCAGCCGAAGGCGGCTGCCGTTAGCATGATTATGATGAGTTTGACCGTCATTATGCGCCGGCATTGATCAACGAAGCTGTCCGCCACGTCAACCGGCGCAATGATCAATCATTCATCTGCGGTGAAATCCGAAGGGTCGAACGTGTATTCCTTCGAGCAGAATTCGCAGGCGACGTGAATGATGCCGTCCTGGGTGCTCTCCTCGATCTCCTCGGCCGAAAAGCCATCGAGAATCGAGCGGATCTTCTCGCGCGAACACGTGCAGTCGTCGGCAACCGGGGTTCCTTCGAATACCCGAACGCCATGCTCGTGGAAAAGCCGATAGAGCAGGCGCTCTGCGCCGACCGTCGGATCGAGCAGTTCGTCGGCTTCGACCGTGCCGACCAGGGCCTGCACCTCGGCCCACGCATCGTCGGTCGGGTCGGGCGCATCGCCGTCGTCGCCTTCGCCCCCCGGAAGGTCAGGCAGGCGCAAGCGCTCCGGCGCGTCGGGAAGGAACTGGGCGAGCAGCCCGCCGGCGCGCCATCCTTCGAGCAGGCTGCCGTCCTGCCCGCGCACCATCTGGCGCGCGACCGAAAGCCGGACCTCGGTGGGGATCTGTTCGGACTGGCGGAAATAGGTGCGCGCGGCGTCTTCGAGCGAGGTCGAATCCAGTTGCACGATGCCCTGGTAGCGCTGCATCCACGCGCCCTGGTCGATAGTCAGCGCAAGCACGCCCGTGCCGAGAAGATCACCCGGCGTCGCCTTGCCGTCCGCAATCGCCTCTGCAAGCCGCTCCTCGTCGAAGCGGGCATAGGCACGCAGCGACTGCGGCGTGGCGAAGTCGGCGACCAGCATGTCGACGGGGCCATCCGAACGCGTCTGGAGAATGAACTTGCCGTCGAATTTCAGCGACGTGCCCAGAAGCACGGTGAGCGCGATTGCCTCGGCGAGCAGCCGTGCCACCGGCTCGGGGTAGTCGTGCCGTGCCAGGATCGTGTCGAGGATAGGGCCGAGCTGCACGACGCGCCCGCGCGCATCGAGCGTCGATACCTCGAAGGGAACCACATGGTCATCGCCGGCGAAGCCGAATTCGCCGAGCTGCTTTTCCGTTTCAGCCACTGGACAATTCCTGTCAAAGCGCGTCTTGAGCCGTCACCGGCCAGCATCGCAAGGCGACGCGCGGGTCTCTCATTCACCAAACATGATGGGCGAAGTCCATCAGATAGGAATGCGTCTTCGCCCGATCAAGCGCCCAGGCACCATGCAAGCACGGCCTTCTGGGCATGCAGGCGGTTTTCGGCCTCGTCGAACACCACGGAATTCGGGCCGTCGATGACGTCGTCCGTCACTTCCTCGCCGCGATGTGCCGGCAGGCAATGCATGAACAACGCGTCCGCCTTGGCATGCGACATCAGCTTGCCGTTCACCTGATAGGGCGTGAACACGTTATGCCCGCGGGCGCGGTGTTCCTGACCCATGGAGACCCAGGTGTCCGTCACGATGCAGTCTGCATCCGTGACCGCTTCCTCCGGCGAGCGCATCACCGCGACCCGGCCGCCATTGGCGTTTGACCAGGAGACGAAGTGATCCGCCGGTTCGCTGCCCTCGGGCACCGCGACGTTGAGGCGGAAACCGAACCGCGCCGACGCTTCCATGAGCGAATGCAGCACGTTGTTGCCGTCGCCGGTCCAGGCGAAAAGCTTGTCCTTCACCGGGCCGCGATGTTCCTCGAAGGTCATCACGTCGGCCATGATCTGGCAGGGGTGGGTGTCGTCCGTCAGTGCATTGATGACCGGCACCGTGGCATGCTGCGTCAGCTCGAGCAGGCGCTCGTGCTCGGTGGTGCGGATCATGATCGCGTCGACATAGCGCGACAGCACCTTGGCGGTGTCGGCGATGGTTTCCGAGCGGCCAAGCTGCATCTCGGTGCCGGTCAGCATGATCGTCTCGCCGCCGAGCTGCCGCATCCCGACGTCGAAGGATACGCGCGTGCGGGTCGACGGCTTTTCGAAGATCATCGCCAGCACCTTGCCGGCGAGCGGACGTTCCGTCTCGCTTCCCGACTTGAGACGCTGCTTGCGTGCCCGTGCATCGTCGAGCATGGCGCGCAGGTCGACTGGCTCGATCGTCGACAGATCGGTAAAGTGCCGGAAGCTGCCGCTCATGACGCGGCCTTCGGCGACTCTTGATGTGCCGCCCGCAATTTGGCGGCTGCGGTGTGAATCCGCCCCACCGCGTCACGGATCTCTTCTTCGCTCACCGTAAGGGGCGGGAGCAGCCGGATGACGTTCTCGCCGGCCGGCACGGCAAGCAGGTTCTCGTCGCGCAGCGCGCCGTTGACCATGGTGTTAGCCAGCTTGCACTTGAGGCCGAGGAGCAGGCCTGCGCCGCGCACCTCTTCGAAGATGTCGGGGAACTCGTCGACGACCGACGCAAGCCCCTGCTTGGCGGCCAGCGCCTTGTCGTTGACCGACTGGATGAAGCCGTCGTCGAGCACCACGTCGAGCACGGCATTGCCCACCGCCATGGCAAGCGGGTTGCCGCCGAAGGTGGTGCCGTGCACGCCCGGTGTCATGCCCATCGCGGCCTTGTTGGTCGCAAGACATGCACCGACGGGGAAGCCACCGCCGATGCCTTTTGCGATGGCCATGATGTCGGGCTCGATGCCGGCCCATTCATAGGCGAAGAGCTTGCCCGTGCGGCCGATACCGCTCTGCACTTCATCGAGGATCAGCATGAGGCCGTGCTTGTCGCACAGCGCCCTCAGCTTCTGCATGAAGGGCGCGGGCACCGGGCGGACGCCGCCTTCGCCCTGCACGGGTTCGATCAGGATCGCGGCCGTCTCGGCGCCGATCGCCTTTTCGACAGCATCCATGTCGCCGAACGGAACCTGGTCGAAACCCTCGACCTTGGGTCCGAAGCCTTCCAGGTATTTCGGCTGTCCGCCGGCCGCGATGGTCGCCAGCGTGCGTCCGTGAAACGCGCCTTCGAAGGTGATGATGCGGAACCGTTCCGGGGCGCCGTTGACGTACTGGTAGCGCCGCGCGGTCTTGATCGCGCATTCCAGGGCCTCGGCGCCGGAATTGGTGAAGAAGACCTTGTCGGCGAACGTGTTCTCGACCAGCCGCTCGCCAAGCCTGCTCTGGTCCGGGATTTCGTAGAGGTTGGAGATGTGCCACAGCTTCGCGGCCTGCTCGGTGAGTGCTGCCACGAGATGCGGATGGCCGTGGCCCAGCGAATTCACGGCGATGCCCGCCGCAAAATCGAGATATCGCTCGCCACTCTGCGTTACCAACCAGCTTCCCTCTCCCCGGTCGAAGACCAGGGGTACGCGGGCAAAGGTCTCGTAAAGCGCTGAGCCGCTCATTATATGCCTCTCCGAAAGCAAGGCGCGCCTGGACGGGGCCGCGCCGGAAAAACCAAAAAGCCGCCCAAGGGGCGGCGTTGGCCAAACTATATCGGCTTTTCCGGCATTTGTGTCAAACGAAACGTCTTTTTGAGGCGTCCCGCGGCCGTCTGAAGTGTGAATGCTCCAAGGCAATGCCGATGCCAAGTTGGGGAAAACCGAAAAAACAGATTCGGTGTTGCCCGGGGACTCTTGTCACGGAGTCAGCCGATACTGTAGTTTGAAGCCAAGAAATAACTAGATTTCGTGCGGCGGATCTAATCACCCCTGTAGATATGGTGTCGTGCCGGTTACAGCCGGGCGGCGAGGGATTCGGATTCCGGGCACGCAGGAGCAGGAGCCTGTCCCATGAACTGGACCGACGAACGCGTTGAGTTGCTCAGGAAATTGTGGGCGGAGGGTTTGAGCGCAAGCCAGATCGCCACGCAGCTCGGCGGCGTCAGCCGCAACGCCGTCATCGGCAAGGTGCATCGCCTCAAGCTGTCGGCACGCGGTCGCACCTCTTCGGCGCAGCCACGCGCCAAGAAGGCAGCATCCGCGGGCGCTCCAGCCAAGAGCGTCAGCCGTCAGACACGCACCGTAACCGCCAGCGTCGGCGCAACGGCCCTTGCCGTCCAGTTCGATGCCGAGCCGGTGGCGCGCCAGATGTTGCGGCCGTCGGCCAACGTGGTGGTGCCGATCTCGCGCAAGCTCTCCCTCATCCAGTTGAGCGAGCGGACATGCAAATGGCCGAACGGCGACCCGCTGTCGGAGGAATTCAGCTTCTGCGGCAACGAAGCCGGCGATAGCGGCCCGTATTGCGGCTACCATTCGAAGGTGGCGTACCAGCCCGCTTCCGAGCGTCGCCGCGCGCGGTAGACACATTTGTCGTGACACGGGTTTCCAAGGAGTAATGTCGAGGGCATAACTCCTTAAGCGCCGAGCGCCAGATGGCGCGACTGCCTCTGCCTGATGGCCGCGGTTTTGAGCGGCGCATTCGCCCTCAGGCCCGGATGACCTTCCCGCCGATCATCACCACCTTGTGGCTCTTGTCTTCCTTGGGGCGCTCCAGCGGGAGCTGCTCGCCCGTGACGATGTAGAAGACGGTCTCCGCGATATTCGTGGCGTGATCGCCGATGCGCTCGATGTTCTTGGCACAGAACAGGAGGTGCGTGCAGGGCGAGATGTTGCGCGGGTCTTCCATCATGTAGGTGAGGAGTTCGCGGAACAGCGAGGTGTACATCGCGTCGATTTCCTCGTCGCGGTCGCGCATGAAGCTGATGGCCGCCACGTCACGCGAGGCAAACACGTCGAGCACCTGCTTGAGCTGCGTCAGCGCGAGGTTCGCCAGGGCCTCCAGGCCACGAAAGAGCTGCACCGGCTGGCGCGCATCGGCGACGGCGACCACCCTCTTTGCAATGCTCTTGCCGAGGTCGCCGACGCGTTCGAGGTCGGCCGCAATCCGGATCGTCCCGATGATTTCACGCAGATCGTCCGCCATCGGCTGGCGCTTGGCGATCAGCACGATGGACTGGTCGTCGATCCAGCGTTGCCCCTCGTCCAGAACGAGATCGTCGGCGATGACCTTGCGGGCCAGCGCCTGGTCGGCATTGATGAGAGCCGCGACCGCCTGCTCGACCATCCGCTCGGCGTGCCCACCCATCGCGGCGATCCGGTTGCCGAGGGACGCGAGTTCCTCATCATAGGCGCTGACGATGTGATGCGTGGTCATGGTTGAAGAACTGCCCGAAGCGATTCCCTTGAGAAGACCCTAAGGTAGTCGGATGACAGGAAAAAGAAAGCGTTCCGGTCTCTGCAGGCCTGTCTAGACGGGCAAATGCACCGTAAAGGTCGACCCTTCGCCGATTTTCGAGCGCACGGTGAGGCGCCCGTCATGCCGCGTCAGGATATGCTTGACGATCGCCAGCCCCAGCCCCGTCCCGTTCTTGACGCGGCTCGACTCGACATCCACCCGATAGAACCGCTCGGTGATGCGGGGGATATGTTCCTCCGCGATGCCGGGACCGTGGTCGCGTATCGCCACGGCGATTTCCGGCGTGGGGCCGCCGGTCGCCGCTGAAATGGAAATGTCGACGCGGCCGCCTGACTGGCCGTACTTGCAGGCGTTTTCGAGCAGGTTGACGAAGACCTGGATCAGCTCGTCGCGATTGCCCGGAATGAGGACCGGTTTGTCCGGGCGCTCCAGATTGACCTGGACCCCGTATTCGCCGGCGAGATGGCCGAGCGACTCCACCACGCCTGCAACGATCTGCACGACATCGATCTTCTCGTCGCTGCGTGCATACGGCTTCATCTCGATGCGGGAGAGCGACAGCAGGTCGTCGATGAGGCGGGCCATGCGTGCCGTCTGGGTCTGCATGATCTGGAGAAAGTTGTCGCGCGCCTTCTCGTCGTTGCGCGCCGGCCCGCGCAGGGTCTCGATGAACCCCGATATCGATGCCAGAGGCGTGCGCAGCTCGTGGCTCGCATTGGCGATGAAGTCGGCGCGCATCCTGTCGATGCGGCGGGTCTCGCTCTGGTCCTTGAAATGGATCACGAACAGCCCGGAGCCGTCGTCGACCGGCATGACAGCCACCTTGAAGACCCGCTCGATCGGAATCCGCTCGACATAGTCGATCGTGCCGGCGCGTCGCTGTTTCAGCGCGTTGCCGATGAGCTGCTGCATTTCCGGCGTGCGGAACTTGTGCGCCAGAATGCTGCCGCGTGGGATTTGCCCGAACGCATTCGTCGCCGCTGGATTGGCATAGAGCGCGGCTCCCCTGGCGTCGCAAACGACCATCGGGTCCGGCACGACGGCCGCCAACGCGCGCGCTGTCAGCACGTCGACCGGATTGTTTCCCTCGCTCGCCATTGTTGCCATCGCCGCCGGATTTCCCGTTCGCCTGGATGCGGCCTTCTATGATGCCTTGCCAAGCGCCCGGTCAATATCCTGGATGAGGTCTTCGACGTCTTCGAGACCGACGGAAAGCCTCACCGTGCCGCCCAGGATGCCGATGCTGACACGCGCATCTTCCGACAGGTTCTTGTGCGTCGTCGTGCCGGGATGGGTTATCAGGCTCTTGGCGTCGCCGAGATTGTTGGAGATGCGGATGATGCCAAGCTCGTTGAGGAAGGCGAAGGCGCCCGCTTTTCCGCCCTTCACGTCGAAGCACACGAGGGTCGAGCCGCCCTTCATCTGGCGGGCGATAAGGTCGGCCTGCGGATGGTCCTTGCGCCCCGGGTAGATGACCCGCTCGATGGCCTTATGCTGCGCGAGGTGGTCGGCGATTTGTCCTGCGGACTCCGTCTGCTGCCTGACACGCAGCGGCAGAGTCTCCAGCCCTTTCAGCAGCGTCCAGGCATTGAATGGCGAAAGCGACGGTCCGGTGTGCCGGAAATAGTCGTGCAGATTGTCGTCGATCCACTTCTTGTCCGAGAGGATGACGCCACCAAGGCAGCGCCCCTGTCCGTCGATGTGCTTGGTGGCGGAATAGACGACGACGTGCGCGCCGAGTTCCAGCGGCTTCTGCTGCAAGGGCGTGGCGAAGACGTTGTCGACAACGACACGTGCGCTGATGCCATTGGCCAGCTTTGCCACGGCCGCGATGTCCACGACTTCGAGTGTCGGGTTGGTCGGGCTTTCAAGGAAAAACAGCCTGGTGTTCGGCCGGATCGCCTGTTGCCACTCGTCCATATTGGTGCCGTCGACGAGCGTGGTCTCGATGCCGTATTTCGGCATCAGCACCTCGATGACCCATCGGCACGAGCCGAACAATGCGCGTGCGGCGACGACATGGTCGCCGGCCCTGACGCTGCACAGGAGCGCTGCCGACACGGCCGCCATGCCCGATGCGGTGGCGCGGGCATCCTCCGCGCCTTCCAGTTCGCACATGCGCCGTTCGAACATGTCGACGGTCGGGTTGGCGTAGCGGGAATAGATGAAGCCGGGCTCTTCGCCCTTGAAGCGTGCTTCCGCCGCTTCGGCGCTATCATAGACGAACCCCTGCGTCAGGAACAGCGCTTCCGACGTTTCGCCGAACTCGGATCTCGTCGTCCCGCCATGCACCAGAGCGGTCGCCGGCTTCCAGTTTCGCTTCGTTTCACCTGTCATCATCATGCCCCAAAAACAAAAAAACCGGCCGCGAAGTCGCATGCCGGTTTCCTCATCGGTCCCTTTTAGCGACTTGTTTAACGTGGCTGCAAGCCGACCGGCAAATCACCACGGGATAAGCGCCCTTTACGCCTCGCGACGCCTTGCGTCAATCGGTGGCGTGATTAAACCTCCCGGCGGACAATCAGGGATGGGGCATTGCGCACGACCGGCATACTACCCGACCGAGACATCGCGGCACTCTTCGACGCAGGTGCGCTGAAGAGCCAGGGGCCACTCGACGAAGACCAGATCCAGCCGGCCAGTCTCGACCTGCGGCTGGGCAACAAGGCCTATCGTGTTCGTGCTTCCTTTCTTCCCGGTCCGGCGAGCACCGTTGCTGACAAGCTCGAACGGCTGAAGCTGCACGAGATCGACCTGAGCGCCGGCGCGGTGCTCGAGACCGGCTGCGTCTACATCGTACCGCTTCAGGAACGGCTCGCCCTGCCTGCAGGCGTCTCGGCCTCGGCCAACCCCAAGAGCTCGACCGGGCGCCTCGACATCTTCACCCGCGTGATGGCCGACAGGACGCAGGAATTCGACAAGATGCCTGCCGGCTACGAAGGTCCGCTGTTCATCGAGGTCAGCCCGCGAACCTTCCCGATCGTCGTGCGCGCCGGTTCGCGTCTGTCGCAGATCCGTTTTCGCAAGGGCCATGCACTTTTGTCGGAAGCCGAGCTTCAGGGCCTGCACGCGCGCGAGACGCTGGTGGCCGCCGAGGAGCCCAACATTTCCGGCGGCGGCATCGCGCTTTCGATCGACCTGACGGGAGGGGCGGACGGGCTCATCGGCTATCGCGGCAAGCACCACACCGCCGTGGTCGATGTCGACGTGCGTGGTGCCCAGGACCTGCATGATTTCTGGGAGCCGCTTTATGCGCGCGGCAAAACCGAGCTGATCCTCGATCCCGACGAGTTCTACATCCTTGTGTCGCGCGAGGCGGTGCATGTGCCGCCAGATCATGCCGCCGAAATGACGCCCTTCGACCCGCTCGTGGGCGAGTTCCGCGTCCACTACGCTGGCTTCTTCGATCCCGGCTTCGGCCACTCTTCCGCCGGCGGCACCGGCAGCCGCGCGGTACTGGAAGTGCGCAGCCACGAAGTCCCGTTCATCTTGGAGCATGGCCAGGTTGTCGGCCGACTGGTCTACGAGCACATGCTGGCGCGGCCAGACAGGCTCTATGGCGTGGACTTGAAATCGAACTACCAGGCGCAGGGCCTCAAGCTCTCGAAGCACTTCCGCGCGGGGTGAGGCGGCTTAGCGGCTGCGCTCGCCCTTGAGCGCGCGCACGTCCTCGCGCAGTGCCCTGATTTCGGTCAGTATCATCTCCTGCTCGTGCTGCATCGCCGAGCGCTCTTCGGACGCCGTCGCATCGTGCTCCTCCTGCATCGCGGAGACGATGATACCGATGAACAGGTTGAGCACGGCGAACGAGGTGAGCACGATGAAGGGTATGAAGAACATCCAAGAATAGGGATGGACCTCCATCACCGGCCGCACGATGCCCATCGACCAGCTTTCGAGCGTCATGATCTGGAACAGCGTATAGGCGGACTCGCCGATCGATCCGAACCAGTCCGGAAAGGTTGCCGCGTACAACTTTGTCGCCATCACCGAGAACACGTAGAAGACGAGGCCCAGGAGCAGGACGATCGAGCCCATGCCGGGCAGGGCGGCAATGAGCCCGCCGACCACGCGCCGCAGCGATGGAACGACGCTGACCAGACGCAGGACACGCAGGATGCGCAGCGCGCGCAACACGGACAGATTGCCGGTCGCGGGCATCAGCGCGATGGCCACGACGACCAGGTCGAAGATGCGCCACGGATCCTGGAAGAACCTGCCGCGGTAGACGACGAACCGGGCCAGCAATTCGGCGACGAAAACCGCGAGAACCACCCGGTCGAGAAGCACGAGCAACGGCCCGAACCGCTCCATCATCGTCGGTGAGGTTTCGAGGCCCAGCGTGATGGCATTGATGATGATCAGGACAGTGATCACCAATTCGAATCGGCGAGATTCGATCAGCGACTTCAGCGCGTTCAAGGTCGGTCGTCTCCGTGAGTTTCAACCGCACCAGTGAAACGCGCGCGTCCGCGCGTCAAGCCGCTGCAAGCGCCACCGATCGGATTTATGCCGCTCGAAAGGTGGGCGGCCCTGCAGGACGCATCGTCAGATGCCAATCCGGCGCCGGCCAAGGTACAAAGGCCTGATTGGCCCTATCCGCCCGTCATCGCCCGAATTTGTGCTGCGCCTTCCCCCACGACAAAGGTCGTCCAGGTAAAGAAATCGATCAGAGCTGGTTTAATGGCGGCCTGATAATGAAGGGCGAAATTCGTCCCGCCGGTGCTGACCGCATCGCTGGCTATTTCCGCCGCGAGCAACCCGCCAAGTGCGCCGACCAGCAAAAGCGCGATCCGTGTGTGACGCTGGGCGCGCATCGTCGTCTGAGCTGACTTCAATGATGTGGCCGTTTCCTCGCGCAGCATCTCGCCGATACGGTTGGCCAGTCCGGCGGTGACATAGGCCTCGGTGAACTCGACCGATTGGGCGATCGCCTTGAGTTGTGCCTCGACGGCATCGAGTGCGACCGTGGCACCTTTGGTATCGCCGTTGGCGGAAGCGCCGGCTTGTTCGAGCAGGCCCTGCTTGAGCCCCGCGAGATCGTCATAGACGCGCTCCAGCAGCCTCAATGACGGATCGGGAGCTGCCTCCACGCGCGGTGCATTCTTGCTGCCCGCGCCGACGCGCAGGATGCGCGGCCTCTCCATGGCCGGCATGACGCTCGGCGTCGTTCGCGCTGCGATGCCGACCGGCTCTTGCGGGGGCGCGGGGCTCGGCTCGAACCCTTCGATCTGCAAGCGGTCGTCGGTCTTCGTTTCAGTCTGCTTCAGTTGCTTTTTCATCTGTGTGATCTCTCGAAAACCGTAATCTGTAGTCGGTGCAGCGCTCAACTTTCGCGCATTGCCCGGTTCAACTGGTCGGCGATCGGCTTGACCAGATAGGAAAGGATCGAGCGCATTGAGGTCTCGACGAAGACCTCGACCGGCATGCCCGGCCGCAGTTCGTCGCGATTGATCCGCGCAAATTCTTCGTCACTGATGGAGAGACGTGCCAGATAGTAGGAAACGCCGGTCTGCTCGTCGGTCAAAAGATCGGGCGATATGTCGATCACACTGGCATACAGCTCCGGCGTGATGCGCTGATTGAGCCCGCTGAGCCGCACTCTCGCCTGCTGGTCGTGATAGACCTGATCCACGTCCGTCGGCAGAAGCTTCGCTTCCACAATCAGCGAGTCGTTGGCGGGAATTACGCTGACCAGGGTTTCGCCGGCGGACACGATTCCGCCGACCGTGGTGACCGCCAACTGGTGGAGATAACCATCCAGGGGAGAGCGAATTTCCAGCCGGTTGAGACGGTCGAGGGCGGCGATACGCTCCTCGCTCAGCCTGGCGATCTCCGTCCGCTTCTGGTCCAGCTCGGTCAATACGGCTTCGTTGAATTCCTCGTCGACCTGGACGCGCTGCAAGGCGGTCTGGGTAATCGCCTGCTTCGCTTCAGCGATTTCGGCGGTCAACGACGCCTGGCTGCCGATGAGGGAGGCTCGCTCGCGCCGGATGGTGATCATCTGTGAGTCGATCACCAGGCCGCGCTCGTGCAGGATCTTGAAGTCGGCGATCTGGTCGTCCAGGAGCGTGACATTCTCGCCAATCGCGTCGCGCTGGGCCTCCAGAGCGGTAACCTGCTCGCGATACTGACTGGTCTGCTCGTCGAGCTGCGCTTTGCGGCCTTGTATCGTCAACCGGCGTGTCGACATCAGATTTCGCTGGCCTTCCATCAAGAGGATGGCGCGGTCGGTGTCGTCGTCGGTCAGTTGCGCCGGGTACTCGATGTCGGGGGAGCGTGCCTGTTCCGCCAGGAGGCGGGCTTCCTGCGCCAGCAACTGGTCGAGTTGGCTGTCGATGATGTTGAGGCTGGCCAGTGCCAAGGTGCCGTCGAGACGGAACAGAACCTGTCCCGCTTCAACCTTGTCGCCTTCCGCGACGCTGATCTCGCCGATGATGCCGCCATCGGGATGCTGGACGTGCTTGGTCCGGCCCTGGACGATGATCTTGCCGGAGCCGATCACCGCGCCGCTGATTTCGGCATAGGCGGTGACGCCTCCGAAACCGACCACCAGCGCCAGGCAGACAATCAGTGCCGTCGATATTTGCTTGCGAAGCGACTTTGCTATCGACTTGTCGATATCCTCAGAGCGCATGGCTGTAGACCTTTCCTGATTCGGACGGGCGCGCCAGAACCGTAACGTTCGCCAGTACGTCTTCACGCGCGCCGAAGCTCAGTTGTTGGCCGTTCTGGAGGATGAGAACCTTGTTGACCGCGGCGAGCGCACTCGTGCGATGCGCCACGACGACGACGATGCCGCCTCTTTCGCGCACCGCGTTCATCGCGAGGGTGAGAGCCTGTTCGCCCTCCACGTCGAGATTGGAATTCGGCTCGTCCAGGACGAGGAGAAACGGATTGCCGAAGAGCGCGCGGGCAAGGCCGATGCGTTGGCGCTGGCCCGCCGAAAGGCGCGCTCCGCCCTCGCCGACCATGCAGTTGTACCCTTCCGGCAGTCCAACGATCAGCCGGTGAACGCCGGCCAGCTTGGCGGCGGCGACGATGTCGAGGACATTCGGATCCTTGGCGAAGCGCGAGATGTTGTCGGCCACCGTCCCATCGAAGAGTTCGACGTCCTGGGGCATGTAGCCGATGAACCGTCCGCGATCGTTTTCGGCCCATTGGGTAATCGTCGAACCGTCAAATCTGGCGGCGCCCTGGAGGATCGGCCAAACGCCGACCAGCGCACGTACGAGGCTTGTCTTCCCGGATCCGGAGGAACCGATCACGCCGAGCCCGTCGCCGGCATGGAGTGTGAAATCGACGCCCTGCAAAATGACCTGGCCATCTCCCGGTGCGCCCGTGGCAAGCTGTTCGATCCGAACCTCCTGCGTCGGCAGCGGCAGTCCCGCCAGCCCGTTGTCTTCCGGGCACTGCTTGAAGGCTTCGTTGAGCCGCGCTGATGCCTGCCGCGATGCGACAAATGACGGCCAGTGCGACACGGCCTGCTCGATTGGAGCCAGCGCGCGCGCCATGATGATCGACGCCGCGATCATCACGCCTGCCGTGATCTGCTGATGAATGGCGAGATAGGCTCCAAGGCCCAGCATCGCCGACTGCAACACCAGGCGCAGCATCTTGATCACGGAGGAGTAGAAATTGCTTCGGTCCGATGCGGCTTCCTGCGCCGCGTAATAAGGTGCGAGCATGTCGCCAAACCGATCGGAAATCCGGTCAAGCATACCCATCGCACCGACGACTTCCGCGTTGCGCCGGGAGCTTTCCATCATCTTGGACTGGTTCGCACTGCGCCCGTTGAGTTCGCGCGTCGGTGCCCGCGAGGTCAGTTCGTTGGATACCACCAGCGTGAAGATCAATGCTCCACCGGCCAGCGCCAAGAACCCCATCCACGGATGGAAGAGGAAGATCAGCAGGAAATAGAACGGCATGAAGGGCAGGTCGAACACCGCCGCCGGACCAGGCGAGGCGAGGAAGCGGCGCACGGCGTCGAGGTCTCTGCCGGGCTGAACGCTCGATGCCTTCTGGCCGCCGACGATCGGCATCTGCATATTCGCGCGCAGGACGGGGTTCGACAGCGCGTTGTAGACCCGCATGCTGATGCGGTTGAGCGCACGAGAGCGAAGGATGTCGAGCATCCCGCTGACGAGGTAAAGCGCGAGCGCAATCACCGAAAGCACGACCAGGGTGGGAACGCTGCCGCTCGCCAGCACACGATCATAGACCTGCAGCATGAAGAGCGGGCCGGTCAGCATCAGGCCGTTGATGACCGCGCTGACGACAAATATGCCTAGAAAGGCAGACCTCGCGGTCTTGATCGCTTCCCCGACCGAAGGTGAGGCTCGACGCTTCAACATGTTACTTGCCTTGTCTGCAGCGTCCGCGCGGTGCTCCGGAAAGGGGAGGGTGCGGCACGCCAGTTCGGTTCTGTGGAATTCCGTGTCCGGCGCGTTTGCGCGGGACACTTCGCGTCACGCTGCGGGCTCGATATCGAACCGAGCCGGCAACGCGTCGACCGTCGCCTAGGTGAGCAGGTCGTAGCCGAGCGCTCCATCGCCGCCGAAGCCTGGTCCGTCATCGTCCAGGCCGTCCGGCAACTGGATGATGTCGTCATCGATCCCAAACTGCGAGAATGGCGTTCCCACACTGTCGAGCATGGCGAGGGACATCATCTGCTGCGGCGCCGAGCTTGCTGGCGTCAGGCTGAATGACCGGAAGTCCTGGCTGCCCCCGGAGAAGGCGACGCGCACGATCTGCTCGCCGGCCTCCAGCTCGATCCCGCCCACCGAACGCTCCGCGAAGCTTGTCCAACTCGCCGTTTGCGGGTTGGCGATCGCACCGGTCGTCGCATAGGGCTGGGATTCGCCGGCTCGGTAGAAGCTTACCACCGCCGATCGGCCTGCACCGCCGCCATTGGCGAGCAGGAGATCGAGGTCGTACTCTCCCGCCGTGCCGACATTGACGGTGTATTCCAGCCACTCGCCCGGATCGATCCAGCCGACGTCGCCGCTCGAGGTCGCTTCGACGTCGCTTCCCGCACGGCCACCATTGCTAGCGCCCTGCACGATGCCAGCCGTGTTGTCGTTGTAGGCAACACCCTGTCCACCATTATCGTAGTCGAGAGCGTCGATCGTGACCCCGTCGCTGTCGACCAGGAACGGGGTGCCGTTGACCGGCTGCTGGCCCGAACCCGCTTCGACATACTCGTAGATCGTCACCGCATTCAGGGCAGCGTTGTCGATATCCGCCGACAGGTCGATGGCGATCTGGCCGTTAGTGACGGTAACGATGACTTCGACTGCGATAGGCTCGTCTCCGCCCGCCTCAGCGAATGGATCGAGGTTGGTGATGACCTGCTGGCCGTTCACGGCAACGTCGAACTGGCGCTGACCGGCGGCGTTCCAGTAGGTTTCCTGCGTGTGCAGTACGACGACGTATACGCCATTGGGCACCGAGATGGTCGCCGTCCAGTCCGATCCGTCTTCGTATGTGGCAAAGGCAGATCCAGGCGTTGCATTGGCGCCGTTTGCGTTGGAAGGCGCATCAACGCCCGCCCCTGGATTGATACTTCCCGACAGGGCTACCCGCGAGTCATTCTGGCCGACAAGTGCCACTCCGAGCACCGGATCGTTGGCGATTGCGCCGCCTCCGAAGTTGATGCCCAGTACATAGTCGCCCCTGTTGCCGGATACCGTGTCGTCGTCGAAGAAGTCGACGATGAGATCGCCGTCGGTGTCCGTCTGCAGGGCGTCGTTGACGCCGTCGCCATTGGCATCGTCTTCATCCGAAAGTGCGTAGGGCTGGACGTTCTTCACCACGAACATGTGGTCGTTGTAGTCGTAATTGCCTGCACCCGGATAATCCTGAATGCCGATATAGGTGCCCTCGATGACCTTGCCGTTCGAGTCCAGCGCCTGGAAGTAGCGGATCAGGTGGCCCTGGTCGTTGCCGACCAGTTGCCCGAAGTTCGGATCGATCTTGTTGGCTTCAGGATCGCTCCAGGAGGCGTAGGTCGGACGTCCGTCGACCGAGATGAACAGGCCGAACGGGCCGTTCTGGTTGATGGTCCCCCGGGCCACGCCCGAACCGGACCCGGTCCCCGCAACAAGGGAGCTCGGAGAAACCGTCTGATACTCCTGGTCATCCTGTGCGAACAGGTTGGTGACCTGGTCGGATTCGAGGCCATGGAAGCCGAGACGGGCGACGTTGTTCTGCTGCAGGAAGGCGGCGATCTGGATCACCTCCACCGGCCTGGAGCCGTCGAGCCGCTGCATGTAGGGCATCAGCACCTCGTCACCGACGGTCTCGACCTGACCACCACCGGGGATCTGCGCCTGGGCGACGTCGGTACCGTAACCGAATGCCGCGACGATCTGGGCGACAGTAGGCTCGGAGCCGTTCTCCGAGAACTCCTGGGCGAGGCCCGCGAGCTGGATGACCTTGTTGCCGAGCGGCAGGTCTTCCGAGGCGATGGTGAGAGTCGAGTTGAAGAGCTCGGCCCCGGCGGTCGTGCCGGTATGGTTTCCGGTGAAGCGGACCGTGATCTGGGCGCTCCCACCGGCCGCGATGGTCGTCGGGATTGTCCCGACGATCTCGAAGGCCGATGAATTTCCGATGGTGATGCCATCGATGTTGAGCGCGGCGAAGCCGTCGTTGGAGATGGTGACGACCGCCTCGTCGCGCACGCTCTGCTGAGCGTTCGCCGGAGTGTCGATGGAGGTGAAGACCAGTCTATCATCGGCGGCTGCATCGTCCAGCCCGCCAACCACCATCGACTGCCCGAACCCTACAGGGGCGACGCCCTCGATGACGAAGAGGTTGTCGTTGTAGTCGTAGTTGATGCCCGTGTAGTCCATGATCCCGAGGAACACGTTCGGAATGACATTCCCGTCTCCGTCCAACGCCTGGAAAATCTTGACTGTGTGGCCCTGCTGGGCACCGGCGACGACAACATCGCCGCGCGGATTGAGACGCGGATCGGTGGATTGACCGGCGACGCTGATCCCGAAGATCTCATTGCCGAGCCAACTGTCGGTGATATCGGCGTTGGTGAATGTCCGGGTGGCAAAGCTGGTCCCGTTGGCGCCGTTGGGCAGCAGTTGCTGATTGTCGGTGCCTTCATGGTTCCAGAAGTTTATGTTCTGTCCGAGCCCCTGGTTCTGGATCGGTGTGCCGGTATCGGCGAACGTCTTTGGCTGGTGGATGCCGATGGTTGCGCCACCAGGGCTGTGGAACGCCGCGATCTGCGTGATCTTTGCCTCGGTGAAGCCTTCGGCGATCTTCCAGTACGGCGACAGGACCTCGTTGGGGTCGGTCTTGGCAAACACGTCGTTTGTGCTCAGCACCGAGTTCTGCCCACCGCCGAGCGTGGTCAGTCCCGGGATGACATTGCCGAAGCCGAAGACGTTCCAGACTTCGTTGACGTTGGGTTCCTGATTGCCTTCGTCGCGTGCCTGCCAGAAACCGGCGAGATCGACGGTGACGACCGGGGTGTCCGCGTCGTTCGTGCGAATTTCCAGGTCACCCCTGAAGATGGTCGACGTCCCATCGATGTTGCTCGTCGGCGGCGAATAGGCCTCGCGATCGAACAGCACTACCACGTCGATCGAGGCGCCTGGAGCCAGCGTCAGACCGGTGAAGACATCCGGATTGGACAGCTTGAACGGGCCGGAAAGCTCCGCTTCGATTACTTCGAGCGGCTCGGTGCCCGTGTTGGAAATGCGAACCGTGCCGCTGTCCTTGAAGTCCCGGTCTCCCGCGCCGACGCCGTTCGGATCCTCCAGATAGGAGAACTGCAGGCGATCGTTGAGGAATGTCGGATCGAGACTGTCGATGCTGATGTCGGCATTGGCGTTGCCGTTGATCGGCGAAAGGTCGAGATAGTCGATGCCATTTGCGCCGGGCGCGTCGGAGACCACCCGAAGCTGGTATTCTTCACCAGCCGTCAGTTGGATGTAGACCGACTCTTCGCCTGCCTCTCCCGTTCCCGGGAAATCGCTTTCGTCGATTTCCGCGCCATTGAGGAACCAGGTCAATCCCTGGCCGTTCGTGGCGCCGGCATTGGCCGCCACGTCCAGCTTGTAGAAGCCGGTTGTTCCAACGGTGAAGTAGAAGTCGACGGTGCTGCCGTTGACGGTGTTGGTCGACCCGTCCTGTGCTTCGAGCTCGATACGTCCCGCGCCGGTGATGTCGGCGTAGTCCGGTTCGAATACGGAGATGGGCTCTTTCGAGAGACGGAGATAGTCGACATTCGGTCCGACGCCGCCGGGAGCGGAGATCGTGATCGTGTTCTCGCCGGCAAGAAGGTCAACGAGCGCCGATTGCGGACCCCATTCGGTTTCCGCGGTATTGCTGTTCGGCGTGAATGCCAGGGTCTGCGCAGACTGGCCGTTGAGAGTGAGCGTCATCGGACGTGCGGTCTTGTTGGTGCCGAGCGAGTAGAGGATGTCGAGCGCGTAGCTGCCCGCTTCCTCCACGTCGACGGTCCAGGTGATCGTCTCCGTATCGGGGCCGATGAAGTCGACGAAGTCGCCGGACTGGGTGCGATCTTCGCTGACGACCGCAGGGTCGCCGGTGAACGATGCATTCTCGGCTTCGTAGACGACGTAGGTGATGCCGTCGACGACTTCCTCGCCGTCGTTGGGACCGACACCGCCTGGTGCGACGAAGACTTCGAGCTGGTCGATGTTCGGCCCGGTATTGGCGATCGAGCGCAGCGTCACCTGGTTCGAGCCGGTCACCAGATTTGCCGGGATGTCCACGGTGCTCCAGACCGTCCAGCCGTCGGTGACCGTTGGTGTCGCGGTCGGCGCGAAGGCCTGTGACGCCTGGACGATCGTGCCGTTGACTTCGATCTGCAGCGGACGGCTGACGTCGCCGCCATTGGAGTAGCGCAAGCGCAGCACCGAGGCGCCCGCGCTCCCCGAGGGAACCTCGAAGTTGAAGGTGATGAAATCGGCATTGGACGACCCGAAATCGGCATAGCCGCCGGGCGTTCCGTCAAGATTGTCGGTATTGCCGTCAATCCCGAAGGCACCCGGGCGCAGTCCGTTGACGTATCCGGCTCCTGAGCCGGTTTCCGGTGCGTCCTCATCGCGAATTTCGATCTGTGAGTCGACGTCGTTGGGCGTCGTCACCGAGGTGCCGTCTGCAGGCGTTCTGTCCTCTGCCTGGATCACGATCAGTGAAATCAGCTCCGTAGGCGCCTCGCCTGGGACGAAGGCCACGTCATCCGTGGCGGTGTTGCCGACCGCGTCGGTGACGGTCAATACCGCGGTCACCGGCGAGCCGAAGGTGCTGACATCGGTCGTGAAGCGGTCCTGCCCATTGAGGGTTACAGTCTGCTGGGTCGTTCCTCCATCGAACGTTACCGTTAGGCTGACGATGTCGTCGTCGAGCCCGTTGACCTGGAAGAGCGTCGCGGCCGGGTCGGAACCATCGACCACCACGATGGCGAGATCGCCACCGGCATCGGCGGTGTTGTCGACGACGATGCCGCCTGGTGCTGGATCGAGCCGGACGATCTGGCTCTGACCGTTACTGCGGTTGAGCGTCATCAGGTAGAGACGTCCGTCAGCACCCTCAATGACGTCCAGTGGGTCCGGGTGGGAGATGACGTTGCCGTTCGGATCGCGAATGATGAAGTTGTCGACGACGTTGCCTTCATCGTCGAGGATCATCGCACGCAGATCGTTGCCGCTCGAATACTCCGTGAACAGGACCGCATTCTGCAAGCCGCTGCCAAAGACGTTGCTCTTGTATTCTATGGCGCCGTTCGGAGACCGGTTGAAGCCCAGCGAGAAAGCGGCGTCCACATCATAGTCGGGATCGGGTTGTGTTCCCACCGCGTATTCGCCGACCTGGTTTGGATCATTGCCGGAAGTCGGATTGCCGCCATTGAGGATGAACTCGCCGCGAAGCGGATTGGGGTGGCCGCTATATTTTCC
The DNA here is from genome assembly GCF_039839275.1 of Mesorhizobium sp. CAU 1741. Lineage (NCBI taxonomy): Bacteria > Pseudomonadati > Pseudomonadota > Alphaproteobacteria > Hyphomicrobiales > Phyllobacteriaceae > Mesorhizobium > Mesorhizobium sp. CAU 1741. The sequence continues at coordinate 353,220 of NZ_JBDOQP010000002.1, read as the reverse complement.
CTCCTCGATTCGGAAGAAGTAGTCATGCTGCGTGCCGACATTGTTGCGGCCTTCGTTTGCCGTTGTGTTTGGATCGTCGGGCACGTTGCCGCCAGCGGCCGAGCCGTTCGCGGATACATAGAGATTGCCATTCGAGTGCCAGACCAGGTCGTAGCCATTGCGCTGCCCGGTGGCGAAGATCTTCAGCACCGCGTCTTCGGCATAGGGGTTGTAGAAGTCCTCGACCAGAGCACTTGAGGCGAGCTCCCCGTCGCGCACCGACGCAACGCCGTTGGCGTCGAAATGAAGGAAATTCCCGGCGAATTCGCCGCTGTTGATCGCGATGCCGCCATTCTTCAGATTGCCGTCATCCGTCGGTGCATACTGGCCGTTCACGAAGTCGTAGCCAAAACGGCGGTTAGCATTATTGTCTGGCAGCGGCTCCGTGGAGACATCGAAACCTCCCTGGGGCGCATCGCGTGTCGGGTCGATTTCCAGGATGGCGGCGTTGAGAAGGCGTTCCGGCCTGAAGCCCCAGGCGGAGTCTGCCTGCCCCATGGCGGAGTTCGAGCCCTGGATAAGGTAGAGCAGGTGGCTCGGCGCGCCGTCGATTCCCGCATCAGGGTTCTCACGGAATTCAAGACTGTTGGTGACATGGTCACCGTTCGAGCGCGGCAGGCCGGTAATGTAAGCTTCTGCCGTTGCCGTCAGGTTCGGACCATCGCCGATCGTGACCTTTGACACCCGGCCCGAGAAATCAGGCACGCCGTTGTCGCGCCCGTCGAGTGGGACCTTGTAGTTGTCCGTCACCCAGATGGTGTTGGAATCATTGGGGTCGAACACGAAGCCTATTATCCCACGTGCATCGTTGCCGTCCCGGAAATACGGCAGTGATATCGATTGCTCGTTGGAGAGCGACCCATCTTGCGCGCTGACGTCCCAACGCTTGATCTGGCCGTCCAACGTGCCGACGTAAAGATACTGCCCGTCCGGCGACATTTCGATCGTCGTGAACAGGGATGCATCGTCCGCAGCTCCGTTGATCTCGATGGTTTCGACGAATGCAACCTCGCGCGCTTCGACCTCCGGCTGGGCCGTGGTCGTGAAGGTGGTCGAGAACTTCTGGAACTCGCGCGTCGGGGCATCCAGGTCGGCATTGCTGCCGCGATCGCGGAAGCCGTCGATCAGCAGCGTATAGCTGGTGAATTCCTCGAGCCCGCCGGTGGGCGAAATGGTCAAGGAGTCGAAGCCCGCCGTGGTGTTGACCGAGAAGCCGACTTCGTCACCGGTGAGCGTTTCGTAGAGCTTGATCGAGCCATCCGTCAGGCTTTCCAGCAAGGCGCCACCGCGACCGGGAGCAACCTGAATGCCAAGAATGAGGTCCGACGTGGGATCGACGTCAATCACGGCGCCGCTTGCCGGATCAAGGTCGACCGTGACGGTATCCTCGCCAATGCCTCCGATTGCCATAGGGTTTGTGAACGACGCATAATCCTCGGGCGCTTCACGGTTGTCGTCAGGCGTCAGATCCGGCAGCGCGCGAATGTCGAGATACTGGATCTCGGTGATAGACCCATTCGGCGCTGCGAGGGTGAGGTGACCGTCCTGCACTTCGACCAGAACCGTCGTCAGTTCCGTCTTGTAGAAATTTGTCGGCGTATAGCTGGATGCAAGCGTGCCTTCGATCACGAGCTGGTTGTTGCTGTCGTTGGAGCCGCCGGTATCGCCGACGGCCGCGGTGACCTCGTACCAACCGTTCTCCAGGCCGACCTCGAAGGCAACGCGATTCGCCTCGCCGGCCGGGAAGGTCCCACCGAGATCGAAGTGCGCGTAACCGGTGAGGCGCGGGTCATAGCTGTCGAAATTGCGACCGTCATCGACATTGGAGCTTTCGCCCTGGCCGGAACGCTCGTTGATCGCGATCGCCGGATATGATGCGCCGTTGATCGGTGTCGCGGTTGAGCCGTCGGCATCGATTGCCGAAGCCTGCGTGACGAAACCGTAAGACAGTCCATTGCCGCGATCGCCGTAGCCGACAAAGTTGGCGACAAGATAGCCCGGGGCCTTCGACACCGTGCCGTCCTGGAAGTTGATCTTGATCTCCTCGCGTGGACCGGGCTCGCTCGGTTCCTCCGGATCGACGGGCACGTCATCGCGACTGATCGTGACGCTGTCGATGTTTGGTCCGTTGGCGACCGTATTGGCGATGCGGATCGTGTTGGAGCCGGCGGTGAGCTCGACTTCGAGTTCGACGGTCTGCTGCCAGTTGTTCCAGCCGTCCACATTGGTGCCGGGGAACGACATGTCGACGTCGGATACCTCACCATTGATGGTGAGTTGCATCGGCCGATCGCCGTTGCCGCCGCCTCCGCCGTTCGAATAGCGGAAGGAGATCGTATAGAGACCGTCTGCGGGCACATCGAGGTCAAATGATGCGCCGTCGTCGACTTGCCCTCCCATGTCGAGATAGCCGGTGCCCGTGAAGCCGTCCCACAGGCCATCGCCATTGGTGTCGCCGCCAGCAGGAATGCTGGCTTCAGGGGTGCCGGGGACCCGGGCCACGGCGCTGGTGGTATCATCGGGAGTAAAAGTCTCGCCCTCTATCGTCAGCGAGAATGGCTGTACCGGATTGTTTCCGTCGAGATACGCGAAGGAAATCTGGTCGATGTTTGGTCCGCCGACATTGCCGGCGGGAATCGCCAGGCCAATGGTATTCTGTCCCTCGACGAGTTCCAGCTCGACTGTTTGCTCGACCCAGTTGTTCCAGGCCGCATCGCCCGTACCCGGACCACGTGCAAAGGGAAGGGTCGTGACCGCATCTCCGTTGAGCGTCAGCGCCAAAGATCGTGAATCAGCCGCGCCATTGCCGTAGCGGAAGGTGACGAGATACGTCCCGGCCGCAGGCGCATCGACACTGATGGAGATCGCATCGCCCGGCTCGGCGCCGAAATCCATGTATCCCCCGCCGACGGCGCCAGCGCGGTAATTACCGAAGGGATCGAAGTTCTGCGCATCGACCACACGGGTCGGGGACCCTGTGGTGCCGGTTGGCGTCGTGTCCGAGACCGTCACCAGCGACAAATCTTCCGCCTGGATGGTGAACGGATCGACCGTGACAGGCTCTTCGCCGTCGACGATGGTGACGGTGTCGGTAGCCTGGGCTTCGTTGTCGGCATCGTCGGTGACGATGAGGGTCACGGTTGTGGTGCCTTCCGGCAGTGCGCTGCCGTCAAAGACGTAAGTGCCGTCGTCTCCAATCAGATCCGTGATGTCGACACGCGTCGTGCCTCCGTCGAGGCTGATTTCGACCTTGACGATGTCCGCGTCGACGCCGCTGACGGTGAGGGTGATCGCTGCTGCGTCATCAACGTCTACAGCGGACGCGGGCGCAACGAGCGCCAGATTGCCATCTGCGTCGGCGGAAGTGTCGACGACGATCGGTCCGGTGCCTGCTTCCGTTATTTCGAACCGGTCGAAATTGGGGCCCTTCGTGGCACCGGCGGGGATTGCGAAGGAGAAGGTGTTCGACCCAGCTTGCAGCGTGATCGGGACCGTCAGAAAATCCCAGACGTCGAAGCCCTCTGGCGCCACGCCGGCAGCGTTGGTGTCGGTCGACGTGAAGTCTGGCGTCGCAACGACCGTGCCGTTGACGGCAAGATTGAGTGGTCGCAGGTCGTTCGATGCGTAGCGGATATTGAGGTCGTAGGTGCCGGCCTCGGCGACGCTCACGGTATAGGTGGCGGTGTCGCCGCCATCATTGCCGAAATCGAGATAGCCGGTTCCGGAAAAGTCGGGCCGCAATCCGTTGAAATTTCCGGCCTCGGGATTGCTGGCGTCGCGGACCTGTGTGCGATTTGCGTCCGGCGCCTGGGCCAGTGCGATGGTCCCGGTTTCAGCCTGGATGACCAGCGGATTGAACGGCACCGGAGCATCGTCTTCCTGAACCGTCACGGTGAAGTCGACGGATTCCGAGTCCAGTTCGCCATCGGTGGCAAGGACGCTGATCTGGTAGGTGCCGATTGCAACCGTGTCGCCGATCACCAGGTTGGTTCCGTCAAACGTGATGCCCGCAGGAAGCGGGTTCCCGTTGGTAAGGGCTGCCTCGTAGCTGACGGTGTCACCATCCGGGTCGGTGGCACTGAGGGCGGCGGCGATGCTGATCGTCTGGGCCGTCCCTTCGCTTACCGTAACGTCGTCAATTTCTGCTGAAGCAGCAAGCACCGGCGCCTGGTTGACCGGAGGCTCTGCGCCATCGCCGCTGATCGTGACGACGTCGATATTCGGACCGGAGGTGATCGTGTTGGCGAAGGACACGGTGTTCTGGCCATCTTGAAGCACGACGTCGATCGTCACGTCGGTCCAGTTGGCCCAGCCGGCGTCTGCGGTGCCGCCAGTGGGAATGGTGCTCTCAAAATCAATCGTCTGGACCACGCCGTTGACAGTAACCGTCATCGGACGGTCGCTAGTGCCGCCATTCGCATAACGGACGGTCATCTGGTAGGTGCCCGCGGCTGGCGGGGTGACGGCGAACGAGCCGGCGTCGCCGACCTCCCCGCCCATGTCGAGATAGCCTTGACCTTCGTAGCCGGGCCGGAGGCCGAATGCGTCGTAGGTCAGCCCAGGACCGCTGTTGCCGGCATTTGCACCCGGCTCATCGGTATTTGCACCTGGCACGCGGTAGACCGTATCCGGGGTGGCCTCCGTATCAGTGATAAGAAACTCTTCGCCCTGAACCTCGAAGACGTACGGCCCGACGGGATTGTCGGATGAGTCATCGCTCGGCGTTGGCACGAACGCAGCCGAGGTGACGCCGCCGGCCGTGATGGTAACGCTCGGCTGGTCGTCGGCCTCGAAGTCCAACAACACGTTTTCCTGCAACGCAAGCTGCAGGCCACCTTCGCCCATGATGACGCGATAGGTTGCCGGGTCGCTCACCGTTATATCGGCCGCGGTGTAGGTGCTGTCGCCATCGACGATCGCGATGGTGGCAACCACGGCGCCGGCGACGTTCTCAGCGACCGCGACTGCCGTCAGCGTGACGGATGTCGGAGGCTGGTCGACCGGCTCGTCTTCTTCCTCGATCTCAACAGTGAAAGAGACGGATTCCGAGTCCAGTTCGCCATCGGTGGCAAGGACGCTGATCTGGTAGGTTCCGGCCGCAACGGTATTGCCGACCACCAGGTCAGTTCCGTCCAGTGTGATGCCCGCAGGAAGCGCAGCCCCGCCGGCAAGCGTTGCCTCGTAGATGACGGTATCACCATCGTCCGGGTCGGTTGCACCCAGAGCGGCAGCAAGGTCGATCGTCTGGCCAGAACCCTCCGTGAGAGTCACATCGTCGACGTCTGCACCGGCAATGAGAACCGGCGCCTCGTTGACGTCGCTGACCGCGATCGTCACGCTGCTGGTTGTCGAGACCCCGTCTTCGTCGGTTGCGACGATCGAGACGCTGACGTTGGCGTCAACCTCATGGTTCAGGCTGATGCCATCTGCGAGGCGAAGAGTGGTGCCGTCGATGACGAAGCGTTCATCCGTCGTTGAAAAGACGATCGCCGCCGAATTGCCATCGGGATCTGTCGCGCTCAGTGTACCGGCAATGGCCGCCGCATCGTTCTCGGCGACTGTCGCGCCGGACAGCACTATATTCGTCGGCGCCTCCGGGTCGACGGGACCATTATCGGACTCGTCGTCGCTCGGCGTGGGCGCGAACGCAGCCGAGGTGACGCCGCCTGCCGTGATGGTAACGCTCGGCTGGACGCTCGCCTCGAAGTCCAACGAGACACCCTCCTGCAACGCGAGCTGGAGACCGCCTTCGCCCATGATGACGCGATAGATCGCTGGGTTGCTCACGGTGATGTTGGCGGCGGTGTAGGTGCTGTCCGGGTCGACGATAACAATGTTTGCAACCACGGCGCCGGCGTCGTTCTCGGCGACCGTGACAGCGGTGAGCATGACGGATGTCGGCGGCTGGTTGACCGGCGGCTCGCCATCGCCGCCACCGTCACCCGGCGTGCCACCGTCACCGGGCTCTTGGCCCTCGTCAGGGAACAGGCGCAGGATCGCGTCGTCCGTGGAGGCAACAGTGGCGCGGGTGCTGGCCCCGAAACCGACGGATTCAAGAAACTCCTGCCCCACCTGGATCGCGAAGTCGCCGGCATAGGCGTCGACTTCCGTATCCATGTCGAGCTGTGCCGTGAACATGTTGGCAGCGTCGAGCTTGTTCTGCAGCGTCACGCGGTCGTCGCCCTGTGCGCCGTCGAGGATATTGATCGCGATCGTCTCGATGGTCTGGCGTCCGGCCTGCAACTCGGCCAGAAAGAAGGCGAGGCCGCCGGCGTCGGCGTCGCGTCCGTAGAGAGAGAGGTAAATCGCGTTAATCACGGCGGCATCGCTCATACCGTCAAACCGGGCGACGAACTCGTCCGTTGCGGTCAGCGCGCCGATGATCGGTGTCAGGTCTGCCCCTTCATTGGTGAGGTCGTTGAAGAATTCCAGGCCGGCAGGGTCGGCGGGACGGCCGAACAGCGCGACGTAAATTCCCTGAATGCTAGCCATTTGTAACTCCCTGAACTGACACAGCCGCGGCCGTCACGGCCTGAGGCGCTTATTTTCTTCATAGCTCCGCCCAGCCCCGCCGAGCCGGCGGGGCGTGCGCTGAATTTTCACTTTCTTGACAAGCCAATCGGCGACGGCCCACATCACGCGTCGAGCGCTAGATCTGAGTGCCAGGTCGGGGATTTCGCTTTACCCTGCAGGCCCACGGCCCGTCGCCGTCGGTGCCCGCATTCGTGTCGCAACGCTGCCTTGCAGGCAGCACAAAGTCACATCCATTAATAACTTGTTAAGCTTCAACTAAAGCTTGCGATGTGACCATCGTGTATATTGCCGATCGCCCGGAAATAAAGGCGTAGAACGTGTCAAATGCTGTGATCGAAATGTTTAGGCGGACGCCTCGCGCGGCTGTTTCGTCAGGCGGTCGATGACGCGGTGTCCTCGCGAGACGAGTCCCTGTCCTCGGCTTCCTTGGATCTGGGTGTTGTGGCTGATGCGCCGATTGGCGTGACTAGTCCAAATGAGTACTGAACTTCGCTCATTGGAGGCTTGTGGTGAGGCCACAAATTTTGCACGCTCTCAACGTTGATACGGGGCGTTACGCTGCACCAACGGCAATTGATCGGCTTCGGCGAGAAACTGCACCGATACCGCGATAAACGACGGGAGATATCGTTTTCGTGACCTTGACGTATGTCAAGCTATTGGCCTGACATACGAGACGTCGACTGATCCGCTATTGTGGTGGTGGGGCGCTCTTTCCACCCGCACCGGAACTGTTCTTGAAGGCGTGGAGCGCGGCTTGCGTCCTGTTTTGAAGGCCAAGCTTGCGTAGGATTGCGCGCACATGCACCCGCACGGTGCTGTCGCTGATGTTCAATTTGCGCGCGATTGCCTTGTTTCCGGCCCCCTCGCAGATCTGCAGGAGAACGCTCTGTTCTCGTTCCGTCAATTGCTCGAATGACCCCCCAATGCGGGACGGTCCCGCTTCGTTTAGGGCTATCGCTGGCAACATGTCAGCCGGCAGCAGAAACAGTCCTCCGCGGACGAGTTGGGCAACAAGGCCAATCTCTTCCAGGGTGAAGCTGTTAGGCAATATTGCGCCGACGAGACCAACCAGTCCTTTGAACTCGTTTGGCGTTTGATTGCCACGTAGCAGCAATATCGTTCGGCTGAGATCGGCGCGCGTGGCAAGCGACTTGAGAGTTTCAATTGAAGCGGCAGGATAGGGGGCGTCGATGATGACAACCGTACTTTCCCAATCCTCGTCGATTAGGATTGCAGATAGACTGTTAAACTTTAATACAGTTTTGAAGTGCGTGGAGATTGCTCCCGCCAGCGCTGAAGAGAGAAGCGAACTATCGCTAACAATGATCGCTCTGGTCAAAGGCATGAGCCGCTCCTACGTTAGCGAAGTGTTAATCCTAAAGCCGGGGGAGATATAGCTGGAGGATGAATTTACCAGGCGTTAAAGTTAATATTGGTTCCGCTCGCAGCTTTCGCCGGCAAAAACACGGCATCAGACGACGTTGCGCGAGTATCTAAACGTTTCTGGGGCGCCCAAAGTTTCGTGCGCAGGCGTGAATTACCTGTTTGCGAAGCGCAGTTCTTGCCGAGGCCGGGCCGCGCAGCCCCTTGCGGGTCGCAAAATGATACCGCGGGCGCGCTGGGTAACAATCGGCCTCGCTCGATCCCACGCAAGCTGCTTGACACGGCAGTGGTCGCGCGGACAAATGAGGTGGTCGCGGGTGTAGCTCAATGGTAGAGCAGCAGCTTCCCAAGCTGAATACGAGGGTTCGATTCCCTTCACCCGCTCCAGAGCATTATGTGCTGATCGAGCTGACACAATATCTCACGCCATAACGCTCTTCCGCAGGCTTGCCGCGTCGAAAAGTGCGACTGCGAGGCTATCTGTGAGATCAATCGCTGATTAGCGGTCGCTGCACTTTCAAATCCTGCTGCAACAACCCAGTCGCTCACGCCTGACAACTTTTTGTTGCACACCCGCCTCACGAATGGAAAAACGCTAAGCTTGGAGATTCCTTCCGGTTGGGGGCAACTGACGATGGTCACGTTCGTACAGGCTTACACGTTTGTCGTGGATACGAGGTCTGGTGCTCCGGCAGGTGCAGCCGGTGTTTTCGATTTCAACGGGGATGGGTACGACGACCTGGTCGTCGGCCCGCTCAATTGGCCCCCTACAGAGGAGTTGCTCCCGACGATCGTCGTACGGAACAACGGCAATGGCACGTTCAGCGATGTGACAGACAGCATCGCAGGCGGCATTCCAACGGTTGTACACCCACGAGAGATCATTACGGTTGATTTCAATGGCGATGGCCTTGAAGACGTGTTCATCGCCGATCACGGGTATGATTCCGAGCCGTTTCCGGGAATGCTCAATCGTCTGCTGTTGACCGAAAACGGCGGCCTGAGTTTCTCCGAGGCTCGACTGCCGAACTTTCCCGACTTCACGCACTCGACATCGACCGCGGATGTAGATGGCGATGGCGATCTGGATATCATGGTCGGAAATATGGCCGGAGACGAGGTCTACGGTCCCTATATCCTGGCCAATGATGGTGCCGGAAACTTCTCGATTGCGGCTGGCGCACTTCCCTCATCCGCATACGCCTCGCCAAACGAATTTTACTCTCATCTCGAACTCGGCGATATCAACGGCGATGGCGCGCCGGATCTGTTTCTGGGTTCGGCCTTGGGCTACCACCGCATCCTCTGGAACGATGGGACCGGCAAATTTGCCGATACGGGCACGAGTCTCCCCGCTGCTTTCGGAGGAGACTCCCAGGCCATCGATATCGATTTCTTCGATGTGAACGGAGACGGCCGCACGGATATATTGGTGAACTCCTACCGCTATGATTTCACCGGCGTCGGCACCCAGATGCTTGTCCAGCAGGCCGACGGCTCGTTCATTGATGAGGCGCTTCTCCGCTTCGGCGTCGACAACGAGGAAGCGCCATATTTCCGGCTTTGGAACGAACTTGTCGACTTTGATGGCGACGGCGACCTTGATATCTTTGCCACCTACAACGGTTCCGATGCACCTAGGCCCGAACTCTGGATCAACGATGGTGGCCAGTTTGCGCGTACGAGCCTGGATTTTGCCACGTCCAATCTGGGTTTCGTCGGCGATTTCGATGGCAACGGAACGCCTGACTTCGGCACGATCGAGGGGGGTGGTTTCACGACAATCTTCCTCAACCAAACGCCGCCAGATGCCAGCCAGACAGGGACGGCTGCAAATGACTCCATCAGCGTTCGTACGAGTACGCTGACTGTCGATGGCCTCGGAGGTGTCGATACCGCAACCTTCGACGCTGCACGATCCGCGTTTGCAATCTCCAAGAATGGCAGTGGATCGATCGGTCTGACGGGCGATGCCTACACCGTCACCTTGAGTTCCGTCGAGCGCCTGGGATTCTCCGATGGCACGCTCGCCTTCGATCTCGATGGGATTGCAGGCCAGGCCTATCGCATCTACCAGGCCGCCTTCGATCGGACACCGGACACTGCCGGTCTGAGCTATTGGATCAAGAGCATGGATGCCGGAACAGCCTTGATCGACGTCGCGAGCGGTTTCGTGAGTTCGGCGGAATTCGCCGATGTCTACGGCGCAGACGCCAGCAATGAAACGTTCGTTTCGACGCTGTATGAGAACGTGCTCGGGCGGGACGGCGAGGCTGCGGGCATCGAGTTCTGGGTGGGACAGCTTCAAGGCGGCGTCACGCGCGCACAGGTGCTCGCCGGGTTTTCGGAAAGCCCGGAAAACGTCACCGGTGTCGCGCCAGCGATCGCGGACGGTATCTGGTACGCCTAGCTTCCGTCTTGTGCCGGTTTTCGCCGGTACTCGCACCGATCCGGGTAACCCGACCGCTGAGCGGTACTGGGCGCACCCAGCCTGCTGACGATTTTTCACGCGCGTTGCGACGGAATAGCCGCCGCCGCGCGTTGAACGTTTGGCAAGGCCGCGGCGGTTGTCTCGCCGTCGAGCGACCGGACGAGAAGGCAGGATGTGGAAGAGACGGATGAGCGGCTACTGGCACTGATCGCGCGCAAGGACGCGGCTGCAGCGCGGGCAATGGTCGATCGAAAGCTGCCGCGCCTGCTGTCGCTTGCCGTGCGCATGCTCGGGGATCGGGGTGACGCCGAGGACGTTGCGCAGGAAGCCTTCATCCGCATCTGGCGGATTGCGCCGGAATGGAAAGTCGGCGAGGCTCGTTTCGACACCTGGCTGCATCGCGTCGCCCTCAATCTTTGCCATGACCGCCTCAGGAAGCGACGCGAGGTCGTGGTTGCCGTACCGCCGGATCGGCCAGACGAGCGGCAGGGCGCGGAGGCGGATTTGCTCGCAGCGGAAGAACAGCGCCTCGTCCAGCGCGCGCTCGATACATTGCCGCTTCGCCAGCGGGAGGCGCTCGTGCTGCACTACTACCAGGAATTGTCCAACAAGGACGCCGCCGACGTGATGGAGATTTCCGTCGAGGCGCTGGAAAGTCTTCTCGCGCGCGCCCGCAGGCAGTTGCGCGCAACCCTCATTGACCAAGGAGAGTGACCATGACGCCGCAGAGGTTCGCAGAACTCGTCGCTGCCTATGGCGGCGCGCCAGGCCGATGGCCCCAGGCGGAGCGCGCGGCTGCCCTCGACTTCCTTGAGGCCAATCCCGGGCAAGGTCGGGCGGCCATCGCATCGCAGGACAAGCTTGACGCGATGCTCTCGGCTCACCGTGTGGCATCGCCCAATGCAACGCTGACGAGGCGCATCGCGGCTTCTGCCTTTCCTAGTTCCCGTTCACGGTTCCGGCCGCTTCTGCGCGGCGCTGCTTTCGCAGGCATCGGTGCGGCCGGCGCGCTTGCCGGAGCCCTTGCTGTCGCCGCTCTGCTGCCGTTCGACGCACCCAGCTATGTCGGCGACCCCTATGAACTGACCGTGTTCGGTGACGTTTCGGAGGACCTGCCATGAGCGACCGTGCGCCACGGTTTCTGCTCGCCGCATCTCTGGCGATCAACCTGTTCGTGTTCGGCGCGGTCGTCGGGGCAGGCTTCATGTGGCTGGCGCAGGGGCAGCCGGATGCGCCGGGCGCAGGACAACAGCGCGGCCTGCGCTTTGCCGCAGAAGAACTGTCGCGCGACCAGCGCAGGGCGTTCCGGGGGGCTCTGGCGGACGCGCGCCGGCAATCGGCTTCCGACATCGATGGCGCTCGTGCCGGGCGCGAGGAGGTGGCGCGCCTGTTGGCCACCGAGCCCTTCGATCGTGCTGCGGTGGAAGCGGCGCTCGCGGCGACGCGACAATCCGACATGGCCCTGCGTGCCCGCCTCGAAGAGGCGATTGCCGGGTTTGCAGCCGGCCTCACGCCTGATGAACGCGCGCGTCTCGCCGATGGATTGCGGGCGCGCACGGGAATGCTGCGGGGGACCGACCAACAATAGCGCTCTGCGCGCGACGGATTTTCGGGCGAGCCACGTTAAACCCTTCGAACCATCATCGCGAAGGAGGCCCGATTGGCAGACATGAACGACGCCGCGATCGCACTCAACCGCTTCGGCCTCGGCGCGCGGCACGACGAGGCGGTGCCGGCTGATCCACGCGCCTGGCTTCGCGATCAGCTCGACGCGTATGAGCCGGCGCCAGCGGCCTTTGAAGGCGCACGGAATGCCGCCGCACTGGGCGGTGAATATGCCGAAGCGATGGCGCGTGTGCGCGACATCGAGGCCGCTGAACGCATGGCCGCGCGAAAGAAGATGCGGCGCGAAGCACAAGCGGTCTATCGCGCCGAAATAGCAATGCGGGTGCGCGCAGCGCTCGAAGCGCCGGCGCCGTTCGTCGAAAGGCTGGTGCATTTCTGGTCGAACCACTTCACGATATCGGCGCAGAAGCCGCAAGTGACATTGATGGCCGGGGCGTTCGAACGTGAGGCGATCCGCCCGAATGTGTTGGGCCGCTTCGAGGACATGCTCGTTGCAGCCGTGCGGCATCCCGCCATGCTGCATTATCTCGACCAGGTGCGTTCGATCGGCCCCAACTCCAGGATTGCGGGCCGCGCCGCGGGGCGGGGACGCCAGCGCGGCATCAACGAGAACCTTGCGCGCGAAATCATGGAGTTGCACACGCTCGGTGTACGCTCGGGCTATGGCCAGGCAGACGTCGCGGAATTCGCGCTGGCGCTGACCGGCGCCAGCGTTGGTGGTGGGGCACGCGGCGGCGCGGCCGGGGGTTATGTGTTTCGGCCGGGGATGCATGAGCCCGGCACGCGCTCGATCCTTGGCAGGGTTTACGATCAGCGCGGCCAGCGGCAGGCGCGTACGGTGTTGGCGGATCTTGCGGTCGCGGACGCCACTGCGATGCATGTCGCCACCAAGCTCGCCCGCCATTTCATTGCCGACGATCCACCGCCCGCCGTGGTCACGCGGCTGGCTGAGGCGTTTCGGCGGTCGCGGGCGATCTGACGATCGTCTACCGGGCACTGATCGACAGCGCGGAAGCCTGGGAACCGGCACCGGCGAAATTCAAGACGCCATGGGAATGGACCATCTCGGCATTGCGCGCCGTTGGCGCGGACGCGGAGGAAAGGCCGCGCCCGGTGCAACTGCTGAACCAGCTCAGGCAGCCGGTCTGGCGACCGGGCTCCCCGGCCGGGTACGACGACACGGCCGGCGGGTGGAGGGCGCCCGATGCGTTGGTGCGTCGCGTCGAGGCAGCGCGACTGATCGCGGCGCGCCATGGCGATCTCGACGCACGCACGCTCGGCGACCAGATATTCGCCGGCTCGCTCAGTGCGATGACCGCAGCCGAGATCGAACGCGCGGAAAGCCCGCGTACCGCTCTCGCCCTGCTGCTTGTTTCTCCAGATTTCCAGAGGAGGTGAGCCATGAAACGCCGCCAGTTCCTGACCTTCGCCAGTGCCGGATTGGGCTCCATGCTGATCGCTCCGCGCATCGTCTTTGCCAATGTCGAAAGCGACCGGCGCTTCGTTTTCATCATCCAGCGCGGCGCCGCGGACGGGCTCAACACGATCGTGCCCTATGCCGATCCGGCGTACGGCAAACTGCGCGGCGGCCTCGCCATTGAGGATTCGATCAGGCTCGACGGTATGTTTGGCCTGCATCCGTCGCTGGCCGGCCTCGGCAAGCTCTATCAGGAGCAGCAGGCCCTGTTCGTTCATGGCGTCGCGTCGCCCTATCGCGAGCGATCGCATTTCGACGGGCAGAACGTGCTCGAAAGCGGCGGCACCTCGCCGTACCAGCGCAAGGACGGCTGGCTCAACCGGCTGGTCGGCATGTTGCCCCAGTCCCAGTCCGAGGCAATCGCCTTTGCGCCCACCATTCCACTGGCCCTGCGAGGTGATAGGACGGTCGCCTCATTTGCTCCATCCGCACTGCCGGAGGCGCCGGACGACCTGATCCTGCGGGTCGGCAAGCTCTATGAGGCCGACGAGCAGCTCCATTCGCTGTGGAACACGGCGATGGAGGCCCGCGCACTCGGCGCTCCGGAGGAAAAGAGGCGGGATGCCGCGAGCGTCGGCAAGACTGCAGCGAGCTTCCTAGCCCGGCCGGATGGGCCGCGTGTCGCCATGATCGAGACGAGCGGCTGGGACACCCATAGCGGGCAGGCGGGCCGGCTGGCAAACCAGCTCCGGGCGCTGGATGCCCTCATCGACGCGCTGCGTACCGGACTGGGCGACGCCTGGGCGCAGACGACCGTGCTTGTTGCGACGGAATTCGGGCGTACCGCTGCCGCCAATGGTACCGGTGGCACGGACCACGGGACGGCGTCGGCCGCGTTGCTTGCCGGCGGCGCGGTCAATGGCGGCCGGGTGATGGCCGATTGGCCGGGCCTGGCGACGAGCGCGTTATATGAGGGGCGCGACCTTGCGCCGACACTTGATCTCGACGCCTTGATCGCCGTTACGACTGCCGAGACATTCGGCCTCGACCCGCAACGGACGATGCGCACCCTGTTTCCGGACGGGCGCCATAGTGCAGCACTTTCGGGCATCGTCAGGAACTGACGGCCCTACGCGTCCGGCTCGGCACGCTCCACCGCCTTGCGCACCTGCGGCCGGCCGAGCGCGCCGTTGGTGAGCTGGTGAAGATCCTGTTCGCGGAAACCCGCGCAGATGTTCAGCAGTTCCGCGTCGACCGCGCTCAGCGAGATGTAGGCATGGCCCATGCGACCGTCGAAGTAGACGCTGTCGCCAGCCTCGAGCCGGATCGGAGCGTAGAACTCCAGATGCAACTCCACGCTGCCTGACAGGATGTAGACGCATTCTTCGCCCGGATGGCGCACCAGATCCGGGAACTCGTCGATCGAGCGCGCCGTCACCCGCACGAAGGTCGGATCCATGAGCCGATTGGTGAGCCGCATCGCGAACGGTTCGTAGACGTATGTACCGGTAGGATAGGCACGCCTCTCGGAAGCGCGCGTCACGTCCATTCTGCCGGCAGGGCCTTCCGACGCCGCACGCGCCGGTCCTGCCATCAGCGTGACGAGATCGACCTCGAGCCCGCGCGCCAGCTTCAACAGCACGTCGTAGGTCGGCGACATCCGGTCGTTCTCGATCTTCGAGATGGTCGATACGGCCAGCCCGGCCCGGTCGGCCACCTGCTTCAACGTCATGCTGGCAGCCTGACGCAGCGTGCGCAGATGCGGCCCGAAAACGACCCCTTCTTCCACCGGATGATCCTTCAATGACGCGCGGGTCGGGAGCCCAAGATTCAACAAATCAGTTTTAACATCAGAAAATCTGTTTGACAAAATTTTCTAATAGGAAAATCCTTAGCCGAGCTGAGGGGAGCTGAATGGCCTGGATCGCGATCATTGTCTTCGTAGCCTTGTCGCTGGGCGGCGGCGCCGCGATCGCCTACGTGACGGGGGCGGCGGCGGTGCTGAGCTTTCTTGCTGCCGACCAGGCGCGCCACCTCGCGATCCTGCCGCAACGTGTCCTCAGCCAGCTCGACGTGTTTACCTTTCTCGCGATGCCGCTGTTCATCCTCGCCGGCGAACTGATGAGCCGAGGCGGCATCACGCGTGCGCTGATCGATCTGGCGATGCTGGTGGTCGGACGCTTCCGCGGCGGCCTCGGCCACGTCAACGTGGCGACCAGTGTCTTCATGTCGTCAATGTCGGGTTCGGCGGTCGCCGATGCCGCCGCGACCACGAGTGCTCTTGTGCCGGAAATGACAAAGCGCGGCTACCCGAGGGAATATGCCACCGCCCTGACGGCCGCATCCTCCGTACTTGGCCCGCTGATCCCGCCAAGCGTGGTGATGATCTTCTACGGCGCGCTGATGAACGTGTCTGTCGCTGCGCTTTTCGCAGGGGGCATCCTGCCTGGCCTTTTCATTGCGGCGGGACTCTTCGCCTACAACGCCTATGCTGCCGTTCGCTATGACCTTCCAGGCGGCCGCGATGTCGAGATGCCTCCGGTCGTGGAAACCTTGCTCAGGGCATTGCCTGCGTTGATGGTTCCAGCCGTCATGCTCGGCGGCATCGTTTTCGGCATCGTCACGCCTACGGAGGCGGCCGCACTTGCCGTCGTCATCGCCACGGCGACCGGCGCCGCCTACGCCTACCTGCAACCCGGCGTCAGCTCACGCCAGGCGTTGCGCGACTTCGCCGGCCATGTCGGCGCAGCGCTCGAGCGTGCCGCCATCCTCACCGGTGCGATCTTCGTCATCCTGTTTGCCGCCGCCATTTTCGGCTATCTGGTCGCGATCCAGAACCTGCCGCAGCAGATAGCGGCGATCATCGACGCCGCCGGCATCAGCGGGGTCGGCTACCTGCTGATGATCACGGTGCTGTTCCTCATCATCGGCGCGTTCATGGACAACATGATGGCGATGGTGCTGCTGGTGCCATTGCTCATCCCGACGGCTATAGCCGGCGGCGCAGATCCGGTGCATGTCGGCGTCGTCGTCTGTCTCAATCTCACGATCGGCCTCGTTTCGCCTCCGGTGGGTGGCGTGCTGATGGTCGTCTCCACGATGAGCGGCGTCAGCTACCTGAGGCTGGCGCGTGCGATCCTGCCGCTTTTCATCCTGCTTGTCGCAATGCTGCTGGTGCTCGTGCTGGTGCCCGAAATCACCCTCTACATCCCAAGACAGGCGGGCTTCGTCCAATGATAGATCGACCAGAAAAAGGGGAATGCAAATGAACATCTCATCACGATTCTTGCTCGGTGCCGCGTTCCTGGCATCGTCGGCGGCCTGGGGCGCGTCGGCGCAGGCCGAGGAAATCCGCATCGCCGTCGGTTGCCCGGCGGTGCCCGCATGCGGCGACTGGGTCTGGGCGGAGGACCTTGCTGCCAAGCTCAAGGAACAGGGGCTCGAGGCAGGCGTCTATACCGGCGGCTCGCTCGGCAAGGACCCGGAACTCGTCGACCAGATGGCGCAGGGCCTGCTGCAGTTCGGCGTCACAAACTTCGTCATGATCAACGAGATTGACCCGCGCGTGCAGGGCTTCATCGCGCCCTACATGTTCGACGACATGCCGCACATGTTCCGTGCGCTGGACGAGACCGACATTCTCGACTCCATCGATGCCAACATGCAGGCGCAGGGTATTCGCATTGCAGGCCTGACCGGCCTCGGCGGCACGGTCGGCGTCTTCAACTCCAAGAAGCCCATCACGTCGCTGGCCGACATGGAAGGCATGCGTATCCGCGCCATCGACGCGACGCAGACCAAGCTCATCGAGGAATGGGGCGCATCGGCGGTCGTCATCGACATGCCGGAATTCATGACCGGCCTCCAGCAGGGCATGGTCGATGGCTACGTCAATCCTCCGGTGGTCGCGCTGATCTTCCAGCACACCGACTTTCTGAAGTTCTACACCGACTCAGGCTCGGGCACGCCATTCCGTTCCGCGTTGATGTCGAACGACTGGTATGAGGGCCTTTCAGACGAAGACCGCACCAAGGTAGATGCCGCCGTGGCCGATGCCAACGCCAAGAACCGCGAATGGACGATGAAGGCGGCTGCGATGGAGATCGAGCAGCTCCGCGAAAAGGGCGTCGAAGTGACCAGCCTGTCGCCTGAAGCCCGCGCCGAATTCGTCGAGCGTTCCAAGGCGGCATGGCCGAGCCTGATGCCCGAGGACGCCATCGCTGACTTCACGGCCGCCGCCGAGCAGACCCGTCAATGAAAAAGGCCGGCGCCGCCATCGTCGCGCTCAGCGCGTCAGTCGACCGTGTCTGCCTTGCGCTGGCAAAGGCGGCGCTGATCGGCATGGTCGGCGTCATCATGGTGCAGGTCGTATCCCGATACGGCCTGCGCCAGCCTCCGGTGTGGACCGAGGAACTCGCACGATATCTTATGGTCTGGGGCGGACTTCTTGGCGCGACGGCGGCGTTCAGGCGCGCCGCCGATCCCGCGGTGGTTCGCGTGGATGAAACGGCGCGCGACCGGCGGGCGATGGTCGCCAAGCTGGCGATCGGCCTGACCGCCGCGATCTTCATCGTGCCGATCCTCTATTATTCGCTGTTCGGCGCGGGTTTCGATCCGGCGCGCAGCTTCATGGTGCGCATGTCGGCGCGCACGTCGCCGGGGCTGGGAATCAATCTCGTCTTCATCGCAGCCGCCATCCCCACCGTCTGCGCCATTCTCCTCCTGCACCTTGCCGCCCGCCTCATTGGCGGGGCGGCCCCGGGGCCCGCAACCGAGCTCACCTAGATGACCGATACGAACCATCAGGCCGACGTGCTGGTGATCGGTGCGGGTATCGCCGGCGCCTCGCTCGCCGCCGAACTGGCGGGCAACGCCCGGGTGATCGTGCTGGAGCGTGAGGCGCAGCCCGGCTACCACACCACCGGGCGCTCGGCTGCGATCTATTCTCAGGTCTACGGGCCTCCGCAGATCCGCGCTTTGTCGCGCGCGTCCGCGGGCTTTTTCGATGCACCGCCGGCAGGGTTTTCCACACATCCGCTGCTGCGCAAGCGGGTCGTCGCCCTTGTCGGAAGACAAGACCAGGCGCACACCGTCGCCGCAACGTTCGAGGAAGTCCGCGATCGTGGCGATGTCGGCCTGATCGAGGGTGACGCCGTCCAAGATCGCATCCCGCTTCTCCGCCATGGCTACGCGGCAGCAGCACTGCTGGAGAATTCCGCCGCCGACATCGACGTCCATGCGTTGCACCACGGCTATCTCCGCCGGCTCAAGGAAGCGGGCGGCACGCTGGTGACGAACGCCGAGGTCAGGGCGCTTGGCCGCGTGGGCGGCGACTGGCAGGTGGAAACCGGCAGCGGCACCTACCGGGCACCGATCATCGTCAATGCGGCGGGCGCATGGGCCGACGACATCGCCAGGCAGTCGGGTATCGCGCCGGTGGGCCTCGTTCCGAAACGCCGCACGGCGTTGATTGTCGACGGGCCTGAGCGCGGCGTGGACGACGCATGGCCGATGGTGGTCGATATCGACGAAGAGTTCTACCTCAAGCCGGATGCCGGCAGGCTGCTGATATCGCCGGCCGACGAGACGCCGAGTCCGCCTTGCGACGCACAGCCGGAAGAACTCGACATCGCGATCTGCATCGACCGCATCGAGCGCGCTTTCGATCTCCAGGTTCGTCATGTCGCCAATCGCTGGGCAGGATTGCGCAGTTTCGTCGCCGACAAGGTGCCCGTCGTCGGCTTTGCGGCGGACGCGCCGGGCTTCTTCTGGCTGGCGGGGCAGGGCGGCTACGGCATCCAGTCAGCCCCGGCGATGGCGAGGCTGGCGGCCGCTCTCATTGCGGCGCGTGGCGTGCCTGACGATTTGGCCGCGCAAGGTGTCGACGCTGAATCGCTGTCGCCGCAACGTCCAGCCATTCAAGACAAGGTGGTGAAATGAAACTGTTCATGGCCGGTCTGGTAACCGAAACCAACTCGTTTTCGCCGCTTCCGACCGGAACACTGAGCTTTGAGGAAGGCGGCGTGACGCGCGGCAACGCAACCACGCAGCCGGTCCAGTATTGGACCGCACCGTTGCATGTCTGGAAGCAGGCGGGGGAAGAGCGCGGTTGGCAGGTGGAGGAAGGCCTGATGGCGATCGCCCAGCCGGCCGGCCCGACGGTGCGCTCGACCTACGAAACGTTTCGCGACGAAATCCTCGACGGCCTGCGCGCCGCCATGCCGGTCGACATCGTGCTGCTGTCGCTGCATGGCGCCATGATCGCCGATGGCTTTGACGATTGCGAAGGCGACCTCATCGCGCGCTGCCGGGAGATCGTCGGCGAGGACGTCGTCATTGGCGGCCTGCTCGATCCGCACTCGCACCTGACGGAATTGATGCTGAAAACGACGACGTTGCTGGTGCCCTACAAGGAATATCCGCATGTCGACGTCGCCGACCGGGCGCGCGATCTTTTCCGGCTGGCCGTCGATGCAGCCGAAGGGCGCACGCGACCGGTGATGCGCGACCACGACTGCCGCATCATTTGCGCCATGCATACGCCCTACGAGCCGATGCGCGGCTTCGTCGACGCCATGAGCGCTCGCGAGGGCAAGGACGGCGTGCTGGCGGCGTCGCTGATCCACGGCTTTCCCTGGGGCGATCATCCGCGCGCCGGCGCACGCAGCCTCGTGATCTGCGACGGTGATGCCGACAAGGCCGAGGCACTGGCGGCGGAACTTGCGCAGGAATTGCTATCGATTCGCTCCGGGCTGAACAGGCCGCATCCGGATATCGAGACGGCGCTCGACATGGCGCTCTCCAATCCCGCAGGCCCGGTCGTCCTTGCCGATGTCGCCGACAATGCCGGCGGAGGCGCGCCGGGCGACGCCACTTTCCTGCTCGAAGCGATCATCCGGCGCGGCATCGACAACGCGGTCATCGGCATCTTCTGGGATACGGGCGCCATGCGCATTTGCCGCGAGGCCGGCGAAGGCGCGGAGCTCGACCTCAGACTTGGCGGCAAGCACGGCCCGATGTCGGGCCAGCCGCTCGACCTCAAGGTGACGGTCAAGCGCCTCTCCTCCGACCTTACGCAGCGCTTCGGCGACCTGCCGTTGCCGCTGGGCAATGTCGCATGGCTGCAGTGCGGTGGCATCGATATCGTCGTCAACGACCTGCGCACGCAGACTTTCCATCCGGAGGCCTATACCGGCCTCGGCATCGATCTGGCGTCGAAGAAGCTCGTCTGCGTGAAGTCCTCGCAGCATTTCCATGCCGGCTTTGCGCCGATCGCCGCCGAAGTCATTCACGTGGCGACGCCCGGTTCGATCACGCCGGATTATGCCAACATCCCCTACCGCAACCGCGCGCCGAACTACTGGCCGAGAATGGAAGACCCTTTCGCATGACCAATCCGCTAATCCAATCGAGAGATGATTTCGCCCGCCGGCATACCGAGGAACGTGTGGTGCTGAACGGCCGCGAATGGGGCGTGGTCGACACTGGCGGCGAGGGTCCGGCTCTGCTTTTGATCCCCGGCACGCTGGGGCGCGGCGACATCTTCTGGCAACAGATCGAGGCGCTCGAGGGGCGGGCGCGCATTCTGTCGGTGACATATCCCGCCAGCGGTGGCGTGGCGGAGTGGTCGGGAGACCTCGCGGCGCTCCTCGACGACCGACGCATCGGCAAGGCGGTGGTGCTCGGGTCGTCTCTCGGTGGCTATCTCGCACAGTACATCGCCGCAGCCCATCCGGCGCGCGTCGAACGCCTGATCGCGGCAAACACACTTTATGACACCGCCCCTGCCAAGCAGAACCCACCCTACGTTTCCGATCTCGACGCCGCACCGATCGAGGAACTGCGCGCCGGCTTTGGGCGAGGCCTCAATGCATGGGCCGACAGCCATCCCGACCAGAAGCACATGGTGGACCTGCTTCTGGCGGAAGTCGGCGGACGCATTCCGGAGGCCGAGCTTCGCAACCGCCTCAAGGGCATCAAGAACGCGCCAGCACTTCCGCCTGTGGGGCTGCCGTCCGAGCGCATAATCACGATCGAGGGCGCCGACGATCCACTGATCCCGCTGTTCATGCGCGACGAGGTCCGCACCCAGTTGCAGCCGGCGGTCGCCTATCGTTTCGAGAGCGGCGGACATTTTCCCTATACCGTTCGTCCCGATCTCTACACTGCGATCCTCGAAGAGCAGCTTGGTCTGGTTCCAGCCAGCTCGACGCCCTGGGGTACCGGCAAGGTTCGCGCGCTATGATGGTACTTTCGCACCAGGACGTCGAGGCGCTGCTGCCGCCGAAGACAGCGATCGACGTTGTCGCGGATGCCATGGCGGCCGTGTCGCGCGGGGATGCGGAACTGCCGCTGCGCTCGATCATGGATGCCGGCGGCCCCAACAAGATGGGCATCATGCCGGGCATGATGCGAAACCTCGCCTGCCATGGCATCAAGCTCGTCAGCCTGTATCCCGGCAATGTCGCCGATGGATACTCGTCGCACCAGGGCGCCATGGTGCTGTTCGAGGCTGAGCACGGCACGGCCGTGGCGATCATGGATGGCGGGCCACTGACGGCGATCCGCACCGCTGCGGCGAGCGCCGTTGCGACGCGTGCCCTGTCGCGCGAGAACTCGCGGATATTCGCGACTGTCGGAGCCGGCGAACAGGCGCGCCATCATCTCGACGCGACCATGACCGTTCGCCCGATCGAGGAACTACGGATCGCGAGCCGGACGCAACAATCGGCAAGTGCCTTCGCTGACCACGCGAAACGCAAATATCCCCACCTCGCGGTGAGCTTCGGCACCGATGTCGAGAGCATCGTTCGCGGCGCCGATATCGTGTGTACGGTGACGACGTCGCCGACGCCGGTGCTTCGGGGTGAATGGATTTCGCCCGGCACGCATCTGAACGTCGTCGGCGCATCGATCCCGTCGAAACGCGAGATCGACGACGAGATGGTCCTGCGTTCGCTGGTTTTCGTCGACTTCCGTCCCTCGACCTTCGCGCAAGCCGGCGAGATCGTTGACATGATCGCCGCCGGCAGGATCGGCAAGGACCATGTCAGGGCCGAAATCGGGGAGGTCATCGAAGGCAGGGCACCCGGACGCCCGGACGACAGCGCGATCACGCTCTACCGGTCTCTCGGCGTGGCGGCGCAGGACATCGCCTGTGCGCACCATTGCTGGCAGCAGGCGAAAGCGACCGGCAAGGGCGTGTCGGCACCCTTCTGATCGACAAGGCACCCAACGCAAAACCCGCCATCGCAGAGCGATGACGGGTTGTCGTGGGGATGCTTGGTTGGATCAGTACCAGCGGCGCGAGGGCTGCTCGTTGGCGCTCAGAGCATGGCCGACTGCCAGGCCGATGAGGAAGCCGAGGATGCCTGCCGATGAAAGCACCGTAGCGGCGGTGCCGGGGTTTTCGCGCGCTGCCTCCGATACCAGGTATGCCTGGTTGCGCACCTGCTTTGCCGCTCCGCGTGCCTGGCGCGAGGCCTCCGTGTACATGCCCTCTGCACCGGCGCTGAGATCATCGTAGACGGCCCCGCCTCGCTCGGAGACCGTTTTGGTGAGCGCCGCCATATCGGCGCGAAGATCGGCGATCTGCTTCTCAAGATCCCTGCGGTTCTGGTCTGTATTGGGTGTGTCTGCCATTTTGATGATCCTTCTTCAAATGCCGGGTCTGTGGGACGCCATCGGATGACGATCAGTTCTGTTCGACTGAAACGCCCGACTCGTCGATGCGCAGTTCCACGCCGGAAGGCTCCGATTCTTCCTGCAGGACATAGGCACCGAGCGCGATGACGGCGACGACCAGCGCGCCGATGATGAGATAGAGATAGTTCTGCTTCACGTTTGCCCCCTCGGCACGATGCGATATCGCCACAGGAACGTGTCGACATCGAAAGGGTTCCGGCGGCACGACGCCTTGAAGCGGCCACCGAACGCACGTATCTGGGCACTCAGTTGTCCGGCAGGAGAAGACCGCATGTCGTCCATAACGCGTTTCCTTGGCGACTCGCCGCTGCGCGTCGCGATCAAGCTGATCGTGGTGTCGTTCCTCGTCGGCATCGTCATGGCGACGTTCGGCTGGTCTCCCTGGGATGTTTTCTACCGGATAGAGGACTTCTTCGTCGGCCTGTGGAACATGGGCTTCGACGCCATCTACAGGTTCTGGACCTATTTCCTGCTCGGTGCCGCGGTCGTCATTCCGATCTTCATCATCCTGCGCGTCCTCAGCTATCGCCGCTGACAAGGGCTGGACGAAGGGTTTCGGGCCACTGGTCGTGGCCGCCGGACTCCAACTGGGCCACATCTGGAACGAGCCCGTTCGAACAGTTGAGGTTCTGGTTCCGGATGACCGCAGATCACAGCAGGATCGCGCCACGCGCCTTCGAAGTCGACAACAGGCTCGTCCTGTCGATCGCGGTTCCGATGATGCTCGCCTATCTGACGACGCCGCTCATCGGCATCACCGATACGGTGGTGATCGGCCGGCTCGGGGACGCGGCATTGCTGGGTGGGCTCGCGGCCGGCGCCATCGTCTTCGACCTCGTATTCGCGACGTTCAATTTCCTGCGCACGGGCACGACGGGTCTCGTCGCCCAGGCCTTCGGCAGAGGCGACGCGCCTGAGGAACAGGCCGTCTTCTGGCGCGCACTGATGACCGCTGTCACCCTCGGGATCGTGTTGGCGATCGCGGCGCCACTGATCGTGCTGGCCGGCGCGCGCTTTATCGCGGCTGAACCCTCGGTGACCCAGGCGATGGCGACATATGTCTCCGTCAGGCTGCTTTCGTCTCCCTTCGCGCTCGCGAACTACGCCGTCCTCGGCTATGTGCTGGGGCGCGGCGAGGCAAGGCTCGGTCTGGGCCTGCAACTGCTTCTCAACCTGGTGAATATCGGGCTGTCGGTCTGGCTTGGCCTGTGGATGGGCTGGGGCATCGCCGGGGTCGCCTGGGCGACCGTCGGGGCGGAAGCGATGGCCGCCACGATCGGTGTGAGTGTTCTCGTCTTGCGGTTTCGGCGCCTCCCGCCGCTGCCCGAAGGCGCGCTGCGCAACATCGAGGCACTGAAGACCATGTTCGCGCTCAACCGCGACATCATGATCCGGTCGTTCGTGCTTCTCGGTGCGTTTGCGCTGTTTGCGCGGCAGGGCGCGCAACTGGGGACGCTGACCCTCGCCGCCAATGCGGTGCTGATGAATTTCTTCCTGCTCTCCGGCTACTTCCTCGACGGTTTCGCCGCTGCCGCCGAACAGCTCGCGGGCCGCTCGGTGGGCGCACGATACCGGCCGGCGTTCGCGAAGGCACTGCGGCTGACCGCGATCTGGGGCTTCGCGGTGTCGGGGGCAGTGTCGCTGATATTCCTGCTTTTCGGCGACGCGTTCATTGCCTTCATGACCACCGCCGAAGAGGTTCGTGCCGCTGCCGGCAGGTTCCTGCCCTGGGCCGCTTTGACGGCAGTGAGCGGGGTTCTGGCGTTCCAGATGGACGGCATCTTCATGGGCGCGACATGGTCGCGCGACCTGCGCAACATGATGCTGGTGTCGTTCGCTGCCTATGTCGCGGCCTTGCTGCTGCTTGGTCCCGTCTTCGGCAATTCCGGTCTGTGGGCCGCGCTGCACATCTTCCTGATCATCCGCGGCGTCAGCCTGCTCGCCATGGTGCCGGCGCGAACCCGCGCAACGTTCGGCACCGTCTAGAGCGGCGTCGCTTCCCATCGCGCAAGCGTGGTGTCGCGCAATTCCGCGATCGAGGCGACGCCTTCCCGCTGCGCGATGCGCGACAACCCCGTGACGATGTCGCCGGGCATCGTCGGCCCGGCATAGATCATGGCCGTGTAAAGCTGGACGAGGTCGGCGCCCGCCCTGATCTTCTCGGCCGCCGTCTCGGCCGAGTCGACGCCACCGACACCGATGATGGCCACGTCGGCGCCCAGCCTGCGCCGCATGCGCGCAAGCACTGCGGTCGAGCGCATGAACAGCGGCCGCCCCGACATGCCGCCCGTCTGCGACGCCTCGCGGCTGGTGAGACTGTCTCGCGACAACGTGGTGTTGGAGACGATCACGCCGTCGATGCCCTTCTCCAGCACCTCGGCAGCGATGTCGTCGAGTTCCTCATCGTCGAGGTCAGGCGCGATCTTGAGGAAGATCGGCGGATTGGCATTGGCCTCGTCACGCGCCGTCTTCACGGCCGAAAGCAGTTCGGCCAGGCTTTCGCGTGCCTGCAGGTTGCGCAGGCCCGGCGTGTTCGGCGACGAGATGTTGACCGTCAGGTAGCTCGCAGCGTCCGCGAAACGCGCGACGCCAAGCCGATAGTCGGCGACGCGATCACTGCTGTCCTTGTTGGCGCCAATGTTGACGCCGACGATTCCCTGCCGGCTCTTTCTCGCATGCATGCGCTTGAGACAGGCTGCATGGCCGTCATTGTTGAAGCCGAGCCGGTTGACCACGGCGAGATCATCTTGGAGGCGAAAGATCCGCGGTTTCGGATTGCCCCGCTGCGGCAGTGGCGTGACGGTGCCCACCTCCGCGAAACCGAAGCCGAGATCGAGCAGCGCGTCAGGCACTTCGCCATTCTTGTCGTAACCTGCGGCCATGCCCAACGGGTTGGGAAAGCGCAGGCCCGCTACCTCCACCGAAAGACGCGGATCGGCAGCCGGCGCTCGGCAGAGCGGAATGCCGGTCTTCAGCGCCGCGATCGAGAGCCCGTGCGCCATTTCCGGGTCGAAGGCGAACAGCAGCCTCTGGCCGAGCCGGTCGAGCAGGGGGATCATGCGTCCAACTCCGGAAACTGGTGGGCGCCGTCCGGCCCAAGCGGCAGCGGCCGCACCCATGCGACGGCCGCGAGGTCGAGGTCACCGTAAAGGTGCGGGAACAGGGCGCCACCACGCGACACTTCGTATTTCAACGCCGGACCAAGCCTATCTTCGTCGACCGCGACGAGCAGTAGGTCGTGCTGGTCGGCGAAGTGTTTCGACGCGGTCTCCCGTGCCTGCGCAGCGGTGGAAAAATGGATGAAGCCGTCAGTGAGATCGATGGCGGCTCCAGCGAAAACGCCGTGGTTTACGGCATCGCGCCACAGGGGTTCGGGAACGATCTTGTAGATGAGCTTGGACATGCAGCCGCTATAGGCGCATCGCCCCGCGAAGAAAAGCGCGGGCACGACGCAATTCCGGCATAAAAATGCGCTCTGATCCGGTCGATCGTCAATGGAGGGTGAAATGACTCGTTTCCAAATCCTGGCCCCCGTTATCGTGCTTGCGATCGGCGCCATGCCGGCGTCGGCGCAGGAGGTGGAGCGCTACCGTCTGGAGCGAACCGACGAAGGCTATGTCCGGATCGACACGACCACAGGTCGCACCAGCCTGTGCAGGGAGCGCGGCGGACAACTCGTCTGCCGCCTCGCCGTCGAGGAACGCGAGGCCTATGACGACGGCATCGCGGCCCTGCAGAAGCGCGTCGAAGCGTTGGAGGAGAGGATCACCGCTCTTGAAGGTGAGAGTGCGGCGACCGAACTGCCCGACGATCAGGAGTTCGAGCAGACGCTGAGTTACATGGAGCGCTTCTTTCGGCGCTTCATGGGCATTGTCAAAGACCTGGAACAGGACTTTGATTCCGATCAGCCACCTCAGGCCGACAGGACCTGAGGCCTGGCGTTCAGGGTAGTCGTGGGCCGGGCGCTGGCGCGGTGGTGGAAGGTCTGCATCTCCATCACGGGCGCCGACAAATCACTGTGTACGGAACGCGCCCATATCGCCCGGGTTGCGTGACGAACTTTCTCGCTTATCGCGCGCGACGCTTTTGCTATGGTTCGGATTGCCGAGCATTGTGTGAGGCACGATTCGTCCAAGGTTCCATTCTCCAGGAGGGAAGGATGCTCAAGGAATTTCAGGAATTCATTGCCAAGGGCAATGTCATGGATCTCGCCGTCGGCGTGATCATCGGCGGTGCTTTCGGCCTCATCGTCTCCTCGCTGGTCGACGACATCATCATGCCGATCGTTGGAGCAATATTCGGCGGTTTCGACTTTTCGAATTACTTCCTGCCGTTGTCATCCGGCGTAACAGCGGACACTCTGGCTGCGGCGCGTGAGCAGGGCGCGGTCTTCGCCTACGGCAATTTCATCACCGTCCTCATCAACTTCCTGATCCTTGCCTGGATCATCTTTTTGATGGTGCGGGGAGTGAATGCGATGCGCCGGCGTCTCGAACGGGAAAAGGAAGCGGCTCCGGCCGCGCCGCCGCCAGCAGACGTCAAGCTGTTGACCGAAATTCGCGATCTCCTTGCGAACAGGTAGGCGCTGAGATAGGCGTCTTGGACCCCGGTCGCATGCGGCCGGGGTCTTCCTTTTTTGCGAGACGAAGCCATGACCCAGCTTGACCACCTTCGCCCTGAAGCCCGCAACGCGCCGGAAAGCGGCATCGTCGCGGTGATGAGCCATGGCCGCAACAAGGAGGGGATGATCCCGCTGTGGGCGGGCGAGGGCGACCTGCCGACCCCCACCTTTATCTCGGATGCCGCGTCCAGGGCACTGGCTGCGGGCGAGACCTTTTACACGTGGCAGCGTGGCATACCGGAACTGCGTGAGGCGCTTGCCCGCTACTATACGCGCCATTTCGGCAAGGCATTCGCCGCCGAGGAGTTCATCGTGGCGACGTCGGGGATGCACGCCATCCAGCTCGCGCTCGATGCCGTGGCCGGCCATGGCGACGAGGTCGTATACCTGTCTCCGGCATGGCCGAACTTTGCTGCCGCCGCAGGCATCGCCGGCGCAAAGCCGGTAGCCGTCACGCTCGACCGTTCAGGCAATGGCTGGACCTGCGATGTCGAGAAGGTGGCCGCCGCCATCACGCCGGCAACGCGGGCGATCTTCATCAACACACCCTCCAATCCGACCGGCTGGACTGCCGACAGCGAGACGCTGGCGGCCATACTCGCCCTGGCCCGCGAGCGCGGCCTGTGGGTGATTGCCGACGAGATCTACTCGCTGTTCTACTATGGCGGGCGCCGCGCGCCGTCGTTTCTGGACGTCATGCTACCCGACGACAGGATCATGTTCGTCAACAGCTTCTCCAAGAACTGGGCGATGACCGGCTGGCGGGTCGGCTGGCTCAAGGTGCATCCGGAACTGCAGCAGGTCTTCGAAAACCTGATGCAGTATTCGATCTCGGGCGTGCCTGCATTCCTGCAGCGCGGCGCGGTTGCCGCGCTTGATGAAGGCGACGCGTTTATCGCGCAGCAGGTGGAACGTGCGCATGCGGCGCGCGATATCGTCTGCGAGCGGCTGTTGGCGACCGGCCGGGTCGACCTGTCGCCGCCGGCGGGTGCGTTCTACGCATTCTTCCGCATCGACGGCATCACCGACACCACCAGCGCGGCTTTCGACATCATCGACAATGCGAATGTCGGTCTTGCGCCCGGAACGGCCTTTGGCGCCGGCGGCGACGACTATTTCCGGCTGTGCTTCCATCGCCGGCTCGACCAGATCGAGGAAGCGGCGGACAGGCTGGCGAGATGGATAAGCCGGCGCTGACCTGACTACTGAATTGCGACAGGTCCGCCTTGTGTCAGGCATTTGAATGTCATATCGTCAGGACATTATAATGTTTCTGGCGGGATGCGCTGCAAGTGCGCCGGCCCCTGTGCCGGCTGGCAACACCGGGCTGCCCGTCGTCGATCAAGAAGGCATAGGACTGCGATGGACAAGGGCTACAGCATTCCCTACGGCGCGCCGATCTACGGTAAGCCGCCCTATTACATGACCGATGCGCGCATGGTGCGCGTCAGCTATGAGATCGACCCCGCCGCCGCACAGGCGGCGCTGCCGCCCGAGCTCGAACTCGTCGGGAACACGGCGATGGCCTTTGTCGGCGAGATGACGCAGCTCCCCTATATCGGCAAGTTCCATGAAGGCGGCATCACGCTTCGTGTCCGCCACGGCGAGACGGAGGGGCTGATCGCGGTCAGCCTGTTCACGTCCACCGACGCGTCGCTGCTCGTGGGCCGGGAGGTCTACGGCATGACCAAGCTGCTGTGCGACGACACCCCCTTGTACTGGGCGGGCAACGAGATTTGCGGCAATCTCCAGCGGATGGGCGAACAGCTCTTCTCGATCAAGCTCAACGTCGAGAGCGTCACGCCGCCGGCGGAGCTCGTCGGATCTCCCACGGTGAAATTCATGTCCACGCCGCGTCTGGGCGTGCGGATTCTGCCAGACCCGTCGCTGGAGACGACGGCCGTGCATGAGGTGGTTCGGGCGGAACTCTACGATACGGTTCTGTCGGAGATGTATGAAGGCACGGCGTCGATCCGCTTTGGCGCGCCGGCGTTCTCGAATATCGCGAGCCTGGCACCGATCAACGACAAGCCGCTTCGCGGCGCCTATGTGCGTGGCACCTGGGCGCTTGGCAAGGGAGAAATCCTCGGACGCTTCGTGCATCCGTAAGGCAGTCGGGCGTCATCAGCCGCCGGACTTCGCCACCACCAGCGGCACCACGCGATCGGACCTGACCGGGGTCTGGGGTCGGCTCTGGTCCTTGAAGGGAATCCCCAGCGCATTCCACGTCTCCACCAACGCGTCCTTGAGCGTGTCGATCAAGGCGTCGTCGTGGAATGGCGTGGGCGTGATGCGCAGCCGCTCCGTGCCGCGCGGCACGGTCGGATAATTGATCGGCTGGATGTAGACGCCATGCTTGGCCAGCAGCCTGTCGCTGGCCATCTTGCAGAGTTCCGGATCGCCGACCAGCAGCGGCACGATGTGGGTTTCCGACGCCATTACCGGCAGGTCGGCGCCCGATAGCACATCCTTGGCGCGTTGCGCCTGGCGCTGATGCGCATCGCGCTCGACTTGCGACGTCTTCAGGTGGCGGATGGATGCCGTCGCGGCGGCAGCGATGGAGGGCGGCAGGGCCGTCGTGAAGATGAAGCCGGGGGCATAGGAGCGAACCGCGTCGATCACCGAGCGCGTGCCGGTGATGTAGCCACCGAGGGTGCCGTACGCCTTGGCTAGGGTTCCCTCGATCACGTCGATGCGCGCGGCGAGGCCTTCACGTTCCGTGATGCCACCGCCGCGTTCGCCATACATGCCGACGGCGTGAACCTCGTCGATGTAGGTCATCGCGTTATACTTGTCGGCGAGGTCCGCGATCGCCGCGATCGGTGCGATGTCGCCGTCCATCGAATAGACGCTTTCGAACACGATGACCTTTGCACGCTCGCGGCCAGCATGCTGCAGCAGGCTTTCAAGATGCACGAGGTCGTTGTGGCGGAAAACCTTCTTTTCGGCGCCAGATCTGCGCACGCCCTCGATCATCGAGGCGTGGTTCAGTTCGTCGGAAAGGATGAGGCAGTTCGGCAGCAGCTTGCCGATGGTCGAGATGGCGGCCTCGTTGGAAACGAAACCCGAGGTGAAGACTAGCGCGGCCTCCTTGGCGTGCAGGTCGGCAAGTTCGAGCTCCAGCTCGACCAGCGGATGGTTGGTGCCCGAAATATTGCGCGTGCCACCGGCGCCGGAACCCATGGCACCCGCCGCCTGCTGCGATGCCGCGATGACCTGGGGATGCTGTCCCATGCCGAGATAGTCGTTCGAGCACCACACGGTGATTTCGCGCGCATCGCCGTTGTTGCGCCAGATCGCGCGCGGAAACGACCCGACGATCCGCTCCAGATCGGCAAAGATCCGGTAGCGCCGCTCGGCATGGAGCTGATCGATCGCCTCTTCGAAAAACCGCTGGTAGTTCATGGCACCTTCCTGAATTTGCGCGGCAAAATAGTCTCGGTGGCCCTGCGCGTCCATTGGGCGAAGGTCGGTCAAATTGCCACGCCGATCCCGTTGCTGGATGACGGTGGGATTCACGAACACGGTCCCTGATTTCGCGCAATGAACAGATTTCAGGGAACCTCGATTGCCAGGGAGCGTTCCAAAAACGGCAGGTTTTCCACCGGCCAGGTTTCGCTTGCCCGGCATAATCCCTATGCTGGAGCGATATTTTTGAACGACAACGGAGGTCTTGACCCAAACGTGTGTGGAATTTGCGGAGAAGTACGCTTCGACGGCGCGCAGCCCTCGGCTCTCGCCCAGACCAGAATGATGGACGCGCTCGCGCCGCGTGGACCCGACGGCTCCGGCTTGGTGATCCACAACAACGCGGCGCTTGCCCACCGGCGGCTCAAGATCATCGATCTGACCGAAAAGGCGCGGCAGCCCATGGTCGACGGCGAGTTGGGGCTTTCCATCGCGTTCAATGGCTGCATCTACAACTATCCTGAGCTGCGCCGCGAACTCGAAGCCAAGGGCTATAATTTCTTCTCGCATGGCGACACGGAGGTCATCCTCAAGGCGTGGCACGCCTGGGGCAAGGAATGCGTCAACCGCTTCCACGGCATGTTCGCCTTCGTCATCCACGAGCGCGATACCGGGCGCGTGGTCATGGCCCGCGATCGATTCGGCATCAAGCCGCTCTACCTTGCGGAAACGCCACATGCGATCCGCTTCGCGTCGTCGCTGCCGGCTCTGGTCAAGAGCGGCGACATCGACACGTCGATCGACCGCCATGCGCTGCATCATTACCTGTCGTTCCATGCCGTCGTGCCGCCGCCACGCACCATCATCAATGGCGTGCGCAAGCTGCCGCCGGCGACGATACGCGTGATCGAGCCGGACGGCCGCAAGTCCGACACCGTCTACTGGTCGCCGCCCCACGAGCGGGACTCCTCGCTGTCCGGCCTGTCGTCGCAGGACTGGCGCGACATGGTGCTCGACGCGCTGCGGACCGCGGTTCGCCGCCGCATGGTCGCCGACGTTCCTGTCGGCGTGCTTCTGTCCGGCGGTGTCGATTCCAGCATGATCGTCGGTCTCCTTGCCGAGGAAGGCCAGAAAGGCCTGATGACGTTCTCGGTCGGCTTCGAGGAAGCCAATGGCGAGAAGGGCGACGAGTTCGTCTATTCGGATCTTATTGCCGAGCACTTCGATACCGACCACCACAAGATCTTCGTTCCTTCGGACCGGCTGATGGGTGCGCTGCCGAGCGTCTTCGCCGCCATGTCGGAACCGATGGTGTCCTACGACAATGTCGGCTTCTATCTGCTGGCCGAGGAGGTCTCGAAGCACATCAAGGTTGTGCAGTCGGGGCAGGGCGCCGACGAGGTTTTCGGCGGCTACCACTGGTACCCTCCGCTGGCTTCCTCGAACGACGTCGTCGGCGACTACGCCCGCGTCTTCTTCGACCGCTCGCATGAGAAGATGAAGGCCCATGTGAACCCGGATTGGCTGCCCGACGAGGATGCAAGTCTCGCGCTGGTCGCCGAGCATCTGCGCCGCCCCGGCGCCGACACGCCGGTCGATGCTGCTCTGCGCCTGGACAGCCAGGTGATGCTGGTCGATGACCCGGTCAAGCGCGTCGACAACATGACGATGGCCTGGGGCCTGGAGGCGCGCGTGCCCTTCCTCGACCATGAACTGGTCGAGCTGGCCGCGAAGATTCCGCCGGAAGAGAAGCTTCGTGAAAACGGCAAGGGTGTGCTGAAGGACGCGGCGCGGCTTGTCGTTCCCCACCAGGTGATCGACCGCAAGAAGGGTTACTTCCCGGTTCCGCAGCTCAAATATGTCGACGGTCCGTATCTCGATATGGTCCGGGATGCGCTGACCTCCCGCGTCGCGAAAGAACGCGGCATCTTCCGGGAAGACTATCTGCAGCAGCTCTTCACCAACCCCACGGAGCACATCACGCCGCTGCAGGGTTCGGAGCTGTGGCAGGCCGGTCTTCTTGAGATGTGGATGCAGACGCATGGGATATGACGGCATGACGAAGGAGAACGGCAAAGGGGCAGCACGTTCGGACAAGGCGCTTGCCCATCGACTGAAACGCATGCGCGCGGAGTCCCTGCAACCGTTCCAGGGATCTGCCCCCGGAGATGCCGCCTCGCAGGAGGCGGCATCCGTCGACTGCGGGTGGGGGCGCCTGATATTCGCGCAGACATTTTCCGAGGCGGAGGATTTGCTGGACGCCTTG
Source organism: Mesorhizobium sp. CAU 1741 (assembly GCF_039839275.1). Classification (NCBI taxonomy): domain Bacteria; kingdom Pseudomonadati; phylum Pseudomonadota; class Alphaproteobacteria; order Hyphomicrobiales; family Phyllobacteriaceae; genus Mesorhizobium; species Mesorhizobium sp. CAU 1741. The sequence continues at coordinate 319,787 of NZ_JBDOQP010000002.1, read as the reverse complement.
CGCCAGGAGGGCGCGGAGCGGCGCGACATCGCACTCTACGTCCGCGATCCGCACGTGCTGCTGGCAGCCGCCCCGCAGGAGGTGTTCCTCGACCCCTCACACACTTTCCGTCTCGACCTGTCGACCTATCGTTCCAGCCGTCGCCAGTCGGGCGGGTATTTCGTACGGCGCCTTTCGTCCGAGGCTGACGCCCGCGCGGTCAACCGCATCTATACGGCGCGTGGCATGGTACAGGTCAGGCCGGACTTCTTCTGGTCGAACCGCGACAACCGGGCGATCACCTATTTTGTCGCGGAGGACGATGCATCCGGCGAGATCATCGGCACGGTGACCGGCATCGACCATGGCCGCGCCTTCGACGATCCCGAGCATGGCTCGTCGCTTTGGTGCCTGGCGGTCGACCCTCAGGCGCGCCATCCCGGCATCGGCGAGATGCTGGTGCGCCGCCTGGCCGAGCACTTCTCGGCCCGTGGCGCCGCCTACATGGATCTGTCGGTCCTGCACGACAACGACCAGGCGATCGCTTTGTATGAAAAGCTCGGCTTTCGGCGCGTCCCGGTCTTCGCGGTGAAGCGCAAGAACCCGATCAACGAAAAGCTCTTCGCGCGACCCCTCGAAGCGTATGACGAACTCAACCCGTACGCGCGCCTCATCGTCGACGAGGCGCATCGGCGTGGCGTCCATGTGGAGATCACCGACGCGGAGGGTGGCTTCTTCCGGCTTTCCCATGGTGGTCGCTCGGTGCACTGCCGCGAAAGCCTGTCGGAGCTGACGTCTGGCGTGGCGATGTCGATCTGCGACGACAAGGCCGTCACGCGCCGCGTCGTCGAGCGCGCTGGACTCATGGTGCCAGAGCAGATGACGGCGACCGGCGACACGGATGCCATCAAGGCGTTCCTGGAAAAGCACCGGCGCGTCGTCGTCAAGCCGGCCCGCGGCGAGCAGGGTCGCGGCGTTGCCGTCGGCCTGGAGACGATAGACGACGTCGAACGTGCGGTTTCGGTGGCCCGCGAAGTGTGTGACCGGGTGCTCATCGAAGCATGCTTCGACGGCGAGGATCTGCGGCTCGTCGTCATCGACTTCAAGCTGGTGGCTGCCGCCGTGCGGCGACCGCCGCGCATTGTCGGAGACGGCACCAAGAAGATACGCAGCCTGATCGCCAGCCAGTCGCGCCGACGCGCCGCTGCGACGGGTGGCGAAAGCAAGATACCGATCGATGCAGAGACGGAGCGTTGTCTCGCCGCCTCCGGCCTCACGCTCGACAGCGTGCCGGACGAGGGCCAGGAGGTGGTGGTGCGCAAGGCCGCCAACCTGCACACCGGCGGTTCGATCCATGACGTGACGGGCGTCGTCCACCACCGGCTGGTGGAAGCGGCGGTCGCTGCCGCGCGCGCGATCGACATCCCGGTCGTCGGCATCGATTTCATGGTGCGTTCGCCGAGCGAGCCCGACTATGTCTTCATCGAGGCGAATGAGCGACCCGGCCTGGCCAACCATGAACCGCAGCCGACGGCGGAACGCTTTATCGACCTGCTATTTCCACTTTCGGGACACCGCGCGGCTGCCCAGGCTCTCGGCAAATTGTGACCATGAGAATTGACGAAGACTACCTCGTTGCGCAGCTGAAGGCGCTGCTCTCCATCGACAGTCCGACCGGCTACACCGACCAGGTCGTGCACCACTGCTCGCGCGAGCTCGAGCGTCTCGGCCTCACGCCGGAACTGACACGGCGCGGCGCCATCCGTGCCGTGCGCCAGGGCAGCCGCCGCAAGGGCGCGCGGGCCATCGTCGCGCATCTCGACACGCTTGGCGCCCAGGTGAAGCTGGTCAAGGAGAACGGCCGCCTCGAACTCGTGCCCATCGGCCACTGGTCGGCGCGCTTCGCGGAAGGCGGACGGGTGACGCTTTATAGTGAGCAGGGCAGCTTCCGCGGTACCGTGCTGCCGCTCAAGGCCTCGGGTCACACCTTCAACGACGAGGTCGACACGCTGCCTGTCGGTTGGGATTATGTCGAACTCAGGATCGACGCGATTACGCAATCGCGTTCCGAGACACGTGCGCTGGGCATCGACGTCGGCGACTTCGTCGCCTTCGACACAGGCGCCGAGTTCCTCGATAACGGCTACATCAACTCGCGCCATCTCGACGACAAGGCCGGCGTGGCCATCTCGCTGGCGGCGATCGAGGCGCTGGAGCGCGAGCAGATCACCACGCCGGTGGATGTCCACTGGCTCTTCACCATCGCCGAGGAAGTCGGCGTCGGCGCGGCGTCGATCGTTACGTCCGAGATCGCGTCCATGGTGACGATCGACAACGGCACCACGGCACCGGGACAGAACTCGTCGGAATTCGGGGTGACGATCGCCATGGCCGACCAGGCCGGGCCCTTCGACTATCACCTGACAAAGAAGCTCGTCGATCTCTGTCGGGAGGAGAACATCCCGTTCCAGAAGGATCTTTTCCGCTACTACCGCTCGGACTCCGCCTCGGCGATCGAGGCAGGGCACGACGTGCGCACCGCGCTCGCGACATTCGGCATCGACGCCTCGCATGGCTACGAGCGCATCCATGTCCATGCGCTGAATTCAGTCGCCGAACTCGTTGCCGCCTATGCCGCCAGTCCGCTGGAGATCCCGCGCGACACCAAGGAGGTGTCGGGACGCAAGGGGTTCCCCCGCCAGCCCACCGCGCAGGCGGACCAGCCGGAGTTCGATCCCGAGAACATCCCCAGCGTCGAGTAGCCCTTAGCGCCTGACGATGATGCGTGTGTTCTTCAGCCCTTCACGCTGCGCCAGTTCGAACAGAACCCGCGCATTGTCCGGATGCAGCCGCACGCAGCCGGCGGAAGCCGGCCGGCCGAGCCGGTTGACCTGGTTTGTGCCGTGGACCGCATAGTTGCCGCTGTAGAAGATCGAGTACGGCATCGGTGCGTTGTTGTAACGGCTCGACTTGTGGTTCTTGGACAGCCACTTCGCCGACCATGTTCCCGATGGCGTGATCTTGCCCGGGCGCGCCGTCGATACCTTCCAGCGATACTTGACCTTTCCGCGATGGGTCACGGTCATCGTCTGGGAGGATATGTCGACATTTGCGACGAGCGTGTTGGCCTGGACGGTACCGGACGCGCCGAGCGTCACAGCAAACGCCAGCGCGATGCTTGCGAACAGTTTCATGATTTTCCCAAACCCCTGCCTAAGACATGAACAAGTTAGAGTAGTAAAAATCTAGCACCAATTCATTTTCTTGTTATGAAAGAGCAGGATGAATTTATCCTTGCCTGCGGCATGGTCGCGAGCTGACATGGCGGACTATATTGGGCGGTTGGCGCGGTCAACCACAGATGCCGCCAGACCCAACTTCGGGCGAATGATGCTGCCATCGATGGCTTCGAGCGTGCCGGCGCGATTGAGCGTGTGCAGCCTGCGGCCGGGCCAGGCAGCAACGCCCGGCGCCAGATGTGTCTCGATCGACTGTTCGAAGTGCTCGGGATCGAGATGGTCGATGCGCGCGAGGTTCAACGCCGCGCCATAGCCGTGCCGACAATCCTGGACCGGTCGCATCAGTGCGCCATTCTGGATGACGAAATTGCCGGCTGGCCGTGCGGACCTGTCATCCACCATTACCGGATTGCCCGCATGCGGCAGCCAGGGGTCGAAGAGCCCGTCGGCGTGCCAGATCGACAGAGCGTCCGAGTATCCTCCGACGCCGTCGCGCACCACCGCGAACATGTAGAACCGGCCTTCATGCTGGACGACGGTCGCATCGGCCGCCTCCAGGCCGCTGAGCAATGCGCCGTGGCGCTGCCAGCGATGGGGGAAGTCGACGGCACGGTAGATGCTGACCTCGCCGCTCAACGAGGCTTCCGGGATCATCCAGATTTCTCCGTCGGCCTCGATGAGGAACGGATAGGAGAGATGCCAAGGTTCTTCAATGACGGGTACGACTGGGCCGGGCACGCCATCCTCGTCAAACACGACGACCGATATGATGCCCTTGTTGGTCTTGTGGTCGAGGTCCTCGAAGAACAGGTGGTCGCGGCCGCCATGGCGGAACGGAAAAGGGTCTGCGTAGAAATGATCGCCGGGATCGGCAAGGATGTTCCAGGCCTTTCCGCCGAGATCCCGCCGGCTCCAAACGTCCTGAGCCTCCGTCGTGTGTCGCCAGCCGACGCGCCAGTGAGGCGCATGGCAGCATAGCCGATATGCCGCGCGCGCGGCGGCCATTGCCGTCATCTTCGAGCTGCGGCGAACCACGTCGGAGCGCGTCAGCGGATGCACCGCGCGCGTAGGGGCCTGTCCTGTTTCGCGTGGCGAAGCCAGGGCCTTCTCGATCAGCATGAGGACCCGCGACCACACGGCCTCCATCGCGCCGCCGATGCCGCTCGCGGCCTCCAGCGACGCGACGCCGTTTGCGACGACAACCACTTCTTCGCCGGGACTGCTGCTCAAGATGGAGATTTGCGGCGTGCCGTTGAAGAACAGCGCGGAGGCAAGTGCTGATTCTCCCGGCGCGCCGTCATAGAGAGGCCGCAAGACCTTGGCGGTTGCATGCTCGACGCCGGCCTCGGTCAGATCGATGACGATATCTGGCTCGGCGGTGGAGGGGATGCCGAGTAACGCGTTGAGCCTGTCTTCCCCGATGAGGTCCGACCAGCATGACCTGCCACGCCGCAGGACCATTCGTTCCAAGGTCAACAGAGTTTCCAGCGCGGTGTCACGCATCGCTCCGGTGGAAGAGATTTCGACGGTGACGCTTGACCCGGGCCGGCGCGCCAGCCGTTCCGCCAGCGCCGGTACGAAAGCCGAAAGAGCGTGAGCGTCGGCGACGATGCGGATCGATTGGCGCGCGTTCATCGGTCCTCCTCACCAACGATCAGGGCACGATAGGCATCGACCATTGCGCCGACCGAATAGCGCTCGGACAGGCGGCGTCCGAGTGTCGAGAGATGCTCCGCGATGCATGCGTCCTCCATCACCTGGCTGATGGCTTTGGCGAAAGCGGGCGTATCGCTGGCGTCGACGAAGACCGCACACGGTTCACCGTCGACATCAAGCACTTCGCGCAGCACGGGCAGATCCTGCGCCACGACGGGAACACCCGCTTGCGCAGCTTCGACGGCAGCCAGTCCAAAAGTTTCCGCCTCGCTGGGAAAGACGAAAAGGTCCAGCCCCGCCAGGAAATCGCCAACGGCATCTGCGTCCATCTCGCCCGCGAAATGCACGCGTTCGGCCACACCGTGTTCTCGCGCGATCGATCGAAGCCGTTCCAGATCCGGTCCCTGTCCGGCGATGGCGAGATGGGCGGTGGGTAGATGGGTCAGCGTGGCGACGGCAAGATCGATCCGCTTGAGTGGATGCAGCCTGGCAACCGTCCCCATCAGCGGCACGTCGCGAGGAAGACCGAACCGCGCGCGTGCATCCTGCTTTGCAAGGCTGCTCGTGCGCTGGGAAAAGCCGTGCGGCACATGCACGATGCGCCGTGTATAGCGCGAGGGATAGGCCTGATAGTCGCGCCGCGTCGCCTGGGAATTGACGGTAATGACGTCGTAGAACCCCGCGAGCCCGACGAGCCTGTCGATGAAACGCACCGGGCCGCTGATCGTGGCCGGCGCGGAGACATGGTTTGCGATGATCCGCGGCACGCCGACCAATCGTGCGGCCGGTGCGGCGACGATGTTGCCATAGTGCTGGAACGTCAGAACGACGTCCGGTCGCAGGCGACGGATGATCGCGAAGAGCCGGCCGATGAAGCGCATGGCATCGAATGGCCCGCGTGGGCGTTCGCGAGCGACGAATTGCACATTCGGAAACCCATCGCAGCCAGCGGTTTTGCGATAAAGGAAGAGGTGATGAACCTCGAAGCCGCCGCCGGCCGCTGAAGCCAGTTCATTGCCGAGCAGGCGCGAGATTTCCTGTGCGCCGGCCATCTCGGCCTGGGTCTGCACGAAGAGAATTCGAGGCGGGCGGCTTCCGCGGCTGGCGGTCATGGGTCGGCAATCGCTGGTTTCGGGAGACTGACTGCTAAACCCTGTGTGGCTTCGGCCCGGTTAAGCGCGCGGGCATTGTGCCGCTGTGGTCAACAAAGCGTTTCCCGTCATTCTCCGCAAGGCGCTCGCTGATGTAGGAGCGAAGCGAGAAGGCGATCACGGCGAAGATGATGATCGACGAGGAAGTCGATCGGCCCGCTTCGTTCTCCACCAGGTTGCCCACGGCGAAGCTGTTGAGAAGCGCGAAGGCGAGTGCGAGGAACCGGTCCTTCATGGTGCCGATCGCCACCAGCAGCAGGACATAGCAAAGTGCGAGACCGAGCGTGAACAGAAGGAAGCCGACCACCCCGCCTTCGACCAGGATGGTGATGTATCCGTTGTGGAAATTGTCGAGCACCCAGCCGTGAATGTCCTGGAACGCGATCATTCGTTCTTCGGTCCAGAACCCGCTGACGCCGTGGCCGAACAACTCTCGCCCGGCCATCTGCGTGAGCCCATACTCCCAGATCGTGGTTCTGCTGTTTGTGTCGATCGTCAGGCCGACGATGCCGATCTTGTCGGCGTCGATGACAAAGGTGGACACGCCGAGATTGATCAGCGGGACCGAGAACAGCAGCAGCGCGAGGAGTACTAGTCTCTGAAGCAGTCGGGGGGCATAGGCGAGAAGCAGCGAAGCAATCCCGAGCAGTGAGGTCAGTTGTGCACCGCGCGAGCCCGCCATGTAGACGCCGAGTGCGGCTAGCGCCACGACAATTGAACGACCCGCCAGCGCCCATGCCTGCCGACCCGGGGTCGCCCGCGGCCGCAGGGGTATCGCAAGGCCGGCGACAAGGGTAAGCGCGGAGAGCGCTCCCATGCCGTTCTTCTGTGGCGAAAGCCCTTTCCATTTGCCTGCATGTTCCCAGCCGGTCTCCACCCCGATCGAGGGCACGAGGACGGCGACGAACACGGAGGCGACCACGAATGTCGCTGTCGCCGCGAAGAGTATGCGGAGCGTCTCATCCAGTGGCTTGAGATTGGCGATGCTCAAACAGGTCAGCATCGCGGCGAGGATAAGCATCGCCTTGATGTAAGTGTCGGGTTGCTGAACGCTCCAGAATGCCGAAAGCGAAACGTAGAAGAGAAAGGTCGAGATCAATGCCGCTTCGGCACTTCTTGGAACACGAAGCCCCACCGCCATGTAGGCTGTGAAAATGATGAATCCGGACAGGGTCAGGAACACCACATACCGAAGCGGGGTGAGAATCGCCGGCATCTCTTCGCCCGGCAACCACATCGACAGCAGGAAGAAAATGAAGAGGACGACGTTGAAGGTGCGTTTCGAAATGGTCATGCGGCGGTTCCGCCGGCCTTCCTCGCCGAATGCGCGGGGCCATCCAGGCCCAATCCTATGCCGCAGCCTAGCCGCCAATCGTTAACGCGGCGCTAACCAAGAGCCGCCGCCTCCTCGCTCCGACGCCTGCGCGCCTGCACGTAACCGATCATTAACGCTGCTCGACCATAAGGTTGGGAGGAACGGTGAGGAGTTCCGGCCGGCAAGAAGAGGTGATCGGGGAATGACGCGCCGCCAGCCCACGGAGGCACATCGACATAACAGGGGCGACGCGCAGGCTCTGGAGCACTACCTCCAGATCGACATTGCCCGGCTTCTCCACTGGCTTCGAGTCAAGTTCCGCTGGATCGTCGGCGCTGCGATCGTCGGCGTCGTGCTGGCTGTCACCTATGCCGTGGTCACCCCGCATCGCTACACGGTGACGAGTGAAATTCTGGTCGATCCGTCCGGGCTTCAGGTCGTCACCGACGATCTCTACGGGCGATCGGAGCAGCGCGACACGCAACTGCTCAACGTCGACGGCAAGCTTCAGACGCTGTTGTCGCGCAATGTGCTCTTGCGCGTCGTCGATCGGCTCGACCTGACCAGCGACGAGGAATTCATACCACCACGATCGCCGTTCAGCTTCAGCTTCGGGGTTGGGCAAGGGGGACCACGGGTCGATCCCGCCATCGTGGCGCTCGATGCGTTGCGGCGCCGCGCAACTGCTCGCCGCGACGAGCGATCCTTCGTCATCACGCTGTCTGTCTGGAGTCGCGATGCGCAGAAATCGGTCCGCATCTCCGAGGTGATCATCGAGGAATTCAAGGCGGAACTGATCGCGGGCGATGCCGAAGGCGCAGGACGGACGGCAGCGGCGCTGTCGGCGCGCCTTTCCGAACTGCGTGCCGGCGTCAACGACGCCGAAGAGGAGGTCGAGGCGTTCCGGCAGGCCAACGGCCTTCGCGTCAGCAGCGGCGAACTGATCAGCAGCCGGTCGATGTCGCAGGTCGACGGCCAGCTTCGCGAAGCGCGCGAGCGCTTGATCGCCGCCCAGTCCCGTTATGACGCACTCGCGTCCGGCGACAGCAACTCGATGGCGATCCAGTCGTCGACGTTGTCTGCGCTGCGGACACAATATGCCACTTTGAAACAACAATCCGACGCGCAGTCGGCAACGCTGGGGCCACGCCATCCGCGCCGCCAGAGTATCGAATTGGAACTGCGTTCGCTGCAAAGCGAGATCGAGGCTGAAGTTCAGCGCCTCTTGCGTGCCGCGCAGAACGAATTGGAACAAGCCCGGTCGGTCGTTGCGGCGCTCGAGAGCGAAGCGACCGAGGTATCGAGCGACGTCTTTTCAGAGAACGAAGCGCAGATCAGACTTCGCGAACTGACGAGGGAAGCTGCCGCGCGCAGCACCATCTACGAGAATTTCCTTGCCCGCTCGCGCGTGGCCACCGAGCGCCAGCAACTCGACAGCACCAATGTCCGTGTCATCTCGCCACCTATTCCGCCGCGCTCGCGGAGTTGGCCGCCGAGCCTGAAGCAGGCGGTCGCCTTCGGAGGTGCTGCTGGGTTCACCCTCGGCAGCCTGGGCGTGCTGGTTTTCGGCATAGCGACCGACATGCATCGCGGCCCGTCCCGCCAACCCTTGCCAAGGACGGGCGCTGCTCCGCGCCGGACCGCGTCCCCCCCGGCCAGGTCGCAGCAGCAGCCGCTGCAACCAACCGATCCGGTGCCCGCCGCACCCGGCTCGTTGCTGAACGCCGCGCCGCGTCGAGCGGCGCCTCGACAGACCGCACACGATCCGCGCGGCAGGCTGGCACGCGAGGACCTGCCGTACGACCCCTACGCACGGCGTTGAAGCAGCGGCTGGAAATCTAAATAGTATGCACGCGGAGTCGGGCTGCACGATGCATTGATCGTGTGGCCTCTCATTGCAACAATTTCCGAAGTGCTGGTGACGGAATATTAACCGCTCTTGGGATCGCCCCAGAGGCTTTAACCGCTTCGGCATGCTTCCTGCAGTAACGGATTGTACCTTCTTGGCTGTTCAACGATGGGACAGTTGCAAGAAAAAGCATTCGTATCGTCCTCTTGTCATCCACGCGCGCTGCGGGCGGAACACTTACAGGGAGAGCATCAAAATGAACTCGATGGTCATGAATGGCGACATCATCAGTAACTGGGAAGGGCGTCATGAGCGTCTCTTCGGCAACGAGGTCGTCCGGCTCAATCATCGCCTGCGTGAAAGCGGCATGTTCACGCGGGAGGCTATCGGACGTCTGATCGAACGGTGCCCGGCTCGTGAACTCGGAATCGAGTCGATGGACACCGACACCAACAACAAGGAACGCCTTTACGGTGTTCTTGGCGACGCGAGCGGTCTCCAGGCTCTCGAGGCGATCGAGAAGGGACGCATATGGATGAACATCCGTCGTGTCATGGACTGGGCGCCGGAGTATCGAAGGCTCCTGGACGACATCTTCAGCGAGTTTCAGGGACGCATGCCTGGCTTCGAGACGTTCAAGCGCAATATGGGCGTACTCGTCTCGTCGCCCGATGCGAATGTCTACTATCACGCAGACATTCAGGGTCAGTCACTCTGGCAGATCGAAGGCGTCAAGCGCGTCTATCTCTATCCTCGCTCAGAAGTGTTCGTGGCTGGCAGCCATGTTGAGAAGATTCTGCTTCGTGAGACCGACGAGAACATGCCCTACGAGCCATGGTTCGACGATTACGCGACGGTTGTCGATCTGCAGCCAGGGGAGATGGTGACGTGGCCGCTCTATGCGCCTCACCGCGTCCATAATCACGACTGCCTGAATATTTCGGTGACCATGGAGCACTGGACGAAGGACATCTGGAACTCCTACGCCGTGCATTATGGCAATGGCGTGTTGCGACGCACGCTCGGCGTCGACAATCCGTCCACCAAGCCGTCCGGACTTCACGTTTATCCGAAAGCCGCATCGGCCTTCCTGTGGAAGAAAATGGGACGGCAGATCAAGGGCGACGTCATCAAGCGCCGGGACTTCAAACTTGACCCGCACGCATCAGCCGGGCGTTCACCGATCGCCTGACCGAGATTGTGCCTGCAGGAACGACCGCCTGGCGGATCGGCCGTTCCTGCCAAGAACCCGGCCAATAGTCTTCGCTGGTGCGAGACGACACTGGCCACTCTACGAGGATGCAGCATGCCGACTTTGCCGTTGCGCGAGACCACGACAGACTGGACAGTCAACCGCGAGGAGCGCTTCGACTTCCTGTCGCCTGAATATCGCGTTCTTTACGAGGCGCACGGAGCGACGGCGTTTCAGTCGCCGCTCTGGCAGCACATGCTCCACGATCGCTTCTTGCCGGAAATTGCGGCAACGCAGGCCACTGTGGTGGTTCGGCGAACGACCGGCGGCGAGCCGATCGCGGTCATCCCCCTGGTGTCACAGCGCTCGCACGGAGTGGCAATCTCTCAGTTCGCGGACTTTGGCGTGTGCGACTACAACGCACCCGTCGGCGATAGCGCCGAATTGACACATCTGGCAGCAGATCCACTGTTTCGCGAGCAACTGCGAAAGACTTTCAAGGGGTCTGATGTCGTGATGTTCAGAAAGGTGCGCTCCGACGGCTTCGACATGTCTCGACTGCTCGATGCCAGCAAGAGCAGCGCTGGCGAAAACGCCGGATATGAATGCGAAATCGGCAACGATTTCGATCACTGGCGATCGCGGGTTCTCAATAAGAAGTTTACGAAGGAACTCGGCAGATTGCAGAGGCAAGCAGAGCGGGAGCACGGCAGCTACGAGCACCGCACCGCTGTTGATGAGCGCGAGATCCGCGCTGCTTTTGAATTCTTGCGCGAAGCGCAGATCGATCGGCAGAAGGCGAGCCCGCTATCGAAAAAAACCTACTTCGACTTTTACAGTGACTTCGCGGTTGCCGGCGCGTCCCGTGGCGACGCGATCACCTATGTGAGCTACCTGGCGGGCGAACCGATCGCAGTGCTTTTCGGACCAGCGGGAAAAGGGCAATTCCACCCCGTCCTCATTGGCGCTGATACCAATCGCTTCGCGCGGATGTCCGCTGGCAACCAGATCATCTACCGCCTTATTCAGCAGAGGCTGGGAGAGGGCCACACCCATTTCGACATGGGACTTGGAGACCCGGGATATAAACAGCATTTCCGGCCCACGGAAATGCCGATGCGCAATACGACCCGTTCGCTGACGCCGACCGGGGCTGCGATCTCACTTATCTATCACCATTCGAAGCCGTTGAAGAACATCTTGCGGGAGCTGGTTCCAAATGTTCGATAGCGTGGGCTCGGACTCATCGGCAACAGCACCGATGAGCAACCCTACCATCGGGCAACGTGTCAAAGAGCTGCTTCGCCGCCCTGATGTGCGAGGAATGGCCGTCGTGATCCTGATCAAGGTCATGATGGTGGTCCTCAACTTTACCCTGATCGCACTTGCCGCCCGCGCACTTGATACGCTCGGTTTCGGCTACTACTCCGTGCTTTATTCAGCAGCTGGACTGCTCTTGATCGTCGCGGCGGCGGGGCAGGAACTGTTCGTCATCCGTGGCTGGAACGAGTTTTTCCTGAGCGGCGACGCTGCGGGATTGAAGGGGACGTTCCTATTCAGCTTTGTGTTGAGCGCGTTCGGAAGCCTGACGATCTCGGTGGTCCTGCTGCCGGTGCTGTCCTGGTCTTTCGATTCCCAGACCGCGTTGGCAGTTACATGCTTCATGGCGTTTGCCGCGATGCTTCAGATATCCAATCATCTCCTGCGCACGTCGATTGGCGTGGCAGCGGGCGACGGCCTGGGAAATCTCCTGCAGCTTTCGCCGGCGATCGCCTATCTCGCCTGGAGCATCGCGACGCAGGCCGACGCGACAGTGTCGATGGTGTTCGTAAGCCTGGCAATAGGGACAGTCCTCGCGCTTAGTGTGCATCTGTTCATGATGCACAGGATGGTGGCACGGCTATTTCCAAACCTTGGCAACACACGTGCCAGGGTTGACCGTAAGGCGTGGTTGTGGCGATCCGCAAAATTGTGGGCCTCCAATTGCCTTGAAGCCACCAATCAGTACGTTGATGTCTTGATCATTGGCTATCTTGTGAGCCCGACGGTGGCTGGTGCCTACTTCGTGACCGTCCGACTTGCCAATCTCTTTGCCGCTGCCGCCGACTCCATTAACCTGTTTTCCACACGGCACTTCCCCCGCCTGTATTTTCAGGAGAGCCATGACGAGCTCTCTGAGTTCCTCGACGGACTTGCCTGGATCACGGTTGCATTCATGGCAACCGGGATGCTCGGCGTTGCCGTAGGTGGCTACTTCGTCCTCGATTTCATCAACGAAGACTATGCGACCTACTTTCCAGAGTTGCTGGTCCTCTGTCTCGGAACGGCGGCGGTCGGCATGGCCCGTCCCTGTGGATCAATATTGATGCTTACGGGCCACGAGGGCCGATATCTGAGGATTATCGCGGTATCAGTCGCCTTGCGCGTGGCAGCGCTGCTCGCGCTCATTCCCTCGTTCGGCGTGATGGGTGCGGTGTGCGCAACCGCGGCGTCATTCCTGGTGGCTGCAGCAATGATGCGGCGCGAAGTCAAACTCCTGACGGCGCTCGATCCCACAATCATCAGACTGATCAGGCGTGGATCACGAACGGCCTATGCGACGCCTATCGCGTGAAATGCCACCTGCAAGCGTTCCCAGTCGGGCAGGGGCGCGGCCGTTGCAGGCACCCACTTGCGCATCTTGCGAAGCCGGCTCCTTACCGCTTCCGCCGGGCCACGCAGTTGCGGATAGCGCGCGATCCCGTGCCTGACGAGGCGTCGCGCCGTTGCATCGGCGAGCGCCACCCGGCCCCGAAGGCTTAACGGCTCGTGGCGCTCGTAAAGCCGCATCTCGGTGCCGCTCAGTCGCTGCTTGTAGGCGAATTCGCCGACGCCGATATCGTAGTAGCGAATGCCGCGCGCCATCGTCTCGTCTAGAATGAGCATGAAAGCGATGGTGCCGGGCGAGTAGCGGCGCAACTCGTCACCGTTCATCGTGGTGATCAGGCCATGATGCGTATCGCCGTCGACGAGGCCCATGTCGGTGGCAATGCATTCTCCGTTCAGGAAGAGGCCGCCAAAGAGCACCTCGCCTTTCGGCGCACCGTTCGTAATCACATCCCTGTAGAATGCCTGTACGGACTCATCCATGAAGGGGTCTTCACGTTCGAGCGCAACGAAGCGGCGCCTACGCTGCGCGACCAGTTGCTCGAACAGGTCAAGAGCCTGAGCCTCGCTCTCCGCGACGCGAAATTCCACGTCACCCAGTGTGCCGAGCTTGCGCAGATTGCGCATACCATCCTTGTAGAGCCCGGATCGCTTGTAGTGCTGTGGGTGGTCGACATCGTCGAGTTCGAGCGTCTTGGTGGCCGTTCCCATGTCGACCGTGTCCGGCAGCAGCACCAGCGGATTGGCCCTGCCTGGCTGCAACTCTCCGGGCAGCTTTTTCAGAGACAGTATGTCCGCCTGGGGCAGGACCTTGCGAAGCTGCGCCCATATGTCGGCCATCTGGTGCGGCGTTGGCGAGAACCAGGCCGCGACTTTGGGAGCGAAATAGTCCGACAGGCCGAGGTCGGTCGCTTCGATGTAGCTCAGCGCCGCCGCCTGGCGCTTGAGCAGCGGCAGCACCATGGCGAGCCGGCTAGAGGAACGTTCCCTTACCGTCACGATGAAGGGCGTGCAGTTGCGCGGCACGTGCCGGCAGAAGGCTTCCAGGAAGCGGGCTCTCTGGAAGGGCGTGGCGATGAATTCGTTGCCTTCCGCGGCAAGGGTTCGCTGAATGTCACCGAGGCGAGGGGCCTCGTGCAACTCGAGCACGAAGCCTTCCCGGGAATGCCGTCGATGCTCCGCGCTCGCTCCCCTGTCGGCCACGTCTGTCTCCCCACTTGAATATGCCCGTCAATGCCTGTCGGCACCATGCCGCCGAAAAGCTAAATATGGCTGAATGGACTGTCGAGGGACAGCAAGCGCAAACTTGCCTTGACTGGGTTCGGCTGAAACGGATACGCAGCCTCAAGGGTGGCTGCGCGAATGGAGGAGCCGTCGGCACTGGGCCGGCACTGCTTCGACAGCACTACCTGCACAACAGGGAGAAATAAAAATGGCTTATATTACGAGACGCGCGGCGATGGCCGTGGCGGGCGCGGCGATCATGACCCTCGGCTTTTCCGGAGCGGCGAGCGCGCAACAGGAAATCAAGCTCGGCTACGCGCTGGCAAACACCTCTCACTACGGCGTCGCCGCCAACAAGTGGGAAGAGGTGGTGGAAGCCGAAGCCGGCGATCGCTATTCCTTCACGCATTTCCCGTCGTCCGGCCTCGGCGGTGAGCGCGAAGTGATCGAAGGTCTGCAGCTCGGCACGATCGAAGCGACCATCGTCTCGTCCGGAACGCTGTCGAACTTCGTTCCCGAGACGGGCGTGTTCGACATTCCGTTCCTGTTCCGCGATCTGGACCACGCCCGCACGGTGCTCGACGGCCCGATTGGCCAGGATATCCTCGCCAAGTTCAGCGATGCCGGCCTGGTCGCGCTGGCCTGGGGCGAGCAGGGCTTCCGCCACATCACCAACAACCGCAACGAGATCGGCGGCCCCGATGACGTCGCCGGCCTGAAGCTGCGCACGATGGAAAACCCGATCCACATCACCGCCTTCGAGACGCTGGGCGCGGCGCCCACGCCGATGGCATGGCCCGAGGTGATCGGCGCCCTGCAGCAGGGAACCATCGACGGACAGGAAAATCCCCTCTCGGTGATCACCTCTGCAAAGCTTTCCGAAGTCCAGAAATACCTGACCGTTTCCGGTCATGTATACTCGCCGGCGATGCTGCTCGTGTCCCAGCAGTTGTGGGACGGCATGTCCCCCGAGGACCAAGAACTGTTCAGGAAGGCGACGTCCGAAGCGGTCACCGCGATGCGCGGGTTTGTCGATGAGGTCGAGACCTCCGGCATCGCCCAGCTCAAGGAAGAAGGCATGGAAGTCGGTGAGCTCACGGTCGAGCAGAAGGCCGCGTTCCAGGAGGCGCTTGGCGGTGCCTACGAGACCTACTACGAGACCTACAGCAAGGATCTGATCGACCGGATCATCGCTACCAAGTAAGCCGTTCAGGCACGATGCGACCAATGCCGGCGCGGGCATCTCGCGCCGGCACCAACGAAGGAGCCAGCGGTGAAGACTTTCGAACGTCTTTTCGTGGAACTCAACAAATGGGTTCTCGTCGCGCTTCTCTCGGCAATGTCGGTGATCGTCTTCACCAATGTCTCGATGCGTTATCTCACCAATTTCTCGCTCACCTGGGCCGAGGAAGTGGCACGCTACCTGATGATCTGGATGACGTTTCTGGGCGCGGGTATGGTGCTGCGCATCGGTGGGCACGTCGCCATCACCAATCTCCATGACGTCTTGCCGACGAACGGTCAGCGAATCCTGCGTGTGCTGATCGGGCTGCTGTTGCTCTGCTTCTGCGCCGTGATGATCTGGATCGGTTACGATTACATGTCGCGCATGGGGCGCCAGATGACCCCCGCGACCCGCATCCCGTTCAGCTACGTCTATGCGGCAATGCCGATCGGTTTCGCTCTGCTGGTGCTTCATTTCCTGCTTGTCGCCAGGAGCTACTTTCTCGGCGAGACGCTCGAAGATGCCCAGGTTGGCGACGTGGACCGGCAGGCGTCAGCGGGATGACGCGGATGCACAGGCGGCAACAGCGATGATCGCGATACTCTTCCTTTCCTTCTTCGTTCTGCTGGTCATCGGCGTGCCGGTGGCCTTCGCAATGGCGATGGCAGCCGCTCTCGCCGTGTTCTTCGGTTCCAGCTATCCTCTGATCGTCATTCCCAAGGAGATGTTCTCCGGCCTCGACAGCTTTCCTCTGATGGCGGTGCCGTTCTTCATCCTTGCGGCCGAACTGATGAGCGGTGGGGCGATGACGCACATCTTGCTGCGCTTCGCCTCGCAGTTCGTCGGCCATTTCCGCGGCGGTCTCGGCTATGCGAACGTGCTCTCCTCGACGATGTTCGCCGGCATATCGGGTTCCGCGCTGGCCGATGCGGCGGGCCCCGGCGCCATGATGATCCGGATGATGGAGAAGGGGGGCTACGACAGGGCCTATGCCGGCGCGTTGACGGCGGCCTCCGCCGTGATCGGTCCGATCATCCCGCCCTCGATCATCATGATCCTCTACGCCATGCAGGTCGAGGAGGTGTCGGTCGGAGCCCTGTTCATGGCCGGCATCGTGCCGGGCCTGATGATGATGGTCGTCCTGTGCGCGGCCAACTGGTATGTCTGTCGCCAGCGCGGCTACCGCAGCTCCGAGCCCCGGCCTTCGGCGCGTGAAATGGTCAGGACGAGCTTCTACGCGCTGCCGGCGCTGATGCTCATCGTCATCATCATCGGCGGCATCCGTGCGGGCATATTCACGCCTACCGAAGCCTCGGTGGTGGCGGTGTTCTACGCGCTTGCCTGTGGCATGTTCATCTACCGTTCGCTGAGGATCCGCGACATTCCCGACATCGTGCTGCGGGCTGCGCTGGTCAGCATCGCCGTGCTGCTGATCCTGGCGGCAGCGCGCGCCTTCGCCTGGGTGTTGATCATTCAGAGCGTGCCGCAATCGCTCGCCGCGATCATCGCCGGCTGGGAACTGAGCCCCTTCGTCTTCCTGCTCGCGATCAACGTGCTCCTGCTGGCTTTCGGCCTTTTCATGGATCCGTTGCCCGGTGTCATGGTGCTCGTGCCGATCCTGGCGCCGATCGCACATTCGCTGGGCATCGACCCGATCCAGTTCGCCATGGTCGTGATCGTGAACCTGACGCTCGGCCTGATCACGCCACCCGTGGGCAGCCTTCTCTTCGTTGTGTCATCTGCGGTGAAACTGAGGGTCACCGATCTGGTGCGCGAGATGCCGCCATTCTTCATCGCGCACGTGATCGTCCTGATGCTGCTGACCTTCGTGCCGAGCTTCTCGACATGGCTCCCGCATGTCAGCGGGTTCTGAGTAGGACCAAACGTCTTTGCGCAAAAAAGAACCCCGCGAGTGCCTCGCGGGGTTCTTCGTTTTGAGGATGCGCCAACCGGTGCGGCGGCGCTGATGCCTCAGACGTACCAGATGCCGTCTTCGATGGCGCCGGCTACGCCAGCCTTGTTCTCGTCACTCTCAGCGATGCTGGCCAGAACCTGTGCCATGGAGACGCCGGCATTGAGCTGGCCTTCCCAATAGGCCAGGCCCGCAGCTTCGCCATCGCGACCAAGAACGTTCAGGTAGAGCTTGGAAACGAATTCGGCTGCCGTCGGATTGACGCCGTACACCGCCTGGAATTCGGCCGACGCGATGAAGCCCGCGGCGACGTCGAGCAATGTCGTGCCGGCATCCATGTCATCGATCCAGTAGGACAAGCCCGCTGTATCCGGCGTGCGGTCGAACGCGGCCTGATAGATGCGGTAGGACTGGCCCGCGACGCCGTCGAAATCGAAAGCCAGATAGCCATCGAGGAATGCCAGGCGATCAACGACAGAAGCATCGAACTGGTAGCCTGCACCGTTGACGGAAATGATGCCGGTAGCCGGATCGTAATCGACCGTGACGTCGGCGAACGCCGCGGCTACCGCTTCGAAATTGATGTCGCCGATGTCGATATCCGGATCGGGACCCGGGTCGACCGGACCGACACCGCCGTTGAGCTCGGGGATGTCCTTGATCGGCGTGTCGGCCGGATACTTCGCAAGCAACGTGTTGATCTGTGCTTCGAACTCGGCCTTGCCGAGATTGAAGAGTTCGGGATTCGCGGCCAACTCCTGCCGAGCGAGATTGAGATTCGCTGCGATCTCTTCATCCCAGACGCCATAGGCTCTCAGCAACTCCTCGACCTGGTCGAAAAGCGCGTTGAAATCGGTGATCTCGAGACCCTGCACCAATTGCAGGTAGCCCTGCAGGTCCCCCAGCGTGATTTCATAGTCCATCAGTATTCCTCTCCGTGTTCTTCACGGGCGAAATAATAGCGTTAACGCTGGCCTGTCAATTCCTCTACGTCACCCAGGCGCGTTGTTGCACTGGAGGTTGGAGATTCTGCAAATCCGAAGACGAAAATGGAGACGCGAGGTCGTCTCCTGCGTCCGTCACCAGGCAGCGCGCCCGGTTGACCGTCTAAGTCAGCCAGATGCCATCTTCTATCGAAGGGGAGACGCGCGCGACATTTTCTGGACTCTCCGAGAACCCGGTCAGGACCTGTGCCATGTCGAGCGCACCGCTGTCGATCTGCTCGGCCCAATAGGCAACGCCGCTCGGCTCGCCATCGCGGTCGAGGATGTTCCTGTAGAGCTGGTTTACGTATGCGTCCGTCGAGTCGATGCCGGCATAGAGGTCGGCGAACTCGGCAGATCCCACGAAACTCTCGCCCAGGGCTGCGAGGTCGGTGCCGTTGTCCATCGCGTCGATCCAGTATCGCAGCCCGGCGTCGTCAGGCGTGCGGGCGAAGGCCGCCTGATAGATGCGGTAGGCCTGACCGGCGACACCCTCGACATCAAGGGCGAGAATCCCGTCGGTGAACTGAATCCGCTCGACGTCGAACAGTTGATGACCCGCGACATTCGCGGTGTTGCCCGAGACAGTAGCGGCGTAGCCCGACGCGGGCCCGAGAATCCGGAAAACGTCGGTTCCCAGGCCCCCGAAGACCTCGTCGCTGCCTCCGCTGGCAAGGATGAGATCGTTTCCGTCACCTGCCTCGATCCGGTCGGACAGTTCGGTTCCCAGGATCAGGTTCGTGTCGCCGCTGATGACGACTTTCTGCGTCGCGGCATCAAATCTGGCCTCGTTGGAGGTTTGTCCATAGTAGAGGCGCGCGGCCGCGAGATCGATGGGGCCGAGTTCGACGGTCGACCATGGGCGGTCGTAGGCCATGATGGTGTAGGAGCCGTTGTCACGGTCCGGGTCGATCGTGGGATCGCCTTGAAACGGATGCTTGAAGCCGAGCGCGTGTCCGATCTCGTGAATGAGGATGGAGTAGCCGCGATTGCCGGGGGCGATCTCGTTTGAATCGCCGGCATAAAAGCCGCTGTTCAACCACACGTCGCCGCCCCACCGCGTGTTCTCGTTCATTGGCAGGTCGAAATAGGGGCTGGGCGTGCTTGCCTTTCCACTCAACGGATTGCCGTCGGCGTTCAGTTCGCCGCTCATGTCGTACATGCCGAAGCGTATCTGGCCGCTGATTGCGTCGGGCACCTCGACAAAGGTCAGTCCGGTGTCCCGGGCCCAGAGGGCAAGGCCCTCGCGCACATGCACCTTGTGGTCTTCGGAATAGCCCGCGAATCCAGGCCGTGCAGACGAATCGTAGTCGGCCTGAACCTCCGCGAAACTGTATGTCACGACCGTGGGCGTGCTTAGCGAGTGTCCCGCGTTCCAACGGTTCGCTAGATCGTATCCTGTGAGCGCGAAGATGTCTTGTTCAGTTGGTGTATAGTCCAATGGATCGTCCTCTGGGCAAGTCTGGATAGCAACGGCAACCAGACGATACGACAAGGACGATTGCGTCAACCTTAACGTGCGTTTGACAGACGGGGAAGCGGCGAGCCACCGGCCACGCCAATCACGTTAACGAAGATGTTGGGGGACCGAACCCCAATGCCCGGTCCCCGGAGAATTACGCCGTTACAGCCGAACCTTGGCGCTATCGCCCAGGTCCGGTCGTGAACCGCTTACCGCGGCTGCGAGCATCTTTACGGTGCTCACGACGGTGCCCGGGCTATCCCAGTACTGCGCATCCTTCGGCGAAACCTTCAGCACCCGGATGCTCGGGTCGTCCGGATTGTCCCACCACGCCTTCGCAGGCGTCGACCACAATTCGCGTATCTTCGCGCGGTCATTGGACACCTCCGCGCGGCCGGTGACCGCGACATAGGTCTGGTCGCTTGCATCCGCGAATGCCAGCGACACGTTGGGCTCCGCCTTGATCTCGTCATCCTTGTGACTGCTCGCGTCGGTCAGGAAATAGATTGCGTGCTCGTCACGCTCGACATGCGCAGCCATCGGACGCGAGCGGATATCTTCTCCCTCGCGCGTCGACAGCATGCAGAACCCGATATCCTCCATCAACTTCCACACGCGTGCGACATCATCAGTGGCCATTGGGCGTCTCCTTGCTCGTTCGTTGTGGGACTAGAACGAGGCCGAGAGCAGCTATGTTCCACTGATTTCGCCAGGAACAATCGCCCGGCGCCTCACCGCACTTAGGCCAGGGGCAGACCAAAAAAAGAATGGCTGGCGTAGGGGCCAGCCATTCTTCGGGGTAGGGAACTTTCGCAGGCGAGGGGAACCTGCATCCAATAAATGCAGAGGCAGGAAAATGGTTCCCGGTCGAGCGCGCGAAATCTCAGAGGACACGTCGTGTCGTCCGGGTGGGATCGAACTGGCGGCTCGCGTTGCGGGCACAAGCTGCCGTTTCATCTATTCACCGTTTGAGCGATCCTGGCACATTGCGGGTCCTCCCGCGTCACCGTGAACCCGCATTCTGCAACAGTCCGGCGATGATGAAGCGCACCAGTCCCTCGATATAGCTGCGGTCCGCCGTCTCGCGCGTGATGATCATGCGCCAATAGAGCAGACCGCCAGCAGCATCGCTGAAGAGCTTTGTGTCGACCGTTGCCGGTAGCTCGCCACGGGCTATGGCGCGTTCCAGCACGGTGGCTGCCCGGCGACGTCGTTCGCGTTGCAGGCGCCCGCGGATATCGTTAGCCAACGCCGGGTTGCGTTGCATCTCGGCATGCAGATCCGGCAGGATGCGACGCACCAATCGGTGTCTGAGGATGCGCCTTATCTGAAGCAGCATCGTCCTGATGTCACCAGCCAGTGTCCCGGTATCGATCAACGGTGCGAGGTCGATACCAACGACTTCCAAGCGTTCGATGACCATCGCCAGCTTTGACGGCCAGCGCCGGTAAAGCGCGGCCTTGCCGACACCGGCGCGTTGCGCAACGCGCTCCAGGCTGATGCCCACATAGCCAAACTCGGCCCATTCCTCAAACAGCGCTCGCGTCAGGGCATCTGTCACCGCGGGCCGCATGGTCGCGGCGCCGCTCGGCACGCGACGCGGTTTTTCGGCGATCAATTCGTCGGAACGCTTGCGTATCATCGAAGCTCACCCATATATGGACGGAACACAACCGTTCCATCCATCAGGAGCTTATTCTATGAATTCCACGTCAAGTCCAGACAAAATGGCCAGTTTCGCCGCTCTGCTGCGAACCGCATTGGGCGACAATCTCGTCCCGACAGCCAACAGCTTCGTTGAGATGATGGCCGAAGATGGGGTGATGGAATTTCCTTATGTCACCGCCAACGAACCATTGCGACTTCATGGACGTGAAGCGGTGCGGCGCCATCTGGCGAGCCTCGAAGGGCTGATCGACATCGATAGCTTCCATGATCTGATCGTCCATCCCAGCCAGACCCCAGGCGTATTCATCCTGCAAATGCGATGTGTCGGAAGGGCGGTGGCAACGGGCCTGCCTTACAACCAGCGCTACATTTCGGTCGTCACCGTCGCGGGGGGGTATATTGTCAACTATCTGGACTACTGGAACCCTCTGGTTTTGACGGAGGCTCTTGGCGGGGTTGCATCTGCGGGGAAGCCGGAAGGTCTGCCGTCGTGAACCGCATTCTGATCACGGGAGCAAGCGGCAAGACGGGACGTCGCCTCGTCAGCCAATTGCGCGGCATGCGCATCCGTCCACGGCAGGCCTTGCGTACTGCGAAAGGCGAAGACGCGGTTCGATTTGACTGGATGGCGCCCGAAACGCATCTCGAGGCCCTCGACGGCGTTCGCGCGGTCTACCTCGTCGCACCTCCCGGCGTCGTCGATCCGCTTCCAGTCATGCTGCCATTTCTCCAGCGAGCCTTGCAGCTCGGCGTAACGCGATTTGTCCTTCTCAGCGCCTCGTCACTCGACGAAGGTGGGCCGATGATGGGACAGGTTCATGGCTGGCTGCGAAGCAACGTCCCGTCCTGGACGGTATTGCGCCCGAGCTGGTTCATGCAGAATTTTTCCGAACAGCAGCATCTGCCGACCATCGTTGGCGAGGACGCTATCTATTCGGCGACCGGCGATGGACGGGTGGGCTTCATCGATGCCGAAGACATTGCCGCCGTAGCCAGCGTTGCCCTGACGGAGCCTAATTTCAAGAGCGGGGATCTGGTCCTGACAGGGCCAGGGACGCTGTCCTACGACGAGGTCGCGGCTGTCATTTCCAGGACAACCGGCCGCGATATTCGCCATCGCCGATTGACCGGGCAGCAGATGACGGACCGGTTTGTCTCCTTCGGCGTGCCTGCCGGCTTTGCGTCCGGGCTGGCTGAGATGGATTTGGCCATTGCCACGGGGGCGGAAGATCGCACCACGGAAAATGTATCCGACGTAACCGGTCTTCCCGCACGCTCCTTTCAGGACTTCGTGACAAGAAATGCCACGGCCTGGGCGAAATCCGCGCTCTGATCGAAAGGCGACTGCACCGTCGGTCGCCCACGGCGCACAGATCCGGCGGGTGCGACGTCGTCAACGGGTGGTCGGGAGTCTGAGCACCCGCACAATCGAGCCTTGTCATGCGAGATCGGCGCGGTCAGATGATTTCTGAAAGAGCACTTCTAAGGTGATCCGTGAATGCCCTGACCTTCGCCGGAAGGAAATGCGACGTGGGATAGACAGCATGAACGTCGAGTGGGGCATATTGGTAGGCGGGCATGATCTGGACCAATTTGCCGGTCGCAAGTTCGGCCCGTATCTGGGGCAGCTGCGCGCCGCCCAAGCCAAGCCCCGCCACGAGTGCCTTGGTGAGCACGAACGTATTGTTGGCGAGGAAGCTGGTCGGCACCGCTACCAGCCGTGACCCGGCCGGACCTGCCAATGGCATGACGTCGTCGGTTGCAGCCCAACTGAACCGCACCTGCCGGTGTGCCGAAAGCTCTTCAGGCGTCTCGGGCGTACCATGCTTTGCAAGGTAGGCGGGTGCGGCAACCAGAATGCGCCGGAGCGTGCCGAGCCGCCGCGCTATGATGCCGGAGGGCTGCAGGGTGCCGAAGCGAACGGCCAGATCGACGGCCTGCTCGGTCAGATCCACAAAGCGGTCGTCCAGCATCAGCTCAGTGGTGAGACCGGGGTGCTTCAACTGAAACGCGATTGCGATATCGGCAAGATACATCTGGCCGAAGCCGGTTGGCGCCTGAATGCGAAGGTGACCCCGCAACGGGCTGTCGGCGCCGGCGACCATTTCGGTCGCCTCGTCAACCGCAGCGAGAACTGGCTTGACCAGCGAATAATATCGCCGCCCTGCCTCGGTCAGCGCCACGTGACGTGTGGTCCTGTTGAGCAGCCGCACGCCCAGATGCTGTTCCAGCGCGGTGATCTTCTGGCTGACGGCAGGCTGGGAAAGCTTCAAGTCCCGGCCCGCCGCAGACAGGCTTCCCAGTTCGGCCACTCTGACGAAAGTGCCCATCGCGGCTAGGAGATCCATCAAAGCCCCCAAAGTTTTCCTTATAACTGATAGAGAATCTAGAGGTCTGCCGCTCAACACGCAAATAGATGATCCTGCGCCATCGCCCATCAGGGGCGCGAGGAGCAGAGAATGTCCGAAATACGAAAAACAGCCTTAGTGGTAGGTGCCAACGGTGTGATTGGCGGCAATCTTATCGATCATCTGTTGACGTTGGATGATTGGGATATCGTCGGGCTGTCACGCAGGGGTGGTGTCTCCAACGAGCGTGTCCGCTATGTTCCCGTCGATTTGCTCGACCGCGACGGCACACGCCAGGCCCTCGCATCACTGTCCGAGGTCACGCATATCTTTTATGCCGCCTACCAGGATCGCCCCGGCTGGGCGGAATTGGTTCGGCCAAACCTGGCGATGCTGGTCAACGTAGTCGACGCCATCGAGCCCGTTGCCGATCGGTTGCAGCACATCAGCCTGATGCAGGGCTACAAGGTCTACGGCGCACATCTGGGTCCCTTCAAGACGCCCGCACGCGAGAGCGACGCCAACCACATGCCGCCTGAATTCAACATCGACCAGCAGAATTTCCTCGAACAGCGGCAGAAGGACAAAACGTGGTCGTGGTCCGCCCTTCGCCCTTCGGTGGTCGTCGGTTTCGGATTGGGCAATCCGATGAATCTCGCCATGGTGATCGCCATCTACGCCAGCATGTCCAAGGAACTCGGGCTGCCACTGCGTTTCCCGGGCAAGCCGGGGGCATATGATAGCCTTCTGGAAATGACGGACGCAGGGCTGCTGGCGCGGGCCACCGTCTGGGCCGCCACCACACCGGCCTGTGCAAACCAGGCTCTGAACATCACCAACGGCGACCTGTTTCGCTGGAGCGAAATGTGGCCCAGGATCGCTGCCTATTTCGAGCTCGATGTGGCGCCGCCGCTGCCCATGCAGTTGTCGACCATCATGGCCGACAAGGAATCGCTATGGGCCGACATGGTAAAACGCCGCGGACTGGCAGACGTCAGCTATTCGGACGTGTCGTCCTGGCCATTCGGTGATGCTGTGTTTGGGTGGAACTACGATTTTTTCGCCGATGGATCGAAGGCACGGCGTCTTGGGTTTCACGAACATGTCGATACGGCCGAAATGTTCTTTTCGGTGTTCGAAGATCTGCGTGCGCGCAAGATCATCGGCTAACTTCCCGCCGCTGGGGCGGCAGTCGGTTGTGGCTGCTCTTGCGGCATCATTCGCTGGCCGCGCGCCTGCTTAAATTCTGGAAACGACACGGCATCCGGGCGCCATGCAGGGCCGCAGGAAGTCCTACGTTCCTCGGACCGATCCGAAAGTTGGACGCCTAGCGGCCTATTACACGGAAACTATTCGATAAACGGGGAAGTGGTGCCCAGACGCGGATTCGAACCACGGACACGCGGATTTTCAATCCGCTGCTCTACCAACTGAGCTATCTGGGCACTTGAGGAGAGAACTGCCAAGCAGTCTCTTCGCCCGGAGGTGTTGGTGTTCCCCCGGAAGCGCGTGGGTTATAGCACGAGATTTGCGCCTGTCCAGCGTCAACCGGCAGCATTCGGCGACTAATTTCCGGTCGCTCCGCGCGATGCCGGGCGGGGTCTAGTGTTCGTCGTCGTCGAGGTTCTCGTCGGCCTCGGTGACCGGGATGGCATACGAGCCGGAGAGCCAGCGATTGAGGTCGACGTCCTTGCAGCGCGGCGAGCAGAACGGGTAGTCGGCGCGCGACGAGGGTTTGCCGCATTCGGGGCATGGTCGGCGCGGACGCAGCGGCGTCACTTTCGCCGTATCGGGTCGATCAGACATGGTTTCAGGCCTTGGCGCTGGCGTGCCAGCGCGGATGCACGGCGTAGCCGTCTGCCGTCAGCAGGCCCACCGTCTCGTAGAGCGGCAGGCCGACGACGTTGGTGTAGGACCCGACCAGCTTGACGACGAAGGTACCGGCCAGGCCCTGCACGGCATAGCCGCCGGCCTTGCCGCGCCATTCGCCGGACGCGAGGTAGCTTTCCAGTTCGTCGCGCGACAGGCGCTTGAAGCGCACGCGCGTCTCCACCAGCCGCTGGCGCACCTTGCCCGCGGGCGTGATCAGGCACACGCCGGTATAGACGCGATGCGCGCGGCCCGACAGCAGCCTCAGGCAATTGGAGGCTTCCTCGACGAGGTCGGCCTTGGGCAGGACCCGCCTTCCGACCGCCACCACCGTATCGGCGGCGAGCACGAACAGACCCGTCTGGCCCTCGTTGTTCAGCCCTTCCAGCGCCTTTTGCGCCTTGGCGGCGGAGAGCCGCTTGGCGAGCGAGCGGGGATGTTCGGCCCGCAATGGCGTCTCGTCGAGATCGGCCGGATAGATGCGATCGGGCTCGACGCCTGCCTGCTGCAGAAGCTCGATCCGCCTGGGGGAACCCGAGGCCAGCACAAGCTTCTGGGAGACGCTCATCGAGGATCCGTGGGCTTTAGGGGAGGGGACCGCTATTTGAAGCGGTAGGTGATGCGACCCTTGGTCAGGTCGTACGGGGTCATTTCGACCAGGACCTTGTCGCCGGTCAGAACGCGGATCCGGTTCTTGCGCATGCGCCCGGCCGTGTGTGCGATGATTTCATGTTCGTTCTCGAGCTTCACCCTGAACATCGCATTTGGCAGCAGTTCAGTGACGACACCCGGAAATTCGAGTACTTCTTCCTTCGGCATCCGATACCTGTGTTTTGATTGACATGCCGGCCGCAGCGGCCGGAAAGTTGCGCGGAACCTATATGATTAGCGCGGCTTTGTGAACATGCTTATTCCGCCTCTTCAGCGGTCGTTTCGGTCCCGAATCGCGTCGCGATCCGTGCCTGAAGGCGCTCGCCAACGTCGCGATAGGCTTCCATGATACGTTCGCGCGTGCCGACCGCTCCTGACGGGTCCGCGGTAGGCCAGTATTCGACGTCGACGGCCGTGGTGCGCGTCAGTTCGAGCGCGGCGTGGTGGGCTTCGGGCGCGAGCGTCACGATCAGGTCGAAATAGGCGTCCTCGAGATCGTCCAGCCGCTGGGGCTGACGATCACCGAGCGACAGGCCGCGTTCAGCCAGCACTGCATCCACGAACGGGTCCCGCGGACCGGCACGCACGCCAGCCGACGCGATGAAGACGTCGCGCGGCAGCATCGAACGCGCGATCGCCTCGGCCATCGGGGAACGGATAGCGTTCATGCCGCACAGGAAAAGGATTGAACGTGGGATCCGGCCAGTCCCATCCACGGATGCTAGCCCCGCCAATGCAGAACGCAGACCAGGGTGAAGAGCCGGCGCGCCGTGTCGAAATCGACGTCGATCTTCCCGGAAAGCCGGTCCATCAGCGTTTGCGAGCCTTCATTGTGCAGCCCCCGGCGGCCCATGTCGATCGCCTCGATCTGGGACGGCGTGGAGCTGCGGATCGCCTCATAGTAGCTTTCGCAGATCAGGAAATAGTCCTTCACCACGCGCCTGAAGGGCGTCAGCGACAGGATGTGGGTCACAACGGATTCGCCGCTGTCGCGGGTCACCGTGAACACCAGCTTGGCGTCCACCAGCGACAGGCGCAGCCTGTACGGCCCGTGATCGTCGCCGACCGGCTTGAAGGAATTGTCCTCAATCAGGTCGAAGATGGCGACAGCGCGTTCGTGTTCCACGTCCGGCGTCGAGCGGCCGATCGATTCGTCGAGTTCGACGTCGACCAGCCGTGACTTGCCGTCGCGCCCGCTCATCGCATCAGCTTTCCAGGTTCAGCCTGATGGCGACCGATGCCGCATGGCCGTCCAGGTTCTCCGCGCGCGCCAGCGTGATCGCCGCGGGGCCGATTTCCCGCAACTGGTCGGGGCCGAGCTTCAGCACCGAGGTGCGCTTGACGAAATCGAGCACCGACAGGCCGGACGAGAAGCGGGCCGAGCGGGCAGTAGGCAGGACGTGGTTGGAGCCTCCGACATAGTCGCCGATCACCTCCGGCGTGTGCCGTCCGACGAAGATGGCGCCGGCATTGCGGATCTTTCGGGAATATTCGTCCGCACCTTCCATCGCCAGCTCGACGTGTTCGGCCGCGATGCGGTTTGCCAACGGCACGGCGTGCTCGAGATCGGCAACCAGGATGATGGCGCCATAGTCGCGCCAGCTCGCCGCGGCCGTTTCGCCGCGCGGCAGGCCGGAGATTTGACGTTCCACCTCGGCCGCGACCGCGTCAGCAAGCGCCGGATCGTCGGTGATCAGGATCGACTGCGCCGCCGTGTCGTGCTCGGCCTGGGCGATGAGGTCCGCGGCAAGCCATGACGGGTCGTTGGCGCCGTCCGCGATCACCAGCACTTCCGATGGGCCGGCGATCATGTCGATGCCCACCGTGCCGAAAACCCGACGCTTGGCGGCGGCCACGAAGGCGTTGCCGGGCCCGACGATCTTGGCCACCGGCGCGATGGTCTCGGTGCCATAGGCAAGCGCCGCGATGGCTTGCGCACCGCCGACGCGATAGATTTCCGAGACGCCGGCAAGGCGCGCTGCCGCCAGCACCAGCGGGTTCAACTCCCCGCGCGGCGACGGCACGACCATGACGACGCGCTCGACGCCCGCCACCTTCGCCGGAACGGCGTTCATCAGCACCGAGCTCGGATAGCTTGCCGTGCCTCCGGGAACATACAGGCCGACCGCCTCGACCGCGCTCCAGCGTGAGCCGAGCTCGACGCCGATCGGGTCGATATAGCTGTCGTCCTTCGGCATCTGGCGCTGGTGATGCGCGACGATGCGGGTATGGGCCAGTTCGAGCGCTGCGAGCGTGCTGGGATCGACCGCCGCCAGCGCCGCGTCGACTTCCGCCTGCGTGATGGCGATACCGCAGTCGCGCAGGTCGAGCTGGTCGAAGCGCTCGGTGTATTCGATCAGCGCCGCATCCCCGCGCAGGCGCACCGACGCGATGATGTCGCGCACCACGGTGTCCACGTCTTCGGAGACTTCCCGCTTGGTGGACAGGAAAGCTGCAAAGCGGGTCTCGAAATCGGGCGCATTTTGGTCGAGGCGCAGGGGCATGTGGGGAAGTAGGCTCCGCTCAGTTTTTGTGATGGGGGCGCGACGACGTTTCCCACGCTGCGCCGAGGTCGGAGAGCCTCGCCTCGACATAGTCCACGTCGAGGCGGATCGCTGCATTGCCCGAGCAGGTGAGCTCGACGACGCCCGCCGGCGCCTCGCCTCCGGGCAGGAACCGAATCGCGAGCAGCGACAGCACTTCATCTGTCGCCTCGCGCGCAAAACCCGTCGTCCTGACAACCTCCACGCCCTCGAAATGCAGTGCACAGCGACGGCGCTCGTGTCGACGGCTGAACAGGCCGGGCCGATTTTCCCACACAAAGCGGTTCATGGCGATGACGAAGCGCTTTTCCGCCGCCAGATAGGTCAGGTCGCCGACTTTCATGACGGCGTCCTGCACATGCGCGGAAACAATCTCCAGGTCCTGTTCGTCAAGGGCGACAAGCTTGAGCTGTGACATGGCGGTGCGCAATCCGGAGAGGCCGGGACGGGTTCGCCCCGGTGTTAGGCCGTCTTTACGTATGGTGCAACAGATGCGCCGGGACAAGCGGCGCGACAGAGACGGAATCCTAAGAAGAAAGTCGCTCGATCGTCGCGCCGCAGCCCGAAAGCTTCTCTTCCAGCCGCTCGAAGCCGCGATCGAGGTGGTAGACGCGATTGACCACGGTCTCGCCTTCCGCCGCGAGGCCCGCGATCACCAGCGAGACAGATGCGCGAAGGTCGGTCGCCATCACCGGCGCGCCTTTCAACTGCGAAACGCCATCGACGATCGCCGTCTGGCCTGAAAGCGTGATCCGAGCCCCGAGACGCGCCAGCTCCTGCACATGCATGAACCGGTTCTCGAAGATCGTCTCGGTGATGTGCGAGCGTCCCTTCGCCATCGTCATCAGCCCCATGAACTGGGCCTGCAGATCGGTCGGGAAGCCGGGAAAGGGCTCGGTTGTCACGTCGACGGGCTGGATGCCGGCGCCATTGCGGCGGATGCGAATGCCCGAGTTCAGCGGCGTGACCTCTGCGCCGGCGCGCTCGATGGCGGCAAGCGCGTTTTCCAGAAGGTCGGCGCGCGCGCCTTCGAGAACCACGTCGCCCCCGGTCATTGCCACGGCCATCGCATAGGTGCCGGTCTCGATGCGATCGGGAATCACGGCGTGGGTGGCGCCGTGCAGCGAGCCGACGCCCTGGATGACGATGGTCGAGGTGCCGGCGCCGGAAATCTTGGCACCCATCGCGATCAGGCATTCGGCGAGGTTGACGACCTCCGGCTCGCGGGCGGCGTTTTCAAGCACCGTCTCGCCCCTGGCGAGCGTCGCGGCCATCATCAGGACGTGCGTGGCGCCGACGGAAACCTTCGGAAAGACGTAGCGGTTGCCAATGAGCCCCTTCGGCGCTCGGGCCTGCGCGTAACCTTGCTCGATCTCGATCTCCGCGCCGAGCGCGGCCAGCCCCTCGATGAACAGGTCGACGGGACGCGTGCCGATCGCGCAGCCGCCCGGCAGCGACACGCGCGCCTCGCCCATGCGCGCCAGGAGCGGCCCGATCACCCAGAACGATGCGCGCATCTTCGAGACGAGTTCATAAGGCGCGGTCGTGTCGACGATGTTGCCGGCGGTGAAATTCACCGTGCGTGCATAGAGCGAGTTCTGCTCTTCGCGGCGCCCGTTGACGGAATAGTCGACGCCGTGATTGCCTAGGATTCGCGTGAGCTGCTCGACGTCGGCCAGATGCGGCAGGTTCTCGAGGCTCAGGGTCTCGCTGGTGAGCAGCGAGGCGATCATCAGCGGCAGGGCTGCGTTCTTGGCGCCGGAGATCGGTATCGATCCGTTGAGCTGGTTGCCGCCGACTATCCTGATGCGATCCATGCGCAATATCCTTCCCGGCCCGCCGGTTTGGTGATCTTCGAGGGCGTGTCCGTCACAGGGACGAGCCACCCGTTCAAATTGGTTGTCGATCGTCGGAGAAGAGGCCGCTCCGGTCAGTCCCGGCCCGTATGGTCGTCCCCGTTGTCCCTCAACAACCCCTCCGGCCGCGAATCGGCCGCTCCGTCCCGCCTCGAACGCGCCTGCGCCTTGCGCCGCTGAAGGTTGGCGCGCAGCTTTTCGGCAAGTCGCGCCTGCTTTGGATCCGGCGAACTGACCTTCCGGCGCTCGTCGTCTGGCGGGTTCATCAGAATCTCCGGCTAAAGACGAATTGTGTTCTTCTGGCGGCGCCCGCCTATAGCAGAGGTCGTCCCGGCCTCCTAGCCCATTGCCAACGGCCCGCAATGGGCGCGCTCGATATCACAGTGACGACGAGCTGCAAAATGCGTTCTTGAGCGCTTGCGCTCCGGCAAACCTTGTGGCAGAAGTCCGCCGCATTCGCGACCTGCTGTGGTAGCTCAGTGGTAGAGCACTCCCTTGGTAAGGGAGAGGTCGAGAGTTCAATCCTCTCTCACAGCACCATCAACCCCTTGTAATAATTGAGTTTCCTGGATCGGGCAAAATCCAGAAGGGACTAGCACGCGCATAGCGCGCATTTGCCCTGTTTGTTGTTTTTCAATAACTTAGGGATACGCTGGAGCGTGCTGGTAGCACAAACCTAGCACGCCAGCGCACCACAGTAGCTCGCTGGTGGCGACCCGATGGATGATTCTCCAAAGCTCCCTAAGAACCGCGATATCCGCGCCATCTGGCACTCACTTGGCAGAAACAAATCACCCATCACGGCCTCCTTCTCGGAGACCGTGAATCACATCTCAATCGACATTAATAGGTCCTGAGCCTGGGCTGCAGGCAATGCATCGGGCAACAGCGTCCCCGATAGCAGGATCAACCGAAGTCCCAGTATCCGGGCGCGGCTTCATGAAGCATTCCGACGGTGCTTGCCTGCACATTCTCGGCACTGATGGCGAAATTGAGCAAGATCGCCTCGCGCGAGGCGCCAGCGTTCATCTGGCCGACCCAATAGTCCACACCTGCCGTTTCACCGGGCCGGTTCAGAACATTCATGTACATGACGTTCACGAACTGCGAAGCGGACATGGCGTCGTCATCGCCGAAGCGCTGGGTGAACTCGTCGCTATCGAGGAGCAGGACTGCCATGGACATCAGGTCCATGCCGCCCTCGTTGAGGTCGATCCAGTAGTTCAACCCACCGGTATCAGCCTCGCGTGCAAAGCCGGCCTCGTAGAGGAGCGCCACGTTGCTGACATGTTGAGGGGCGGCAGAGCCTGTTGTGATCTCGAAGACCTCCTGTGTCTCCCCACCGAGACTTCGAGCAATGATCGTGTCAGCCAGCCCAGAGCCAACGGCGAGGACGTCGGTGCGTCCAGCACTATAGGCTTCCACCGCCTCATCAATAGAAGCGAAAATGACGAACTCGACGCGGATGCCAAGGTCTCCGAAGTAACTGGATAGTGCCGCCTCGCTCACGAGGTCGGTCGAGTACGCAATCGTCGCTCCATCCAGTTCGTTCGGCGAAGAAATGCCCAGATTTCGTGGTATCACAAGCTGGAGACCGCCGTTGGACGGTGGTGCGTCGGTTTCATCAGGCGTATCGTCAGGCGGCGTGTCATCATCCGGCGACGGCCCATCGCCGGGCGGATCAACCGGCGTGCCAGCCAGAACCGAAGCAAGGTAGTTTGCGAACTCCCCCGATGTCGTTGCGTAAAGATCTATCACGCCGGTCTGGAGCGCCGAATACGCCTCGGCTGAATTGATCGGGACGAAAATCGCGTCCCCGCCAATCGACGCTTGCCAAGCGTTCAATTCCGTCGAATCTTGGGCCTGTCCATTGTAGCCGATCTTCGTGCCGGAATCGGCAGTGCCCTCCGCGATACCCTCGAAGGAAAAGAAGTATAAAGTCATCCCGCTGTAATCTCCCTGCTCAAATATATTACCCAGGTAGCGTACGGCCCGCTTCAATATCGTGACAATAGAGCATTTTTTCGTTCTTCCCGGTTCATTGAAGGGATACACGCCGAGGCGGATTGATGCAAATCTTGGGCTCGGACAGGAGGTTTGAATGCCTCGCTCAAATGAAGAGGATTTGCGCGCTTAGCTAATCGGGGTTGTCCAGGATGGCGGTTCGGCGCGATCGGCGGCCGCACGCTCCGAGATCGGCTGCGACAATGGTGAGAAGGTGCGCGTCGCCTTCGCGACCTGCGGTGGTTGCTCAGTGGTAGCGCACTCCCTTGGTAAGGGAGAGGTCGAGAGTTCAATCCTCTACTAGCGGCACCATTCTTTTCCCGGCCAGCAACCGCGCTCGGGATCGCGCCGTTTCAATCGACCATGATGATCGGGCTCTTCGAAGGCCTCAGTTCCATCGAGTGCGAACTGCCCTCGGCGACGATGCGCTCACGTTCCAGACTCTCGCCCCAGGCAGTCGTGCGCGTGTTCTCGTCTTCCAGAAGTATGTCCGCGGCGGCGCTCAACGTCTGCCGGACGTCGAAGAACATGGTCGCGGTGGTGTACAGGGCGACGAATATTGCCGCGTAATAGATCGGCTGGCTGCGTCGCATGACGCTCTCGCTCAGCGAAACGAGCCATGAGGGCGACAGATACGCGACGGCCATCACGGAAGACGCGCCGATGATCGCGCCGCCGAGGATGTCGCTGGGATAGTGGTAGCCCGCATAGACGCGCGGGAAGGTGGAGACCACAAGTGCCCAGACCAGGCAGGCGCTGCCGAGCAGCCTCGAGCGCAGCAGCACCGCCGTTGCAAGCGCAAAGGCGAGCGCCGCGGTGTCGCTCGGGAAAGAGCTCCAGTCGGCGGGAATGTCGAGTTCGGTACCGAACGGAATGCGAAAGCCTTCGATGTCGGCGAAGATGGGGCGGGGCCGCTCGGAAATGTTCTGTGCGATGCGCGCCGCGAAGATTGCGACGAACGAGCCGCCAAGCGCGGTTACGAATGTCTGGTTGATGTCCCGCAGATGTTTCTGCATCAGCGCAACGGCGATCAGGGCCGTGACGATCGGCAGAATCCGGACCGTATCGAGCATCATGAACTTGACGATGATCAGGTCGAGCACAACCGAAACTTGCGCCATCTGGTTGAATACCATCATCATCGGGACATCGAATGCGCTGCCCATCCACTCAAACATGCTTTGCTCCCCAGCACCAATACTTTAGCTGACTATCGGTTTTCTGCTGCTTTCGATCAAACGCTTCCTGCATCCGTAGTTAATCCAACCGACGCAAAGCGATACCAAACCCTTGCATCGTAAGGAATTGCTCATCTTTAAGCGCTAGCTGATAGAGGGGATTTCAGGGCTTGAGGAGCGTCGACATGCTCGCACGCGTAATGACTACTGCGGACGGAACGCCGCGGCGGTGGGGTTTTGGTCGCCTCTTCGTGCTGGGCGCTGCCACCGTGCTGGTCGTCAACAGCATGATGCTCTATTCCAGCCTCAACCGGCTCTCCGAAGCGACGGCATGGGTCAAGCACACCTCGATCGCGCGGCAGATCATGGCCCAGGCCTTCGCCGACCTGATGAGCGCGGAGGCGGCGCAGCGCACTTTTCTGATTACCGGCAACAGTGGCGATCTCGTCCCTTACGGTCGGGCCGTGACTGACGCCGACAATCTGATCCAGAGGCTTCTCAGCTCGGTAGACGACAACCCCGAACAGGTGCAGCGCGTGACCCATGCGAGCACGCTGATGCAAGAGCGCTTCGCCGAACTGGAAGCCGCCTTCGAGAATAGAACGCGAGGTAGCTTTGCCTCGGTCACCGCGCTGCTTCAGCGAACCAACGAAGAGGCGACGACCGGCCGGATCAGGACGATTTTCTCTGAGTTGATCGCCGAGGAAGACGATCTGCTCGCCGAGCGCCAACTTGCCTACCACAACTCGCGCAGCAGGGCCTACATTTCGATGGCGGTCTTCGTCGGGACGACATTCGCCATGGTCGTTGCATCTTTCATGCTGATGCGGCGCGAGTTGAATTCAAGACGCCAGTCAGCCACGAAGATACAGGACTACGCCCGAAGCCTCGACGCCAATGTCATGCAGCTCAAGTCGGAGCGAAATGAAATCGCGCTCCTGAACGAAATGAGCAATTTCCTGCAGTCGTGCAATTCGCTGGACGAGGTAGCCAACCTCTCCGGCCCGTTCCTGCAACGACTCTTCCCCACGCACTCCGGCGCCTTTCGCGTTTTCGCCGCCTCGCGCAACCAGCTCAAGCTGGTGACGAAATGGGGAGACGGCCCTATCGTCCCGATCGTATTGCCGGACGATTGCTGGGCGCTGCGCAAGGGGCAGGTCCACGTCTATAGCGCGGCGGCAGGCACTCCGATTTGCCGGCATTGTCAGGGCGACCACGACGCAGGCCACACCATCTGCGTTCCGCTGCAGGCGTTTGGCGAGACTTTGGGTTTGCTGAGCATGGAGCGCGATGCATTTGCAATGGGTGATGGCGACAACGAAGCGCTGATGCGTCTCGTCGGCATGGCAGGACGGCAATTGGGCCTGACGCTGGCCAGCCTCAAGCTGCGCGAGACCCTCAACGAGCAGTCAATCCGCAACCCGCTCACCAATGCCTTCAACCGGCGTTACCTGGAGGTGCTGGCGACAAAGGAGATCGCGCAGGCAGCGCGGTACGAGCGCAACCTCGCGGTGGTCATGCTCGACGTCGA
Source organism: Mesorhizobium sp. CAU 1741 (assembly GCF_039839275.1). NCBI lineage: Bacteria > Pseudomonadati > Pseudomonadota > Alphaproteobacteria > Hyphomicrobiales > Phyllobacteriaceae > Mesorhizobium > Mesorhizobium sp. CAU 1741. The sequence goes on along the minus strand of NZ_JBDOQP010000002.1, from coordinate 284,306 downwards.
CCATTTCAAGCGCTTCAACGACGTGCATGGCCACCGCGCGGGCGATGCCGCGCTGGTAGCGGTGGTCAACTACCTGCATTCGGAAATCCGCGAGGGCGATTGGCTGTTCCGATATGGCGGCGAAGAGTTCCTGCTGCTGCTCAGGGACGCTGACGGCGACGATGCTTTGCAAAAGGCGGAGGAGCTTCGCGCCGGCATCGAGAACCTCGTCGTCCGCTGCGATGACGAGATCCTGCCCAAACTGACCATCTCCATGGGGATCTCGATATTCCCCGGCGACACGACCGAGTTTGCGGAGCTGGTGACGTTGGCCGACGAAGCGCTTTATGGCGCAAAGCGCAATGGCCGCAACTGCGTCCGCCTGGCCGTCCAGACCAGATTGCCCGAAGCCTTGATTGCCTAAGCCAAGGCCCCGGTAGCTGCTGCGCGGCTGCCGGGAGAGGAGTTGTTGCAGGGGCAAAGATGCGCCTTCTGGTCGCAGCGGCTGGCGTCGCCGGAGCCGTGATTCATCGCTCATCGGAAAGGTCGTGGGGTTGACCCCGAAAGGATTGTGTCCATATATGGGCAGACTATCCGCTGGCGAGAACGCCGAACAATCAGCCTTTGCTGAATATACATGCGCCTGCCACGTTGTGATGGGCGCCAACGCTATAGGAATTATCATCGGATAGATTTCATGCCTCGTCGGCATGATTTCTCTAGGTCCGAAAAGTTGTTCATGAAAGCAAAGATAAACGGAAATAACCTCTACAAAATCTTTGGCGGGAAAGCCGCTGAAGCGCTCGCGCTTCTCGAGTCCGGCAAGAACAAGGACGAGATATTCGAAGCGACCGGCCAGACAGTTGGCGTCGACAATGCGAACTTCCAGGTTGCGGAAGGTGAAATCTTCGTCGTCATGGGACTTTCCGGTTCTGGAAAATCGACGCTCGTAAGAATGATCAACGGCCTGATCAAGCCGAGCGCCGGGGAAGTACTTATCGACGGCATCGATGTTGCGGCATGTTCTGATGAAGAACTGCGCCGGGTTCGCCGCGAGAAAGTCGCGATGGTGTTTCAGCACTTTGCACTCTTTCCCCACAAGACGGTTGCCGATAACGTCGCTTTCGGGCTCAAGATCCGGGGCATGAAGGCGGCCGAGCGGCGCGATCGCGCCCAGGTCGCTCTCGATCAGGTCGGGCTGGGCGCGCGCGCCGACAGCTATCCCGACGAGCTCTCAGGCGGCATGCAGCAGCGCGTCGGCCTGGCGCGAGGCCTCGCCTCCGAGCCGGAGATATTGCTGATGGACGAGCCGTTCAGTGCGCTCGATCCGCTGATCCGCGCCGACATGCAGCAGGAACTGCTCGAACTGCAGCGTTCGCTGAAGAAGACCATCGTTTTCATCACCCACGACCTGAATGAAGCGCTGACGCTCGGCAGCACAATTGCCATCATGCGTAGCGGCGCGATCGTCCAGACGGGGACGGCCGAAGACATCGTCGGCAATCCGGCGGACGATTATGTCGCCGCCTTCACCAAGGACGTCGACCGGTCGCTGGTCTTCACCGCGCAGTCGATCGCCAGCCCGGCCGAGCCGCTCGATGTCGGCGCGTCCGACGCGGGTGCAGCCGTAGCGCGGATGGAGGAACTGGGCGTTGACGCGATCCATGTCGTCGACAATGGCCGTCTCGCCGGCCTCGTCACCTATCGCGCCGCCGTGGCGGCATCACGCGATGGGGGCAATCTCAAATCCGCGCTGATGGCGGATTTTCCTGCCGCCTCGCTCGATACCCGCCTTTTCGATCTTTATCCTCTGGCGCAGACCGGCCTGCCGATCGCCCTGACGAATGACGACGAGACGCTTGCCGGCGTCGTGCAGCCAAAAGCCGTCTTTGAACAACTTGCCAATGGGAGGGCCTGAGCATGCTGAGCCCATCCGACTTCATGTCGATACCATTCGACGACTGGATCAACACGCTGGTTCGCGACTGGCTGGTACCGAACTTCAGGCCGCTTTTCCGCTCCATGCAGTGGCCGGTCACCCAGGTCCTGAACGGCCTGTCGGCGGCATTCAACGCGCTGCCGATGCTGGTCTTCACCGCGCTGCTGTCGCTGCTGGCATGGCGTACCGCGGGCCGTGGCGTGGCGATCTTCACGCTCGTCGCGCTGCTCTTCATCGACCTCATCGGCCTGTGGCCGGAAACCATGACCACGTTGGCGATGGTGGTGACGGCGGTGTTCTTCTGCGTCATCATCGGCATTCCGCTCGGCGTGATCGCCGCGCGCAGCGACGTCTTCCGCGCCATCCTGCGGCCGATCCTCGACATCATGCAGACCATCCCGTCCTTCGTGTACCTCGTGCCGATCGTGATGCTGTTCGGCGTCGGCGTGGTTCCGGGCATCATTGCCACGATCATCTTCGCGCTGCCGCCGATCATCCGCCTGACGGACCTCGGCATCCGCAACGTGCGCCATGATCTCACCGAAGCGGCAACCGCATTCGGTGCGACCCCTTGGCAGATGCTGATCGAGGTCCAGTTTCCCCTCGCGATGCGCACCGTAATGGCCGGCCTCAATCAGACCCTGATGCTGGCGCTGTCGATGGTGGTGATCGCCGCGCTTATCGGTGCGGGTGGATTGGGGCTCACCGTGTTCACCGGCCTCGGCCGTCTCGACGTGGGCAACGCGACCGCAGGTGGAGTTGGCATCGTCCTGCTCGCCATTATTCTCGATCGCATCAGCCAGGCGCTGGGTGAAAAGCGCGCCGCGCATTCGCCATCGCTCCTGGAGACGATGCGATCCCTGTTCTCGCTGCGGCGCCCTGTGCCCGCGGCGGATGCCGAAAGGGCAGGCTGATCCTGCCCGCCGCGTCTCTTGCGCGGTTCCCATGTCCCCGCCTCCGGGCGGCGGACGCAAGAAGAAGACAAGGAGACTATCCCTATGACAACACGATCAATCTCTCGCGTGCTCGCCGTGGCGCTTTCCGCTGGTACGATGCTGGCGCTTCCCGCCATGTCGGTGCAGGCCCAGGAAGGACCCGGCGCCGGAACGACCGTCCGGATGGCGCAGGCCACCTGGGACACCGGCTGGTTCCACGCTGAAATCTACAAGCAGCTTCTGGAAGAGCTCGGCTACACCGTCGAGGGGCCGACCACGCTCGACAACCCGCCCTTCTACCAGGCTGTCGCCCAGGGCGACCTCGACCTGTGGGTGAATGGCTGGTTCCCGCTGCATAATTCCTATGAGAGCACCTATTCGCAGGGGGCCGAACTCGTCGGCGCCGTGGCCGAAGGTGGCGCACTCGAAGGTTATCTGGTCGACAAGGCGTCGATCGAGGAATTCGACATCAAGTCGCTCGAGGATTTCAAGCGCGACGAAGTCAAGGAAGCCTTCGACCGTGACGGCGACGGCAAGGCCGATCTGGTCGCGTGCCCGCCCGGCTGGGGCTGCGAGATCACCATCGAGCATCACCTCGATGCCTATGATCTGCGCGACCATGTGAATCCGATCAAGGCGAGCTATGCGGCCTCGATGGCTGATGCCGTGGCGGCTCATGGCGAAGGCACGCCGATCCTGTTCTATACCTGGACGCCGAACTGGACCGTCGACGAGCTCAAGCCCGGCGAAGACGTGATGTGGATCGAGGTGCCGGAGATCAACCTGCCTGAAGCACAGGCCGATCTTGCCGATGCCGCGACGCTCGATGGCGTCGAGGGCTGCATCAACGATCCTTGCATGCTCGGCTTCCCGGCCAACGACATCCGTCCCGTGGTCAACACCGCGTTCCTCGGAGAGAACCCTGCAGTCGGCGCACTTCTCGAGGCGGCATCCATCCCGATCGCCGACATCTTCTCGCAGAACGCGAAGATGAACGCTGGCGAGGGCGACCAGGAAGACATCGAACGTCATGCTTCGGAGTGGATCGAAGCCAATGCCGATCTCGTGGACGGCTGGCTCGAAGAAGCGCGCGCGGCGGCTGACTGAGCCTGAATTGCGGAACGGCGGCGCATCTGCGCCGCCGTTTCCACCCTTGGAAGATCACTGTGGATGGCAACGGAGGGCACGGCCTTGATCGCCAGTACCGATGAATTCGACACCGCCTGCGACGACACGCTCGGCGGTCGTATCTCGCTAGGACGCGAAGCCGCGGGGCTCACCGTAGCCCAGGCGGCGCGGCGTCTTGGCGTGATGACCGAGAGCTGGAACGCATGGGAGCGCGACCGCGATGTGCCACGCGCAAGCCGCCTGACGATGATGGCGGGACTGCTGGGCGTTAGCCCGTCCTGGCTTCTCACCGGGATGGGATCCGGGCCGTTCGAACGGCCCGAGGAGCAACCGGGGGATCTCATGCGGGCCTTCCAGCAGACCTCGGACGAGATTGCCGCGCTCAACCGGCGCATGCAGGAGATCGCGGCGAGCCTGGAGCGTAAGGGCAACCCCGCCTGAACCGATCGCCCGCGCAATTTGACGAGCCCCGGCCGACCCGCCAGGGCTCGTCGCGTTTCAGGCAAAGACGATCGTCTTGTTGCCGCTGAGCATGACGCGGCTCTCCAGATGCAATTTTACCGCCCGGGCGAGGACGCGCGATTCGATGTCACGGCCAACCGCGACGAAGTCGTCCGCGCTCATCGCATGGGTGACCCGCTCCGTCTCCTGCTCGATGATAGGGCCTTCATCGAGGTCGGGCGTGACGTAGTGGCCGGTCGCGCCGATCAGCTTGACGCCGCGGTCGTAGGCCTGATGGTACGGCTTGGCGCCCTTGAAGCTGGGCAGGAACGAGTGGTGGATGTTGATGATGCGGCCGAAATGCCGGCTGGAGAATTCATCCGAAAGGACCTGCATGTAGCGGGCGAGGATGATCAGTTCGGCCCCGGTTTCCTCGACCAGCGCCGTGAGGCGGGCTTCCTGTTCCTGCTTGTTGTCCTTCGTCACTTTCCAGCAATGATAGGGAATGCCTGCTTCTTCGGCCGCCCGGCGGCTGTCCTCGTGGTTGGAGACGATCGCCGCCACATCCGCGTCCAGCCAGCCGACCCGGATCTGGTACAGCAGATGCAGCATCGCGTGGTCGAACTTCGAAACCATGATGATGATCCGAGGGCGGGTCGCGGTCTCGGTGAGGCGGATCCGCATGTCGAACCGCTGCACGGAAGGCGTTATCGCCGCTTCGAGCGCCGGCTTGTCCGCGCCGCGCGAGTCCAGCGAGATGCGCATGAAGAACTGGTTGCTCGGTTGGTCCCAGAACTGGCTGCTCTCGACGATGTTGGCGCCGATGGACGCCAGTGCGCCGGTGACTGATGCGACGATGCCGGGCTGGTCGTCGCAGGAAAGAGTGAGGAAGTGGGAGGGGCGAACCATGTGGGTATCTCCGGGATTCTGAGGTCGCGTCCGTCATAGCCGGGCGTGGCCGCTACCTTCAATCACCAACTTGTCTGTCACTGTCCACAGGCCCGTGTTGGGAGGTGTCGCGGGCCTGCTGCTCGTCTATGATGGGGGCTCCTCGAATCTCCCGGGCTCTTCAATGCGGCAATATCTCGAACTTCTCGGCCATGTCCTGGAAAACGGCGTCGATCGTGGGGATCGCACCGGCACCGGCACGCGCGGCGTCTTCGGCTGGCAGATGCGTTTCGACCTGGCGCAGGGGTTTCCGGTGCTGACGACCAAGAAACTCCATCTCAAGTCCATCATCCACGAACTGCTGTGGTTCCTGGCTGGCGACACCAACGTCAAATATCTCAACGACAACGGCGTCACGATCTGGGACGAATGGGCAGACGGCAATGGCGACCTCGGCCCGGTCTATGGGTCCCAGTGGCGGTCATGGCCGAAGCCCGATGGCGGATCGATCGACCAGATCGCCAACGTCGTCCGCGAAATTCGCGAGAACCCGAACTCGCGCCGCCTGATCGTCTCGGCCTGGAACCCGGCGGAGGTCGACGCCATGGCGCTGCCGCCGTGTCATTGCCTGTTCCAGTTCCACGTGGCGGAAGGCCGGCTGTCGTGCCAGCTCTATCAACGCTCGGCCGACATTTTCCTCGGGGTCCCGTTCAATGTCGCCTCCTATGCGCTCCTGACGATGATGGTGGCGCAGGTGACGGGTCTGAAACCCGGCCATTTCATTCATACGCTTGGCGATGCGCATCTTTATTCCAACCATTTCGAGCAGGCGCGCCAGCAATTGACGCGCACGCCGAGATCGCTGCCGACGATGTGGATCAATCCGCAGGTGGCCGACCTGTTCGCCTTCCGCTTCGATGATTTCCGTCTCGACGGCTACGTCGCGGACCCGACCATCCGCGCGCCGATAGCGGTGTGAATCATGAAGATCACACTCGTCGTCGCGATCGCGGAGAACGGTGTCATCGGGCGTGACGGCGGTCTGCCCTGGCGTCTGTCGACGGACATGCGCCGTTTCAAGGACACCACCATGGGCAAGCCGATCGTGATGGGCCGCAAGACGTGGGAGAGTTTTCCCAAGCAGCCATTGCCCGGGCGGCACAACATCGTGATCACGCGTGATCCGGCCTACAGCGCGGACGGCGCGACGGTCGTTGCCTCACTGGACGAGGCCATCGCGGAAGCCCGCAGGAGTGGCAGCGCGGAGGCGTGTGTCATCGGCGGCGGGCAGATCTACGCCCAGTCATTGCCCATCGCCGACCGGCTCGATGTCACGCATGTGCTGGCAAACGTCGATGGTGACACGCGTTTCCCGCCGATCCAGCCGGAAATCTGGACGGTGGTGTCGAGCGACAACTACCCGCAGGGTGAAAAGGACACGCATGCGACACGGCATGTGGTCTATGAACGGGCTGCTGGCTGACGATTCAGGCGGCGAAGTGCCGCGAAAACGCCGGATGCATCACGCATTGCGTTGAAAGCGTGCCTTCGCATCCCTATAACCCATCAAAACGGCAACACGTGGCGGATGGTTCCGCCGCAAAGCAATCAAGACCGAGAGGAAATTCATGCCCTGGAGCAATCAGAGTGGCGGCGGCGGTCCCTGGGGGGGCGGCGGCGGCAATGGCGGCGGTGGCGGTCCGTGGGGGCAAGGTCCACGCGGCCCAAGCGGCCCCAGCAACACGCCTCCCGATCTCGAGGACATCATCCGGCGCGGCCAGGACCGACTGAAGCAGGCGCTGCCTGGCGGCGGTGGCAGCAGCCCCGCAATATTCGGGCTGATCGCGCTTGTCCTCGTCGGTCTCTGGGCGTTCCAGTCGATCTACACCGTCCAGCCGGACGAACTCGCCGTCGAATTGCGCTTTGGCAAGCCGAAGGACGAGATCTCGGAGCCGGGCCTGCATTTCCATTGGTGGCCGATCGAAACCGTCGAAACTGCCAACGTGGCTGAAAAGCTCGTAAACATCGGTGAAGGCACGCGGGCAGGGCAGTCCTCCGGCCTGATGCTTTCGGGTGACCAGAACATCGTCGACGTGCGTTTCTCGGTAGCCTACCAGATCGCCGAACCGGCCGCTTACATGTTCAACGTCTCGGATCCCGACGCTACGCTGCGGCAGATCGCCGAAAGCGCGATGCGTGAAGTTGTCGGACGCCGTCCCGCGCAGGATATTTTCCGCGATGATCGACAGGGGATCGCGGAAGAAGTGCGCGAGATCATGCAGGGCACGATTGACCAGTATGGCGCGGGATTGGCGATCACCGCCATCTCGATCGAGGACGCGGCGCCGCCGCGCGAGGTCGCCGATGCGTTTGAAGAGGTGCAGCGCGCCGAGCAGGACGAAGATCGCTTCGTGGAAGAATCCAACCAGTATTCAAATCAGCAGCTCGGACAGGCACGAGGCCAGGCGGCACAGATTCGTGAAGAGGCAGCCGCCTATCGCAACCGCGTCGTGCTGGAAGCCGAAGGCGAGGCGCAACGTTTCGTGTCGGTCTACGAGGAATACGCCAAGGCGCCGGACGTGACCCGTCAGCGTCTCTTCATCGAAACCATGGAAGGCGTCCTGAGTGGATCGAACAAGGTGATCGTCGAGCAGGGCAATGGCCAGGGCGTGATCCCGTATCTGCCGCTGCCTGAACTTCGCACGGCGCCGGGAGGAAACAACTGATGAGCAACCGTCTCCCAGCCATCATCATCGCCGCAGCGATCATTCTATTCCTCGTCTGGTCGTCCATTTTCGTCGTCAACGAGCGTCAGCAGGCAATCGTGCTGCGGTTCGGTGAAATCGTCGACGTGAAGACCGAGCCCGGCATCTATTTCAAGCTGCCGTTTCCCTTCATCGAGGCCGACAACGTTCAGTTGATCGAGGATCGCGTGCTGCGTTTCGATCTCGACGACATCCGTGTCCAGGTGTCCGGAGGCCGCTTCTACGAGGTGGACGCGTTCATTGCCTATCGCATCAGCGAGCCACGCCGCTTCCGTCTGGCGGTTTCGGGCTCGGTGCCTTTGGCCGAGCAGCGTCTGCGCACCCGTCTCGATGCAGCCCTGCGCCGGGTCTACGGTCTTCGCGGCTTCGAGGCAGCGCTCTCGGAAGAGCGCGGTTCGATGATGCGGGAGGTGGCCGACCAGTTGCGTCCGGACGCCACCTCGCTCGGGCTCGAGATCGTCGACGTGCGCATCCGCCGTACCGATTTGACGGCCGAAGTCTCCCAGCAGACATACGAACGCATGCGTGCCGAACGTCTTGCCGAGGCCGAGCGCCTGCGGGCACGTGGTCGGGAGGCTGCCCAGCGCATCCGTGCCCGCGCGGACCGCGAGGTGGTCGAGATCACGGCTGCAGCACAGCGTGAATCGGAGATCCTGCGAGGCGAGGGCGAAGCACAGCGCAACGCCATCTTCGCCAAGGCTTTCCAGCGCGACGCCGACTTCTTCGAGTTCTATCGCTCGATGTCGGCCTACAGCAACGCACTGCAGGGTGAAGGCACGACGATGCTCCTGTCGCCGGATTCGGAGTTCTTCCGCTTCTTCGGCAACTCGGCAGGCCGCGCCCCGGCCGGTGGTGCCCCGGCGGCTCAGGCGGATGCGCCGGCTGATGCCACGGCTCCGGCTGAAGCACCGGCCGATGCCACGGCGCCAGTGCCAGCTCCCGACGATGCACCTGCCGCGTCTCCTGCAGCAGCGCCGGAGAACGGCGCAACCGCGCCGGCATCCGGCACGTCGGACTAGCGTGAGCGACCTCGTCGTCGCTCTCGGCCTCGTGCTGGTCATCGAGGGCATCCTATATGGCGGCCTGCCGCAACTTGCGAAGCGGCTGGCCGCCGAGGTCCTGACGATGCCCGAACAGGCGATGCGCATTGGCGGGCTCGTCGCGCTCGCTCTCGGTGTGCTCATCGTCTGGTTCGTCCGGGGATAGCGGATAAGCGGAGATGTGGCGGCGGATCGCTGCTGCATCCTTGCGCGCGATTGCGCCGGCGGTCACAATGGATTTATCGGACGCGGCTGGAATCGGTCGCAAACACGCCTCATTGTTGGCGAGCATCCCCGTTAAGTGACGGAGCCCTATCTGGGCGCAATTCGGAGATTGTCTGCATGGTTGCCATGAACCTCCCCTCGATGACGCGCAAGGCGGTCATTGGCGCCACCGCCGTCGCATTGTCGTTTGCCGGCGCACTGGGGACCGCGCCACGGGCCCAGGCCCAGGCCCAGGCCCAGCCGCCCGTCCAGCATGGTCCGGCGTCCGTGGCCGATCTCGCCGAAGGCCTGCTCGATGCCGTCGTCAACGTCTCCACGTCGCAGAACGCGCCTGCCACGCAGCGCAATGTGCCGCCGCCGAACCTGCCCGAGGGCTCGCCGTTCCAGGAATTCTTCGACGAATTCTTCAACGAGCCGGGCGAAGGCGGGCAGATGGGGCCTCGCCGTGTGCAATCGCTCGGTTCGGGCTTCATCATCGATGCCGAGGAAGGCATCGTCATCACCAACAATCATGTCATCGCCGACGCGGACGAGATCGAGATCAACTTCGCTGATGGCGGCAAGCTCGACGCCGAGCTCGTCGGCACCGATCCGCAGACCGATATCGCTGTGTTGAAGGTGGACCCCACGCTGCGTGAACTCACGCAGGTGGAGTTCGGCGATTCAGCGGCGATGCGTATCGGCGACTGGGTCATGGCCATCGGCAACCCGTTCGGCCTTGGTGGCTCGGTGTCCATCGGCATCGTGTCGGCGCGCGGGCGCGACATCCAGTCCGGCCCGTATGACGACTTCATCCAGACGGACGCCGCCATCAATCGCGGCAATTCCGGTGGTCCGCTGTTCGACATGAACGGGCGCGTGATCGGCATCAACACGGCGATCATTTCGCCTTCTGGCGGCTCGATCGGCATCGGCTTCTCGATCCCGTCGCAACTTGCCATGAACGTCATCGACCAGTTGCGCGAATTCGGCGAAACTCGGCGCGGCTGGCTCGGCGTGCGCATCCAGCCGGTGACCGACGAGATCGCCGAAAGCCTTGGCATGCCGAGGGCAATGGGCGCGCTCGTCGCAGGCGTGATACAGGGTGGACCCGTTGACGATGGCACCATCCAGCCAGGCGACGTCATCGTCCGCTTCGACGGCAAGGAGATCGGCGCCATGCGCGACCTTCCGCGCATCGTTGCCGAGAGCCCCGTCGGCAAGGCTGTCGACGTCATCATCATTCGCAAGGGCGAGGAACAGACGGTTTCCGTCACCCTCGGCCGGCTCGAGGATAGCGAGGAGGCCGCGCTCGAGGAGTCGGAACCGACGCAGGACGAGGGCCCTGTGGCCACCGCCGCGATCCTTGGCATGACGATCGCGGAACTGGACGACGAAGCGCGGGAAACCTTCGAGATCGTGCCCGAGGTATCCGGGGTCGTCGTGACGGAAGTGGAAGCGGGTTCGGCAGCCGAAGAGCGCGGAATCGCCGCCGGTGACGTCATTACCGAGATCGCCCAGGAGGCGGTTTCGTCGCCGGACGAGGTTATCGACCGCATCGATGCGCTGCGCGACCAGGGCCGCCGCAATGCCTTGCTGATGCTGTCGTCAAAGACCGGCGAACTGCGTTTCGTCACCGTCAGGATGGATTGAGCGGCGGCTTTCCCGAGCGGGATGAGGAAAAGTGTGAAGCGGTTCTCCGCCCACATTCCGCTCCATCTCTTTGGACTCGATCGCGCTTAAGATTCAGGTCGTTTCGACCTGAATTCATCCCGGTCGAGAGCGCCACGTGTCCGCAGTCACGCTATAGAGCACGTGCCGCCTGAGTTCGGGTGCGACGACGCGCGGATGGTCGAAGTCGGAGCCTTCCTCGCACGTCATGCCTATGCGCTGCATCACCGCGACCGAGCGTTCGTTATTCCAGACCGCGAACGCGACGATCTCATCGACCGCAAGCTGCTCGAAGCCGAACGCCAGCAGACGCAGAGCCGCCTCGGTGGCGTAGCCCTTGCCCCAGAACTCCGGCGCAAGCCGCCATCCGATCTCGGTCGCGCCGGCAGGCCGTGCCGGAAGGATCGAAACGGGCTGCAGGCCGGCAAAGCCGATGCACTGGCCGGTGCGTTTCAGTTCGAGCGCGGAGAAGCCGTAGCCACGCTCTTCGTTGTCCCGGCGCACCCGGTCCATGAACGCGTCCGATTCCGGCCGGCTGCGGCGAAAGTCGTAGAACCGCATCACCTCGTCGTCTGAATTGATGCGGTGGAAAAGCGCACGGTCGTCCTCGCCCCAATTGCGGATGACGAGCCGATCGGTCTCGAGCTCCATCACTCTACAAACTCCTGGCGCCGGTACCCCTGAATGTAGAGAAGCGCAGTCAGGTCGCCATGGTCGATGCGGCAACGCGCCTGGGCCGCGACGGCGGGTTTCGCGTGCAGGGCGACGCCGGTGCCGGCAAGCCCCAGCATGTCGAGGTCGTTGGCGCCATCGCCAACCGCAATGGCATCCTCCACCGTGATGGCGCGCCGAGCGGCAATGTCGCGCAGCGCCTCCGCCTTGGCCGCGCGTCCGAGGATCGGGTCGGCGACCTTGCCGGCGAGGCGGCCATCGGCCTCCAAGAGCGTATTGGCGCGGTTCTCGTGAAAACCGAGCTTTGCGGCGATGGGACCTGTGAATGCAAGAAAGCCTCCGGATACCAGAGCCGTCCATGCGCCGTGGGCATTCATCGTCGCCACCAAGGTCTTGCCGCCAGCGGCCAGCGTGATGCGGTTTTCGATGATCCGTTCGATGACGCCCGTGTCGAGCCCCGCGAGCAAGGCCACGCGTTCGCGCAGTGCCGGCTCGAACGCCAGTTCACCGTTCATCGACCGTGCCGTGATCTCGGCGACATGCGCCTTAAGGCCAATTTCGTCGGCGAGTTCATCGATGCATTCCTGGTCGATCATCGTGGAGTCCATGTCGGCAATCAGCAATTTCTTGCGCCGCGTACCTTCTTCCTGCACCACGATGTCGACCGCCGCGTCGCCGATCACGCCTCGCAGTTCTGCGGCGGACTCGTCGGGCCTTGCCCCGGAGGGCAGGGGAAAGTCGGCTGCTATGCCATCATCGAGCCAGTCGATCCGGCTTGCGCCGACCGCACGTGAGGCTCTATCTGCCAGTTCGGCGGTAAGAGCCGGCCGGACCGGATTGGCGATCAGCGTGGCGACGAATGACATGATAAATCCTGCGCGGCAGGGCCCGAATGAGCCGTTGAAGAACGCGATCCTGATAGCCGGCCCCACAGCCAGCGGCAAGTCGGCGCTGGCCCTGAAGCTGGCGCAGGAGACCGGGGGCGTGATCGTCAATGCGGATTCCATGCAGGTCTACGGCGTCCTGCGTGTGCTGACCGCCAGGCCCGACGATGCGGATCTGGCGACGGCTCCGCATCATCTCTATGGCCATGTCGATCCCCGCGAATACTATTCCACCGGGCGCTGGATGCGCGAGGTGGCAGACCTGATCGCCTCGGGTAAGCTCGAGAATAGACCGGCAATATTCGTCGGCGGGACGGGCCTCTATTTCAGGGCGCTGACCGAGGGGCTGTCGGCGATGCCGTCCATTCCCGATGACGTTCGCGCGCGATGGCGCGATGCGCTCGCGGCCGAAGGACCGGAGGCGATGCACGCATTGCTTGCCGAGCGGGATGCGGCGACGGCCGCGAGACTGAAGCCCGGCGATGGCCAGCGCATCGTGCGGGCACTGGAGGTTCATGAGGCGTCTGGACGCTCGATCACGCATTGGCAGCAGGAGGCTGGTCGGCCGCTGGTGGACGAGGCGAAAGCACAACTCTTTGTGATCGAGCCGGAGCGGGCGTTGCTACACGCGCGGATCGAGGCTCGCTTTGACGCAATGATGGAACACGGCGCGATGCAGGAAGTTCTGGCTTTCGGAGCGCTCGGCGTGGATGACGCGATGCCCGCGATGAAGGCCATCGGCGTCAGGGAACTCCAGGCCGCGGACCGAGGCGAGATAAGCCTTGCAGAGGCGGTGGCACGAGCCAAGGCTGCGACGCGTCAATACGCCAAGCGCCAGTCGACGTGGTTTCGCAACCAGCTCGGGCCAGCCTGGCGGCGGATCGACTCGACTGATCTGCCGTGACTTGCGCACCTTTCTTGCGTTCAAGATGTTCGCGGCCTGGTTGTTTAAATTAACTTAGCGTAAGAGCCGGCATGTGATAACGGAGCGTCGCGAATTCACCGGGAGAGAAGATGCGGTTTCACAAAGCCGAGTCGGCGTTTTTTGTCTTCATTACCGTCATCCTCGCGGCAGGCGTGCTCATTGTGTACGCCTACGAAGCCATTGATTCTGCTGCTCAGGCCATCGACCATGCGAGCCGTCTGGAGGTTCTCGGGCAGTTCGCAAGGCTGCTCTTCGCCACCGGCGTCCTTCAGGCGACCGCGCTGTTCTTCGGCATCTTCTTCATCTATCCGCTGATCCGCACCCAGGTGAAGGAAGAAGGCAAGCTGCGCGCGATGACGGAATCGCTCAGTGCCCGATCCGAAACCCTCGAACATGCAGCGCTCACCGATGGTCTGACGGGAATGCAGAACCGGCGCTTTTTCGACGATGCGCTGCGCGAATACATCGAGGAATTTCGCAAGATCGGCAAACCGGTCGGCCTGATGATCCTCGATCTCGACCACTTCAAGATGGTCAACGACACCCACGGCCACGACGTCGGCGACCAGGTGCTCAAGGCGGTGGCTGGTTGCCTCAAGGACATGACGCGGTATCATGACGTGGTGGCCCGGCTGGGCGGCGAAGAATTTGCGATCGTCGCACCTAACATGGACGATACCTTGCTGACGAAACTCGGCGAACGCATCCGCAAGGCGGTTTCGGGTCTCGTTGTGGTCTCTGGCAATGTGCGGTTGAAGGTGACGACCAGCATCGGGGTGGCGGTCTGGGATGGCCAGGAGACGGCGGAGGAGCTCTTCCGCCGCGCCGACAAGCATCTTTATCAGGCCAAGCGGCTTGGTCGAAACCGCATCTGCGCCTGAGGGCAGGGCGGAGCGCCTATTCGTAGAGCCGCCGGAAAGATTCGTCGTCGAAGCGCCGTCGCAGGGGCCGATCGCCCGGTTGCGGTTCGCCATGGCTGGCCGGCGAACGCTCTCCCGCCTGCCGGTAAGTATCGACCGGCGCGCCCAGCCGCGAGGCGGCGGCGAAACGATCGGGTTCGGCAGGATAGTGCGCGGCAGAGTGCGGTCCGACGCTGCGAAGGTTCTCGACAAGCGTGACGATGTCGACCTCGCCGTCGTCGCCAGCCGCAAAGTCGTCCTCGTCATGCGGGCGGCCTGATCCGGGTAGCAGTGCCTTTTCCTGGTGCTCGAATTTGAGGCGCATCGTCGTCGCAACGCCTTCACCGAAGGCAATCGCTTCGCGCTGGCCCATCGACGACAGGAATGTCAGGGTGGATGCCGACGAGTCGGCGATTGCTGACCGGATGATGTCCTGGTCCAGTTCGTTTGCCAGCCGCATGGCGAACACCGTCGAGCATTGCGACAGGACAGTCGGGTCCAGTTCGCCCGGCCGCTGCGTCACCACGCCGAGGAAGCAGCCATATTTGCGGCCTTCCTTGGCGATGCGCGACAGTGCATGCCGCGTCGGCGCGAAACCGAGACGCGGATCTGCCGGCATGTAGCGGTGCGCCTCCTCGCACAGCACCAGCAGCTTCAGGCGGCCGTGACTGTTCATTGCCAGATCGAAGGCGAGCCGTCCCAGAACCGAGCATACCGAATTGACGACTTCCGAGGGCAGCCCGGCCAGCTCGAAGCATGTGATCGGCTTGCCCTGGTGAGGCACCCGGAAGATCGTGCCGATCGTCTCGTGGATGTTGTCGTCGATGATGCGCGAGGCGAACATGAAGCGATAGCGCGGATCGCTGACCGCTGCTTCGATGCGGATGCGCAGCGAGCGATAGAACGGCCGGTCGTTCTTGGTCTCCAGCATGCCCATGCGATCGTCGATGGTCTTGATCACGTCGGCCATGCGGTATGGCACGGGCGTGTCAGCGGTGATTCCGTTGATGTCGGAGGAACGCCGCATCAGCGTGCCGTTGCTCGGCGTGCGATAGCTCTGCTTGGCCAGCGGCACGAGGTCTCGCAGGAGGTCCACTTCCTCGGGGATCGGGTCGCGGCCGCGATAGAGCACCTCGACCAGTTCCTCCAGTCGGAAAAGCCAGAACGGCAAGTCGAGCGTATGCGAATTCACACGGATCGCGTGCTCCGGGAAGGCGCTGGAAAATTCGTTGTGCGGGTCTAGGATCAGAACGCGCAGGTCCGGTCGTGCCGCGATCGCCTTGCGCAGCAGCAGCGACACGGCGGTCGACTTGCCCACGCCGGTCGTCCCCACCACCGCGAAATGACGATTGAGCGTATCGTCGATGGCGATGCGCGCCTCTATGCTTTCGTCCTGCGACAGCGTCCCGACAGTCAGCGCACGGCGACCCGAAAGGTCGTAGACCGCCTCGAGGTCGCGCGACCTGATCCTGTGCGCGATTGCGCCGATATGCGGGTAGCTGGTGATGCCGCGATCGAAGACCGGCTTGCCGTCTTCCGTGTCCCGTACTTCGCCGATCAGCTCGACGTGAACGTTGATCTGGTTGATGCCATCCTCGGTCCAGGTCTGAACCGGTGTCTCGATACGATAGACCAGCCCGACCGTGCGGATAGTGCCGAGATTGATCGAGACCATGCGCCCGACAGTCCAGAGGCCGCGCGTGGCTGGCGTGCCGTCTCCCGCATAAGCCGACAGTGTTGCACGCGCACCGTCGCATTGGACCACACGGCCAAGCACGCGGGTATCGGACTGGGACCCGTCACGCCGTTCCTGGTTGGTCGATTCGCCGATTTCAGCGCGTTCAACAAACATCAAGTTCCTTCCACCCCCCGGTTCGACCCAAATGGTAGCGATGTGGGGTTAAGGCGGCGTGATGGCGCATGGTTGATGCGACCTTAAGGCGATCCTTCGAAACGTTATGATGGCACTGGTTGCAGGCAAATGCTTTCTCATATATTGGCTGATAATCCATTTTAGGAAACAGCATGGAAATCGGATCGCGGATCAGGCTGGAACGTGGCGCGCGGGGGTGGACGCTGGAGGAACTCGCGACGCGCTCCGGCGTGTCCAAGGCGATGCTGAGCAAGATCGAGCGTGGCGAATCCAGCCCCACCGCGGAATTGCTGGTGCGCGTCGCGGCGTCGTTTCCGATGACGTTGTCGGCGCTGATTGCCCGCGCAGAAGGCGGCACGGGCACGGTCCGTCGTGTCGATGAGCAGCCGCAATGGAAAGACCCGGCAACCGGTTATGTCCGTCGTCATCTGTCACCGTCCGGTGGCACGCCGCTCGAACTGATCCACGTAAAGCTGCCGGCGGGCGCCACGGTTTCGTTTCCCGCCTCGTCCTACACCTTCATCACCCAGCAGATCTGGGTGGTATCGGGTCGGTTGGACTTTGCCGAAGGGGACGTCGTCCATGAACTGCAGGCGGGCGATTGCCTTTTGCTGGGATCGCCGGCCGACTGCCGGTTTCATGCGCCCGGCCCGTCGCCGGCCGAATATCTCGTCGCCGTGCTGCGGAGATAGGAATGGCACGGCGCACGCGTATCGGGGACAATGGCGGTCCACCGCTCGACGACTATGAGGGCCCGCCCTGGGGCAAGGGCGATCCGCATCGGTTCTTGCAATGGAAGAAGGCGGTCGACGCGGCATGGAAGTCCATTCCGCCGCAGATCGCGTTGATGCGGCTGGAGCGCGCGGAACGCCTCGGACTGACTTATGAGGAATATACGCTCGAACTGCTCGAGCGCGGCCGCTTCCTTCAGGCAGAGGACACGGATCGCATTGCCGCGATCAAGGCGGCACGGCGAAAGCGGCGGCGAAGATAGGCTTTTTGCATGCGAAGAAGGGCGGCACGATCGAAAAAATCGCGCCGCCCTTGCTTTTGGCCAAGCCTGTCCCCGAGGATCGGCCGTCCCTCTCCGGGACTCAGATCACGACCACCTTAGCGCCAACCGGCACGCGATTGTAGAGATCGATGACATCGTCATTGCGCATGCGGATGCAACCCGATGAAACGGCGCGGCCGATCGTTTCCGGCTGGTTGGTGCCGTGGATGCGATAGAGAGTCGAGCCGAGATAGAGCGCGCGTGCGCCCAGCGGATTGGCCGGGCCACCCTGCATGTGGGCAGGCAGCACGCGTCCCTTCTTGCGTTCACGCGCGATCATTTCCGCCGGTGGCCGCCAGTCCGGCCATTCGGCCTTGCGGGTCACCTTGTGCATGCCGGCCCATTCGAAGCCCGGCTTGCCCGTGCCGACGCCGTAGCGGCGCGCCTGGCCACCGGCCTCGACGAGGTAGAGAAGGTTTTCGCGTGTGTCGATGACGATGGTTCCAGCCGAATGCGGGCCATCATAGGCGACGATCTGCGGCAGGAATTTCGGGTCGAGCCCAGGCGCCGCACCACGCGGCGCACTGGGAACCGCCGCGGTCTGCAGCCCGTCGGGTGCACGCTCGCGGAAGATGACCGGGGGAGGGGCGGCGCGCTGGCGGTTGCGCACCACCGGTTCGGGCATGATGCCGACACGCATGCCCGGCAACCCGTTGGGCACGACGTGAGCGCGCTGGCCTACCGGCGCGCGCTGCAGTTGCATCACCCATGGCGCGGAGAGGTCGGGGCTCACCACAAGGGGCGGCCTCTCGCGATAGCGATCCTGCGCCCAGGCGCCCTGGGACGCGGCAAGCGCCAGGACCGCCGAGCCGAGCAGCAGCGAGATGGTCTTCATGTGACGTACTTCCTACGTTTCGTCGGCAACGCAGCGGCAAACCGGGTGGCGGACCGCTCGTTCTGGCGGGAATTGTCGGCAGCGGCGGCGGAAAAAGAGTGAACGCATTTCCATAAAATGCGAACCAACGCATAAACCGTTTGGTGTGGTTAGCGCCGAGTTGAGCGGCATGGTGAAGATGCGGTTACCGGAGAGAATGCGATGAACGGCCTGCTGACGGGACCCGACGGCGTCATCCGCTGTGCATGGCATGGCAATCTGCCGGACTATCTGCGCTACCACGATGAGGAGTGGGGCAATCCCGTCACCGACGACGTTCGCCTCTTCGAGAAACTCTGCCTCGAAGGCTTTCAGGCCGGTCTTTCGTGGCTGACGATCCTGCGCAAGCGCGAGAACTTCCGTGCCGCGTTCAATGGATTCGATTTCCGTGCGCTTGCTAGGGTTGAGGAAGCCACGGCCATCGAGGCGCATCTTCTTGACGCGGGCATCATACGCCACCGTGGCAAGATCGCGTCGGTCTACAACAATGCGCGGCGCGCTGTCGAACTGGCCGACGAGAACGGCTCGCTTGCCCGGTACTTCTGGTCGTTCGAGCCGGCGCCCGACCAGCGGCCGCAGACGATGGATATCGCCGCGCTGCGCGCGATGCCGAAAACGGAGACGTCGACGCGCATCTCGAAAGACCTGAAGAAGCGGGGCTGGAGCTTCGTCGGTCCGACGACGGTCTATGCGTTCATGCAGGCCATGGGCCTCGTCAACGATCACCTGGAGGGCTGCTTTTGCCGTGAGCGGATCGAGATGGCCCGGGCATCCCTGGCGCGGCCGGCATAGGCCGCCTACTTGACGATCCGGAGGTTGGACAGTTCGTCGGCGATTTCCTTGAAGTTGTCGGAGAGCGTCGCGCCGGTCGCGTTCCAGAACAGCTTGGCGGGTTTCGTATGGTCGTCCGGATCCTTGCGAAACCGCGAATCCGACGCGCAAGTTCGCAGGGCGCTGATGGCGGTCGCTTGCGACGAATTCGAAGCGTTGAGGTCAAGCGCCACCGACATGATGATAATCCCCGCCTCCTTGGCGTTCTCGCACAGCTCCGCCATGTGCTCGTTCATGGCCTTGGTATAGTTGGAATTGGAATAGACGCCATTGATCGAGGTGCCGAGATACAGGCGTCCAACGCCCGTGCTATCGTAGCCCGGTTGAAGGTAGCCATGGGCGGAATAGGTCGAGCGCATGCTGGCCGGATCCGAATAGCCCAGTGAGCTCGGAGTGTAGTAGGTGTTCTCGCCATCGGTGAGCACGATCACGACCTTGTCGTTGCCGCGTTCGCTCTCCGCGCGTGAGCCGCCGAAGGGCTCGCCGCTCGAAACGGTGTGCCAGCCCCATGCGATGCCTTCGGGCACGTTTGTGCCGCCATTTGCCTGCATCTCGTCAATGGCCGTCTCGATGGTGGTGAGCCCGCCCTCCTCGGTGACGTCGGTCAGCGGCGTCAGCGGGCGGGTGGTGCAGGAATAATTCGGCCCGACGCCTTGCTTGGACGATGCCTCATAGGGGCGGACCTCGAAATATTTCGCTGCGTTGCGCAGTTGCGTCCGTCGGCTGTCATCGATCTCGTCGTTCCACCAGTTGTTGGCGGCTTGGTAGTTCTCTGGATCGGGTGTCGTTTCCGATTCCCAAATGTCGCCAGGCTCGTCGGGCGCAAACATGGGCACGAACAACGAGGCCGGGTCGGTCGCAGAGGCAGGAGCGCCGTTCACGTTGTAGGGATGCGAACGGGCTTCGACGCAACCCTGCCAGCTTGCATATTGGCTGTAGGACGTTGCCTCGTAATATCCGGTCTCCACTTCTTCATAGTCGTCGCATCGGTTCCGCCAGTCGTAGTCGCTGCACACCCATTCTGTACCGGTCGCCACCCACTCGCGAGACGCGACCTTCGTCATGTCGCGAAAGAGCGAGAACCGCGTCAGCGCCTGGCCTTCAGCCTCTTCCCAGCCGACGCCGACCTTGCGCCAGACCCCACCGATATTCTCTGCGGTCTTGTCCGGGTCGGTCAGGGTGGTCCAGTCGAAATTCTCGTGATGCACGGGAGACTTGCCGTCGAGGTCCATCCAGGTCGCGCCGTCATTGTAAGGACCGACATTGACGGAGGCGGCAAACGGAACCAGCGAGAACTGGACCGGCTTTTCCACCTGCTTCATCTGCTGCGCCTGCAGGGCGATCGTCTCGACGAGCTGCTTGGCGGCATCCTTCAGCAGCGCCAGCCGTTTTTCGCCCGAGCCGGAGCCGAGATAGTCCATCGAGCCCGAATTATCGAGCACCAGGGCCACTTCCAGGGTGTTCTTCAGCCGCACTTCGCTGCTGGTTCCGAAGGCGATCTCGCGATCGCCGTCGTCGACGGTCTTGCCCATCAGCCCGCGGAAGGCAGGCAGGAAATGGGGCTGGTAGACGAGTTCGGCGGAAAGTTTCAGCGTGCCGCCGCCGACTTCGGTGGTGGGCAGCGTGACGAACAGTTCGGCGTCGGCCGGATCGACCGGCCCGAGATTGGCATCGAAGAACTTGCGTGCATAGGCGATGACCGCTTCTTCATCCGCCCCGCTGACGAGTTCGCGGGCCGTTGCGATTGCCGCCGCATCGAGCGCGTTGAGTGTCGCCTGCTTCTGGCGCGTCAGTTCGCTGTAGTCGAGCGCGAGCGCCAGCCCGCCCATGATCGGCACGAGCGCGACGGTCATCGCGATTGCGTAAGTGCCTGCAGTATCGCGCAGGAATCTGCGGATCATGAAAGCGCCCCTGAGCCCAGAAAACGCGATTTTTTCACAAAGACTCTAAGGGCCCGTTGAACGAGCCGCTCGAATGCCAGCCGTTTTGTAAACCCTTTGCTAACCACGTTCGTGGGCGGCGGCCCGTCCTGAAAGCTCGTGACAGGGCGGCCTGCTTCGGTTAATTGCCGGTCGCCCGCTGTTTTCGCCGCTCTGACACCCGGATGGTCACTTCATGCCGAACATGATCGATACGCTCGACAGCATCGCCGACGGGTACGCCGCGATCTTCAGCGATGTCTGGGGCGTGGTCCACAACGGCGTCCATCCGTTCGAGCCGGCGGTCGATGCACTGCGGCGGGCGCGCGCCCGCGGCATTGCCGTGGTGCTGATCACCAACGCTCCAAGGCCGAGCGCCGGGGTGATTGAGCAACTGGCGGCGATCGGCGTCGCGCGCGACTGCTGGGATGCCATCGTCACGTCCGGAGACGTGACGCGCGATCTGATACGGGACGGGTCCCGCCGTATCCTGCATATCGGTCCCGACCGCGACATGATGCTCTATGACGAACTGGACGTCGAACTCGCCGAGGAATTCGAGGCCCAGGCCGTCGTCTGCACCGGGCTCTACGACGACGAGGCGGAGACGCCGGAAGACTATGCTGAACTGCTCATGCGCCTGCGCGCGCGCGACCTGCCATTCATCTGCGCCAATCCCGATATCGTCGTGGAGCGCGGCGACAGGCTGATCTGGTGTGCCGGCGCGATCGCGCGTGACTACGCCCAGCTTGGCGGCCGCACCCGCATCGCCGGCAAGCCGCACCGACCGATCTACGAGGCGGCGATGCGGGCCGCGCAAGGCGTGCTCGGACGCGATGTCGCCAAGAAAGACATTCTGGCCATCGGCGACGGGGTTCTCACCGACATCAAGGGCGCTTCCGACAACGGGTTCGACGTGTTGTTCGTCTCGGCGGGCATCCATGCCGCCGAGTTTGGCGAGGCCCATGCGCCGGAGCCGGGCAAGCTTGCCGCCTTCCTGGAAAAGCACGGCTACGGCCCGGTGGCTGTCATTCCACGTCTACGGTAGTCCGATGCCGCGCATGTCCATCCAGCGTATTGCCAGCTCGAGCAGTCTGCCATCCGCGTGTCGTGGTGGCGTCGTCGCGATCGGCAATTTCGACGGCGTGCATCGCGGTCACCAGACGGTGCTCGAGCGTGCGCTGGCCGAGGCCGACCGTCGTGGCGTGCCGGCGCTTGTCCTCACCTTCGAGCCGCATCCACGGACGGTATTCCAGCCCGATGTGCCACTGTTCCGCATCACCACGGCGCCGGTCCGCGCGCGGCTTCTGCAGGCGCTGGGCTTCGAGGCGGTGGTGGAGCAACAGTTCGACCGCGACTTTGCCGGGCAGAGTGCGGAGGATTTCGTTCGACGCGTTCTCGTCGAGAACCTCGGAATCAGCCATGTCGTCACCGGCTTCGACTTTCACTTTGGCAAGAACCGCCAGGGCGGTCCGGCCTATCTCATGGAAGCCGGCGAGCGGCTCGGCTTCGGGGTCACCCTGGTCGACGCCTTTCGCGACGAAGGCGCCGAGATCGTTTCGTCCAGCCGCATCCGGCGTGTACTTGCCGGAGGCGAGGTGGCCGAGGCGGCGGGCCTGCTTGGCTATCGCTTCACGGTCGAGGCCGAAATCGTGCACGGCAAGAAGCTCGGCCGGGAACTGGGCTTCCCTACAGCCAACATGAAGCTTCCGGCAGCCGCTGCGTTGAGGCATGGCATCTATGCTGTCAGGTTGCGGCGCGGGGACGGAACCTTGCATGACGGGGTGGCGAGCTTCGGCCGGCGGCCGACCGTCGACGACGACGGAGATCCGCTGCTGGAGACGTTCGTGTTTGATTTCTCCGAAGACCTCTACGGCGAAACGTGTTCGGTCTCGTTCTTCGGGTTTCTGCGTGGTGAAGAGAAGTTCGAGGGGCTGGATCCGCTGGTTGCCCAGATGAAGCGCGATGAGGCTGAATCCCGTGCGATACTGGCTGGTGCGCAGCCGCTTTCGCCGCTCGATGCCAGGATGACGTTCGATCAGGCGTGAGCACGGCCGAGGCTTGCATTTAATGCAAACTTTACCGTGACTTGCCACATTGGCCAGGATGGCCGAGTATAAGGCTGCGTAAAGGTAGGAATCAGTATGGCTCGCACGGGCACGATCGTTGCAACGGCAATTGCGTTGGTTTCGGCAACGGCAACGGGCATAGCCCAGAGCTATGAACAGCAGGGCGGCTACCTCCCGCCGGTTGCGTCATCGCAGCAGCTTGCCGACGACATGCAGCCACAGGGCCAGTCTTCGCAGACCATGGCGCAGGCGGCACCGGCCGACACTTACGCCCAGCCGCAACAAACCTACGACTACGGCGCGTCCCAGCCGGACTACGGCTATCAGGAAGAGCCCGCATCATCCGGCGGACCGCTGGGCTGGCTTTCGGGCGACTGGTACCTCAAGGTCGGCGGCGCGGTGTTGTATGCACCGAAATTCGAAGGCGCTTCGGGTGGCGAGTTCCTCTTCCAGCCGATGATTTCGCTCGGCAAGCATGGCAAGGCGGCGCGTTTTTCGTCGCGCAACGACAACATCGCATTGGGGCTCATCGACACCGGGGCGTTCCGCGCCGGTCCCGCGGCCAAGCTGATCTTCGGTCGCGACGACGACCATGATGACATCGTCGGTCTGTCGGAAGTGGAGTTCGGTGGCGAACTCGGCGGGTTCGTCGAGGTCTATCCCACGGAATTCGTGCGCGTGCGCGCCGAACTTCGCCATGGCATCAACTCCCATGACGGCATCGTCGCAGACCTCTCGGCAGATGCCTTCTTTGATATCACTGATACCGTCCGGCTTTCCGGCGGCCCGCGCGCCACGTGGGCGTCGGAAGGCTATTACGAGGCCTATTACGGCGTTGACGCCGCTGAATCGGTGGCTTCGGGCCTGAGCCCCTACACGCCTGATAGCGGCATCAAGTCTGTCGGCGCCGGCGGCGCGGTCACCTGGAAAGCAACGGATGTGATCGACACCAGCGTCTTTGCCGAATATTCGCGGCTGATGGGACCGGCAGCCGATTCCTCGCTGGTCGAGGAACGGGGCTCGAGAAACCAGTTCACGGTCGGGGCGTCTGCAACCTACCGCTTCGACTTCTCGCTGCGTTGAACGGCGCATTTGCTCTTTATTCCGCGGCTTTGCTCGGCTAAAAGCGCGGCCATGACACAGCGCGCATTCTGCATCGCGATCTCGATACGAATTATTGGCCCGGCCTTCCGGGCGGCCTGATTGGCTGCCGGAAGGTCCGGGAATTATCGCGCGCCGCTCCGGCCCGCGCGCGACTTCGCCTGTTTTCCAAACCTTGCCCGGCGTGTTCTCCCCTCCGGGCCGACGATGCGACGAGACCGATGACCACCGCCGACAAGATCGACTATTCCAAGACGCTCTACCTGCCGCAGACGGATTTTCCGATGCGCGCCGGCCTTCCCGACAAGGAGCCGCAGCTCGTCCAGCGCTGGCAGGACATGAAGCTCTACAAGAAGCTGCGCGAGAGTGCCTCCGGCCGGCCGCTCTATGTGCTGCATGACGGCCCACCCTACGCCAACGGCAACATCCACATTGGCCACGCGCTCAACAAGATCTTGAAGGACGTCATCACCCGCTCGTTCCAGATGCGCGGCTACGACTCCAATTACGTGCCCGGCTGGGACTGCCACGGCCTGCCGATCGAGTGGAAGATCGAGGAGCAGTACCGCGCCAAAGGCAAGAACAAGGACGAGGTGCCGGTCAACGAATTCCGCCAGGAATGCCGCGACTTCGCCCAGCACTGGATCAACGTGCAGACCGACGAGTTCAAGAGGCTCGGCGTCGAAGGCGACTTCGACAACCCGTACACCACGATGAACTTCCACGCCGAGGCGCGCATCGCCGGCGAATTGCTGAAGTTCGCGATGTCCGGCCAGCTCTATCGCGGATCGAAGCCGGTGATGTGGTCGGTGGTCGAGCGCACCGCGCTGGCCGAGGCCGAGGTTGAGTACCACGACTACGAGAGCGACACGATCTGGGCGAAGTTTCCGGTGGCCAGAGTTGATGATGAACTCCGGCCCTCACAGTATCATCCGGCGTTTGACGCGAATATCAGTCGAACAGTAGCAAATCAGAACGACGTCTCAGATCTGGTTGTGGATCGAGAAAGTCTTGCGGATGCCTATGTCGTCATCTGGACGACCACGCCGTGGACCATCCCCGGCAACCGCGCCGTCGCCTATTCGCCGCGCATCTCCTACGGCCTCTATGAGGTGACGGCGGCCGAGAACGATTTCGGCCCGAAGCCGGGCGAAAAGCTGATCTTCGCCGATGCGCTGGCGGAAGAGTCCTTTGCCAAGGCGAAGCTGGAATACAAGCGACTGGGCCACGTCACGGCCGACGAACTCGCCTCAATCACGCTTGCCCACCCGCTCAAGGGTCACGGTGGCGGCTACGAGTTCGCCGTGCCGATGCTGGCCGGTGACCACGTGACCGATGATGCCGGCACAGGCTTCGTCCACACCGCGCCGGGCCATGGCCGCGAGGATTTCGACGCCTGGATGGATATGGGCAAGGAACTGGCGGCGCGCGGCATCGACACGCGCATCCCGTTCACCGTCGACGATGGCGGATTCCTGACCAGGGATGCGCCGGGCTTCGGGCCGGACCGCGAGGGTGGCGCTGCCCGCGTGATCGACGACAACGGCAAGAAGGGCGACGCCAACAAGGCGGTCATCGAGGCGCTGATCGCGGCCGATGCGCTGTTTGCGCGGGGCCGTCTCAAGCACTCCTACCCGCATTCGTGGCGCTCCAAGAAGCCGGTGATCTTCCGCAACACGCCGCAATGGTTCGTCTACATGGACAAGGACCTTGGCGACGACACCACCCTGCGCAGCCGTGCCCTCAAGGCCATCGACGACACGCGCTTCGTACCGGCGGCGGGCCAGGCGCGTCTGCGCGCGATGATCGAGGACCGCCCCGACTGGGTCCTGTCGCGCCAGCGTGCGTGGGGCGTGCCCATCTGCGTCTTTGCCGATGAGGAAGGCGAGGTGCTGAAGGACGAGGCCGTCAACGCCCGCATCGTCGAGGCGTTCGAGGCCGAGGGCGCCGACGCGTGGTTTGCCGAAGGCGCGCGCGAGCGCTTCCTCGGCTCACGTGCCAACGAGCCGTGGAAGATGGTCACCGACATTCTCGATGTCTGGTTCGATTCCGGCTCCACCCATGCCTTCACGCTGGAGGACCGGCCGGACCTTAAATGGCCTGCTGACGTCTATCTCGAAGGCTCCGACCAGCATCGCGGCTGGTTCCACTCCTCCCTGCTGGAAAGCTGCGGCACGCGTGGCCGCGCGCCCTACAATGCGGTCATCACCCATGGCTTCACCATGGACGAGGACGGCCGCAAGATGTCGAAGTCGCTCGGCAACACAGTGGTGCCTCAGGACGTGATGAAACAGTCCGGCGCCGACATCCTGCGCCTGTGGGTGATGACGACCGACTATTGGGAAGACCAGCGGCTGGGCAAGAACGTCCTGCAGACCAACATCGATGCCTACCGCAAGCTGCGCAACACCATCCGCTGGATGCTCGGCACGCTCGCCCATGACCAGGGCGAGGAGATGGCGGTCGCCGACATGCCGGAGCTGGAGCGGCTCATGCTCCATCGTCTCGCTGAACTCGACGAGGTCGTGCGCAAGGGATACGACGCCTTCGATTTCAAGCGCGTCACCCGCACCCTGATCGATTTCATGGTGGTGGAACTGTCGGCGTTCTACTTCGACGTACGCAAGGACGCGCTCTATTGCGACGCGCCGTCAAGCCTCAAGCGGAAGGCTGCGATCGTCGTCGTCCGCCGCCTGTTCGACAGCCTCGTCACCTGGCTGGCACCGATGCTGCCGTTCACGATGGAAGAATCCTGGCTGTCGCGCTATCCGGAAGCCAGTTCCGTGCATCTCGAGCAGTTTCCCGCCATTCCCGCCGACTGGAAGGACGAAGCGCTTGCTGCCAAGTGGCGCAAGGTGCGCCATGTGCGCCGCGTGGTCACCGGCGCGCTCGAAATCGAGCGGCGGGAAAAGCGCATCGGCTCGTCGCTGGAAGCGGCTCCAATCGTGCACGTCACCGATGCCGAGCTTCGCGCTGCCATCGCCGATGTCGACATGGCGGAGATCTGCATCGTCAGCGATATCTCGATCTTGGCCGAGCCTGCCCCCGAAGTCGCCTTCAAGCTCGACGACGTGAAGGGCGTGGGTGTGGTTCCCGCATTGGCAGGCGGACAGAAATGTGCGCGCTCGTGGCGTTATACAGCGGATGTGGGCTCTGACCCGGAGTTCCCGGACGTCTCGGCGCGCGATGCAGCAGCGCTCCGTGAACTCCAGGCGATCGGCCGGCTCTGAGTCGGCACGATAGGCGATGGTGGCCTTCTTGCTGGTCATCATTGCCCCGCCTGTGCAATTGCGGTACAAGGCGCGAGCATCCGAATGCCTTGTTGTCGCCGGATTTACCGGCGAGACATTGTGCGAATTCAGGCGCACTGCGCCCGATATGTGAGAGGCAAGTTGCAGTGAAGATCGATCGCATTCCCACGCGTGGCCGCGCGCCGCTCTTCGTCGGCGTAACCATTGCGTGCGCCGGAGCGCTTCTTTCCGGCTGCATGAGCTCACCCACCTACGGCACGGGCAAGACTGCCAGCGCGCAGCTCATGGAAGACGTTTCCGGCGTGCTCGCGATCGGTCCGGGTGGCCCGCGCACCCCGGAGGTCGCCTACAACGCGCGTCCCGAACTCGTGCGCCCACCGTCTCTTGAAGTGCTGCCGGAGCCGCAGCAGGACATGGCGTCAGCAGAGAATCCGGCATGGCCCGAGGCGCCTGAGCAGCGCCGTGCCCGCATCCGCGCCGAAGCCACGGCCAACCAGAACAACCCGCTCTATCAGTCTCCGGTCACCTCCGGTGGCTTTGCCGCCCGCAGTGCGGCGGAAGTCGCGGATGCGCGCAATTCGCAAGGTGCGCGCATGACCGATGCCCAGCGCGCCGAGATGGAGAAGCGTCAGCGGCAGCTCAATCAAGGCGACTCGAACAAGCGCCGCTACCTCAGCGAACCGCCGGTCGACTATCGCCAGCCGGCCGAGACCGCCGCTGCCGGCGAACTCGGCGTCGACGAGTGGCAGAAGGAACGTCAGCGCCAGAAGGCAAGCGGTGACCGCACCTGGCGCGATTTCGTACCCTGGCTTTGAGGCGCTGGAGCGTCAGCGCCTTTCCCTGAAGAAAGTTCTGAGAAGGTCCGACGACCGGACATCGGCGATGCCGGGGTAGATGTCGGGCGCATGGTGGCATGTCGGCTGGTGAAAATAGCGCCCGCCGCTCACCACGGCTCCGCCTTTTTCATCCGTCGCGCCGAAATAGAGCCTGCGAATGCGGGCGAAGGAAATCGCCGCGGCGCACATCGGGCAGGGTTCCAGCGTCACGTAGACATCGGCTTGCGGCAGACGCTCGCTCTGCGAAAGGCGGCAGGCCTCGCGGATTGCCAGTATCTCGGCATGCGCGGTCGGATCGTTCAATTCGCGCGTGCGGTTGCCCGCCGCGGCGACAACGACGCCGTCGCGGACGATCACGGCACCGATCGGGACCTCGCCACGCTTGCCGGCGGCTTCGGCCTCTTTGAAGGCGGCTTCCATGAAGGGGGACGTTTTCATGCGTATTTCGACATAGACATTTTTCTCGCAAGGCCCAATGGGGTCTGATAGTTACGCGCGCTAAAGGGCGATTTCCACATGGACGACGACACAAAGAGAACGCCGCGCGGTGGCGCAGGACGCGGTCCGGGCAAGCGGCCGGAGGGTGCGCCTGCAAAGAAGGCGTTTTCCGGCCCGAAGGCGCAAGGCGAAAAGAAGCCCTTCCGCAAGCGCGAGGATGGAGATCGAAAGCCGTTCGCGAAGGCTGACGGCGACAAGAGGCCGTTCCGAAAGCGTGAAGAAGGCGACCGCAAGCCGTTTGTCAGGCCGGACGGCGAAAAGAGACCGTTCCGCCCACGCGAAGACGGCCCTGCCGGCAGGAAGGTCGACCCCGGCGGCGAGAAAACGTTTCGCAAGCGGCCGGACGGCGAAAGCCGACCTTACGTCCAGTCCGATGGCGAGAAGAAGCCGTTCCGTGCGCGCGAGGGCGCGGATCGCAAGCCCTATGCCAAGCCGGATGGCGAGAGAAAGCCCTACCGCAAGCGTGAAGAAGAGGCGCGCCCGGCATTTCGGCCGGGCAAGCGCGAGCGCGAGGACGGTGCGGCACCCGCCGCAGACGATAATGTCGAGCGCATCGCCCGCAGGCTGGCGCGCGCCGGCGTGGCGTCGCGCCGCGATGCGGAGGCGATGATCGCCGACGGGCGCGTGACGCTGAACGGCAAGAAGCTCGACACCCCGGCCATCAACGTCTCGGCCAGCGACCGCATCGAGATCGACGGCAGCCCGATCCCGGACGTCGAACGGACGCGGCTATTTCTCTTCCACAAGCCTGCGGGCGTGGTCACCACCAATCGCGACCCGGAGGGCCGCAGGACGGTCTTCGATATTCTGCCCAAGGGCCTGCCGCGCCTGATGACCGTCGGCCGCCTCGACATTAATACCGAGGGTCTGCTGCTGCTGACCAATGATGGCGGCCTGTCGCGGGTCCTCGAGCTGCCAGCCACCGGCTGGCTCCGTCGCTACCGGGTGCGCGTCCACGGCAAGGTGGAATTGCAGGCCCTCGAAGGATTGAAGGACGGCATTGCCGTCGATGGCGTCTTCTACGGCGCGATCGAGGCGACGCTCGACCGCGAGCAGGGCTCGAATGCCTGGCTCACGATCGGCCTGCGTGAGGGCAAGAACCGCGAGGTCAAGAACATCCTTGGCGCGCTGGGGCTCGACGTGACGCGCCTC
Source organism: Mesorhizobium sp. CAU 1741 (assembly GCF_039839275.1). Classification (NCBI taxonomy): domain Bacteria; kingdom Pseudomonadati; phylum Pseudomonadota; class Alphaproteobacteria; order Hyphomicrobiales; family Phyllobacteriaceae; genus Mesorhizobium; species Mesorhizobium sp. CAU 1741. Next base: position 254,478 of record NZ_JBDOQP010000002.1, on the reverse strand, counting down.
ATCCGGCTTTCCTACGGGCCGTTCCAGCTTGGCGAACTCGCCGAGGGTGAGGTGCGCGAACTCAAGGGCAAGCTCCTGCGCGACCAGCTTGGCGATCGGCTGATCGAGGAATCGGGCGCGAATTTCGACGCGCCCATCATCAACGAATTCTCCAACAAGCCGGTCGCGGCGAACGAACAGACCCGCCGCGAGGATGCACCGGGCGAGCGGCCCAATCGCAAGCGCGAACGCGAGGCGAAGCGCGAGGATGCGCTGGGCCGTCTGCAGACGAAACCGCAACGCGGCGGCAAGCCCTATGGCGACAAGGACAAGCCGAAATCTTTCGGTGACCGGGACAAGCCCAAGTCTTTCGGCGACAAGGACAAGCGTTTCGGTGGCAAGCCCGGCAAACCCGGCGAGCGCGAGGAACGCGCGCCCGAGAAGCAGCGGTCGCGCTCGGCCAATGTCTGGATGGCGCCAGGTGCGCGGCCGATGGGCGAGAAGAAGGCGGCGGCGCTTGCCGAGCGCACCGAAGGGCGTCGCTATGCCGGTAAGCCCCGTCCGGCCGGCAAGGGCGGCGGCTCGAAGCCGGGTTCCGGACCGAAGGGACCGCGCAAGCCGCGCGGCGATCGCTGAGTTGCGCATCGTCGGGGGCGCGTTGCGCGGCCGGCCGCTGGCGTCGCCGCGTTCCGATGGCATAAGACCGACATCCGACAGGACGCGCGAGGCGGTCTTCAACGTCATCGCGCATGCCTATCGCGAGCACCTTGAGGGCGGACGCGTGCTCGATCTGTTCGCCGGCACCGGCGCACTCGGGCTCGAGGCCCTCTCGCGTGGAGCCTCTCACTGCGTGTTCATCGAGGAGTCCGCCCAGGGCAGGGGCCTCATCCGCGACAATGTCGAGGCGTTCGGACTGCAGGGCAGGACCAAGATATTCCGCCGCGACGCCACCATGCTCGGCCATGTCGGCACGGTCATTCCGTTCGATCTCGTGTTCGCCGATCCGCCCTACGGCAAAGCCTTGGGAGAACGCGCGATCGCGAGTGCGTTGGCTGGCGGATGGGTCCGGCCGGGCGCGCTGATCGTGGTCGAAGAGGCGGCGTCCTCGCCGTTCCAGGCACCATCGGGCCTCGTGCTGGCGGACCGACGCGAATATGGCGACACCTGTGTTTCGTTCTGCACGCATGCCTGACTTTCGTCACGGTTCGGGCCGATGACGTGCTTGTCATCGGGTTTCGATTGCAAGTGTCGCTGGGCGCGCTAACTGTCGAACTCCCTGGAAGAAGGATCATTCCATGAAGCTGATTCCCGACCGTGGTTTCATGCTGCGATACGTCGTGGCGTTTGCCTGCCTCGCGGTGCCTGTTGTGGGCGTCCAGGCCCAGGAAGCCGCGCCGATCTCAAATTTCACGCTCGACAATGGCCTCGAAGTGGTCGTCATTCCCGACCATCGCGCGCCGGTCGTGACGCACATGCTCTGGTACAAGATTGGCAGCGCCGACGAAGACCCTGGGAAGTCCGGCATCGCGCATTTCTTCGAGCATCTGATGTTCAAGGGCACGACCAACCACGGCCCGGGAGAATTCTCGGCCCGCATCGCCGAGATCGGCGGCCGCGAGAACGCGTTCACCTCGTATGATTACACCGCCTATTTCCAGCAGGTCGCGCCGAGCGAACTCGAGGCGATGATGGAGTTCGAGTCCGACCGGATGCGCAATCTGGTGCTCACCGACGAGGTCATCGGTCCCGAGCGCGACGTCGTCATTGAGGAACGCAACTCGCGGATCGAGAACAGCCCGCAGGCGCTGCACGGCGAGGAGCTGAACGCAACGCTCTACCAGAACCATCCATACCGCATCCCCGTCATTGGCTGGATGCATGAGATGGAACAGCTCAATCGCGCCGATGCCGTCGATTTCTACGACCGGTATTATGCACCCAACAACGCCGTGCTGGTGGTGGCCGGCGACGTCGACGCGGAGACCGTGCGCGAATTCGCCGAGGAGACCTACGGCAAGGTCGAGCGCGGGCCGGATCTGCCGCCGCGCATTCGCCCGCAGGAGCCGGAGCAGAACACCAGCCGCATTGTCGAGATGGCCGACGAGCGGGTTGGCGTGCCGAGCTTTTCCAAGCGATGGGTCGTCCCGTCCTATACCTCGGCTGATGATGGCGAAGCCGAGGCGCTCGACCTGCTGGCCGAGATACTGGGCGGAGGCATGCGGAGCCGCATCTACCAGGAACTCGTCGTCCGACAGGGCGTGGCGGCGTCGGCCGGCGCCTTCTACCAGGGCACGTCGCTCGACGACACCTCCTTCGGCGTCTATGGCGCGCCCCGCGGCGAGGCGACGCTCGAGGACGTGGAAACCGCAATCGATGCCGAGATCGCCAAGATCGTCGAAGACGGGGTATCCGCCGACGAGCTTGAAAAGGCCAAGACGCGGGCGATGCGGTCGATGATCTTCGCGCGCGACGACCAGTCGGGCATGGCGCGCATGTATGGCGCGACGCTGACGACGGGCGGTACGGTCGAAGACATCCAGGAATGGCCGGACAGGCTGTCCGCAGTGACGGCGGAACAGGTACAGGCGGTTGCCGGGCGCTATCTCGACCAGCGGCGTTCCGTCACCGGATATCTGCTGCCAGAGGAGGACGACCGCTCATGAACATTCAGGAGAACGCAGAGCCGATGGCTGGCAATCGTTTCGTTCAGACGCTCACCACCGCGCTGCTGGCGCTGGTCTTCCTGACCTTTCCCGCGATCGTCTCGGCGCGCGCGGCCGTCGAAATCCAGGAAGTGACGTCGCCCGGCGGTGTATCGGCGTGGCTTGTCGAAGACTACACCGTGCCGATCGTTTCCGTGCGCTTTGCGTTCGAGGGCGGAAGCACGCAGGACCCGGACGGCAAGGAAGGCCTGTCCAACCTGATGACGGGGCTGTTCGACGAAGGCGCCGGCGATCTCGATTCCGACACGTTCCAGGAACGGCTCGACGAAGTCGGAGCCGAAATGAGCTTCGAGGCGAACCGGGACGCGGTCTACGGCCAGATGCGCATGCTCGAGGAACAGCGCGGCGAAGCCCTCGGGCTGTTGCAGCTGGCGCTCACCTCGCCCCGCTTCGACCAGGAGCCGATCGACAGGATTCGCGGGCAGATCGTGACCGGGATACAGCAGGACCTTCGCGACCCCAATACGCTTGGCCAGGACGAGTTCGCACGTGCCCTGTATGGCGACCATCCCTATGCGCGACGTTCCGACGGCACGCTGGAATCGCTGGCGTCGATCACGGCGGAAGACCTGCGCACCCTGCACGGCCGCACCTTCGCCCGCGACAACATCCACATCGCGGTGGTCGGTGCGATCGATGCGGAGACGCTAAAAGGCGAACTCGATCGCGTGTTTGGCGATCTCCCGCAGCAGGCAGAGCTTGCGCCTGTCCCGGAAGTCGAGCCGCGCCTCGACCAGCAGGTCGATTACGACTATCCGCTGCCGCAGGCGACCATCCAGCTCGTCTACCCGGGCATCGATCGGGATGATCCCGAATTCTTCGCCGCCTTCATCATGAATCACATCCTCGGCGGCGGTACGTTCTCGTCCCGCCTGTTCAACGAGGTGCGCGAAAAGCGCGGCCTTGCTTATGGCGTCGGATCCGGTCTCCTCAACAACGACTATTCCAACGCGCTTTACATCGGCACCTCGACCCGCGCCGACAATGTCGACGAGGCGCTGACGGTTATCCGCGACGAGGTTCGCAAGATGGCGGAGGAGGGGCCGACGCCCGAAGAGCTGGCGAGCGCCAAGACCTATCTGATCGGCGCCTATCCGATCAACAATCTGGATTCATCGCTGGCCGTGGCGCGAACTTTGGTGCAGCTTCAGCTCGACGAACTCGGTATCGACTATATCGACCGCCGTGTCGGCTATATCGAGGCCGTGACGATCGAGCAGGTTAAGGAAGCGGCACAGCGGCTGCTGCAGGCAGAGCCGGCAATCCTGGTGATCGGTCCCGAAGCGAGCGATGGCGGCTGACGACACGACATTGAACGAAGAGACAGACGAAGCCTTAATTCCCGAGCGCGCGACCAAGGTCGGAGCCGAAAGCGAGGGCTCTGGCGGCGACCCGAGCTTCGCCGTTGCCTTCGGCGGGGGCGGCGCGCGCGGTCTGACCCATCTGCACGTCATCGAAACGCTCGACGAACTGGGCATCCGCCCCGTAGCCATTGCCGGCTCGTCGATCGGCGCGATCATGGGCGCGGGCATGGCGGCCGGCATGCGTGGTACGGAGATCGGCGACTACGCGCGCGCCACGCTAGGTCGCTCCGGCGAGGTGGCCAGCCGCATGTGGCGGGCACGGCCGGCCAGCATGGCGGAGATGTTCGAAGGCGGTGTGCGCCTTGGGCAGTTCAATGCAGAACGTGTGTTGCGCGCCTTCCTGCCGGAGACGATCCCGCATCGTTTCGAAGATTTGCAGGTTCCCCTTCAGGTCACCGCGACCGACTATTTCGGGAACTGCGAGCGGGTCTTCAACGAAGGCGACCTCTATCTCGCGCTGGCCGCGTCAGCGGCAATTCCCGCAGTTTTCAGGCCGATCCGCCATGAGGGCCGGCTTCTGATCGACGGCGGCATCGTCAATCCGGTGCCGTTCGACCTGCTAGAAGGCAAGGCCGACATCATCATCGCCATCGACGTGGTCGGCACGCCGATCGAGAACGGCAGCGGACGCCCGACATCCATCGACCTGTTGTTCGGCGCGACGCAGATCATGATGGAGTCCATCGTCGCGCTGAAGCTGAAGCGGATCCAGCCCGACATCCTGTTGCGCCCGCCGGTCTCGCAGTTCCGGGTCCTCGATTTTCTCAAGATCGGACAGGTGCTGGCCGATACGGAGTCGATCAAGGACGAACTCAAGCAGGCCATAGACGCGGCCGTCGAGCGATTTCGCCGCCACGACGGCTGACGGTCATTGAAGCGTCGACGCTTTTCCTGTCGAGAAGGGTGAGTTGGCCGCAGGCGGAGGTGGCGGCAGGTCACTTCTGGCCGGGTTGGAAACGCCGATCCTGCGCACCACCCTGAAGGCAACCACGACCGCGGCGAGGCCGAAGACGATGGCGCCGAGGCCCCACCCGGCGACAACGCCCTTGGCGCCATAATACTGCGCGCCGATCCATACGAACGGGATCACGCCCAGCGTCGAGCGCCCCCAGTTGAACACCGTCGAATATGTGGGAAATCCGAGATTGTTGAAGGCGGCGTTGGCGACGAACAGCGCTCCGTTGAACAGGAAGCTCCCTGCGGCGAACAAGCAGAAGAAGACCACCAGTTCCCGCGCCTCGCCTTGGGCTCCGAACAGGCTGGCCACCCCGTTCGCGAAGATCGCCAAAAGCAGCCACGCGGCAAGGCAGTAGAGCATGACGAATATCAGCGCGTCGCGCATAGCGGTGTTGAGCCGATCATAGCGTTTCGCGCCATAGTTCTGGCCGAGGATCGGGCCAATCGCGCCGGACAGCGCGAAGATGACGCCGAACGCCACGGGGATGAGCCTCCCTATGATGGCCCAGCCGGCGACGGCCTCGTCGCCAAAGCGCGCCATTTCCACGGTGACATAGGCATTTCCGACGGGTGTGGCTATCTGCGTCAGCACGGCCGGCAGCCCGATCGCAAAGAAGGGGCGCGCCGCGATCATCAGCCGGCGGCGATCGGGCAGCGCCATCAGCCGGTGAACGAAGTGCACGCCATGGATGCCCACCGCGAGAAGGATGATGCGCGACAACACGCTTGCGATCGCCGCTCCGTCGAGACCGAGGTCGAACCCGAAAATGAAGATCGGATCGAGGATCGCGGCAGCGATGCCGCCTGCGAGCGTGACGTACATCGAGCGGCGCGCATCGCCGACGCCACGCATGATGCCCGTTGCGCACATGCCGAGCGAAATGATCGGCGTAGATGGCATCACGATCTGCAGGTAGCGTACAGACAGGACACGCGTCTCGCCGGTCGCTCCCAGGGCACCGACCAGCGTGTCGAGAAACGGCCAGGCGATCACCGTGATCGCCACGGTGCTCAGCCCCATGAAAATCATCGAAGCGCCGCCCATGCGGGCAGCCTCCGCCCTGTCGCCGCGCCCGAGCGCGCGCGAAACCAGCGCCGAAACCGCGATGGTGAACCCGATCGAGATCGATACGACGAAAAACATCAGCGTGCTGGCGAAGCCGATGGCTGCGGCCAGTTCCTGCACGCCGAGCATCGAAATGTAGAAGAGGTTGAGCGCGTCGACCATGAAGATGGCGATGAGCCCGACAGACCCGGTCGCCGTCATTACGGCGACGTGCCGCATGGTCGATCCGGTGACGAATGTCGCCTGCTGTGAGGACGCTGCAGAAGGACCCGGCATGAGACTCACTCGCGTTGATGCCTGCTCCTATCACGAATTGCCGCAATCGCGAGCCATTGCATCGCATGGGAGGGAGCCATAGATGGGGGACAGCCGCAATTAATGCCCCCACTGGAACAGAGCAGCCTCATGAACCAGCCGATCGATTCCCGCAGCCTCGTCGAGCTCGTCGCCCGTCTCGTCGACGCCGCAAAAGGCGCGGGCGCTGACGCAGCGGATGCCGTGGCGGTGCGTTCGCGCTCGACCAGCGTTTCCGTCAGGCTAGGCAAGGTAGAGGGTACGGAGGCATCAGAGAGCGACGACGTCTCGCTCCGCGTGTTCATCGGAAAGAAGGTCGCGAGCGTTTCTGCGAACGCATCGTCGGATGCGGCCATGCTCGCTGAACGTGCGGTCGCCATGGCGCGCGTTTCGCCCGAGGACCCCTGGCAGGGCCTCGCCGATGAGGGGCTGCTGGCCCGATCACCGAAGAACCTCGACCTGTTCGATGCCACCGAAGTTTCCGCCGACCAGCTTCGCGAAGATGCGCTGGCGATGGAAGAGGCCGCCATGGCCGTCAACGGCGTCAGCAACTCCAGCGGCGCAGGAGCCTCGGCCGGCATGGGTGGGCTGGTGCTGGCCACTTCGCACGGGTTCCTTGGCGAATACGTCGCATCGCGCTTCTCGCGTTCCGCCAGCGTCATTGCTGGAGAGGGGACCGGTATGGAGCGCGATTATGATTATTCATCGCGGCCGTATTTTTCCGACCTGGATGCGCCTGCCGATATCGGGCGCAGCGCCGGCGAACGTGCCGTTCGGCGTCTCGGTGCCCGCAAGGCAAAGACCGGTCCCGTCACCGTAATCTACGATCCACGCGTTGCACGCGGTATCGCCGGCCATCTGGCCGGGGCGATCAATGGTGCTTCGGTGGCGCGCAAGACAAGTTTTCTGCGCGATCGTATGGGGCAGCCAATCGCCTCGGCTGGTATCACCATTACCGACGATCCGTTGCGCATGCGCGGCCAGGCCTCCCGGCCGTTCGACGGTGAGGGGGTGGAGGGTCAACCGCTGACCCTGGTCGAAGCCGGCGTGCTGCGTCATTGGCTGTTGTCGACGTCTGCCGCGCGCGAACTCGGGCTTGAGACGAACGGGCGCGGCTCGCGTGCCGCATCGTCGGTATCGCCGTCATCCACCAATCTTGCGATCGAGCCCGGTGACCGGAGCCCGCAGGACATGATCCGCTCGCTCAAATCCGGCTTCTATGTCACGGAGGTGTTCGGGCAGGGTGTCAACATGGTGACAGGTGAATACTCGCGTGGCGCATCCGGTTTCTGGATCGAGAATGGCGAACTCGCCTGGCCGGTGGCCGAGGTGACGATCGCGGCCAATCTCAAGGAGATGTTCCTCAACATGGTGCCCGCCGACGATCTCGACCGCAATTACGGCACCGCCGCTCCCACATTGCTGATCGAGGGCATGACGCTTGCCGGAGAATGACGCAGCCATGGTCGATGACCTCGAAGCCGACCTCTCGCTGATCCGCGATGCCGCGCGCGAGGGCGCCACGATCGCAATGCGGCACTTCGGCAAGAACCCCGAGACATGGCTCAAGAACGACGTATCTCCCGTCACCGCCGCCGACATCGCCGTGGACACTTTCCTGCGTGAAAGCCTGCTGGCGGCGAGGCCCGACTATGGCTGGCTTTCTGAGGAAACGGTCGACAATCCGGAGCGTCTGCGCGCGAGGCGCACCTTCGTGGTCGATCCCATCGACGGGACCCGGGCCTTCATTGCAGGACGACCGACCTGGTGCGTGTCGATCGCAATCGTGGAGGCCGGCGTGTCGCTCGTCGGCGTGCTCGACTGCCCGGTCATCGGCGAGATTTACCAGGCGTCCGCGCAAGGTCCCGCACTGTGCAACGGAAGCGTGATCAATGTCGCCGGCGCGCGAAGCGACGGCCTGAAGATCGCCGGCCCCAAGGCGATGCTGGATCGCGCTCCTGACTACCTGCGCCAAACGGCCCCCGTCGCCTATATTCCCTCGCTCGCCTATCGCGTGGCGATGGTCGCGTCCGGCAGCATCGACGCCACGTTCGTCAAGGCCAACTCCCACGACTGGGACCTTGCGGCGGCCGACCTGATACTGCAGCGCGCAGGTGGCTCGGTGGTCGACCGCTCCGGCAAGTTGCTCTCCTACGCAGGTCCGGATCCGCGCCATGGGCCGCTGGCCGCCGGCAGCGGCGCGATCCTGCGCGACATGGTCGCTGTCCTCGGCTCGTTGCCGGATTGACGACATCACGCAATGGTTTCAAATCGTAACGAATTCCTCTAGAGGAGGAAGCGATCCCGCGCGGCACAGGCATTCGCCGCGCTGAAGCGCAATCGTCAGACCAGTGTGAATGATCATGGCCCAAGAAAACGAGAGCAAGCAGCTTCTGCATCTGGTGTTCGGCGGGGAGCTGAAGTCGCTATCCAGCGTCGATTTCCGCAACCTTCAGGACCTCGATATCGTCGGAATCTTCCCCGACTATAAATCCGCCGAAATTGCATGGAAATCCAAGGCGCAGGAGACGGTGGACAACGCGCATATGCGCTACTTCATCGTGCATCTGCACCGACTGCTCGATCCGCAGGCGAAATAAGAAGAACAACAACGCGTATGGACGAAAATGCCGTTTCAGCCTCACCGGAGGCGCGCGCGGCTGGGCCAAAGCCCGGACCGCATCCCATGAAGCGCTTCTGGAAGAAGGTGCGGCAGCCACTTGCCGACTCGGTGCTGGTCAAGAACCTGCTTGCGACATTGATTTCATGGCTGTTGCGGCTGGTGAGCAGTACCAACACCGTGGCGCCCGGATCGGATGATCCGTATGTGACGATCGCCAAATCATCGCCGATGATCGTGACGCTGTGGCATGGTCAGCACCTGCTCGCGCCCGCCGTCTATCCGCGCGGCAATCGGGTGGTGGCGATGTTCTCGCGCAGCGCCGACGCGGAACTGAATGCGCTCGTCGCCGAGAAGTTCGGTTTCGGGATCGTGCGCGGCTCGGGCGGGCGTCCAGGCACCAGCAAGGCGGACAAGGGCGGTGCCCGCGCGCTCATCGCGCTCAAGCGGTTTCTGGACGGCGGCGACAATGTCGCGATGATCGCCGACATTCCTCACGGCACGCCGCGCGAGGCCGGGCTTGGCGTCATCACGCTGGCCAGGATTTCAGGGCGGCCGATCATGCCGGTGGCGATTGCCACCAGTCGCCGAAAGGTGCTTGAGAAGAGCTGGGACAAAACGGCGATCAACCTGCCCTTCGGTCAGCGCGCGATCGCGATCGGCGCCCCTATCTTCGTGGCGCCCGACGCCGACGCTGATGCCATGGAAACGAAGCGCCTCGAGGTGACCGCCGCCTTGAATGCGGCAACCGCCCGCGCCTACAACCTCGTCGACGGTGCGCGATGAGTGAACGCTGGGCACGTGCCATGCTCACCACCTATCGATGGGCGGGTGCCGCCGCCTATCCGATCGTCGGCACTTATGTCGCCTGGCGTGCCAGCCGCGGAAAGGAAGAACATTCCCGCCGCCGCGAGCGTTACGGGCGCGCCGGCCACGATCGGCCCGAAGGTCCGCTGATCTGGGTCCACGCCGCCAGTGTCGGCGAAACGGTGGCGGTGACACCGCTCATCGAGCAATGTGTCGACTACGGCATCAACGTCGTTCTCACCACCGGAACGGTCACGTCGGCACAGCTTGCGAGCGAGCGTCTTGGCGACCGAGTCATCCATCAATATGTGCCGCTCGACCTCAAGCCGGCCGTGAGCCGTTTTCTCGACCACTGGCGTCCTGATCTGGCCATCATGGCCGAGTCGGAGATATGGCCGATGACCATCCTGGAGTTGGGTGCGCGCCGCGTACCGCAGGTGCTCGTCAACGGCAGGCTGTCCGACCGATCCTTTGCGAGTTGGAGCAAGCGCAGCTTCGTCGCCGAGGCGCTTTTCGAGAATCTGGCGCATGTCGTCGCGCAGTCGGAGACCGACGCCGAACGCTTCCGCGCCTTGGGCGCGCGCCCGGTGACCGTCTCGGGCAACCTGAAGGTCGATACGGTGCCTCCGCCGGTGGACGAGAACGAATTGACGATGATCCGGGGCCAGATCGGCAGGCGCAAGGTCTGGGCCGCGGTGTCCACGCATGCCGGCGAAGAGGCGGTGGCTGCCGAGGTTCACGCGCGCTTGCGCGAACGCCATCCGGATCTACTGACGGTGATCGTGCCGCGCCATCCCGAACGCGCGGACGCCATCGCCGCGCACGCGGCGTCGATGGGGCTGACGATCGCGCGCCGCAGCATTCGCGACAAGATCTCGCCGCGTACCGACATCTTCCTCGGCGATACGATCGGCGAGATGGGCCTCTATCTGCGACTGTGCGAGATCGCCTTCGTCGGGCGCTCGCTCACCGGAGAAGGCGGGCAGAACCCGCTGGAGCCGGCGATGCTAGATACGGCGGTGCTTTCCGGCCGAAACGTCCAGAATTTCCGCGAGACCTACCACAAGCTGTCGACGCAGGGCGGAGCCCGGTTCGTCGCTGACGCAGACGGGCTTGCACGCGCGGTCGACTATCTCCTCGACAACCGCGATGAGCGACGCAAGATGATCGACGCGGGCCGGCGCACCGTGGAAGACATGCGCGGCTCGCTTGCCCGCACGCTTCAGGCGCTCGAACCCTATATCCACCCGCTGATCGTCCAGTCGCGGTTGAGCAATCCCGGCAATGGCGGCAGGTAGAGTCCGGCATGGTCAGCGACGCCCCGCCCTTCTGGTGGACCCGGCCCGACTGGCGCGCATGGTCGCTCTGGCCGCTCTCCGCTGCTTATGGCGCGGTTGCACGAAGGAGGCTGGCGCGCGCGCCGCGTGAGAAGGTTGATGCGCCGGTTCTGTGCATCGGTAACCTCACGGTCGGCGGCTCGGGAAAGACGCCCGTTGCGATCGCGCTTGCACGGCACGCCAGCGCTGCCGGACTGAAACCCGGCATCCTGTCGCGCGGGCATGGCGGTATGGTTTCCGGAGAGCCTCATCTCGTCGATCCGCATCATGACGTGGCGCGTCATGTCGGCGATGAGCCCCTGTTGCTGGCGCGTGCCGCACCTGTCGCGGTGACGGCGGATCGCGCGGCTGGCGCAAGGCTGCTGATCGACTATGGATGCAACTTCCTGCTCATGGATGACGGCTTCCAGAGCGCGCGCATCCATATCGATTATGCGCTCATCGTCGTCGATGCGCGCCGCGGCATGGGCAACGGACACACGATCCCCGGCGGCCCGATGCGCGCGCGGCTGGTGGACCAGATGCGCTACGCCGATGCCGTCCTGAGGGTCGGGGAAGGATCGGCCGCCGATCTGGCCGTGCGGCACGCCGCCAAGGCCGGCCGTGCCTTCTTCCAGGCCTTTGTGCGCCCGTCTCCGCCGCCGGGAATAGAAGGCCAGCGATGCCTCGCCTTCGCCGGCATCGGCGAGCCTGCGAAGTTCTTTGACACCGTCAGGGCTGTCGGTGGCGATCTCGTCGAAGCACGTAGCTTCGGCGACCATCATTTCTATTCGGAATTTGATGCGCGCGAACTCATCGATACCGCCGATACCCATGGCCTGGTGATCGTCACTACGGCCAAGGATGCCGTCCGCCTCGACCATGGCGGGGAGGCGCTGGCGGAACTGCGCGCCCGCGCCAAGGTCATCGAGATCGAGGCGGTTTTCGAGGTCGAACGCAACGGCCGGGCGATCGTCGAGGAGACGATGGCGGCGTGGCACAAGCGGCGGATCGCCGGCTGATCTAGCTGCGGCGGCTGCGCAGGTCGGGATTGGACTCGATTTCGCGCGACAGGGAAACGGCGGCGTTGATGTAGGGCTCCTGGCGGGCGACGCTCCAGTATTTGAGCTCGTCCAGCGGAATGGTGTCGCCGGTCACCGCGCAACGCACGAACGCACCTGGCGTCATCACCTGGAAGTCGCCGTCGAGGTATCGGATGCGTGCTTCCTTGCCGCCGGGTCCTTCGAAACGGTTCATTTGACCTGCCTTTCGCTGGCTGTCTGTACCGCCACAAAAGCAAGGCAACGTCAAGGCGCGACCGCGCGCCCGGCGCAGCTTAGCGGCGCCCGAACAGCCTTTCGATGTCGGAGAGACTGAGCTCCACATATGTCGGCCTGCCATGGTTGCAGGTGCCGGAGCCCGGCGTCGCCTCCATCTGGCGTAGAAGGGCATTCATCTCTTCGGGGCGCAACCTGCGCCCCGAGCGGACAGAGCCGTGGCACGCCATTGTCGCTGCTATCGCGTCGAGCCGTTCCTTGAGCGTGTCGACCGTGTCCGTATCCGCGATCTCGTCGGCAAGGTCACGTATCAATGTCTGAACATCGACTTCGCCCAGCATCGCGGGCGTTTCGCGCACCGCCACGGCGCCCGGCCCGAAACGCTCGAGCGACAGCCCGAACTGCCGAAGCAGGTCTGCTTGCGACGCCAGCCGCTGCGCATCATCCTCGCTGAGATCGACGATCTCGGGCAAGAGCAGCATCTGGGACGGCACGGCGCGTGACGACAATGCCTGCTTCAGCGCCTCATAGACGAGACGTTCGTGTGCCGCGTGCTGGTCGACGATGATCAGCGAATGATCGGTTTGGGCGATGATGTAGTTCTCGTGCACCTGCGCGCGTGCAGCGCCGAGCGGTTGCGCGGTGAGGGCCGTTGCCGCCTCGACCATCCCGGCTCGGGTATCAACGCTGGGCATCGCGGCCTCGAACAGGGCCTGCTCGGCCTCCCCGAACCCGTTCAGGGGGCGGTGCGGCGAGGTTGCATATTCGAAGTCTTCCGAGTGTCTTGGCGCGTATGTCGGCGAGGTGCGTATCTTGCCACCGCCGGGCCTGAAGGCGTCGAGCATGGCGGATGCGCCCGTGGTCGCGGGGCGGATGCCCGAGCGCGCCAGCGCCTCGCGTATGGAGCCGACCACAAGGCCGCGCACCAGTCCAGGATCGCGGAAGCGGACATCTGCCTTGGCAGGGTGCACGTTGACGTCGACCAGCGCTGGGTCGAGCTCTATGAACAATGCCGTAACCGCATGTCGGTCGCGCGGCAGCACGTCGGAATAGGCGCCACGGATCGCGCCAGCGAGCATCTTGTCGCGCACCGGACGACCGTTCACGTAGACATACTGATGCAGCGAATTGGCCCTCGTGAACGACGGGATCGAGGCATAGCCGCTTAGCCTCACATGCTCGCGCCGTGCATCCAGAACGATGGCGTTGTCGGCGAACTCCCGGCCGATGACCTGGGCGATCCTGTCTCTCAAGCCATCCTGCTCGGTAGCGCAGGCCGCAAGATCCAGCGTGGTCCGATCAGTGCCGGAAAGCGTGAAACGCACATGCGGGAAGGCGATCGCGATGCGCTTGACGATATCTGCGATCGCCGTTGCCTCGGCGCGCTCACTCTTCATGAACTTGAGTCGCGCCGGCGTGGCAAAGAACAGGTCGCGGACCTCCACCAGCGTTCCTCGATTGGCTGCGACCGGTCGTACCGATGAGACCCGGCCGCCTTCCACCGAAATCTCGTGGCCATTGTCCGACTGTGCCGGCCGCGACCGGATCGTCAGCTTTCCGACCGAGCCGATGGAGGGCAGCGCTTCACCGCGAAATCCGAGCGAGCGGATGTCATGGATGTCGTCGGCCAGCTTCGACGTGCAGTGACGCGCAATCGCCAGCGCCAGATCGCCGCTGTCCATGCCCGAACCGTCATCGGTGACCCGGATCAGCGAGAGGCCACCGGCGGCGGTCGCGATCTCGATGCGGGTGGCGCCCGCGTCGATCGCGTTTTCGACCAGTTCCTTGACCACAGAGGCGGGGCGTTCGATCACCTCGCCGGCGGCGATCTGGTTGATCATTGTCTCGGAAAGCTGGCGAATGGACATGGTGCGATACTAACCGGATTCGTGGCGCGAACGTAGCCATGCGCACCTGCGTCCCCAGTTCGCTTCAATGCGACGTTTTCGCCCAATCCGATGGTAACCAATCGTCAAGAAACAGCGTCGGGCAGCGGAGATCGTTACCACGGCGACGGGCGTTGTTAACCTGTTAACCGCACAGATTGGCCTTGAAGCAGAACGCCATTGGGGGCTCAATTCATATGTCGTCGACCGACCAGAAACGTTCGGGTTCCGACCGGTTGATCTGGACGATCAAGGGCGCTTACTGGGCTGCGATGCTGATCATCGCCGGCATGGCGCTGGCAAGCTACCTGCTGCTCCAGCACATGATGGCGGTACATCAGCGCGACGAAGAATTGATGATGCTGGCGACGTCTCAAAAGGCGTTGTCGCAACGCATTCTGTTTCTGGCCAGCGAGACACGGCTGGTTGCGCCGGACCATCGGCCACCGCTCGTCGCATCGTTGCGTGACGCGACTGCGCGCTTCGAGACCAATTACGACCGCTTGCTGACACAAATGGGCGCGCGCACCTACGAAAGCGACGGCGGGGCGGAATCGATCCTGTTCGGGGCTCCCCATCACCTCGATCATTTTTCCACCAGCCTCATCGCCAATGGCTGGCGCTTCGTGGCGGCGCTTGAATCCTGGCTCGGCGCGCGCGCGCCCGATGCCGCCTATCTGGGCGCGCGAGAACGTGCGGACCTGAGCGAAACGGTGGCGCGGGCGACGCTTGAGGGATACTCCGCACTTGGAGAAAAACTGCGCGGGGAAGCGCAGGCGATGCTCGACCGGCTTCTGAGCGTTCACCGCGTGCTTTTCTGGACGATGATCGGCGGCATCTGCCTGATCGTGCTGTTCATTTTCCGTCCGATGTCGGAATTGATCCGCCGCAGGACGGGCGAACTGGTCGAAGCACATGATTCGATGGCGTTCATCGCCATCCATGACGGCCTGACGCGCCTCTATAACCGCGCGTTCATGCGCGATCATTTCGACGCGCTGATCAAATCGGCCCATCGCAGGAACGAGCGCCTGGCCGTGATCCAGATCGACCTCGACCGGTTCAAGCAGATCAACGACACTCTGGGCCACGCCGCTGGCGACTACGTGCTCGTCACGACGGCTGAACGCATGCGTGCCGTCTGCCGCGCTTCCGACATCTGCGCCCGCCTTGGCGGCGACGAGTTCGTCATGGTGATGCCCGCTGCGGGCTCTTCGCAGCACATCGAGGCGCTGGCGGGCCGTATCCTGCGCAAGATCAACGAACCGATCGTCTTTGGCGGCGCCACCATATTTTCCGGTGCCAGCGCCGGTATCGCCGTCTACCCCGTTGACGCCGACAATCCCGATGACCTGCTGGTTCATGCCGATCTGGCACTCTATGCGGCCAAGAAGCAGGGCGGCGGCACGCTTTCCTTCTTCTCCGACGAGTTGAGGCAGGAACTCGATAACCGCAAGCAACTCGAGCGGGACCTCGTCGAGGCCATCGCGACCGACGGCTTCAGCGTCTACTTCCAGCCGCAAGTGTCGTTGAGCAGCGGCGATATAACCGGGGTCGAGGCGCTGCTGCGGTGGGACCATCCGGTGCGCGGCATGATCCCTCCCAACGATTTCATCCCGGTCGCCGAGAAATCCGGCGTGATGCCGGCGATCGGGCGGGTCGTGATCACGAAGTCGATCCGCGAAGCGGCCTCGTGGTATCGGGCCGGCATCGAATTCGGCCGCCTGGCCATCAACGTTTCCGGCACCGAACTGCGGGAGGCCGACTTCACCGCGTTCCTGTTCGACACCTTGTCCACCGCCGGGCTTCCGCCATGGAAGCTGTCGCTGGAGATCGTCGAATCGGTGATCCTGGACGACGAACAAACCGGCACGGCCTCAAAGCTCAGGATGATCCGGGCGGCGGGCGTGCACCTGGAACTCGACGATTTCGGCACCGGCTATGCCTCGCTCGCCCACGTCAATCCGAACGAGATCGACCGTCTCAAGATCGACCGCCGCTTCGTCCAGAACATCCACCAGAACGACGACAACTCCAAGATCGTACGTGCCATTACCGAGTTGGCGAGAGGGCTGGGCATCTCCATCGTCGCCGAGGGGGCGGAGACGGAGGAGGAGCTTTCGTCGCTGATGGCGATCGGCTGCGACCAGGTCCAGGGCTATTCGATCGCCTTTCCGATGCCGCGCAACGAGGCCCGTCGCTGGCTCGACGCACGCAGGCTCGGCACGGTGGAAGCCGACACGTCGGAGAAGATCGCCTAGATCCTCAAGCGTCCACGAGTACGCGCTCGATGGCGGCAAGACCCGCCAAGACGGAACTGCGTTCGCGCTCGCTCATGCGCGCCAGCAGAACCTGCTCGAACCCGTGCGCCAGCGGCACCAGTTCGCCATAGGCGCTCTCGCCCGCCCTGGTCAGCGCGAGTTGCTCGACCCGCCGGTCGTTCGGGTCGGGGGTGCGGCGCAGCCAGCGGCGCTGCTCGAGCGCGGTGACCGCGCGCGACACCTTTGTCTTGTGCATGGAAGAATGCTGGCCAACCGCCGTCGCCGTCATGGTGCCGTACTGCCCCAGCGTCGCGAGAAGCCGCCATTCCGGCCGTGTCAGGCCGAATTTCTCCCTGTATATGCGCGCGAAATCGCGGCTGACGGCGTCCGCCAGGCGATTGAACCGATAGGGCAGGAAGTTTTCCAGTTCGAGTCTGTGTCCGCCGCTCATTCGTGCTGCCGCCTTGATAGTTACAAATCCGATCGTTACAAATGCAACAAATTTCGCGCGCCGTCAAAGTTGCTGTACGCGCGCAAGACTAGATCGCGCGTGACAGGATCGGGAGGTCAGCATGAACGAGATGAGCAGCCCACTTCGCCACACCGCGCCAGCGGCGAAACGCAATTCGCGCTATTCCTACATGCCGGGCTTCGGCAACGACTTTGAAACCGAAACGCTTCCGGGCTCCTTGCCGCAAGGCATGAACTCGCCGCAGCGCCCGGCCTACGGGCTTTATGCGGAGCAGCTCTCCGGCTCCCCATTTACCGCGCCGCGCGGTACCAATGAGCGATCCTGGCTCTATCGCATCCGCCCCAGCGTCAAGCACCACCAACGTTTCAAGCCGTTCGCGCTGGCGCTCTGGAAGTCCGCGCCCAACCAGGGCGAGCAGGAGCTGACGCTCGGTCAGATGCGCTGGAATCCGACGCCGATGCCGACCGAGAGGACCGATTTCATTCGCGGTATCCGTACCATTACGACGGCCGGCGATGTGCTGGGTCAGTCGGGCATGGCGGCCCACGCCTACGTCGCCAACGCCGACATGGTCGACGATCATTTCTTCAACGCCGATGGCGAGCTTCTCGTCGTGCCGCAGGTCGGGGGGCTGCGCTTCCTGACCGAGATGGGAGCGATCGAGGTCGAGCCCGGCGAGATCTGCGTGCTGCCGCGCGGTCTCGTGTTCAAGGTCGAACTGATGGCGACCGAGGCGCGGGGCTATGTCTGCGAAAACTATGGCGCCAAGTTCACGCTGCCGGATCGCGGGCCGATCGGCGCCAACTGCCTCGCCAATCCGCGCGACTTCAAGACGCCCGTCGCCTGGTTCGAGGAAAAGGAGACGCCTTGCCGCATCGTCGTCAAATGGTGTGGCCAGTTCTTCGTCACCGAGATCGGCCATTCCCCGCTGGACGTGGTTGCCTGGCACGGCAATTACGCGCCCTACAAATACGACCTGTCTACCTATTCGCCGGTGGGTGCGATCCTGTTCGACCATCCCGATCCGTCGATCTTCACGGTGCTGACCGCGCCAAGCGGCGAGGAGGGCACTGCCAACATCGACTTCGTCATCTTCCCGCCGCGCTGGCTGGTGGCCGAGAACACCTTTCGGCCGCCCTGGTATCACCGCAACATCATGAGCGAGTTCATGGGGCTGATCCACGGCCAGTACGATGCCAAGGAAGAAGGTTTCGTTCCGGGCGGCATGAG
The DNA here is from genome assembly GCF_039839275.1 of Mesorhizobium sp. CAU 1741. NCBI lineage: Bacteria > Pseudomonadati > Pseudomonadota > Alphaproteobacteria > Hyphomicrobiales > Phyllobacteriaceae > Mesorhizobium > Mesorhizobium sp. CAU 1741. The sequence continues at coordinate 236,226 of NZ_JBDOQP010000002.1, read as the reverse complement.
CCTGCACAACATGATGCTGGCGCACGGCCCTGATGCGGGCGGCTTCGAAAAGGCGTCGCGTGCCGAGCTCAAGCCGGTGAAGCTCGAAAACACCATGGCCTTCATGTTCGAGACGCGCTTTCCGCAACTCGTCACCGGTTATGCAGCGGGGCTCGCGACATTGCAGGACAACTACATCGATTGCTGGAACGACCTGAAGAAGCGTTTCGACGGCACACCGGAAGGCGATTGGAGTTAGGCCGATCTCCTGCGATAGTGGCCGCCACGCCACATGGCGCGCGCAATCAAAACAGCCGGAAACCGGCATAATCCTGGGACGGAAACCGCATGAAACTGGCAACACTGAAGAACGGCACGCGCGACGGAAAACTGGTCGTGGTGTCGCGGGACCTTACGCGCTACACCGACGCGTCATTTCTGGTTCCCACCCTTCAGGCCGCGCTCGACGACTGGCGCAGGCTTTTACCGCATCTTGAAGCGCTTGCTGAAAGCCTTGAGCATGGCTCCGTTCCGGCCGAACGCTTTCATGAGCACGATGCGCATTCGCCGCTGCCACGCGCCTACCAGTGGGCCGACGGATCGGCCTACGTCAACCACGTCGAACTGGTGCGAAAGGCGCGCGACGCAGAGATGCCGTCCACCTTCTGGACCGACCCGTTGATGTATCAGGGAGGCTCGGATTCATTCCTCGGGCCACGCGATCCGATCGTCATGGCGGACGAGGCATGGGGTATCGACATGGAAGGCGAGATCGCCGTCATCGTCGACGATGTGCCGGCCGGTGCCAGCGTCGACAAAGCGCGCGATGCGATCCGGCTGGTCATGCTGGTCAACGACGTATCGCTGCGCGGGCTCATTCCCGGCGAACTCGCCAAGGGATTCGGCTTCTTCCAATCGAAGCCGTCCTCGGCGTTTTCGCCTGTCGCGGTGACGCCGGATGAACTCGGCGAGGCATGGGATGGCGGCAAGCTGCATCTGCCGCTTCTGGTCGACTTCAACGGCAAGCCCTTCGGCCGCGCCGACGCGGGCGTCGACATGACCTTCGACTTCCCGACACTCATCGCCCATGCGGCCCGGACGCGGCCGTTGGTCGCCGGCAGCATTGTCGGATCGGGCACGGTGTCCAACAAGCTGGACGGGGGGCCGGGCAAGCCGGTGGACCAGGGCGGCGTCGGTTATTCCTGCATCGCCGAAATCAGGACCATCGAAACCATCGAGCAGGGCGGACCGAAGACGCCCTTCATGCGCTTTGGCGACGTGGTGCGCATCGAGATGAAGGACAAGGCTGGCCATTCGATCTTCGGCGCGATCGAACAGACGGTTGAGAAATACGAGAAGGAAGCCTGATACAATGGCAAAGAAATTCGCCTCGCAGGGCGACCTCGCGGAAAAGAAAATCTCATTCACGGAAATCGGTCGCGACCTGTGGGCCTTCACGGCGGAGGGTGATCCGAACACCGGCGTCATAATCGGCGATGATTCGGTGATGATTGTCGACGCGCAGGCGACCCCACGGCTTGCCAACAAGGTGATCGAGAATATCCGGACCGTTACCGACAAGCCGATCAAATACGTCGTTCTGACCCACTACCATGCCGTGCGTGTGCTCGGCGCATCAGCCTATGGCGCGTCCGAGATCATCATGTCCGAAAAGGCGCGCGCCATGGTGGCCGAGCGCGGGCAGGAAGACTGGGACTCCGAATTCGGCCGGTTCCCGAGACTGTTTCAGGGCCACGAGTCCATTCCGGGCCTCACCTGGCCGTCACTGACCTTCACCGACCGCATGACACTCTATCTCGGCAAGAGACGCGTCGACCTCGAGTTCCTGGGCCGCGCGCATACGGCGGGCGACATCGTTGCCTTCGTGCCCGACGCCAACGTCATGTTCACCGGCGACATCGTCGAATACCACTCCGCCTGTTATTGCGGCGACGGCCATTTCGCCGACTGGCCCCAGACGCTGGAGGCTATTCGCGCCTTCGATCTCGACGCGATCGCGCCGGGTCGCGGTGACGCGCTCGTGGGCACGGAGATGGTCGACGAGGCGCTCGAAAACACGGCGGATTTCGTTGCCTCCACCTATCGCCCAATCGCGCGGATCGCACAGGGCGGCGGGTCGCTGAAGGAGGCGTGGGATGCATGCCGCGCGGCATGCGACCCCAAATTTGCATCCTACGCGATCTACGAACACTGCCTGCCGTTCAACGTCGCGCGCGCCTATGACGAGGCGCTCGGCATCGACACGCCACGCATCTGGACCGCTGAGCGTGATCGGCAGATGTGGGAGCAGCTTCAGGGCTGACCGGAAATCCGGAGGACTGGATGATGGGGCTGTCCGCGCATTTTTCCGCGATGGCGCGAAACAACCGATGGTCGAACCATGTGCTGCTGCGCGCCTGCGCGCAGCTCGACGACGAGGCTTTCACGGCAAGGCGGACGTCCTTCTTCCCGTCGATTGCCGCGACGCTGTCACATAACTATTTCATCGACCTCTACTATATCGATGCGCTGGAACAGGCGGGCACTGGGTTGGACATCTTTGCCGTCGAAAAAATCTTCCCCCGGGCTTCTGACCTTGCTCCCTTGCAGACGCGATCTGACGAGCGGCTGATGGCGTTTTGCGGCGCGCTCACCGAGGTCGACATGTGCCGCACGGTGGAGACCGATCGCGGTTCGGACGGACGCATCCCTGAACGCATGGACAATCTTCTCGCGCACCTCTTCCAGCACCAGATCCACCACCGGGGACAGGCCCATGCGATGCTTGCCGGAACCGGGGTGAAGCCGCCGCAACTAGACGAATTCTTTCTCGATTTCGATCGCGATCCTGAAATCGGGCGGATGGGACTGGCCTGATGCCGCGCTACGACTATCCGCCTTTCCCCTATCGGAAGCCGCCTGAACTGTCCGGCAGCGGGACCGCTCGCGCGCCGGTGGTCATCGTCGGAGCCGGTCCCGTCGGGCTTGCCGCTGCGATCGATTGCGCCCTGCGCGGCGTTCGCTGCATCGTGCTCGACGATAACGATGTCGTCTCGGTCGGCAGCCGCGCGATCTGCTGGTCGAAGCGCACGCTGGAAATCTTCGACCGGCTGGGCATCGGCGAAAGAATGGTCGCCAAGGGCGTCACCTGGAAGGTCGGTCGCCTGTTCCATCGCGACCGCGAGGTCTGGAACTTCGACCTGCTGCCCGAACCCGGGCACAAGATGCCAGCGTTCATCAACCTCCAGCAATATTACGTCGAGCAATATCTGGTCGAACGCGCCGGCGATTTCCCGGACATGATCGATCTGCGCTGGAAGAACCGCGTCGTCGGAGTGACGCAGTCTGACGATGTCGTTTCGGTTACTGTGGAGACGCCGGACGGCATCTACGAACTGGAAGCCGATTGGCTGATCGCTTGCGACGGCGCCCGTTCGCCGGTCCGCTCCATGCTGGGTCTCGACTTTGCCGGCCGCGTCTTCGAGGAGCGGTTCCTGATCGCCGACGTCGAGATGAAGGCGGATTTTCCCTCCGAGCGATGGTTCTGGTTCGAGCCGCCGTTCCACAATGGCCAGTCCGCGCTCCTCCACAAGCAACCCGACGACATCTATCGCATAGACCTGCAATTGGGATGGGACGCCGACCCGGACGAAGAAAAGAAGCCCGAAAACGTCATCCCGCGCATCGAGAAGATCATCGGCCACCGGAACTTCGAGCTCGACTGGGTCTCGGTCTATACGTTCCAGTGCCGGCGGCTGGAGCGCTTCGTCCATGACCGCGTGATCTTCGCGGGTGATTCCGCCCACATCGTCTCGCCCTTCGGAGCGCGCGGCGGAAATGGCGGCATCCAGGATGTGGACAATCTGGTCTGGAAGCTTGCCTTGGCGGTGCAGGGCAAGGCGCCTGAAAGCCTTGTCGCGACCTATGACGAGGAACGCATTCATGGTGCCGACGAGAACATCCTCAATTCCTCGCGCGCCACGTCGTTCATGACACCGAAGACGGATATCGAGCGCATCTTCCGCGACAGCGTGCTCGAGCTTGCGGCCGGGCATGAATTCGCGCGCCGGCTGGTCAATTCTGGCCGGCTATCCCGTCCCTGCTCGCTGGCGGGGCTTGGTCTCCAGACCCCGGCAGACAGCGAAGGCGGCGTGCCCGTCGGCGATGCGATGCCCGATGCCCCGCTCGCAGGAGGCGGCTGGCTGCTGAATCACTTCGGGGATGGCTTTGCCACACTGGCGATCGACACCGCGCTCCCGAAAGGGCTCCCCTCGCACGTGAAGCGCGTCCTCGTCACCGGTGACACCGGCGCGGCCCCGCGTGAGGCCGTCACGGTGCTCGACGACGAAACCGGAGCGGTCAGGCAGCGCTACGGCTCCGGCAACATCTATCTCGTCAGGCCCGACCAGCACATTGCCGGACGGTTTTCCGCCGCATCGATCGATGCGCTGGTCGCGGCGACCGAGCGTGCCTGCGGGAGAAGCTCATGAAAGAGCAGCGGCAAGGGGGCGATCGCCTGGGACCCGTGGCTGACGATTTCTACGCCGCGTTGATGGATGCCCATGAAGGCCTGTCGTTCGACGAGAGCGCCAGGCTCAACGCGCGCCTGATACTTCTGATGGCCAACGACATCGGCGACATGGAGAGGCTTTTGGGACTTCTGAAAAGCGCCGCTTCTGCGAAGTGATTCGCAATGGCTGGCGTCAGGTGGCACTCATCGCGTCCATCACGTCGGCCCGCGTGCCGAACGTCTCGAACGCGCGGGCAAAGCCGCTTAGCTGCAGCACCTCGTGGACCTGCGGGGCCAATCCACACAGCGCCAGACGGGTACCGGTGGCGCGGGCGATCTTGGCTGCGCCAAGCAGCACGCGAAGCCCGGCGGAGCTGATGTAGGGAACCGCCTGCATGTCCAGCAGCACCGCAGCTTCGTTTCGGGTGCGCTCGAAAAGCGTCGGTTCAAGGTCGGAAGCGGTATTGCTGTCCAGGCGTCCGGTGACATTGAGAATGGCGATGCCACTCTCCGTGTCTTCCTTCACTACAAGCGTCATTGTTCGGCCTCGGTGCTCGCGGGAGCACGGTTCTTGGTGAGTGTCAGACGATTGCGCGTCCCATCTCTTCTGTAGGCGACATCGTCCATCAGGTTTTTGACAAGATGAATGCCAAGGCCCCCGATCTGCCGATCCTCCACCGAAATGTCCAGATCGGGTTCCGCGCTTTGCAGCGGATCGAACGCCACGCCATCGTCCTCGATCTCAGTCACCACGCGCTCGCGCACGATGGAGAGGCGAACATCAATGAGATGCAGTTTGTCGTCGGTATGCGCATATTTGGCGATGTTGCTGACGATTTCATCCAGGGCGACGCACACCACATAGCTGTCCACGTGATCGACGCCACCTTGTTTGAGCCATGCCTCGGTATCGTCTATGAGCTTCGGGATCGCCGACGTCCGGTTCTCGATGCGAAACGTTTTCTCAGCCATGTGCCCGGAGCGGAAACTGTTCAAGATTGCCGCCAAGCGCGGCGATAAGGGTGTCATAGGTCAGGCCCGATTCTTCAATCGCTTCGCTGGTATGACGATAGGCACGCTCCGCCAACAGGTCCAGCGATCGCCAATCGAGCAGGCCGACGTCCGACGCCGGGGCCTCTATGAGAAAGTCCGAGACGGCGCAGCAATATTCGGATTGTTTCAGGCTGCTCACGGTCGCGGTGCGGCTCATGATGCTGAATATGTTGACCGGCTGTGCGCGAATCTGTCTCGCCAGCCCGAGGATGCCCAAATCCTCGATGTTGGCCAGTGTCGACAGGAATGCCTCGTCGACCTTGATGTGCGATCCGATCACTGCGCCTCGGCCTCGTTGGCGCATGACGTCGACGGGAAAATTGTTCATGATTGCGCCGTCGACCAGCACCTGCCCCTCCAGCATCATGGGAGGCAGGATGCCGGGAAGGGCCGAACTCGCGCGCAACGCTTCCCACGTCTTTCCGCTGCGATGAATGTGCGGACGGCCGGTGCTCAGGTTCGAGGACACGCAGAAGAACGGGCGCCACATCTCATCGATCGTCAGGTCTTCGAACGAATCGCGCAGCCTCTGCGAGACTCGGTTGCCCCTGACGAGTGAGACGAGCGGCAAGGTATAGTCGCCAACGGGGCTGTTGCGCGCATACATGGCACGCAGGGCCGCCATCGTGCGGTCTCCGCTCCAGCCGTAAGCCAGCGTCGCTCCGATGATGGCGCCCATGCTGGTCCCTGCCACCATGTCGATCGGCATTCCCGCCTCGCGCAGCGCCCGGATCACGCCCATATGCACGTAGCCGCGCGCGCCGCCTCCGGCCAGGACGAGACCGACGGCCCGGCCCGTCAGCATGCGCGCAACGAATTCGAGATCAGACGCGTCACCATCCCGAATGTTCATGCGCTCGTCAAAATCGGTGCGCCCCGCCCACCGCGCCGAGGGGGCGGGATACCGGGCCTCTGACGGATGGATTACGAGCAGATCGAGCGTCGGCTTTGGGCCATCGCCGCAGATTTCGTCGAGGTCGGGTAGGGGCAAGGGCGTCCTGCCTGCCTGGTCCACCAGCACGACGAGATCGGCGTTGGCGATCGCCCGCTTCTGCCATGCGGGATCTTCGGGCGAGGTGACCATCACGACGACGTCGTTGATCGCCTCGATCGCCAACAGGATTTCCGAATTGTCGGGCGCTGAGGCAGGGGGGAGGAATTCCACGGCGAGCCGCTGGGTGGCGATGTAACGCGCAATCGTGTCCCCGATGGCCACCAGATCCAGCCCATCTGCAACCGGCACGAGCGCGACATTGCGCCCTTCCCGAGGGCGCGCAACGGGGCGGATGCTGTTCAGCAGCCACCGTCCGACATGGCGCATGACCCCGAGCGAGCCGCGATGCGACGTCTGCAGGAATGTTCGAAAGGCTGTCTCGCCGATCCGGTAGAACGTGCAGTCGCGCAACGCACGCACCGTGATCGGGAACGATGATCCGGTCAGGATTGCAAAGCCGCCCGTAAGATCGCCAGGCTCCAATGGGGCCATTTCGCTGGCGTGTCCCTCGGGCGTCGAAAAGCTCGCAACCGCCAGGCCAGTGCGCAGGATGTAGATGTCACCTTGCGCGTGGGCCTCGCTCGACAGGGCCTCGCCACGCCGTAGCGGGATGAGCGCGATATCGTCGAGCAGGATTTCCAGTTCTTCGGCAGCAACGTCCTCGAAGAACTCCTGAAACGCCAGCCAGCGTAACGTCGAGTGTCGAGTTTCGTCATCAGCGGATGCGGCGCCAGTGCCGCCGGCCGCCGCATTCGTCGCCTCTTCACTCCGTACCATGCCTGAATCTATGCCACCCTCGAATGCAATGTCCGCGCGCCGCATGATCATAGCGGGTTCAACCGCGCTCGCAATCATGCAATTTCCGGTTGGGTATTGCGTCCCGGTGCTCAGTTCAAGGCGAGGCTTGAGCGAAGACCGTCAGGCGGTGATGACGCCGCGGCGAATCTGGTCCTCCTCGATGGATTCGAACAATGCGCGGAAGTTGCCCTCGCCGAACCCTTCGTCACCCTTGCGCTGGATGAACTCGAAAAAGATCGGTCCGATGACTGTCTTTGAGAAGATTTGCAGCAAGATCTTTGTCATGCCGCCATTTACCACGCCTTCACCATCGATGAGGATACCGTGCTTCTTCATCCGTTCCAGCGGCTCGTCGTGGCCGTTCACCCGGTCGTACGACATCTCGTAGTAGGTCTCGGGTGGTCCGGGCATGAATTTCAGGCCGTTTGCGTCGAGTCTGTCGGTGGCCTCGTAGATGCCGTCCGTGCCGACGGCGATGTGCTGGATGCCTTCGCCGTTGTACTTGCGCAGGTATTCCGCGATCTGGCTGGTATCGTCCTTCGACTCGTTCAGCGGAATGCGGATCTTGCCGCAGGGCGACGTGATCGCGCGCGAGACGAGGCCCGTGATGCGCCCGTCGATGTCGAAGAAATGGATCTGCTTGAAGCCGAAAAGCTCCCGGTAGAACGCCCACCACTTGTCCATGTTGCCGCGATAGACATTGTGGGTGAGGTGGTCGAGATAATAGAACCCGACGCCTTCCGGCTTCGGGTTCCTCTCGCCCAGCCACTCGAACTCCGCGTCGTAGGCCGAGCCCTTCTGGCCGTAGGTCTCGACGAAGTAGAGCAACGATCCGCCGATGCCGACGATGGCCGGCACGTCGAGCGTCTTGTCGCTGCCTTCATAGGGCGTCGCACCCTTGGATACGGCATGGTCGAACGCATGCTTGGCATCCACGACACGCCACGCCATCGAGGGCGCGCAGGGGCCATGTTCGTCCACGAAGCGCATCGCGTGGGAGCCTGGTTCGGCGTTCACCACATAGTTGATGTCGCCCTGGCGCCACACCGTAATGTTCTTGCTCTTGTGCTTCGCCACGGGCGCATAGCCCATGCGAACGAACTGTTCTTCAAGCTTCGCCGGATCCTGATGGGCGAACTCGACGAATTCGAAGCCGTCCGTGCCGGCGGGATTCTCCGTCGTGATCTTGGCCGGCGGTGCGTCGTGCGGAAAGGGACCCATGGCTTGCTCCTCTGAAAGAACGAATTGCAACGATTGTCCGATGCTATGTCGAATCCGCCGCAAGAGGCTTGCATTCGCGTGCTTGGGATGCATGAAAGATGCATGAATTTCGCACGTAGTGGAGTGAAGGCATGGAAAGCGAGCGCATTGACGGATTTGACCGCAAGATGCTGTCTCTTTTGCAGGAGGACGCGCGCCTCACCAACAACGATCTGTCTGAGCGGGTGAACCTGTCGCCGTCGCAATGTTCGCGTCGCCGCCAGCGGCTTGAGGAAGAAGGCTTGATACGCGGCTACAGGGCCGTGCTTGATCGCGACAGGCTTGGCTTTTCGCTCGTCAACGTGATCTCGGTGACCCTTTCGACGCACAATCGTGACAATGCCCGGCGCTTTGCCGACCTGCTGACACGCCTGCCTGAGGTGCAGGAGGCGCATGCGCTGACAGGGGAAATGGACTATTTCCTCAAGGTGGTGACGCCGGACCTGCCATCGCTCGCGCGCTTCGTGAACGACATCCTCCTGCCTCACGAGTCCGTGCAGCACGTCAAGACGGCCATCGTGCTGCAAACGCTCAAGGAAACGACGGCGCTTCCTCTGTGAATCGCTAATGTTACGGAAATTCCGAAGATCGGCGCTTTATTGTTACATAAACATCTGTAGGATCGCGTCAGGTCCGGACTTTCAGCGGCTGGAGGAGCCGCCGGACACGAACTCATCAGGGAGGAACAGGATGAAGTCTGCATCCATCAAATCGCTCGTCATCGCAGCATCGCTCGCGTCCGTCGGCTGGCTGTCGGCCACCACGTCCGGTATTGCGCAGGAAGTCACGCTGCGCCTGCATCAGTTTCTGCCGGCTCAGGCCAACGTGCCCAAGCATGCGCTCGATCCGTGGGCGGACAAGATCGAATCGGAATCAGGCGGCCGCATCAAGATCGAGCGGTATCCCGCCATGCAGCTCGGCGGCACGCCCCCGCAGTTGATCGACCAGGCGCAGGACGGAACGGTCGACATCGTCTGGACGCTTCCAGGCTCGACCCCCGGCCGTTTCCCGTCGACGGAAGTGTTCGAGCTCCCGTTCATGATGACCAATGCCGAGGCAACGTCGCGCGCCTATTGGGATCTCTTCGAATCCAACATGAAGGATGGCGAGTTCAAGGATCTTCACATCCTGGCGGCATGGGTGCATGGGCCCGGTGTCATCCACTCGCGCACGCCGGTGGAGAAGATGGAAGACCTTCAGGGCATGAAGGTCCGCGCACCCACCCGCGTCATCACTGCGCTGGTTGCGGAACTGGGCGGCACGCCGATCGGCATGCCGATCCCGGCCGTCACGGAATCGCTTTCCAAGGGCGTCATCGACGGTGCCGTGGTTCCATGGGAGGTCGTGCCATCATTGAAGGTACAGGAGCTGGTCAGCAACCACACGGAGTTCGGTGGCGATCACGCGCTCTACACGACGACCTTCGTGCTGGCGATGAACAAGGCCAAGTATGACAGCCTCCCCGACGACCTCAAGAAGGTGATCGACGACAATTCCGGCCAGGACGTCTCTGCCCTGTTCGGCAAGACCCAGCAGGAATACGACGCGCCGGGCCGCGAGTTGGCGGTGGGCCGCGACAATAACATCATCACGTTGAGCGCGGAGGATGTCGAAGGCTGGAAGGCCGCAGCTCAGCCGGTGATCGAGAACTGGGTCAAGGAAGCCGATGAAAAGGGTCTCGACGGCCAGGCTCTTCTGGACGAGGCGCGTTCACTGATTGAGAAATACACGGCGGCACAGTAAGGTCGGCGCCATGGGAAACGGGGCGGGCAGCCTTGCCCGCCCCGTAATCGTTTTGAGAAGTTGGGGGAGGCATGGAGGTCATCATCGCCGGCGCAGGCATCGCGGGGCTCTCGCTCGCGCTTTCCCTGCATCAGGCCGGCATCGCGGCACGCGTATACGAGCAGGTGCCCGCCATTCGGCCACTGGGTGTCGGGATCAACGTGCAACCCCACGCGGTGCGCGAACTCTTCGAACTCGGATTGGCGGATCGTCTGGAGGAGATCGGCGTACGCACGCGCGAAGTGGCCTACTTCTCGAAGAAGGGCGGACTGATCTGGTCGGAGCCGCGCGGCATGTATGCCGGCTACAACTGGCCGCAATTCTCGGTCCATCGCGGCAAGCTGCAGATGATCCTCTACGAGGCTGTACGGGAGAGGCTGGGAGCGTCAGCCGTCACCGGCGGCACGTCGGTGACAGGCTTCCATCAGGACGGGAAGACGGTGACGGTTCGATTGCGCGGTCCTGACGGCATCGAACGTTCCGATGAAGCCGACTTTCTCATCGCCGCCGATGGCATCCATTCCGCGGTCCGCAAGCAGCTCTTCCCCAATGAAGGGCCGCCGCGCTGGGGCGGTGCGGTGCTCTGGCGAGGGACGACGGTGGCGAAGCCATACCTCACCGGGGCGACGATGGCGATGGCCGGCCATGAATGGCAGAAATTCGTCACCTATCCGATCTCGAAGACAGATCCGGAAACGGGCGAGGCTCTGATCAACTGGATCGGCGAACTGAAATACGAGCCAGGTTCCGGCTGGAATCGCGAAGACTGGAACCGCAAGGGCGATTTCGCCGACTTCATGCCGGCGTTCGAGGACTGGCGGTTCGACTGGCTCGACTGCCCGGCTCTCATGCGCGCCGGCGGCGAATGTTTCGAATACCCGATGGTGGATCGCGATCCCCTGGAGCGCTGGACGAGCGGACGGGTAACGCTGCTGGGCGACGCCGGCCACCCCATGTATCCGATCGGCTCGAACGGTGCATCGCAGGCGATCATGGACGCGCGCGTGCTCACGAGAGCTTTCATCGACCATGGCATGACGACCGAAGCGCTCGAAGCCTACGAGGCGGAGCGCCGGCCGGCGACGACGCGTATCGTCGAGGCCAACCGTGGCAACGGGCCGGACCAGGTCATGCAGGTGGTCGAGGAGCGCTGCGGCGGTGTCTTCGATGATATCGCGCAGGTACTGTCGCGCGAAGAACTCGAACAGACGGCGGCCGGCTACAAGAAGATCGCCGGCTTCGACGTCGACACGCTCAATTCACGCCCATCGATCGTGCCGGGGAAGCAGTCGATTCCAGCTTGAATACGGAGATCAAAATCCGTTATGAAGCATAACAAAGTTCGGGCGAAGCGCGGCCCATGCATATTGGCGCCAAGCCGGAGTGCCGCGTGAGCCCGAGAATGGGAGGTTTCGCATGAGCCGATCGCGAGCCATTGAATGGCTGGCGCGGGGGCTCGCCATACTTGGCGGCCTGGTGCTGGTCACGATCACGGTGCTGACGGTTGTCAGCATCACCGGGCGTGCGTTCGTGCGCTACGGGCTGGGGCCGATCCCGGGGGATTTCGAACTGGTCGAGGCTTTGACGGCGTTTGCCGTCTTCTCGTTTCTGCCCTGGTGTCAACTGAGAGGCGCGCATGCCACGGTGGACGTCTTCACCAGCTTTTTTCCGGATGGCGTGAACCGCTTCATCAATCTCGTGACTGAAATTCTGATGACGATAGTCATCACGTTGATTGCCTGGCGCCTGTGGCACGGCATGCTCGACAAGATGCGCTACAACGAGACCACGTTCATCCTGCAGTTTCCCGTTTGGTGGGGATTTGCCGCGGCGATGGTTGCCGTGGTCGCCGGCGTGATCGTCTCCTTCTACATGACCTATGTCCGGTTCAACGAATTCGTCAGGGGCGAGGGTGAGATCACCTCCTCGCAGGAGGGGCACTCGTGAGCGGTCTCGAACTCGGGCTCTATTCGTTCCCAATCCTGCTGCTGCTGATCTTCCTGCGCATCCCCATCGGGCTGGCGATGCTGTTGTGCGGACTGGGCGGCACGTGGCTGATCATGGGCAGCCCTGCGCCGATCCTGGCGCGTCTGAAAGGCGAGACCTACTCGACCTTTTCCAGCTATTCGCTGTCGATCATTCCTCTGTTCCTGCTGATGGGCCAGTTCGCCTCGCTGGGCGGCATGTCGCAATCTCTTTTCAAGGCGGCGAACGCCTTTCTCGGACACCGGCGCGGCGGCGTGGCGATGTCGGCCATCGGCGCGTGCGCAGGCTTCGGCGCAATCTGCGGCTCGTCGCTGGCGACCGCGGCAACCATGGCCCAGGTCGCCCTGCCGGAGCTCAAGCGCTACGGCTATTCGGGAGGACTGGCCACCGGGACACTCGCGGCGGGCGGCACGCTGGGCATTCTCATCCCGCCGTCGGTGGTGCTCGTGATCTATGCGATCCTTGCCGAGCAGAACATCGCCAAGCTGTTCGTTGCTGCCTTTGTGCCGGGCATCCTGGCGGCCATCGGCTACATGATCGCGATCTCGATCTACGTGCGTCTCTATCCAAAGTCCGCTGGGTCGAGCCCGTGCCAGCCCTACCGGGAACGCTTCAAGGCGTTGGCCGATGTCTGGCCGGTCCTGCTGGTTTTCGTGGCAGTGGTCGGGGGTATTTATACGGGCTGGTTCACACCCACCGAGGCTGCCGCAGTGGGTGCTGCCGGCACGGGGCTGATCGCGCTCGTCAATGGCGGACTGACACGCACGACGCTGCTCCAGTCGATCCTGACGACGGCGTCGGCCACGGCGATGATCTTCTTCATCGTCTTCGGTGCGGCCATGTACAACAGCTTCCTCGCACTGTCGCAATTGCCGACAGAGGCGGCTGCCTTCATCTCCGAGCAGGGCTTCAATCCCTGGCTGGTGCTGGTCTGCATCCTGGTGTTCTACCTGGTCCTCGGCTGCCTGATGGACTCGCTGTCGATGATCCTGCTGACCATCCCGATCTTCTTCCCGATCGTCAGCGCCCTCGACTATGGCCTTGGCGCGGAGGAGTTCGCGCTCTGGTTCGGCATCCTCGTGCTGATCGTGGTGGAGGTAGGGCTCATAACGCCGCCTGTCGGCATGAACCTCTTCGTCATCAACTCGATGGCAAGGGACACGCCGATCCTGCACACCTATCGCGGCGTGATGCCGTTCGTGCTGAGCGACATGATCCGCACGATGCTGCTGGTCCTCTTCCCGCCCATCACGCTGCTGATGGTCAGACTGCTCTATTGACACGAGCCAAACGCAAGACGCCCGGCACGCATGCCGGGCGTCTTGTCAAAAGGATCGTATGTGGATCAGTCGCGCTGTTCGCTCACCAGCGCATAGAGATTGGTGCAGCGCGCGCCTGAGCGGCAATAGGCGAGTACCGGCTTTGCAAGCGCGTCCAGCGCCGCGGCCTGGTCATCGACGTTCTGTTGGGTCATTTGCCCGCTGATGACGGGAATGTAGCGAAATTCCATCCCGGCCTCGCGAACGGCCGCCTCGATCTCTCCATGCGGGACCGCGCCGTCCTCGCTGTCAGGCCGGTTGGAGATGACGCTCTTGAAACCGGCGGCCTTGATCAGCGGCACGTGTTCGAGACCGATCTGCGGCGCGACGGAGTAGTCTTCGGTGATCTGGCGGATTTCCATGGGATGACCTCGGCTTTGGATTAGCCTTCATCTACGTCGTGCGGCGCCAAATGCCAAGGCGCCCGCAACGAAGGTGATGGCTGATGGCCGTCATGCCGCCATCAGTCCACCCTTTGCCGCGAGCGCGCGCAGGTGATGGTCGGCGTCGCCGAATGCCATGTCGAGCATGGTCATGCGCTTGAAGTAGTGTCCCACCGCCAGTTCCATCGTCATGCCGACGCCGCCGTGCAACTGGATGGCATTTTCGCCGACGATCCGGCCGCCGCGCCCGATCTCGGCCTTCGCGGCATGCATCGCACGCGCGCGTTCGTCGGCGTCGTCGCTGTCTGCCATCATCGTGGCATAGAGCGAGATGGATCGGGCCTGCTCTATGGCGACGAACATGTCCACCGCGCTGTGCTGCAGCACCTGGAACTGGCCGATCGGCACGCCGAACTGCTTGCGGACCTTGAGGTAGTCGACCGTCAGCGCATGCATGGCCGACATCACGCCGATGGCCTCGCTCGTCAGCGCCGCGATCCCCGCATCCACGACACGGCGCGCCAGAGCCAGCCCGTCTTCCGGATCACCGATGACATCGTCACTGCCCACCTTGACCTTGTCGAAAGTCACTTCGGCCGCGCGCGCGCCGTCCTGGGTTCGATACCCCCTCACGGAGACGCCGTCAGCGGCCGCATCCACCATGAAGACGCCGATGCCGCCTTCGTCGCGCGTGCCGCCTGCGGTTCGGGCGGTGACGAAAAACTTGCCGGCGCTGTCGCCATTGAGCACGACGCTCTTCTGGCCGTCGAGCACGAAGCCGTCGCCGTTCTTCGTCGCGGTGGTCTCGACATGGTGCAGGTCGTAGCGCGAATTTCGCTCGAGCTGGGCAACGGCCAGCTTGAGGCTGCCTTCGGCCACCGCAGGGACGTATTCGGCACGCTGGTCGTCGTCGGCGCCGAAGCGAAGGAACGATCCGCCGAGAACGACGGTGGAAAAATATGGCTCCAGTGCCAGCGCCTTGCCGAGCGACTCCATCACGATCGCCGTTTCGACAGGCGTGCCGCCGATGCCGCCATCGGCTTCGGCGAACGGCAGTGCCATCAGCCCCATCTCGGCATATTGGCTCCACATCTGCGCGCTCCAGCCTTCCGGCGCGGCCATGTGGCGCTTGCGATCCTCGAAGCCGTATTTGTCGGCCAGAAGCCTGTCGAGCGAGTCCTTCAGGATCGACTGCTCTTCGGAAAGGTCGAAATCCATCTGCTTCCCCTGCTAGAGACCGAGAACGGCCTTGGCGATGATGTTCTTCTGGATCTCGTTCGAGCCGCCATAGATCGAGACCTTGCGAAAGTTGAAATAGGTTGGTGCCGCAGTTGCGGCATAGTCCGGTTCGATCGGCGGCTCGTTGGAGCCATCGATGCCATGCTCGTGATAGGGCAGGGCGTGCGGCCCCATGACCTGCATCAGCAGCCATGTCGTCGCCTGCTGGATCTCAGACCCCTTGATCTTGAGGATGGAGGATGCCGGGTCCGGTCGGCCGGTCTTGCCGCGCTTGGCATCGGCGGCGACGACGCGTAGCTGCGTGAGCTCCAGCGCCTTCAGTTCGATCTCCACCGCCGTCAGTTTTTCGAGGAACCGCTCATCCTCTATCAGCGGCCGGCCGCTCGACATTTCCTTGCCGGCCAATTCGCGGATGCGGGCGATGCGCTGCTTCGACATGCCGACGCGCGCGATGTTGGTGCGTTCGTTGCCGAGCAGGAACTTCGCATAGTCCCAGCCCTTGTTCTCCTCGCCGACGAGGTTCTCCACCGGCACCTTCACGTCCGTGAAGAAGACTTCGTTGATCTCCCTGCCGCCGTCGATCGTGACGATCGGACGGACCTCGATGCCCGGCGTCTTCATGTCGATCAGCAGGAACGAGATGCCTTCCTGCTTCTTGGCCTCGGGATTGGTCCGCACGAGGCAGAAGATCCAGTCAGCGTATTGCGCCAGCGTCGTCCAGGTCTTCTGGCCGTTGATGATGTAGTGGTCGCCTTCGCGCACCGCGCGGGTCTTGAGCGAAGCCAGATCCGAGCCTGCACCGGGCTCGGAAAAACCCTGGCACCACCAGTCGTCGAGATTGGCGATGCGTGGCAGGTATTTCGCCTTCTGCTCGGCATTGCCGAAGGTGTAGATCACCGGGCCGACCATGTTGACGCCGAAGGCCAAGGGCTGCGGCGCCGGCCATTTCTGCGTCTCTTCAAGGAAGATGTATTGCCGCATCGGGTCCCATCCAGTGCCGCCATGCTCCTGCGGCCAGTGCGGAACGGCCCAGCCCTTGGCGTTGAGGATACGCGACCAGGCGACGAGATCGTCCTTGTCCATGTGCTCGCCGTCGACCAGCTTGCGGCGGATGTCCTCGGACAGGTTCTCCTTCAGGAACGCCCGCACGTCGTCGCGGAAGGCCAGTTCCTCGTCTGTGTAGCGAAGGTCCATGTTAGTCTCCTCAAGCGATCTCGAACAGCCCGGCCGCGCCCATGCCACCGCCGACGCACATCGTTACGACCGCGTATTTCACGCCGCGACGCTTGCCTTCGATCAGCGCATGGCCGGCCAACCGCGAGCCGCTCATGCCGTAGGGGTGGCCGACCGCGATCGCGCCACCGTTCACGTTGAGCTTGTCCGGGTCGATGGCGAGCCGGTCGCGGCAGTAGATGACCTGCACCGCGAATGCCTCGTTCAGTTCCCAAAGGCCGATGTCGTCGATCTTGAGCCCATGCCGTTCGAGCAGCCGCGGCACGGCGAAGACCGGGCCGATGCCCATCTCGTCGGGTTCGCAGCCGGCAACGGCGAAGCCGCGAAAGATGCCGAGCGGTTGCAGGCCGCGCTTTTCGGCGTCCTTAGAACTCATCATTACGTTGGCCGAAGCCCCATCGGAAAGCTGGCTGGCATTGCCCGCCGTGATCGTACCGCCCTCGCGAACGGGCTTGAGCGCTGCAAGGCCCTCCGCCGTCGTCTCGGGGCGCGGACCTTCGTCATGCGCAATCTCGACGTCGCGGTGGCTGACTTCCTTGGTCTCCTTGTCGATGACGGCCATGCGCGTCCTGATCGGGGCGATCTCGTCGTCGAACTTTCCGGCCTCGCGCGCGGCGGCAACGCGACGCTGGCTTTCGAGCCCGTATTCGTCCTGCTTCTCGCGCGAGATGCCGTAGCGCTTCGAGACGTTCTCGGCCGTGTCGATCATCGGCAGATAGACGTCGGCGGCGGGGCCAGAGAGCGACTTGTCGACCAAATGGAAGGTGTTGCGATGGTCGTTCTGCACGAGGCTGATGGATTCCAGCCCGCCAGCGATCCCCGCCACCACGCCGTCATTGCGGATGGCGTTCGCCAGCAATGCCATGGACTGGAGACCGGACGAGCATTGCCGATCGATGGTCGTGCCGGCGACGGTCACCGGCAGGCCGGCCGACAAGAGCGCGCGCCGCGCCACGTTAAGGCCGGTGGTGCCTTCCTGCATGGCGCACCCCATCACCACGTCTTCGATCTGCCCCGCGTCGAGGCCGGAGCGTTCGAGCGCATGGCGGATGGCATGCGCGCCGAGCGCGTGGCCCTCGGTGTCGTTGAACCCGCCGCGATAGGCCTTGCCGATCGGGGTGCGGGCGGTGGATACGATGACGGCCTCAGCCATGAAATTCCTCCCTGAGATGCCTCACGCCGCTGTGCGGCTGGCGAGTTTCTGTTGGTCTGCGGCCGACGACCTGATGAGAGCGGATGGCTTGAACACTGTCTTGCCGGTCTTTTCGTGCCAGTGTTCCAGCCGCTCGACGATCTTCGGCAGGCCCTCAAGGTCTGCCCAGAACATCGGGCCGCCCTTGCCGATAGGGAAGCCGTAGCCGTTCGCCCAGACGATATCGATGTCGGAGGCGCGCGCCGCGATCCCTTCTTCGAGGATCAGCGTGCCCTCGTTGATCATCGGATAGAGCGTCCGTTCGATGATCTCCTGGTCGGAAATTGCGCGGCGCTGGATGCCGAGTTCCTCGGCTTTCGCTTCGATCAGCCTAGCAATTTCCGGGTCGGGCTTTGGTGTGCGTGAGCCTGCTTCGTACAGGTACATGCCCTTGCTGGTCTTCTGCCCATAGCGGCCCATCTCGCAGACGGCATCGGCAATGACCGCCGTTTTGCCGAGCGCCTTCCTGTTGCGCCAGCCGATGTCGAGCCCGGCCAGATCCCACATCGCGAACGGCCCCATCGGGAAGCCGAAATCGGTGAAGACCTTGTCGACCTGCTCCGGTGTCGCTCCCTCGAGCAGGAGGGCTTCGAGGTCGTCGCCCCGCGCGCCGAGCATGCGGTTGCCGACGAAGCCGTGGCAGACACCGACGACGACAGGCACCTTGCCGATCTTGCGGCCAAGCGCGAGAGCGGTGACCAGAACGTCGTCCGCCGTCTTTTCGCCGCGCACGATTTCAAGCAGCTTCATCACGTTGGCGGGCGAGAAGAAGTGCAGGCCGACCACGTCCTGCGGCCGCTTGGTTGAGGCGGCGATTTCGTTGACGTCGAGATAGGACGTGTTGGTGGCGAGGATCGCGCCGGGCTTGGCAATCGCATCGATTTTCCCGAAGACGTCTTTCTTGACAGACATTTCCTCGAAAACGGCCTCGATGATCAGGTCGCAGTCGGCCAGATCGGCGTAGTCGGTCGTGCGAGAGAAGCGGGCCATGCGCGCCTGCTTCTCTTCTTCCTTCAATGAACCGCGCGACACGGAAATCGAGTAGTTCTTCTCGATGGTTGCGAGTCCACGATCGAGCGCCTCGTCACTCATCTCCAGCATCGTCACCGGAACGCCGCCATTGACGAAGGACATGGCGATGCCGCCACCCATCGTGCCAGCGCCGATGACGCCCACCTTGGCGATGCTGCGTGGCTTCGTCTCCTTGCCGACGCCGGGAACCTTGGCTGCCTCGCGTTCCGCAAAGAAAAGGTGACGCTGCGCACGCGATTGATCCCCGGCGACGAGGTTGATGAAAAATTCCCGCTCCTTCTTCAACGCTTCGTCGAAGGGCAGCGTGATCGCGTTGCGCACCGACTGCACGCACGCGAGCGGAGCCTCGAGCCCGCGCGCCTTCTTGGTCAGTTCCTTTGCCACCGCGTCGAAGCCGGCGAGGTCGGCGCGTGCGGCGGCGAGTTTCTCGTCGCGGTTGCGCACCGCGACGTGCGGACCACCTTCCTTCACCTTGGCCTTGGCAAAGGCGACCGCCTCGGCGAGAAGATCGCTTTCGGCAACGGCGTCGACGACGCCAGCGGCAAGCGCCTGGGACGCGCCGATTGGGTTGCCGGACACGATCATCTTCAGCGCGGCTTCCGGGCCCGTCAGCCGCGGCAGGCGCACGGTACCGCCCGAACCGGGCACGAGCCCGAGCTTGACTTCCGGCAGGCCGACCTTGGCACCCTTGTCCGCGACGCGATAATGACAGGAAAGCGCAAGTTCGAGGCCGCCGCCAAGCGCGGTGCCGTGAATGGCAGCGACCGCTGGTTTCGGCAGCGATTCAAGCAGCGCGCAAAGCTGCGGCAGGTTGGGTTCGGCCAGTGCCTTCGGTGAACCGAACTCGGTGATGTCGGCACCGGAAACGAAGGTGCGGCCGGCGCATGCAAGCACGATACCCTCGACCGACGCATCGTCGCGCGCGGCTTCAAGCGCCTTGAAAAGAGGTTCGCGAAGATGATGGCTCAGCGCGTTGACCGGCGGGTTGTCGATCGTGACGATGGCGATCTCGCCGTCGCGCGTTGATGTCACATAGTCGCTCATCGCTGAATCCTCTTTGTCATGCCATTGAACCGGCGCGTCAGTGCCAGCCTTTTTCAGCCAGGAACGCCGAGATCAGCCGGATGGTCTCTTCAGGCTGTTCTACGCACGGAATGTGTCCGGCTCCTGCCACGATCTCGAACCGCGCGCCATCGATCAGGTTCGACGTGGAGCGGACGAGATCCGGGGGAGTGGAGCCGTCCTGATCGCCGACGATGCAAAGGGCCGGTAGTTCCAGAGCGCTGGTCGACTGAGTCAGGTCGGCGTCCCGGAGTGCAGCGCAGGTCCCGGCATAGCCATCGACCGTCGTGCGTGTCAGCATCGCGGTGTAGCCGACGAAATCGGCATTGTCGGGCGAGCGATAGGACGGCGTGAACCAGCGTTCCATGATCGCGTCCGCGATGGCATTGATGCCTTGCGACATTACCGTCTCGATGCGTGTGTTCCACATGTCGGTGGTGCCGATCTTGTGGGCGGTGTCGCAGAGAACCAGGAATTTGACCAGTTCCGGCCTGGCCGCAGCAAGGCCTTGTGCGATCTGGCCGCCAACCGAGAGGCCCACCACCGCCGCCGTCTCGACCCCGAGATGATCGAGCAGGGCGGACAGGTCGCCGACATGATCCTGCAAACTGTAGGGTGCCGGCGTGGCCTCGGACAGGCCGTGGCCGCGCTTGTCGTAGAGAACAATGCGATAGCGGTCCGAAAGCGCGGCGGCTACCTCGTTCCAGATGCGAAAATCGGTCCCCAGCGAATTTGAGAACACCACGACAGGGCCATTGGCGTTGCCGCGGACCTCGTGATGCAGAACGACGCCATTCACTCTTGTGAACGTCATGCCGGCTCCTCCCTTCCGGAAAACATACTACTCAGTATGTTGCAGCGCGGGAGCGCGGAGTCAATCGTGAGGTTTCGGTTTTTTAGGCGCGAGGCGGGGTCGGCACGTCGAGTTCGTCTGGCAACGGCGCAAAATAAGCGTCGACATCGGCATCCGAGACGTCCGCAAGCGAGGCGGGCTGCCACTGGGGCGCATTGTCCTTGTCGATGATGACCGCGCGGACGCCCTCGTAGAAATCGACGCCCTTGGCGACCCGCGTGACGATGCGATACTCGATGCGCATGCATTCGGCGAAATCCGCTTTCGCGCCTTCCTGCATCTGGCGCAGAGCGATCTTCAGGCTCGTCGGCGACTTGGTGCGCATCACAGCGGCCTGCTTCTGCGCCCATTCGGCATGCTCGCCGCTTTCCTTATCGAGGCGATCGAGAATGTCCTCGACGGTGTCGGCAGAGAAGCACCGATCGATGACCGGGACCAGCGCTCGTGACGGTGCGGAGGCCCCAGGCTGACGTGCGAATGCTGCCAGCGTATCGGTAGGGTTGCCCTTCTCGCACAGCGCCTCGGCCACGGCTTCGATATCCGCCGACGCGACGGCATGCGTCGCAAAGCCCGACCAGACCGCATCCGCCTGTCCCAGCCGCGAGGCGGTCAATGCCAGCCACGTGCCGACCTTGCCCGGCATGCGCGGCAGGAAATAGGTGCCGCCGACGTCGGGAAAAAAACCGATGCCCGTTTCCGGCATGGCAAACATCAGTCGCTCGCCTGCCACCCGATGGCTGCCATGCACCGACAGTCCGACGCCGCCGCCCATCACGATCCCTTCGATGAGGGCGACATAGGGCTTAGGGTAGGTCTTGATATAGGCGTTGAGCCGGTATTCATCGGCATAAAAGGCGCGCATGGCGGGGTCGTTCGCCTTGCCCCAATCATGAAGTTGACGGATGTCGCCGCCGGCGCAGAATGCCTTCTCGCCAGCCGCGCGGACGATGACGAGTTCAACCGACGGATCCTCCGCCCAAGCCGCCATCTGCGGATGCATGAGCCTGACCATGTTGGCGTTGAGCGCATTCAGCGCCTTGGGCCGGTTCAGCGTAACGATGCCGGCTCGCCCGCGCTTTTCGAACAGGATTTCGGGTTCGATGGTCATCCGGTTCATGCCTCCCTGCTTTGATTTGCCCGGAACCATAGCGCCAAACGATAGGGCTGGAACGTCAAAAAGCGCGCAGCCGCTGTGCGCCCGGGCGCTAATCCAGCCCGTAGGGCACGGCGCCCCGCAGGTTGCGGTCCACCACCAGCCGTCGCTTTAGCGGCGGCACGGCGCGTTGTGCGCAGTTGGCGCGTTCGCAGATGCGGCACGAGATGCCGATGGGGTCGAAGCCGGCACGGTTGGTCAGGTCCATGTCGTCGGCATAGACGAAATCGCCCGCATGGGTGACCTCGCAGCCGACCGCGATCGCGTAGCGGCGCTGTGGCGCGCGAAACCCGCCGCCACCCTTGGCGATCTCCGTCGCCAGGCACAGATAGCGCGCGCCGTCGGGGGTCTCGGCGAGCTGGCGAATGATGCGGCCCGGCTGTTCGAATGCCTGGTGCACGTTCCACAGCGGGCAGGCAGCGCCGAAGCGGGCGAATTGCAGCTTGGCGGCGCTATGGCGCTTGGTGATGTTGCCGGCCCGGTCGATGCGGGCGAAGAAGATCGGCACGCCCTTGCGGCCAGGCCGCTGGAGGGTCGACAACCGGTGCGCGACCTGCTCGATGCTGGCGCCGAAGCGCATGGCCAGAAGCTCGAGGTCGTGGCGCAGTTCCCTAGCCGAGGCGAGCAGCGCCTCGTAGGGCATCATCAGCGCGCCGGCGAAATAGTTGCACAGGCCGATGCGGCAGATCTCACGCGCTTCCGCCGAGTGAAAACCGGCATCCTCGGTGAGCGCGTCGATCACCGTCGCCATCTCGATGGCGCCGATCTGGAACGCGGCCTGGAAGCTGCGGGTCGAGACCGGCGAGAACGGGTCGAGGAAAAGCACCCGGCGCTCTGTGTCGAAGCGGCGCAGGACGGTCTCACCCGCGCTTGTTCGCTCTATGCGGATGCGGTGCCGCTTTTCCAGGTAGGCAGGCAGCGCGGCCGATGGGTCGCGGTCGGGGATGCCAAGCTTCGCCGCGAGGTCTTCGGCCGCGAGGTCGAGGTCGTGGATGTAATTGTCGACGAAATGGAAGAAGTCGCGCACCTCCTCATAAGGCGTGGGCTCGATCGCGGCCGAGCGGCCCAACGTGTCGTCGAAGCTGGCGAGCTGCTCGGAGTTGCGGCGGTAGGCCTGGTGCGCGGTGATCAGCGCGTGCGCGAAGCTCGGAGCGTTCTGGGCCACGAGCTTCATTTCCTGCAGGCTCGGGCGGGCGGGTTCGAACAGGGGATCGCTCACCGCTTCCAGCAGCGCCGACATCAGCCGGTCGCTTTCACCGGACGAGAAATCGGCAATGTCGATCCGGAACGTCTCGGCCAGCGCCAGCAGCACGGCAGCCGAGACCGAGCGCTGATTGTTCTCGATCTGGTTGAGGTAGCTCGTGGAAATTCCCAGTCGTTCCGCGAATGCCGCCTGTGTCAGCCTGTTGGCCTCGCGCAGGTCGCGCACTTTCCGCCCGATGAAAAGCTTGGTGTTTCGCATTTCGCAACTTTGCTTTTTGCAATTTTGCAAAATGTACTTTACGCGCCTCCGCCCTTTCAAGCCTTTTCGCTTGCCATGGAAGACGTTATGCGCGGAGATGCGAACGAAAACACGTCCAACCACGATAATCCGGGAAACGCCCATGTCGAACAAATCCGAAGCGCCGCGAGGCTGCCGCTGATGCGTGAGATACTCGAGCAGTTGGCCGATCGCCGCGCGCAGGCAAGATTGGGTGGCGGTCAGAAACGGATCGAGGCTCAGCACGCCAAGGGCAAGCTGACGGCCCGGGAGCGCATCGAAGTCCTGCTCGACGAGGGATCGTTCGAAGAATTCGACATGTATGTCGCGCATCGCGCCGTCGATTTCGACATGGCGTCCCAGCAATATCCTGGCGACGGCGTCGTCACCGGCTGGGGCACGATCAATGGCCGCCTCGTCTATGTCTTCTCCCAGGACTTCACCGTGCTCGGTGGTTCGCTGTCCGAGACGCATGCACAGAAAATCTGCAAGATCATGGACATGGCGGTGCGCAATGGTGCGCCCGTGATAGGCCTGAACGACAGCGGCGGCGCGCGTATCCAGGAAGGTGTCGCCTCGCTCGCCGGCTATGCCGACGTTTTCAAGCGCAATGTCGACGCGTCAGGCGTGGTGCCGCAAATCTCGGTCATCATGGGACCGTGCGCGGGCGGCGCGGTCTACTCGCCGGCGATGACCGACTTCATCTTCATGGTGCGCGATTCGTCCTACATGTTCGTCACCGGCCCGGACGTTGTGAAGACGGTGACCAACGAGATCGTCACCGCCGAGGAACTGGGCGGCGCGCGTACCCATACCCAGAAATCGTCCGTCGCCGACGGTGCGTATGATGACGATGTCGAGACGCTGGAGCAGGTGCGCCGCCTGTTCGACTACCTGCCGCTCAACAATCGCGAAAAGCCGCCTGTCCGACCGTTCCACGACGATCCCGAGCGGCTGGAAATGCGTCTCGACACGCTGATCCCGGATTCGGCGAACAAGCCCTACGACATGAAGGAACTGATCCTCGCGCTGGCCGACGAGGGCGACTTCTTCGAAATCCAGGAAGCCTTCGCCAGGAACATCATCACCGGCCTGATGCGCATCGAGGGCCAGACGGTCGGAGTTGTCGCCAACCAGCCCATGGTGCTCGCCGGTTGCCTCGACATCGATTCCTCGCGCAAGGCGGCGCGCTTCGTCCGCTTCTGCGATGCCTTCAACATTCCGCTGCTGACGCTGGTCGACGTCCCGGGCTTCCTGCCGGGCACCGCGCAGGAATATGGCGGCGTCATCAAGCATGGCGCGAAGCTGCTGTTCGCCTACAGCCAGGCCACCGTGCCGATGGTCACGCTGATCACCCGCAAGGCCTATGGTGGCGCCTACGACGTCATGGCCTCCAAGCACATCGGCGCCGACCTGAATTATGCCTGGCCGACCGCCGAGATCGCGGTGATGGGCGCCAAGGGCGCGACCGAAATCCTCTATCGGTCCGAACTCGGCGATCCCGACAAGATCGCCGCGCGCACCAAGGAATACGAGGTCAACTTCGCCAACCCGTTCAAGGCGGCGGAGCGCGGCTTCATCGACGAGGTGATCATGCCGCACTCCTCACGCCGGCGCATCGCCCGCGCCTTCGCAATGCTGCGCACCAAGAAGCAGGAGCAACCCTGGAAAAAGCACGACACGATGCCGCTGTGAGGGGAAGATGCCGGTTGTCCTTCGTTGGAACGGTCACAGATTCCTGTTCTACTCGAAAGAGATCGGTGAGCCGCCACACGTTCATGTGCTCAAGGACAAGAGACAGTTGAAGATTTGGCTCGCCGACATGCGGATTGCCAGGAACGTGGGCTTTGCCGCTCATGACGTGAATGAGATTGTCAAGATTGCCACCGAGAACAGACACCGATTCCTGGAGGCTTGGAATGACTACTTTGGAAATTGACGAAAAGCAGCTTCTGGTTTCTGACGTTCAGGTGACCAGCCACTTCATCATCTTCGAGATGGCAGACGGTCGTCGGATCGAAGCGCCGTTGTGGTGGTATCCGCGACTGTACGCCGCGTCGGAAGCACAGCAGAAGAACTGGGAAATTCTGCCGTTTGGCGATGCGGTCGGCTGGGAACAGATCGATGAATATATAAGTGCAAAGGCGTTGATCATCGGTGGCGCGGCGCCAGGTGCGGTTCCGCCCGCAAGAGCTGCCGAATGATTCCCAAATCCCCCACTTCCACTACGAGGCTATCATGACCGACACTGAAAAGTTCCCGCCCGAAAAGAACCTGCCCGCAGGCTATGTCCCGCCGAAGGTGTGGACCAACACCGCGTCGGGCGGCGCGTTCGCGTCGATCAATCGCCCTATCGCCGGGCCGACCCATGACAAGGACCTGCCCGTCGGCAAGCATCCGCTGCAGCTCTATTCGCTGGGCACGCCGAACGGCGTCAAGGTGACGATCATGCTGGAGGAACTGCTGGCAGCAGGCCATTCCGGCGCCGAATACGACGCCTGGCTGATCAAGATCGGCGATGGCGACCAGTTCGGTTCCGGCTTCGTCGACGTCAATCCGAACTCCAAGATTCCGGCGCTGAGCGATCACGCGCCGAAAGGTGGCGGCGCACCGGTGCGCGTGTTCGAATCCGGCTCGATCCTGGTCTATCTGGCCGAGAAGTTCGGCGCCTTCCTGCCAAGCGACCTGCGCGGCCGAACCGAAGCGATGAACTGGCTTTTCTGGCAGATGGGCTCCGCGCCGTTCCTCGGCGGTGGCTTCGGTCACTTCTACGCCTATGCGCCGGTGAAGATCGAATACGCGATCAACCGCTATGCCATGGAGGTGAAGCGGCAGATGGACGTTCTTGACCGGCATCTGGCGGACAACGAATATATGGCCGGCAGCGAATACTCGATCGCCGACATGGCGATCTGGCCCTGGTACGGCAGGCTGGCCGCGAAGGGAGCCTACGACGACGCCGGCGACTTCCTGTCGGTCGAGGAGTACGGAAATGTCCAGCGCTGGCGCAAGCTGATCGGAGCCCGGCCGGCAGCGGAGCGCGGCTCGATGGTCAACCGCACCTTCGGTGATCCCGCCAAGCAGCTCCCTGAGCGCCATGACGCATCGGACTTCGAGTTGAAGACGCAGGACAAGATTTCGGCCGCCTGATGTTCAAGAAAATCCTCATCGCAAACCGTGGCGAGATCGCCTGCAGGGTGATCCGCACCGCCAAGAAGCTCGGCATTGCCACGGTCGCGGTTTACTCGGACGCCGACCGGGAAGCGCTGCATGTCAAGCAGGCCGATGAGGCGGTGCATATCGGTCCGGCGCCGTCCAGCCAGTCCTACATCGTCATCGACCGGATCATCGAGGCGATCCGCCAGACGGGCGCGGACGCCGTACATCCGGGCTATGGCTTCCTGTCGGAAAACCCGCTCTTCGCGCAGGCGCTGGAGAAGGAGGGCGTCGCCTTCATCGGCCCACCGGTGGGTGCGATCGAGGCGATGGGCGACAAGATCACCTCGAAGAAGCTCGCCGCCGAGGCTGGCGTCTCGACGGTACCCGGCCATATGGGGCTGATCGAAGACGCCGACGAAGCGGTCAAGATCGCGACGTCCATCGGCTATCCGGTGATGATCAAGGCGTCGGCTGGCGGCGGCGGCAAGGGCATGCGCATCGCCTGGAACGACGCGGAGGCGCGCGAGGGGTTCCAGTCGTCGAAGAACGAGGCGAAAGCGTCCTTCGGCGACGACCGCATCTTCATCGAGAAGTTCGTCACCCAGCCGCGCCACATCGAGATCCAGGTGCTGGGCGACAAGCATGGCAACGTGATCTATCTCGGCGAGCGCGAGTGCTCCATCCAGCGCCGCAACCAGAAGGTGATCGAGGAGGCGCCGTCCCCTTTCCTGGATGAAGCGACGCGCAAGGCGATGGGCGAGCAGGCCGTGGCGCTGTCCAAGGCCGTTGGTTACCACTCCGCGGGCACCGTCGAATTCATTGTCGACGGCGACCGCAATTTCTACTTCCTCGAAATGAACACCCGCCTGCAGGTCGAGCATCCGGTGACGGAACTCATAACCGGCATAGATCTGGTCGAGGAGATGATCCGCGTTGCCGCCGGCGAGAAACTGACCATCGCGCAGGGCGACGTGAAGCTCGACGGCTGGGCGATCGAAAGCCGCCTCTACGCCGAGGATCCGTTCCGGAACTTCCTGCCGTCGATCGGTCGGTTGAGCCGCTACCAGCCGCCCGAAGAAGGCACGCAGAGGGACGGCACGGTAATCCGCAACGACACCGGCGTCTTCGAGGGCGGCGAAATCTCGATGTATTACGACCCGATGATCGCCAAGCTCTGCGCCTGGGGGGAAACCCGGGAGCAGGCGGTCAAGGCAATGTCCGCGGCGCTCGACGATTTCGAGGTCGAGGGCATCGGGCACAACCTGCCGTTCCTGTCGGCGGTGATGGAGCATCCCCGCTTTCAGGAAGGGCGCCTGACGACGGCCTTCATTGCCGAAGAATGGCCCGACGGCTTCTCCGGCGTCGAGCCAAGCGATGAGCAGGCGCGGACACTGGCTGCCGTCGCCGCCTTCATCAATTTGCGCGTCCAGAAGCGCAACGTGCTGATTTCGGGCGCGCTGGCGAACCATCCCCGCCATGTCGGCCGAAACTGGGTCGTGCGCCTCAATGGCGCAGGCGAGTTTGCGGTCACGGTCCGCGACGAGGGTGGCAAGACGCTGGTAGGCTTCGACGAGGACACGTCACTGACCGTGACGTCCGACTGGCTGACCGGGCGCAGCCACGCGCATTTCAACGTCGGCGGCAAGCGCATCGGCGTCAAGATACAAGCCGTGAACTCGGCCTATCGCCTGCGCTGGCGCGGCATCGACGTGAAGGCATATGTCCGCTCGCCGCGCGTTGCCGAACTCGCCCGGCTGATGCCGGAAAAATTCCCGCCCGATACGTCCAAGATGCTTCTGTGCCCGATGCCGGGTGTCATTACCGCGGTTGCGGTGAAAGAAGGCGACGAGGTGCAGGAAGGCCAGGCGCTGGCCACGGTGGAAGCAATGAAGATGGAGAACGTCCTGCGTGCCGAACGGCGCGGCACGGTCAAGAAGGTTGCCGTCGAGCCGGGCTCGAGCCTGGCGGTGGACGAGTTGATCATGGAGTTTGAGTAGCAGCCATGCTGTCGATGCCGCGTTTCTTCGCGCCCCCCTCTGTCCTGCCGGACATCTCCCCCACAAGGGGGGAGATTGGTTGTCATATCGGTTTTCGCGGATCGTCAACGTGGCAGAATGAGCATCGTCCAAGCGGCCGGCTGATCTCCCCCCTCGTGGGGGAGATGTCCGGCAGGACAGAGGGGGGCAACGTAGCGAGCCCCCTCTCAGGAGCCTTTCATGACCAATCCTGACCTCGAAAAATGGCGCGCGCTTGCTGAGAAGGAAGTCAAGCGCGACCCCGACACGCTGGTCTGGAACACGCCCGAGGGCATTCCGGTCAAGCCGCTCTATACGGCCGACGACCTCGACGGCATCGACCATCTCGACAATCTGCCCGGCATGCAGCCTTTCGTGCGTGGGCCGCGCGCAACGATGTATGCCGGCAGGCCGTGGACGATCCGGCAATATGCCGGGTTTTCGACGGCGGAAGCATCCAATGCTTTCTATCGCAAGGCGCTGGCAGCCGGGCAGCAGGGCGTCTCTGTCGCGTTCGACCTTGCCACCCATCGTGGCTACGATAGCGACCATCCGCGTGTCGAGGGCGATGTCGGCAAGGCCGGCGTGGCGATCGATTCCGTCGAGGACATGAAGATCCTTTTCGACGGCATCCCGCTCGATCAGATATCCGTTTCCATGACCATGAACGGTGCCGTGATCCCGGTTCTGGCCAATTTCATTGTCGCCGGAGAGGAGCAGGGAGTCTCGCGCGACAAGCTGTCGGGGACCATCCAGAACGACATTCTCAAGGAGTTCATGGTCCGCAATACCTACATCTATCCGCCCGAGCCTTCGATGCGGATCATCGCGGATATCATCGAGTACACGGCAAAGGACATGCCGAAGTTCAACTCGATCTCCATCTCCGGCTACCACATGCAGGAGGCGGGTTCGACGCTGGTCCAGGAACTCGCTTTCACGCTGGCCGATGGGCGCGAATATGTCCGCGCAGCGCTGAAGAAGGGCCTCGACGTCGACGCGTTCGCGGGCCGGCTGTCGTTCTTCTTCGCTATCGGCATGAACTTCTTCATGGAAGCCGCCAAGCTGCGCGCCGCGCGCTTGTTGTGGTCCCGCATCATGCAGGAGTTCGAGCCGAAGAAGCCGTCTTCGCTGATGCTGCGCACCCATTGCCAGACGTCCGGCGTGTCGCTGCAGGAGCAGGACCCGTACAACAACGTCATTCGCACGGCCTATGAGGCGATGTCGGCGGCACTTGGCGGGACCCAGTCGCTTCACACCAATGCGCTCGACGAGGCAATCGCGCTGCCGACGGAAT
This sequence comes from Mesorhizobium sp. CAU 1741, assembly GCF_039839275.1. Classification (NCBI taxonomy): domain Bacteria; kingdom Pseudomonadati; phylum Pseudomonadota; class Alphaproteobacteria; order Hyphomicrobiales; family Phyllobacteriaceae; genus Mesorhizobium; species Mesorhizobium sp. CAU 1741. The sequence continues at coordinate 206,447 of NZ_JBDOQP010000002.1, read as the reverse complement.
TTTCCGCCCGCATCGCCCGCAACACGCAGCTCATTCTCCAGCACGAGACCGGCGTCACCAAGGTGGTCGACCCGCTGGCGGGTTCCTACTACGTCGAGAGCCTGACCAGTGAACTGGCGGAGAAAGCCTGGGCACTGATCGAGGAAATAGAAGAGATGGGCGGCATGACCAAGGCGGTCAATGACGGCTATCCGAAGCGGCTGATCGAGGAGGCGGCGACGCGCCGGCAGGCAGCGGTTGACCGTGGCGACGAGGTGATCGTCGGCGTCAACAAGTACCGCCTCGAAAACGAGGATGATCTCGACATCCTCGATATCGATAACAAGGCGGTGCGCGAAAGCCAGATCGCCCGCATCGAGAAGACGCGCCGCCAGCGCGACCCAAAGCGGTGGGAAGAAACACTTGCTTCACTGCGCGAGGTCGCACGGTCCGGCGAGGGCAACATTCTTGACGCGGCAGTCGAGGCGGCGCGCGCGCGCGCCACGCTCGGCGAGATTTCCGACGCGTTGCGCGAAGCGTTCGGCGACCATTCCGCCGTGCCCGAGGTCGTCAGCAAGGTCTACGGCGCGGCCTATGAAGGGGAACCGGAATACGAGACGCTGGTGCAGCGGCTGGACGATTTCGCCAAAGTGATGGGTGAAACGCCGAAGCTTCTGGTCGCCAAGCTCGGGCAGGACGGCCACGACCGTGGCGCCAAAATCATTGCCTCGGCCTTTGGCGACATCGGTTTCGAGGTAATCGCCGGCCCGCTGTTCCAGACACCGGACGAGGCAGCCGAGATAGCCGTCAGGAACAAGGTCCACGTGGTCGGCATGTCGTCGCTGGCGGCAGGGCACAAGACCTTGGCCCCGCAACTGGTCAAGGCGTTGAAGGACAGGGGCGCGCAGGACGTGATCGTCGTCGTCGGCGGCGTCGTGCCACGGCAGGACTATCAGTTTCTGCTCGACAGCGGCGTGGCGGCGGTCTTCGGCCCAGGCACCAACGTTTTGGACGCGGCCCGCGCGGTGCTCGACCTCATGCAGGGCAAGCGCCGCAACGAATAACTTTGCCACGTCGACGCTATTCGTCGACGCTATTCATTGCCTCCGTTTTTGGCTAGCGTGGCCGAATGCGAAACCCGGTCCGCGCATGCGCAGGGAAGCGCGATATGTGAGGTCCGGAGGGCTGCTTGAGCCAGACTGAAATATACGACGTCTTCGTCATAGGTGGCGGCATCAACGGTTGCGGCGTCGCGCGTGACGCCGTCGGGCGCGGATACTCGGTCTATCTCACCGAGATGAACGACCTGGCGAGCGGCACCTCCTCCGGTTCCACCAAACTCATCCATGGTGGCCTGCGCTATCTCGAACATTATGAGTTCCGGCTCGTGCGCGAGGCGCTGATGGAACGCGAGGTGCTGTGGCGGAACGCTCCCCACATCGTCTGGCCAATGCGGTTTGTGTTGCCGCATCACAAAGGCCTGCGGCCGGCGTGGCTCCTGCGGCTGGGTCTCTTCCTTTACGATCACATCGGCGGGCGCAAGCTGTTGCCGAAGACACGCACCCTCGACATGACCCGCGACCCGGCGGGCCGGCCGTTGAAGAAGCTGTTTACGCGCGCGTTCGAATATTCGGATTGCTGGGTCAATGACGCGCGTTTCGTCGTGCTCAATGCCCGCGATGCCGCCGACCGCGGCGCCGTGATCGCAACCCGGTCGAAAGTCGTCGATGCGCGCCGTGACCAGGGCATGTGGACGCTGCAACTGGAGGACGGGAGCGGCAGGCGCTGGACGGTTCGCTCGCGCCTGCTGGTCAATGCGGCTGGGCCATGGATCGACGAGGTGCTGGGCACGGCCATGGGGCGCAACAGCGCCCACAATGTCCGCCTGGTCCAGGGCAGCCATATCGTCATCGAGAAGAAGTTCGACGATCCGCGCGCCTTCTTCTTCCAGAACTCGGACGGGCGCATTGTCTTTGCGATTCCCTATGAGGAAGACTTCACGCTGATCGGCACGACCGATCGCGACTATGACGGCGATCCGAAGGACGTTCGCATCACCGACGAGGAGACCGATTATCTGTGTGCCGCTGCAAGCGAGTATTTCGCCGAGCCGGTGCGCCACGAGGACATCGTCTGGACCTATTCTGCGGTGCGTCCGCTGTACGACGACGGAGCCTCCAAGGCCCAGGAGGCGACGCGTGACTATGTGCTGAAAGCCGAGGGCGGCGACGGGGAAGCGCCTCTTATCAACATCTTCGGCGGCAAGATCACAACGTACCGCCGTCTGGCCGAGCATGTGCTGGAAAAGATCGAGGACTATCTCGGGCGCAAGGGGCCTGCCTGGACGAGTGGCGCACCGCTTCCCGGCGGGGATTTCCCCGCGCAAGCGTTCGAGGCGGAGGTGGCGCGGCTGCAGGCGGATTATCCGTTCCTGGAAGGCTTTCATGCGCGGCGCCTCATGCGGCTCTACGGGACCCGGGCGCGCGTTCTGCTTGGCAATGCCGGCGCCCTTGAAGATCTCGGTCGCTGTTTCGGCGCCGATCTCTACGAGGCGGAAGTGCGCTACCTCATCGCCAACGAGTGGGCAGTGGGCAGCCAGGACGTGTTGTGGCGCCGCACCAAGCGTGGCCTGAGGCTGACGGACGAGGAAACCACGGCGCTCGAATCCTTTATGCGTGAAGCCGTCAGCGCATAGCGATTTTCGCGTCTTCGGGGGAGGAAGCATGACCGGTTATGTCCTAGCAATCGACCAGGGCACGACGTCGAGCAGGGCGATCGTCTTCGATCCGGAGATGAAGATCGTTTCGATCGCGCAGAAGGAATTTACCCAGCATTTCCCGCAATCGGGCTGGGTCGAGCATGATCCCGAGGAAATCTGGTCGACCGTGGTATGGGCCGTGAAGACTGCCCTGAAGAAGGCGCAGCTTTCGGCCGCCGACATCGCGGCAATCGGCATCACCAACCAGCGCGAGACGGTGGTGATATGGGACAGGGCCACGGGTGAGCCGATCCACAACGCCATCGTCTGGCAGGATCGCCGCACCGCCGGCATGTGCGAGAAACTGAAGAAACAGGGTCTAGAACCGAAATTCTCGAAAACGACCGGACTGCTTCTCGATCCTTATTTCTCAGGGACCAAGTTCGCCTGGCTGCTGGACCACGTGAAGGGCGCACGCGGCCGCGCCCGCAAGGGCGAACTGCTCGCGGGCACGATCGACAGTTTCCTCATCTGGCGGCTCACGGGCGGCAAGGCGCATGTCACGGACGCAACCAACGCGTCCCGCACGCTTGTATTCAACATTCAGACGAACGATTGGGATGCCGAACTTCTCGACATCCTGAAAATCCCTGCAGCGATGCTTCCCGAGGTGAAGGACTGTGCCGCCGACTTCGGTGTCACCGACGACAAGCTGTTCGGGGCGGAGATACCGATACTCGGCGTTGCCGGCGACCAGCAGGCGGCGACCATCGGTCAGGCCTGCTTCGAGCCGGGCATGATCAAGTCGACCTATGGAACCGGGTGTTTCGCGCTGCTCAACACCGGCGAGGCGCTGGTGCGCTCCAAGAACCGGCTGCTTTCGACCATCGCCTATCGCCTCGACGGCAAGACGACCTATGCGCTGGAAGGCTCGATCTTCATCGCCGGCGCCGCGGTCCAGTGGCTGCGCGACGGACTGAATGTCATCGGCAAGGCGGACGAAAGCGGAGCGTTGGCTGCCGGTGCGGACGACACGCAGGCCGTCTATCTGGTCCCCGCCTTTGTCGGTCTCGGTGCGCCGCACTGGGACGCGGAGGCGAGGGGAGCGATCTTTGGGCTCACGCGCAATTCGGGTCCGGCGGAATTTGCGCGTGCGGCGCTGGAGTCGGTCGCCTTCCAGACACATGATCTCCTTCGTGCCATGCACAAGGACTGGAAGGCGGATTCATCGCAGACGGTCCTTCGCGTCGACGGCGGCATGGTCGCCTCGGACTGGACGATGCAGCGCCTCGCCGACCTGCTCGATGCCCCGGTAGATCGCCCGACCATCCTCGAGACGACGGCTCTTGGCGCAGCGTGGCTTGCCGGCTCTCGTGCCGGCGTTTGGCCCGACGCGAAGGGCTTTGCGGCGAACTGGGCGCTCGACCGCCGCTTCGAACCGTCGATGGACGCGTCATCGCGCAAGCGCAAGCTTGCAGGCTGGGCCGATGCCGTCCGCCGAACGCTTTCCAGCGCCTAGGTCATCCTGGTGGTCGACGCGGAAGACGAGGATTTTATCCGGCTGCAGCGCGCGGCACAGCGCATGGACGACCTGTTCGGAATGGAATTGCCGGATGCACCAGGGGGCATCCTCTTCGGCGGACGTTTCACCGTCCAAACGCCCGATGGCGAAGAGCGGAAATACTCGGCCGGCGCCGCGGATGCTGACCGCGAACGTGCATTTCGCCGCTGCATGGGCGAGGTGGTCGAGACACTTTCGCAATTTGCGCATCTCAACCCGCGCACGCCTGTCCTGTCTCCTGAACCCGGCGGCCTCACGGCCGAGGAGTGCGAGCGACTTCTGGCGCTTGCCGGATTGAACGAGGGCCACTGCCACTGGTTGGATGCGGTTCGCCTTTCCGATGGCTCGGCAGCGGCGCTGCCCGTAGCGTTGTGCCTGCGCGACTACGCTCCAGCCGGCGTGGTGCTCAGTTCCGGCTGTGCCGCAGGGCGGACCGTCAAGGATGCGACACTGTCGGCTGTCCTTGAACTGATCGAACGTGACGCGGTGGCCTTGTGGTGGCGTGGAGGCCGGCAGCCAGGGCGGTTTGCGGACATGGACCTTGACGCCGCCATCGCTCGTCTTCGAGGCGACGACAATGACCGCCGTACCTGGTTTCTCGACCTGACGACGGAAATCGGCGTTCCTGTCGTCGCGGCACTTTCCTGCCGGTCGGATGGCCAGGGCATCGCAGCGGGCTTCGGCGCCCGAGCCGACCGGAATGCCGCGGGCCGCGCGGCGCTAAACGAGCTCCTGCAGATGGAGCTTGGCAACCGGCTGGTGGCGCTCAAACATGAGCGTAGCGGTCTCGACGCGCTTGCGCCCACGGAGCGGGATCAGCTCGCGCGGATGACGACGTTGCATGCGGATGACGCAATTCTTGAGGGCATCGAATCGGGCGAGCAGGCCGGAAATCCGGCCTTTTCGTCTCTCAAGGACATCGTCGCGCTGATGGGCGCGTCCGGCATCGAAGTCTTCGCGGCAGACCTCACCAATCGCGACCTGGACATTCCGGTGGTCAAGGCGGTGGCGCCGCTGCTGCAGGGCCATCCTTCAGCAGTGGAAACATCGCGCCTCCGCGAACAGAGGCGCCGAACGACGCTCGACATTCCCTCCATCGCGCTATTTTAGTATCAGGGGAGCCTGGTCTGGTTCCTGCAAAGCGAGGTTGTTGGGAACGGTGAAGCCACGGCTGCACGTAGATATCGTTGGCGAGCCAACCTTCATGTGCGAAGGACGCCGTGTACGAACCATGTCGCGCAAGGCGGACGCGCTGCTTGCCTATCTGTGCGTGTCTGAATCGGGAGAACTGCAGCGTCAGTTTGCCGCCGGGCTGCTGTGGTCCACATCCAGCGAGGAACGCGCTCGCACTTCGCTGCGCCAGGGCGTCCGTTCCATCCGACATGCGCTGGAAATGGTGGGGTTCGACGGCTTCCATGCCTACAAGGACAGCCTGGTAATCGACCGCGACAAGATCCAGGTCGATCTCACGCAGATGCTCGCTTCCATCCGCGAAGGAAGCCTTCCCGACGCCGAAAGCCTGCACGCACTTCGATACGGCAACCGCATTCTGCAGGGTTGCGATGACCTCGATGATAGCTATTCGGCATGGGTACGGGTACAGCGTCAGTTCTGGAGCGACATGTTCCTCGATGCGCTGGAGAGCCGGTTCCGCTCCGAATTGCTCGACGAACAGCAGCGTGAAAACTGGGCCAAGGCGCTGACGGCGTTTGATCCCTCGCACGAGCCCGCGACCCGCTACGTGATGCACGCGCGTGCCCGCCAGGGCAACCAGTCCGGCGCGCTGCAGGTCTACAATTCGCTGTGGCACACGCTCGACGAAGAATTCGACGCCGAGCCTTCGCCGGAAACCCAGAAGCTCTATGCCGACATCAAGCTCGGCCTCGTAGGCCCGAAGCATCCAACATCGACGCCGGACCACGCTACGGCCGCGCCCCGGGACGAGGGCCCGGTTCTCATCGTGGCGCCGGTGGAATCGACCGACGATACCGATTCAGGCTTCTCGCGAGCCCTCAGCGGCTTGCGCTTCGAGCTCATCTCACTGCTTTCGCGTTTCCGGGAATGGACGGTGGTCGATTGGGACGGCAGCGGCGCGTCCCTGCGTCGCCCCACCTACACGATCCTGATTTCCGGGCGCTCCGGCGGCAACGCTATCGCCTACAGCCTGAACCTGCGCGACGAGCGCGACGGGCGGTTTGTCTGGGGCGAGACGCTGCGTGGCGGGGTCGAATCGCTTTGCGAAGCGCAGGAAGGGTTCGTGCGCCGCATGGCGTCGACCCTGAACATGCATCTGTCAGCCGATAGGCTTCGGCATCTCTCCACACATGCGGTTCTGCCGGGGAGCCATTTCGATGCGTGGGTGCGCGCACAGCAGCACATGTACCGCTGGCGCGATGCCGATGACAGTGCCGCGCTCGACCTGCTGCAGTCGATCATCCGCGCCGTCCCCGGCTTCGGTCCTGCGCACAGCGCGCTCGCGCAGCATGCCAATGGAAGGCACATCGTCTGTCCCGGCATCTTCCGCGAGGAGTCCGTCACGCACATGGCGCTGGAGCATGCCCGCATGGCGCGTCTGCTCGATCCGCTGGATGCCAAGGCGCATCTGAGCCTCGGCTGGTCGCACGCGCTGCTCGGCCAGTTCCTCGAGGCTGACAATGCCTATCGCAGCGCGCTGCAGCTCAATGGCAACGATCCCTGGGTGCTGACCTCGGCTGCCCACGGCCTTGCCTTTTGTGGTGCCGGCGGCGAGATCGACCAGCTTGCGGGACAAATCCTCGACATGGGCGTAACGCTCGCGCCCCAGCACTGGAGCTACCTCGCCGGCATCCACTATCTCGCAGGGGACTACGAGGCATCGCTGAACGCCGCTTCCCGTGTCGAGCACGGATATTACGGCATGAAAACCTGGACGATCGCCGCCCTGCGGGAACTGGGTCAGGGCGGCCGGGCAAGCGAGGAAGCCTCTCAGCTCTACCGGTCACTCGCCCAGGACTGGCGCTCCAAGGAACCGCCGAACCGCCAGATGGCAGGCGACTGGCTTGCCGATATGTTTCCGATAAGCGACGAAACGATACGCCTTCGCGTGCGCGAGCGTCTGGCCGAGGCAGGCTTCGAGTAGCTCGGCGTGGCGGGAAGGACGCCGCCGATCCAGGAGGATCGACGGCCGATCGGTCAACGGCAGACGGAAATCGTATAGTCCGCGACGCGCGAGTAGAAGAAGTCGCCATTGTTGATGAAGGCGTTGCTCACGCTGGCGGGCGAGCCGTCCGGGCTGCGCATCTTGAGAAAATAGAAATCCGGCACGGCGTATGTCGATTTCGGATCCGAGGCAGGCCCGTTCAGTTCCTCGATCGTGTTGTTGATCATGTGGCGTGGTGGCAGGCGCAGGATGAACTCCTCCTCTTCCGGCTGCACCGTGCGCATCTGCGTGTAGCGGGTGGGCACAAGGGCAATGCCGGGTTCGAGAGCCGCTTTCAGTTCCTCGATGCTCGTCGGCGCCGTGCTCGCGTCATTGGCCCATTTGTGGATCAGCTTGCCGAAGGCGAGATGGTCGATGACCTTGAAGCGCCCGTGCGGTCCTTCGTGAATGTCCATGGTATTTTGCCTTTCCCTGTTGGTTTCTTCTTGGTGGTTAGATGATCGGTACCTGCTGTCCGTCGGGCAGCGTCTTCTCGGCCGCGGGTACGTTGCGGTCGAGCCACAGCACCAGATCAGGCATCGTCGAAGGCATTGCCGCCCCGAAGATGATTTCGATTGCTTCAGCGCATTCGTCCCGGTCGCTTCCTCCCAGGAAGTCGAGCGAGGCTTGGTTGTCGAGCGCGCGAAAGAAGGTCTCCGCGATGATGATCGAACCGAGCGGGCCGAGCCGCTCGCCGTTCGCGGGATGCGATGCGGCCTCGATCATGATGAAGAGCACCAGTGGCGGGTTCTCGGCGAATTCACGTACCTGCTCCTCGGTCAGCGGCGGCGGGAACACACCGCCATAGCCGCCGGGCGGCGTCGGCCTGCGCGCCCACGCCTCCAGCAGTGCACGGTGTCCGGCATGGTCCGCCAGCCATCCGCGATGCGGGAAGTCCGACGGTGCGCCGGCCGCGAGACCGGCACCGAGTTGCTCGAGCTTGCTGATGCCCGAAACGGCGGACCGCACCAGGTCGCGCATCGCCAGCCCGGATCCGATGCTCTCGACGGGCTTCTTGAAATGTGCGTTGAGCGCGCTCCCGTATCCCGGTCCGATCTTCATGCTCTGCTGCAGCATTCCTGATCCTGTCGCGCCTGGAATGTCAAAGAAGCGCGACCACTGTGCGATCCAGCAGCGATCGAGCGGCACTTCGAGCGGGTCCATTTCCGATGTCCGCATCAACGCGCGCTGGATCGGATGCACCTCGCTATGCTCGTTGAACTTGTAGAATGGCCGCACCATCGAATGGCCGATGCGAAAGGCGGCATGGGCGAATTCACGCGTGACCGGATCGTCTTCGTCGACGTCGGTGAGGAAACGTGACGGATCGCTCGACCTCGCATACCAGGCGAAGACGTCGCGATCCAGCAGCCGACGCAGGAGGTCGTTGCGCAGGATCGAACGGTAGGCGAGGGTCGTGGCCAGCCGCGCCCGCTTGTAGTGCGCGAACGGCGTGTCGGTCGGCCATGCCGCAGCGGAGATGTCGACAGCCGCGTTGTGCACCATCGACAGCAGCGCAACCAGTTGAGACAGCATTGCATTGTCATCGCTGCGGGCGTCCGCGGTCAGCGGTTTGCTGCGCGGGATCGCGGCCTCATACTCGCACAGCCGGCCGATGTCGCGACGCGGCGCGGTGCCGTTTTCCTTGCCGATCCGCTCGAGCCGGAGCCGCGCGAAGTCCGGCGAGAAGCTGGGCGCATGCTGATAGCAGAATGCGGAAATCGTCGGGCCGCTGGCGTAGAGCGCGTTGAGCGCGAGCGGCAGCGTTCGCATGTTGCGCGCCGCGACCGCATTGCCCAATTCCGCCCGGTCCTCGCTGTTGACCGACAGGTCGTGCGCGGCGAACTGGGCAAGATATGTATAGCCGGCAGGGATGTTCGGGTTTTCGAAGCGTGGCTCGACGTCGGATGCGTGGTGACCGTTCATCCGGATGGCAAGCGCTTCGAAAAGCGCACGCGTCCGCTCTATATCCGTCGCCGTGCCAGCGGCATGCTCGACGCCGATATAGTGCGCGCCGACATGCATCGACGGAAAGCCGAAGCGAGTGCCCGAAAAGGAGGCCGGGCAGACGCCGATAGTGTCGGATTGGCGCCGCCGTAGGTCGAGGCCACCATGCATGCCGCATTCTCCTGTTCGTCTCAGCCTGTGGAAAAACTCACGCGGATACTGACGCGCAAAACACACGCATTACGGGAACAGGTTTGACTCGACACTGCGGCGAACCGATTGATTCGCCGGTAAGGTTGGTGGCGGAGGTGGTCAGTCGCGGCGGTCGCGACGCCTCGCGGCGATTCGCTCGCGCATTCTGCGCATCCGCCTGCGCTCCCACGGCTCGCTCGCCTCGCTCTTTCTGCGTGAGCGAAGCCTGACGCCGGCGTCCTCCGTGGCCGTCGCCGCGACGACATCGGCCTTCCATCGCCCGATCGCGATTTCGTAGTGGTCGCTCACGCCTTGGCTGGCTTTGGGCGCTTTTGAGTCGCCGCCTTCGTCGATTCTCACCAGCGAGACCGGATTTGCCGGTTGTTGGGTGGTGGTGGAAGCGCGTTGACGATTTTCCGCATCTTGTCTGAAGTCCATCGATTCTTACCTTTTCAGGCTCCGTGCCCGCCATTGGACCGGAGATGTCCCTGAAGGCACGAGGCGGCGGTCCGGGCCGCCTCTGCTTCGCGCCGGTTAAGGGCATCGGCGCAAGGCCCTCAGGGACTTTCCCGGCGATCCGGTGACGCCTCGTCCGTCACTTTCGCCTTGCGCAACTGTGACTCCCTCGCCGTGAAAGCAGCGTGAAAGCCGGCTGACGGTACAATGGCGGCGCGACCTGCGGCCTTGCCTGCGAAAAACTTCCATCGCCCGGCCCGGTCCCCTGACGAATCGCGCCTCGTGGCGCTTCCCTTTCCGACATCTCCGTGTTACCAGCCACCGCCATCCTGAAAGGGAGAAATCGAATCGCCGCCGGCCGCGAGGCCAGAGCGTTTCTCCCGCGCACCCGAACGTCGAAGGATCGGCAATGGCAAGAATTATTGAGACCGCAACCGGTGCGCTCGCGCTCACCTTCGACGACGTGCTGCTGCAGCCGGGCCATTCGGAAGTGATGCCGGGCCAGACCGACGTTTCGACGAAGATCGCCCGCGACATCGAACTGAATATCCCGATTCTTTCGGCTGCCATGGATACCGTGACCGACGCGCGCCTCGCGATCGCGATGGCGCAGGCCGGTGGCATCGGCGTCGTCCATCGCAATTTTTCGCCGGAGGAGCAGGCCGAGCAGGTCCGCCAGGTCAAGAAGTTCGAAAGCGGCATGGTGGTCAATCCGCTCACCATCGGGCCTGAGGCGACGCTCGGCGACGCGCAGGCGCTGATGCGGGCCCACGGCATCTCGGGTATTCCGGTGGTCGAGAACGGTGGTACCGGCGGCCACACGACAGGCCGCCTCATCGGCATCCTGACCAACCGCGACGTGCGTTTCGCCTCCGATCCTGCCCAGCAGGTCCGAGAACTGATGACCCATGACGGGCTCGTCACGGTGCGCGAGACGGTCGAGCAGGAAGAGGCGAAGCGGCTTCTTCACCATCACCGCATCGAGAAGCTCCTGGTGGTCGACGACGCCGGCCGCTGCGTCGGGCTGATCACGGTCAAGGACATCGAGAAGTCGCAGCTCAACCCGCACGCCGCCAAGGATGCGCAGGGGCGTCTGCGCGTGGCGGCTGCCACCAGCGTCGGCGATGACGGCTTCGAGCGCGCCGAACGGCTCATCGACGCCGGCGTCGACCTGCTGGTCATCGATACCGCGCACGGCCATTCGCAGCGTGTGCTCGATGCCGTGACGCGGGCAAAGAAGCTGTCGAACTCGGTACGTATCATCGCCGGCAATGTCGCAACGGCCGAAGGCACCAAGGCGCTGGTGGATGCCGGCGCCGACGGGGTCAAGGTCGGCATCGGGCCGGGCTCGATCTGCACCACCCGCATCGTTGCGGGTGTCGGCGTGCCGCAGCTTTCGGCGATCATGTCGGCGGTGGAGGCGGCCGACAAGGCAGGCGTCGGCATCATCGCCGATGGCGGCATCAAGTTCTCCGGCGATCTTGCCAAGGCGCTGGCCGCAGGAGCCGCCGCCGCAATGGTCGGCTCGCTTCTCGCAGGCACCGACGAGAGCCCCGGCGAGGTCTATCTGTACCAGGGCCGCTCCTTCAAGGCCTATCGCGGCATGGGCTCCGTGGGCGCCATGGCGCGCGGCTCGGCCGACCGCTATTTCCAGGCGGAAGTGCGCGATACGCTGAAGCTGGTGCCGGAAGGCATCGAGGGACAGGTTCCCTACAAGGGTCCGGTGGGCGGCGTGCTGCACCAGCTCGTCGGAGGGCTCAAGGCGGCGATGGGTTACGTCGGCGCGGCGAACCTGACCGAATTGCGCAATCGCGCCACCTTCGTGCGCATCTCCAATGCCGGCTTGCGTGAAAGCCATACCCACGATGTGACCATTACGCGCGAAAGCCCAAACTATCCCGGCGGCGCGTGATCACCAAAATCTCCACGCGTCCACGGGCGCGTGGACGGCACGTTGAAACTGACTCCCACCCGATTGTGAGGACAGAGTGAACCAGACCGCGATCTTCTGGCCGATGATGGCGCATGTGCTCCTGGTGTTCATCATCTATGCCATGCTCGGCCTGCGCCGAAAGGCGGCGGTGACCAGCGGTAATGCCAAGGTTTCGCAATTCCGCGAGAATCAGGTCGAGCCGCAGCAAAGCCTGTTCGTGAAGAATGCGCTTGCAAACCAGTTTGAACTGCCGATGCTGTTCCACATCGCATGCCTGTCGCTCTATGCGACCGGCGGAGCAGACATCGTCGCGCTCGTGCTGGCATGGCTGTTTGCCATCTCCCGCTACGTGCACACTTTCATCCACGTCACGTCAAACCGGATTCGCTACCGACAGCCTGCTTTCGTCGCCGGTTTCGTGATCGTCCTGGTGCTCTGGGTCATGATCGCCATTCACCTGCTGAGCGCCTGAGGCAGGACCGAGCCCACGTGCGATTGCCGCAAGCGCGCGGCACTCGCCGGCGCGACTGGAGCTTTTGCGCCACGCGAAGGCAAGCGTCCGCGACGGCATCGGCTCGGCGAACGGCACGATCCTGAGGTCGGGGATGGCCCGGCTCGCCTCGCTGGCCATTTCCGGAACCAGCGTCACGCCTTGTCCATGGGCAACCATCTGCAGCAGCGTCGTCAGGCTCGTGGCGCCATAATTCGCCATGGCCGCGGGCCGGATGTTGCCGCAGACCGCCAACGCCTGGTCGCGCATGCAGTGGCCTTCCTCAAGCAGCATTAGGCGCTCCAGCGCCGGACTTTCCGGCGGCACCGGCGGAGCGATGAAGCCGGGGTCGTCGCGCGGGATCGCGAGAAAGAATCGGTCCTCGAAGAGCGGCTCCACCACGAGGGCAGGGCTGTCGAGCGGCAGGGCGGCGATCATCGCATCCAGCCGACCCGCCGCCGTTTCCTCGACCAGCGTCGCGGTCACCGCCTCGCGCATTTCCACGGATAGGGCAGGGAAGCGCCGCCGCAGTTCCGGCAACAGCCGCGGCAGGAGATAGGGTGCAACGGTGGGGATGACGCCCAGTCTGAAGCGGCCTTCCACGGCTCCGGGTCCTCGGCGCGTCGCCGTCTCTATCTCGCGCAACTCCACCAGGATGCGCTCTATCCTGGAGCGCATCGCGCGTGCCTCCTCGGTCAGATGGACCGTCCTGCGCCCGCGTTCGAAGAGCTTGCAGCCCAGCCGCTCCTCCATTTCGGCGATCTGCGAGGAGAGGGCCGGCTGGGTCACGCCGACAAGCGCCGCGGCGCGCCCGAAATGCAGCGTTTCCGCAAGCGCCTCGAAATACTCCATCTGGCGGACCGTCAGTTTTATCATAAGCGGAAATTATCGTAACAAATAGGAAACGCAATTTGTTTCTATCGTAGAGTTCGGATAGTTTTGAATTGTTCCAGAATGAGTGGCCGGTCATGACGCGGGCTTTTCGCACGCCGCACGTGCCGCTCACGGCGAGAATTGAGCCGCCTCTGGACAACAATTCATGTCCGTGTCGGCCGACTGCGGTGGCCACGGCAAAGCAACGCAGGTTCTGGCAGCTCCGCGCGGGGGTGTCGCAAGAACACGATCAACAGATGGAGACGACCATGGACGCGCCAGAGGCCAACGACAACGCCGGACCGAAATCGGAGGGCAAGTGCCCCGTCGCGCATGGCAGGCAGGTTCGCACCAATCGCGACTGGTGGCCGGAGCACCTGAACGTCCAGATCCTTCATACCAATTCCTCGCTGTCCGATCCCATGGGGCGGGAATTCGACTACGCGGAGGAATTCAAGAAGCTCGATCTGGAAGCGCTGAAGAACGACCTGCGCGCCCTGATGACCGATTCGCAGGAATGGTGGCCGGCAGATTTTGGCCATTATGGCGGGCTCTTCATCCGCATGGCCTGGCACAGCGCTGGCACCTATCGCACCACCGACGGGCGTGGCGGCGCCGGCATGGGACAGCAGCGTTTTGCACCGCTCAATAGCTGGCCCGACAACGCTAACCTCGACAAGGCGCGTCGCCTGCTGTGGCCGATCAAGCAGAAATACGGCAACAGGATCTCCTGGGCCGACCTGATGGTGCTCACCGGCAACGTCGCGCTTGAATCCATGGGCTTCAAGACGTTCGGCTTTGCCGGCGGCCGCGCCGATGTTTGGGAGCCCGAAGAACTTTACTGGGGACCGGAAGGAACCTGGCTCGGCGACGAGCGCTACAGCGGCGAGCGCCAGTTGAATGAACCGCTCGCGGCGGTGCAGATGGGCCTGATCTACGTCAACCCGGAAGGCCCGAACGGCAAGCCCGACCCGGTCGCCGCGGCGCACGACATCCGCATGACCTTCGCGCGCATGGCGATGAACGACGAGGAGACCGTCGCGCTGATCGCCGGTGGCCACTCCTTCGGCAAGACCCATGGTGCCGGCGATCCGTCGCTGATCGGTCCCGATCCCGAAGGTTCGGCGATCGAGGACCAGGGTCTCGGCTGGAAGAGCAAGCACGGCACCGGCTTCGGTGCCGACACCATCACCGGCGGACCCGAGGTGACGTGGACGCAGACGCCGACCCGGTGGAGCAACCTCTTCTTCGAAAACCTGTTCAACCATGAATGGGAGCTGACCAAGAGCCCCGCTGGCGCATTTCAGTGGAAGGCAAAGGATGCGGAGGCCAACGTGCCGGACGCGCACGACCCGTCCAGAAAGCATCTCCCCACGATGCTCACCACCGACCTGTCGCTTCGCTTCGACCCCGCCTATGAGAAGATTTCGCGCCGGTTCCTGGAGAACCCGGATCAGTTCGCCGATGCGTTCGCGCGCGCCTGGTTCAAGCTCACGCATCGCGACATGGGTCCGAAGGTGCGCTACCTCGGCCCCGAAGTGCCGGCGGAAGACCTGATCTGGCAGGATCCGATCCCGGCCGTCGATCATCCACTGGTCGACCAGGTCGACATCGCATCGCTAAAGGCGAAGATCCTTGCTTCCGGGCTGTCGGTCGCCGAGCTGGTCTCGACGGCATGGGCATCGGCCTCGACGTTCCGGGGGTCCGACAAGCGCGGCGGCGCCAATGGCGCACGTATCCGCCTTGCGCCGCAAAAGGACTGGGAGGTGAACCAGCCTGCCCAGTTGACCAAGGTGCTCGGCGTGCTGGAAGGCATCCAGCGCGACTTCAGTGCCTCGCAGGGTGGCGGCAAGAAGATTTCGCTCGCCGACCTCATCGTGCTGGCGGGGTCTGCCGGCGTCGAGAAGGCCGCTAAGGATGCGGGCGAAGACGTCACCGTGCCGTTCACACCCGGCCGCATGGACGCAACGGCCGAACAGACGGACGCGGAGTCCTTCGCACCGCTTGAGCCGCGTACCGATGGTTTCCGCAATTATCTCAGCGGCACGCAGTTCATGAAGCCGGAGGAAGGGCTCGTCGACCGCGCCCAGCTTCTGCGTCTGACCGCGCCCGAGATGAGCGTGTTGCTCGGTGGCTTGCGTGTTCTTGGCGCCAATTACGACAACTCCAAGCACGGCGTGTTTACCGACAGGCCGCAGACGCTCACCAACGACTTCTTCGTCAACCTGCTCGACATGAGCACGGTATGGAGCGCGTCCCAGGGCGAGGACGGGGTGTATGAAGGCCGCGACCGCAAGTCCGGCGAACTGAAGTGGACCGGCACGCGCGTCGACCTCATCTTCGGCTCGCACTCCCAGTTGCGCGCCCTTTCGGAAGTCTACGGACAGTTCGACGCCAAGCCGAAATTCGTCCGGGATTTCGTCGCCGCCTGGACGAAGGTGATGAACGCGGACCGCTACGACCTGCACTGAGGTCGGCTCGTCTCGACAATCCACAGGCGCGGAGCATCTCCGCGCCTGTTTGCTTGGGGACCGGAGTTGACGATGTCGTGAAACCGCGGATCGGTATTGCCTTACGAAGCGTCATGAGCAACAAGAATTCGTTAACCATAACGCCATACAGGTTGTTGAGGTAACCAAGCCGTTTTGGGGGACGACATGACTATTTCCCGCCGGGCCTTTGTCATTGGCCTGCCGATCTTCTTTGCGGGTTGCTCCGTCACGGAGTACCGCACGGACTACCAGAATTACGCTGCCGTTCCTCATCCGCGCTTTCCGCTGGCCGCCTTGTCCCCGGACAAGATCAAGCCGGAACTGCGCCGCCGGGAAGTGGCCTATCAGTCAAGCCACAAGGCGGGCACCGTCGTCGTCGACACACCCGAGCGACGGCTCTATCTGGTGCTCGGAAACGGCCGTGCGATGCGCTATGGCATTGGCGTCGGGCGTGAAGGGCTCGCTCTGCGGGGCAACGCCACGATCGGTCGCAAGGCGGAGTGGCCGAGCTGGACCCCCACCAGCAACATGATCGCCCGCGACGCCGGCAACCGCAAATATGCCGGCGGTGTGCCAGGCGGCCTGACCAATCCGCTCGGTGCCCGCGCGCTCTATCTCTACCGGGGCGGCCGCGACACCATGTTCCGTATCCACGGCACCAACCAGCCACAATCGATCGGGTTGGCGATGTCGAGCGGCTGCGTGCGCATGCTCAACCACGATGTAGTCGATCTATACGAGCGCGTGCCAGTCGGTGCAAACGTGGTCGTCATCCAGGCCTGACGGCGGCATCCCGCTTTCTCTCATTGCTCTGCTTGTGTTCCCGAGGCAGCCTCGTTACGGAGGCTGCATTCGGGCAACCGGCTTTGGAGTGAGCGATGCGACTTGGCGGCAGGGTGGCGGCAGCCATCGAGATACTGGACGACATCGAGAACCGGCACCGCCCGGCGGCCGACGCGCTAAAGGATTGGGGGCTGTCGCACCGGTTTGCAGGCGCCGGCGATCGTGCCGCCATCGGCAACGTCGTCTACGATGCCTTGCGCCGACGCCGCTCGGCAGCATGGCTGTTCGATGATAGTTCATCGCGTGCGCTGGCCTTTGGCGCCTTGCTGCTGGAATGGGGCATGAACGGTGCCGGCATCAACGCCATGCTGGAAGGCGACCGTTTTGCACCCGCGCCCTTGACCAGCGACGAACTGGCCACCCTTGAGCAGCGCGACCTTGCTGAAGCGCCTGCCGCCATACGTGCCGACTGCCCGGACTGGTGTATTCCGCTGGTCGAGGAAGCCTTTGGCGATGAATGGCCCGAGGAAGTCGCCGCCCTTGCAGCCCGTCCGCCGCTGGACCTGAGGGTCAACACGCTGCTGTCGACACGCGACAAGGTGCTTGGGGAACTGAGTGCGTCCAATCCATCCATCACCAGCCTCGCCCGCGACGGCATCCGCATCCCCCCGATCCAGGGCCACGGCCGCCATCCGAATGTCCAGGCGGAACCCGCCTTCCAGAAGGGCTGGTTCGAAGTGCAGGACGAAGGCTCGCAGCTCGTCGGCGAACTCGCCGATGCCACGCCTGGCATGCAGGTGCTCGACTATTGTGCTGGCGCCGGCGGCAAGACGCTGGCCCTGTCGGCCGCGATGGAAAATCGCGGGCAGATATTTGCCCATGACTCGGAGAAGCAGCGCCTTGCGCCGATCTTCGACCGGCTGCGCAGGGCAGGGGCGCGCAACGTCCAGACCGTGTCCCGCCCGGCCGATCTCGAACCGCTGTGCGCGGCGATGGACTTGGTGCTGGTCGACGCCCCATGCACCGGCAGCGGCACATGGCGGCGCCGTCCGGATGCGAAATGGCGACTGACCGACCGCCAGCTCGATGTGCGCCTGCGCGAGCAGGCCGCGATCCTCGCCGCCGTGCGCGATTTCGTGAAGCCGGGAGGCAGGCTGGTCTATATCACCTGCTCGATCTTCCCGCAGGAGAACAGGCATCAGATGGAGGCCTTCCTCAACGCCAATCAGGACTTCAGGCCACTTGATCCGTCAGCTCTTTGGAACACCCGTTTCCCAGGGCGGGAAGACCGGATGCGTGTCGATGGTTCCGGGGTTGTGCTGACGCCGAGGACGAGTGGCACGGACGGCTTTTTCTTCGCTGCCCTGGAGCGTGTCGCCGGCTGAACGCGTTCCTGGAACCGGCTCCAGCGCCAATCGTTCCTCATGCTGAAAACACCGGTACCTGCCATGTTTCGTTATCTGTCTCTTCCTCTCTTCCTGGTTCTCGTTGTCGGCGGCGGCTCTCTGATTGGCGCCAGCAACACGCCGGGCGAGTGGTATCAGGGGTTGGTGAAGCCGTCCTTCAATCCGCCCGATGCGATCTTCGCTCCCGTCTGGACAGCGCTCTACATCCTCGTCGCCATCGCCGGATGGCGGGTCTGGAGCAGGAAGGCGACGGGCGGCGCGATGACCGTCTGGTGGCTGCAGCTCGGCCTCAACTTCCTGTGGTCGCCGGTCTTCTTCACCCTGCACGCGACCGGCGTGGCGCTTGCAGTCATTCTTGCCCTGCTTGCCGCCATCCTCGCATTCATTCTGATCACCTGGACACGGGATCGCGTGGCGGCGTTTCTCTTTCTGCCCTATGCGGCATGGGTGGCATTCGCCACGCTGCTCAACTTTGCGATCTTTCAGCTCAACTGAGCAGCCTTGCCGGAGCCACTCGCACATTGCTTGCGGACTGGCAGGCGGCTATGCAGTTGCACATAAAACATGGGGTAGACGGATGTCGGTGCGTTTCGAGCCACTGGGCGACTTCGAAGGGCGCGTCCGCGCGAGTTTTGCGCGGCAGAAGATCATGACGACGATCGGTGCCGAGTTGACACGTGTCAACCCGGGCGAGGTCGAGATCGAACTTGCCTATGACGCGGAACTGACCCAGCAGCACGGTTTCCTGCATGCCGGCATCATCTCCACCGCCCTCGATTCCGCCTGTGGCTACGCAGCCTATTCGGTGATGCCGGAGAGCGCGGCGGTGCTGACCATCGAGTTCAAGGTCAACCTGCTTTCGCCGGGCAAGGGCGAACGCTTCCTTTTCCGCGGCTCGGTGACCAAGCCGGGACGGACGATCATCGTCGCCGATGGCCAGGCCTACGCCTACGACGCTGAGGGCGAAGCCCGGCTGATCGCGACCATGACCGGCACGATGATGGTTGTGAGCGGGCGCGATGGCATCGTGGGTTGAGCCGACCCTGCTCGGCGGACGCCGCGTGCTGTTCGTCATGGCCGCGGCGCCTGAATACGGCCCGAGGCTGCAGAGCCGGTTCAAACCGGTGATGACCGGCGTGGGACCGGTGGAGGCGGGTGTCGTGCTGTCGGCGGCGCTCGCGCGCCTGGAAGCTGCGGGCCAACTCCCGGAGATGCTCGTTTCGCTCGGCTCGGCCGGGAGCCGCGTGCTCGAGCAGACGGCGATTTACCAGGCGACCAGCGTATCCTATCGCGACATGGATGCCTCACCGCTGGGATTCCCGAAGGGCGAGACGCCGTTTCTCGGCCTGCCCCATGTCATCGAATTGCCGCTGCGCGTGCCCGGTATCGCGACGGCCTCCCTTTCGACAGGCGCAAACATCGTTTCGGGTGGCGCCTATGACGGGATCGATGCCGATATGGTCGACATGGAGACCTACGCGGTGCTGCGCGCCTGCCAGCATTTCGGCCTGCCTCTCATCGGCCTGCGCGGCATCTCCGACGGCGCGGCCGAACTGAAGCATGTCGGCGACTGGACCGAATATCTGCATGTCATCGACGAAAACCTCGCCGAGGCGGTCGATCGCGTCGCGGCTGCGATCGGTTCGGGCGATATCTCGGTCTAGGACCTTGCGGAATCAGCGTGCTTTCTTTATGCGCTCGCCATGAACACCACCGCTCATCCCGACACCGTCCTCATCATCGATTTCGGCAGCCAGGTCACGCAGCTCATCGCGCGTCGCGTGCGCGAGGCCGGGGTCTACTCCGAGATCGTCCCCTTTCAGTTGGCGAGCGACGCCTTCCGCAGGATCGCACCGCGCGCGGTTATCCTGTCGGGCAGCCCCGCCTCGACGATCGACATCGACAGCCCCCGCGCCCCTCAGGAAATCTTCGAGGCCGGCATTCCCGTCCTGGGCATCTGCTACGGCCAGCAGACCATGTGCGCCCAGCTCGGCGGCAAGGTCGAGTCAGGCCATCATCGCGAGTTCGGCCGTGCCTTTCTGGATGTCGACGAGGAGAGCGCGCTGTTCGAGGGCGTCTGGCCCAAGGGCACGCGGCACCAGGTGTGGATGAGCCATGGCGACCGCGTGACGGCCCTGCCGGAAGGCTTCCGGGTCGTCGGCACGTCGACCGGTGCGCCCTTCGCGGCCATTGCCGACGAGAAGCGTCGCTTCTACGCCGTCCAGTTCCATCCCGAAGTCGTGCACACGCCCGACGGCGCGCGGCTGCTGGCCAATTTCGTCCACAACATCGCCGACCTCGAGGGCAACTGGACCATGGCTGCCTATCGCGAGCAGGCGATTGCCGCGATCCGCGCGCAGGTCGGCGATGGACGGGTGATCTGCGCGCTTTCCGGGGGCGTTGATTCCTCGGTGGCTGCCGTTCTGATCCACGAGGCCATCGGCGAACGCCTGACCTGCATCTTCGTCGACCACGGTTTGCTGCGCAAGGACGAGGGCGAGCAGGTCGTCCAGATGTATCGTGAGCACTACAACATCCCGCTGGTGCACGTGCGGGCCGAGGAGCGGTTCCTCGCGGCGCTGGAAGGCGAGGCCGATCCCGAAAAGAAGCGCAAGACGATCGGCCGGCTGTTCATCGAGGTGTTCGAGGAAGAGGCTGCGAAACTCGCCGAAGCCGGGAAGCCGGCGGACTTCCTCGCACAGGGCACGCTCTACCCGGACGTGATCGAAAGCGTCTCGTTCACCGGTGGGCCATCGGTCACGATCAAGTCGCACCACAATGTCGGCGGCCTGCCGGAGCGCATGAAGATGCAGCTCGTGGAGCCGCTGCGTGAACTCTTCAAGGATGAGGTGCGCGTGCTTGGGCGTGAGCTTGGCTTGCCCGACCACTTCATCGAGCGCCATCCCTTCCCCGGTCCTGGTCTCGCCATTCGGTGCCCCGGCCCTGTCAGCCGCGACAAGCTCGATATTCTGCGCGAAGCCGACGCGATCTATCTCGACGAGATCCGCAAGGCGGGACTCTACAATGCGATCTGGCAGGCGTTCGCGGTGCTTCTTCCGGTACAGACCGTGGGCGTCATGGGCGACGGCCGCACCTATGAATTCGTCTGCGCCCTGCGGGCGGTGACATCCGTCGACGGCATGACGGCGGATTTCTATCACTACGACATGGATTTCCTCGGCCGCGCCGCAACCCGCATCATCAACGAAGTCCGCGGCATCAACCGCGTCGTTTACGACGTGACCTCGAAACCGCCCGGCACAATCGAGTGGGAATGATTCCCACGTATCCGACGCTTTGAGCTCAGCCCCTCATGCCACGTCCGGAAGATGTGGCAGGAGCTTGTCGAGCGTGATCGGGTAGTTGCGCACGCGGATGCCGGTGGCGTTGTGGATGGCATTGGCCACCGCCGCGCCGACGCCGCACAGGCCGAGTTCACCCACGCCCTTGGCCTTCATGGGTGAGGAAATGGGGTCTTCACCGTCGAGGAACACAACCTCCTGTTCCGGAATGTCGGCGTGGACGGGCACTTCGTAGCCGGCAAGGTCGTGGTTGACGAAGAAGCCGCGCTTGGTGTCGACCGCCAGCTCTTCCATCAGCGCGGCGCCGACGCCCATGGTCATCGCTCCAATCACCTGGCTGCGCGCCGTCTTCGGATTGAGGATGCGACCGGCGTCGCAGACGGCAAGCATGCGACGCACCCGCGTCTCGCCCGTCGCCGCGTCGACACCGACTTCGACGAAATGCCCTGCGAATGTGGATTGCTGGTATTGCTCGTCCAGATCGCCGAAGGAAATGGCGTCCTCGGCGAGGATGCCGTCCGGTCCGGCGGCGTCTCCCAGCGTCACCGTGCGGTTGCCTGCTCGCACCGAGCCATCGGAAAAGTCGACGTCGGAAGAGTTGAAGCCGAGCTTCTGCGCGACGGCTTCGCGCAGCTTGACACAGGCGGCATAGACGCCGGCGGTCGAGGTATTGGCGCCCCACTGCCCACCGGAGCCGGCAGCGACGGGAAATGCTGAATCGCCGAGACGGACCACCACTTTTTCGATGCCGACACCCATCATCTCGGCCGCCGTCTGCGCGATGATGGTGTAGCTGCCGGTGCCGATGTCTGTCATGTCGGTCTCGACCGTGATCACGCCCTGCGCATCGAGACGGATCCGCGCCCCGGATTTCGTCACCATGTTGTTGCGAAAGCCTGCCGCCATCCCCATGCCGATGAGCCACCTCCCGTCGCGACGGCCACCAGCGGTCGTGGCGCGGTCGTGCCATCCGAAGCGCTCCGCGCCGAGTCGAAGGCACTCGACCAGCCGCCGCTGGGAAAACGGCCGTTCAGGTTTTTCGGGGTCGACTTGCGTATCGTTGATGATGCGGAACTCCACCGGGTCGATGCCGAGCTTTTCCGCCATCTCGTCCATCGCCATTTCGAGCGCCATCATCCCGGACGCCTCGCCTGGCGCCCGCATGGCGTTGCCTTCCGGCAGGTCGAGCTCGGCGAGCTTCATCGCCGTCATGCGATTGGCGCCGGCATAGAGCAGCCGGGTCTGCTGGACGGCAGTCTCTGTCCCGCCGCCGGGGAGATTGCCCGATAGGCTTTCATGTCCGATCGCGGTGATGTGGCCGTCGCCATCGGCGCCGATGCGAATGCGCTGGATCGTTGCCTGGCGATGCGTCGTATTGTTGGCGATCAGCGGTCGTGGCAGCGCCAGCTTGACCGGCCGGCCAGCGGCGCGGGCGGCAAGGGCGGCGAGTAGCGCGTCGGAACGGATGAACAGCTTGCCGCCGAAGCCGCCGCCGATGAAGGAGGAGACGAGGCGGACGTTGTCCTTGGGGATTTTGAGCGTTCTCGCAATGTCGCCCCGGCTCCAGTTGATCATCTGGTTGGAGGTCCACAGCGTCAGCCGATCGCCTTCCCATGCGGCTATGGTGGCATGCGGCTCCATCATGGCATGCGACTGGTCGGGTGTGGTGTAGGTCGCGTCGAGCTTCACCGGCGCGGCCGTAAACGCGGCGTCGAAATCGCCAAACGCGCTCTCGGGGTCGTCATCATCGGGAGCTGTGGCCTTGTCGCGCTCCGCCGCCAGATCGAAACGGGCCACTGTTTCCTCGTAGTCGACGCGTACAAGATTGGCCGCCGCGCGGGCTTCCTCGAACGTCTCGGCCACCACCACCGCGAGCGCTTGGTGATAGTGGTCGATCTCCGGTCCACCCAGCAGCTTGGCGACGTTAAGCTTGCCCTTTCCGAGATCACCCGCCTCATCCGCCGTGACGATTGCGATGACGCCCGGCGCGTCACGTGCTTCGGAGAGGTCGATCGCCGAAATCCGTCCTTTGGCGATCGCGGACGCCACGATGGCCCCGTAAGCCTGGTTCGGCACGACGTCGTGACGTTCGTAAGCGTACGGCGCAGTGCCGGTGGTCTTGAGCGGCCCGTCGACGCGATCGAGCGGCTGGCCGACGACCTTCAGGCGGTCGATCGGGTTCGTTGAGGCTGGAGTGTCGAAACGCATTGTCAGTGCCTCGCTTCGCTGAGAACCGAGGCAATCGTGCGCTCGACCAGCGGCAGTTTGAACGCGTTGTGGTGCGTGGTGACGGCCCCGGCGAGAAGAGCCTCGGTAACGGCACGCGCGCCACGTGGCGCTTCGGCTTCCGCTGTCTCTCGCCGCCACGGCTTCGGCGCAACGCCGCCCAGCGCAATGCGCGCGGTGCCATCCGGAAGCACGATTGCTCCGACCGACACCAGCGCGAAAGCGTACGACGCCCGGTCCCGGACCTTGCGGTAAATGTGCACGCCGCCTGGCGGTGGCGGCAGCGTGACGGCGGTGATCAGTTCGCCGGCCTCGAGTGTGGTCTCGATTTCGGGCGTGTCGCCCGGCAGGCTGTGAAGATCCTGCATGGGAATGCTGCGCGGCGTGCCGTCGGCGCGAATGGTCTCGACAGTCGCGTCGAGTGCCCGCAACGCGACCGCCATGTCACTCGGATGGGTAGCAATGCAGGCATCGCTGACGCCGACGACACCGAGCTGCCGGCTGAAGCCTTCGATCGCAGAACAGCCACTGCCGGGACGGCGTTTGTTGCATGGCTGGTTGGTGTCGTAGAAATACGGGCAACGGGTCCGCTGAAGAAGGTTGCCGGCCGTGGTCGCCTTGTTTCGCAATTGCCCTGACGCGCCGGCCAAAAGCGCGCGCGACAGCAAGCCGTAGTCTCGACGTATGCGTGGGTCCGCGGCAAGATCGGTATTGCGCACCAGCGCGCCGATCCGCAGGCCGCCCTCGGCGGTTGGCTCGATCGTGTCGAGGCCGAGACGGTTGACGTCGACCAGATGGGCCGGAGCCTCGATTTCGAGCTTCATCAAATCGAGCAGGTTGGTGCCGCCGGCGATGAATTTGACACCGCGGTTGCCGGCTGCCGCTGCTGCCGCCGCTGCGGGAGACGAGGCGCGTTCATAAGTGAATGGTTTCATGGACGACCTCCCGCGACTTCCCTGATGGCGTCCATGATGTTGGCGTAGGCACCACAGCGGCAGATGTTGCCGCTCATGCGTTCTCGCAATTCTTCCGAGGTTGCTTTTGGCTGCGCGTCGAGCGTCTCGGAGACATGGCTGGGAACACCTGCGTCGATCTCGGAAAGCACGGCGACCGCCGAGCAGATTTGCCCAGGCGTGCAGTAGCCGCACTGATAGCCGTCATGCTTGATGAAGGCTGCCTGCATGGGATGAAGATTGTCGGGAGTACCGAGCCCCTCGATCGTGGTGATTTCGTCGCCGTCGTGCATGACGGCAAGCGTCAGGCAGGAATTGAGGCGACGGCCCCCAACGAGGACGGTACATGCACCGCACTGCCCGTGGTCACACCCCTTCTTGGTGCCGGTCAGCTTCATCGTCTCGCGCAGCGCGTCGAGAAGCGTCGTGCGGGTGTCGACCTCAAGGTCGGCTGCCACGCCATTGACGGTCAGCGATACCGGCATTCGGACCGGAGCAGCGACGCCGCCAGACGACCGGTTCGACCGGGACGATGTGTCATCGGCCATTGGGGAAGGGCCGTCGATAGTCGACGGGGCACCGCCTGAATTGGCGTTAGGGATCATGTCGAAACTCTCTGGAAATCATCATTCCAGAGGTCAATTCATGATGGGCATTTCGGTTGCAGACAATGACGGCGTAATGCCAGCGCCGATATCAAATCTTACCAAGGAGCAGCCTGGACGCTCAGGAAGTCAGGCGAAGTGCGCTTCCGCAGCTTCGATCAGGTCGACATGACCGATGATGAGAATCTCGCTGCCGTCCCCCATGACGTTCTGCCACAGGCCAATCTCTTCGTGCTTTAGCGAAGAAGTATTGCTTTGCTCCATTAGGAAGTAACTTCCGGAGACTTCGAATTCAAATCCGGCGAAGGCCGACCTGAAATACACCAATGCGTCAATGAGCGCCTGGTCCGAAAGCTCCACCTTCTCCCACGCCCCGAAACTAGGAACCAATGATTCAAGCATTGAAAGCGTGATTTCGCCGACGCCGGCATCTCCGTCAGCGCCATCTGAGACTTTCTCAAAATCGAGCGACGTTACGTCCATGATTGCCTGAAGCGCATGGAAGGCGAGTGTATCCTTCGCTTCCAAAGTCGTATCGTCGGTCTTGGCGTCATCTGCGCTGATAGGTGCCGACTGCGCGGCGGCGGGCACAACAATCGAATCATCGCCATTGTCGAGCATCGGGATGTCGGTTCGCTCGACCGTCGTGAACACGATGACATTGTCGTCGCTGGAATTGGCGGATGCGACTTTCACCTCCGTCATCTCGACCGGGATCGGCACGACCACCATGCCGCGACCCGATTCGTGTGATTCGGAGATGATGGGACCGTTTTCGACCGGGGCCTCGTCGGAAGCCGCATCGACACTTGCATCGGCGAACAGCACCGCGCCATCATGTCCGTCAAGCGTGCCCGGCAGCTTCATTTCCGCGTGTTCCGCGGCGTTCGACCTGGAATTGATGTTGGCGATTTCGAGCGACAGCAGCACACCGGCGAGCGAAGCCACTGCGGCTGGTGAGTCGACCATGTCATACAGGCGCGCGAGAACCGTTTGCGCCCGGCCAGTGACCGACACTTCCTGCTTGCGCGAAGAGGCATCATGGCCGGCGCCGAACTCGACGTCACCGCTCTTTGCGTGGGCCGAGACGCTATTTTCCAGCTTGAACAGCAGGAACACCGCCGAAATCGACATGATGATCCGTGCTGCCGGGTGCAGGATCACGTTTCCGCTCTTCTGCTGGCGCACAGAAACGATTCGGCACACCTCGCTCTCGAAGGTGGCGATGAGTTCGGAGATGGTATTGCAGGTAATGCGAAGATTGAGCTGATCGCAGATCAGCAGGCATTTGCCGTCGATACGAGCCACGTGCATGAACACGTCCTGGGTCGAGACGTCGAAAAACGCCATCCATGGGTCGCCCGCGTCCGTAAGGCCACGATCGAGGCCGATGCCGACACCATTCTGCACCAGCAGCCTGTGGGCGCGGTAGAAGTCAGCGAGCTCCTGCTGACTCCAGTCGCGCGCATCATTCTGCTCGCGAGCTCCGAAGAACTTTCTTGGATAAGGAAGAATGCGCATCCGGGCCACGTTCGTCTGATCGGAAATCCGACACTGTCATACTAAAGGAGTAGATAAATTCGTCGCATTCTTCAACCGTGATTTACACACATGAAGATTGAATGAATGGGCGGCCATCTACTGTTCGAGCAGGCCCTTGGAAAACGCGTCCTGAAGAGGCTTCACCAGATATTGCACGAGGGTGCGCTCGCCGGCCACGAAGATCACTTCCGCCGGCATGCCGGGCACGAGACGGCCGCGGATCTGCGAGGGGATGTCGGCTTCCGCCACTTCCACCCGCGCAACGTAGTATGGCTCGACCCGTGTATCTTCCGGCTGGATGATGTCCTGCGACAGGACCTGTACGGAGCCGAAAATCACCGGGGTCGTGCGGCTCGAAAATGCCGGGAACCGGATTTCGGCCATGTTGCCGATATCGACATTGTCGATGTCGACCGGACGGACCCGCGCATTGATGATCAGGTCATCGTCAAGCGGGATGATGTCCATGATCTGCTCTGCCGGGCGGATAACGCCTGACGTCGTGTGAATCTGGATATTCTGCACCATCCCGTGAACGGGGGCGCGAATGACCGTGCGATCGAGGATGTCCTTGGCCTGCTTCACCCGCTCGGACACTTCCTGGACCTGATCGCGGATGTCGCGCAGTTCCGAGCTTGCGCGCTCTGCGAACTCCTGGTCGATCTGGAGTATCTGCAATTCGGTCTCGGCGATCGACTGCTTCGCCTTGGCGATGCTCGAAATGACCTGGCCGAGATTGCCTTCCATCTCCATGCTGGTCCTGCTGAGCTGAGCGACCTGGTTGGTTGCCACGTAGCCGCCTTCCTGGCCGCGCGTCACGCGCACGATCTCTTCGCCGATCGACGAGACCTGCCGTTCGAAGGCCTGGCGCTGTGCCTCGAGCCCAACGATTTCCTCCTGGAGCTGCTCGGCCCGCACCTTAAGAATGCTGATCTGGCCATCCCGGGTGGTATTGCGGTCTTCGAAGATGTTGCGCTGCAGCTTGATGAACAGTGGCTCCGGCACGCCGGGCGAGATGGCGCCCAGCACTTCCGGCGGAAACTGGATCTCGTCTTCTCCCATGCTTTCCGCCTCGAGACGGGCTTCCGTCGCCTTCAGGAAGGCGAGACGGGTGGAAAGCACTGCGTGGTTGCCCTGTGCCTGCTTGGCGTCCAGCCGCACCAGAATGTCCCCGGCGTCGACCGTGTTGCCTTCCTGCACCAGGATCTCGGAGACGATGCCACCTTCGAGGTGCTGCACGACCTTGCGGTTGCTGTAGACTGCGACGGTTCCGCCAGCCACGACACCGCTGGCCAGCGGCGCTGTGGATGCCCATGTGCCGAAGACGCCGAAGGCAAGAACGATCGTCGTATAGCCCGCGATGACATAGGGTGTCGGCGAGAAGCTCTTGTCCTTGGTCTTTTCAGTCATGTCGTCAATACCTCTTTAATGTCTGGCAAACGGCATGGGTATTCACCCTTGCCTTAGCCGACAGCGTTTCGTGGCCGGCCATCGACGCTCGCCGCCGGCTGAACCGGGCTGACGGCCTTGGGCTGCAGCACATCCTTTGTCGGCCCGAAGGCGCGCATCTTGCCGTCGGCCAGGATGAGCGACTTGTCGCTCAGCGCAAGCAGGCCGATCTTGTGGCTGACGAAGATCACCGTGCGGCCGCGCTCCTTCAACATCTTGAGCGCGCGCAGCAGCGCGTCCTCGCCTTCCATGTCGAGATTGGCATTCGGTTCGTCAAGGATGATGACGGCCGGATCGCGGAAAAGCGCCCGCGCCAAGCCTACGCGCTGCCGCTGGCCGCCCGAAAGCTGCCGCCCGCCGGTACCAATCTGGGTTTCGTAGCCCTCCGGCAGGGACTGGATGAGCTCGTGCACGCCAGCGTTCTTGGCCGCGGCGATGACCTCGTCCGAAGTCGCATCGTTGAAGCGCGCGATGTTCTCGGCAATCGTGCCCGAGAACAGCTCGACGGTCTGCGGCAGATAGCCGATCTGGTCGCCGAGCGCCTCGCGGTCCCAATGCGAAAGCTCCGAACCGTCGAGCCGGACGGCGCCCGCTAGCGGAGTCCACACCCCGACCAATGCCCGGATGAGGCTGGATTTGCCTGCGCCACTCGGACCCACGAGCGCGAGCGTTTCACCGGCGGGAAGGGAGAATGTGACGCCGTTGAGGATCGGCATGCGCGTTCCCGGTGCAGCAACGATCAGTTGCTCAGCGGAATAATGCCCCTCGGGACGGGGCAACTGCGTGCGATCGATATCTTCGGGAATGCGTGCGAACAGGTCCTTCAGCCGCGCATATGCCTGGCGTGCGCCGACGAACTGCTTCCATTGCCCGACCACCTGGTCGACTGGCGCAAGCGCCCGGCCCATCATGATCGACGCCGCGATCATCACGCCCGGCGTGATTTCGCTTTCGAGCGCCAGATAGGCGCCGGTGCCGAGAATCGCCACCTGCAGCATCATGCGGACGAATTTCGAGGCGGAGACGAGCGCGCCGGCACGGTCGCTCGCGGTCGCCTGCAACTCGAGCATGCGGCGATGCATGGCGTCCCAGCGGGCGCGCAGGTTGTGCTCCATGCCCAGGGCACGGATGACTTCCACGTTCTGCAGCGTCGTATTGGCGAAATGCTGGGCGCTCTGCGAGTGCATGTTCGCTTCGTTGAGCGTCTTCTTGGTGGTGAACTCGTTCAGCAGGGCGAGGATGAAGATGATCACCGCGCCGCCGGTAGCGACCCAGCCCAGCAGCGGGTGGAAGACGAAGCAGACCGCGAGGAAGACGGGAACCCAAGGCACGTCGCAGATCGCGATGAGGCCGGCGCCGGTGAGGAATTCGCGCAGCCGGTCGACGTCGACCAGCGCGAATTCGGACTTCGCGCCCGGCTGGGCGAGGCTCGCGGAGACGACGCGCGAAAACAGCGGATTGGCCAGCGCGTTGTCGAAACGCATTCCGGCGCGCACCAGCACGCGCGATCGAATCCATTCCAGCAGGCCGTAGATTGCCAGCATGGCGGCCGCGATCACCGTCAGCGCCACGAGCGTCATCTCGCTGCGGCTCTGCAGCACCCGGTCATAGACCTGGAGCATGTAGAGCGGCCCGACGAACATCAGCGCATTGATTGCTGCGCTGAAAATGATCGTCGATCCCAAAATTGTACGGTAGGTACGAAGCGCGTCGGAAAAGAGGTTTTTGGCCTTCATGGGTGCCTGTGCCTTATGGCCTTTCGGGATCGAGCCCGGTAACGATGGCAAGATTACATTATGTCCGTCGCTACGGATATCATGAAACGGTTGCCAGCTTATAAAGAGTGAAAAGCGTCATCACAATGGCAATGTAAAGTTGTCGCACCTCCTTTGCTCAACATGGCTAAGACGCGGACGGCAGGTGCCCGTGCGGAGACGGATTTTCTCGCAATAGGCATGGTGACAAGCGGGCCTGCGTCTTGTAGCCGAAAAGGCAGAGACTCTATCGCGGGAACGACCCTATGAGCACCTACGTCTACCAGCCAAATGTGGCACGCATGAGCTACGACGAGGCTGTCGTCGCTTTGAGCCGACGTCATGCGGTTCGCGGTCATGGCGTCGACAATTTGTCGGAGGAAGCCACGCGCCGCGTCGCCAGCCTGGCGGCCGAGCAGAAAATGGAAATCCGGCCGCTGCGGGTCGACGCTGCAGCCTACCGGGAATACTATGCGAAGGCGCTCTACGACGCGAAATATCCGGACTACTATCGTGGCAATCGTCCGGAGAAGACGCTGGAGCACCACATCGCCCTGACGCTGCTGGAGATTGGCGCAGACGACGTGTTCGTCGACATCGCGAGCGAGCATTCGCCGGTGCCGGAAATCTACGAACGCCTCACCGGCGCGAAGAGCTACAGCCAGGACATCATGTATCCCGACGGCATAGACGGCAACCGCATCGGCGGTGACGCGTGCGCGATGCCGGTCGCCGACGGTTTCGCCAGCAAGGCGGCGTTGACGTGCTCGCTGGAGCATTTCGAGGGCGACGCCGACACGCGCCTGTTTGCGGAGATGCATCGCGTGCTGCGGCCCGGCGGCAAGATCTGCATCACCCCATTCTACCTTCACCATGAAGAAGGAACCCAGACCGACCCCGCGCTGAGCGTTCCCGCCGGCGTGACCTTCGACGAAACCGCCGTCATCTATTGCGCGGAAGGCTGGGGCAACCGCCACGGCCGCTTCTACACGCCGAAGACCTTCGCCGAGAGGATTTCCTCGCCGATGGCAGGCAAGTTCGCCTTCGACTTCTATCGTATCGAGAATGCGAAGGAGATCGATGCGTCCACCTATGTCCGCTACGCCTTCGTTGCCACCAGGATATAGGCCTTCCGCCCTTGCGGTCGGCGGCGGGCTGGTGGCATAAGCGCGGCAATTCGCGAGGCAGCAGGAGAACAAGGTGACCAAGAAGGCACTGGTAACGGGTATCACGGGGCAGGACGGCGCCTATCTGGCGCAGCTTCTGCTGGCGCAGGGTTACGAGGTGCACGGTCTGGCGCGACGCTCCAGCACCTCGGACGTCAATCTGAGCCGTCTGCAGTGGCTCGGCATCGCCGACCAGGTCAAGATCGTCGACGGGAACCTGCTCGACCTGTCGGGCCTGATCCGCACGATGCGCGACGTCGAGCCCGACGAAGTCTACAACCTCGCCGCCCAGTCCTTCGTGCGCTCTTCCTGGCAGCAGCCGATCCTGACCGGCCAGGTCACCGGCATCGGCGTCGCCAACATGCTCGAGGCCGTGCGCCTCATCCGTCCCGAAGCGCGATTCTACCAGGCGTCGTCGTCGGAGATGTACGGGCTGGTGCAGGAGCCGGTCCAGTCGGAGACGACGCCGTTCTATCCGCGTTCGCCATACGCGGTGGCCAAGCTCTACGGCCACTGGCTGACCGTCAACTACCGCGAGAGCTTCGGGCTGCACGCGTCGAGCGGCATCCTGTTCAACCATGAATCGCCGCTGCGCGGCATCGAGTTCGTCACCCGCAAGGTTACCGACGCGGTCGCCCGCATCAAGCTCGGCCTGCAGAACGAGCTGCGCCTCGGCAACATCGACGCCAAGCGCGACTGGGGCCACTCGAAGGACTATGTCCGCGCCATGTGGCTGATGCTGCAACAGGAGACGCCGGACGACTACGTCGTGGCCACCGGCCGCACCTCGACGGTGCGCGAGATGTGCCAGATCGCCTTCGACCATGTCGGTCTGGAGATGGACAAGTATCTGGTCATCGATCCCGCCTTCTTCCGCCCGGCGGAAGTCGACATCCTGCTCGGCGATCCGGGCAAGGCGAAGGCCGCGTTCGGCTGGGAGCCGACGATCACGCTCGAGGCCATGATCCGCGAGATGGTCGACGCCGACCTCGCCCGGCTGAAGCCGCGCGGCTAGGCCGGCCGATGGCGCGCCATCGCCTGCTTGTCACGGGTGCTGCCGGCTTCGTCGGCCGGCACCTGGCCGAGGCGGCGCGCGCGCATCCGCTGGCGGGCGACATCGCCCTGGCGCCGCTGGCCGACGGGCAGGGCGGAACGATCGACATCCGCGACGCCGGAGCCGTGGATGCCGCGATCGAGGCCTTCGCGCCCACCGCCATCATCCACCTGGCCGCCGTCGCCTCGCCGCGCGAGGCGGCCAAGGAGCCCGACATCGCCTGGGTGGTCAACGTCATGGGCACGTTCAACCTCGCAAACGCCGCGATGCGCCATGCGCCCGGCGCCCGCTTCGTCTTCGCCGGCAGTTCGGAGGTCTACGGCGCGGGCTTTGCCGCCGCGAAGGGCAGGCCGGTCAGCGAGGATACGCTGCTGGAGCCGATGTCGCCCTATGGCGCGACCAAGGCGGCCGCCGACATCATGCTCGGCCAGATGGCGCGCCAGGGGCTTGCCGCGACGCGCTTCCGGCCCTTCAACCACACCGGTCCCGGCCAGACGGCGGCCTATGTCGTGTCGGCCTTCGCCAGGCAGATCGTGCGCATCGAGCGCGGCTGGCAGGCGCCGCTGATGCGGGTGGGCAACCTCGCCGTCAGGCGCGACTTCCTCGACGCCCGCGACGTGGTGCGCGCCTATCTGGCCGCCGCATTGTCCGACGGCGCAATCACCGGCGCGTTCAACCTCGCGACCGGCCGCCCGGTGGCGATCGCGGCGATGCTGGAGACGCTGCGCGGCCTCGCCAGCGTTCCCGTCACGGTCGAGACCGACCCGGCGCTGCTGCGCGAAGGCGAGGTGGAGACGATCTGCGGCGACCCGGCCCGGGCACACGCCGCCTTCGGCTGGCGCGCGGAAATCCCGCTGGAGCGCACGCTGGCCGACGTGCTCGACCACTGGCGCGGCCTGGCCGAAACCGCGCCGGAGCTGGTGCGCGACTGAGCCGCGTCCCGTAGCGGGAAGCGCCCCCTCTCCGTCACGCTTCGCGTGCCACCTCTCCCCCTGCCCGGGGGCGAGGAACCCAAGCTGGATGAGCGCGGGCATTGCGGCAGCGCTTTTCCTCGCCCCCGGGCAGGGGGAGAGGTGGCCCGAAGGGACGGGGAGGGGGTGCTTGTGCGCCGAAAGCCCGGAACGCGACCGCGCCAGAAACCCTACTTGTCCTTCAGGAACTCGTTCCAGTCGATCTTGAGGCTGTCGTCCTCGTCGGGCATGAAGCTGCCTTCGGGCACGGTCATGCGGCTGGCCTTCTGCGCCTTGGCCTTGGCGTGCGCCTGGGCCAGCGTCGAGAGGAGCGTGATGTTGGCCATGGAGATCAGTTGCGCATAAGCCAGCGGCAGCGCGCCGCCATCGCGCAGCGCCACGAGATCCTCGGCCGAAAGCTTCGACAGCGCAGCCTCGCTGACGCGCGAGACCCCGTCGACGCGCTTCTCCTTCTCGCCGTCCTTCAGCGCCATCGGCCATGGCTCCAGCAGACCCTTTTCGGCCAGCAGCGCGGCGGCGCGCTCGCCCGCCTCCATGCTCTGCCGCGTCTTGGC
This sequence comes from Mesorhizobium sp. CAU 1741, assembly GCF_039839275.1. NCBI lineage: Bacteria > Pseudomonadati > Pseudomonadota > Alphaproteobacteria > Hyphomicrobiales > Phyllobacteriaceae > Mesorhizobium > Mesorhizobium sp. CAU 1741. Next base: position 172,883 of record NZ_JBDOQP010000002.1, on the reverse strand, counting down.
CAAAAACTCCAGCACGCGCTGGGTCTCGGCATGCGGCTTGCCCTCCAGGTCGAAGAACGGAATGCCTTCCTCGCCGACGCCGAGGTCGATCACCAGCCCGCTCGCCTCGTCGACCAAAAGCGCGAAATTGGTGTCGCCGGCGGCGTTGGTGCGCCCCAGCCGGAACGGATAGCCGCGCAGCGCGGCGGGGGTGTAAAGCCCGACCCAGCGCCCGTCGGGCGCGACGAAATAGTTCTGCCCCGGCTGCAGCCCGAGGATCGCCACCGGCATCGTCTTGCCGGCGTCGGTGACGAAGCCCAGCGGTAGCGCGCGCGCGGCATGCGAAAGCTCGGCCGCCGCGATCGGCAGCACGTTCATGGCAGCGGCGAAACCGAAGCCCTTGTGGCGCAGCCATTTCTTGGCGCCGTGGCGGTCGCGGGTGACGAGATGCGGGTCCTGGGTCATGGGGTCCTGATGCGTCTGTTTTTCGTGCGCCGGACTATTACCGCATCGCGCGCACAGACGGAACCCGCCGACCCTGACGCAGAGGGAGACGCTGTCGAAAACTTGCCCGGATGGCGATTTCAAGTGCCCAAGCGCCAGAAACAAATCACTTTGGCGCGCCGGATCATAAATCAGCATCTTTTTACATAGGCGACGAAGGGCTCGTACCCCCGCAGGGGTATAGGCGACTTTCACGGTAACCATTTTTACTCTTTACCGTTGATTAACCAAGTAGAAAGTGGTTAAGGAAACGTTACGCAAATGGGTTTGCGTCACGCGCATCAAGCGTAATTGGGAGTCTATGATGGCAACGATTCAGGGCATCTACATCGCCCTCTTCGGGCGCCCGGCTGATCCGGCCGGCCTCGAATTTTTCAATGAAGCAACCAACAACGGCGCGGACCTGACGGCGATCGGCGATCTGGCTGCGACCGACGAGTATCAGGACCGCTTTACCGGCATGTCGAACGAGGAGATCGTCAATTCGATCTATCTCAGCCTGTTCGAGCGCGACGGCGAGGCCGAAGGCGTCGAGTTCTACGTCAACGCCCTCGAAGACGGCACCTACACCATCAACGAGATCGCCATCGCGATCCTCGACGGCGCGCAGGGCACCGACCTCGACACCGTCAACGCCAAGATCGCCGCTGGCGACCTGTTCCTCGAGAGGCTCGACCTCGACGAGGAAATCGACGCCTATGACGGCCTCGACGCTGCCGATCTCGTTCGCCAGTTCTTCGACACCGTCGACACCGGCAACGTTCCCGACGAGGCGTCCATCGACGATCTCATCGAGGAGCTTCTGGCACAGGAAGGCCAGGCACCCGGCGGTGGCGGTGGCGGCGGCGTGGTGACGCCTGCTTCCTTTACTGTCTTCGTCGACGAAGATGGCCAGTTGACCTTCGGCGGCAATGCCCGTGGCGACGTGACCGTTGACGTCAACGAAAATGGCGAGCTGGAATTCGCGCGCGGCTCGAAGACCGCCATTCTCGACTATTCCTACAAGTCCGACGGGATCACCAGCATTCAGGCGGGTGTCACGGTCAATTCCGCTCATGAGACCAGCGACGTTCTCGCTTTCGGCGAGATCGAAGGCTCGGACGGACCTGTCTGGTATTTTGCAAATGCTGGCGCCGTGTTGGGCTACTACCCCGACGCTCTCGACTTCTACGGCAACCCTCTGAATGGCAACGAAGGCGCGTTGGACAACACCAACAACATCCTTCTGCTTTCGGGCTTCGACGTCGGCGACTTCGCCAAGGACAACGACATTCCTTGGACGGACCTGCTGAATTCGCTTCTCGGCGCGGTTTCCGGCGGCGTTGACATCGAAGATGCGCTGTATGTGCTCGATCAGGTTGTCCACTTCCTCGCGTCTGACGGAAGCGTGTCGATTGCGGCTGCCGAGGGTGCCGTCACCTCGCTCAACGGCATCGTCGAAGACATCATCGACGACGTGATGAGCGAGTATTCTGACGAGGGTGACATGGTCTCCTTCATGGAAGACGAGGGCTCGCTTCTGCCGTTCGAGCTTCCGACGATCGGCATGCCCATCATCCTCGAAGGCGAGGGCAGCAACTTTCTCACCGCGACGGGCGGCGACGGATACATCCTGGTCGGCAACATGGACGCGATCCATGACGCCGTATCGCTACTCGTCGAAGGCGAGTTCGAATTCGCGCAGGAGGCGCTTGGCCAGGGTAGTGACGACTTCATCATGGGTGGCGCCGGCGACGACATCATTATCGGCCTCGGAGGTGATGATGAGCTGATCGGCGGTGGCGGCGACGACATCTTCGTTCACATCGAAGTCGGCGAGTTCTACTCCGACGGCGAAGACACCATCACTGATTTCGGTCAGGACGGTAATGATTTGCTCGTCTTCACCATGGACGTGTGGGCGAACGTATACGTTGACCGGTACGATCTCGACGATGATGGGAACGTCGATACCATGATCAACTTCGGCGATGGCGGGCAAATAGTCCTGCTCGATTTTGACCACGAGGCAAGCGGTAGCATCGTGTTGAACCAGCCCATTTTTGGCGACATCTCATTGGTTGCCATATCGTCCTCTGGCGATGGCTTTGAGCTGGGGGTAATCCCCGTCTAGGCAGCATCAGCAGCTTTGACACGAACAAAAGCCCCGCCGCTCGCCGGCGGGGTTTTTCGTTTGGCAGCATAGACGCTCCACCTTCCGCAGAGGCAGTCATGTGTTGTGAAGTCATATTCGTCGGCGCGTGTCTAAATTAATCTTAGAGAGCAGTCAAAACCGGCTCGTCATCGCACGCGATGGTTGCAGAAAAGTGGTAGTGAGTGCGGATCATCTTGAAGCGCGGCGTGCACGAAGTAACCATTTAACCGCTTTACCATTGATTAACCAAACCCACTCGCGCTAGAAATCGGGTGTGAGTGGGTATGTACGCGCCGCAGCGCGCAGTTTGGGAGTTAATCATGGCAACGATTCAGGGGATCTATATCGCCCTCTTCGGGCGCCCGGCGGATCCCGCCGGTCTCGAATTCTTCAATGACGCAACAAATGACGGCGCCGACCTGACCGCGATCGGCGATCTGGCGGCGACCGACGAATACCAGGACCGGTTCACCGGCATGTCGAACGAGGAGATCGTCCAGTCGATCTACCAGAGCCTGTTCGAGCGTGACGGCGAGGCGGAGGGCGTCGAATTCTTCGTCAATGGCCTGGAAGACGGCACCTTCACCATCAACGACATCGCGATCCGCATCCTCGACGGCGCGCAGGGCACCGACCTCGACACCGTCAACGCCAAGATCGCGGCCGCCGACCTGTTCACCGCCTCGCTCGATCTCGACGAGGAAATCAACGCCTATGACGGCAACGATGCCGCCGATATCGGGCGCCAGTTCATCGACGGCGTCGACACCGGCAACCCGGCCGACCAGGCCGACGTCGACGCGGCCATCGACGCGCTTCTGGCGCTGGAAGGCCAGGCGCCGGGCGGCGGTGGCGGCGGCGGCGTGATCACCCCGCCGGTCGATCCGGTCGAGGTGTTCCTCGCCGAGTGGAACAACCTGAACGACCAGTATTATGCCGAGATGCCGCTGGGCCAGCAGGCGGAGGTCAACAATGGCTTCCTCGAACTGGCCAACGACTATGTCGACTACCTCAATGCCGGCAATGCGGCGATCCTCGACGTCGTGCACTTCATCGACGGCTCGCGCGCGCAGTCGTTCCACGACAACGTGCTGGCCAACATCAACGGCAACGTGCTGGCAAGCCCCTCTCGTCCGAAGGACGCCAGCCTGGTGCATGACGCCGCAGACGCTTTCGCGGACCGTCCGGTGGCCGATGGCTACACGGCCAACGGCGCCGACGAGTTGAAGGCCGCCGCGTGGGACTTCGTCAACGGCATCGAGCGCTCGGACTATGACTTCAGCTACAAGGTGCTGGTTGCATCCAACACCGGCAGTTCCGGTGTGCCGTTCGGCGACGTCGATCTCGTCGGCGTCTACGACTCCATCGCATCGGCACTGGCCGCCGCCGACACGGGCGACCATGTGCTGGTCGGCGCGGGCCACGCCTGGAACGAAGACGTCGTGCTCAGCGAGAACGTCACCCTGCAATCCATCGCCAGCTATATCGGCCTTGGCGCCGGCGCCGTCATCGACGGCAAGGTGACGATCGGCGCCGCAGGCGGCACCGTCGAGGGCTTCGTGTTCGACGCGGCCTTTCACGGCGTCAGCCATAATGAAGGCCCGGTCATCGAGGTCAATGCAACCGGCGGCACAGGCTACGTCATAGGCAACCGGTTCAACGGGATCGAAGGCGACGTGCCGACCGAAATCGGTGTCGTCGGCGGCTCCGCGGTGATCACCGGCAATGTGATCTATCGAGACGGCGGCTACGACAATCCCAATTCAGGCCATGTCGGCATCCGTTTCGATACCGGCGCCGGCCAGACTGTGACGATCACCGGCAACGACCTGTTGAACGCCGGCATCGGCGGCTACGATGCAAGCGGCACGATCTTCAACATCACCGGCAACACCATCGCCGAGTCGGCCTACATGTATGAATCGGTGTGGTTCGTCGGCAGCAGCGCCACCATCTTCGACTGGGACGTGACGATCGGAAACAACACCAGCTCGCTCGGCGTGAAGATCATCGGTGACGACGCCGACGACATTCTCTTCTCCTACGACACCGTCCACGGCGACCGGCTCGAGGGCAGGGACGGCGAGGACTCCCTTTACGGTGGCCAGGGCTATGACCTGCTGATCGGCGGCGAAGGCGACGACCTGATCAATGTCAGCGGTGCGGGCAGCGCCCGGATCGTCTTCGAACACTCGGCCAACGCCAACGATGTCGATACGATCGAAGGCTTCTCGACCGGCCCGGGTGGAGACGTGCTGGACTTCTCCGATTTCAGTTACATGACCGAGGTCAACATCGCCCCGCCTTCGTCGGTGGAGCTCAATGACCGTGAAGTGCTCGTGGTCGATTTCGGCGGCACCGTCGCCAACAGCGATTTCGGTGGCGACGAGTTCGGCGACCTGTTTGGCCCCCTTGGCAGTGCGCGCATCAATCAGGGTACTGATGAGGAGGCCAGGGCGGTCGTCGTGGTGCAGGGCACTGACGAGACCCACATCTACATGGTGGATGCGGATCGGACCGGTAACGACAGCATCATCACCGAAGGCGACGTCCAGCTCGTCGGCGTGATGGACATCAACAATGGCAGCGTGTTCACCGCCGACAATTTCACCCACGGCATGGTCGCGTAAGAACCTGAACAAAAACCAACCGTCATCAGCAGGGCGTCCGGGAAACCGGGCGCCCTGTTTTCTTGGCGGTTGGCGTCAGGCGAGGGGAAGGGGTTGGTGCGAGGGTAACGGCATCGCCCGGCCCAAGCCCCACAAGCAAAAAGGCCGGCGCAAGCGCCGGCCTTTCCGTGATCTACCGATGAGTAGATTAAGCAGTGAAGTTCGCAGCAGTCAGATCAGCAACCGCGATGCCGGTCAGTTCGAGCAGGCCTTCGCCTACTTCAACCACAGCGTCACCGTCGTTAGCATAGACGTAGGTGTTGCCGGCATACTCGAAAACAACATCCCCAGCAGCGCCGGCGCCGGCAATCTCAAGAGCATCATACAGCGTCGCCGCTGCATTGATCGAACCCTGAACAAGATTGTCTGCTACGACCGTGCCAACGCCACTGACGTCGATCTTGTCTTCGCTGACGTTGAAATCCGTGATGCTGATGAGCGCTTCGGCGAAGTCGGCTTCTGTCGCGGTGGCGATATTTGCAAGCACATTCACATCGACGAGGTCGTTACCGGCGCCCAACGTAATGCTGGTCAGACCGGTGCCATCACCGTTGTTGATAGTGAACACGTCGCTGCCCGCTCCGAGGTCGACCGAAAGCTCAGCCGCACCGGTGATATCAGTCACCGAATCGATACCAGCGCCGCCAACGACGGAAGTGAGGTTTGCAAGAAGCGTAACAGTGATGTCGCCAGTCGAACCCGACATATCGAGCGTCTCGATCGCCGCGCCAACCAAAGTGAGCGCAACATCATCTTCAAAGCTGATGTTGGCGGTCTCAGTGGTTGCCGTACCGGTAACGGTAACCGCAGCAGCGGTGGAACCGCCTGCATTCACCGTCGTGACCGATGCATCGGTCTCAGCAAACGTGAATGCATTCACAGTCGTGCCGACACCGTTCGCCGTCAATTCCGTCACACCGGCTGCACCCGTGACTGCCAAAGCGCCTGCAGCGTCGAGGCTAGCATTGATCGTCTGACCCTGGGCAACCGTGACAGCAGCACCGTTTGCAAGACCAGTCGTGCCGCCGAACGTGATGTTCGTGAAGCCAACGCCGGACACATCAATTGCCGTCTGACCACCGGCCAAAGACTGGGCAATCATAGCATTTTCAACGTTGGTGAACTGATCAAGCTGTGCAGCAGTTACCGCAACGTCCGCAATGATGTTTGCAGTATCATCGCCACCAGCACCATCGACTTCGTCGAAGGTATTCAGCGTAGCATCGGTGCCAATGATAGCGTTGAAGGTATCGTCGTCAGCAGTACCGACGAGGTTCTCGCCAATATCGGTGGTGAGGGTGAAGGTTGTGCCAGGCGTGCCGCCGCCTACGATAGCGGCAATCGCTGCGTCAACAGCGTCCTCGTCAGGAATGGTTGCTTCGTCTTCAGTGATCGGCGTCAGGAAGTCGCGACCAGCCTGGGCAGCAGCATTGCCTTCATAGGCAAGAACCTCTTCGCCCGTGTCGAGAGCCGTAGTGAAGGCGTTGGCGGCAGCTTCCTTGTTGGCAAGGATTTCCGCGTCTGAGCCCTGGGCGCCGTCATAGATGTTGATGGCGATGGTGTTGATGTCCAGGTCGCCGGCAGCGAGGGCCGCCGTGAAGAACGTCAGGCCGGCGAGGTCGGCATCGCGGTTGAACAGCGACTGGTAGATCGAGTTGACGATCTGGGTGTTGCTCATGCCCGCGAAGCGGTCCTGGTATTCAGCCGAAGCGGACAGATCGCCGATGGCGGTCAGGTCGGCACCGTCATTGGTGGCTTCAGCGAAGAATGCGAGGCCAAGCGGGTCGGCCGGACGGCCGAAGAGAGCAATGTATACGCCCTGGATGGTAGCCATGTGGTGTTCCTCTTAAGGTTATTGGTGACACGAGGTCGACCGGACTTCTAAACGTCCAGTAGACAGGAGTCAACCGGATACTGTTCAAAATTGGTTTGTCTGACGAACTGCGACCTCATGGGGCGCCGTATAGCGGCTTTTTACCCTAGCGTCAAACCGCCTTTTCCCGCCCGGAGCCGGGTTTCCAGGCTTTCCGCGGGGTTCACGAAGCCGTCACCTGGTCCGATTCGCTGGACAGGGGTGATTCCCTCGTGTATGTACAGTAACAACTTGTCGGCTCGACGCTGAGTGACGGCCGGTTCCGGGGTAGCGGGATTGGCACATGGGGCGAAGGGGCGATCCGGAAAGGGCGTCGGGGTAGAAAAAGAAATGTACACGCATCCGCAGCAGGGACTTGAGCAGGACGATGTCCAGAGGCTTCGCCAGGAGGCCGGCCGCTGGCTGCGCAGCCTGCGCGAGAAGGCCGGCTATTCGCAGCGCGAACTCGCGCGCGTCGTCAACCTCGAATATTACACCTTCATCTCGCAGATCGAATCGGGCCGTGGCCGCGTGCCGCCGGCGCAGACGAAAGCCTGGGCCGAAGCGCTCAACGTGCCGGTGCGCGACTTCGCCATCGAGCTGATGCGCTTCTACGATCCGCTCAACTACGATCTCATCTTCGCCGCCGAAAAGGCCGCCCCCGCCGGCACGCCCGCCAACGACCTCGAAGAACGCATCGCGCGGCTGGAAAGCCTGCTCGACCGGAAATAGGGTTCGGGCGGGGCGGCGTCATCTTTCTCTTGGGTTTCGCCGCACGCCGGTTTCCGGTGAGGACAGCGCGCCTTCGCGCCCCCTCTGTCCTGCCGGACATCTCCCCCACGATGAGGGAGATCAGCCTTCATCATGGTTTGTGCCCGTTCTGCACCTTTGTGAATTGGCGAGAACAATGCGGCGATCCGACCCCCCCCCCCATGTGGGGGAGATGTCCGGCGGGACAGAGGGGGGCAACGTCGAGTGCCGCCCTGGCCGGAAAGCGGGCCGGCGAGGAACAGACGATCCGCGTCTGTGCCCGAGGTCGCAAAGCGACTCCCTTCCAACGCATTCATGCTGTAAGAAGCGCGCCGACCCATTTTCGGATCGCCGCGCTTTTTTCATGGCGCATCGGCGGTCCGCCCGAGCGGATTTGACGACAGCCCATGCCCGACCAGACCAGCCAGACCACGCCCGCGCTCGACATCGACGCCATCCTCGCGCTGGTGCGCGCCGAGCTGCCGCCGGTCGAGGAACACGCCGGCGAAATCGCCGGTGGCGGGCAGCGCGGGCGCGCCCACGTGCCGCTGCTCGACTTCGACGAGGATGGCGCGGTTCTGGAGCGCGACACGTGGCGCATCGAGGATTTTGAGGCGCTCGACGAGGAAGACCTTGTGCGCCTCGCCTATGCCGTGGTGCTTGGCCGCGCGGTCGACGATTCGGGGCTGGCGCATTTCCTGCCCGCCCTGCGCGAGGGCCACGTTTCGGTGGTCGGCATCCTCTGTTCGCTGCGCTTTTCGGCCGAGGGCGAGGCGCGCGGGCTGCAGATACCGGGGCTGAAACGCGCCTGGTACCTCGAGCGCCTGGCGCGCGCGCCGCTGGTCGGCCGCGTCTTCGGCCCGCTGTTGCGCACGGCGCGGCGTTCGCGCGAGATCGGTCGCCTGCACCGCCGCATCGCAGCCGCCGACAAGCGCAGCCGCGCCCAGCGCGCCGCACTGATGCGCGACATCAACGCTTCGCTGACCGGCGCGCGGCGCTCCTTCGTGCTGGTCGAGAACGAGCTGGCGCGCACCGACGCGCTCGCCCATGAAGGGCTGGCGACGGCGCGGCGCGGCCTCGACGGGCTGGAAAACGCCGCCGTCGAACTCGCCGCCGCGCGCCGCATGGTCGCCGACCAGACGATGCGGCTGGCAGCCCTCGTCGACCGCGCCGGGGATATCGGCGGAGAGGGGGCCAACGCGCTCGCAGCGCTCGACGACCACAATCTCGACGCGCTCTACGTCGCCTTCGAAAACCGCTTCCGCGGCTCCACCGCCGAGATCGGCGAGCGCCAGGCGCGCTATCTCGACATGATGCGGCTGATCGAGCCGGTCGCCGCCGGCGGCACGGTGCTCGACGTCGGCTGCGGCCGTGGCGAGTGGCTGGCGCTGCTGAAAGCGGGCAACATCGACGCGCGCGGCATCGACACGAATGTCGCCATGGCCGAGCAGGCGCGGGGCCAGGGGCTCGATGTCACCGAGGGCGACGCCATCGCCCATCTGCGCACGTTGCCGGACGGGTCGCTGGCCGCCATCACCGCCTTCCACGTCGTCGAGCACCTGCCGTTCCGCGCGCTGGTGGCGCTGTTCGACGAGGCGCTGCGCGTGCTGGCGCCGGGCGGCGCGGTGCTGTTCGAGACGCCAAACCCCGAAAACCTCGTCGTCGGCGCCTGCACCTTCAACTACGACCCCACCCACATGAAGCCGCTGCCGCCGGACCTGCTGCGCTTCCTCGCCGAGGCGCGGGGCTATGGCGAGGCGCGCATCATCCGCACGCCCGACGACTGCCTGCTCGACCGGCCGGAAAGCGGCTTCGCGCCGGCAGAGATCAACGACTGGTTCCGCCAGCCGCCGGACTATGCGCTGTTCGCGCGAAAGCACGGGCCCGCCTGATGCGGGTCGGCATCGCCACCGTCTACACGCCCGGAATCCGTGGCGGCGCCGAGTTTCTCGCCGACGGGCTGGCAGAAGCGGTGCGCGCCGCCGGCCACAGCCTGCACCTCATCCGACTGCCGTTCTTCTTCGACCCGCCGGCAGCCGCCGGCGAGACGATGGACAGGGCGGCGGCGCTCGACTTCTCGCGCTATGGCGGCGGCCAGATCGACCGGCTGATCTGCCTGAAATTCCCGGCCTATCTCATCGATCATCCTAAGAAGTCGGTGTGGCTGCTGCACCAGCATCGCTCCGCCTACGACCTCTATGGCGGGCGCTATGGCTGGCAGAAGGGCCGCGCTGACACCGATGCGCTGCGCGATCGCATCATCGCGGCCGACAATGCGGGCCTCGGCGACGTGCCGGTCTATACGATCGCCGCCCGGGTCTCGCAGCGCCTGAACGACTTCAACGGCATCGCCTCGACGCCGCTCTACCATCCGCCTGCCGACGAGCACGCCTTTCATTGCGCGCGGGCGCTGCCCTACATCTTCGCGCCGAGCCGGCTGGAGGCACTGAAGCGGCAGGACCTGCTGCTGCGCGCCATCGCGGCATGCCGGACGCCGGTACAGGCGATTTTCGCCGGGGCCGGCAGCATGCAGCCGCAACTGGAACGGCTGGCGGGAGAGCTCGGCATCAGGGATCGCGTCCGCTTCCTCGGCGAAATCTCCCGCGCGGAGATGATCGAGCTCTACGCAAACGCGCTCGGTGTGTTCTTCGGGCCGCTGGACGAGGACTACGGCTATGTGACGCTGGAGGCGATGCTTTCGCAAAAGCCGGTCGTCACCTGCACCGATTCGGGCGGACCGCTGGAGTTCGTCATCGACGGCGAGACCGGCATCGTCTGCGCGCCCGAAGCGCAAGCCGTCGCCGCAGCGCTGGAAGACCTCGCCGCAGACCCGGCAAGGGCCGCCGAACTCGGCCGGGCCGGGCGCGCCCGCTACGATACGATGGGCATCGGCTGGGACCATGTAGTTTCCGCGCTGCTGGCGGAGGGCGCATGAAGATCGCACTCGTCACGCCCCTGGCCGTCCCCCTCGCGCTCGGCGGCGCGGAAAACCTCTGGTGGGGGCTGCAATCACATTTCGTCAACGAGACGGAGCATGACTGCGACATCGTCTCGGTTCCGTCGCCCGAAGGCTCGCTTGTCGACCTTGTCGAGTCCTACGAGACCTTCTTCCGGCTCGATCTGTCCGCCTACGACTGCGTCATATCGGGCAAGTATCCGGGCTGGATGGTCGAGCACCCCAACCACATCTGCTACATGCTGCATCGGCTCAGGGGGCTTTACGACACCTATGGCGGCGGCGGCATCGGTGACGATCTGCTTTCGCATGCGCCACTGCGGCAATTGCTGCGCTGGATGCGTCAGCAGGGTGACGCGGGGATGGTCGTCGATCGTTCGGACCTGGCGGAGTTCTTCGACCGTTTCCGCGCGCTGCGCTCGTCCGGGCTCCCCGAAAACGCTCTGGCGTTTCCGGGGCCGGTGGCCCGCGAGATCATCCATTTCCTCGATGATGCGGCGCTGTCGCCAGGCAAGATGCGCAGCTATGCGGCGATCTCGGGCACCGTTGCGCGCCGGCGCGGCTATTTTCCGCCGCAGGTGCCGGTCGATGTGCTCTATCCGCCGCCGCATCGCGATGACTACCGCTGTGGCCGCGACGACTATTTCTTCGTCTCGAGCCGCCTCGACGGCCCGAAACGGCTGGACCTTGTCATCAGGGCGATGGCGCATGTCCACCACGACATACCCCTGCTCATCGCCGGCATGGGGCCGGACGAACGGCGGCTGAAGGCGCTTGCCGGCGACGATCCGCGTATCCGGTTCCTCGGCTTCGTGCCCGACGACGACATGCCGGGGCTCTATGCCGATGCGTTGGCCGTACCGTTCGTACCGTATGACGAGGATTACGGCCTCATCACCATCGAAGCGATGCGCAGCGGCAAGCCGGTGGTCACCTGCGTGGATTCCGGCGGACCATGCGAATTCGTTCGCGAGGGGCAGACGGGGTTCACGACGCGAGCCACACCCGAGGCGATCGGCGAAAAGCTAGACTGGCTTTGCGCGCACCGCTCGGAGGCCAGATCGATGGGAGAAGCCGCGCGGCTATCTGTCGAGCCGGTGAACTGGCAAACCGTCGTGAACGGGCTGCTTCGTCCAGCTGCGCCGGCGATCCTCAACAAAATGCGTAAGCCAAAGCTTACGGTTGCGACGACGTTTCCGGTGTGGCCGCCTATGGGCGGCGGCCAGGCGAGGGTATTCCAGCTCTACAAGGCGCTGACGTCTAGCCTGGACATCGACCTTGTCTCGCTTTCCAGCACGACGGAAGGACAGGGAGAGCGCGAGATCGCGCCCGGCATGGTCGAAACGCGCATTCCGAGATCGGCGCGGCATCTGCTTTTCGAGCAGAAGATCGCGGCTACCGTCGGCGATATCCCGATCGGCGACATCACATCGCCCGCGCTGGCTAGCCTGACGCCGGATTTTGGCACTGCGCTCAGCATCTCGGCCCTGTCGAGCGAGGCCGTCGTTGCCTGTCATCCATACCTGCTGGACGAGATACGGTCCGCCGCACCGGACAAGCCACTGTGGTACGAAGCCCAGGACGTCGAGATCGAGCTGAAGTCGACGTTGCTGTCCGGCAGCGCCGGCGGCGCGCGCCTGCTGGAAGACGTGCGAAAGGTGGAAGGCCAATCGTGGCGCAGTGCACGCCACGTCTTCGCCTGCGCGCAACGCGACCTCGACACGCTGCGGTCGCTTTACGGTCCGACCCGCGCCTCGCTGCATGAGGTGCCCAATGGCGTTGCTCTAGATGAAATCGACTATGTCGACCCGGCGCGCAGGCGCGCACTCAAGCACAAGGCAGGGCTGGAGCAGCAGCCCGTCGCGCTGTTCATGGGCAGTTGGCACGGGCCGAATCTGGAAGCCGTCGAAGACATTCTCAAGGCTGCCGACAGCCTGCCGACGACCCAATTCATCGTCGTCGGCAGCGTCGGACTGCCGTTCAGGGAGCGCGAAACGCCGGACAATGTCCGACTGCTCGGCCAGGTTCCCGCGCATGTGAGGAACGAACTGCTCGCCGTCGCCGACGTGGCGCTCAACCCGATGCATTCTGGATCCGGCACCAACCTCAAGATGCTCGACTATTTCGCCGCCGGCATTCCGGTCATTTCCACGGCGTTCGGTGCCAGGGGCCTGCTTGCACAAGCAGACACCCATTTCAGCGTCGTTGGCGAAGAAGGGCTGGCCGGAACGATTGACGCGTTCCAGGGCTATGACGGAGAGCATGTCGATGCGATGGTCGTGGCAGCAAGACGGTTGGTGGAAGAATTTTATTCGTGGAATGTGATCGCCGACAAGTTCATCGTGTCGCTGGAACAGGCTGGCTTCGGCCAGCTCCGGCGTCCCGTTGCGCCGGGCGGCGCTAGATGAAGTCCCGCAACCTCGACTACATTCCACGCCTCGATCATCTGCGGCTGTTGGCGGCGCTGCTCGTCGTCGGCTTTCATTTTTTCCACTATTACGCGGGCGGATGGCAGGCCCTGCCGTCGCTGTTCTGGATGGGGCTGATCACCGAGGGTCACACAGGCGTCAGCCTGTTCTTCGTGCTTTCCGGTTTCATCTTCATGACGATCGCGCAAGCCGGTGGAAGCATCCGGTACGGCCAGTTCCTGCGCAATCGCATCCTGCGCATAGCGCCGCTGTTTCTCGTCGTGTTCATGGTGGCGATATCGATCGGTCGTGATCGTTTCGAGGCGACCGACATCCTCTACTTGTTGTTCACCAATCTCGGCAACGCACCGACCTCCTGGCATTTCGCCACCGGGCCGGCATGGAGCATCTCGGTCGAGTTCACCTTCTATCTGGTGTTCCCGTTCCTGGCGCTGTTCGTGCGCGACCATGGGCCGTCTTATCTCGTCAAGCTCGTGCTCCTGATGCTCGTCGTGAAGCTCGCAGCCTATTTCGCCACCGCCAACAGCACGCACATGCTCTATTCGACGCTTGTCGGCCGGTTCGATCAGTTCCTTGTCGGCATGCTGGTGGCGATCATCCATCATCAGCGGCAGGGGTGGCTGCACCGTCACGGCGGAAAGCTGCTGCTTGTCTCCGTGGTGGCTATCCTGGTGATGGTGGGAGCGCAGGCGCGTTGGGCGAGCTTCTTCGCCGCCGATCAGAAACAACCGTTCTGGATCATCTGGGGAACGATCGAGTCCGCCCTGTGGGGCGCGGTTGCCGTCGGCTACCTGAACGCGCGGTTCTCCTGGCCGACCCTGGTCGAGTCCGTCCTGCGCAAGGGCGGGGAGTGGAGCTTCTCGATCTACATGTGGCACGCGCTGGTGATCTTCACCCTGCACGAACTGTTCGGGCGGATCGGTGGCGGGACCGCGACGATGTTCCTCATCGACGGCGCGCTGGTGCTGGCCTGCACACTTGTCCTTGCATGCCTGTCCTACAGCGTGATCGAGCGGCCATTCCTCCAATTGCGGGGACGCTACAGGGATTCAGGCGCGAAGGCACGGCAGGAGGCCGACGCCTGAAACGGTGGCCAGGATTATCCCCGCTTCACCCGCAGATCGACCGGAAGATAGGAAATGCCGTCGAATGGCGGCTCCCCGACATTGACGACGGAGAACATGAGGGCGAGATCGCGCCACTCGTAGCTTTGCTCAATGTGGCTTTCACCGCTGACGAGCGCCGTCGAGACTGAATAGCTGCCAGGTACGAACGCCGCCGGCAATCCCACCTCAAACGTCGCCCGCTCGCCCTTGCGCACGTTGTCGAGCGGTTTGCCCAGAAAATGCGAGTTGGTGCCGAAGATCGTCTGGCCGAGGCGGCTCTTGATCGAGAAGCCGAGCACGAGGCGGGGAATGTCCTCGTGAACGAGCACCTCCACGCGTAAGGTTACAGGGGCGTTGACGCCGACGGTGTCGACCGGGCGTCCAGCGGCATCGAGAAGCGCGATCCGCTCGACTTGAGCCTGCCGCGAACCAGAGATCGTCTGGATCCGGCCATCGTCGAGCATGTGTGTTTCGATCGCCTCGCCCTCCTTGCGTGCGAGAAGTGCGTTGTAATAGTCGAGCACGCTCTCGGGCGTCCCGTCGAGGGCCAGCCTGCCCTCGTCGAGCAGCAGCGCCCGGTCGCAAAGGCTTTGTACCGACGCCTTGTCGTGGGAGACGAGGATCAGCGCGGTGCCTTGCTCGCGGAACGAACGAATGCGCTCCATGCTTTTGTGCTGGAAGTAGGAATCACCGACGGCAAGCGCTTCATCAATGATCAGCACGTCGGGTCGCATCGCGGTGGCGACGGCGAATGCCAGCCGCATCTGCATGCCGCTGGAATAGATGCGCAGCGGCTGGTCGAAATGGTCGCCCAGTTCGGCGAAACCGGCAATCCAGTCCATGAGGCCGCTGATCTCAGAACGCTGCAACCCCATCATCCCACCGGAATGATAGACGTTCTGGCGACCTGTCAGTTCGGGATTGAAGCCCATCCCCAGTTCGAGGATCGCGGCGACCCTGCCGCTCAGGCTGACCGTGCCGGCGTTGGGCCGCATGGTTCCCGCGATCATCTTGAGGAGCGTGCTCTTGCCGGCGCCATTGCGCCCGACGATCCCGATCGATTGACCGGCTTCGACGGCGAAGCTGATGTCGCGCAAGACCCACCGCTCTTCCGCCGGCGCAATCGGGGCGCCGAACCAGCCGGCAACGCGGTCGAGTTCGCGCCGATAGCGGCGGAACGCCTTTCCAAGTCCGTGCGCCTGAAGCACGAGTTCGCTCATAACGCGTCCACCATCTCTGCGCTGGCCCGGCGGAAGAGGAACAGGCCAAGCATCACGAGCATCGCCGCCAGAACCGTCAGTCCGATCATGCTGACGGCATCCGGAGCCTGTCCGTAGGCCAGCACGCGATGGTGGTTTTCCACCACCCAGTAGAGCGGGTTGAGCTTGAGCCATTCTCGCCATGGCTCGGGAATGATCTCGACCATGTAGACGATCGGGGTCATCCAGAACCCGAACTGCAACAGGATCGCGACCATCTGCTGCACGTCGCGCATGAAAACGTTGAGCACGCCGAGCACGATGCCAAGGCCGGCCGCAAGTGCAGCAGTGACTAAGAACAGCACCGGATACCAGAGGATTGTCATGCCCGGAGCATGCCCGATCAGCACGTAGGCGATCATCACCATGGCAAAGAAAATCAGGTTGTTGACGCTGGCGCTGCCGATGCAGATCAGCGGCAGGACGATCCGCGGAAATGCGATCTTCTTCATCGCATTGGCGTTCTCGATAAACACGGTGACGCAGCGGTTTACGATCTCGATGAACGGAAACCACGCTACGAAGCCGGCCATCAGATAGATCGAATAGGCGAAACGATTGTCGATGCCTGGAAGCCTGTGCGACATGATCGCCGAGAGCACGAACGCGAAGATCGCGACCTGCATCAACGGCGCGATGACGATCCAGAGAATGCCCAGCCGGCTGCGCGCCACGCGGAGGCGGAACTCCGTGGCAATCGACGAAGTGATGAAATGGCGATACCGCCAGGCCCCTTTGAGCAGGCCGTTCATGGGCGACTGTCCTTTCGGCGAAGCATCTTCATGCCGCGGCCAGCGCATCGCGGTATAGCTGAACCGTCTCTGCCCCGCACCGCTGCCAACTGAATTTTTGCGCCTGAGCCAGTCCTCTCGCGGTCGCCCGGCTGCGCCACCCCTCGTCCTGAAGGCCCTGAGCGATGAGATACGACAGCCCATCAACATCTGCCGGCGCGCACATGGCGGCGGCATCGCCGGCCACTTCCGGCAGCGAGGATGTGTCGGAACAGACGACGGGAACCGCCGACGCCATGGCTTCGAGCACCGGCAGCCCGAACCCTTCATGAAGGGAGGGAAACACGAAGAGCCGGGCGGCCGAGAACAGGTGCGGCAGCACGCCTTCCGGCACATAGCCGAGATAGCGCGCCCAGCCGGCGCGCTGGGCCGCGTCGATGCGCTGCAGGATCGCGTCGTTGTTCCAGCCCTTGAAGCCGGCGAGGATCAGCGGATAGCGCTGGCGCAACTTCGGATCGAGCATCTCGTAGGCCATCAGCAGGCGCTCGAGATTCTTGCGCGGCTCGATCGTGCCGGCATAAAGCGTATAGCCGCCATGAGGAAGATCGAGATCGGCAAGCGCGGCGCTGGTCTCCTGGGCGCTCCGTGGCACGAAATTGCCGCTGCCGGCCAGATAGACCGTCCGGATGCGTTCCAGAGGCCAGGAATAGTGCTTGGCGATCTCGTGGCGCGCATGGTCCGAATCGGTGATGACGAAGCTCGCCCGCTGCAGGGAGAGTTCCATCTCCTTTTTCATGAACAGGACACGCTCCACCGGATGGCACTCGGGCATGGTGATGACGGACAGGTCGTGAAAGGTCACGACCGATGGCCCTTCCGTTTCCGGCAGGTAGTAGTTCGGGCCGTGATAGAGCCAGTCCTGCGTGCCGGCCAGCGCCTTGACCTGCTTGCGCCCACGCATGAAGCGGTAGGTCTCCAGCAGCATCTTGTTGCGTGCCAGCAGGCGCTTTGCCCTGATGATCGCGGAAACCGAGGGGCTAGCCGGCGTTTCGGACGGCGACGGCAATTGCTCCAGGAACCCGCCCTCGGAAAAATATCGCAGCGCCTCAACGTCGGCGCTGCCCGCCATATGGCGCGCGATCTCCAGCGTGTAGCGTCCGATCCCCGTCAGCGGGAAACGTATCGGTTCGACTGACAGGATGACTTTCATGCGGGTTTGCCGGAGACCTCGTTGCGAGCGACTTCCTACCCGTTCGACCCTTTCCCGACAAGGCGCGTCACGCAGGTCGCAGGTTCGCCTCCCGATTTGCGGTTGCATCGCTGCGCGCCATGAAGGATGAGGGGCGGCTGACGCGCTTGTCCCTGGTGGAGCGCGGAAACGATTGCGGCCCGGATATGCGCGTCCTCCATTTCTTCAAGACCTATATCCCCGATACCTTCGCCGGCATCGAGCGGGTGATCTGGCAGATCGCCGAAGGAAGCGAGGAGCACGGCATCCGCGCCGACGTCCTGTCGCTGTCGCCTTCCTCCGCCGGGATCAAGGAACCGTTGCAGGTCGGGCGTCACCACGCCTACAAGGCGCGTCAGGACCTTCACGTCGCGTCCACCGGCTTCTCGTTGTCGGGTATCAAGGTCTTTGCCGATCTCGCCCGCGAAGCCGACATCGTGCACTATCATTTCCCGTGGCCCTATATGGACATCGCCCATTTCCTGGCGCGTCATGGCAAGCCGACGGTCGTGACGTATCACTCCGATGTCGTGCGCCAGAAACTGCTGCTCCAGGCCTACAAGCCGCTGATGCATGCATTCCTGAAACGGGTCGATCGGATCGTGGCGACGTCGCCGAACTATGTCGCTTCGAGCCCGGTGCTCAAGACGTATCGCGAAAAGACGAGCGTCATACCGATCGGTCTCGGACCCCAATCGCGCGAGATGCTCGATCCTGCAGTGGTGGAATCCTGGCGGGCCAGGGTCGGGCAGGACTTCTTCCTCTTTGTCGGCGCGTTGCGCTACTACAAGGGATTGGGGTTCCTGATCGATGCCGCCCGCGCGACGGGGCTGCCCGTCGTTGTGGTGGGCGAGGGCGAGATGGGAGCGGATCTCCTTGCCGCCGGTCTTCCAAACCTGCAGCTTGTCGGCAGCGTCGATGACGCGGACCGCGCGGCTCTGCTGGAATTGAGCCGTGCATTCGTCTTCCCTTCGCACCTTCGCTCGGAAGCGTTCGGCGTCGCACTTCTGGAAGCGGCGCGTGCCGGCAGGCCAATGATAAGCTGCGAGATCGGGACGGGTACCAGCTACGTCAACAAGGACGGCGAGACCGGCATCGTGGTGCCCCCCGCGGATGCCGCCGCCCTGGGGGCCGCCATGCAGAAGCTTCACCAAGATCGCGAATTGGCGCGAGCCATGGGCGCTGCCGCGCATGAAAGATTTTGTAACATCTTTTCAGCGGAGCCGATGGTGAATTCTTACATTGCTCTTTATCGAAGCCTGCTTCCGCACTAAGAACCCTCAGCCTGCGTCATCGCGCTTTGGTGCGAAGGCGCGAACGAGTTCAACAATGCCACCGCGTTTCCTTATCGCGTGAGGCAGCGCGACGCCGACTGGTCTTTGCATGAGCCTGAAATTTGGAACGAGTGGCCTGCGCGGGCTTGCGACCGATCTTCTCGATGGCGCGGCGGGCCGCTATGCGGTCGCCTTCATCCATCACCTGGTCGAGGGCGGCAGCATCAAGCGCGGCGACGTGGTCTATGTCGGCCAGGATTTGCGCGACAGCAGCCCGGCCATAGCACGCCAGTGTATCGCGGCCCTGCAGAACGACGGCATGACGCCAGTGACGTGCTGCGCACTGCCGACGCCTGCTCTGGCACTGCACGCGACGGCCTCGGGCACGGCGGCGATCATGGTGTCCGGGTCGCACATCCCCGCAGACCGCAACGGCCTGAAATTCTACCGGCCGGACGGCGAGATCGACAAGGGCGACGAACAGGCGATCCTTTTCCATGTCGAAAAGCTTGGCACTGCTAGCGAACTGGGTGACGTAGCGGATGTCCGGGACGAATCTTCGGCCGCGTGGGCGCGCTATCGCGAACGTTGCCTGGCGATCCTGCCCGAGCGGGCGCTGGAGGGCCTGCGCGTCGGCATCTACCAGCACAGCTCCGTTGCCCGCGATTTTTTCGACAAGCTCCTGACAGAGCTGGGCGCCGACGTGGTGCCGCTGGGGCGGTCCGAACACTTTGTGCCTGTCGACACGGAAGCGGTGGGCGACGGCACGCAGACGCGCCTGCGCGCGTGGGCGATGGAACACGAGCTCGCGGCGATCATCTCCACCGATGCCGACGCGGACCGGCCGCTGGTTGCCGACGAGCGCGGCGAACAGATACGCGGTGACGTGCTCGGCATTCTGGCCTCGCTGTTCCTGGATGCGCGCTTCGTGGTGACACCGGTGACGAGCAATTCCGGGATCGACCGCGCGCTGGGCCTCGAAACCGTCAGAACAAGGGTCGGTTCGCCTTTCGTGATCGAGGCGATGATGGCTGCGGCAGCCGGGGCAGAGGCCGGCAGCGTGGTGGGTTTCGAAGCCAATGGCGGATTTCTCACCGGACGCCCAACGGCGGTGGCCGGCGGCACGCTTGCGGCCTTGCCGACGCGAGACAGTGCACTGCCGATCCTCGTGGCGCTCGCGCTTGCCACCAAGGGCCCGCTTTCGGAGCATATCGAGGCGCTTGGCCTGCCGGTCTGCCTCAGCGACCGGCTGGAGAATTTTCCTGTCGCCGACAGCCGCGCATTGATGGAGCGGCTCGACGCCAGCAATGACGCGATCGCAGCGCTTCTGGAGGGCATCGGCACGCCACAGGAGGTCGACCGCACGGACGGCCTGCGCGTGGCGCTCGATGATGGCCGCATCGTCCATCTGCGCCCATCCGGCAACGCGCCCGAGATGCGCTGTTATGTCGAGGCTGCGGAACCAGGGGAAGCATCGACGCTGCTGGAAACCGTGCTTTCGCGGCTGCGTCCCTAAAGGGTCGGCGCGGGCGGCGGCGGCAGACACGCCACGCCTTGCTTGCATTCGCAGCCGCCCTGCACTACGCCCTGCGAAAATCCGGCGGGTTCTGTGCGGCAGTGGCATTCTGAAGAGACAACGACAAGCCTTTCATGGCTGAATGGGGCGGGGACGAAGAGAACTCATGACGCTTATTCCGATCATCATCAGCGGCGGGTCCGGATCGCGCCTTTGGCCGGTATCCCGCAAGGCTCACCCAAAGCCTTTCATTCGCCTGCCCGATGGCAAGTCGCTGTTGCAGCATACGTTCCTGCGCGCTGCCGCGTTGCAGGATGTCAGCGGCATCGTCACCGTCACCAACCAGGATCTGCAGTTCGGAACGGCCGACGAATACCGCGAGGTCAATCCGGGACCTTCCATGACGATGCTCTTGGAGCCGGCGGGCCGCGACACCGCCGCAGCCGTCGCTGCCGCCACGCTGCACGTTGCCGCCACGCACGGCGGTGATGCGATACTGTTCGTGATGCCTGCGGACCATATCATTCGCGATCTCGACGCATTCGGCCGTGCCGCGTCGCGTGCGGTCGCGCTGGCGGGACAGGGACGCCTGGTCACGCTGGGCATCAAGCCGACCCACGCGGAAACCGCCTACGGCTATATCGAGGCCGACGGCGAGGACGTGGTGCGTTTCGTCGAGAAGCCGTCACGGGAAAAGGCCGAGGAATACCTCCGCACCGGCCGCTTCCATTGGAATGGCGGCATGTTGTGCTTCCGCGCCGACACCATGCTGGCGCTGCTCGAAAAGCACTGCGCGGACATTCTCGACGCGACGCGCGCCAGCCTCGAAACGGCGACGAAGCTCGACGGCGCGGGCGGCGAGGCGCTGGCTTTCGAGGCCCAGGCCTTTGCGCGCATCCCGGCTCTTTCGATCGACTATGCACTGCTTGAGAAGGCAGGCGGCATCGCCGTGGTGCCCTCCGACATGGGATGGAGCGATGTCGGGTCGTGGAACGCGATCGCCGAACTGACCGATGCCGACGAAGCCGGCAACCGGGTGCAGGGCGATGCGGTGCTCGTCGGCACGCGCGACACCTATGTCCATGGCGAAAAGAGGCTGGTGGCCGGCGTCGGGCTCAAGGACCTCGTGATCGTGGATTCCGCCGACGCTCTGCTGGTGGCGGCGAAGGACTCGTTGCAGGACGTCAAGATTCTCTTCGAGGAACTGAAGAGCCAGGGACACGAGGCGCACCAGTTCCACCGTACGGTCCACCGCCCCTGGGGCTCCTATACCGTGCTGGAGGAAGGCGAGCGCTTCAAGATCAAGCGCATCGAGGTCAAGCCCGGCGCCAGCTTGAGCCTGCAGATGCATCACCACCGCTCGGAGCATTGGGTGGTGGTGACCGGCAGGGCCAAGGTGGTCAATGGCGACCGCGAGCTGATCCTCGAAACCAACCAGTCGACCTATATCGAGAAGGAGCACAAGCACCGTCTCGAAAACCCGACGAACGATCCGCTGGTCATGATCGAGGTGCAGAGCGGCGACTATCTCGGCGAGGACGACATCGTACGTTTCGACGACATTTACGGCCGTTCGTGATCCGTCGCCGGAACGCTGAAGACGTTGGAAATGCGCAGTCGCGACTTGGACATGATTGAAAGCTAACCGGGACAGGACCGGGGATTAGGCAAGGCGAGCATGAACCGCCATAACCGACCCATACGGCGCGGGCCATCCCCCGAACTCATGGGGGTCGTCGCAAGAGGCGCTTCACTGCGCCCGAGACGTTTTCTCCATGACCTGCGCCATGCCTGGCCCTCCATCGCCGTCGCCGTCGCACTCCAGGCATTCATCTACTGGCTGATCATCTTCAATGCCGGGCGCAGCGACTGGCACAATCTCGCTTTCGTGGTTGTCGCGCTCGCCCTGGTGCCGTTGGTCTCGGTGGCGTTGCTCAACTGGCTGCCGCGGCAGGACTTTCCGATCACCACCGCCACCTTCATCACGGTGATCGTCTTCAATTTCGTGGTCGCGGTGCTTGCCGGGCTGCGCATACCGGTGAGCTACACCGGCATTTTGCTGGCGGCGCCCGTGGCGCTGGTCTGCGTCGTCCATGCCGGTTTCCGGCTGCGCCGGGCGCGCAAGGAAAAGATCGCCATCCTCGATTTTCCGCGCGCGCCCGAGATCGCCGGGCTACTCGGAGGCAGCATCGCGGTGCTGAAGAAGCCGCTGCCCGACATTTCCGGTGTCGACCGCGTGCTCATCGACGGTGACGCCCACCATACGCCTGAATGGTCGGCATTCCTGACGCGTCTCTACATGCTGGGGGTCAAGGTGACGCCGTGGATACGCTTCCTGGAGACGCGTCTTGACCGCGTCGACGTCCAGAGTTTCGATCTCCTGCATCTCGCCTACAGTCCGAGCCAGATCTACTATTCGAAGCTCAAGCGCGCCATCGACGTCACCGCCGTGGTCCTCCTGTCGCCGATCGCCGTTCCGCTATGCCTTCTCATCGCGGGTTATATCCGGGTCGTCGACGGAGGGCCGGTGTTTTTCCGCCAGGAGCGTTGCGGTTTCGGCGACAGCATCTTCACGATGGTCAAGTTCAGGACGATGGTGCTGCAGGCGGGCGACGCGCCCGCCCGGCAGAACGACGATCGCGTCGTGCCAGCGCTGCGCTTCCTGCGCCAATTCCGCCTCGACGAACTTCCACAGCTTCTCAATATCCTGCGCGGCGAGATGTCGTGGATCGGCCCTCGGCCGGTGGCCATCCCCATCGCGCGCACCCTGGAGGTGATGCTGCCGCAATATTCCTACCGGCACCTCGTCAGGCCCGGGCTCACCGGATGGGCGCAGGTGTCGCATGGCTATGCGAGCACCCCGCAGGAAGAGGCGGCAAAGCTCGCCTACGACCTTTATTACGTGAAGCGGCTTTCGTTCGACATCGACCTGGTGATTCTGGTGAAGACCGTGCGCATCATCCTGTTCCGCACCGGCGTGCGCTGACTTCACGCTTCCGCGTCGGCTCGTCGACGGACGTGATTGTGGGTTTCCGAGCGACCTTGTTATGGTCCGCCCGATTCTGACTGTTGAGGACAAGACCATGAGCATCAACCCCACCGTCTATGAGCAGTTGATGCTCGAAATGATCAACTGGGCGCGGGCCAACCCGACCGCCCAGGCAAACGCGCTGGGCATCGACCTCAACGCGTCGCTGGCGCCCGGCACCATTTCCGGCACCGCCAAGCAGCCGCTCGCCTTCAACGCGACGCTGATCGACGCCGCGCGCGTCCACAGTCAGTGGATGCTGGACGCCGACGTGTTTTCCCACACCGGGCAGGGCGGCAGCAGCCCCGGCGACCGGATGGGCGCGGCTGGCTACGATTTCTCCGGCGGTTGGGGCTATGGCGAGAACATCGCTTGGGGAGGCTCGACGGGCGCCATCGACATGCAGCAGCAGACGATCGGCCGCCACGAGGGGCTGTTCGTCAGTTCGGGCCACCGCGTCAACCTCATGAATGACGATTTCGTCGAGGTCGGCGTCGGCATCCTGCAGGGCGCCTTTACGTCAGGAGGCGCGGCTTACAACGCCGCGATGGTGACGCAGAATTTCGCCTATAGCGGCAACAAGACCTTCCTGACCGGGGTGATCCTCGACGATCAGGATGGCGACCGGTTCTACGATATCGGCGAAGGCGTGGGCGCCGTGACGATCGAGGCAACCGGCCAGTCCGGCACGTACTCGACCACGAGTTGGGCGGCAGGCGGATACAATCTCGAGGTTCCTGCAGGCAACTATGCCGTCACCTTCACCTATGCCGGCAAACAGGTGACGTCGAACGTCACGGTCGGCCAGGACAACGTCAAGCTCGATGCCACGCTGGGCGAGATGGGTGCCGGGACAGGCGGCGGTGCCGTTGACGACACTTACAATACCGGTGCCGGAAACCTCAGTTTCGACGGCGGCGCCGGAAATGACACGGTGGTTTATGCAGGCGCGCGCTCGGATTTTTCAGCTTCCATCGAAGCGAGCGGCGCGGTGCTCATCCAGAAGCCGGACGGGATCGACACGCTGGTGTCCATCGAGCGCGCGGAGTTTTCCGACGGCGTTCTGCTTTTCGACGTGGAAGGCGCCAACGGTCCTGCTGCCTATCGGCTCTATGGCGGGGCGTTCGACCGAACCCCTGATGAAGGCGGTTTCCTGTTCTGGGCTGACTACCTCAATGATGGCGGCACCTTGCTCGACGCCGCGGCCGGCTTCATTGCCAGTGCGGAGTTCAGTTCGCTCTATGGCTCCGGTCTGACGGATGCCGAATTCGTCGACCAGCTCTACCTGAACGTGTTGGGACGTCCCGGCGAGGAAGCCGGCGTCGATTTCTGGAACGACTATCTCGCCGATGGCGGCGCGCGCTCCGCCGCGCTGGTCAACTTCACACAGCTTGCCGAGTATGTCGGGCTCAGCGCCCCGGATATCGAAGACGGCTACTGGGTCGCCTGACGAGTCCTCGGTCCCGGCACCCTGGCATCTCCTGGACTCTTCTAAATCGCGTGCTGGCTATTGACCGGTCGCGGCGTGTCTTGTCTGTTTGGCATTCCGTTCCGTCTCCCAAGGACTGAAGCAGACCGCGCGCAATGCACTATCAAGCACGTTCCCCCATCGTTTATGCGGTGGGCGGAATGGCCGCCATGGCTGTTGCCATGGGTATCGGCCGTTTCGTCTATACTCCGATCCTTCCGTCAATGATGGACAGCGTCGGCCTTTCATCATCGGATGCCGGGCTCATCGCGTCGTCTAACTACGCCGGCTATTTCCTTGGCGCGGTGCTGGCATCCGGCAATTGGGGCCAGGGCAGGGAGCGAAGCATCGTGCTGGTGGGACTAGTGGCCAGTGCCGTGCTGGCTGCGCTGATGGGCCTGACCGAGAACGTCGCGGCTTTCCTTGCGATCCGCTTCTTCGCCGGAGTGACAAGCGCGCTCGTCATGGTTTTCAGCTCGACGATCGTGGTCTCCCGGCTGGCGGCCGCTCAGCGTGGGGATCTACAGGTCTGGCATTTCAGCGGCGTGGGTGTCGGCATTGCCCTGTCGTCACTGATGACCGGCTCGCTTTTGGTGGCGGGCGCCGGGTGGCAGGCAAACTGGCTCTGGGCCGGCGGTCTTTCCCTGGCCGGATTTCTCGTGGTCTGGCTGCTGATCGATCCCGGCCCTGCGCTTGTCGGAAAACCGACGGCGGAGCCGCCGATGCCCAAGAGCCCGGCGCTGACCCGGACCATTCTTGCCTACGGTCTGTTCGGCTTCGGCTATATCATCACCGCCACTTTCCTCGTGGCGATCGTGCGCGCGGGCGAGGCGGGACGGCTGTTCGAGTCCGTTGTCTGGCTCGTCACGGGCCTGGCGATCATCCCGTCCGTCTGGCTGTGGGGATTCGGCGTGCGCCGCTGGGGCCTTCCCGCCATGCTGGCGATCGGCTGCACGGTCGAGGCGGTCGGCGTGGGCGCCAGCGTCGCGATGGGAAGCTATGTCGGGCCGCTCATCGGTGGCCTGCTGCTGGGTGGAACCTTCATGGCGGTTACGGCCTACGGTTTCCAGTTGGGGCGACAACTGGCGCAGGAATCGCCGCGTCGGGTCATAGCATTGATGACAGTGGCGTTCGGGTTCGGACAGATCCTCGGGCCGATCGCGGCTGGCTTTCTTGCGGACCGCACGGGCAGCTTCACCGCGCCATCGCTGCTGGCCGCGCTGGTCCTGCTGCTTTCCGCTTTTGTCGTCAGGGGAGCCGGCAAAGCGTCCTGACGCGCCATTTTTCGGCGTCGCCTCTTCCATGATGGCGGATTTCGGCTTAAACGCATGGCCAGCGATGCTTGGCGCGCGACTGCGCCCGAATTTTTCCCATGCGATGCCGGTGAGTGATGTCGGACGACAGTTTCTTTCGCGAAGTAGACCAGGAGATGCGCCAGGACCGGGCGAAGGCGCTTTGGGACCGCTATGGGCCCGCCGCCATCGCGCTGGCGGTCGCCGTCGTGCTCGCAACGGCCGCATGGGTCGCATGGGACTATTGGACCCAGTCGCAGGCCAACCAGTCGGGTGACGACTACTCCCAGGCATTGACGCTTGCGCGCGAAGGTCGCACCGAGGAGGCCAAGGCCGCCTTCGAGCAGCTCGAGGCAGACGGTTATGGTGCCTATCCGGTTCTGGCACGCATGCGCGCGGCCACGCTGCTCGCCGAGGAAGGCGACCATGCCGGCGCGATCGCTGCTTTCGACGAGGTTTCGTCCGACGGCTCCGTGCCACAATCGATCCGCGACATGGCGGCGTTGCGTGCCGCGCTGCTGCTGGTCGACCACGGTTCCTACGAGGATGTCTCGGCCCGGGTCGAGGCGCTTGTCGCGGAGACCAACGCTTTGCGCCATTCCGCACGCGAGGCTCTCGGGCTGTCGGCATGGAAGCATGGCCGCATGGAGGATGCCTCGGCCTTGTTCGGCCAGATCCTCGATGACGAGGGTGCGCCCCGCAATATGCGCCAGCGAGCTGAACTCATGTCCGAACTGATCCGCGGTTCGGGTTCATCGTCCTGATCGGGGCCTGATATGGGCTTCAAGGTAGCGATCATCGGCCGACCGAATGTCGGCAAGTCGACGCTTTTCAACAGGCTGGCCGGTCGCAAGCTTGCGCTCGTGGACGATACGCCGGGCGTGACGCGCGATCGTCGTGTCAATTCCGCCAAGCTGTATGACCTGCGCTTCGAGGTCGTCGACACGGCCGGCCTCGAAGACGCTGCGGCTGCCTCGCTTGAAGGCCGCATGCGCGTCCAGACCGAGGCCGCGATCGACGAGGCCGACCTGATTCTGTTCCTGGTCGATGCCAAGGTCGGGCTGATGCCCGACGACCGCACCTTTGCCGACGTCGTGCGACGTACGTCCAAGCCGGTGGTTCTCGTTGCCAACAAGGCCGAGGCGCGCGGTGCCCAGGCCGGCATGCTTGAAGCGTGGGAACTGGGTCTGGGCGAACCGATCCCGATCTCGGCCGAGCACGGCGAGGGCATGCCGGATCTACGCGAGGCCATCATCGCCGCCTTGGGCGAGGACCGGGTCTTCGAAGACGACGAGGACGAGGCAGCGCCGGCGCGCGGCGGTGAAGCTTTGATCGGCGAGGACGTCGACGATCCTGATGACGAGACGGTTCCCGAATATGACGCTACCAAGCCGCTGCGGATCGCCGTGGTCGGTCGGCCAAATGCCGGCAAGTCGACGCTGATCAACGCCTTCGTCGGCGAGGAGCGCCTCCTGACTGGCCCCGAGGCGGGCATCACGCGTGATTCGATCACCGTCGATTGGGATTGGCGTGGGCGTCACATCAAGCTTTTCGACACCGCCGGCTTGCGCCGCAAGGCCAGAGTGCAGGAGAAGCTGGAAAAGCTATCCGTGGCAGACGGTTTGCGGGCCATTCGTTTTGCGGAAGTCGTCGTCATCGTGTTCGACGCGACGATACCGTTCGAAAAGCAGGATCTGCAGATTGCCGACCTGATCATCCGTGAGGGACGTGCTCCTGTTCTCGCCTTCAATAAATGGGACCTGATCGAGCATCCACAGGAACTGCTTGCGGAATTGCGTGAAAAGACCACGCGCCTCCTGCCGCAGGTACGCGGGTTGCAGGCGGTAACCGTATCGGGCGAAACCGGCAGGGGCCTCGACAAGCTGATGGAGGCGGTGGAGAAGACCCATCGAGTCTGGAATCGCCGCATCTCGACCGGCAAGCTCAACCGCTGGCTCGAAGGCGTGCTCGGCCATCACCCGCCGCCGGCTGTTGCCGGGCGCCGTCTCAAGATCAAATACATCACGCAGGCCAAGACGCGCCCGCCGGGCTTCGTGCTTTCGTGCACGCGCCCGGACTCGATGCCGCAATCCTACATCCGTTATCTCGTCAACGGACTGCGCGAGACCTTCGACATGCCGGGTGTTCCGATCCGGATGGTGTTGCGCGCATCGGAAAATCCGTTCGCCAACAAGGCGAAAAAGAGAAACTGATTCAGTCACATTGCCGCCGCACCGACCGCGTTAACCCTCCTTCAAGGTTAATGCATCACTATCGACACTGTGTTGGGTGATGCGTTTCTGGAGAGTTTTTGTGCAGCGTCGTATGGTTTCGCGCCGGCGGGACATCGCTGGTGGTTTGCGCTCTTTCGCAGCGCCCCTGGTGATCGGTCTTGCAATCTGGGCAGGTTCGCCGACACAGACGGCATATCAGGACATGGCAAGCCTCGTATCCGGCGTCGAGCGGACGGGTGCGCGCTGGGGGGCCTTCGTGGAGAAATCCGCGCTGGGCTCCGTTCATCAGGCCGAGATGCCTTTTCTCGATGCCACGCCTACCGGCTCGATCGCGGGTGGCGGCCTCTCGACACCGGGCGTCGGCACCGTTGCCCTGCGCGGCAAGGCAGCAGCCAGCGATACGCCGGATGAGGCTCGAGTCAACCGCAGCGACAAACGCGGTCGCGTGGTCAATGTCGCTCCCGTCGCGCCGCCTCGCTCGTTCAACGCAGGCTCCGTCTTCGAGCGGACCAGCTCGCTCCTCGATCCCGCTTCGGACGTCGGGGTCGAGATGAGCTTCGTGGTCCCCGAGATACAGGGCAAGGAAATCCAGATCGCCGGTGCCTTCCACCTGATGGAAGACAAGTCCGAACCCGGCGTTCCGGCTTTCCTTGCTTCTCTGGTGACGAATGAGAAGGCCGACATATTGGCAACCGCCTATGCGCCCGCCGAGCCGGACTATGCCCGTGCATCGCCCTTCGCCAGCCTGCTGAAGCACGAAGTGGCCGGGGCAGGGCGCTTCATTCCCCCGGTGCCGGAGGGCGACCATCCATGGATGCGCACGCCGCTGCCGGCGAGCGTGTTCTCCTCGGCTGAGCAGAAATGTCTTGCGGAAGGCATCTACTTCGAGGCGCGCGGCGAGGACGTGCTTGGCCAGTCGGCCGTGGCACAGGTCATCTTGAACCGCGTGCGCAATCCCGCCTATCCGAGCACGATCTGCGGCGTGGTCTATCAGAACAAGAGTTGGCGCAACCGCTGCCAGTTTTCCTTTGCCTGCGACGGCACGCGACCGCGCGTGCGCAGCGCGCAGCACTACAAGGTGGCGCAGGAGGTCGCGATGGCGGTCACGGCGGGCAAGATCTTTATCCCGGAGGTCGGTTCAGCCACGCATTATCACGCCACCTATGTCCATCCGCGCTGGGCGCGCACCATGGAAAAGATGAAGAAGATCGGCCTGCACGTCTTCTATCGCACCTATGGCGGAGGATGGCGCTAGCGCCCGGATGCCGGGGATTCGGGGCGCCGAATCCGCCGCCTCAGCGACGACGCATTGTCGCAGTCAATTAAAATATTGAAATCATTATAAAATCGACGGCGCTTTCAACCGCTTTCCCCGGCTTGACTGGGGAGAGGCCCCTAACTATGTTGCGCGCGACTTTGAAAGCGGGAAGTCCATGCCGTCAGGACCGGAAAGTCGCCAAGACGATCTGGCTCGTCGCAGCCAGGAACTCGAGGCGAAGCTTGCAGCCAGGCGACCGGCCCGCAGCGAAGAAGACAAAGGCTCTGGAGCCGGCGGTGCCGTCGGCTACGGGCAGGCACTGAAGCTATCGAGCGAGTTCATCGCTGGCATAGCGGTCGGGGTGGGCATAGGATGGCTCATCGACACGATGGCGGGAACCTCGCCATGGGGTCTGATCATCTTCCTGCTCCTTGGTTTCGTAGCTGGTGTGCTCAACGTCCTGCGTTCAGCGGGGATGATTGCCCAGCCAGGGTCGCCGTCGGCGCAAGACCGCGCGGATGGACCCGACAGGAATTAGCTGCGCGAGCGCGCGCGTGACGTATCGAGGGGGTCCAGGTTGGCCGACGATCCAATTCACCAGTTTCAGATCTCCGATCTGATACCGATCGAGGTCGGCGGGCTCGACCTGTCCTTCACCAATGCGTCGCTGTTCATGGTGGCGACCGCTGCCGGCGCGAGCGCGTTCCTCTATCTGACCACCGCCAGCCGCAGCGTCGTTCCCAATCGCCTGCAGTCGGTCTCGGAGATGTCCTACGAGTTCGTCGCGAACATGCTGCGCGATGCCGCCGGCACGGCTGGCATGAAATTCTTCCCGCTCGTGTTCTCGCTGTTCATGTTCGTGCTGGTCGCGAACCTGTTGGGCATGTTCCCTTACTTCTTCACCGTCACCAGCCAGATCATCGTCACCTTCGCGCTGGCGCTGCTGGTGATCGGCACCGTGCTCGTCTACGGTTTCTGGAAGCATGGCTTCAAGTTCCTGAGGCTGTTCGTGCCGAGCGGAGTGCCCGCGGCGGTGCTGCCGATGGTGGTGATCATCGAGATCATCTCGTTCCTTTCGCGCCCGATCAGCCTTTCCGTGCGTCTGTTCGCCAACATGCTGGCAGGCCACATCACGCTGAAGGTCTTCGCCGGCTTCATCGTCTCGCTCGGCTCGCTTGGCGCGGTTGGGGTCGCAGGTGCCGTCCTGCCGCTGATCATGACGATCGCCATCACGGCGCTGGAGTTCCTGGTGTCGTTCCTGCAGGCATACGTGTTCGCCGTGCTGGCCTGCATGTACCTCAACGACGCGATCCATCCGGGTCACTGACGCATACCATCCACTGGCGGCCAAGCCGTCGACAGAAAACCGCAATCTTGAAAGTCACAAGGAGTTTGACATGGAAGCGGAAGCAGCACGTTACATCGGCGCAGGTCTCGCCTGCCTGGGCATGGCCGGCACGGCTCTCGGCCTCGGCAACATCTTCGGTGCCTACCTCTCGGGCGCCCTGCGCAACCCGTCGGCAGCCGATGGCCAGTTCGGCCGCCTGATCTTCGGCTTCGCGGTGACGGAAGCGCTCGGCATCTTCTCGCTGCTGATCGCACTGCTGCTGCTCTTCGCCGTTTAAGATCTGAAGCTGCACAGGCCGGCTGCGGTGGCGCGGCCGGCTTCTACCTGACAGGGGATGCCCATGTTCGTGGCGCCTGCATTTGCGCAGGAATCGACGGAAACCGAGCAACACACCGAGACCGGTGCCGAGCACGGCGCGGAAGGAATTTTCCCTCCCTTCGATTCCTCGACCTATGCATCCCAGCTACTTTGGCTGGCGATTACCTTTGGCCTGTTCTACCTGTTCCTGAACAAGGTCGTACTGCCGCGGATCGGGGGGATTCTCGAAGTCCGCAGCGGTCGCATCGCGCAGGATCTCGACCAGGCCGCCAAGCTCAAGGAAGAAGCCGATGCCGCAGTGGCGGCATATGAGCAGGAACTTGCCGACGCGCGCAGCAAGGCCAATACCATCGGCCAGGAAGCACGCGATAGCGCCAAGGCCGAGGCCGAGGCTGAACGCCGCAAGGTCGAAGCCGCACTCGAATCTCAGCTCGCCGAGGCCGAAGCCCGCATCGCGCTTATCAAGGATGCCGCGATGCGTGACGTCGGCCAGATCGCCGAGGAGACCGCTGGCCTGATCGTCCAGGAACTGGTGGGTGCCAAGGTGGAGAAGTCCGCTGTTTCGGCAGCGGTTCGGGCTGCGAAAGGGTAAGTCATGGATGCGACATTCTGGGCGACAGTCGCCCTTTTCATCTTCCTCGCCCTGGTGACCTACCTCGGCGTTCCCAAGATGATGGCCAAATCACTCGATGCGCGTGCCGACCGTATTCGCAACGATCTCGAGGAGGCACGCCGCCTTCGTGAAGAAGCCCAGCAACTTCTGGCCGAGTACCAGAAGCGGCGCAGGGAGGCCGAGAAGGAGGCAAGCGACATCATCGCCGCCGCCAAGCACGAGGCGCAGGTGATCGTCGAGGACGCCAAGCAGAAGACAGAAGAGTATGTGGCCCGCCGCAATGTCCTGGCCGAGCAGAAGATCGCCCAGGCGGAGCGCGACGCGGTGGCAGAGGTGCGCAGCCGTGCCGTCGACATCGCCGTCGACGCCGCAACCAAGCTTCTTGCCGACAAGATCGATGCAAAGACCGACACCGCGCTTTTCAAGTCGACGCTTGATGACGTGAAGGCCCGGTTGAACTGATCCGGCTCTTTGCGTGAAAGTCTGTCGAGCGCCGCCTTCGGGCGGCGTTTTGCATTGCGGCTCAGGCCTTGAATGGTGCGAACGACATCCGGTGCATGCGCGCCACCGGTCCGTGGGCGGTGACCGCCTCGCGATGCCGGACCGTCGCGTAGCCCATGTGGAGTTCAAACCCGTAGCGACCGTCGCAAGAGCCCGCGCGGGACATCATCCGATCGCGCATCACCTTGGCAACGATGGAGGCGGCCGCGATCGATTGTGAGCGCTGGTCGCCCTTGACCACCGCCCGACCGGCGCAGGAAAGCCCCGGCGGAACATCGCGACCATCAGCGAGGACCATCAGCGGTGCCGTGTACAGCCCGGATACCGCGCGGCGCATTGCTTCGAGGCTCGCCTTGCGGATATCCCCGGCATCGATCGACCCGGCGCATACCGACGCGAACGACACCGACACGGCGCGCGCGAAGATTTCGGCAAGCACCAGCTCTCGAGCCTTGGCGTCGAGACGTTTGGAATCGTCCAGCCCATCCGGGATGTTGTCGGGGTCCAGGATCACGGCGGCGGCGACGACCGGCCCGGCAAGCGGGCCGCGGCCAGCCTCGTCTGTGCCCGCAACCGGCCAGTGCCCCTCGCGGCGGGCGGTCATTTCGAGCGAGAAATCCGGACGGATGGGCAGATCGCAGAGGAGCGGAGAATCAGAGCGCGCGCGTTGCATGGTGCGGCGATGCTCGCATTGGCTCTGATTCTCCGCAAGGCCTTCCCGCCAATGGGGCGGGGCGGGAAGGCTCCGTCGGCTCGAGGGGACAGGGAGGCCGGACGGAACTGAATGTCTGAAACCTGGCGGAAGCGCACGCGTGGCGCCTGCAGTGGCCGAGCCTCAGAGCAGCATCAACTGCTCCGCGCCGCCACCCGGCTTCTTGAAGAGATCGGACCGCAGCCGCTGCTTCTCGGCGTTGAGCCCCAACCGCTTGGCAGCGATCTCGAAACGCCGCCCGATCTGCCACGCATATGGCCCGGCACCTTTCATCCGCTTGCCCCACTCGGCGTCGTAATCCTTGCCGCCGCGCATGGAGCGGATCAGCGAGATCACGTGCCTGTAGCGATCGGGATAATGACGCAGCAGCCAGTCCTTGAAGATCGGGGACACCTCCAAAGGCAGCCGCAGGATGATGTAGCCGGCCTCGCGCGCGCCCGCCGCATGAGCCGATTCGAGAATCCGCTCGACTTCCTGGTCAGTGAGCCCCGGGATCACCGGGCCGATCATAACGGATGCGGGGATGCCGGCATCCGAAAGCGTCCGAAGGGCTTCAAGGCGCTTTGGCGGCGTCGCGGCGCGAGGCTCCATCGTCCGCGCCAGCTTCCGGTCGAGCGTGGTGATGGACAGCGCCACCTTGGCCAGACCCTTTTCCGCCATGCGGCCGAGGATGTCGATGTCGCGGGTCACCAGCGCCGACTTGGTCACGACGCCGACCGGATGGTCATGCGCTTCCAGAACCTCCAGCACCTCGCGCATGATGCGCCATTGCCGTTCAACGGGCTGGTAAGGATCTGTATTGGTGCCGATGGCGATCGTGCGCGGTTCGTAGCCAGGCTTGGCCAGTTCGCGCTCAAGCAGGCGCGCCGCATCGGGTTTGGCAAACAGCTTCGATTCGAAATCGAGCCCCGGCGACATGCCCATATAGGCGTGGGTCGGCCGTGCGAAGCAGTAGACGCAACCATG
The DNA here is from genome assembly GCF_039839275.1 of Mesorhizobium sp. CAU 1741. Classification (NCBI taxonomy): domain Bacteria; kingdom Pseudomonadati; phylum Pseudomonadota; class Alphaproteobacteria; order Hyphomicrobiales; family Phyllobacteriaceae; genus Mesorhizobium; species Mesorhizobium sp. CAU 1741. The sequence goes on along the minus strand of NZ_JBDOQP010000002.1, from coordinate 138,758 downwards.
CTCACAACCGCGATAGGGGTTGATCGAGCGGTCGAACGAAATGTCGGGCGAACTGTTGCGGGTGATGATCGTGCGCGGCTTCTCGACCTGAACTTCCGTCTTGAACGGAGGCAGCTCCTCGAGCGTGCTCCAGCCATCGTCGAAGACGTGCCGCGAAATCGGTTCGTATCGTCCCGATGGGTTGATGCCCGCCGCCCGGCCGCGCCGCCGGTCGAAGCCGACGCGCATGCCGCTCTCGTCGATCATCGCGTTCGCAAGCGGCGCGCCGCCTTGTGCGAACGCCGCGGCATCAGCCTGTCTGATCGGTTCCATTTGCGCCTCCGTGGCTGGCGACTCGCGTCGCCGTGATGAAACTATTCCTATTTTGGAGGAGAGAACAAAGCAAGAACTTTCTTTGTTGCACTGCAATGCTGGCCTTGAAGAACGCTTTCGGCTATGTCGCATTCATGCTCTCAGTCGTCATCGAGACACGAAATCACGAGGATGCGCTGGCGCGCACGCTTGCGTCGCTCGTCGGCGGCGCGGTCGAAGGCGTGGTGCGTGAAGTGATCGTGTGTGATGCCGGCTCTTCGGATCGCACCCACACGGTCGCCGACCATGCCGGCTGCCATTATCTCGCGGATGCCCACCTCGAAGCCGGCATACGGCAGGCGCGGAGCGAGTGGCTGCTTTTGCTTGAGCCCGGCGCGCGGCTGCTCGATGGCTGGATGGACGCGGTTCTTGCCCATGCTGGCGATGCGACCGGCCCGGCCCGCTTCCAGCGTGCCAGGCAGTCGAAACAGCCTTTCCTCGCGCGCATCCTGTCAGGTCGACGGCCACTTGCCGAGGGACTGATGATCACGCGTCGCCAAGCGTTATCGCTGTCTCAGCGGGAACCGTCGGCCGCAGCAATCGCAAAGGCGATTACAGCCCGCAGGCTCGGCGCGGAAATTGTCGTCGCGCCGTTCTCCAAGGGCTAGGCCGACTTGGCCGCGCCACGCTTCAGATGCTCGTCGAGGCGCGGCATGATCTCGACGAAGTTGCATGGCATGTGCCGATAGTCGAGCTGCGGCTTGAGGATCTCGTCCCAACCGTCGCGGCAAGCGCCCGGCGAGCCGGGAAGGGCGAACACGAAGGTGGCGTTGACGACCCCGCCCGTTGCGCGCGACTGGATCGTCGAAGTCCCGATCTTGTCGTAGGAAATGCGGTGGAAGACTTCGGAAAAACCGTCCATGCGCTTTTCGAACAGCGGCTCGAGCGCTTCCGGCGTCACGTCGCGGCCGGTGAAGCCGGTGCCACCGGTGGTGATGATCACGTCGATAGCCTCGTCCCGCGCCCAGCGCCCGACGATCTCCCTGATCGCATCGACGTCGTCTGTGACGATTTCGCGGGCGACGAGCCTGTGACCGGCGTCGCCGACGCGGTCGGCGAGCGTCTGGCCGGAGCGGTCGTCGGCAAGCGACCGCGTATCCGACACGGTCAGGATGGCAATGCCGACCGGCACGAACGGGCGGCTTTCGTCAAGTCGCGACATCGGCTGAGACCCTTTCGATCGTGTTGGTGGCCTGGACATACCATGATGGCTCGCTGCTTGCGATCACCTCCGCTGCGCGCCGAGCCTCGTCCAGACTGGCATACAGCCCGAAGCACGTTGCGCCAGAGCCGGACATGCGCGCCATCGCGGCGCCGCTGTGCCGCAGGGCCTGAAGTGTATCGGCAATCGGCGGTGCAAGCGAGGCGGCGGTGTCCTCAAGGTCGTTGCGCGTCGACGCCAACCACCCGACGAGTCCGGCGAAATCAGGACGCGGATCGAGCGCCGGCATCGGTGCGTTGTCCCTGCTGGCCAGCGCACGGAAGATCGCAGGTGTCGACACCGCAACGCCCGGATTGACGAGCACCATCGCCAGGGCCGGCAATCCTTCCACATGAGTGATCGCGTCACCGATTCCACGCGCGATCAGAGGCCGGGCTTCCATGCACATCGGCAGGTCCGCACCCAATTGCAGCGATTCAAGCGCGATCTCGTCAAGGGACACGTCCGGACGCCAAAGGCAGTGCAGCGCGCGAAGTATCGCCGCCGCGTCACTCGAACCGCCACCGATGCCGGAGGCGATCGGCAGGTTCTTTTCCAGGGCGATGTGGACGGGAATGGTCGTTCCGGTCAACCGACGCAGCATGTCGCGCGCGCGCAGCACGAGATTGTCGGCATCGCTTTCAAGTCCGGACGAAAACGGCCCGGAAATGTCGAGCGTGTCGCGATCGGCCCGACGCACGCGAATACGATCTCCGGCCTCGGTGAAGACCACCAGCGTGTCCAGCAGGTGGTAGCCGTCCGCGCGTCGCCCGGTGACGTGCAGGGCAAGATTGACCTTTGCCGGGGCATGTTCCGAAATGAACTGGATCATCAGTGGCGGGCCGGCCCGCTCAATCCTTCGGCAGGTGATACTCGCCGGTCTTGGGGTCCTTGACCAGGGTGCCCTGGCTGCCGGTCCGGCGCTCCGCTTCGGCACGCTTTGCCTTGGCGGTGATCTTCTCTGCCTCTCGCACGAACGAACGATAGCCCACATAGGCAACCACGCCGACGAGAGAGAAGAATATCAGTTGCGGCATCTCCTGGTCTCCTCGGTTTCGCGGCGTTTGCATCGCGTGTCTACGACCGCCGAGTTTAGTTGATTTCAGCGTCCAGTCAAAGGCCGAGCCGGTTCCACAAAGCCCGCTCCTCCGCCGCGCTGACAAGCCCGTCCGCCGCAGACGCGGTCATTTCCGGGAGCTTGCTGCCGAAGATGCCCAGTCGGCGCCCGAACAACCCCTTCGGCATCGACACAAGTTGCAGCTTCGTCTTGTCGCCGTAGCGCTGCCTGAGGAAGGAGCGAATATCTCCAAGTCCGTCCACGAGGCCAAGTTCGAGGCCCTTCTTGCCCGTCCAGAACAGGCCGGTGAAGAGGTCGGGATGGTTGGCGAGTTTCGCGCCGCGCCGTTCCTTTACGAGGTCGATGAAGGTGTCGTGGATTTCTAGTTGCAGCGCCTTGATGCGCTCCACGTCTTCCTTCTTTTCCGGCTTGAACGGATCCATTACCGACTTGTTCTGGCCCGCCGTGTGCACCCGCCGCTCGACGCCGATCTTCTTGATCAGGTCCTGGAAACCGAACGAGGCAGAAATCACGCCGATCGATCCAACGATCGACGACGGATCGGCGATGATCTCGTCGCCGGCGAGCGCGATCAGATAGCCGCCGGAAGCCGCCGCGTCCTCGACGAAGACGATGACGCGCTTGTTCTTTTCCTCGGCAAGGTCGCGAATGCGCTTGTAGATGAGACGCGACTGGACCGGCGAGCCGCCGGGCGAGTTGATGGCGATCGCGACGGCGGGAGCATCCTTTACGGCAAACGCCTTTTCGATCAGCCCTGCCGTGTTCGCAATAGACAGATTCTGGCGAAACTGGCCGCCTCCGGCCATGATCGCGCCCTGCAGGCGGATGACGGGAATGGTGACGCCACTCGGGCGCATGGAGCGGGGTAGAAGGCGGCTGAACAGTCGTCTCACGAGGGGCGTTTCTCCAATGTGTCAATGTCGCATGTAGGCATTCGGCGCGCATGCGCAATATCGGAGCCGAAAAGGCGCCGCTTCAGTCTCCGAAAAGCGAGGCTCGCCCATTGTTCACCGCCTCGGCCTCGGTGGAGAACCTGTCGCTGCCGCTGTCGTGCACGATGAGGGGCGGCATCAACGACAGTGGCGCGCGCGAGGCACGCACTGCCCGCACCAAGATGCGGATGGCGGGTTCCGACGCACGCGGGTGCACCGGCTTGACCCAGGGGTTGCCGAACCGGCCTTTCATCGCCGCGAGGATCGCCGGCAGCGACTGGGGACGCGCGATGATTGCAAGGCCGCCGCGCGGCCGCACTATCGCCGCGGCCGTACGCAGCCAGCGCTCGAAGAGATCTTCATCCATGACGTGCGCCTCGCGCCGCAAAAGGTCGGGAGACGGCCGGTCGACCGCGGCGTTGAATGGTGGATTCATGATCGCGAAGTCGAAGGCGCCATCGTCGAGCCCTGCGGCATGGCGTGCCATGCCGGTAAGGGTTACGTCGGCGAGGACGACATCGGCGCGTCCATGGATGCGTGCATTGGCTTCATGCGCGATCGAATGGCGCGCGCAGGCCGCCATCTGCGGCGATCGCTCGATGAGGGTCACGCGTGCCTGCGGGCAGCGCGACGCGACGGCCAGCCCTGCTGCGCCTGCGCCTGCGCCGAGATCGGCGAGGCGGCCGGCGAACGTGCCCGGCACTGTGGACGCCAGCATCATCGCATCGGTTCCCGCGCGATGCCCCTTGGCAGCCGGCTGCACGAGATGGAAATCACCACGGTGAAACGCATCCAGCGTGACGGGACCGGCGAGGTCGTCACCCGGCAGCGATGCACCGGCGCTCATCCGTCCTTCATCTCGCCGGCGATGCCTGCGTCGCGGAGCAACTCGCGCGCGCTGTCGGCTTCATCGTCAGCGATCATCACACGTCGGGGAAGAATGCCCAGCGAGCCTTCGATGATGCTCATGTTCTCGTCGGCGACGAAGAACGACAGACCCGCGTCACGCAGCAGGGCCTCGACGAAGGAAATGAGCACCGGGTCGTTGGAACGCAGGAGTTCGATCATGGTGGAACGCTCTCAGTTTGGCCGCGCTTTGTAAACGACTTTGACTAACGGGGGAAAGGTGGCTTTCCGTGGACCGTTCCGCGCCAATTCGCCACTTGCCGTGTGGGGTTCGTCTGCCTAGAGTTCGGCCGCAATGGCGGCTGGTTGCCGCGCAGTCGGGAGTTCCACAGGTGGGTGTCGTACTGAATATCGAAGGTGGCCGGCGGGAGAACCCGTCGATCGAGGCCATGGTATCGCTGACGGCGCAAGATATGGGGCGTGTCAACGAACTGATCCTCTCCAAGGCCGGTTCCGACGTCGAGATGATACCCGAAGTCGCGAACCACCTGATCTCGTCGGGAGGCAAGCGGCTTCGCCCCATGCTGACGCTCGCCGCGGCGCAGATGTTCGACTATTCCGGCGATTCGCATGTCAAGCTCGCCACCAGCGTGGAGTTCATGCACACCGCGACCCTGTTGCACGACGACGTCGTCGACGAAAGCGACCTGCGGCGTGGCAAGCGGACGGCGCGGATGATCTGGGGCAACCAGGCAAGCGTGCTGGTCGGCGATTTTCTTCTTGGCCAGGCGTTCCGGATGATGGTTGAGGTCGGTTCGCTCGACGCGCTCGACATCCTGTCGACCGCCGCATCGGTCATCGCCGAGGGCGAGGTCATGCAGCTTGGCGCGGCCAAGAACCTGGAGACGACGGAAGACGACTATCTCGCGGTCATCAAGGCCAAGACGGCGGCGCTGTTCTCGGCGGCTGCGGAAGTCGGCCCGATCGTCGCCGGCGCGTCGAAGACCGACCGCGCGGCGCTGCGCTCCTACGGGATGAATCTCGGTCTTGCGTTTCAGCTCATCGACGACGCGCTCGACTATGGCGGCGACTCCCACAGCCTCGGCAAGAATGTCGGCGACGATTTCCGCGAGGGCAAGGTGACGCTGCCCGTCATCCTCAGCTACCGTCGCGGCGCTTCGGAAGAACGCAGCTTCTGGAAGGATGCGATCGAGAACGGCCGCAGCGATGACGAATCGCTCGAGCACGCGCGCGCACTGATGACGAAGCATGGCGCCATCGGCGACACGATCGGCCGCGCGCGGCATTTCGGCGAAATCGCGCGCGATGCGCTGGCGCCGCTGAAGAAGACGCCGCAAAAGCAGGCGATGCTCGACGTGATCGACTTCTGCATCAGCCGGGTCAACTAGCCCTGCGTCGGGGCGGATTGCACCCATAGCCATATCGTGAACGAACGCGCATTGAACGGCGTCCGCAAAAAGGCCATGCTTTTGGCCTTCAAAAGCCCACCGCTGAGTCCGCTCTCCGCGCATGCCGGATCGACAGGAAGGGAAGCAATGCCGCTTGGAACTGGACGTTTGATCGCTGCCGCCGGGGTCGCAGCCCTGACGCTGATCGGAAGCCCCGCAACCGCCAGCGAACGCGAAGCCGCTCGGGTCTATTCGCTTTCTGGAGCATTTCTGGCGGCGCGCACCGCCGACAGCGACAACGATCTCGAAGCCGCGATCGCCTACTACCGGCGTGCGCTCTCCTTCGACCCCGACAATCAGGCGGTTCAGCAAAGCCTGCTGCTCGGGCTGATCTCAAACGGCGAGTTCGACAAGGCGCTGCCCTATGCCGAAAAGCTCAAGGAAGCCCCCGATGTCGAACGCTTCTCGCGCCTGGCGCTGGGAGTGGACGCGATTCGCAAGGGAGACTACGCCAACGCCGAGCACTTGCTGAAACTCACGCTGGAATCCGACCTCGACAGGCTGATCACCGGGATCATGACCGCCTGGGCGAAGCTGGGCGGCGGTGATGCCTCCGGCGCGCTGGCCCACGTGGACAACATGTCGGGCCCCGAATGGTACAATATCTTCGTGGCCTATCATCGTGCGCTCATCGCCGAGCAGGGGGGAGACGCCGCAACCGCGCGCGCCGCCTATGAATCTGCCTCCACCAACGTTTCTGCGGGCGCGGCCGCGCCGGATGCCTATCTGCGCCTGATGGAAGCCTATGCCGGCTTCCTCGCCCGGCAAGGTGATGATGCGGCAGCGCTTGCTGTACTCGATCGTGCCGACGAGTTCGCATCCGGACGCCTCACCATCGAAGTGTTGCGGGCCCAAATCGAGGCGGGCACGGAGATTGAGCCGCTTGTGCCCGATCCCGCGGCGGGCGCCGCCGAGGCCCTGCTGAACCTCGCCACCGCGCTCAACCGCAGCGGCGGCGAATCCTTCGTCCGTCTCTATCTGCAATACGCGCTTGCGCTTCGGCCCGAAAACGACGCCATCCTCATCCAGCTTGCGGGCGTGGCCGAACAGCAGCGTGACGCCGAGACGGCGATCATGCATTACCAGCAGCTTCCTGAAACGTCACCGATGAAGCCGGTCGCGGAGCTTCAGCTCGGACTGAACCTGGCCGACCTCGAACGCTATCCGGAAGCGGAACGTCATCTCAAGTCGTCGATCGAGAGCGACAAGAACGACATGCGCGGCTATCTCGCGCTCGGCGGCGTCTATGCCCGGCAGGAGAACTATGCCGCTGCCGCCGAACTCTACGACGAAGCCGTGTCGCGTCTGGAGGAGCCCACTCAGGCTGACTGGAACATCTTCTATCAGCGCGGCATCGCCCTGGAACGCTTGAAGCGCTGGGAGGAAGCGGAACCGAATTTCCGTCGCGCACTGGAGCTGTTTCCTGACCAGCCGCAGGTGCTGAACTATCTCGGCTATTCCTGGGTCGACATGAACACCAACCTCGAAGAAGGCATGGAGATGATCCGCCGTGCCGTCGAGTTGCGGCCAAGCGACGGCTACATCGTCGACTCGCTCGGCTGGGCGCATTATCGCCTCGGCCAGTTCGACGAGGCGGTGAAGGAACTGGAGCGTGCGGTGGGCCTGATGCCGGCCGATCCGGTGCTCAATGATCACCTGGGCGACGCATACTGGCGTGTCGGACGCAAGCTTGAGGCCACGTTCCAATGGCGCCACGCTCTCGCACTCGATCCCGATGATGCCGTGCGTTCGGAAGCGCAGCGCAAGCTCGCGGAAGGCATGAAGCCCTTCGAACAGCGTGCCGAGGCGGAAGCGGAGGAAGCTGAGGTCGAGACCGCGGCGTCCGGCATCGTGCCTCTGCCCGAAGGCGCGCGGCCGGCACCGGCTGAACCGAACGTCGAGACGGTATCGGTGAACGAGAACGTCCATGTCGTGGCGCCGGGCCAGTCGCTCTGGTCCATCGCTGCCGATGTCCTTGGCGACGGCAATCGCTATCCGGAGATTCTCGACCTGAATCCGTCCCTTCAGGGCGATCCCGGACGCATCGTCCCCGGACAGCAGCTTGTAGTGCCACCGTCGAACTGAGCGGCAACGGCGTAGCGCCAACGCGTGTAGCGAGGACTCGAGCCTCCCCGCGCGCTTGACGCTCCACGGTCGCCGCTTTAGGAGGTGGCCAACCCCGCCACAGCCCTTCCGAGGCAAGCCGTGAACGCACAAATCCCCGCCCACATGCATCCCAGCCGCTCGTTCCAGGGCTTGATCCTGACGCTGCACAACTACTGGGCTGAATATGGCTGCGTCGTGCTCCAGCCATACGACATGGAAGTGGGCGCTGGCACGTTTCACCCTGCGACCACGCTGCGCGCCTTGGGGCCGCGTCCATGGAACGCCGCCTATGTTCAGCCGTCGCGTCGTCCGAAGGATGGCCGCTATGGCGAGAACCCCAACCGCCTGCAGCACTATTATCAGTACCAGGTGATCCTCAAGCCGAACCCGTCGAACCTGCAGGAACTCTATCTCGGCTCGCTTGAGGCGATCGGCATCGATCCGCTCGTGCATGACATCCGTTTCGTCGAGGATGACTGGGAAAGCCCGACGCTCGGCGCCTGGGGGCTGGGCTGGGAATGCTGGTGCGACGGCATGGAAGTGTCGCAATTCACCTATTTCCAGCAGGTCTGCGGCATCGAATGCGCACCCGTCGCGGGGGAGTTGACCTACGGCCTCGAGCGCCTTGCGATGTATGTCCAGGGCGTCGACAATGTCTACGACCTGAACTTCAACGGTCGCGAGGGAGCTGACAAGGTCAGCTATGGCGACGTTTTCCTCCAGGCCGAGCAGGAATACTCGCGGCACAATTTCGAGCATGCCGATACGTCCATCCTGTTCCGGCATTTCGAGGATGCGGAGCGCGAATGCGCTGCGCTTCTGGCCGCGGGCGCCCCGTCGCCTGACGCAAACCAGCCTCTCCACAGGATAGTCCTGCCGGCCTACGACCAGTGCATCAAGGCCTCGCACGCGTTCAATCTGCTCGACGCGCGCGGCGTGATCTCCGTCACCGAGCGGCAAAGTTACATCCTGCGGGTACGAAACCTCGCAAAGGCCTGCGGCGAAGCATTCCTGCAGACCGATGCCGGCGGCTTCGGATTCGAACGGGCGGCCTGATTCTCCCGCTTTCCTTTAGGGAACCCTCGGGCTAGATTTCGCCAAACGGCAGAGGGGGACCAAGTATGGATTTCGGATTCGGTACGATTGCCATCGTCGTCCTCGTTGCCCTCGCGGGCTACGTCATCGTCGTCTACAACGCGCTCGTGCGGGCGCGCCAGATGGTGAAGGAGGCGTGGTCAGGCATCGACGTCCAGCTCAAGCGGCGCGCCGACCTCATTCCCAACCTGATCGAGACGGTGAAGGGCTATGCCGGCCACGAGCGCCAGACGCTCGAGGAGGTCACCGAATTGCGGACGCGCGCACAAAGCCTCCCCAGCGATGACGTCGCCGGACGCGCGCAGGTGGAAGGCATGCTGAGCCAGGCGCTGGGGAGGCTTTTTGCGGTCGCCGAAGCCTATCCGGACCTGAAGGCCAACGAGAATTTCCTGCAGATGCAGACCACGCTGGAAACGCTGGAAAGCGAAATCCAGATGTCGCGGCGCTACTACAATGGCGCGGCGCGCGATCTCAACATCCGCATCGAGAGCTTTCCGTCCAACATCGTCGCCAACACATTCGGCTTCACCAAGGCGGATTATTTCGAGATCGAGAACCCGGCCGACCGCGCCGTTCCCAAAGTCTCGTTTTCCTGAAGGCCGGCCCCTGCATGAAGCTGCTCGCGCCATTTCTGCTGCTGGTGATGCTTGCGTTCGGCATGGCGTCGGGCGCGCAGGCCGCCGAGGAAATCCGATCGTTCCATTCCGAGATCGATGTCGGCTCCGACGGCACCTTGCGGGTGAGCGAAGACATTACCGTCAATGTTGAGGGACGGCAGATATCACGCGGGATTTTCCGCGATATTCCGGTGCGCTACGAGGACGCGGCGGGCCGTATGCGCGAAGTGGATCTCGACGTTGTCTCGGTCACGCGCGACGGCAGCGACGAACCTTTCGCGGTGGAGCGAGGCTCGGGCGTCGTGCGTATCCGGATCGGCGATGCCGGGGTGCTGCTTCCGCATGGCGAGCACGTCTACGACATCACCTACGACACCACCCGGCAGATCCGGTTTTTCGAGGACCACGACGAGCTTTACTGGAATGTCACCGGCAATGGATGGGATTTTCCGATCCTTGCAGCAAGTGCCGAAATCCGCCTGCCGAACGGAGCGCAGGCAACCGACGTCACTTACTACACAGGCCCCTTCGGTTCGACAGAACAGGCCGCGAGCGCGCAACGTCTGGACGGCGGCAACCGCATCATCGTGGAAGCGGACACGGAATTGGGCCAGCGCGAGGGGCTGACTGCCGTGGTTGCCTTTCCCAAGGGTGTCGTCTCGCCGCCGACCGAAGCGGAAGAGCGCATGGCCTGGCTCCGCGAGAATGCCGGGCGGATCGTCGGCGGCATCGGCCTTCTCGTTGTGCTGGCGTATTATTTCTGGGCCTGGAGCCGTGTCGGCCGTGACCCGCCCGGCGGTGTCGTCGTGCCACGCTGGACCCCGCCGGAGGGCGTTTCCCCCGCGCTCGTCAACTATATCGAACAGCGCGGCTTTCGCGGCCAGGGCTGGGACGCGTTTTCGGCGGCGATGATCAATCTCGGCGTGAAGGGACACGTCGAACTCGATGATCTGGAAGGCGATCTGACGATCCGCCGCAAGGGCACGGGAACGCCTGCCGACGCGTCGGTCGGCGAAGCGGCGATCCTTTCCCACCTGCCTGGAGACGGCGACGAACTCACCGTCGACAAGAACAATGGCGAGCGCGTGCAGGCCACCGGCCTTTCGTTTCGCACCGCGATCGAGAAGGAACACCGAAACCGCTACTACCGCCAGAATGCGGGCTACCTTGTCATAGGTGTGGTGCTCTCACTCCTCGCGTTGGCGGGGACGCTGCTGCTGGGCAATATCGACGTGGAAACCATGGCGGCCGGAATGGGCGTGGTGATCCCGGCGGTGATCATCTCGATCTTTGCCGTCAATCTTGGCAGACGCTGGCGCTCCGCTCGCAGTCTCACACAACGGCTCATCGTCGTGGTGACCACCGCATTCGCCGGCTTCATCGCGCTCACGGTCCTGTCCGGATTTGGATTCCTCTTCTTTGAATCCGATTTCGACAGCGCGGTGCTCTCTATCGCCGGTGGTCTCGTCATCACCAACGTCGTTTTCATTTACCTGATGGGCGCGCCGACCCCGCTGGGAAGCAAGTTGACGGAGGAGATCAAGGGCCTGAAGCAGTACCTGACGCTTGCCGAGCAGGACCGCATGAACATGCAGGGCGCGCCGCAGATGTCGCCGCGCCATTTCGAGACATTGCTTCCCTATGCCGTCGCGCTCGGTGTCGAGAAGCCATGGTCGCGCGCTTTCGACGCCTGGCTGGCGACAGCCACGGCGGCTGGTGCGGCGGCGGCGGCCTATGTCGGACCCGGCTGGTATCATGGCCGCGGCTTCAACGGCGACTCGATTGGCTCCAGCCTTGGCGGCGTCGCCGGTTCGCTCTCCAACAGTTTCACCGCATCCCTTCCTGCTCCGAAATCCTCGTCTTCCGGTTTCAGCGGCGGTGGCGGTGGAGGTGGCTTTTCGGGTGGCGGTGGCGGTGGCGGCGGCGGCGGCGGCTGGTAAAATCAGCCGCAACCCATGACAAAGCGCGGCCGGCTTGCTAGAGGCAGCGCAACCAACTGCACAGCACGGCGAACCATCCCATGCCCGACCTACTTCTTGAACTCCGCTCGGAAGAAATCCCCGCCCGCATGCAGCGCAAGGCTGCAGGCGACCTGAAGAAGATGGTGACGGACGGTCTGGTCGGAGCCGGCCTCACATATGAGGCGGCGACGGAGTATTGGACACCGCGCCGGCTGACACTGGACGTTCGCGGCCTTACCGCGCGCTCCAAGGATGTGCGCGAGGAGCGCAAGGGCCCATCCACGAAGGCGCCCGAGCAGGCCATCCAAGGCTTCCTGCGCTCGGCCGGGCTTTCGTCGGTGGATGAGGCGCAGGTTCAGTCCGACCCCAAGAAGGGCGACTTCTACGTCGCGGTCATTTCGAAGCCCGGGCGCGACGCGCAGGACGTGATTGCCGACCTCATGCCCTCGGTGGTCCGGGATTTCCCGTGGCCCAAATCGATGCGCTGGGGGGCGGCCTCCGCGCAGCCGGGCTCGCTGCGCTGGGTGCGTCCGCTGCAGTCGATCCTGTGCACCTTCGGCCCGGAGACCGAGGAACCCGTCGTGGTTGATTTCGAAGTCGACGGCATTCGCGCCGGGAACGTCACCTACGGCCACCGCTTCCACGCGCCGGACGCCATCGTCGTGCGCCGCTTCGACGACTATGTCGCCAAACTCGAGGCCGCCAAGGTGGTTCTCGATGCCGAACGGCGCAAGAGCATCATCCAGGACGATGCCCGCAACCTTGCCTTCGCCAGCGGGCTGGAGCTTGTCGAGGATGACGGGCTTCTGGAAGAGGTGTCCGGTCTCGTCGAATGGCCGGTGGTGCTGATGGGCGAATTCGAGGAGGCCTTTCTCGGCATCCCGCCAGAAGTGATCCGGCTGACGATCCGCGCCAACCAGAAATGTTTCGTCACGCGGCCTCGCGGGGAGGACGAGCGTTTGGCCAATCGCTTCATCCTGACGTCGAACATCGAGGCGAAGGATGGCGGCAAAGAGATAGCCTACGGCAACGGCAAGGTCGTGCGCGCGCGCCTCTCCGACGCCGTGCATTTCTGGAAGACGGATCAGGCCGACCTGCCGGATCGCGATACGCTGGTGGAATCCGCGACAAGATTCGCGCTCGACCTAGCGAAGCCGCTCGACCAGCGCATGGCACGCCTCGATCATCTCGGCGTCACCTTCCATGCCAAGCTGGGCACGCAGGGCGAACGCGTCGCGCGCATCGTGGCGCTGGCACGGGAACTGGCGCCGATCGTCGGCGCCGATCCGGACGAGGCCGCACGCGCGGCCGTTCTGGCCAAGGCCGACCTGCAGACCGAAGTCGTCGGCGAGTTCCCCGAACTGCAGGGCGCGATGGGCCGCAAATATGCGCTGATCCAGGGAGAAACCGCCTCGGTCGCCGCTGCCATCGAGGAGCATTACCGCCCACAGGGCCCATCGGACGTCGTGCCGACCGATCCGGTGTCGATCGCCGTGGCGCTGGCCGACAAGCTCGACACGCTGGTTGGATTCTGGGCCATCGACGAGAAGCCGACGGGCTCCAAGGACCCCTACGCGTTGCGAAGGGCGGCGCTGGGTGTCATTCGGATCGTGATCGAGAATGGTGTAAGGCTCAAGTTGCTGTCGGCGGCGAACGGCGGCGCCGACCTCCTCTCCTTCTTCCATGATCGCCTGAAGGTCTATCTGCGCGACAAGGGCGCGCGGCACGACCTGATCGACGCGGTGATCTCGCCGGAGGAAGACGACCTGCTGCTGGTCACCAGCCGGGTGGCGGCGTTGGGCATATTCCTTGATTCCGAGGACGGCCAGAACCTTCTCGCCGGCACCAAGCGGGCGGCCAACATCCTTGCCGCCGAGGAGAAGAAGGGCACGGCGATTGCCGATGCCGTCGACCCGGCACTGTTTGCGGAAGCGGCTGAGACGGCGCTCTACGATGCGGTGAACCAGGCAGAGATGGAAACGGCGGAAGCGATTCAGAAACAGGACTTTTCCGCCGCCATGCTCGCACTGAGCGTGTTGCGTGAACCAGTTGATTCGTTTTTTGAGAAAGTCCTGGTCAACGACCCTGACGCCAGGGTTCGCGCCAACCGCCTCGCGCTGCTGGCACGCATCCGCAGCGCCACAGGCCAGGTCGCCGACTTCTCGAAGATCGCTGGGTAGGACGGCCAGCCGATGGCGATTATCGTCCACTGATACATGCCGGAACGCTCCACGTGCACTACCCGCAACAAAACGGCGTCAGATAAACACCCACACGCCGAGGCCCATGGCGAGAAGCGTCAGGATCGGCGTGGTCATGCCGAGTTTCGGCAGCCATGAAGGCGGCGGTGTGCCTGCCTTGGCGGCGCGACGGCTGACCTGGTAAATTGCCAGGATGACGCCGAGCAGCACCAGCGCCACAACCAGCTTGAGCGTGTAGGCCGGCCCGAGATTGGCCAGGTCGTAGCGCAGCAGCCACAGCGCCAGGCCGCTTAGCCAGATGAGCACGATACCCGCAAGGCCAAACGTCGCGAAATGCGGCCGCAAGGCCATGAGTTCGGGCGAGGGCGCACCGGCGCGCCTTGCCTGCCGCGCGACTACCATGGTCCCGAAGCCGGCGGCAGCACCCAGCATGAGCCCAAGAATGTGCAGGAACTTCAAGACGAAATTGACGGTCAGGTCCATGGCGCGCTCCCCTTCGAGCGGACTGTGACCAGCCGACCCGCTGTCGTCAAGCGTGCGAGCCTATTCGTCGCTGGTGTCCCGTGGTAGCGCCTCGGCGACGATGCCGCCCCGCATCAGCGTGGGCAGCGCGTCTGATGTCCAGGACGGTGCCTGACGTTCTGGCTCACTTGCTTCTGCTGGCGTGACCGAAGCAACGTCTTCCTTGGTCTTCGGAATGGCGTCAGCGCCGATTGCGGTGACGGAGGCGCTCAACGCGAACCTCTCGTCCTCCGATGGCTCTTTTTGCGCCGATACCGGCTGAGCCTCGATCGCCTCGGCCACCGCTTCTCCCATCATGACGATGGATGGCGTGGACTCCGGGGCGCCGACATCGATGAAGGATGACGCGTGCGACGGCCCAAGGGCCGATGCCGACAGGATCAACATGGAAGAAAGGCCCCTGGCCGGAACTCGATACATTTTTCGCCACCTGCCATACGCACACACCACAAGTGTTCATGATCGCATGCGCGCATTAACAAGCACTTGCCGCCATCGCAGGCCCGGGTTAGGCAACCTACCTTCAGACGCGAACCGACGGGGAGCCGTTATTGGCCCGCATATTGCCGCTTGAAGCAGCACTAGAACCGGCTCTCGACCTTCTCGAGGCAGGGCAGGTGATCGCGATCCCGACGGAGACCGTCTACGGGCTTGCCGCCGACGCCACCAATGGCGAAGCGGTGGCGCGCATCTTCGAGACCAAGGGACGACCGCATTTCAATCCGCTCATCGTCCATGTCTGCGACATGGCGATGGCCGAGACGATCGCCCAATTCGACGAGACGTCGAGACGGCTTGCCGAAAGCTTCTGGCCCGGTCCGTTGACCCTCGTCCTGCCGTTAAGGGATGGCCACGACATCCATCCGCTGGTGACAGCCGGGCTCAAGACCGTCGCGCTGCGGATGCCGATCGGTTTCGGCCGCGACGTGATTGCAAGGCTGCATCGTCCGCTGGCCGCGCCGTCTGCCAATACCTCCGGGCGGATCAGCCCGACGAACGCAAAGGCCGTCGATGACGATCTCGGCGCGAAGATCGGGCTGGTCGTCGACGGTGGGGCAACCAACATCGGCGTTGAATCGACGATCGTGAAAGTCGCGGATGACGGTGTGCGCATCCTGCGTCCGGGCGGACTTACGGCTGAGCAGATCGGCGACGTGCTCGGCCTGGAGCTCGGGCGGGGCGGCGGTTCGGGCATCGAAGCACCCGGTATGCTGGCCTCGCACTACGCGCCTGATGCCGCCGTGCGGCTGGATGCGTCGGAGGTGCGCCAGCACGAAGCCTTGCTCGCGTTCGGTCCACACCGCGTGACAGGCGCGGAGACGGCGACCGCGATGCTGAACCTGTCGCCCACCGGAGACCTGGGCGAAGCGGCAGCCAATCTCTACGCCCATCTGAAGGCGCTCGACGCGGTCGGCGCGTCGGCGATTGCCGTCGAGCCTATCCCGTTGGACGGGCTCGGCGAAGCCATCAACGATCGTCTGCGCCGGGCCGCCGCGCCACGCGGCGACGACATTTTACCGGAGTAGGCCATCGTCATGTCCAGTTCCGCCGACGATCAACCAGTGCTGGATCGCTTCGCCGCAATCGTCGGCGACGCCTATACTTTTCGGCTGCCCGCCGATATCGAGCCATACGTAACCGAGCGGCGTGGTCTGTGGTCCGGCAAATCCGCGATGGTGCTGAGACCGGGCAGCGTCCAGGAGGTGTCGGCGATCCTGAAACTCGCCAGCGAAACGGGAACCCCGATCGTGCCGCAGGGCGGCAACACCGGCCTCGTGGGCGGGCAGACCCCGGACGACAGCGGGCGCGAGATCGTGCTGTCCCTGTCCAGGCTCAACCGGATACGCGAGATCGACATCGCTTCGAACACGATCACCGCCGAGGCCGGCGTCGTGCTGCAGTCCCTGCATGACGCGGCCGACAATGCAGACAGGCTTTTTCCGCTGTCGCTTGCGTCCCAGGGCTCGTCGCAGATTGGCGGCAACCTGTCGTCGAACGCGGGCGGAACGGCCGTGCTTGCCTACGGCAACGCGCGTGAACTGTGCCTCGGTGTTGAGGTCGTGCTTCCAACCGGTGAAGTGCTGGACGACCTGCGCAAGCTGAAGAAGGACAACACCGGCTACGACCTGAAGAACCTGTTTGTGGGGGCCGAGGGGACGCTGGGCGTGATTACGGCAGCCGTGCTGAAACTCTATCCGAAGCCGAAAGGGCGAGAGGTCGCATGGGTCGGCCTCCAAAACCCCGAGCAGGCGCTGAAGCTGTTTGCACTTGCCAGCGAGCGTGCGGGCGCGAGCCTGACGGCCTTCGAGCTGATGATCGACATGTCGCTTTCCTTCGTGCTCAGGCACTTCGCCGCCGCCACAGCGCCGCTGTCGGGCGATCATCCGTGGCACGTGTTGTTGGAAATTTCGTCGGGACGTTCAGCGGAGGATGCGCGAGGCCTGCTGGAGGAGATTCTCGGCGAAGGGCTGGAGAGCGGCCTGCTGGACGACGCCGCCATCGCGGCAAGCCTCGGTCAGGCGGCCGCATTCTGGAGTTTGCGCGAATCGATGTCGGAAGCCCAGAAGCCCGAAGGCGCCTCGATCAAGCACGACATATCGGTGCCGGTGGTTTCCGTGCCGGAGTTCATCGACGCCGCCTGGCGTGCAGTGCAGAAGGTGGAGCCGCGGGCACGACTCGTCTGTTTCGGCCACATGGGTGACGGCAACCTGCACTACAACATTTCGCAGCCTGAAGGCGGCGATCCCGAGGCTTTCCTCGCGCGCTACCGCGAAATCAACAAGGTGGTTCATGATGTGGTGCGTGCCCTCGACGGATCGATCTCGGCCGAACATGGCATCGGCAGGCTGAAGCGCGACGAACTGATCGCGACGGCTCCTCCGGTGGCGATCGATCTCATGCGGCGCATCAAGCGCGATTTCGACCCCGCCGGCATCATGAATCCGGGCAAGGTGATTTAGGGGATTTTTACCCGGGTTGACGGAGCGTTGCAGCGGGTCGGAATTCGATAACCATGCGCTGAGGCGAGAAAGCCTTAACCCAGTTTCTTAAGCGCCTCGGAAAGGAGCGCCGTCTAATCTCTCACCCATAACGAGGCGGGACAAACCGCCCGCGAGGGACCGGAACACCGGCTCTCAGGAGAGACAGGAAGGCGCAACGATGTATACCAAGCTGAAGCCCGTCTGGGCCGGCTGCGACATGCGGCTCGATCCGTTCCGGCTGCCCCAGGCCGTATCCTACGCCACGCAGGACGATCTGGGGGACGTTACCTTCACGATCGACCATCGTGGGGCGACGGTCCGCCGCATTCTGAAGAACAGCGGCCTGCCGGTGAGCGTCGCGCTGCCGGCCAAGGCATTCAAGGGGGTGGCGGCGCGCGCCATCGAGCACGACGATCGTACCGTGACGATCACGCTGGAATTGCTGCACAATGACCCGCAACTCTCGGTGCCTCTTCTGGTCGCCAGCGACCTCGACGATGTCGCCGCCGACTGGCGCGCGTGGGCCGAGGCCTATCGCCTGCCGATGCTCCTGATCGAATCGGATGGCGTCGCGCGCACATTGGAGGAATCGCTCGGCTTCGTGCGCAAGTCGCCGCCACAGGAGCGCCGCAAGGGCCAGGTCTCGCGCCAGCGTCGACCGCGCTTCCTCGCCCGCCGCAAGACCGGACATCTCGGCGTGCGCATGGTGGTGGACGGCGAGGAAATCATCGCGCGCCGCTGAGGGGCGTTCAGAAGCTCGGGCTGATGGTGGCCCACACGCCGCCGCCGGCCAGGCCGAGAAATATCAGCCAGCCGACCATCTTGTTTGAGTGGAAAAGCTTGAGGCACTGATCAGGGTCGTCGATGTCGAGGACCTTGATCTGCCTGGCCATGTGCGCTCCCGCCGCCAGCAGCCCCGCGAGTGCCGGCATCGGAACGGCCGCGTTTGCAAACGCGACAACGAAGAACAACAATGCGCCGCCATAAAGCGCGATGAGCCATTGCTTGGTGCGGTCGCCGAACAGCCGCGCGGTCGAGCGGACGCCGACAAGCGCGTCGTCCTCCTTGTCCTGATGAGCATAGAGCGTGTCGTAGCCGATCACCCAGAGGATCGACCCGAAATAAAGCAGAAGTGGCGCGAGCTCCAGCGACCCGAAATGTGCGGCCCAGCCCATCAGCGCACCCCATGAAAAGGCGAAGCCGAGGAACAGTTGCGGCCAGTCGGTGAAGCGTTTCATGAACGGGTAGATCGCGACCGTCAGCAATGATGCCAGCCCCACCAGCACGGCGAACCAGTTGAACTGAAACAGCACGACCGCGCCGACCAGGCATTGCAGCACGAGGAACGTCCATGCCTGCCGGACGGTGACCTTGCCGGAAGGCAGCGGCCGGGACCGCGTGCGCGCCACCTGCTCGTCTATGTCCTGATCGACGATGTCGTTGTAGGTGCAGCCTGCCCCGCGCATCGCGATGGAGCCGGCCAGGAACAGGAACAGGTGCCAGGGAGACGGCAGGACGTCGAGAAGCGGCGCACCCGGCCGGGCATGCGCGGTGGCGGCCATCCCAGCCGACCACCAGCAGGGCCACATCAACAGCCAGAAGCCGATCGGCCGGTCCCAACGCGCGAGCTGCGCATAGGGCCACAGGGAGGGGGGAAGCATGCGGTAGACCCAATGGCCGGTCGGCGCATCGGCGACACGCCCGCGGGATTCCTTGGACTGGATGTTTTCCATGGTTTCTGAGTGGCAGCGCCCGGCGCGGGCGTCAAGACGCTGTGATGCCGCGATCAATCCATGCCCCAGGACAGACCTAGCGCCTCTGCCGCTGCCTTCAGACGGCGATCACGGGTCCACAAGGTTACGTTGCTCAACATCGCCGAAGCGAGCAGATGTGCATCGATATAGCCGACGCCAATGCCATGCAGTTTGTGTCTGCTAATCAGTTGCAGCACTTCCGCTTCATTTGCGGCAAGTGCGGCGGGGAGACCGGCCATGTGGCCTAGGACGGCGTTGCGGTCACGCAGATTGCCAAGCGCAATTTCGCCCAGGACAAACGGATGCATCAATACATGACCGTCCTGAAGGGCAGATGCCAGAGCTGTGTCGCCATGATTCAAATGATCGACCCACACCGAGGTATCGACCAGCGGCATGGTCTAAGCCCTGCGGCGTTGAGCGGGTTCGAGGTCCGGTTCGGTGCCGCCCAGGCGCGCGAGTCGGCGTGCGCTCTCGCGCTCGATCAGCGCCGTAAACGCCTCGCGTACGAGCGCGGATTTCTCCTTGATGCCGGTCAGGGCTTGTCCCTTTGCGACCAACTCTTCGTCCAGATTAATGGTGGTGCGCATAAGCTCTCCCGATTGCGTCAAACATGGCATCAGATGATGCCCTTATCAATGCTAGCACGCCTACGGAAATTGCACTTCTTGACCATGGCCGCTCGGCACCCTACCGGAGATCGTGATGAACATTTGGCGGGAATCGGCGACATGAACGTACTCCTTATCGGGTCCGGCGGGCGCGAGCATGCGCTGGCATGGAAGCTTGCCGCCTCTCCGATGCTGACGAAGCTCTTTGCCGCGCCCGGCAATCCGGGCATCGCTGAGGAAGCCGAATGTGTGGCACTGGATGTCGGCGACCATGACGCGGTGACCGCCTTCGCCAGGGAGAACGCCATCGACCTGGTGGTTGTAGGGCCGGAAGCGCCGCTGGTGGCGGGTCTCGCCGATGCGCTCGCCGCGGCCGGCATTCGCGTCTTCGGACCATCTGGCCAGGCAGCCCAATTGGAGGGCTCCAAGGGCTTCACCAAGGACCTCTGCGCACGATTCGACATTCCCACCGCAGCCTATGGCCGCTTCAACAATGCCCCCAAGGCCAAGGCCTACGCGCGTGGCGTCGGCGCGCCGATCGTGGTCAAGGCTGACGGACTGGCGGCAGGCAAGGGGGTTACCGTCGCCATGACACTAGACGAGGCCCTGGATGCCATTGACGCATGCTTCGAGGGTGCGTTTGGCGCGGCCGGTGCAGAAGTCGTCGTCGAGGAATTTCTTGAAGGCGAGGAGGCGAGCTTCTTCTGTCTGTGCGACGGCGTGAACGCGCTGCCCTTCGGCACGGCGCAGGATCACAAGCGCGTCGGCGAAGGGGATACCGGGCCAAATACCGGTGGCATGGGTGCCTATTCGCCGGCGCCGGTGATGACGCCGGAACTGACGGAGCAGGTCATGGCGGAGATCGTCCGCCCGACTCTGGCGGGCATGAATGAGATGGGTATTCCCTTCAAGGGCGTGCTCTTCGTTGGTCTGATGATCACGACGGAGGGTCCGAAGCTCATCGAATACAATGTCCGCTTCGGCGATCCCGAATGCCAGGTGTTGATAATGCGTCTCAGGGACGATCTGCTGGTGCTTCTCAACGCGGCAGTCGACGGTCAACTGGGCCACATGTCGGCACGCTGGCGCGATGATGCGGCCCTGACGGTTGTGCTCGCGGCGAAGGGCTATCCGGACAACCCGCAGAAGGGCAGCAGCATTTCGGGTATCCGCGAAGGCGAGTCCGATGGCGTCAAGATATTCCACGCCGGTACCCGGCGCGACGGTGACACGCTCGTGGCCGCTGGAGGGCGGGTTCTCAACGTCACCGCGCTCGGGGCGACCGTGACCGATGCTGGCCGCAAGGCCTATGCCGCCGTCGACGATATCGACTGGCCGGACGGATTTTGCCGCCGCGACATCGGATGGCGGGCCATCGAGCGCGAGCGGTCGTAGCTTCGAAGCGTTGGTCCTCACTCGGATTTCTCGTCCAATTTCACGCAGCTGGTCAGCCGCGAAAGTTTGACGCTTACGTAAAAAGGAACTAGCTCTTGCGTTGACTGACAGGCTGCCGTCACGGCGGCGCGGACGGGATGGAGGACGTTCATGTATCGGGCACCAGTTGAAGAAATCGCACACACGCTGAAGCACGTGACGGGCGTCGGTCCGGCGCTGCAGGACGGCAGGCTCGGCGATCTCAGCGAGGACCTTCTTGACGCCATCCTGACCGAGGCTGGGCGCTTTGCCACTGAAGAGATCACGCCGATGCGCCGCATTGGTGACGAGCAGGGCGCCACGCTGAAAGATGCTGTGGTGACGACACCGGAAGGCTGGAAGGAACTCTATCAGCGCTGGATCGAAGGCGGCTGGAACGCGTTGACGGGCCCCGTCGCGCATGGCGGGCAGGGCCTGCCGATGTCACTTGCGATCGCCACGTTCGAGATGTGGAATTCCGGGTCGATGTCATTCGCAATCGGACCCACGCTGACGATGGGCACGATCGAGGCGCTGGAGAAGCACGCCTCGGAAGAACTAAAGGCCATCTACCTCGACAAGATCGTGTCCGGCGAGTGGATGGGCACGATGAACCTGACGGAACCGCAGGCGGGATCGGACCTTGCCGCACTCCGCACCCGAGCCGAACGCGCGCCCGACGGAACCTATCGGATTTTTGGCCAGAAGATATTTATTACCTATGGCGAGCACGATCTGACCGACAACATCGTTCACATGGTGCTGGCGCGCCTGCCGGACGCGCCTGAGGGAACGCGCGGGATTTCGCTGTTCCTGGTGCCGAAGTTCCTTGTGGAAGAAGATGGCTCGCTCGGCGCGCGCAACGATCTCTTCTGCGCCTCCATGGAGCACAAGCTCGGCCTGCACGGCTCGCCTACCTGCACCATGGTCTATGGCGACGGCTTCTCCAAGGACAGGGAGCCCGGCGCGGTCGGCTGGCTGATCGGCGAGGAAAACAAGGGCCTCGCCTGCATGTTCACGATGATGAACAATGCGCGCCTTGCCGTCGGCATCCAAGGCGTGGCGATCGCCGAGGCAGCCTACCAGAAGGCGCTGGCCTATGCGCGGGACCGAACGCAGGGCAAGGCCGCCGATTTTTCCGGCAAGGGCATGGCTCCGATCATCCATCATCCGGACGTGAAGCGTAACCTGCTGACCATGAAGGCGTTGACGCAGGCCGCGCGCTCGATCTGCTATTCCTGCGCCCATGCGATTGACATGGGACGCGTCAGCGACGGTGACGAGGCGGCCCGCTGGCAGGAACGTGCCGGACTTCTGACGCCGATCGCCAAGGCATTCCCGACCGATATCGGCGTCGACGTCGCCTCGATCGGTGTGCAGGTGCATGGCGGCATGGGCTATATCGAGGAAACCGGTGCCGCCGCGCTGCTGCGCGACTCGCGCATCGCGCCGATCTACGAGGGCACCAACGGCATCCAGGCGATTGACCTCGTCATGCGCAAGCTGCCTCTCTCGGGCGGCGAGCAGGTGAAGGGTTTCATCGCCGAGTTGCGGGCCGAAATCGAAGGGCTTCGCAAGTCGAATGCGGGCGGCTTCGGCAAGACGGCGGATAAATGCGACACCGCGATCGATGATCTGGAGGAAACGACCGCGTTCCTCCAGCAAGCGGTCGCCGATGGTCGCCATGCCGAAGCGCTTGCCGGCGCGACGCCGTATCTCCGCCTGTGCGGGCTTGCTGCCGGCGGCGCATGGCTGGTGCGTGGCGCGCTTGCCGGCGAAGACGCTGGCCGCATCGCGCTAGCGCGCTTCTATGCCGAAAACCTGATCGACGAAGCATCGGCGCTCAAGCGCAGGGTCATCGATGGTGGTGCAAGCCTTGCCGCAGCCGACGCGGCGCTGGCGTCCTGAGGGAGAGAGTACCGATGAGCGAGCACATCCAGGTTGAGCGCAACGGCGCGGTCCAACTCATCCGCATGAACCGTCCGGAAAAGAAGAACGCCATAACGCGTGCCATGTATGCCGCAATGGCGCGCGCGCTGGCCGAAGGCGATGCGGATGAGAGCGTGCGCGTCCATCTCATCCTCGGCGTAGCGGGCGCGTTCTCGTCGGGAAACGACATGGCGGATTTCATGGCGGTGGCGACGGGCGCTGAGGGTGGCACGGAAGTCTATGATTTCCTGATGGCGCTCGCTGGCGCCGCTAAGCCGATCGTGTCGGGCGTCGACGGCATCGCGGTGGGAATCGGTACCACCATCAATCTTCACTGCGATCTGACGCTGGCGACCCCGCGCACGGAATTCCGCACCCCATTCGTCGACCTCGGCCTGGTGCCGGAAGCCGGATCGAGCCTGCTTGCGCCTGCCATTGTCGGACGCCAGCAGGCATTTGCCTTGCTGGCGCTGGGAGAGGGCTTTTCGGCCGAGCGCGCCAAAGCAGCAGGTCTGATTTACGACGTCGTTGCGGAAGATGAACTCGAGGCGGCCGCGCTGGCGGCGGCTGAGCGCATCGCCTCAAAGCCGCCTGAGGCGCTGAAAATCGCCCGCGACCTGATGCTGGGCGATCGCGCCGCATTGGTCGCGCGGATCAAGGAGGAAGGCGTGCATTTCCGTGCGCGTCTGAAGTCCGACGAGGCCCGCAACGCGTTCATGGCGTTCATGAGCAGGAAGAAGGGCTGACGTCGGCCTACGGATACAGCCGCGTCTTTTTCCAGCCTTCGCCTTCTGCATCGAACTTGACCCGGTCATGCAGGCGGAATGGCCGGTCGTGCCAGAATTCGAGCTGTACCGGCCTGATTCGAAAGCCCGACCAGTGTGCGGGGCGGGGAATCTCCCCGATCGCGTAGCGCGCCGTGTATTCGGCTACCGCCTTTTCCAGCGCGAACCGGCTTTCAAGCGGCCTCGACTGTGCCGAGGCCCAGGCGCCGATGCGGCTGCCGCGCGGCCGCGACGCGAAATAGCTGTCGGCTTCTGCATCCGTGACACGCTCGACCGGGCCGCGTACCCGCACCTGACGGCGCAGGCTCTTCCAGTGAAAACACATCGCCGCCTTCATCGACGCCAGGATCTCCTGCCCCTTGGTGCTGTCATAATTGGTGTAGAAAACGAAGCCCTGTTGGTCGAAGCCCTTCAGCAGCACCATGCGCACGTTCGGCAGGCCATCGGGGTCGACGGTCGCGAGCGCGGTTGCATTGGGATCGTTGGGTTCAGATTGCGTGGCATCCTCCAGCCACTGCGCAAACAAGGCATAGGGCTGCGCGCTTTCTGTGAAATCACCATCCGTTAACCTTGATTCAGGCATGATCGATCCTCGGACATGTGTCGAACTGACGGGAGAATGCCGATTGGCGCGCAAGGCGCAAGCATTCGGTGGATGGGGCAGGCGGCTTTTCCTTTGGTTCAGCCCGCGCATGCTCGTGCCCATCGTCACCTGCGTACCCCTTGTTGCTTGCGGGACGAGCAGCTTTTCGATTGAGGATGCGGTCCCGGATCGCTCGATCGTGACCGGCTCGATTTCCCAGGATGCGCCTCCAGAGATTGACGCCGTGCGGCTTTCGGACGAAGCGACGATTCGCAACGCGGTGTCTTCCGCGATCGTCGATGAGGTTGGTCCGGACGGCATCGGCTGGGCAAACGCGGGCACGGGATCACGCGGCTCGATTCGCCAGGTGCAGGAAAACCGACAGGACGGCTATCTCTGCCGCCAGTTCGTCGCCTCTCGCGAGAGTTTCGACGGCATCCACCTTTTTCGGGGCGAGACCTGCCTGGGACCCTCCCGAATCTGGGTGATGAGGGCCTTCGACGCGGTGGAATAGTGGCTGAACGGCTTGCCCGATCTGGAATTTCTTCCTAGCAGTACGCATATTAGCCGTGAGAGAAAATTCCATTTCGGCAGACAGGACACGATGCGCGATCCCTATGACGTATTGGGCGTTGCGAAGAACGCCTCTGCGAAAGACATCAAGTCGGCGTTCCGCAAGCTCGCCAAGAAATATCATCCGGACCAGAATCCGGACGATCCGAAGGCCAAGGACCGGTTCGCCGAGGTGAACCAGGCCTACGAGGTCGTCGGAGACGAAACGAAGCGTGGCCAGTTCGATCGCGGCGAGATCGACGCTGGCGGCAAGCCGCGCTACGCGAATTTCGGCGGCGGCGACGGCGGTCCGTTCGGCGGCTTCCGACAGTCCGGCGCCCGCGGCGGCCCAGGCGGCGCGCATTTCGAGTTCCGTTCCGGCGGACCCGGTGGCGATCCGTTCGGTGACGCTGGCGACATTTTCAGCGAACTGTTCGGCCAATCGTTCAAGCGGCAGGCAGGTGGTGGCCAGCCCGGCGGCGGCGCGCGTGCGACGGGCGGCTCCGACATCAACGTGTCGCTCGACGTCAGCCTCGAAGACGTTGCCCAGGCCTCGAAGGTCACCGCCGCCTTTCCAGACGGCCGCAAGCTCGGCATCAAACTGCCGGCCTATGTCGAGGACGGCCAGACGATAAGGCTGAAAGGACAGGGAGAAGCTTCGCCCTTCGGCCAGCCTGGAGACGCTCTGGTCAAGGTTCGTTTTGCGAGGCACCCGCTCTATCGCGTGGAGGGCCGCGACCTGCATGTCGATGTGCCCGTGCCGCTTGCCGATGCCGTGCTCGGCGCCAAGGTGCCTGTCGACACGCCCTATGGCCGCCTCGCGCTGTCCATTCCCGCGTGGTCGAGTTCGGATCGCGTGCTGAGGCTGAAGGGCAAGGGCCTGCCATTGAAGGCAGGTGGACATGGCGATCTCTACGCCCATCTCCGCATCATGTTGCCGGAAGGCGGCGATCCTCGCCTCGAGGCGCTGATGCGCGAGGCAAATCCGAAGGCGGCCTGACCCGATCGAGGCGCCGCGGTTTCAATGACGGGCTATGCCGGAGGCTGGATGAACCCGCCTTCCGGCGCATCATGGGGCACGTTCCAGCCGAAATAGACCTCCACCTCGACGATCTGGCCCTCGCGGATCGTCAGCGCCTCGGTGTTGCGAAACCGTTTTCCATCCTGGTTCGTGCCTTCATAGGTGACCAGCACGACGTCGCCGTCCCGCACGATCCTGACGAACTCGAAATCCGTGATGAAAGCGCTGTTCGGCCAGCAGCGCTCGAAATACGCGGTGCGGTCGATCCGATTGTCCAAAGGGCTGGTGAAATGGAAGTCGGGTGCGATCACCCTCTCGATCGCCTCGCGATCGCTTGCCGCATAGGCAAGCAAGCAGGCTTTCGCCACTGCAACGGGATCGGGATCGTCGGCTGGTTGTAGTGGCATGCTCAGCTTTCTCCCGCGCGTCCTTCACGATGAATCCATGTCAATGCTATCAAAACTGATTGCATAGAACAATCAGTTTTGGCGCTTCGAAAACTGAGGACCGCTAACGGCCGCGATCCTTGTCTTCTTGAACGCGCTCTGCGCCTGTGCGATAGGGCTCGCACATTCCAACAATGCGGGGAGACGACGCATGGCGGCAGGAAACGGGCTTCTGGCGGGCAAACGCGGCCTGATCATGGGTGTTGCCAACAACAGGTCGATCGCTTGGGGAATCGCCAAGGCATGTGCCGATGCCGGCGCTGAACTGGCCTTGACCTATCAGGGCGATGCATTCCGCAAGCGCGTCGAACCGCTCGCCGCCGATCTTGGCGCCCACATTGCAGGCGATTGCGACGTTACCGACATGGCCAGCGTGGACGCCGTATTCGCTGGGCTCGAAGAGAAGTGGGGCCGGCTCGACTTCCTCGTTCACGCCATCGCCTTTTCCGACAAGGACGAACTCGACGGTCGCTACATCAACACGTCGCGCGACAACTTCCTGCGCTCGATGGACATCTCCGTTTACTCGCTGACCGCGATCGCGCAGCGCGCCGAGAAACTGATGACCGATGGCGGCTCGATGCTGACATTGACCTACTACGGTGCGGAGAAGGTGATGCCGCACTACAACGTGATGGGCGTTGCCAAGGCCGCGCTTGAGGCGAGCGTGCGCTATCTGGCCGTCGATCTGGGCGCAAGCAGGATCCGCGTCAACGCCATTTCAGCGGGCCCGATCAAGACGCTGGCAGCGTCGGGCATTGGCGACTTCCGCTATATCCTCAAATGGAACGAGTACAACGCGCCGTTGAAGAAGACCGTCACGATCGAGGAAGTCGGCGGCTCGGCGCTGTATCTGCTCTCCGATCTTTCAAAGGGCGTGACCGGCGAAATCCATCATGTCGATTCCGGCTATCACGTCGTCGGCATGAAGGCGGTCGACGCGCCCGACATCTCCGTCGTCAAGGAATAATGCAAAAACTCGTCTACTTCGTCCGCCACGGGCAGACCGACTGGAATGCGGAAGGCCGGCTCCAGGGCCAGGCCGACACCGACCTGAACGCCACCGGCCGCCAGCAAGCCTCGCGCAATGGCGATCTGCTGCGCGAGCTGGTGCCTGATCCCACACGCTTCGACTTCGTATCGAGCCCATTGCGTCGCACACGGCAGACGATGGAGCGCATCCGAGCGGCGATGGGCCTTGAGGCAGATGGTTATCGCACCGACCCACGGCTGATGGAATTGCATTTCGGCGACTGGCAGGGCCACACCTTCGCTGAACTCGAAGCACTGGAGCCCGGCTGTTACGAGCGTCGCGAACGCGACAAATGGGGTTTCGTGCCGCCGGGAGCGGGAGCCGAGAGCTATGCGTCACTGGCCGAACGGGTAAGACCGTTCTTCGAAGATATCGCCGCCGACACCATCTGCGTCGCGCATGGCGGTATCCTGCGCTCGGTTCTTTGGCTGACGAACACCATGACGCCGGCCGAATGCGCGGCGATGTCCGTGCCGCAGGACCGTATCCTGCGGCTGCGCAATGGTGTCGCGGAGTGGCTCTGAGAGCTACTCGTAGATGACGATGTCGGTCACCTGTTTGACGCCTTCGACGGTGTCGTAAGCGATGACGACTTCAGCGCCTTCCGCCAAGGCGTCGACATTGAACTCGCCAGGCAAGCTATAGGTATTGCCGTTGTCCAGCGTGATCGTCAGCGCTTCGACGTCAATCTGCTGGATCTTGCCTTCGTCGTCGGCCGCGGTTGCCCCGCCGGCAAACAGCCCGATGCTGGCTGCGATTGCGAAAGCGTAAAGTACCCCTGTCAGGATGCGCATTTTTGTTCCTTATCCCTGGCCCCTTGATGCGAAGCGCGCTTCCTGCCTCGCACTTCGACAAGAGCAGAAACACACCGACTGTGTCAAAACTTTGCCGCGTGCCCGCGGTGCGCAACACGTCGGGACGGCGTCGGGCGCAGCCTTGCGGTCCGTGTGTTTGACGCCCACCCGAAACGCCAATAGAAGCGTCGCCGAAACCCACTGCAGGCCCCGCCATGTCGCACAACACTTTCGGTCACCTGTTTCGCGTCACCACCTGGGGCGAAAGCCACGGCGAGGCGCTCGGCTGCGTGGTTGATGGTTGCCCGCCCGGCGTCAGGTTCACGGTCGCCGACATTCAGTTCGAACTCGACCGTCGCCGTCCCGGCCAGTCGCGCTTCGTCACCCAGCGGCGCGAGCCGGACCAGGTGAAGGTGCTGTCCGGCTTCGTGCTCGACGATGCGGACGGCGAGACGATGGTGACCACCGGAACCCCGGTCTCCATGATGATCGAGAATGTCGACCAGCGCTCCAAGGACTACGGCGAAATCGCGCGCCAGTATCGCCCTGGCCACGCCGACTATACCTACGACGTCAAATACGGCATCCGCGATTATCGCGGCGGCGGGCGTTCGTCGGCGCGGGAGACCGCAGCCCGTGTCGCCGCCGGTGCGCTGGCGCGAAAGGTGGTGCCGGGCATGAGCGTGCGCGGCGCGCTGGTCGCGGTCGGCGAGCGCGAAATCGACCGCGACAACTGGAACTGGGGCTTCATCGAGAGCGCCGACAATCCGTTCTTCACGCCGGATCCGGCATCCGTGCCGGTCTTCACCGACTATCTGGACGAGATCCGAAAGGCGGGCTCGTCGGTGGGCGCCGTTGTCGAGATAGTCGCCGAAGGGGTGCCCGCAGGCCTCGGCGCGCCGGTCTATGCCAAGCTCGACCAGGACATCGCCTCGAACCTGATGTCGATCAACGCCGTTAAGGGCGTGGAGATCGGCGATGGCTTTGCCACCGCGCGCATGACCGGCGAACAGAACGCCGACGAGATGCGCATGGGCAATGATGGCAAGCCGATCTTCATGGCGAATCATGCCGGCGGCATCATGGGCGGCATCTCCACCGGCCAGCCGATCGTCGCGCGCTTCGCGGTCAAGCCGACCTCGTCGATCCTGACGCCGCGCCGTTCCATCGACGTGGACGGCAATGAAGTCGATGTCCGCACCAAAGGGCGCCACGACCCCTGCGTCGGCATTCGTGCCGTGCCGATCGGCGAGGCGATGGTTGCCTGCGCGCTCGCCGATCATTATCTGCGCCATCGCGGCCAGACCGGACGCATTTCCTGACCGATACCGACGAGGGCCGCACCATGGCGTATGACCAGAAGAAGATCGTCGAGGCGCTGCGCGCCTTCGAGGCTGGCGAGATCGTCGTCGTGATGGACGATGATGGCCGCGAGAACGAAGGCGACCTGATCGTCGCTGCCGTTCACTGCACGCCCGAGAAGATGGCGTTCATCGTGCGTCATACGTCCGGCATCGTCTGCGCGCCGATGACCCGCGACGACGCAAAGCGGCTCAATCTCCAGCCCATGGTGGCCGACAATGACGCGCCGCATTCGACGGCGTTCACGGTCAGCGTCGACTTCAAGCACGGCACCACCACGGGCATTTCGGCGGAAGACCGCAATCTGACGGTGCGCAATCTCGCCAATGGCAATGTCGGCGCCGCCGACTTTGTGCGGCCAGGGCATGTCTTCCCGCTGGTGGCGCGCGAAGGCGGGGTTCTGATGCGGTCCGGCCATACCGAGGCCGCCGTCGACCTGTGCAAGCTCGCAGGCCTGCCGCCGGTCGGCGTGATCTGCGAACTCGTCAACGACGACGGCTCGGTGATGCGTGGGCCGCAGGTGACCGGATTTGCCGAACAGCACGGCCTCAAGCAGGTCTCCGTGGCCGACCTGATCGCATACCGTCAGCGCCAGGAAACGCTGATCGAGCGCATTGCCTGCGTCGACATCGACACGGTGGCGGGCCCGGCCAAGGCCTATACCTACCGCCTGCCATGGGACGCCATGCAGCACTTCGTGGTGGTCTACGGCGATATCCGGGACGGCGTCGAAGTGCCGGTGCGCCTGCATCCGGAAAACGTCGTTTCCGACGTGTTCGGACCGGACAGCCGGCTCGACGAGATCATGCGCCGCATGGGCGAGAACAAGCGTGGCATCATCGTCTATCTGCGGGAGGGCTCGGTCGGCGTCGGTCAGGGTACCCGCACACGGCCTTCGCATGGCGACGAGGCGCATGAGGAAGCGCTTAGGCGCGAAAGCGAATGGCGCGAGATCGGCCTTGGCGCGCAGATCCTGCGTGACCTCGGCATCTCCTCGATCAAACTCATTACATCGCGCGAGAAGCATTATGTCGGGCTCGAAGGCTTCGGCATCGAGATTGCCTCGACGGAGATCATCTGAGCGAGAAGCTTGGGGAACATGCAGCGGGGAGGCCGCCGCATCGTGGTCAACACGCCTTGGCAGGCCTATATCTGAACGATGACCACGCGGCTCTATACCCATCCGATCTATCTCGAACACCTCACGCCTGCCGGCCATCCGGAAAGGCCCGATCGCCTGCGCGCGGTGGAACGCGTGCTGGCCGACGAGGCGTTCGACGCTCTCGACCGCCAGCAGTCGCCAGAGGGCGACGAGGCGACAATCCTGTACGCGCACCCTGCCGACTACGTCGAAATGGTCAGGTCGCGCATTCCGGCGGAGGGCATCGCGCGAATCGATTCCGACACGTCTGCAAGCCCGAAGAGCTGGCAGGCCGCGGTGACCGCTATCGGCGCGGCCAATGCGGCGGTCGACGACGTCTTTGCCGGTACGGCGGACAACGTGTTTGTCGCCTCGCGCCCGCCGGGCCATCACGCCGAGAAGTCCACGGCGATGGGCTTCTGTCTATTCAACAACGCCGCTATCGCTGCCCGTCACGCGCAGCGAAAGCATGGCGTCGAGCGCGTCGCGATCGTCGACTGGGACGTCCACCACGGCAACGGCACGCAGGACATCTTCTGGGACGACCCGTCGGTCCTCTATTGCTCGACCCACCAGATGCCGCTTTATCCCGGCACCGGGGCCAAGGACGAGACCGGGGCGGGCAACATCGTCAATGCGCCGCTTGCCGCAGGCACCGATGGAGATGTGTTCCGCGACGCGTTCCTGACGCGCATTTTGCCCGCGATCGACGATTTCCAGCCCGATCTCATTATCATATCGGCCGGGTTCGACGCCCATCACCGCGATCCGCTCGCCGAGATCAATCTGGTGGAAGACGATTTCGACTGGGCTACAGCCGAACTGCTTGGCAAGGCCGACCGCTGGTCAAACGGCCGGCTGGTGAGCCTGCTGGAAGGCGGCTACGACCTGCAGGGCCTGGCCTTCTCGGTCGGTGCCCATGTCCGCCGCCTCATGAAGGGATGAAGCCATGACCGAAGCCACGGCAATCAACGACGACATCAAGGCGATGAGCTTCGAGCAGGCGCTCGAAGCGCTCGAACGCATCGTCGACGACCTCGAGCGCGGCGACGTGCCGCTCGACCAGTCCATCAAGATCTACGAGCGCGGCGAGGCTCTGAAGGCCCATTGCGACAAGCTGCTGAAGGCCGCCGAGGACAAGGTGGAAAAGATCAGGCTGTCGCGCGACGGCAAGCCGGCAGGAACGGAGCCGCTGGACGGGGAATCGTGAACATGCCGCTTCGACATCGTGCCGGATGACGAGCCCGCACTGCGCCGCGTCGCATTTACATTCCCGCTTCTTGTGCCTATTCCCGAACGTTGATCGAACAACGCAAGGCGAGACCCGTGAGCCGTGCCCCCGACACTCCCCTTCTAGACACTGTGCGCATTCCAGCGGATCTGCGTGGCCTTTCCGAGCGCGAACTGCCGCAGCTTGCTGCCGAACTGCGCGCCGAACTGATCGATGCGGTCTCGCAGACCGGCGGGCATCTGGGTGCGGGTCTCGGCGTGGTCGAACTCACCGTGGCGCTCCACTATGTCTTCGATACGCCTGACGATCGTGTCATCTGGGACGTTGGCCACCAGGCTTATCCTCACAAGATCCTGACCGGGCGGCGCGACCGGATCCGCACCCTGCGGAAAGAGGGTGGCCTGTCCGGTTTCACCAAGCGGACGGAAAGCGAATATGACCCGTTCGGCGCGGCGCACTCCTCGACCTCGATTTCCGCCGGGCTCGGGATGGCGGTCGCACGCGATCTCAAGGGCGGCAGCAACAATGTGATCGCGGTGATCGGCGATGGATCGATGTCGGCGGGCATGGCCTACGAGGCGATGAACAATGCCGGCGCGCTCGACGCACGCCTCATCGTCATCCTCAACGACAATGACATGTCGATCGCGCCGCCTTCGGGCGCGATGAGCCATTATCTCGCAAGGCTCGCTTCCGGCGCCACCTATGCCGGCATCCGCGACATCGGCAAGAAGCTGACGGCCTATCTCGGCAAGCGGGTGGACCGTGCGGTGACACGCGCCGTCGAGCATGCGCGCGGCTATGTGACCGGCGGCACTCTGTTCGAGGAACTCGGCTTTTTCCACATCGGGCCAATCGACGGCCACAATCTGGAGCATCTGATACCGGTACTGCGCAATGTCCGCGACCACGGAGACGGCCCTGTGCTGATCCACGTGGTGACGCAGAAGGGCAAGGGATATGCGCCGGCCGAAGCGGCGGCCGACAAGTATCACGGCGTCAATCGGTTCGACGTGATCAGCGGCGCGCAGGACAAGCCGCCGGCCAATGCGCCGGGCTACACCAAGGTGTTCGCGCAGAGCCTGATCCGCGAGGCGCAGGAGGACGACCGCATCGTGGCGGTCACGGCAGCCATGCCGTCCGGCACCGGGCTCGATCTGTTCGGCGAGGCGTTTCCAACCCGCACATTCGATGTCGGGATCGCCGAACAGCACGCGGTGACCTTCGCGGCGGGGCTCGCGACCGAGGGCCTGAAACCGTTCGCCGCGATCTATTCCACCTTTCTCCAGCGTGCCTATGACCAGGTCGTGCACGACGTCGCGATCCAGAAGCTGCCGGTGCGCTTCCCGATCGATCGCGCCGGTTATGTCGGCGCCGATGGTGCGACCCATTGCGGGGCGTTCGACGTCACCTATCTGGCATCGCTGCCAAACTTCGTCGTCATGGCCGCCGCCGACGAGGCGGAACTGCGTCACATGGTGCGCACCGCCGTCGATCATGACGAGGGCCCAATCGCCTTTCGCTATCCGCGCGGCAACGGCGTCGGCGTCGAACTGCCTGACCGCGGCCAGCGGCTCGAGATCGGCAGGGGCCGTGTCGTCAAGCAGGGTACGAAAGTAGCGCTGCTATCGTTCGGCACCAGGCTCGCAGACTGCATGCTGGCCGCCGAGGAACTCGATGCCGCGGGGCTTTCAACGACGGTTGCCGATGCGCGGTTCGCCAAACCCCTCGATGCCGATCTCGTTCGGCGCCTGGCGCGTGAGCACGAGGTGCTTATCACGGTCGAGGAGGGCGCGATCGGGGGCTTTGCCACCCATGTGCTGCACTTTCTTGCTCATGAGGGCCTGCTTGAGGGCGGCCTGAGAGTGCGCCCGCTGGTGTTGCCGGACGTGTTTGCCGACCACGCAAAGCCCGAGAAGATGTATGCCGACGCCGGCCTTGACGCGGCTGGCATCGTGCGCGCGGTGTTTGGCGCTTTGGGGCGTTCGGTGTCCGCAGCCAGGGCCTGAGCGTTTACCATTTCCTAACCTTTGTGTTGGCGGCACCCCCGTCAGCGCGGTAGTTCCGGTCTGAAGAACACAAACCGGAACAGGGACGATGCGGACGCTTCTGCTCGCATGCGTGGTTGCAGTCGCCGGTGTCGGCGCGGCGCAACCCAACGACGCTGGATATGACGAGAAGCTGGCGCACGCCGCGGCACGGATCGTGGCGTCGCGGATGGGCGATCTGCGCGGCGGGCTGGATTTCAGGTCGCGGATCGAACTCGTCGAGACGATCTCCTCACGGGCCGATGGCGGCAATCGCATGCGGCCGGGCGTGTGGCGCGACGGCTTGGCGATTGCGGTGGAACGCAAGTCGACGGTGTCTCCGGAACTCTGACCCTTGCCTTGCCGGCGTGCTTGCCGCAAGGAGTGCGGATGAACATGCCATCGCCAACACGCGAGAGACCGCGTCTCGACGAACTTCTCGTCGAGCGCGGACTGTTTTCGAGCCGCTCGCGCGCACGCGACGCGATCGTGCGTGGTGCCGTCGCGGTGGATGGTGTGGTGATCGCCAAGCCGGGGCAGGGGACGCGCGCCGACGCCGCGATTGCCGTCGACGATCCGGGGCAAGACTACGTCTCGCGCGCTGCCCTCAAGCTGGTCGCCGGCCTGGACGCATTCGGCATCGACGTCGGCGGGAGACTGGCGCTCGACATAGGCGCGTCGACGGGGGGCTTCACCCAGGTGCTGCTCGAACGCGGCGCCGCGCAGGTGATCGCGGTCGACGTAGGACATGGCCAGCTTCATCCGAAACTGGCGGCGGACGACCGCGTGACGTCGCTGGAAAAGCTCAATGCGCGCGAACTCGAGGCAAGGCACCTTGAGGGCCGCGTACCGGACGTGGTCGTCTCCGATGTCAGCTTTATTTCTTTGAAGCTCGCGCTGCCCCCCGCACTGGCACTGGCCGGACAGGGCGCGCGCTGCGTGCTTCTGGTGAAGCCGCAGTTCGAGGCCGGGCGCGAGGCGATCGGCAAGGGCGGTATCCTGCGCGATCCCTCACAGGGCGAACGCGTCGCCGCCGATCTTGCGGCATGGCTCGACGCCATGCCCGGCTGGCGCGCGCTGGGCACGATTTCATCACCGATCGAAGGCGGCGACGGCAACCGCGAGTTTCTTCTCGGGGGCATCAAGGACAGATGAGCAGCATCGTCACCATCGCGCGTCTCGGCGCACAGGGCGACGGCATAGCGGATACGCCGAAGGGCCCGCTCTTCGTGCCGTTCGCTCTGCCGGGCGAGCGCGTCAACGTCTCCATGCAGGCGGTGGAGAAGAAGGCCGACCTCGTCGCGGTTCTCGATCCCTCGCCGGAACGCGTGGAGCCGCCTTGCCGCCACTTCGGCGAGTGCGGCGGCTGCGCCATGCAGCATCTGGAGGATGCTGCCTATCGCGATTGGAAGCGCGCGCGTCTTCTGGATGCGTTGCGGGCCAAGGACATAGATGTTCCCGTCGAGGACATCGTGTCCTGTGCGCCATATTCGAGGCGCCGCGCTGCATTGACCGCGCGCACGACCGAGAAGGGCGTTCTGCTCGGCTTCAACGCGGCGCTCTCGCATCGCATCGTCGACATGGAAGAGTGCCACGTGCTGTTGCCGGCGATCGTCGAGAAGCTCGACTTGCTGCGCGAACTGGCGGGATTGATCGCACTGACGTCGAAGCCGTTTCGGCTCGCGGTTACCCACACCGCGTCGGGGCTCGACGTCGCTGCGGACGAAAGCGGCAAACTTGAAGGCAAGAGGCGGCAGGCCGCGGTCGATTTCGCCATCGCCAACGGCATCGCGCGCCTCTCGGTGGACGGCGAGATCATCGTCGAGCCGCGAAAGCCGGTGTTCATGATCGATGACATCGCGGTACCCGCGCCGCCGGGGGCATTCATCCAGGCGGTGGAAGAGGCCGAACTGGCGATGGCATCGCTCGTCACCACGCATCTGGCCAAGGCGAAGCGCGTGGCCGATCTGTTTGCTGGCGTGGGCACCTTTGCACTGCGGCTTGCGCGTTCGAGCGAGGTCCATGCGGTCGAAGGCGACGCGGCCGCGCTGGCGAGCCTCGATCGCGGGTTCCGGTTTGCCACCGGGCTCAAGAAGGTCACGACCGAGAAACGGGACCTGTTCATCCGCCCGGTCACATACAAGGAACTCGACGCCACATTCGATGGACTTGTCTTCGACCCGCCACGCGCCGGCGCTGAAGACCAGGCGAAACAGATCGCACGCAGCCAGGTTCGCCTGGTTGCCGCCGTGTCATGCAACCCGCTCACGCTGGCGCGCGACCTGCGTATCCTTATCGACGGCGGTTTTAACCTCAAGCGCGTGGTGCCGATTGACCAGTTCGTGTGGTCTCCGCACCTGGAGGCAGTCGCACTGCTGGAAAAGCCGAAGAAGCGCCGGTAGCTAACCAAGCAGTCTGTCGACGAGCGCCGGCACGGTCTCCGTCGCCCTGCCTGTGATCCTCTCGTCGAACGCGTCGGCGTTCTCGGTCTCGTCGAGGTTGAGTTCGATCGTCCGGGCACCGGAGAGACGGGCTTCCTCGACGAACTGCGCTGCCGGATAGACATGGCCCGACGTGCCGATCGCTATGAAGAGCTCTGCCTTTCCAAGCGCCCGGTAGATCGTCTCCATCTGGTAGGGCATTTCCCCGAACCAGACGACATCGGGACGCAGAAACCCCGTCGCACCGCACGATTTGCATTGCGAGTTGACGGTGATGTCGTCGCGCCAGGGGGCACGCATTCCGCACGCCCGGCACAGCGCAGAGTTCAGTTCGCCATGCATGTGGACGAGCTTTCGCGACCCCGCGGATTCGTGCAGGTCATCGACATTCTGGGTCACCAGCAGGAATTCGCCCTTGTGGGCTCCTTCCAGCCGGGCCAGCGCATGGTGCGCCTGATTGGGCTGGACGCTTTTGAGGGCGCGGCGGCGCTGGTTGTAGAATTCGAGCACCCGCGCGGGATGGCGCTCATATCCCTCCGGCGTGGCATAGTCACGCCAGTCGTGCTTTGCCCATATTCCGTTGCGGTCCCGGAAGGTCGAGATGCCGGACTCCACCGAGATGCCGGCGCCAGTAAGGATCACGATGGAACGGGCAGTATGCATTGAGTGAGCTTGAAATGACCATGGATTGAGCGCATATTGAGCATGTAAATGCGAATATGTGCAAGGACATTGTCATGGTAAGCGCAGCACTGGAACTTTCGGCACAGCGCTTCGGCGAGCAGGGATCGCCGTTCCTGTCGCCGCGCCGGGTCGCCGAGCTCCTCGGCGTGACGATGACGGAACTGGCCGGATTGATCGGCGTCGCGCGCAATACGTTGGCGGCAAAGGCGGGTGCACGCAAGGTTGATGCGGCCCTGAGTCCCGTGGTGCGGGTGCTTGCAATGGTCGGCGAAATGGCGGGATCGGAGGAGCGCGCCGCGATCTGGTTCAAGCATCAGCCGATCCCAGGCTGGGCCGGCAAGACGGCCTACGACCTCGTGCGTGAGGGCAAGGCCGACAAGGTGCTCGCCTATCTGGAGGCAGTGCGCTCCGGCGTATATGCCTGAAGGCGCACAGCTAACTCTGTGGCGCGCCTTCGTGCCGCGCTGGGCCTATCTGCCATTGTCGGGCGAGGGGGCGGCGCGCTTCGGGGGCCGTTGGAATGCCGTAGGCGAGCCGACGATCTATGCCGCGCGCGAGCTCTCCACCGCCTGGGCGGAATACAATCAGGGCTTCGTGCAACACCCGGCGCTGATCGCGCAACTCGAACTGTCAGGCGCAAGGCTCGCCGACCTCACCGACGCAGTGTTGTTGGAAACGCTCGACATCGACCGATCGATCCACCGTTGCGAATGGCGCGCCGATCTTGATGAGGGGCGCGTGCCTGCGACCCACGCCCTGCGCCATCGCCTTGTCGGTCTTGGGTTCGACGGATTGATCTACCCATCCTTCATGTCGCCCGGCGGGAGTTGCGTGGCTCTCTGCCGCTGGAACGAACGCGCCGGTCCCCAACTCAAGGTCATCGACCCCGACAATCGCCTGCCCAAGACCCCGGCTTCGTGGGTGTAAGATCCTTCAGGTTCCCTTGCGGCTTCGACGATGGTAGTTCCGAAAATGGGCAACTGCCCTTCTCGGACTCCTGGTCGGTCCAAATTTTTTTCCTGAGAACGCGTAATTTGGGGAATTCATGACACTCTATTCTGCTGCGCAGGGCGCCGTGCGTTATGTGCCGACGGCGTTCAAGGCCAACGCTGCCGTCGAAGGCGTCAAGCTCGTCAACGAGGATGCAGCCAACCTCCTCGGCGGTCTGCTCGACATCATGATGGAAGAAGATGACGGAACTGGCCTGGACAACCCGAAATTCGCGGAAAATGGTCACGACGGCGATTCCCCCGCTACCGCCCGTTATTTCCGTGCCAAGAAAACATTCGGCGCGTTGGGAACGATGGCGGTCGCCATTCTAGACCAGAGCGGTCTGCAGGGCGGCGCGCAGGCGGCCTCGTCAGCGCATGTCTGGTACAGGGTCAACGCGCTTTTCACCAAGCTTGTGCCGCCATCGCGGCGTGCAAAGAAGGTGGTCTACGCCAGTTGGTATTCCTGGGAGGTTGCCAAGAAGGCCGTGACTTCGGGTAGCCTTGAAATTCAGATGACCCGGATATTGCGTCAGAAAATGTACGGTACGGCCGGCGGCGCAACGAAGGCGGCTGTCGCCTTCGGCAGTGGAGGCGTCGTGGGCTTTTTCGTCAATTCCGCCGCTTCGGCCTGGCAGGACAAGCTTGACGAGGTCTTCGGTCAGGATGTGCAGACGCTGGCGCAAGGCTTGCACTGGTTCGCGTTTCTCGAAACGGTGGTTGGCCGGGGCAAGGGCAAGGGCCCGGCGCTGCGCATACTGGAAATCATATGGAGCGAGTTCGCCCTCGGTAAGGGTTCAGGCGTCACGCTCGACGAAGTCGTGCGCGAGCCCAAGGGCTGGCTCGTGATCGCCGATCTCATAAACTGAGGCGCAGCAGTCGGCGGCGTCAGGTCTGCGTGCCGCCGACGGTCATCCGGTCCATGCGCAGATGCGGCTGGCCGACGCCTACGGGAACGCCCTGGCCAGCCTTGCCACACATGCCGATGCCGTTGTCGAGCGTCATGTCGTTGCCCACCATGCTGACCCGGTGCATGGCGTCAGGGCCGTTGCCGATGAGCATCGCGCCCTTGATGGGACGGCTCACCTTGCCGTCCTCGATCATGTAGGCCTCGGTGCAGCCGAAGACGAACTTGCCGCTGGTGATATCGACCTGTCCGCCGCCGAACGAGACGGCATAGATGCCCTTTTTCACCGAAGCGATGATCTCCTCCGGCGTGTGCGGCCCCTCGGTCATGTAGGTGTTCGTCATGCGCGGCATCGGCACGTGCGCATAGGACTCGCGCCGCCCATTGCCGGTTGGCGTCATGCCCATCAACCGGGCGTTCTGGCGATCCTGCATGTAGCCGACCAGCTTGCCGTCATCGATCAGCACGGTCCGGTTGGTGGCGGTCCCCTCGTCATCGATTGTCAGCGAGCCGCGCCGCTCCGAAATCGTGCCATCATCGACCACCGTCACGCCCTTGGCCGCAACCTGCTGCCCGAGGAGACCGGCGAAGGCGGAGGTTTTCTTGCGGTTGAAGTCGCCTTCGAGCCCGTGTCCCACCGCCTCGTGAAGCATGACGCCGGGCCAGCCCGAGGACAGGACGATGTCGAAAGTGCCGGCCGGCGCGGGCACGGCGTCTAGATTGACGAGCGCCTGCCGCAGCGCTTCCTCGGCCGCATGCTGCCAGGAGCCCTCGGCAAGGAAATCACCGAACGCCTTGCGGCCACCCATGCCGTAGGAGCCGCTTTCCTGTCGGTCGCCATCGCCGACCACGACGGAAACGTTGAACCGGACCAGCGGCCGCACGTCATGCGCCACCTGTCCGTCGACGCGCAGTATTTCCACCTGCTGCCATGATGCCGCCAGCGAAGCGGTTACCTGCCGCACGCGCGGATCGCGGTTGCGCAGCCAGGCATCGATGTCCTGCAGAAGCTTTGCCTTGTGTTCGAAACCAGGCTCCGCGATCGGGTTGTCGTCGCCGTAGAGCTTGCGGTTTGTACCTGTCGGCGCGGCAGCGGATGTTCCTGAATAGCCGGTCTTCACCGCAGAAACCGCGTCCGACGCGCGCAGCAGTGCCGCTTCCGAGAGTTCGCTGGCATGAGCATAGCCGGCTGCTTCCCCGGCGACGGCGCGCAGGCCAAAACCGCGGTCGGTGTTGAAGTTCGCCGTCTTCAGTCGACCATTGTCGAAGACCAGCGCCTCGCCCTCGCGATATTCCAGGAACAGTTCCCCGTCATCCGCGCCCTGGATCGTGTCGGACACGATCCTGCGGATGGCTTCTTCGGAAATGTCGAACTGTTCGAGAAGACGGGCTGCCATGATGTCGCTCCGATGCTGGTAAGGCTTTGCTGGCCTATATAGGCGCGACGTCGGCGGCTTGCGACCGGACGTTCAGGGCAATGCGTCGAAACCGGCGCCGAAGCCGTCAAGATCGACGGGAATGCCGATCCCTTCCTCCGGCGTCTGGAACACGATGAAGGTCGCCGAGTCGCCGTTGCGCAACGTGTCGAGCAGCGGCTGCTCGAGGATCACTTCCGCGTAGCACCCGTCCTGGAAACAGCGCACGAAGTATGCGCGGCCGATGTCGTTGCCGTCGACGTTGAGGCCCAGCCCGTTGGGCAGGAGGACGCCGAGCGGCGCCAGTACGCGCAGGATTTCCGCCCTGTCGTCAGCCGTACGCAGCACGACCACCGAAAGCCCGACCTCCGGCCTATCCTCGGCGATCACGTTCTGCATGAGGGCGCATTGCTCGGACGTCGCGCCTCCTGGCGTGTCGCAGATGATCGACCACGCGCCATGCGTCGAGCGCACGGTGCCGGCCTGCTGTTGTTGCTGTGCCGCCGCGGGCAGCGACAGGATCATGGCGCCTGCGGCGGCCGCGAACGGCAAGATCCAACGTAACGACATGAGCGGCATCCTCGCTTACCTGCTTTCTACGCGCGGCCAGGTGCCGAAACACTGCCCCAGCCGCGGCTGTCGGGCGGCTAAAGTCGGCACTGCCGCGCCATTGTGGCGAATCACAAGCAATCTAGCTTGCGCGGGAGGATGCGCAAGCATTGCAGCAAATACGGGCCGCACGGAAGGCACCGGCGGCACGATAGAAGCTGCATTTGCGACAAGTTGAGCGAAATCAAGGCGTGGAAGCTCTGCGAATGCCCGTCGCGCGCAAAAATGCCGCACATATAGGGACATGCCTTTCTTGCGGTTGATATGAGAGTATGGTTTGAACGCGCGATAGCGGTTGGCCCCATGTGCGCCGGCTTGCTTCTGTTTTTCGTCGAGACCTTTCGACCGGGGAGATGAAGAGGGTTATGAAGAAGTTCCTTGCGGGCCTTGGAGCCGTTTCGCCGGTAGTTGCAGCCTCCAGCGCGTTCGCCGCGGCCGGCCAGCCGACGCCGTGGCAATTGAGCTTCCAGGATCCGGCATCGGCCCTGATGGAGCAGATCATCTGGTTCGAACGCTACACGCTGTGGTTCATCGTGCCGATCACGCTGCTCGTGCTCGGTCTGCTGGCTTGGTGCATCGTTAAATATCGCGCCAGCGCCCACCCGGTACCTTCGCGCACCAGCCACAACACTCTCATCGAGGTGATCTGGACTGCGGGTCCCGTCATTATTCTCCTGTTCCTGGCCGTGCCGTCATTCCAGTTGCTGACGGCCCAGTACAATCCGGAACAGGAACCGGACATGACGATCAAGGCGACCGGCATGCAGTGGAACTGGGAATATGAGTATCAGGACGAGGAGCCGCTGATCTTCTCCTCCTTCATGCTTCGCGAGCAGGATCGCGCCGATGCCGGCAAGGAAGACCTTGCAGAATTTCCGCGACTTCTCGCGGTCGACAACGAGGTCGTGGTTCCGGTCAACACGACTGTGCGCGTGCTGGTCACCGCCGGCGACGTGATCCACGCATTCGCGATGCCCTCCTTCGGTGTGAAGGTCGACGCGGTGCCCGGCCGTATCAACGAAACCTGGTTCAACGCCAATCGCGAGGGCATTTTTTACGGCCAGTGCTCGGAGTTGT
The DNA here is from genome assembly GCF_039839275.1 of Mesorhizobium sp. CAU 1741. Classification (NCBI taxonomy): domain Bacteria; kingdom Pseudomonadati; phylum Pseudomonadota; class Alphaproteobacteria; order Hyphomicrobiales; family Phyllobacteriaceae; genus Mesorhizobium; species Mesorhizobium sp. CAU 1741. The sequence continues at coordinate 96,594 of NZ_JBDOQP010000002.1, read as the reverse complement.
GCGGCAAGGACCACGCATTCATGCCGATCGCCATCCGCGTCGTCAGCCAGGAGCAGTTCGATTCCTGGCGCACGCAGGCGCAGGCCGACCTTGGTGAAGCCAACAGGGCGCTGATGGCTTCGATCAGGGACGAAGAGACGAACGTAGCGGACGCCGGCAACTGAGCCTGCGTGACGGAACGAGAGACGGAGCGGGAATATGGCAGGCGCTGCAGCTCATGACAGCCACGACAGTCACACGCCGACAGGCTGGACACGTTGGGTTTATTCGACCAACCACAAGGACATCGGCACGCTCTACCTGATCTTCGCGATCATGGCGGGCGTCCTCGGCGGCTTCATGTCGGTGATGATGCGCTGGGAACTGGCGGAGCCGGGTATCCAGATCTTCCATGGCCTGGCTGCGATGGTCTACGGCTATGAAGGCGATGCCGCGATCGACGGCGGCAAGCAGATGTTCAACGTCTTCACCACCGGCCACGCGCTCATCATGATCTTCTTCATGGTGATGCCTGCGATGATCGGCGGCTTCGCCAACTGGATGGTGCCGATCATGATCGGCGCCCCCGACATGGCGTTCCCGCGCATGAACAACATTTCGTTCTGGCTGCTGCCGCCGGCCTTCATCCTTCTGCTGATCTCCATGTTCGTGCCAGGCCCTGCCGGTGGTTACGGCGTAGGCACCGGCTGGACGATGTATCCGCCGATCTCCACGTCCGGAACGCCGGGCCCCTCGGTCGATTTCGCGATCCTTTCGCTGCATATTGCCGGCGCATCGTCGATCCTCGGCGCGATCAACTTCATCACCACCATCTTCAACATGCGCGCACCGGGCATGACGCTGCACAAGATGCCGCTGTTTGCCTGGTCGGTGCTGATCACCGCCTTCCTGCTGCTGCTGGCGCTTCCGGTCCTGGCGGGCGCGATCACCATGCTGCTGACCGATCGCAATTTCGGTACGACGTTCTTCGCGCCTGAAGGCGGCGGCGACCCGATCCTGTTCCAGCATCTGTTCTGGTTCTTCGGTCACCCCGAAGTTTACATCCTGATCCTGCCGGGCTTCGGCATCGTCAGCCACATCGTGTCGACCTTCTCGCGCAAGCCCATCTTCGGCTACCTCGGCATGGTATACGCCATGGTCGCGATCGGTGCGGTCGGCTTCGTCGTGTGGGCACACCACATGTACACCACCGGCCTGTCGCTCGACACGCAGCGTTACTTCGTCTTCGCGACGATGGTGATCGCGGTGCCGACCGGCGTGAAGATCTTCTCGTGGATCGCCACGATGTGGGGAGGCTCGATCTCCATGCGCACGCCGATGCTGTGGGCGATCGGGTTCATCTTCCTGTTTACGGTGGGTGGCGTGACGGGCGTGCAGCTTGCCAATGCCGGCCTCGACCGCTCGCTCCACGACACCTACTACGTGGTGGCGCACTTCCATTACGTGCTGTCGCTCGGCGCCGTGTTCGCGATTTTCGCGGCCTGGTACTACTGGTTCCCAAAGATGTTCGGCTACATGTACTCGCCGCTCATCGCGCGGACCCATTTCTGGGTTACCTTCATCGGCGTCAACTTGGTGTTCTTCCCGCAGCACTTCCTTGGTCTCGCCGGCATGCCGCGTCGTTATATCGACTATCCGGATGCCTACGCAGGCTGGAACATGGTGTCGTCGTGGGGTTCCTACATCTCCGCCGTGGGCGTGCTGATCTTCCTCTATGGCGTCTTCGAAGCCTTCTCGAAGAAGCGTGAGGCCGGAGCCAATCCATGGGGCGAAGGCGCAACCACCCTCGAGTGGCAGCTTCCTTCGCCGCCGCCCTACCACCAGTGGGAGCAGCTGCCGAAGATCAAGTAGGCACCTGACGATCATGAATGAGGAACCGCCGGTTGACCCGGCGGTTTCGGCCAAACGGAAAGAGCGGACTGCCTACGCATGGCCCTTGTAGAGAAAAACGCCTTTGACGATGCCGGCTTCCATGTCTCGGAAGCGCGCGCCGGCGACTATCTCGCGCTGCTGAAGCCGCGGGTGATGTCGCTCGTCGTGTTCACGGCGTTCGTCGGTCTCATGACGGCGCAGACGGCGATCAATCCGTTCATCGCGATCTTCGCCATTCTGGCGATCGCCGTGGGTGCGGGCGCCTCCGGCGCGCTCAACATGTGGTACGATGCCGATATCGATGCCGTGATGTCGCGCACGGCAAAGCGTCCCGTGCCCTCGGGGCGGGTGCTGCCGGGCGAGGCGCTGATCTTCGGCCTTTTCCTGTCGGCATTCTCCGTGATGATGCTTGGCCTGGTCGCCAACTGGCTCGCCGCTGGGCTTCTGGCGTTCACTATCTTCTTCTATGCCGTCGTCTACACGATGTGGCTCAAGCGCTGGACGCCGCAGAACATCGTCATCGGCGGCGCCGCCGGCGCCTTCCCGCCGATGATCGGCTGGGCGGCGGCGACAGGGCATGTGAGCCTCGAAAGCGTCATTCAGTTTCTCATCATTTTCTTGTGGACTCCGCCGCACTTCTGGGCGCTGGCGCTCTTCAAGTCCGGCGATTACGAGCGCGCGGGCATTCCGATGATGCCGAACGTTGCTGGCGAGGCATCGACCAAGCGTCAGATGTTTGCATATGCCGTGCTCGTCGCCGTGGTCGGCGTGCTTCCCACGGTCCTCGGCAATGCCAGCATGAGCTACGCGCTGCTGGCGGGAGCGCTGGGCATCGGCTTCGTGTGGTATTCCTGGGCTGTTCTGCGCATGCCGGAACAGGATCGCGTGATGAAGCCCGCGAAGGCGCTGTTCGGATACTCGCTGCTCTATCTTTTCGCGATTTTCGCCGCCCTGCTGCTCGACGCGGTCGCGGCTCGCAGCGGACTTGCGGTCTGGTGAGCGTCATGGACGAAGAAGGCGTGAAACTCACGGAAGGCCAGAAGAAGGCGCGGCGCAGCCGTTCCTTGGCGATCGCGCTGGCGCTCGCGGCCTTCGTCATCATCATGTATGTGGTGACCATCGTTAAGATGGGACCCGAGATCCTCAACAGGCCGCTTTGAGCAACCGGATGACCGCCACGAAGACACCACTCAGCGAAGGCAAGCAGCGGACCAACCGCCGCATCGCATTCGTGTGCGGAGGTTTCATCGCTGGCATGGTCGGCATGGCCTACGCAGCCGTGCCGCTCTACAACATGTTCTGCCAGGTCACGGGCTATGGCGGCACCACGCAGCGCGTCGAGCAATATTCCCAGACGGTCCTCGATCGCGACATCAAGGTTCGCTTCGACGCCAACACCTCCGGTGGGCTTCCGTGGGACTTCAAGCCGGTTTCACGCGACGTTACCATCAAGATCGGCGAGACGACGCAGATCAGCTATGAGGCGAAGAACACGTTCTCGAAGCCTACCGCCGGTCGCGCCAGCTTCAACGTCACGCCGCCACTGGCGGGCGCATACTTCATGAAGGTCGAATGCTTCTGCTTCACCGACACGACGTTGCAGCCCGGCGAGAGCATGGACATGCCGGTGGTCTTCTACGTCGATCCGGCGATCGTCGATGTTCCCGAACTGAAGAATATCCAGACGATCACGCTTTCCTATACCTTCTTCCCGCTCGACCAGGATGCGCCGCAGACTTCCGCCGCAACCGCTCCGGCCGGGCAGAGCAGCAATACCGACGCCGATACCGAATTCGGGGGATGACATGGCAGACGCACACGCAAAGAACCACGATTATCATATCATAGACCCCAGCCCGTGGCCGTTCCTGGCGGGCATCGGCGCTCTTGTCATGGCCATCGGCGGTATCGGTTGGATGCAGTCGATCAAGGGCAACGAGTTCTCGCTGCTGGGCATCCCGCTGGCTTCGCCTTGGCTGTTCTTCATCGGCTTGGCGATCATCCTCTACGTGATGTTCGGCTGGTGGTCGGACACGATCCGCGAGGCTCATGAAGGTCACCATACCCGTGTGGTGTCGCTCCACCTGCGCTATGGCATGATCATGTTCATCGCCTCGGAGGTGATGTTCTTTGCGGCCTGGTTCTGGGCCTTCTTCGATGCAAGCCTGTTCCCCAACGAGGCGGCGCAGGTCTTGCGGACGGAATACACGGGCGGCCAGTGGCCGCCGGTCGGCATCGAGGTCCTCGATCCTTTCCATCTGCCGCTCTACAACACGATCATCCTTCTGCTCTCGGGCACCGCGGTCACCTGGGCGCACCACGCGCTGCTCCATGACGACCGCAAGGGGCTGGTCTGGGGCCTGGCGATCACCGTAGCGCTCGGCGTGCTGTTCAGCGGCGTCCAGGCCTACGAGTACATGGAGGCGCCGTTCAGCTTCTCCAATTCGCTCTATGGCGCAACTTTCTTCATGGCCACCGGCTTCCACGGCTTCCATGTCATCATCGGCACGATCTTCCTGTTCGTTTGCCTGCTGCGCGCCATGGCCGGCGACTTCACCCCGAAGCAGCATTTCGGCTTCGAGGCCGCGGCATGGTACTGGCATTTCGTCGACGTGGTATGGCTGTTCCTGTTCGCCTGCATCTACATCTGGGCTTCAGCGGGTGCCCCGATCGCCCATCACTGATGCGCCACGACAGTTCACCGGGAGGCGGCCGTGGCGACATGGCCGCCTTCTGTCTTTCGAGGCCCTGAAACGCGGGGAGCGGAGCATGAGTGATGATCACGAACGCGACACCGCCCATTGGCCGCCGGTTGATGCGGTCAAGGCTGGTCTCGCGGGACGTTGTCCGCGCTGCGGCGAGGGCAGGCTCTTCGACGGCTTTCTCAGCGTCGGCGAGCGGTGCAGCAATTGCGGCCTCGACTATTCGTTCGCAGACGCAGGCGACGGCCCTGCCGTCTTCGTCATCTTCATCGCCGGTTTCCTCGTCGTCGGGCTGGCCCTGTGGATGGAGGTCACCCTCAGCCCGCCCCTCTGGCTGCATTTCATGCTCTGGATACCGCTCACCTTGATCGTCAGCCTCATCTCGCTGCGTCTCATCAAGGGGCTGCTGATCGTGCTGCAATACCGCAACAAGGCCGCAGAGGGGCGGTTGGACAAATAGCGATGAGTGATCACGTCCAAGAGCGTCGACGCGGCGCGCCGATCCTGTTGCTGGTTCTCGGGCTGGTCGCACTGGCGATCCTTCTCGCGCTGGGCACCTGGCAGGTGCAGCGGCTGGCCTGGAAGGAGAACCTGCTTGCGACGATCGAGCAGCGCGTTGCGTCGGCACCGAATTCGATCTCCTCCATCACCACGAGGCGTGTGACTACCGGTGATGTCGACTATTGGCCGGTCAGCGTCGGCGGGGAATTCCGCCATGAGGGCGAGCGCCACTTCTTCGCGACTCACCAAGGACGTACCGGATACTTCATCTACACGCCGTTCGAATTCGACGAGGGCCGTTACGTCCTCGTCAATCGCGGCTTCGTACCATTCGAACTGAAGGAACCGTCGCTTCGCCCGGAGAGCCAGGTGGACGGATGGCAGACGATAGAAGGGCTGGCGCGCAACCCGCTCGACGAGAAGCCGTCATGGGTGGTTCCCGAAAACGACGTCGACGGAAACATCTTCTACTGGAAAGACCTGCAGGTGATGGCCGCGACGTCAGGCGTCGGAGAGCCCGAAGACTATGTGAGCTTCTTCATCGACGTCAACGACGCGCCGAACCCCGGCGGCCTGCCGGTCGGTGGCGTGACGCTGATCAGCCTGCCAAACAGTCACCTTCAATACGCGGTCACCTGGTATGGGCTTGCCTTGGCGCTCGTGGGCGTGATGGGCACGTGGCTCTGGCGGCAGCGCAAGCCTTGACAGGCGGGTCCCATCGACGCCATCTGCGCGCTTGCAAACGCGCACGGGAAGAATGATGCAGCGACCATTGACGATCAGGCTATGCGGTCCTCGCGGATTTTGCGCCGGGGTGGACCGGGCGATCCAGATCGTGGTGCTCGCGCTGAAGAAATACGGCGCGCCGGTCTATGTCCGTCACGAGATCGTCCACAATCGCTACGTCGTGGAAGGGCTGCAGGCACGCGGTGCAGTCTTTGTCGAGGAACTGGACGAGATCCCGCCGGAGCACCACAGCCAGCCGGTGGTTTTCTCGGCCCATGGTGTGCCCAAATCCGTGCCTGCCGACGCCGAGGCGCGCAACCTTTTCTATCTCGACGCGACCTGTCCGCTCGTGTCGAAGGTTCACAAACAGGCGATGCGTCACCAGCGCCAGGGCCGTCACGTGCTGTTGATCGGTCATGCGGGCCACCCGGAGGTGATCGGCACGATGGGCCAGTTGCCCGAAGGCACGGTGACCCTGGTCGAGACCGAGGAGGATGCCGCCCGCATCGCACCGCAGACACCGGACGCGCTCGGCTTCGTCACGCAGACGACCTTGTCGGTCGACGACACGGCGGGCATCGTCAAGGCGCTGGAGCAGCGCTTCCCGCAGATGCAGGCGCCGGCCGCCGAATCGATCTGCTACGCGACCACCAACCGACAGGATGCGGTGAAGGAGGCGGCGCCCGGTTCCGACCTGTTCCTCGTCGTGGGTGCACCCAATTCGTCCAACTCCAGGCGGCTGGTGGAAGTCGCCGAACGCGCGGGCGCCCGGCGCGGCCTGCTCGTGCAGCGCGCATCGGAAATCCCGTGGGACGAGCTCGGCGACATCTCGGTGCTGGGTCTGTCGGCGGGAGCCTCCGCGCCCGAGATCATCGTCGACGAGATCATCGAATCCTTCCGGCAACGCTTCGACGTCAAGGTGGAACTGGCGGTCACGGCCGAGGAGACCGAGAATTTCCCCGTCAACCGCGTGTTGCGCGACGTCGAACTGACGGCAGCCGACATGGCCTTCGTCAACGGCAACGCTTGATGGCCGTCTTTACCGACATCACCGAGCTGGAACTCGGGGCATTCCTGCGCGGCTACGACGTTGGGGAGTTGCTCTCCTACAAAGGAATCGCCGAGGGCACCGAGAACTCCAACTTCATCATCCATACCAGCGCGGGTTCCTACATCCTGACGCTGTACGAAAAGCGCGTCGAGAAAGCTGACCTGCCGTTCTTCCTTGGCCTGATGGAGCATCTGGCCGAACGCGGCGTATCCTGCCCGTTGCCGGTACGCCAGCGCGGCGGCGAAATGATCGGTGAGCTTGCCGGGCGTCCCGCAGCCATCATCACCTTTCTGGAAGGCATGTGGCCACGCCGTCCGACGGCGGTGCATTGCCGTGAACTGGGGGCCGCGCTGGCGAAACTGCATCTGGCGGGTGCCGATTTTCCATTGAGCCGTCCCAACGCGCTTTCGCTGGCTGGCTGGCGAACGCTGTGGGACGGCTGCCGCGAGCGGGCCGACGAAGTGGAACAGGGGCTTGGCGACGAGGTCGCTGCCGATTTCTCCACGCTTGAGGCAGAATGGCCCAATGATCTTCCATCCGGCGTCATCCACGCCGATCTGTTTCCCGACAACGTGTTCTTTCTCGGTGACAGGCTCTCCGGCCTGATCGACTTCTATTTCGCCTGCAACGACTTCTTCGCCTATGACGTGGCGACATGCCTGAACGCGTGGTGCTTCGAGCGGGACCACGCCTTCAACCTCACCAAGGGGACTGCACTGTTGGCGGGCTATCAGAGTGTCCGCGCGCTGGCCCCGCGCGAGGTGGAAGCCCTGCCGATGCTGTGCCGCGGCTCGGCGCTCCGCTTCATGCTGACTCGCCTCTACGACTGGCTCAACGGACCGGACGGGGCGCTTGTGCAGAAGCGCGATCCGCTCGAATATGTGCGCAAGATGCGCTTCCACCGTCAGGTCGGCTCTGCCGTCGAATACGGGCTGAAGCAGCCATGAAGCGGGTCGAGGCATTCACCGACGGTGCCTGCTCGGGCAATCCCGGTCCGGGAGGATGGGGCGCCATCCTGCGCTTCAACGGGACGATGAAGGAATTGTCCGGCGGCGAGGCGGATACCACCAACAATCGCATGGAATTGATGGCGGCGATTTCGGTCCTCAAGGCATTGAAGGAGCCCTGTATCGTCGATCTCTACACCGACTCAAACTATGTCAAGGACGGCATCTCGGGGTGGATCGACGGCTGGAAGCGCAATGGCTGGAAGACGGCGGCCAAGAAGCCGGTCAAGAATGCCGAGCTCTGGCAGGCGCTCGACGAGGCCCGCAAGCGTCATCAGGTGAACTGGCATTGGGTCAAGGGCCACGCCGGTCACCCGGAAAACGAGCGGGCGGATGAACTCGCCCGGCTCGGAATGGCGCCCTTCAAGAAGGGCCGCGGCGGATTGCCCGCCACTTGAACCGACTGCAGCCTCAGAGCTGTTCCATCAGCTTCGCGGCACCGGAATTGACCGCGGTGCCCGGCGAATCCTCGATGTTGAGGGTGGTGACGACACCATCGTCGACGATCATCGAGAAGCGCTTCGAGCGCAGGCCGAGACCGCGCGCGGACATGTCCAGGTCGAGGCCCGTTGCCTTGGCAAAATTGCCGCTGCCGTCTGCAAGAAAGACGATCTTGCCTTCCGCGCCGGTGAAGCGGGACCATGCCGTCAGGACGAACACGTCATTGACCGCCACGACCGCGATCGTGTCGACGCCCTTTGCGAGAATGGCATCGTGGTTCTCGAGATAGCCGGGTAGATGGTTGTTGTTGCAGGTCGGCGTGAACGCGCCCGGCACGCCAAAGATCACCACCTTCTTGCCGGCACACAGCGCAGCGGTCGTGATTTCCTTTGGACCGTCCTCGCCGGGTGTCATGAAAGTGGCGTCTGGTAGTGTCTCGCCTACGGCAATCGTCATGGTTCGCTCCTGGTGGAAGGGCTGTTGTGATTTCCTTGAAGTAGTGCCGGTAAGGCGGGGGGGACCCGTCTGGCTCTCGCTTCGCGGGCACAAAGACAGATCGCCGCGCGGATGGCAACGGGCGGACGTTCCGAAACCGTCACGGCAGCTCGAGCAGCCCGGAAACGGAACCCGTGCTCGTCACCAGCGTGTAGTGGAAGCGCGCCCCGGCGGGCAGGGCAGCCTTGCCCTGGTATGGAAGGGCGAAGAACGTCTTGCCGTCTTCAACGCTGCGGGCGGGGCTGCCGAATGTGTATTTCGAGGTGCCGGCGACATGAATGTCGAGTGCCTCAGCGCCGTCTGGCACGGTGGCCTCGATCGTCAATGTTTCGCCCTCGGCATCGATCGAGCGTGCCTCGAAGCCATGCCGCGCGGGGCCTGGCAGGGCACCGAATGCGGCGGCGACGATCGCCTCGTGCGCGCTTTCGTCTTTCGTAGCCTGAGCCTCGATGGAGAGCTTTGCCTGCACGGGAATGCAGATCGTCTCGCAGACCCCGAGAAACGCGTCAGCCTCCAGGGCGGCCGCCGCATCCTGCCCGTCGGGGAGCCGGAAAGTCAGGGCAAGGGCGACGGAATGATCGTAGCCCGCCCATTCGCCGTAGCCGTCGTCGAAGCGTTGCGGGGCTGGAAACGCGATCTCTACCGGAACTGGCTGCCCCGCCGCAGAAACATCCAGCGTAGGGGGCACACCCGACGAGCCCGGATCAACCCAGTACGTCTTCCAGCCCGGCTTGAGATGGATTTCGAGCGCACCGCGAAGCCTTCCGTCCGCATCCGCCCTGCCGCTGGTGACAAGGCGCACGGCACCACCCTCGACATGATACCAGTCGCTGGAGGCGGCTTGGGCAGGTGCGCAGCCGAGCGCGGCAAGCAGCAGGGCAGCGGGAAGCGTTCGGCGATAAATCATGGCGTGGAACTTCTTACCGATAGCGGGGTTTCGCAAGCGTGCACGGCTCGCAGACCATCATAATCGCGTGAGAGCGCACACACGCCCAAAGACTCTGCAACGGATGACTTTCAAGCCCACCGGAAACACGGTAGCCTCTGACCATGGACATTCTGGGAAGAAAGAATACCGCCCAGCGCGGTTTCCTCGACGACCAGTTCCTGATTGCCATGCCCGGCATGAAGGACGAGCGCTTTGCGCGTTCGGTGATCTATGTCTGTGCCCACAGCGAGGAGGGCGCGATGGGCCTGATCATCAACCAGGTCCAGCAGATGCTGTTTCCAGACCTGCTCGTACAACTCGGAGTCCTGGAGGAGAGCCAGGCGATCCGTCTGCCGGCCCGCGCGCGGGACCTCGTCATCCGCCATGGTGGCCCCGTCGACCGCAGCCGTGGCTTCGTGCTCCACAGCGACGACTACATGGTGGAATCGTCGATGCCGGTCTCCGGCGAAATCTGCCTGACGGCGACGGTCGATATCCTGCGGGCAATCTCCGACGGCAGCGGCCCGCGCCATGCATTGATGGCGCTCGGCTATTCCGGCTGGGGCGCCGGCCAGCTCGAGCATGAAATCACCGAGAATGGCTGGCTGACATGCCCGGCCAGCATCGACATGCTGTTCAACCACGAGATCGACCGCGTCTACGACCGTATTCTTGCGTCGCTCGGCATCGACCCGGCCCATCTGAGCATCCAGGCCGGTCACGCCTGAACGAGCGGATACTGCTCCTTGAGCAGCTTGATGGCAGCGTCTGCCGCCAGCGGCGGGCCGAACATGAAGCTCTGGACGTATTCGCAGCCCATCTGGCGCAGTTCCAGCGCATCGTTCTCGTCGCCGACCCCTTCCGCCACCACAGACAGGCCCAGCTCGTGCGCCATGTTGACCATCGAGCGCAGCAGCACCGAACGCTTCGGGCTGGAATCGTCGATGAAGCTCTTGTCGATCTTGATCGTGTCGAAGGGGAAGCGGGTCAGGTAGGACAGCGACGAATATCCGGTGCCGAAATCGTCGAGCGACAGGCCGATGCCCAGCTTCTTGAGCTTGGCGAGGATGTGCGCGGATTGTTCTGGATTGTCCATCACCAGCGACTCCGTCAGCTCCAGGCGGAAGCAGCGAGGCTTGATGTTGGCGCGTGCGACGACGGAGCGTACGTCGCTGACCAGGTCGCGCCGGATGAGCTGGCGGCTCGACAGGTTGACCGAGACGGAAAGCGGAACATCGCCGATCTGCTTCTGCCAGGACGCAAAGTCCTCGGCGGCGCGCTGCATGGCGAAGAGCCCTAGCTGCACGATCAGGCCGCAGCTCTCGGCCACAGGAATGAAATCTGACGGCGGGATGGGGCCGCGGCGAGGATGCTCCCAGCGCAATAGTGCCTCGAACCCGGCGATGGAGCGATCCTCCAGTCGCACGATGGGCTGGTAGGCGAGCCGCAGCTCGGACCGCTCGACTGCCCGGCGCAGGTCAGACTCGAGCTGCAGCCTGTCTGTTCCAACGGAGCGGAAGGCTGGACGGAACGGCTCGATCCTGTCGCCACCGAAGCGCTTGGCCTGATGCATCGCCAGTTCGGCGTCCTTGACCATATCCTCGGCGCTCGCCTGCGAGGAATTCCAAGATGCGAGCCCGATCGACGCCGACAGGACGATTTCGCGCTTGGCGAAAGTGATCGGCGCATTGATGGCCTGCTTGACCGCATCCGCGACGCCGGCGATGCGGGCCGGGTCCTGTTCGGACAGAAGCAGCAGCGCAAACTGGTCGCCGCCAAATCGCGACAGAGAATCGCGCGGCTTGAGAAGCCGATGCAGGCGGCGCGCGATCGTCAGCAGGATCGTGTCGCCTGCCGAAATCCCGAGCCCGTCATTGACCTGCTTGAAGCGGTCGATGTCGATGACGATGACGGTGGGCCGCACGCTCTCTTCGCTTCTGGCGATGGAGATGACGGCTTCCAGGCGATTGAGGAACAGTTCGCGCGAGGGGAGCCCGGTGAGGTTGTCGTGGACGGCGTCGTGAAGCAGCCGCTCCTCGGCCTTCTTCTGCTCGGTGACATCAACCAGCGTACCGACGCACCGAATGATCTCGCCGTCGGAGCCAATGACAGGACGCGCGCGCAGCGTGAACCAGTGATAGTGGCCGTCGGCGCCGCGCAGGCGGAAAGATTGCGCCATGCGGCCGCGGCGGTGTTCCAGGATCACGTCCAGCGTCGTGCGGAACATGTCCCGATCGTCGGTGTGCAGGGTCGGCAGCCAGTTGCGCGCCGGTCCGTGAAGGCTGCCTGCAGACAGGCCGAGCTGGCGGCTGACGTCCGGCTTGGTGATCACGCGGTCGCGCAGCACGTCCCAGTCCCAGACGATGTCGCCCGAGCCGGTGATCGCAAGTGCCTGGCGCTCCATGTCGCTGAACAGGCCCTGATGCAGCGCGCCCCCGGCGAATGCATGCTGCATCACGGTAAAGCCGATCAGAAGGATGATCAGGATCAGCGCCCCGCCGAGCGCCGGCTGCACGATATCGTTGTCGAGCATGCCGGTGACGGCCATCCAGGACCCGGTAAGCCACACGAGTATCATCAGCCAGCTCGGCACCAGCATGATCGCGCGGTCATAGCCCTTGAAGGACAGATAGGTGATGAGCCCGACGCCTGCCACAGCCGTCAACGCAAACGAGATGCGCGCCAGCCCCGACGCGACGGAGGCGTCGAACAGCGCCACGCCGGCGAGCACCACGAGACCGAGCACCCAGGCGAAGGCGCCATAGCTGAAGTGCAGGTGCCATCGGTTGAGGTTGAGATAGGTGAAGAGGAAGACGACGAGGGTGGCCGCTAGCGCGATCTCGGTGCCCGCTCGCCACAATTGTTCGCTCCCGGCGGTGATGTCGAGCACCTGGTTCAGGAAGCCGAAATCGATACAGATATAGGCCAGCACGGCCCAGGAAAGCGCGGCGGTCGCTGGGAACATCGACGTTCCCTTGACGACGAACAGGATGGTCAGGAACAGTGCCAGCAGGCCGGCGATACCGATGACGATGCCACGGAAGAGCGTATAGGAATTCGTCGTGTCCTTGTAAGCCTCAGGCTCCCACAGATAGACCTGCGGCAGGCGCGGCGAGGACAGTTCGGCAATGAAGGTGACGACCGATCCCGGATTGAGCGTCACCAGGAAGATGTCGGCGTCGCGACTGGCCTGCTTGTCGAGCGCGAAGCCTTCCGACGGCGTGATGGCGGCAATACGGTTGGAGCCGAGATCAGGCCAGATCAAGCCGGAGTCCACCAGCCTGAAATGCGGCGCGACGATAAGCCTGTCGAGCTGCTGGTCCGTCGAATTTGCGAGTGCGAACACGGCCCAGTCGCCGCTCGACCGCTCATCAAGGGCGGTGACCTCGATGCGCCGCACGATCCCGTCGACACCGGGCGCAGTGGAGACCTGAAAGTTCTCGCCCTGGTCGCGGTAGATTTCCACCGCGCGCGACAGATCGAGCGCGACATCCTCGCGGGAAATCTTGATCGGCTCGATGGCTGATGCGGGCAACGCGAACAGCGCGAACACAAGCGCGAAAAACAGGCTCGCGAACAGGTGTCGCAGTCGCAGAATTGCCGTCAAGGACTCAGCCTCTCGCTTCTTTTCTCTGGACCGGGTCCGGCTTCGCCGCCGTCCACCTCACGCCTGCCTGACCCGGCTTGTTCGCCCGGTACTCGTCAGCGATCAGCGAATAGAGATAATGATCCTGCCAGACCCCGTTGATGCGCAGATAGGAGCGCAACAGTCCTTCACGCGTAAATCCGACTTTTTCAAGCACGCGAATCGAGCGTTCGTTGCCCGGGATGCAGGCCGCTTCGATGCGGTGCAGCCTCAACGTGGAAAATGCATGGTCAAGCAGTGTCCGGGTCGCGTCCTGCATGTAGCCCTTGCCGGCATGTTTCTCTCCCATCCAGTAGCCGATATGGGCCGATTGGGATACGCCATGGCGGATGTTTCCAATGGTTATGCCGCCCAGCAGCCGGTTACCCTGAGCGCTGAAGATGAAATAGGCAATTGCCGTTCCGGCTGCGTGATCCTCTCGATAGCGACGGATGCGGTGACGCCAGGAGGGGCGTTCCAACTCGTCGCTTGGCCACAGCGGCTCCCAAGGCTCCAGAAAAGCGCGACTTTCGCGTCGCAGTGCGGACCATTCTCGAAAGTCGGATAGTGCCGGCACCCGCAATGTGACGCGCGCCCCATGAAGCACCTGCGGCTCGCGGCGGAGAAAGGGCAGCGCGAGCATGGCCGTGTTGTCAGACTGCGAGCTTACGGGCGGCCGGTTCGAAGCCCGTCAGTCTTTGATTGATTGTCTCGAAGTCGGGCAGCATCTCGATCGGACCAACCGCGGCCACCGTTGGACGAGTCGAGAACAGCCGCGACGACAGGTCTGTGAGCCGGTCGACCGTCAGGTTCGAAAGCCGGTCCACCAGCTCGTCCGTCGCGATCGGACGCCCGAAGAGCAGCATCTGCCGGGCAATCTGCGACGCCCTGCTGGCGGCGCTCTCATGCGACATCATCAGGCCGGCGCGATATTGGGCGCGGGCGCGCTTGAGCTCGTCCTGCCCGATGCTGTCGCCAGCACGCTTGAGCTCGTCCATGATCACCGGCACCAGCTCGGCGATGTCGCCCTTGCCGGTCGCCGCATGGACGCCGAAGACGCCGGTGTCCGAGAAACCCCAGTGGAAGGCGTAGACGGAGTAGCAAAGCCCGCGTTTCTCCCGCACTTCCTGGAACAGGCGCGACGACATGCCGCCACCCAGGATCATCGACAGGACCTGCGAGGCATAGAAGTCGCGCACATGATACGCACGTCCCTCGAAGCCGAGCACGATCTGCGCGTCCATAAGGTCGCGGTGCTCGCGATAGTCGCCGCCGATATAGGTTGCGTTGTGCGGCTCCTCGATGGCGGCCTGCGCCCGGAACGCTCCCAGTTTCTTTTCGACTTCGCGCACAAAGGCATCGTGCGTGACACCGCCGGTTGCAACCACCACCATCCGGTCGGCGCCGTACTGGCGTTCCATGAACTTGTGAAGCTGGTCCGAACTGAAGGACTGGACGGTTTCCGGTGTCCCGAGAATCGAGCGGCCGAGCGTCTGATTGAGAAAGGCGGTTTCCGTGAAACGGTCGAAAACGATGTCGTCCGGCGTGTCATGCGCGGCGCCGATCTCCTGAAGGATCACATGCTGTTCGCGCTCGAGCTCATGCGGGTCGAACTTCGAGTCGGTCAGGATGTCCGCCAGAATGTCGATGGCGAGCGGCACGTCGTCCTTGAGCACGCGGGCATAGAATGACGTCGTCTCGACGCTCGTCGCCGCGTTTATCTCGCCGCCGACATCCTCGATGTCGGATGCGATCTTCCACGCGCTCCTGCTGCCCGTGCCCTTGAATGCCATGTGTTCGAGAAGGTGCGCCAAGCCGTGCTCGGCGTCGCGCTCGTTGCGCGCGCCTGACTTCACCCATATCCCCATTGCGACGGATTCGAAATTCGGCAGGGTTTCGGTGGCGACTGTCAGGCCGTTCGACAGACGGCTTACCTCAACACCCATAAAGGCTTTACTCCCTGAAACTCAGCGGGCCGCTCTCGTGTGGCGGCTGACATGATCTTCCAACATTTTCGGGTCGGATGGAAGCACCGTATATTTTTCGGCGCGTTCCATTAGGTCACCCAGCCAGACGGGGAGGGCGGGAGAGACGCCGCTGGCTGCCTCCACTGCCGCTGGAAACTTTGCCGGATGCGCTGTGGACAGCACCACCATCGGCACCGCCGCGGCCGCGTTTTCGCGGGCGACCTTCAATGCGGTGGCGGTGTGCGGATCGAGGAGATAGCCATCGTCGGCGAGGACGGAGCGGATCGTCGCGGCAGTCTCGTCCATGGAGGAGCGACCGGCATCGAACTCCTTGCGAATGACAGCGAGCGTCTCTTCGGCGATAGTGAAGCCGCCCGATTGCCTGAGGCTCTGCATGGATCGCGATACCGCGTCGGCGTCGCGTCCCGAAGCCTCGAACAGCAGACGCTCGAAGTTCGAGGATACCTGGATGTCCATGGATGGCGACGTCGTCTCGACCACCCCCCGCGTTTCGTAGACCCCGGTGGCAAGCGTGCGCGCCAGAATGTCGTTGTCATTGGTGGCCACGACCAGGCGCTCGATCGGCAGACCCATACGCTTGGCAGCATAACCGGCGAAGATGTCGCCGAAATTGCCGGTCGGCACCGTGAAGGAAATCGGCCGATCCGGCGCGCCGAGCGAAATGGCGGACGAGAAATAGTAGACGATCTGCGCCATGATGCGCGCCCAGTTGATCGAGTTGACGCCGGAAAGCTGTACGCGGTCGCGAAACGCATGATTGTTGAACATGCCCTTCACGAGGTCCTGGCAATCGTCGAAATTGCCTTCGACGGCGATCGCGTGGACGTTGGCCTGCGTCGACGTCGTCATCTGCCGTTGCTGGACCGGCGACACCTTGCCGTGCGGGAACAGGATGAAGATGTCGGTGCGGTCGCGGCCCGAGAAGGCATCGATCGCGGCACCGCCGGTGTCGCCCGAGGTCGCCCCGGCGATCGTGGCGCGTTCGCCGCGCTCGGCGAGCACGTGGTCCATCAGTCGCGCCAGCAACTGCATGGCCACGTCCTTGAAGGCGAGCGTCGGGCCATGGAAGAGTTCGAGGATGAATTCGTTTGGTCCGGTCTGGATGATCGGGCAAACGGCGTCGTGGCGGAACGTCGCGTAGGCGTCGTCGACGATCGCCTTGAAGCTCGCCTCGTCAATCTCGTCGCCCAGGAAAGGCGTCAGCAGCCGAACCACGAGGTCCTGATACGACAGGCCGCGCATGGCGCGGATGTCCGCCGCACTGAACTGCGGCCATTGGGCCGGCACGTAGAGGCCGCCGTCCCGGGCGAGCCCCGTCAGCAGCACGTCGCGAAACCCCAGTTCTGGGGCCTTACCCCGTGTGCTCACATAACGCATGTCGCTTTTCCATCCTTTCGACCGGGGGCAGTCTTCGAAATTCGGCAATCGCCGGTCGCATTTTCATTGCGGCGTTGGTATAGAACGCCAGCTTTGCTTGAGGGAAGTGCAGTTCATGGCATTCAGGTTCTTTGATGACGGCAGGCTGACCGGTCTCGCGCTCGCGGCCTGCATGGTGGCGCTCGCCGGCTGCCAATCGGGCGATTCCATCGGCGCCCTGAGAATTCCCGGCACGGGCGGCCCGGCCCAGGCGCCAGCAGCCGACGAAAGCATCACCGTCGAGGAACTGACGGGCTACTGCCCGACGGTGACCCTCGCCGACACCGAATCCGTCTATGATTCCTTTGCCCGTGGCGGCGATGGCGATGCCTCCAAGCTGCTTTTCCGTGCTTCCCTGACCGATGCGACACGCGCCTGCCGGTTCAGCACCCAACTGGGCATGACCATAGCGCTTGCCGGGCGCGTGGTGCCCGGACCGGCCGGTTCGACGGGTCCGGTACAGCTTCCCGTCCGCATCACGATCTACCGCGACACCGAAGTGATCTTCGAGCAGAAATACGACCATGTCGTCAATGTTGCCGACACGATCGGCGCGACACAGTTCGTAGTCACCGACGAAAACATCACGATACCCCTGCCAACGGCTCACAACATCCGCATCTTCGCGAGTTTCGATACGCCGTCGCGCTAGGCAGGTCAGCCGTCTTCCGACCATTGCGAGAGCGCGGTCAGGACCGCGCCGAAGTCCGCCCAGCGCCGGATGACCGTTTCCGCGCCCGCCTCCATCAGCAGGTCCGCGTGGCCCGGATGCGTATGCGATGCGCCGGTGAAGCCGATGACACGCATTCCCGCCGCGCGTGCGCCGGTAACGCCGTGAACCGAATCCTCCACCACGAACGTCGCCTTCGGGTCGGCCCCCATCGTCTCGGCGGCGTGCACGAATACGTCCGGTGCGGGCTTGGGCTTCTTCGACGCGGTGTCGAGCGAGGAGAAAATGCGGCCCTCGAAGAAAGGCAGCAGCCGCGTGCGCGTCAGCATCGCCTCCAGTCGCGAGGTGCTGGAGTTCGAGCAGATGCAGCGTGGTCCGGTGACGGCCGCCACGGCTTCGTGGGCGCCCTCGATGGCGCGAACCTCGTTGCGCAGTCGCCTGTCGACGAGTTTCTCCGCCTCGTCGATGAGCGTTGCCTGGAACAGTTGCTGTGATTCCTGCTCGATGCGCAGCATGATGTCGCGGAATGTCAGGCCCGAATAGAGCCGCGCCAGGTCTTCGGGTTCGATCGGGTAGCCGGCTGCCGTCAGCAGTTCGGCTTCGACCCGCGCGGCAATGATCTCGGAATCGACCAGGACGCCGTCGCAATCGAAGATGACGAGATCGATACCGGACATGAAAGATGCTTCTCCGCAGCGGGGATTTGACGGCGTGGGCCTACACCATGCGTCCAGGCATCGCAAATACGAAGCATCGCTTCATTAAATGTTTACGCAGAAGGGTAACCATAACACCTCGTAAACAGTCCTGCGTTTTGTGGTGCGTTCATGCCAGCTCTGCGTCTTTTCGACGACCTGTCCAGTATCTCTGCCTCCGCCGACTGGCGCGACACGATCCTCAAGGGGGATTGCGTTGCAGCCCTCGACCGACTGCCGGAAAAGTCGGTGGACGTGATCTTCGCCGATCCACCCTACAATCTGCAGCTCGAGGGCGATCTGCACCGCCCCGACCAGTCCAAGGTCGATGCCGTCGACGACGACTGGGACCAGTTCGACAGTTTCGCGGCGTATGACGCCTTCACGCGTGCCTGGTTGCTCGCCGCCCGCCGCGTGCTGAAACCCAACGGCACGATCTGGGTCATCGGCTCCTACCACAACATCTTCCGCGTCGGCGCGATCATGCAGGATCTGGGGTTCTGGATCCTCAACGACGTGGTGTGGCGCAAGACCAACCCGATGCCGAACTTCCGTGGCCGCAGGTTCCAGAACGCGCACGAGACCATGATCTGGGCGTCGCGTGACGCCAAGGCCAAGGGCTACACCTTCAACTACGAGGCCATGAAGGCAGCCAATGACGACGTCCAGATGCGCTCCGACTGGCTGTTCCCGATCTGCACGGGGCATGAGCGGCTGAAAGACGACAACGGCAACAAGGTGCACCCGACGCAGAAGCCCGAAGCGCTGCTCGCCCGTATATTGCTGTCGTCATCGAAGCCCGGCGACGTGGTGCTCGATCCGTTCTTTGGCACCGGCACGACCGGAGCCGTGGCAAAACGCCTCGGCCGCCACTTCGTCGGCATCGAGCGCGAACAGGCCTATATCGATGCCGCGATCGAACGCATCGATGACGTCAAGCCGCTTGCCGCAGCCGATCTGTCGATCATGACGAGCAAGCGCTCGGAACCGCGCATCGCATTTGTCAGCCTGCTGGATTCCGGTCTGATGAAGCCTGGCACGACGCTCTGGGACGTCAAGCGGCGCTGGAAGGCGCATGTCCGGGCCGACGGAACGCTCGCCTGCGGCGACGCGTCCGGCTCGATCCATCGCGTCGGAGCGCTGGTGCAAGGCTTCGATGCCTGCAACGGCTGGACCTTCTGGCACTACGAGCGCAATGGCGGCCTGATGCCCATTGACGAACTGCGCCGCATCGCAAGGCTGGGCATCGAGCGCGCCGGGGCCTGATCTCAGATCAGGCCGAAGGTACGCAGGTCGGCCCGCAGTGTTGCCGGGTCGACGAACTGCACCGCGTTCCATCCGGCGGCCTTCGCGCCCTCGACATTCTTGGCGCTGTCGTCGATGAACAGCGTCGCGGACGGGGCGAGGCCGAACGTCTCCGCGTGCAGCCGGTAAATGCGTTCGTCGGGCTTGATCAGGCCGACTTCGCCCGAGACGGTGACACCGCGCGGCAGCGCCAGGAATGGGAAGTGCTGTTGCGCCTCGGCAAACGTGTCGACGGCAAAGTTGGTCAGCATTGTCACGTCCTTGCCGTCATCGACGAAGCCCTTCATCAACGCGACGCTTTCGTCGTATGCATGCGGCACCATTTCGCGCCAGTGCCGCCGAAACGACCGGATCATCTCTTCTTCCTGCGGGTAGCTTTGCACCAGCAGCGCCTCGGCATCTTGCCATGATCGTCCACGATCCTGCTCGACGTTCCAGTCGCTGGTGCAGACTTCAGACAGGAACCACGCACGTCGCTGATCATCGGGGATCAGCCGACGATAGGGCAGTTCGGGGTCGTAGTGGATCAGCACCTTGCCGATGTCGAAGACGATATGGCGGATTTCAGTCATGGTCTGCTTTCGTGGGTCTCTCAGCTCGTGTGATGCCGGGTATAGCCGCCTCGATTGCCTTCTTCATGACAGTCGGCAACGCTTCCCCGGCAATCTCGCGCGGTGGCGACCACCAGCAGCCCGGCGGCGCCGACCGCGTGACCCCGTCGGCGCGAAACACATCGAGCAGAAGTTCGAAATGCGTGAAGACGTGGCGGATAGTGCCCGCCGGGCGCCACGCCGCCGCGAACGGAGCCGCATCGGCGTCGGTCCCACCGTCGAGGCGTGCGGTCCATGCCGAGGTCGGCGGCTCGGCCATGCTGGCGAGCAGCCCGCTGTCGGGGCGCTTGCGCAAAAGCACAGCCCCATCGTCTCGAACGGCTACGAAGGCGGCGCCCCGGCGCAATGGTTTTTCCTTCTTGCCCGCCTTGATGGGGAAACGTTCAGGATCGCCGGTGCGCAGCGCTTGGCAATGCGTGTTCAACGGGCACAACATGCAACTCGGACGCCGCGGCGAGCAGATCGTCGCGCCCAAATCCATCATCGCCTGTGCGAAGTCACCCGGTCTTGCCGCCGGCACCATGGCGGCGACGTGCACCTTGATCTGCGCCTTTGCGGCCGGCAAGGGCGTTTCGATGGCGTGCAGCCGCGAAACGACCCGCTCGACATTGCCATCGACCACGGCACTGGGGCGGTCGAATGCAATGGCCGCAATCGCCGCCGCTGTATAGGCGCCGATACCGGGCAGGGCGAGCAATCCGTCTTCGGAGTCCGGGAAGCGTCCGCCATGCAGTGCGAGCACCGCGTCGGCGCATTTTTTCAGGTTTCTGGCACGCGAATAATAACCGAGCCCGGCCCATGCCTTCATCACGTCATCGGGCTCTGCCTGCGCAAGGTCCTTCACCTCGGGCCAGCGCTGCAGGAAACGAACAAAGTAGGGCTTCACCGCCTCGACGGTCGTCTGCTGAAGCATCACTTCGGAGAGCCAGACATGGTAGGGATCAGGCCGATGGCCCGCGGCAAGCGCGCGCGGCGACGTCCGCCATGGCAACTCGCGATGGTGCGCATCGTACCAGGCGAGCAATGCAGCGGCGACGTCTTGCTCCTGATTTATGCCGAGATTGCTGGTAGGTTGCACGGTGATTGGTCCGACTGGCTGTCCGTGATGGCGGTTCCGGCTGGGCGGCGAATGGAGAATGCACATGGCAGGGAAACGACCATACGGCAATGCCACGCCCGTCAGCGACCTTGCCGTGGCGGTGATCGACCCACTTTTGCGCAAGCGTGCAGGAATGACGATCGGGCTGGTTCAGTCATGGGAGGAGATCGTCGGCGAGCGTCTTTCGACAACGACGCGGCCCGAAAAGATTGCATGGCCGCGCCGCCTGCATGAGGACGACCCGTTTGAGCCGGCGACGCTGGTGATCGCATGCGAGGGGCGAGCCGCGCTGCACGTGCAGCACGAGACCGGCGAGATCATCTCCCGCGTCAACGCCTTTCTCGGCTTCGCCGCCGTCGGGCGTGTGAAGATCGTCCAAAAGCAGGTCGATAACGCACCCAAAGCCAGACCGAAGCTGCGCGCGCTCACGGGCGGGGAGGAAGCAAAGCTGGGCACCATGGTCGAGGCGATCGAGGATGACGGCTTGCGCGAGGCGCTGGCGCGTCTCGGGCGCTCGGTGATGGTCAGCAAGGGCTGACGCCGTTGCCCGGCTATCGCGCTTTCGTGAACGATCCGTTTTCGGCATAAGATTGGATTGGGGACAGATTTGACGTATTTGGCCCCGACACTGGCCATTGGGCGTCTCCAGGCTGCAACATTCATTGGACAAACAGGTGATTCGCATGACCCGCCTTCTTCAGCGCAGATCCGTTCTCGCATCGCTCGCCGCGGTGCCGGCAGCCGCCGTGCTGCTTTCGGCCTGCAGCGACTCCGGCACCGACGCCCAGGCGCAGACGTCGTCGACCAGCGGCGGCGCAAGCGCACCGCAGCCGACGGGCACGGTGGACATGGCGGATCTGCTGGCCGAGGGAGCCTTGCCCGAGCAGACGCTTGGCGAGGCGGACGCACCCGTGACGATCGTCGAATACGCGTCGATGACATGCGGCCACTGCGCGAATTTCCATCGCAACACGCTGCCTGCGATCAAGGAAAACTACATCGACACCGGCAAGGCGCGCCTGATCATGCGCGAATTCCCGTTCGATCCTCGCGCCGAAGCCGGTTTCATGCTGGCGCGTTGCTCGGAGGACAAGTATTTCTCCATGGTCGACGTGCTCTTCCAGCAGCAGGCAAGCTGGGTGCAGGCTGAGAATGCACGCGAAGCGCTGCTTCAGATTGCGCGACTGGCTGGTTTTTCACAGGAGTCCTTCGAGGCGTGCTTGACGAACCAGCAGCTTCTGGATGATGTGAGAGCCGTGCGGCAAAGAGGCGCGGATGATTTCGGCGTGGACGCTACGCCAACCTTCTTCATCAACGGAAACAAATATTCGGGGGCTCTGACGGTTGCCGAGATGTCGGCCATCATCGACGGCATGCTGTAGCCGCGCCTTTCTGGGCCGGACGGCTTTGCGCGTGCGCCAAGGTGCGCGCGCATGAAATTCTCACGCCTCAGAGTCCTCGGCTTCAAGTCCTTCGTCGAGCCCAGTGATTTCGTCATCGAACGAGGCCTGACGGGCATCGTCGGGCCGAATGGCTGCGGAAAGTCCAACCTGGTCGAAGCACTTCGCTGGGTAATGGGCGAAAGCTCCTACAAGAACATGCGCGCGTCCGGCATGGACGACGTCATATTCTCCGGTTCCGGAACGAGGCCTGCCCGCAACACCGCTGAAGTGACGCTGTTCCTCGACAACAGCGACCGTTCAGCCCCCGCGGCCTTCAACGATGCGGACGAACTGCAGGTTTCACGCCGCATCGAGCGCGAGTCCGGCTCACTCTACCGCATCAACGGCAAGGAGGCGCGCGCCAAGGACGTGCAGCTTCTGTTCGCCGACCAGTCAACTGGCGCGCGTTCGCCCTCGATGGTTGGTCAGGGCCGCATCGGCGAGCTCATCCAGGCCAAGCCGCAGGCGCGCCGCGCACTGCTCGAGGAAGCCGCCGGCATCTCCGGCCTGCACACGCGCCGCCACGAAGCGGAATTGCGCCTGCGCGCCGCGGAGCAGAATCTCGAACGCCTGGACGACGTCGTCAGTGAACTCGAAAGCCAGATCGAAAGCCTGAAGCGCCAGGCAAGGCAGGCGTCGCGCTTCAAGAACCTGTCGGCCGACATCCGCAAGGCCGAGGCGACGCTGCTGCATCTTCGCTGGACCCAGGCCAAGGCGCAGGAGGGAGAGGCGCGCTCGGCACTCGCGCAGGCGACGACGCTCGTCGGCGATCGCGCCGCGCAGCAGATGCAGGCGGCAAAGGACCAGGGTATCGCCGCGCACCGGCTTCCAGAACTGCGGGATGCGGAAGCCGCCGCCGCCGCCGCCGTGCAGCGGCTGACCATTGCCCGCACACAGCTCGACGAAGAAGCCGCGCGCATCGCCAGGCGCCGGGCCGAGCTCGAGAAGCGCCTCGACCAGTTCAATGCCGACATCGAGCGTGAGGAGCGCATGGTGCGCGACAACGCCGACGTGTTGGCGCGGCTAGCCGCAGAAGAACAGCAATTGCGGGAAGACGAGTCCGGCGCGACCGAGCGCGAGGTCGAGACGCGCGTGACCTTCGAGGCGGCGCAGACGCAACTCGCCGCCAGCGAGGCCGCCCTTGCAAAGCTGACGTCCGAACGGGCCGAGGCGTCCGCCGCTCGAACCCAGATCGAACGCTCGCTGCGCGAGTTTGCGGAGCGGCGGGATCGGGTGCAGCGCCAGATCGACGATGTCGACCGCGAAGCCGGCGACATCGCGAGCCGGATCGCATCTCTGGCCGACCCTGCAGAAAAGCGTGTGATGGTGGACGAGGCGGAAATGAGGGCGGAGGAGGCCGAGGCATCGGCCTACGCCGCCGAGTCAGCCGTCTCCGAAGCGCGCGCAGGCGAAACGCAGGCCCGCCCGCCGCTGGCGGATGCCCGGGCGGAACTTCAGCGCATCGAGACCGAAGCCCGGACGCTTGCCAAGATCATAAACGCGGCGGCCGGCGACCTGTTTCCGGCCGTGCTGGAGCAGATCAGCGTCGAACGTGGCTTCGAAACCGCGCTCGGCGCCGCCTTGGGCGAGGACCTCGACGTGCCGCTGGATCGGGCGGCCCCGGTCCATTGGAGCGATCTGGAAGCGCGGGCCGATGACCCCTCGCTTCCAGCAGGCGCCGAGCCGTTGAATGGTGTGGTGCGCGCACCGGCCCAGCTTGCCCGCCGTCTCGCGCAGGTCGGCATCGTCGATGCGGCGCAGGGCCCGGCTCTGCAGGGAAAGTTGGCCGTTGGCCAGGTTCTCGTCAGCCGCGACGGTGCGGTGTGGCGCTGGGACGGACTGACGGCAAGCGCGGATGCACCCACTTCCGCCGCCCTGAGGCTGGCGCAGAAGAACCGTCTGGCGGAGCTGGAAGCCGAAGCCACCGGCGCGACACGCATGGTCCGTGCCGCCGAGGACCAGCTTGCCCACGCGGAGGCGCGCGTAAAACAGGCTGTGGATTCCGAACGTCAGGCGCGTGATGGCTGGCGTGAGGCGCAACGTGTGCTGGACGATGCTCGCCAGTCCCTCGCCAGCGCCGAAAGGGCGGCAGGTGAGCTCGCAAGCCGCAGGGCGGTCCTCGACGACACGCGCGGCAGGCTTGTGGAAACACTGGAAGAGACTGGCATCGCGCTGGAGGAAGCGCAGGAGATGCTTGCGGCGGCGCCCGAGCTTTCGGAACTCCAGTCGCGTCTCGATGGGCTGGCACGCGATGTCGCGGAAGATCGTGCAAGGCTCGCAGACGCGCGCGCTGCCCATGACGGGCTCAGCCGGGAGGCGGAGGCGCGAGCCCGCAGGCTTGCTGCCATTGCTGTCGAGCGCGGTTCCTGGGTGGAGCGTGCCTCCAACGCTGATCGTCAGATCACCGCGTTGCGCGAGCGTCGCGAGGAGGCGGCGATCGAGCATGAGGCGCTAGCCGAAGCGCCCGACGAGATCGACGCCCAGCGCCGAACCCTTCTCAGCCAGCTCTCGCAGGCCGAAACGTTGCGCAAGGAGGCCGCTGACAGGTTGCAGGAAGCGGAGAACCGGCAATCTGCGCTCGACAAGGCAGCTACCGAGGCGATCCAGGGGCTGTCGCAGGCGCGTGAATCGCGGGCGCGGGCCGAGGAACGGCTGACGGCCGCCGACGAACGCCGGCAGGAGGCCGAGGCGCGCATTCTCGAAGTGCTCAACGTGCCTCCGCATCTGGTGATCCAGCACACCGGCTTGGCGGCGGACGACACGCTGCCGGAAATGGCGCTGATCGAGCGCAATCTCGACCGGCTCAAGATCGAACGGGAGCGGCTCGGCGCCGTGAACCTGCGCGCCGAAGAAGAGCAGAGCGAACTTTCGGAACGACTGGAGACCCTGGTCAGCGATCGAGAGGACGTTGTCGAGGCCATCCGCCGGCTGCGCCAGGCGATCCAGAGCCTCAACAAGGAAGGGCGTGAGCGCCTTCTGGCGGCCTTCGACGTCGTGAACGTGCAGTTCCAGCGTCTCTTCACGCACCTGTTTGGCGGCGGGACGGCCGAGCTGCAGCTGATCGAATCGGAGGATCCGCTGGAAGCCGGCCTCGAAATCCTTGCCCGCCCGCCCGGCAAGAAACCGCAGACGATGACCTTGCTCTCCGGCGGCGAGCAGGCGCTGACGGCAATGGCGTTGATCTTTGCGGTGTTCCTGACCAATCCGGCGCCGATCTGCGTGCTCGACGAGGTCGATGCCCCACTCGACGATCACAATGTCGAACGCTTCTGCAACCTGATGGACGAGATGGCGGCGAGCACCGAAACCCGCTTTGTCGTCATCACCCACAACCCGATCACCATGGCCCGCATGAACAGGCTGTTTGGCGTCACGATGGGCGAGCAGGGCGTGAGCCAACTGGTTTCGGTCGACCTCGAGGCGGCCGAACAATTGCGTGAGGCAGTGTGAGCGGGAAGGGCGAAGGCGACTCGACTTCCGGTGCTGGCGCCACCGCCGAATTCGCGCGTGAGCTTTCCGGCGCCCTAAAGGGGTTTCATCGCGCTCTGATCCTCGCGGAGGCGGGCGATGATCCTGTGTTGCGAAACAGTCCTTATTCGATGCTTTTCGCCCTGATCGCTGATCCGCGCTTTGCATGGATGGGCACGTTGTCGCAACTGATCGCCGAGATCGACCAGCTCCAGTCCGATGGCGAGGCTGACGATGCCGAGCGCATCAGGCACCTGACGGACAGATCGACCAACCTGATCGGCGAGGGGACAGGCGCCGACGCGGCGGGTTTCCGTCTTCGCCATGTCATGGCCCTGCAGAAGGAGCCGGAGGTGGGCCTCGCAACCGGCCTGCTGCGCAGGGTTCTGGCCGAGAGACCGAGCACGGTGCGCTAAGGCAGCCTATTCGCTCCAGACGGCGAGTTCATTGCCGGCCGGGTCGGTGAAATGAAAGCGGCGTCCACCCGGAAACGGATAGATGGGCCTGATCACCGTGCCGCCAGCCTCGACGACAGCCGTTGCCGCGGCCTCGAGGTCGTCGGCGTAGATGACCGGCAGCGGCTTGGTCTCGCGTGCCGCAGAGCCGTCGAAACCGCCGTCGAGCCCCTCTCCAAACGCCGCATAGGAAGGGCCGTAATCCGTGAACGTCCAGCCAAAGGCGGCGCTGTAGAAAGCTTTCACACTGTCGATCGTGCCGTTCGCCGCCTGCATTTCGAGATAATCCAGCTTGCCGTTGTCGCGCATCACCATACCTCCTGATTGTTCCCGATATGTTCTAGTGATCATCGGCGGTTGGAGCAACGCAGAATCTGCCTGACCTCCTAATCGATTGATTTCCGCAAGCGCCGGGCTGGCCTGTTGCGTTTATCGATCTGCCGCCGTATCCGTCTGCGCGCGGGCGCCGGATTGGCGATACCTGATGCGCCCCATAGGAAAGAGGCGGACATGACGAAGTGGGTGTACAACTTCGGAGACGGCAAGGCCGAAGGTGGCGCGTCCGACAGGAACCTTCTCGGCGGCAAGGGCGCGAACCTCGCTGAAATGAGCAGCCTGGGCCTTCCCGTACCACCCGGTTTCACGATCACGACCGAGCTCTGCACCTGGTACTACGCCAATGGCCGGACCTACCCGGAAGAACTGAAGCAGCAGGCGGCTGAGGCGCTTGACGGGATCGCCGCGATCACCGGCCGTCGCTTCGGCGATCCCCAAAATTTGCAGCTCGTCTCCGTGCGCTCCGGCGCGCGTGCCTCGATGCCGGGCATGATGGACACGGTGCTGAATCTCGGCCTCAACGACGAGACGGTGGAGGCGCTGGCACGGGATTCCGGCGACGAGCGATTCGCCTATGACAGCTACCGCCGCTTCATCCAGATGTATTCCGACGTCGTGCTGGGCGTCGACCATGAGCATTTCGAGGAAATCCTCGAAGACGAGAAGGCCAATCGCGGCTACGAACTCGACACCGACCTGAGCGCGCAGGAATGGCGCGAAGTCATCGCGCTTTACAAGGCGAAGGTCGAGGAAGAGCTGGGCTCGCCGTTTCCGCAGGACCCTCAAGAGCAGCTCTGGGGTGCGATCGGCGCGGTGTTCTCGAGCTGGATGAACCACCGCGCGATCACCTATCGCCGCCTGCACGACATTCCCGAAAGCTGGGGCACCGCCGTCAACGTGCAGGCGATGGTATTCGGCAACATGGGCGACACGTCCGCTACCGGCGTCGCCTTCACGCGCAACCCGTCGACCGGCGACAGGCAGCTTTATGGCGAGTTCCTCGTCAACGCGCAGGGCGAGGACGTCGTGGCCGGCATTCGCACGCCGCAGAATCTCACGGAGGCTGCGCGCATCGAGGCCGGCTCCGACAAGCCGTCGATGGAAAAGGTCATGCCGGAGGCCTACGCGGCCTTCGTCGACATTTCGCAGCGCCTCGAGCGCCACTACCGCGACATGCAGGATCTCGAATTCACGATCGAACGCGGCAAGCTGTGGATGCTGCAGACGCGGTCGGGCAAGCGCACCGCCAAGGCGGCGCTGCGGATCGCCGTGGACATGGCGGCGGAGGGTTTGATCACCAAGGAGGAGGCGGTGCTGCGCGTCGATCCCTCTTCGCTCGATCAGTTGCTGCATCCCACCATCGATCCCAAGGCCGAGCGCAACGTCATCGGCATGGGCTTGCCCGCGTCGCCGGGCGCCGCCACCGGCGAGATCGTGTTCTCGTCCGATGACGCCGAGGAGATGCGCGCCCAGAACCGCAAGGCGATCCTGGTGCGCATCGAGACCAGCCCCGAAGACATTCACGGCATGCATGCGGCGGAAGGAATCCTGACGACGCGGGGCGGAATGACCAGCCACGCGGCGGTGGTTGCGCGCGGCATGGGCAAGCCCTGCGTTTCAGGGGCGGGATCGCTACGCGTCGACTACCGCACCGGCACGCTCATCGCCATGGGCCAGACCCTCAAGAAGGGCGATGTCATCACCATCGACGGAGCCACCGGCCAGGTACTCAAGGGCACCGTGCCGATGCTGCAGCCGGAGCTTTCCGGCGATTTTGCCTCGATCATGGAATGGGCGGATTCGACGCGCCGGATGAAGGTGCGCGCGAATGCAGAGACGCCGGCAGACGCGCGCATGGCGCGGTCATTCGGCGCCGAGGGCATCGGCCTGTGCCGCACCGAGCACATGTTCTTCGACGATGAGCGCATCGTGGCGATGCGCGAGATGATCCTCTCGGATGTCGAGAAGGATCGCAGGGCCGCGCTTGCCAAGCTTCTGCCCATGCAGCGGTCGGACTTCGCCACCCTGTTCGAGATCATGGCGGGCCTGCCGGTGACGATCCGCCTGCTTGACCCGCCGCTTCACGAATTTCTTCCCAAGAGCGAGGACGAAATTGCCGACGTGGCGAAGGTGATGAACATTTCGCCGGAAAAGCTGCGGCAGCGCACCGACGCCCTGCACGAGTTCAACCCCATGCTGGGCCATCGCGGCTGCCGGCTGGCGGTGTCCTACCCTGAAATTGCCGAGATGCAGGCGCGCGCCATCTTCGAGGCGGCGGTGGAAGCCGGCGAGAGGACCGGAAGCCCGGTTGTGCCCGAGATCATGGTGCCGCTCGTGGGCATCATGAAGGAGCTCGACTTCGTCAAGGCGCGCATCGACGAAGTCGCGAAGGCGGTGATGGAAGAGCGCGGCACGAAGATCGACTACCTCGTCGGCACGATGATCGAACTGCCGCGCGCCGCGATCCGCGCCCATGTCATCGCGGAGGCGGCGGAGTTCTTTTCCTTCGGCACCAACGACCTGACCCAGACGACGTTCGGCATCTCGCGCGACGACGCCTCGTCCTTCCTCGAGACCTATCGACAGAAAGGCATCATCGAGCAGGACCCGTTCATTACGCTGGATGTGGAAGGGGTTGGCGAACTGGTGCGCATGGCCGCAGACAAGGGCCGCGCAACGCGTCCCGATATCAAGCTCGGCATTTGCGGCGAGCATGGCGGCGACCCGGCATCCATCGGCTTCTGCGAGGAGGTCGGGCTCGACTATGTGTCGTGTTCGCCATTCCGCGTGCCGATCGCGCGGCTGGCCGCGGCCCAAGCCGCCGCCAGAAAAGTCTAGCGGAGCAGTCAGCCGGCGTCGATCGTCACTTTCGAACGGTCGAATGCACCGTGGTCCTTGATCGGCTGCATCTCGTCATAGGGGGTCTGATAGGCCCACATGGCGTCGGGCGCTGCTTCGCCCTGTGCGCTGACGCCCCAGTAGCTGGCGTCGCCCTTGAACTGGCAGTAGGTCTGGCTGTCAGACCGCTCCAGATGCTCGAAATAGATATCCTCGAACGGGATATAGAAGACCGGCGGATAGCTGCCTTCCCGAAGTTCGAGCGCTTTCGTCGATGACGCGATCACGACGTCACCGAAGCGGACGCTGACCGTACCGGGGAACGGTTCGACCGTTATGATGCGGTCGGGGTGGCTGACCATGCCGGGTGATGGGTTGGACATCTGCGTCTCCTGTCGCTGCACATCAACTAGGAAGGGTTGGCTGGCGGTTCAAGCGCCAACCACCCTTCCGACGCTCAGCCCGCGCGGAGATTGCCCTTCGACACGACTGCTTCGGTGTCGTCCAGTGCCTTTTCGAAGCGATCGAACAACTCGTTCAATTCCGCCTCGCTGATGATCATCGGCGGACAGAAGGCGATGGTGTCGCCGATGGCACGCAGGATCGCGCCGCGCGCCTCGCAATGCTTGGCGCAGAGTGGCCCGATGCCGGCCGATGCTGCAAACGACCGCTTTGTTGCCTTGTCGGCGACCAGTTCGACGCCACCCATGAGGCCGCAATAGCGGGCTTCGCCAACCAGCGGATGATCCACCAGCTTCTTCATCCGCTTCTCGAAGAGCGGCGACAGCCCGCGCACATGGCCGATAATGTCGCGCTTCTGGTAGATTTCGATCGCCTTGACGCCCAATGCGCAGCCGAGGGGATGGCCGCCATAGGTAAAGCCGTGCCCGAAGGTGCCGATCTTGCGCGAATGGTCGACATAGGACTGATAGATGTCTTCGGGAACCAGGACCGCGCCCAGCGGCGCATACGCGGACGTCATCTGCTTGGCTGCGGAAATCGTTGTCGGCGTCATGCCCAGCGTCTGGCAGCCCCACCAGTTGCCGGTGCGGCCAAAGCCATTGATGACCTCGTCATCAATGAGGATGATGTCGTGTTCGTCGAGCACCTGCTGGATTGCAGGATAGTAGCCCTCCGGCGGAACGATCACGCCACCGGCGCCCATGACCGGTTCGGCGATCATGGCAGCGATGGTGTCCGGCCCTTCGCGCTCGATCAGGTCACGCAGCGAACCGACGACGCGGCTGACGAATTCCTGCTCGCTCTCTCCTTCCTGGCCGAAGCGGTAGTAGTGCGGGCAGTCGGTATGCAGCACGCGGTCGACCGGAAGGTCCCAGCCCATGTGGTTGTAGGGCAACCCCGTGAGCGAGGCCGACATCACGGTGACACCGTGATAGGCCTTCATGCGTGAAATGATCTTCTTCTTGTTGGGGCGGCCGAGCGCGTTGTTCATGTACCAGGCAAGCTTGACCTGGGTGTCGTTGGCTTCCGATCCGGACGAGGTGAAGAACACCTTCGAGATCGGCATCGGCGCGATCTCCTTGAGCTTTTCCGCAAGCTCGATCGCCGACTCGGTGCCCTTCGCCCCGAACAGGTGGTAGTAGGGCAGCGTGCGCAACTGTTCGGTCGCCGCCTCCACCATCTCCTCGTCGCCAAAGCCGAGACCCGCGCACCACAGGCCGGACATGCCTTCGATGTATTCTTTGCCCTGAGTGTCGTAGACGAAGACGCCCTTGCCACGCTCGATCACCGTCGGCCCGATCTCACCCAGCTTATGTATGGGCGTATACGGATGCAGCACCGAGGCGATATCGCGGGCCTGCAGGTTCGTGAGCGGGGGTGACTGGTTCATTCGGGGCCTCCAGATTGCAGGCCCGACCCTAACCGGTTACCGCTGCAGGCGTAAGGGATAGCGCGAAGCTGGTTCACATGGCCCTTGTCGTTGGACCATACGGCCACGCTGCTCAGGCGGCTTTGCTCCAGCATTCGGCAAGGCTGGCATAGGCGGTGGCGATATGCGCGATCGGCAGGTCGCTCTGGGCTGCTGGGCTGACACTGACATTGCCGCTGTCGGCGCCGCATGGCAGGTCGATGATCACGACTTCAAGCTTGCCGCCGTCCTCGATCGCGACTGCCGCAGTCCAGCGGCAACTGTCGCCGTCCTCGAGCTTCATCTTGAATAGTAGCGTTCCGCCCACCGCATTGACGGTTTCGCGGATCGCGGTCTCGAACTCATCGTCGGTCGACTGGACTGGAAGTGTCTCGGGCATATCCATAGCGGTGGCCTCTTAGTCTGCCCCCATCTGCCCCGTTGTCTATAGAGTTCCGCGCGAAGGTGGCGGCTTTGTGACGCCGTCGACAGACATTTTCAGGTCAACCTGACGCTGGACATTGCGGCAGTTCCGACCAATTCTGCGCGCACCGATTGCCATGGAGGAACGCAATGCTCGGATTGATGCAGGACTGGCCGCTACTGTGCCACAAGATACTCGATCACGCGGGGCTTCAGCACCCGGACCGGGAAATCGTGTCGCGATCGGTGGAGGGGCCCATCGTGCGCACCACATACGGCCAGGCGCGCATCCGCGCGCTGAAGGCTGCCCAGCAACTTTCGCGCGACGGGTTCAAGCCGGGCGACCGTATCGCCACGCTTGCCTGGAACACGGCGCGTCACCTTGAGGCCTGGTACGGCATCATGGGAATGGGCGGCGTCTATCACACGCTCAATCCGCGCCTCTTTCCCGAACAGATCGCCTGGATCATGAACCACGCCGAAGACACGGCGCTGTTCGTGGACCTGACATTCGTGCCGTTGGTGGAAAAGCTGGCGCCGCTGGTCAAGTCTCTGAAAAAGATCATTGTCTTCACCGATGCCGCCCATATGCCGCAGACAAGCCTGCCAAACGTGGTGGCCTACGAGGAATGGCTGGCGCAGGCGGATGGCGATTTCGATTGGCTCGACCTCGACGAGCGTGCCGCCTGCGGCATGTGCTACACGTCGGGCACGACGGGCGATCCGAAGGGCGTGGTCTATTCCCATCGCTCCAACGTTCTTCATGCAATGATTGCCATCAGCCCCAATGCGATGGGGATATCGGCGCGTGACATCGTGCTGCCAGTGGTGCCGATGTTCCATGCCAACGCCTGGGGCCTTGCGCAAAGCGCGCCGATGGTCGGGGCGAAACTGGTCATGCCGGGCGGCCGCATGGACGGCGAGGCGATTTACGAATTGCTGGATGGCGAGAAGGTGACCTTCACCGCCGCCGTGCCGACCGTGTGGCTGATGCTGCTTCAATATCTCGAACAGACCGGCAAGAAGCTGCCACATCTGCAGCGCGTGGTGATCGGCGGATCGGCATGCCCGCGTGCGATGACACAGAAGTTCCAGCAGAACTACGACGTGGAAGTGATCCATGCCTGGGGTATGACGGAGATGTCGCCGCTCGGCTCGCTCGCAACGATGAAGCCGGAATACCAGCAACTCACCGGCGAAGCGCGGCTGGATGTGCAGCAGAAGCAGGGCTATGCGCCCTTCGGCGTCGAAATGAAGATCACCGACGACGACAACAAGGAGCACCCCTGGGACGGCAAGACGTTCGGCAGGCTGAAGGTGAAGGGCCCTGCGGTCGCCAGTTCCTACTACGGGGGCGCCGGCGGAGAACAGTTCGACGAGGATGGCTGGTTCGACACGGGTGATGTCGCGCATATCGACAAGCATGGCTACATGCAGATCACCGATCGCGCCAAGGACGTCATCAAGTCGGGTGGCGAATGGATCTCGACGATCGATCTGGAGAACCTGGCGGTCGGGCATCCCGACGTCGCCGAAGCCGCTGTCATCGGCATCGCCCATCCCAAATGGGATGAACGTCCGCTGCTCGTCGTCGTCAGCAAGGAGGGCAAGACGCCGTCGAAGGACGAATTGCTGGCCTTCATGGAGGGCAAGGTCGCAAAATGGTGGATGCCTGACGACGTCGCGTTCGTCGGCGAGATTCCGCATACGGCGACCGGCAAGATCCAGAAGACCGCGCTGCGCGAGCAGTTCCGGGACTATCGCCTGCCGACAGCATGACGACCATGCGCCTGTTTCAGGAGCGGCGGGTCTCCGCCGCCGCTCAATGGGCACGGAGCGTCTCCGCCTTCTCCGCCGTGCTGGCCTTAACGGCGGCGGTCGGGCATCGCTATGGCATGGTGGACACGCTGGCGTTCATCTGGGTGGAATTGCTCGCCGCGGCCTTGGCGATGATCGGCCTGCTGCTGGCAATCGTCGGCTTCAGGCGGCTGTGGGTGGAGGGCGACGTGGCCGGAAGGGCCTCGGCGCTTGCCGTGGTGCTTTCCGTCCTGGTCCTGGCGCCCTTCACGGCGGCGGGCTATTTCGCGTTCCGCTATCCGCCGCTCAACGACATCTCGACCGACCTTTCGGAGCCGCCGATCTTCGTGTTTGCTCCGCGAGACCGCACCGGGCAGATGAATCCGATCACGCCGATCACCGCCGCAGAGGCCGAGTTACAGCGGGCCGGATACCCGGAAGTGCGCGGCCGCAGGTTCGATGCCTCGATGGAGCGGGTGCTGGACGCGATCGAGGTCGTGGTCGCCACGCGTGGCTGGATGCCCCGAGCCCCGCTGCCAGACACGCTGCCGATGGCTGCCGAACTGTCCATCGAGGTGCAGGCTCCAACGCTCCTTGTGCGTCTACCCGCCGACGCCGTCATCCGGCTGACCGACGAGGGTGAGTCGGTGTTTGTCGATATGCGCATGAGCTCGCGATACGGCGCACACGACCTTGGTGACAATGCGCGGCGCATCCGCGGTTTCCTCGACGAGGTCGACGCCGAATTCACGCGCCAGTCGCTGAGCATCATCGACATTCCCGCCTCAACGGAGGAAGAAGACCCCGTCGAGTGACGGCTCGTCCTCCGCCTTGACGATCCCGCGTGCGACGAGATCCTCCAGATGTGCGAGCACGGAAAGGCCCGCAGCGCCGTAGAGCCGCGGATCGGTATCGCGATAGATGGCGGCGACCATTTCGGCAATCGTCCGGTCGCCTGTCCGCAATCGTTCGATGATGGCGCGCTCGCGCATCTTGCGATGCGTTTTGAGCCCCCGCATGAACGCGGCGGGGGACACGACCGGCCCGCCATGGCCGGGAAAAAAGATCCTGTCGTCGCGCGCCAGCAGCTTGTCGAGCGAGGCCATGTAGTCCGACATCGCGCCATCGGGTGGCGCCACGATCGAGGTCGCCCACGCCATCACGTGATCGGCCGAAAAAAGCACGCCGGTGCCTTCGAGAGCGAAGGCCATGTGATTGGCCGTGTGGCCCGGTGTGAACACGGCACGCATCGTCCAGCCATCGCCCTCGATCAATTCGCCGTCGGCAATCGCGATGTCGGGGTTGAAGCCAGTGTCGCCGCTGGCATCCAAAGGGTTCACCTCGCCGATGCGCAACGGGCGCGCCGGGCGATGCGGACCCTCGGCGAGGATCGTCGCGCCGGTTTCGCGCTGCAGACGCGCCGCCAGCGGCGAATGGTCGACATGCGTGTGCGAGACCAGGATATGGCTGACCGGGCGACCATCGATTGCCTTCAGGAGCGCATTCAGATGCGCCTCGTCGATCGGTCCCGGGTCGATCACTGCCAGCGTCCTTGTGCCGACGATATAGCTGTTGGTGCCGTGGAAGGTGAAGGCGGACGGGTTGTTGACGGTGATTCGCGCGATCCCCGGCGCCATTTCGACAGCCTCGCCGTAGGCGGGCTCGAAGGCGGTGTTGAATGCGAGAGCCATGACGGTTTCCTTGCAGACGAGGATAGATCGGCAAATCGTGTTGCCGCTTATCATGGAAGATCATATAGGGGAAACCACCCGCATCGAGGCCCCGCGCCTCATCGATACCGATGGAGATCTTCATGTCCGCCGCAGTTCTTTCGCGACCGCTCGTATCCTACGCCGTGCCTGAAAAGGGCATCGCGCGCTATGCGATGCTGACCTTTATCGCCGTCGTCGGCACGCTGTTGCTGACGCTTTCGGCGAAGACCAAGGTCGTTCTCGGCCCGGTCGACATGAACCTGCAGACGATGGTGGTCCCGCTGCTCGCCGCTGCCTTCGGCCTGCGCCTGGGCGTTGCCACCGTTCTGCTCTACCTCGCGCAGGGCGCCATGGGCTTCCCCGTATTCCAGTCGACGCCGGAGAAGGGCATCGGCATCGTCTACATGCTCGGCACGACCGGCGGCTTCCTGGCGGGCTTCGTCCTGATGGCCGCGATTGTCGGCTGGGCTGCCGACCGGGGCTGGGATCGCAGCGCGCTGAAGCTTTTTGGTGCGATGCTGGCCGGCGAAGTGGTGGTGATGGCGATGGGTTTCGCCTGGCTTGCAACGCTGATCGGCGCAAGCAATGCCTGGCAGTTCGGCGTCGCGCCGTTCATCGTCACCGATCTGGTCAAGATCGCGTTGGCAGCAGCCATCGTGCCGGCGGTCTGGTCGCTGTTCAAGCGCGCCTGAGCGTTGGCAGGTCACAACGAAAAAGGCCGGTCGCGAGACCGGCCTTTTTTCTTGCGCCGAGTCGTTCAGCGGCCCACGAATTCCTTGATCGTCGAAATGATGCGGTCCTGATCCTCCTCCGAAAGATACGGGTGCATCGGCAGGCACAGGATGCGGGATGGGAGCTCTTCCGAGACTGCTAGACCGCCCGGCGCGACTGGGTATTGCGCGTAGGCGATCTGCTGATGCAGTGGCTTCACGTAATAGATCACCGAGGGTATGCCGGCCGCCTGCAGATGCGCCTTGAGCGCGTCGCGCTTCGGCGTCTCGATTGCATACTGGGCCCAGGCCGAGCGGCTGCCGGCGGCAATCTCCGGAACTTTGACGGCGCCGCCCAGTCCGTCATTGTAGCGCCTGGCGACCGTCTGCCGCTGCTCCATCTCGTCTTCGAGGATGGCGAGCTTTTCGATCAGTATTGCCGCCTGCAATGTGTCGAGGCGCGAGTTGATGCCGACGCGGATATTGTCGTACTGCGTGTCGCCCTTGCCGTGGAATGCAAGCGAGCGCAGCGTCTCCGCCATCTCGTCGCTGTCGGTGAACATGGCGCCGCCGTCACCGTAGCAGCCAAGCGGCTTGGCCGGATAGAAACTCGTCGAGCCGACATCGCCGAAACTGCCGCACATGCCGTTGCCGAGCTTGCCGCCGATCGACTGCGCAGCGTCCTCGATGATCGGAAGGTCGTAGCGCGCGGCGATCGATGCGATCTGCGCATAGTTCGCCGGCAGGCCAAAAAGATCGACCGGGATGATCGCGCGCGGCGTCAGTCGACCTTCCTTCAACACCATCTCGATCGCGGCCTCCAGGCTTGCGGGATCGATGTTGTAGGTTTCGGGATCGATCTCGACGAAGACTGGCTCCGCCTGGCGGAGCGCAACAACCTCGGCGGTCGCCGCGAAGGTGAAGCTCGGGCAGAAAACCGCGTCACCGGGGCCGACCCCGTAGGCCATCAGCGGCAGCAGCAGTGCATCGGTGCCGTTGGCGCAGGCGACGACGTGCTTGACGCCGACATAGTCGGCAAGCGCCTGTTCGAATTCGCCGACCTGCGGACCCAGAATGTAGCGGCCGCCTTCAACGACATTGTCCATGGCAAGCCTGAGCCTGTCGCGAATGCGCGCCCGCTGGGCACTAAGATCGATGAATTGCATTGTCTTCCTGTCTGAAGCATGGGGCCTGGCGCCTCACGCTGTCGCTGTTAACAGAGTTGCCCGGCCGCCGAAAGTCGCGCGGGCCGTCGGTTGCGGCCCAAGCAGCACGGCATCAGCGCGGCTTCGATCAATTTGTGTTCACTGCGTTGCAACCCGTGAACGGGTAATCATCTGGTGAGGCCTTTGCGCTAGCCTGGCGAAGGGATGATGAGCCGCTGCGTTGTTACGCTCGGGAAAGAAAGAAGGGTGCGATGGCTGTTCTGGTTACCGGCGGGGCGGGCTATATCGGCAGCCACATGGTCTGGGCGCTGCTGGATGCGGGCGAGGACGTCGTCGTGCTCGACCGGCTGTCGACCGGGTTCGACTGGGCCGTTGCGCCCGAGGCGAAGCTGGTGGTCGGCGACGTTGGGGACGTCGCGCTCGTCGCTTCGCTGATCCGCGAGCATGGTATCGACGCGATCATCCATTTCGCGGGTTCGATCGTCGTGCCCGAATCGGTCTCCGACCCTCTTGGCTATTATGAGAACAATACCTGCAAGACGCGCGGCCTGATCGAGGCCGCGGTCCGGGGCAAGGTGGCCAATTTCATCTTCTCGTCCACGGCCGCCGTTTATGGCGCCGCCGGCCTCGAGCCAGTGCGCGAGGACGCGCCTCTGGCGCCCGAATCGCCCTATGGCAGTTCCAAGCTGATGAGCGAGGTCATGCTGCGCGATGCCGCTGCTGCGCATGAATTCACCTACACCGCCCTGCGCTATTTCAACGTCGCGGGCGCCGACCCGCACGGCCGCACGGGCCAGTCGACACCGGGCGCGACGCACCTGATCAAGGTCGCCAGCGAAACCGCGCTGGGCAAGCGGACACAGATGAAGGTGTTCGGCAGCGACTATCCCACGCCCGACGGCACGGCCGTGCGCGACTATATCCACGTCACCGACCTTGCCGCCGCCCATCTGCTCGCGCTCCGGCGCCTGCGCGCGGGGGGCGACAGCCTGGTCGCCAATTGCGGCTACAATCACGGCTATTCCGTTCTCGAAGTCATCGATGCGGTCAAGCGCGTCTCGGGTGCCGACTTTCCGGTTGAGATGGTGGCGCGCCGCCCGGGAGACGCCGCCGCCGTGATCGCCAACTCCAACCGCGCCCGCGCAGAACTCGGCTGGCAGCCGCAGCACGACGATCTCGACGCCATCGTCGGCCATGCGCTGAACTGGGAAGACAAGCTGTCGCGGAAAAACGCGCGGCCGTAGGGGCCGCAGGGACGACTGGCTGGGGCGCCTGGATTCGAACCAGGGAATGGCGGTACCAAAAACCGCTGCCTTACCACTTGGCTACGCCCCAACACGGACGGGCCGTTCAATATCGTGTGCGCAGGGCCGCGTAAAGCCGGAAGTTGGCGATATTCCCTTGCGAATCCCTCGTCCCGCGCGGCAAGCGCTTGTCGCGGTCGGCGCGGCAGGCTATCGCCAAGGAATGCCGACGTTGCCTTACGACGACCAGACCATCCTTTCCGTTTTCGAACCGCTCGCGCTCGAGGCCGGGCGGCGGATCATGGACATTTGCCGGCAGGGCTTTCGCACGGAGGAAAAGGCCGACCATTCACCGGTGACGCGCGCCGACCGCGAGGCGGAAGCCATCATACTGAGCGGGTTGCGCACGCATTTCCCGGACATCCCGGTCGTGGCCGAAGAGGAGAGCGCAGCCGGGTTGCGGCCGCGCGTCGACGGCGACGTGTTCTTTCTCGTGGACCCGCTCGACGGCACCAAGGAGTTTGTCGCCGGCAAGGGCGATTTCACCGTCAATATTGCATTGGTGCGCGGCGGCGAACCAGTGGTGGGCGTGGTCTATGCGCCCGCCCTCAACACATTCTACAGCGGCCGCCCCGGACGTGCCGAGGCCGCGGGCACGGATTCCGGGCACCAGCTCGTGGAACGGCGGGCGATTGCCGTGCGCAGGCGTAAGCGGCCGCCGATCATCGTTGCCAGCAGGTCGCATCGCACGCCGGAAACGGACGCATATATCGCCCGCTTCGCCGACGCGAAATGCGTCACCGTAGGCTCGTCGCTGAAGTTCTGCCTGGTCGCCGCCGGTGAAGCCGACATTTATCCGCGCATGAGCCGGACGATGCAGTGGGACGTGGCGGCAGGCGACGCGGTGTTGCGCGCTGCAGGCGGAACGACACGCATGCTGGACGGCAGGCCGTACCGCTACGGCCCCGGCGTGGTGAAGGACGATGACCCGTTCGCAAGCCCGTACTTCGTTTCCGAGGGGCTGCCCGCGGAATTGTGAGGTCAGCGCAGTTCGTCACGCCAGGGCGGGTTTGCGCCGGCGCGCGACACTGTTACGGCCGCCGCCGCCATTGCAAAGTCCAGCGAGCCGCGCAGGTGGGGCTCCGGCAGGGTGGCCAGTGCACCCTTGGAAAGCAGGCCCGCCTCGTGAAAGTATGCCAGCAGGCCGGCATTGAAGGTATCGCCAGCACCCACCGTATCCACCACGTCCACCTGGCGCGCGGGCATTTCGACGCGGTGATCCTTTGTGTAGCCGGTCGCGCCCTCGCTGCCCCGTGTCAGGACGACCACCTTTGGGCCCGCATCCAGCCAGCGCGCGGCGATGGCGTCGTGGTCTCCGTGTTCACCGAACCAGCCCAGATCCTCGTCGGACAACTTGACGATGTCGGCCATGGCGATCATGCGCCGCATGCGCGCGAGATGCTTTTCCTTGTCCGGAATGAACCCGGCGCGGATGTTGGGGTCGAGCATGATGACGCGGGCTTGATGCTCACGCCGCATCAGCGCTTCGTAGGTCGAGCCGCACGGTTCGGGCACTAGGCTGATGCAGGAAAAGTGGAGTGCATCCACATGCGGGCCCAGCTCCGGCAGGTCGGTTTCTTCGAGCATCCGCCCGGCAGTGTTCTCGTCATAGAAGGCGTAGCGCGCCTGGCCCTCGTCGAGATGCACGAAGGCCAATGTGGTCGGACGGTCGGAGAAGCGGACATGGGCAAGGTCGACATGGCTCGCCTCGAGCGCATCGCTCAGCTTGCGACCGAAGAGATCGGTGGAGATGCCGGAAAAGAAGGCTGTCGGCGCCCTGAGCCTGCCAAGCGCGATCGCGGTGTTGAAAACCGCGCCGCCGACATAGGGTGAAAAAGCGGGTTCCCCGGCAGCC
The DNA here is from genome assembly GCF_039839275.1 of Mesorhizobium sp. CAU 1741. Classification (NCBI taxonomy): domain Bacteria; kingdom Pseudomonadati; phylum Pseudomonadota; class Alphaproteobacteria; order Hyphomicrobiales; family Phyllobacteriaceae; genus Mesorhizobium; species Mesorhizobium sp. CAU 1741. The sequence goes on along the minus strand of NZ_JBDOQP010000002.1, from coordinate 56,086 downwards.
GTGACGCGCGGCAGCATGTCGATCAGTGCTTCGCCGCAACACAGGATCATCTAGTCCCTCCGCAAACGTGGCCGGTTCAAGCGGTGCCGGCGCCATCTCTTCCACGACTGCATCTGCCTCATTGCGTTTGCGAGGTCCAGCCCGGAATGGCGACCGCACAGATCGCGCGGTCGGCCGCCGTTGAACGCTACAAAGCTTTGGGATAACCTCGACTGCGGGAGGGAGTCTGGACCGGCCGGCGTGTGGAAGCACGCGCGGCCATCGAGGGGGCATGAATTTGACCGAGACTTCCCATCACAACACACACGCGTCGGCCAAGCAGGTCGACGTGCTCAAGCTTGCCGCGGAAATCATCGAAAGCCTGAAATACAGGGTTGGCAAGGAACCATCGGTGGCGACGCGCCACGATTGGCTCGCCGCCTCCATCAAGGTTGTGCGCGACCGCGTCGTCGACAGATGGATCGAATCGACGAGACGCGCCTACGAGCAGGCGGACAAGCGGGTCTACTACCTGTCGATGGAGTTTCTGATCGGGCGACTGATGCGCGACGCGTTCTCCAATCTCGGCCTGATGGATGCCATGCGCGAGGCTCTGGGCATCCACGGTGTCGACATCGACCTGATCGCGGCACTGGAACCTGATGCGGCGCTCGGCAATGGCGGCTTGGGGAGGCTCGCTGCCTGTTTCATGGAGTCCATGGCGAGCGTCGACATACCTGCGCACGGCTATGGCATACGCTACGTGCATGGGCTGTTCAGGCAGGAGTTTCATGATGGCTGGCAGGTCGAGTTGCCCGAGACCTGGCTGGAGCACGGCAATCCGTGGGAGTTCGAGCGCCGCGAAGGCGCATACGAAGTTGGTTTCGGCGGCTCCGTCACCTCGCTGACAAGCAAGGATGGCCGGCTCGAGCGCCATGTCTGGAAGCCCCAGGAGCGCTTTCTCGCAGTTGCTTTCGACACGCCCGTGGTCGGATGGCGCGGCAAGCGCGTCAATACGTTGAGGCTCTGGTCGGCCATGCCGGTGGATCCGATCCTGCTCGATGCGTTCAACGCCGGCGACCACATCGGCGCGCTGCGCGAAAGCAACAAGGCCGAGGCGCTGACCAGGGTGCTCTACCCCGCCGACAGCCACCAGGCAGGGCAGGAACTGCGGCTCAAGCAGGAGTTCTTCTTCTCGGCGGCATCAATCCAGGACATCGTGCGCCGTCACCTCAGCCAGTTCCCGGATTTGCTGTCGCTGCCGGAAAAGGCTGCGATCCATCTCAACGACACCCACCCCGCGATCGCCGTCGCCGAATTGATGCGGCTGTTGATGGACGTGCACGGGCACGATTTCGACGTCGCCTGGGACATTACCTGCAGGACCTTCGCATACACCAACCACACGCTGCTGCCCGAGGCACTGGAGAGCTGGCCGGTGCCGCTCTTCGAGCGGTTGCTGCCCCGCCACATGCAGATCATCTACGCCATCAATGCCGAGGTGCTGCTCAAGGTGCGCTCATCAGGCGATTTCGACGAAGAGCAACTGCGCGCCATCTCGCTTATTCAGGAGGATGGCGAGCGCCGCGTGCGGATGGGAAATCTCGCCTTCGTCGCCGCGTTCTCGGTCAACGGCGTGTCCGCGCTGCACACGGACCTTATGAAGGAAACGGTATTCTCCGAGCTTCACCGGCTATACCCGACACGGATCAACAACAAGACCAACGGCATCACGCCGCGGCGCTGGCTGATGCAGTGCAATCCCGGCCTGACAAGCCTGATACGGGAGGCGATCGGCGACAAATTCCTCGACGATATCGATGCGCTGAAGGACCTCGATGCCCATGCGGCAGACACTGCCTTCCAGGAGCGGTTTGCCGCGGTCAAGCGCGCCAACAAGGAAAAGCTTGTCGGCGTCGTAGCCGACCGCATGGGACTCAAGCTCGATCCGTCGGCTCTGTTCGACACGCAGATCAAGCGTATACACGAATACAAGCGCCAGCTCCTCAACATCATCGAGGCAGTCGCGCTATACGACCAGATTCGCTCGCATCCCGAGAAGGATTGGCTTCCGCGCGTGAAATTCTTCGGCGGCAAGGCGGCGCCGAGCTATCACAACGCCAAGCTGATCATCAAGCTTGCCAATGACGTCGCCCGCGTCATCAACAGCGATCCCGCCGTGCGGGGACTGCTGAAGGTGGTGTTCGTGCCCAACTACAACGTGTCGATGGCCGAGATCATGATTCCGGCGGCCGACCTGTCGGAACAGATTTCCACCGCGGGCCTGGAAGCCTCGGGCACGGGCAACATGAAGTTCGCGCTCAATGGCGCACTGACCATCGGCACGCTCGATGGCGCCAACGTGGAAATCCGCGAGTGCGTGGGAGAAGAAAACATCGTCATCTTCGGCCTCACCGCGCAGGAAGTCGCGGAGCGCCGCGACAACGGCTATGATCCGCGAGAGATTATCGAGGCATCGCCCGAGCTCAAGCAGGCGCTCGACGCCATATCGTCCGGCGTCTTTTCGCCGGACGATCCGGATCGTTATCGCGAACTGATCGGCGGGCTCTACGATCATGACTGGTTCATGGTAGCCGCCGACTTCGATGCTTACGCGGCCGCACAGCGCCACGTCGACACGCTCTGGCGCGACAGCCCGCGCTGGCTGGAAATGGCCGTACGGAACACAGCCCGGGTTGGATGGTTCTCTTCTGATCGCACCATTCGCCAATACGCGACGGAAATCTGGAAAGTGCCTGCAGCATGAGTGCATGAATGACGGTCATTGACCTGTGACGGCGCGCGGGAGGAATGCAGAGCGTACGCCGCCGTCGCTGACGGGGACCAGCGACGTCGAGGCTGTCGTTGCCGGGCGTCATGGCGACCCTTTTTCGGTGCTTGGTGTTCATCAGGCCGACAACGCCTTCGTAGCCCGCTGCTTCATCCCTCACGCGCAAGAAGTCACCGCCTTCAACCTGTCGGGCGAAGAGATCGGCCGGTTGTGCATGCGGCACGAAGCGGGTTTCTTCGACGGCAAACTGACGATCGGCGATCGGCAGCCGCTGAAATATCGTGTCCGCAACCCTCAAGCCGAGTGGTGGGTCACGGACGCCTATTCGTTTGGTCCGGTCCTCGGGCCGCTGGACGATTATTTCATCGCCGAAGGGACGCACCTGCGCCTGTTCGACAAGCTCGGCGCGCACCTCATCGACCATGAAGGCGCTTCCGGCGTGCATTTCTCGGTATGGGCTCCGAATGCGCGCCGCGTGTCCGTCGTCGGTGACTTCAACGAATGGGACGGTCGCCGCCATGTGATGCGCAAGCGCGTGGATACCGGCGTTTGGGAAGTGTTCGTCCCCGACATCGACGCTGGCCGCATCTACAAATACGAGATCGTCGGCCCGGATGGGGTGACGCTGCCGCTGAAGGCCGATCCGTTCGCCTTCCGCGCCGAACTGCGTCCGGCAACCGGGTCGGTCACCGATTTTGCGCCCTCACATGATTGGGGTGATGCCGCGCACCGCGCCTTTTGGCGCTCGGCCGATCATCGGCGCCAGCCGATCTCCATCTACGAGGTGCATGCGGGGTCCTGGCAGCGGCGGGAAGACGGCTCGTTTCTTTCCTGGGACGAGATGGCTGAGCGGCTGATTCCCTATGCCATCGACATGGGATTCACCCATATCGAGTTTCTGCCGATCACCGAACATCCCTACGATCCCTCTTGGGGCTACCAGACGACAGGGCTCTATGCGCCGAGCGCGCGTTTTGGCGAACCGGAAGGGTTCGCGCGTTTCGTCGATGGCGCTCACCGCGCAGGGCTGGGCGTCATCCTCGACTGGGTGCCGGCGCATTTTCCGACCGACGCGCATGGACTGTCCCGCTTCGACGGCACGGCGCTGTACGAGCACGCCGATCCGCGCAAGGGCTTCCACCCCGACTGGCACACCGCGATCTACAATTTCGGCCGTCGCGAGGTGATGGCCTATCTGGTCAACAACGCCTTGTTCTGGGCGGAGAAATATCATCTGGACGGCCTGCGGGTGGATGCCGTCGCGTCCATGCTCTACCTCGATTATTCACGCAAACCCGGCGAGTGGCTGCCAAACGAGTATGGCGGTCGCGAGAATCTTGACGCGGTGAACTTCCTGCGGGCCATGAATGCCGCCGTCTACGGGACCCATCCGGGCGTCATGACGATCGCCGAGGAGTCCACCTCATGGCCGAAGGTTTCGCAGCCGGTGCATGAAGGCGGACTTGGCTTTGGCTTCAAGTGGAACATGGGGTTCATGCACGACACGCTGCGCTACATGGCGCGGGAGCCGGCGCATCGAAAGCACCACCATGAGGACATCACTTTCGGCCTGCTCTACGCCTTCTCGGAGAATTTCGTACTGCCCCTTAGCCATGACGAGGTGGTGCATGGCAAAGGCGCGCTGCTGACGAAAATGTCGGGCGACGAGTGGCAGAAGTTTGCATCCCTGCGCGCCTATTTTGCGTTCATGTGGGGCTATCCGGGAAAGAAGTTGCTGTTCATGGGCCAAGAATTCGCGCAACGCAGGGAATGGAGCGAGGCGAGGGCGCTCGATTGGGACCTGCTGGGCCATACGGCGCACGCATCGGTTTGCAGCCTGGTTCGCGATCTCAACATGACCTACCGCGACAAGCCTGCGCTGCATGCGCGGGACTGCGAACCGGAGGGGTTTCGATGGCTGGTCACGGAAGACGCCGAACATTCTGTCTTTGCCTGGCTGAGAATGGCTTCAGACTGCCCGCCAGTCGCCGTGGTCTCCAATTTCACGCCTGCTGTCATGGAAGGATATAGCCTGCCAATGCCGCGGGATGGGACATGGCGCGAGATCATCAACACGGATGCGACAGTGTATGGTGGCACCGGCCGCGGAAACGGTGGGCGGGTCCAAGTGACCGGCGGACGGGCGCTGGTGACGCTGCCGCCGCTGGCGACGATCATGCTCGAATACGAGTCCTGAGGGCCCGAGGAGGAGGGGAAGGATGGAATACAAGAGAACCCAGCCGCTGGCGCGCGACGCGATGGCCTATGTGCTGGCCGGTGGCAGGGGAAGCCGGCTGGCTGAACTGACCGACAGCCGGGCCAAGCCGGCGGTCTATTTTGGCGGTAAGACGCGCATCATCGATTTCGCCCTGTCCAACGCGCTCAATTCGGGCATCCGCCGGATCGGTGTCGCCACTCAGTACAAGGCCCATTCGCTGATCCGCCACCTGCAACGCGGCTGGAACTTCTTTCGGCCGGAGCGCAACGAGAGCTTCGACATCCTGCCCGCCAGCCAGCGTGTTTCCGAAACGCAATGGTATGAGGGGACCGCCGACGCCGTCTTCCAGAACATCGACATCATTGAATCCTACGGACCTGAATTCATGGTGATTCTGGCCGGCGACCACATCTACAAGATGGACTACGAACTGATGCTGCGCCAACATGTCGAGGCGGACGCTGACGTAACCATCGGCTGTCTCGAAGTGCCTCGTGTAGAGGCCACAGGCTTTGGTGTGATGCATGTCGACGAGCAGGACCAGATCATCGAATTCGTCGAAAAGCCTGCTGATCCGCCTGGTATCCCCGACAAGCCCGACCATGCGCTGGCGTCGATGGGCATCTACGTATTCCGCACCGGCTTCCTGATGGATGAGCTCAGGCGCGATGCTGCGGTTAGGGAGTCGAGCCGGGATTTCGGCAAGGACATCATCCCCTACATCGTCGCCAACGGCAAAGCCGTGGCGCATCGTTTCACCAAATCGTGCGTGCGCTCAAGCTATGAAGGCGAAGCCTATTGGCGGGACGTCGGCACGGTGGACGCCTACTGGGAAGCCAATATCGACCTGACGGACGTGACGCCCGAACTCGACATCTACGATCGGGAGTGGCCGATCTGGACCTATGCCGAGATCCGGCCGCCGGCGAAGTTCGTGCATGACGAAGATGGGCGGCGCGGCACGGCAGTGTCGTCCCTGGTGGCCGGCGATTGCATCGTTTCCGGTGCCGCATTGAAGCGCAGCCTTCTTTTTTCCGGCGTCAGGGTGAACTCGTTCTCGTCACTCGAGGAGGCGGTCGTGCTGCCGGATTGCCACATCGGGCGCAACGCGACGCTGCGAAAGGTGGTGCTCGACCGGGGAGTGAAGATTCCCGAGGGTCTGTCGGTCGGTTTCGACCGCAAGCTGGACGAGCAGCGATTCCGGGTCAGCGAAGGCGGCGTCTGCCTCATCACCCAATCCATGATCGACAGGCTCCAGAACTGACAGATGCAGGTTCTTTCCGTCGCCTCAGAACTCTTTCCCCTGGTCAAGACAGGCGGTCTTGCCGACGTCGCCGGTGCGCTGCCGGCGGCGCTGGCCAAGCTCGGCGTAACCATGCGTGCCATGCTGCCGGGCTATCCGGCGGTGATGGCCCGGCTGCCGAAGAAGCCGAAGGCGGTGCATCAATATGCGGGGCTGTTTGGCGGCTCTGCACGCATCGTGGAAGCACGGGTCGAGGGGCTCGATCTGCTGGTGCTCGATGCACCGCATCTCTTCGACCGGCCCGGCGGCGCCTATGGCGACACGGCGGGCAGGGACTGGCCCGACAACTGGCGCCGGTTCGCCGCCTTTTCGAAGGCGGCAGCCGACGTGGCGAGCGGCGCGATCGCTGGCTGGCGTCCCGATATCGTCCATGCGCATGACTGGCAGGCGGCGTTGACACTTGCCTACCTGCGCTATGGCGGCACCACGCCTCCCGCCACGGTGATGACAGTACACAATCTGGCCTTCCAGGGTCAGTTTCCGGCCGCCATCTTCGACGAACTCGGACTGCCGGCGAGTGCGATGTCGCTTGATGGAGTGGAGTATTTCGGTGGCGTCGGATTTCTCAAGGCCGGCCTGCAGGCTGCTGACGCCATCACCACGGTGAGCCCGACTTACGCGCGGGAGATCCGCCTGCCGGAGTTCGGGATGGGCCTTGATGGGCTGCTCAACGCGCGTGCCGATCGGCTCCACGGCATTTTGAACGGCATCGACATCGAACAGTGGAATCCGCAGACCGACGAGCATCTGGCATCGCGTTTTTCGGCGAAAGGCCTCAGGCAGCGCGACGCGAATCGCAGGGCCGTGGAGCAGCGTTTCGTACTTGATCCCGATTCAGGGCCGTTGCTGACCGTGATCAGCCGCCTGACGTGGCAGAAGGGAATGGACATCCTCGCCGCCGAACTGGATCGCATCGTTGGCTCGGGCGCGAGGCTGGCAGTGCTGGGCTCGGGCGACCACGCGCTCGAAGGGGCGTTGCTGGCGGGCGCTGCCCGTCATAGGGGGCGGGTGGGATGTGTCGTCGGCTATGACGAGGGCCTTTCCCATATGCTGCAGGCCGGCGCGGACGCCATTCTCATTCCGTCGCGATTCGAACCGTGCGGCCTGACCCAGCTTTACGGGCTGCGCTACGGCTGCGTGCCCGTTGTCGCCCGTACGGGAGGGCTGGCCGATACCATCATCGACGCCAACCATGCGGCGCTGGAGGCGGGCGTGGCGACGGGATTTCACTTCCAGCCAGGTTCGGGCGATGCCCTGGTCGGCGCGGTACACCGGGTCGTAGACGTGCATGCCGATCGGCGGTTATGGGCTGCGATCCAGAAACAAGGCATGAAATCGGACGTTTCATGGGAGGCGAGCGCGAAGGCCTATGTCGGGCTGTTCCGCTCCCTGACCGGATAGAAGAGGCCGCTACTGATGAACTCCATTGTCGCAACGACACCTTACGCGGACCAGAAGCCGGGGACGTCCGGCCTGCGCAAGAAGGTGCCTGTCTTCCAGCAGGAACATTACGTCGAGAACTTCATCCAATCGATCTTCGATTCGGTGGCAGGCTATCGCGGCGAGACCCTCGTGATCGGCGGCGATGGTCGATATTTCAATCTCGAGACGATCCAGAAGGCGATCAGGATGGCGGCGGCCAACGGTTTTGGCCGGGTGATCGTTGGACAGGGCGGCATTCTCTCGACGCCCGCGGCATCGCACCTGATCCGCAAGAACAAGGCGTTCGGCGGCATCATCCTGTCTGCAAGCCACAATCCCGGCGGGCCGAACGAGGATTTCGGCATCAAGTACAATGTCGGCAATGGCGGCCCGGCACCGGAAAAGATCACCGACGCCATCTATGCCCGCAGCAAGGAGATCGATCGATATGCGATCACCGAATCCGGCGCCGACATCGATCTCGCCACCATCGGCACGCAGGAACTGGACGGCATGGCGGTCGAGGTGGTCGACCCGGTCTCCGACTATGCCGAGCTCATGGAAACGCTGTTCGATTTCGATGCGATCCGTGCGTTGTTTGCAGGCGGATTCCGCATGGTGTTCGACGCGATGCACGCGGTCACCGGACCTTATGCGGTCGAGATTCTCGAGAGGCGTCTCGGCGCTGAAACCGGCACCGCGCGAAACGCAGTTCCGCTGCCCGATTTCGGCGGGCATCACCCTGATCCGAATCTCGTCCATGCGCGCGACCTCTACGAAATGATGATGTCCCAGAACGCCCCTGATTTCGGTGCGGCTTCGGACGGCGACGGGGACCGCAACCTGATCATCGGCAAGGGGATTTTCGTCACGCCTTCGGACTCGCTTGCGATGCTGGCGGCGAATGCGCACCTGGCGCCCGGCTACGCCGGTGGCCTCAAGGGCATCGCACGCTCCATGCCCACCAGCGGCGCAGCGGACCGCGTCGCAGACAAACTCGGCATCGGCCTCTACGAGACACCGACAGGATGGAAGTTCTTCGGCAACCTGCTGGACGCCGGCCTCGCGACCATCTGCGGCGAGGAAAGTGCTGGCACGGGGTCCGATCATGTCCGCGAGAAGGACGGGCTCTGGGCGGTGCTGTTGTGGCTGAACATACTTGCTGTGCGTAAGCAGAGCGTCATCGAGATCGCCAGCGAGCATTGGGCGGCTTTCGGTCGAAACTATTATTCGCGCCACGATTATGAAGGCGTCTCCACCGAGGATGCCAGCGCCCTGATGGGCGCGCTCCATGCCAAGCTCGGGGATCTTCCCGGAACCGCGGTCGGCGAATTGACGGTCGAGATGGCCGACGACTTTGCCTACCACGATCCGGTCGACGGTTCCGTCAGCGAAGGGCAGGGCGTCCGCATCATGTTCGAGGGCGGATCTCGTATCGTGTTCCGTCTTTCGGGAACAGGGACGTCCGGGGCAACCTTGCGCGCCTATATCGAGCGCTACGAGCCCGATCCGGCGCGCCATCACATGGATACGCAGAAGGCACTGGCAGATCTGATCGCGGCCGCGGAGTCGATCGCGCGGATCCGGAAATTCACCGGCCGCTCGACGCCGAGCGTCATCACGTGAAGGCTCACTGATGAGCGAGGGTGAGCACCGGGCGGGTGCCTACCTCACGGAGGGCGGCGCAAGCTTTTCGGTGTGGTCGGGCGCTGCGGATCGCGTCTGGCTGTGCCTGTTCGACGAGAACGCCGATGAGACGAAACGTCTCGAAATGGGTTCCGCGCAGGACGGGTGGCACACACTCTTCGTGCCGGGACTTTCCCCAGGCGCGCGCTACGGCTTTCGGGCCGACGGTCCCTACGATCCGGACAACGGTCTTTGGTTCGATCCTGACAAGCTGCTGGTCGACCCCTACGCGCTGGAGCTCAACAGAGCCTATCGCTACGATCCCGCGCTTGCCGCGCCACGTGGGACGGGTCCGGACACAGCGCGCCTGATGCCCAAGGCGATCGTCCGCGACCTGCCCGTTGTGCCACTGGAGAAACCTCGTTTCAGCCCGGGCGGCCTGATCTATGAACTGAACGTCCGCGGCTTCACGATGCTGCATCCAGAAGTGCCGGACGAACTGCGCGGCACGATTGCCGCGCTCGCCCATCCCGCGATCATCGAGCACCTGCGGAAACTGCATGTCGACGCCGTGGAACTGATGCCGATCACTGCCTGGATGGACGAGCGTCACCTGCCGCCGCTGGGACTGAGCAATGCGTGGGGCTACAATCCTGTCACCTTCATGGCGCTCGATCCCCGGCTCGCGCCCGGCGGCTGGCGAGAGATGAGGGAGACTGTGGCGGCGCTGCACGAGGCCGGCATCGGCGTCATTCTCGACCTCGTCTTCAACCATACGGCCGAAAGCGATCGTCTCGGGCCGACGCTGTCGCTGCGCGGGCTGGGTGCGCGTGCTTACTTCCGCCACTGCAGTGACGGTGAACTCGTCAACGATACCGGGACCGGAAACACGGTTGCCTGCGACCACCCCGCAACCCGCAGGCTGGTGCTCGATTCGCTGCGCGCCTTCGTTCGCCATGCCGGAATCGACGGATTCCGATTCGACCTGGCGCCGATCCTCGGCCGGAATGACGCGGGTTTCGATCCGGGTGCGCCGCTCTTGCAGGAGATGCTCGACGATCCGGAGATCGGCTCGCGGATACTGATCGCCGAGCCCTGGGACATCGGCCCGGGTGGCTATCAGCTTGGAAACTTCGCCGCGGCATTCCTCGAGTGGAACGACCAGTACCGCGACGACGTGCGCCGCTTCGTCAAGGGTGAGGGTGGTGGGGTCGCTCGGCTGGCGACGCGGCTGGCAGGTTCGGCGGATGTGTTCACTGGCGCGGCCACGCGCAGCGTCAATTTCATCGCGGCCCATGACGGGATGACGCTGGCCGATCTGACGGCGTACGAACACAAGCACAATGAAGCCAATGGCGAAGACAATCGCGATGGCCACAACGACAACATCTCCTGGAACCATGGAGTCGAAGGGCCGTCCGACGCCCCGGACGTCGTTGCCAGCCGCCTGCAGGATATCAAGACGTTGCTGACGCTGCTGTTTGCATCGCGCGGCGCGATCATGCTCACCGCCGGCGACGAGTTTGGCCGCACGCAAGGTGGCAACAACAATGCCTATGCCCAGGACAATGCCATCACATGGCTCGACTGGACGGGGCGTGATCAGGAACTCGAGGCGCATGCGTTCGCCCTTGGCGCGCTGCGGGCCGGCAGCCCGCAATTGCGCGATGCCACATTGCTGACGGATCAGGACGTTCAATGGCTTCGTGAAGACGGCCAGCCGATGACCGTCGCGGACTGGGAAGACGACCAGCGGCGGACATTGACGATGGCGCTCGGCAGCATCCGGCTGACGATCGATCGAGACGGGGCAAGAATGCGGACCACGGAGACGAAGCATGCACAATGATGCAGACTGGTGGCGGGGTTGCGTGATCTATCAGATCTATCCGCGCTCGTTCCAGGACACTACCGGCGACGGTAGCGGGGACCTGCGTGGCGTGGCGCAGCGGCTGTCGCATGCCGCGGCGTTGGGGGCGGATGCGGTCTGGCTGTCGCCCTTCTTCACGTCACCGATGGCCGACATGGGCTACGATGTCTCAGACTATTGCGATGTCGATCCGATCTTCGGCACGATCGCCGATTTCGACGCGGTGGTGGCGGAAGCGCACAGGCTGGGCCTCAAGGTGGTCATCGACCAGGTGTTGTCGCACTCGTCGGACAAGCATCCGTGGTTCGCCGAGAGCCGCTCGGGCCGCACCAGCGCCAAGGCAGACTGGTATGTCTGGGCCGACCCCAAGCCGGACGGGTCGGCCCCCAACAACTGGCTGTCGATCTTCGGCGGGCCGGCGTGGGAATGGGACTCCGTGCGCAAGCAGTACTATCTGCACAATTTCCTCGCCTCGCAGCCAGACCTCAATTTCCACAACGCCGAGGTGCAGGAAGCGCTGCTCGAAACGGTCCGCTTCTGGCTGGAGCGCGGCGTCGACGGCTTCCGGCTCGACACGGTGAATTTCTATGTCCACGACGATCTGCTGCGCGACAACCCGCCGATGCCGCGGGGCAAGGTCAACGACATTCCCGATACCAACCCATACGGATACCAGGACCATGTATATGACAAGACGAGACCGGAGAACGTCGCCTTCCTGAAGCGTTTCCGTTCGCTTCTGGACGAGTACGGCGCGCGTGCGGCAGTAGGCGAGGTGGGAGACGGCGAGCGCTCGCTGCGAACCGTGGCCGAATACACCGCCGGCAACGACCGCCTGCACATGTGCTACACCTTCGACATGCTGAGCCCCGAGTTTTCGGCGGAACACGTGCGCAATTGCATCGCGGCATTCGAACAGGCGGCGCCCGACGGCTGGGTGTGCTGGGCATTCTCAAACCACGATGTGGCGCGCCACGTCTCCAGATGGCTGCGGCAGGGAGGGGATCCGGACACGCTGGCGCGATTCTCGGCCGCGTTGCTTTGCAGCCTGCGCGGTTCGATCTGCATCTATCAGGGTGAGGAACTGGGCCTCCAGGAAGCTGATCTCGCCTTCGAGGATCTGCGTGATCCTTACGGCATTCGGTTCTGGCCGGGTTTCAAGGGCCGGGATGGCTGCCGCACGCCAATGGTGTGGGAAGCAGGCCGACCTCATGGCGGATTCAGCGACGGCCTTCCATGGCTGCCGGTGCCCGGTGAACATCTGACCCATGCGGTGGAACTGCAGGAGCAGGACAACGCGTCGATCTTGCATCATTATCGGGCGATGCTGAGGTTCCGAAAGGCAAGCCCCGCCTTGACGTCCGGCAGCATCACGCTCGAGGATCATCATGGGGGCAATGTGCTTGCCTTCGTGCGGGAAGCCGAGGGCGAGCGCGTCTTCTGCGCTTTCAACTTCGGGACCGACGCTGTGCAACTGGCGGACCAGGCGAATACCACGCTACCGCCGCTCGGCTGGCTGATCCATCCCGCGTGACGTTACTGGACCAGCACCGCGCGACCGCAGGTGGCGCCGTGGACCTGCACATCGGCTTGCCCAAGCGCCAGACCGAGCGTGGAGAGAAGCCTCGCCAGCAGCGTGTCTATGGCGGGGGTTACCGCGCCGAGGGCTGAGCCAAGCACGTTGAGCGTTCCCGACGGCAGGCTGAGCAACGGCAGGTTCAGGATGCCTCCGACGCTGACATGCGCGTCGAGCTCGAGCCCCTGAAACAGTGAGGTGACGAGTGAACGGGTGAGCGCCGTCGTGGAAACCTGCCTGATGCGGCTCTCCTCGATGTCGGACGCGGAGAAGGTGAGGGTACGGTAGTCCGTCTCGGCGATCTCGGCGTGAGCCTTGCCGGTAATGCGGATCAGCGGAAGCTTGACAAGATCGGCGCTTTCGTTGACGAGCGGATTGGCGAAGCCTCCAAGCTTCGAGGGATCAACCTCACCGAGATAGAGATCGGCGACACCAGGCCGTGCGTCGACTTCCACCGTCACGCCGTCCGGTCCCGTATCGCAGGCAATGCTCTTGAGTTTCGCTTCCGCAAAGGCGACTTCGAGATAGAGCGGGATTCTAATCCGTGCGCCCAACAGGCTCACGAGGCTGCCCGGCATGCCGACTTCGACGATCACGGAAAGACGCGTCTGTGCCGTGCGAACCAATTCTCCACCAGAGCCGACACGATACCATGGCGCGTGCTGGGGCGGCTCGCCGATGGCGAGAGAAACGGTCGTGGTGAGCAGACCGGGAATGGCCGCGCCGAGATCGAGGGCGACCTGCTTGCCCCTGCCGGCGGCAATGGCGCTTCCCGCGACAAGGTCCAGCACCCCGACGTCAAGACCGATCTGGTCTATGCCGGTCTGGAACACCTGACCGCCAGTGTCGCCTAGGTCGATCAGCTTGGACAATTGCAGATTGGCAGCGTGGTGGCTGCTGGCTTGATTGGCGAGCGTCGCAGCCGCCGATCGAGCGGCGTAGCCCAAACCTTCCGTCTGCGACAGTGCCTCGGCCAACTGGCCCAGCGTGATCTCCGCATCGAGCACGTCGACATAGGTCCCCGCCGTCAGGTCGATCTCCAGTGCCAGAGCGTCGAGAAACGACAGCAGGCGAACGTCTGCGTCGAGCAATGCGTTGTAATCCATGACGGATAGCGAGATGTCGGACCCCAGCAGGCCGCTCAGGAGCGCATTGACGATTCCGCCTTCCAGGGCTGCAAGTCGCGAGCCGACCGAAAAGGCGGCTGCCGTGGTCGTCTCTGCCAGTGCCGACACGGTGATTTGCGGCGGATCGATCAAGGCGCCGCCGAAATAGCGGGTGCCGGTTGTACGGTAGGTCACCTTGACGGCGTTCGATGCGGCACCGGCATTCGGTGTGAATCGCTCCGCGACATCGAGAGCGGCCTGGCCGTCGTAGCGGCCTGGAACCACGACGATCTGGTCTTCCTCGACGCCCACCGGGAATTCCGGGGCGCCGTCTGGACGCGCGCCGCCAACCACGATGTCGCCGACACCGTTGTCGGCCATGGCAACGATCGCGGCCCTCTCCGGATCCTGGAGGTTCCCGGCCGCGGTGATCGCTGCCAGATCCGCAAGTCCTTGAGCACGACGCTTCTCGACATAGAGCGACCCGGTATCCACCGCGATGGCGGCAAGCACGATGGCCACCGGCGTCACGAAGGCGGTGAGCAGGGCGAAGTGACCCGAGCTATCCGACAGGAAGCGGCGCGCGCGGGACAGGAGGGACGGACGTGCGTGCATCAGATTCCTCCGATCCTGATGGTCGAACGCCGCTCGATCGTCTTCGCCGGCATGGCCAGTCGTTCATGGAGCGCCCAGATCGGCAATTCGCTGGCATCATAAGAGACGATGACGTTGAACTGGGTGCGGTCCGCAGGGTCGTCGCCGACAGACACGCTGACATTGTCGACGTCGATGAATAGATAGCCGCCGGCATGGCGTTGAACGAAGCCGGTCGCCAGTTGCTGGCGTTCGAGCGAATCCAGGCCGGCGACCGCGACGCGGGCCGCATCGGCCGCAATCTGCTGGACCGAATGCGCGGTGCCGAAATAGACGCCGTAGGCGGTCATGCCCATGATCAAGAGAAGATAGAGCGGACACAGGAGTGCAAATTCGACCGCCGTCGACCCCGAACTATCGCGGAAAGGCAGGTGGGGACGGAGAGGCGAAATGGTCCTGTTCATGTCGACAGGAAAACACAACCATTTGGATGTGGCGTGAAAGGCAAAAACACTTATAGGTTGTATATTGGCGCATGTGCTCGGGCCAGGGCCGTCTCGAAGCTACGGCACGCGGCTGGGCGTCAGGTCACCCAGTAGCCGTTGTCGATGTTTTGCTGGCTCAGCCCGACATATTCGGGAAGCTGCGTGAAGTTGACGAGCGCGTCGGCGCGGTCGCCGCCGGACCCGAGATAGCCGGTCCAGTATGCAACGCCCGCATCCTCTCCCGGCCTTCCCAATACGTTTACATAGAGCTGCTCGACGAATTCGCCGTTGGACAATGCCGCCCCAAACAGGTCGACGAATTCGGCGCTTCCGATGAACTGGCTTGCGGCGTTTCGCAGCGTTCCACCTTGGTCGAGATAATCGATCCAGAACTGCAGTCCGCCTTCATCCGGCACACGGTCGAAAGCGCCACCATAGAGCCGATAGGCGGCGGGGGCATTGCCGCTGGTGATGTCGAAGACGAGCGTACCGTCGATAAACTCGGCGCGTTCGAAATCGACCAGATCGAACGCACTGCCGGCACCGGTGCCGATGCTGACGTCTTCGGAACTGTACAGCGTCACGGTGTAGGAGGAGCGGTTGCCCGAAAGGATGATCGTGTCGGTGCCGCCCAGACCGTCGTAGCTGCCGGGACCGTCGCTTTGAAGGATGAAGTCGTCTCCCGCAGTACCCTGCGTGCCGCCGCTGCCACCCCCCGTGCCACCGATCAGGTAGTCGTTCTCGGCGATCGACGTCGCGAGCCAGTCGGAATGCCCTGTGATGCTCGCCGCCGCCCCGGACGTGGAAACAACACCGACGACGTATGGGCCCGAGCCGTTGTCGAACCAGATCGGACCGCCGGAGTTGCCCGGATTGATCTCGAGGCCCGAGATATCGATGAAGTGGTCGGTATAGTCGAGCGAGACATACCCGTCATCATTGGTCATGTAGTTGTCGTAGTAGCCGGGGTGTCCCGTGACGTTCGCATAGCCCGATGTGAACGAGTAGCTCAGGCCCATATAGCCGTGGGTGTCGCCGACGGCCTCGCCCAGCGACAGCAGCGCGATATCGAGCTCCGCGCCACCAAGGCTGGTGCCGGAATATCCGTCGCCCGCGTAGAGCAAGCCGTCGCCGTCCGGGTCGAACTCGGTGAAGTACTCGAAATACTCGACAGCGTAGCTCGTGCCAGGAAACGCCGGATTGTAGGCGAGGTAAACGTGAACCTCGTCCGCGAGGCCATAAAGCGGATCGTAAATGACGTGCGAGGCGGTGAGCACGTCGTTGCGACCGACCAGCACGCCAGAGCCGACCGACCATTCCGAGCCGAATCGCGCCTCGATGAAGGCTACGGTCGTGAACGGAAACTGGTCCTCATTGGCGTAATAGCTCATCGGCGCAATCTCCTCTGCCGTGTGCGGTCAGCCGGTATCACGCTGGCGCCGCATCATCTTCGGCATGGTTTGCAAGCGCGGATGATTCTTGTCAAATCAACCTAACTTAACCGTTCCGATATCGCAGATGCAATGATCCTGATGCGCTACGTGACCGTGGATCACGGCGGGGTGTCTGCCGGTGTCGGCTCCGCCGAGCCCATCCCGGTTGCGCCCGCTCCCATGCCGCCACCGCCCGCTCCCATGCCGCCACCTCCGCCGCCGCCCCGGCCTCCGCTTCCCTCGCCCCGGCCGCGCCCGGACGGACTGGAAGGACGCGTCGGGCCTTGAAGGGGAATCTGCAGGTCGGCGGGTATGGGCGCGAGGTCGAGCGCGGTCCGGATGAAGTTTCGCAACGACACGACCAATTCGTCCAGCTTGACGCGCCGGCCTGCGACGAGGTCGCGCGCGGCGCGCTCGGCCAGACGCACCTGTTCTTCCGTCCCCAGGAGAATGATGTCGGAGAGTGCCGCCTCGACCGCATCGCGAATTCGGCGGGCGCGGTCGGAGCCCGACGAGGGGGAGTCCTCGGTCGTGGCGGGATCGCGCCGCTTGATGTCGCGCATATGCGCGGGGTTCACCGTGAGATTGCCGGTGAATGATCCGCCGAGGGTCTTGTACGCCGTTATCAGGGTCTTGAGCCGCTCATTGATCTGACGGTTCATGCGCTCGCGCCGCTGCTGGACGGTGAACATCATGATCAGCCGGATGCCCATGCTGATCAGCGTGATGAGGGCTATGCCCAACAGCGTCAGCACGAGCCCTTGCCAGGTGGAGAAATCGAAACCTCGCAAATCGTGCCTCCGCGGGACGCATCGCCCTTAGGTGCAGACTACAGGCTGCACATCGAATGACAACGCACCTGATGCGTGAGACGGCAACGGGCGAGGTATTGTCTGGCGAGAAAGGAAATGCTGGTCGGAGTGGCAGGATTTGAACCTGCGACCCCCTCGTCCCGAAAACGGGGAACCCAACAGAAACCCATGAAATCCGGGGCGGCCGATGCCGGTTGATCGCGTTCTGTTCCGGTCTATCGGGCTGTATCGGTCCGGTTTCGGTCCGCCGTGCCGTTTCCGTTCTCAATAGGCGTCGGCGGCCGATTTCTGGAAGTCGGGGTCGTTGTGCAGGTAGGTGCGCTCGTATTCCTCGACGGTGAGGCCCAGCGATGCGGCGGCCTGGTGCGACGGCACGTTCTTCTGGGCCAGCCACGTGCCGCGCGTGTGGCGAAGCACATGCGGCGTGACCGCGCCGGGCAGGCCGGCTGCGGCGATCGCGGCGCGGAACGCCTTGTTCTCCTTGACCAGCGGCTTGCCGAAATAATGCACGACGGGGCGGATGCCGACCGCGCCGTCCTTCCAGCCGTCGAGCCTCTTCCAGCGCTTCATGTGGGCAAGAAGCTTACGGGCGATCTTGACCGGCGGCTTGCGCTTGTTGTGGGCCACGCGCTCGCCCTCGGCGCGGCGGAAGATGATTCCGCGATCGATATCGACCCAGCCGCCCTCGGTGTTGCGGATCCACTGTAGGGACTTGATCGCGCCCGGACGCGTGCCGGTGTAGAGCCCGATGAGCACCAGTCGGGCGAGATGGTTGGCCCGGTGGTATCGCCGTCTTTCCCACTTCTGGTAGGCATTTGCGCCGGTCCCGACGTCGACCTTTTGCCAGCCGAGGCATGCCCAAAGCAGGGCGGCGGCTTCCGTGCGCGTCAGGTAGATCTCGCGCGGGGTGCTCTTGTCGGGCAGCGTCAGCGCCGGCACGACGTCGAGCCCGTATTCCTTGTGATAGTAGCGGATGGCGGCGCGCAGGGTTTCCAGGTCGCGCCTTGCGCCGGCCGGCGTCTTGCGATGAGCGGCGAAGTCGCGGCAGGTCCTGCCCTTGATCTCCGACACGGTCATCGTGCCGAAATAATCGTTGAGACGGGCGATCGCTTGCTCGGTCTCTTTCGGCCGCGACGTGGCGTCTGCCTTCTCCTGCAGGTAGACGCCGACGACGTCGCCTATCGTGATTTCAGAGGCACGACCGCCGCGGGGGATTTCGTATTTGCCGGCGATGTATTCCGCGAGCGCTCTTTGCGCTGCTTCAGCATCAGCCTCACCGCATCCTGTGCCGATGCGCCGGGTGCGGTCCTTGATGACCCACATGGCGGTGTCTGGCCGGAGCCAGAGGCGGGGCGGGCTCGGCTTACGAGGCATCTGCTCTTCATCTCCTCGATCGCGCGGCGGGTGACGAAATCCTTTCGGGCGATCTGGATTATGTCAAGGTTTCCTTTCGCGGCCTCGGTGCGCAGCGCCGACGGCGTAAGCCGGCCGCCGAAGAACAGCCGGCACGCCTCGGCCAGAGTGACGGGTTCGTCGTCGCCGATGGGCTGCGTCATTTCTCGGTGCCTTCCAGAACATCTGCGCCGTGGCGGCCCGTCTCCTTCTGCTGGAGAACGGCGGCGAGGGCGGCCTTCGCTGTGTCATGAACGCTGATGGTGCTTGAAACGCCGGCAACGTCGTGGTGCCGGCGAAGATACCATTCGCCGCCTATCCGGCTCACGTACAGCGGGAATGAATGGTAACTTGGCGGAGATACCGTCCAACCATGCGGCGCGACCGGCCATTCCTCCGTCACCGCCTGTACGGCATCCTTGCCGGTGGGTGGGGAAACATCGTCCTTGTGGCCAGAGCCGTCGCAATACGGGCAGGCGAGGGCCGTATCGTTCGGCTCCGTTTCGTGGTCAAGGAAGCCATCGACGCGGCCCGCCTCGACATCGGCTATCAGCTTGCGAATATCGGTCTTCGGTGCGGCTGGCTCTAGGCTGGCGAGAGCGGCGACAAGGTTGTCATCATCACGGGCATCCATGGCGCAGAAGCCTCTCGCGATCGACTTGGCGGCGTAGCGCGACCCAGCGTAGTACCCCTTCGCGTGCTGCTCTTCGCTCGCCGTGCCGGGCTTGGAAGATAGTTGCAGTCGATCCGCTTCGGATTGAACATCTTCGCAGACAGCATAGATGCTTTTGCGGCAGGCGTTCCATCCAGCAACAGCGACCTTACTGACCCTCACCGCGCCATGGGAGGCGCGCGGAACGCCATTCAAGAAATCTCGCAGTGCTTGCAGTTCACCGGGCGGAAAGCGGGTGATCCAATGAACGCTGCCTTCCGGACCGTCTGGTCCTTCGCAGCGATCATCCTCAAGATTGAAATGTTCCTCGTCAATGGCGATGTATCCGCTGCCGTCCTTGCCGACGTGCAAAACGCCTTCGCTGAATACCAGCGCCGATCCGGTGCATCCTTCCGGAACGATGTTGCCGTTGAACTCGCCATCTTCCATGGGCAGGAATTGCGCCACTGGCTCCACCGCTTCACCATCTGAGAGGGCGGAGATGGCGTCGGTGGCGCGCTTCCCGAAATCCAACGAGAGAGCATGCGCAACCGCGACCATGCCGGTATCGTTAGGCGGCTTGGCGGTCATATAGCGGTGCATGGCGTCAGCCTGTTCCGCGTACCAGTTCAGCGCCTCTCGCGCCTGGGTGAGCTTATCCATGGGAGCCTCCGGTGCGGGTGGTCGTTGGTTTATTGCGGAGCGCGCCGTGTCGGACGGCCCCTATTGACGACAGGTATTCCCAGTCGAGGGTTGACCAGTCAAAATCGTCTTTGAACTTGCCGCAATGAAATGAAGCCTCGGAATAGGGGAACCCTGGGCTCGGCAAAAAGGACGCAGACGTGATGCCCATGGATTTCAGAACTTGGCCGCCAGAAACGATCCCAGCAGCCGAGCACTGTCCTGATTTCCCGCCGCCGTCACTGATCCAATGATCGCATCCTGCGCAGCATTGTCCGATCGACCAATAGAGCCGGTCGCGCCACGCTTGGTGCCAGTGCTCGAACTCCGCTCGCTTGAACTCTGTCATCGCCGCGACCGAAGCCTGTCGTCGGCGCTCGATCTCTTCGGGAGAGAAATGGGACCACGCGCGCATTACTCCTGCCCTCCGGTGCTTGAGCGGTTGGCGCGTTCGGTCATCATTTCGCGCGTTTCGAATTGGCCATGACCGCAATCGGGTCGATGGTTTCTGTCCCATCCGCGAAGATTGACATGATCGAACTGGATCTGGATGCGGCAGTCGTCGCAATACCAAGCGAACGAGCCGTGGTTGAACCAATTGGCGGGGGAGGCTTGGCAGCGGGCGCGGTTGCAACTGCCGCCTTCCACGCCCTTGTCTGGCTTGTCCGGGCCGTCATAGTCGCCGTAGGCCATTACTCCTGCCCTCCGGTGCGGGCAAGGCGGCGGCGACGGGCGCGCTTGCCTTCTGGTGTGGTATCGATAACGGGGCTGCCGTCGATCGGCGCCTGCCGGCGGGCTGGGCGCGGCGGTCTTGACGGGCGCGGTGGCGCGTCAACAGCTTCGGCTGCCGCCGCGATCGCGAGCAGCGAGCCGAGGATTGACGAGAAGGATGGCCGCATCAGAACAATCCTTTCCTTGGCAGCGGGTTCGCGCAGGCAGGGCAGGTGTGACCGAAGGGCTCCTCGGCCTTGCCGACGGCGACGCGGGGAGCGGAACCGAAGAGATCCGACGTGTCCTTCTCGTCGCGCTTGGGGCCAGCCTTCAGGAAGATCCAGCCGGCGGACTTGGCGTCGGCGACCATCACCCCGAAGTCTTCGGCGGCATAGGTGTTCGGGTAGCTGGCCGGGCAGGTGTCGCAGGCGACCTCCAGGCGGGTGCCGTGGCGGATGATGCTCATCGTGCCGCCTCCGGCATGCCGTTGTGCTCGACGCCGTCGAGCAGGCGGCCTGCGGCCTTCTTGCCGACGCCGAATGTGAGCGCGCCATCGGGTGTGGCGGCGACGTCGACGCCGCGATCGGCATAGAGGTGCTGCGGCGGCTGGGTCGGCGTGCCGCCATAGTGCAGCTTCATCCGCCCGGGCACCACGGCAGTTCCGCCATGCACCCGGCCGAACCCAGGCAGGACCTGTCCGACTGGAAGATATTCGCCCCACTGCTTGAAGAAGAACGGGACCCCTGATGAGGCACACTGGTCGCGGAGCGATCGTGCCCAGTCCGTATGCATCGGGCGGGCGCCGTCGCCGCTCTCGCCGCCGACGATGACCCAGTCCGGCTTCACGAACTCGATCTTCATGTCGATCGGCCCGAGCATCGGCTCGATGCTCCAGAACTTCACCGCCGCCGGCGTATGATCCAGCCAATACCGGCGCTCGTCATAGCGCTTCTGATCCTCGGCCGAGCATCCGAGCCAGACATTGTGCAGCGGCCAGCTCCACACCTCGGGCGCGCTGCCGCTGAACGTGTACCAATTGGCATAGATGTCTTCGAGCAGATCGGGCCGGCTGACGAAGTCGTGCATGCGCTCGCCGCGTTTGGTGAGCACCTGGAAGGTGTGCTGCGGCGCTGCGGCCATGACGGTGAAGACATCGAGGATCCACTCGTCGGGCACGCTCTCGTGGAACAGGTCGCCATGCGCGCACACGAAGATCATGCGCGGGCGCTTCCAGCGCAGCGGCTGGTCGAGCCAATCAGTATTCAGCCGCACCTTGCCGTTCCATACAGGAGATTTCTTCCTGTCCCTGTCGGGCGTGCCGCCCTCCGCGCCTCTTGCCTTGGGCACGATCGTCAGGCCCTCGCGGCTCGGATGATGCTTGAGGCGGGTGCCTGCAAGCTTCATCGCATAGCAGTTGGTGCAGCCGGGCGAGACGATCGAACAGCCGGTAATCGGGTTCCACGTGGCGTCGGTCCATTCAATGGTGGATGTCTCGGCCATCAGTGTTTCCTCCCCACCGGGGAGGCGGCCTGAAGCGTCTTGCTCTCGGCGATGGTGCGGAGAAGGTCGCGGGCAACCGCTTCCGCATCGTTCGGGATTGCCTCGGCGAACATCTTGCCGTTGCGCCACATGCCGATGTGAACGGCTGCGCAGTGGTCGCACAGAAATACGTTGATCGATTCAGCCATCTTCACTTTCATCACTTCGCCTCCGGCAATGGCGGCAGGCCGAGGATCGAGCGCGCCTGGTCGATCGCTTGCGGCAGGTAGTCGGCCATGGCGGCGAGGATCGCCGCGTGGGCCTCGTCGCTTTCCTTGAAATGGGACATGACGATGCCGCAGACCGCCGTCAGCGCGCCGGCCATGACAGCCTCGCCGACATCGACGTCATCCGCTTCGGCGGCCTTGTATTCCGGGCGCTGGGTGATCAGCACGCCGGCATGGGCCACCTCGCGCTTGGCGAGATTGGCGACCGCGTCGAAGGGCTCGGCGGGGTTGAAGGCGGGGCGGGCGATCATAATCAGCGCCTCATCTCTTGGCGGACTTCGTCAGGGCTGATGCATATCTTGTCGGCCAGCAGCGCCATGAGCTCGGGCTCTTCGCCGTCCTGCGTCAGGATTACCGTTCGCTTTCCAGCGCCGGCCATCCAGCCGAGCTCAAGGTGGGCAGACCGGCCGCACGGCAAGACGAGCAGGCAGGTATCGGCCCATCGCATCGCGGCGAAATCGGCGTTGAAGCCTTGGGCGGCGCGAGGATGGGTGAGCAGCGCGTGGCGATACTCCTCGGCCGTGCACGCCTTCGCATCCAGCCCGATGTCGCTCCACGAGAAGCCGGTCGAATGGGGCGGATTGCGGAAGTCATAGACCTGGTGGCCATCTTGCCGAAGCAGGTCGACCATCCATGGCTGGTGCGGATTGCGCCAGGACGAAGCGAGATAGATCCTTGCCATCGCCTCAGACTCCCGCGCAGGCCAGCGCCGCGTCGTAGGCCTTCATCTGGTCGACGCCGAGCATCAGCGTGACGGCCATGCCGAGGCAGGCGGCGAGGATGATGAGGATCTGCATGCCGACGCTGCTGAAGGCGTTGGCAACGGCGGCGCGGTTGATCTCGGCCTGGAGGCCTTCGCCGTCGAAATGGCCGGCGACGATGTGGCCGCCGGGCCGCGTGGGGGCGGGGAAGCGCGTGTCCATCACGCGACCCTCCGCTGGGACGTGCGGCCGGCGAGCTTCTTCGCGCTCGTCAGGACAGCGTCTGTCAGATCCTCGTCGGGGAAGCGGAGCTCGAGGTCTTCACGATCGCACGAGCCACGGATCGCGGCGATCTCGCGCATGGCTTCCGCCACACGATCCTTGAGGGGCGGCAGGGGTGCGAGGCGCTCTTGGCGCCGGGCTGCATCCTGCTGGCGCAGGATCTTGCCGTAGGTCGGCAGGTCGGGGTCGAGACCAATGAAAGGCTGCATGGGATTCTCCATGGGTTGGATGTCAAAGCTGTGAATTGCGGAGGTGGAAGGCGGCGCGCTTCGGCACGGGCGCGGCGGCGCGCATAGACTTGCGGCACCGGGGCGGGCGGCAACCCGCTCCGGCGCCTGTCACCAGCTCATCGAAAAGGACAAAAGCCATGAGCGGCGATTCGAAACGGAAGAAGACCATCACGCGTCCCCATCTCGCTTCGTTTGAGGCGAGCTTGACGCCGGACGGCTGGCCGTCTCTTCGGCTGGACTACGTGACGGAGGGCGGCGATATCCTGTTCGGCCCGCATCACCAGCTGGCGTTGCGGCTTGATCCGCTGTCGGCAGCGAAACTGGCAGGAGAGCTTCAGAGATTGGCGACCGAGTCGAAGGCGATTCTTGCTGCGCGGCTAGAGGCCGCCAAACGCCGGTAGCGAGCCAGACCTGCGCGTCGGGGCCGAGCGGTGTCGCCCACGGGTATGTTTCGTGGTAGAAGTCGACGAGTTCCCTGTCGGCCTCATCCAGCACATAGCTGTCGATGAACTCGTCGCAGGCCTTGTTGTGTGCCGTTTCCAGCGCGGCGATCACAGCGGCCAGATCGCCGCCCTTGCCGGGCTTTGCTTGCCCGGAAAACGACCAGATGCGCCGGCCATCGCTGGCCTCGACGACAAGCGCGACGCCGAACGTGTCGTCGCCTGCGCCGATATCTATGCCGAGGGAAACCTGCATGACACTCTCCATCGCGGGATTGCGATTGGAGAGTCACGATATCGGGAAATTTCCCGTTGTCAATCGGGAAACGGGAAACGTCCCGGTTTTGGCCAGCTGCCAGGCCACCATGCCGCAACCGCGCTTGGCCGCGCGGTTACAGCCACCAAAGATATCTACGGTGCGTTACTCGGCTGATTGTCCTGGCTCTTGATGGTTTGCCAGTCTGACTTCGGCCAGCGCGCTGCCTCGGAGACATGCGCGGCCTGTGCGTGGCGCGGAACGATCTCGCGCGCGACGAGCGTCTGCCCGCGCCCGACAAGCATCATCACCGCGCCAAGCAGGAACGCCAGGCCGCCGGCGATCATCAGAAACCCCGGCAGCATCAGCGACGGCTGGGTGAACCGCGAGCCGACCTCCCGCAACAAGATCGCATAGCCAACCCCCGACACGCAGGGGCCGCATACGAAAAGCCATGCGCCCCACACGCCGTTCGGCGTGAAGAAGCTTGTACCAGTGATTTCATAGCGGGACATTTCCATCCTCCCCTTAGCCACCCTGATGTCAGTCGTCAGGAAGTGCGAGTGCCGACGCCATCATATCGGAGCGAAGTTTCGCCCGGTGCTGATCCACCATCGACGGGATCAGGAACGCATCGATGATGAACCAGACGAAGCCGACGAGGATGAAATAGCTCAGGATCTGCAGGATCGCGGTGCCGGGCCGGCCGAGATAGAACCGATGCGCGGAAAACAGCCCCAGGAAGAACCAGAGAGCATAGGCGACTGCGGCGCTCTTCTGTTCGTTGGCGACGCGCGCCTCTATCAGCAGCTGGCGATCGGTAGTCAGTCTTGCCAAAGTCATTTCCCCTCAGAAACGAACGTCTTCCGATTCCACCCTCAGTCGGCGCGCGCGCCACGGGGGAACGAGCGAGTCTATGTGTGCGGCCCAGTCTATGCGCTGATCGCGCAGGGTGGGGCCGTTGATGCTCTCAAGGTCATACAGGCCCGGGCGCGACCCTCGCAGCAGCCGCTTCAGCAGAACGGCGCCGTTCTTCAGTCCTACGACGACGATCATGCCGAGCATGTCATCGGTCGGAGCCGGCAGTTGCTCGCTGTAGAAGATCAGCGCTCCATCGGCAAGAAAACCCATGGAGTAGCCTTCGATTTCGACGGCCACGGACTCTTCCGGCGCACCTGGTGGAAGCATGACATACCCCAAACCCTCGTCGGCTTGCGAGTAAAGCACCGCGCCATCTGTGGCCGCACCTGCCCGCCCGACAATCTTTGTCATCTTCACGGCATTAGTGACTGTCGAATGTTCGTCGGTCAAGCCCAGCAGGTACTGTGACGTTGTTTGCAGGGCGGCGGCGAGTTTTTCCATGTTGCTCGCATGCGGCATCACGCCCTTTCGCAGGATATCCCGGATGAAGCTCTCGCCCAGATTGAACCGCTTGGCGAGCGGCGCCGGCTTCTCCTTCAGCTCCGTCAGACGGCGCTGAATGCGCTCCTGCAGGACCGTAATCTGCTCTCTTGGTGTCATCGCGCGAAGATGCAGACCGGGAAAAATCACGTCCATCGGGATGTGTCCCTTGACAGAACGGGAAACTTCCCGATTATGTGCGGCATGAACGCTCACGCTACCCTCTCTTCAGACGATGTCCGCCAGCACCTGCTCGCCAAGGCAAAGACGTATGCCGAGCGGACCGGAGCCAGCTTTTCCCATATCTCCGAGGCTGCCGTGAACGACAGCAAGTTCCTGGCGAACGTGGAGAGGGGATCGAATTTCACGATTCGCACATACCAGCGCGTTCTGGACTGGCTCGACGAGCGGGCCGTTGTGTTCGCCGAAGGCGCGACCTCGACCGAGGCCCGGCCGGCGTCGGCCGCGCCCGCGCAGGGCCTGCGGCCCGTGAGCGAGAGGAGCGCAGCCGAATGAGCGCGCCTCGCATCCTTCCGTCGCGCGCCGCACCCGCTGCGACGGTGTTGCCGGCGCCGGAGGGCGTGTCCTCCGCGCGCGCCTCTGGCGCCGGCCTTTCCCTTTGCGATGTCAGCGGTGTGGGGCCACGTGCCGCCGGCTGCCCCGCGCCGGAGGCTGCCCCGGTGACACGGCGTGCCTTCGGCGCGGGGTATTTCAGCGGCGCGGCATATTTCAACGCCGATGGCGACCTGGTCGACGTGCCGCCGTTCGCGCGCTTGGTGAGCGTCCGCTTTGCTTCCTTTGTAATTTCCCGCGGCGACCTCAGGGCTCTGCCGCCGACCGAAGCTGCCGCTCGTGCGCACGCACGGCAGGAGGCCGCGGAATCCACCCATAACCCCGAGAGCGACGTGCAGGGCGGGGGCGGCAATCCGGCCGTCCCCGCGCAGGGTGCCGATCCGCCATGAGCTGATGTGTTCGCGGGTTTTCATGCCCGCACTTTGAATCAACCGAACCTTTCCCGCCACGGGAAACGACGCCGGGTTTTCCCGGCGCGGGAAAGCTTTTGCGCCTGAGGAGGCCAGACATGGACAGTACCGATCCACGCGAGTTCAACGAGCGCTGGCGCATGCGGCTCTACGCTGCCCAGACCGACCTGATCGACGACTATGGCGGCTGCCGGCGGGTGGTCGAGAAGCTCTCGATCTCAAAGAGCCAGGTGGGCCGCTGGTACGGCGGCGTCGACCGGGATTCCATGCCGACACCGATCGTCATGGCGCTGGAAGGCTATGTCGGCAGGCCGCTCGTCTCGGCGATCATGGTCGAGTTCCTCGACCGCGAGATCACTGGCGGGGCAGGCGCCGGCCAACAGGACCACTGCCTTTCGGCGCTGAACGCCGATCTCGTCGAGGCGGCCGGCAACATGATGGTGGAGACCGTGCGCGCCAAGGCCGACGGCGTGATCACGCCTTCGGAGGCGCAGCAGCTTCGCAAGATGTCGCGGGAAATCTCGCGCATCCAAGCTTCGATCGACGACCGGCTGGCGCGGGCGGAAGCGCGCGACGGCGGCGGCATTAGCCTGGTGAGCGGAGGGCAGGGCTGATGCGCTCCGTTGATCCAGCCAAGCTGAAGCGTCCCGCCGCGGTCAACCCCGGTCCGGCACCGATGCTGCAGTGGCTGCGCATCGAACACCTGGTGATCGACGATAGCTATCAGCGCGACCTGAAGGCGGGAAACTGGAAGGCAATCCAGCGCATCGCCGATGGGTTCAAGTGGTCGCGGTTTTCGCCCGTCTTCGTCGCTCCGGTCGAGGGCGGGCGCTTCGCCATCATCGACGGGCAACACCGCGCGCATGCGGCGGCGATCTGCGGCTTCGCTGAAGTTCCCTGCCAGGTCGTGCAGATGGACCGGGAAGAGCAGGCGGCGTCGTTCGCTGATGTGAACGGCGCCGTGACTAAGGTCACCGTGTGGAACATCTACAAGGCGGCGCTGGCGGCAAGGGAAGATTGGGCGGTCCTGTGCCACGACGCCTGCCGCGACGCCGGCTGCCAGCTGATGGCGCACAACGGCACGACCGACACCAAGCGGGCCGGGCAGATCTACGCGATCGGGCTGGTGCGAGGCTATGTGCGCGCCGGCGCCGGAAAGGTCGTGACGCTGACGCTGAAGGGCATTCGCAAATCAGCCTTCGGCGAAACCGCCGAGGCCTATTCCAACGAGATCCTGAAGCCGCTGTTCGCCGCCGTTGGCGAGCGGCCATGGCTCATCCGGCAGAATGTCGACCTGTCACCGTTCATCGACGACTTCGACGTCTATGCCGTGCTCGACCGGGCCGAAGACTTCGTCAAGGCAAAGCGGCGGCAAGGCTTTGGCGGCATCTCGCGCTTCGACGTGGCGCGCGCCGAGATCGGCGAGGGCCTCGACAAGGCCTTTCCGCAGCGCATCGCCCTGCCCAAGCCAGTGGAGGCAGCGTGATGTCCAGTGATTCATATGATCCATATGCCCCGCGCTCGGCGAGCGAGCGCGTCGGCAAGACGATGCGCCCTGGCGCGGACGCGGAAGCTTCCGGCCCGCAGACCGTTGCGGCGGGGCAGCTGCGCGCGTTCATCGAGCGGATCGAGCGCCTCGAGGAAGAGAAATCCACGATCGCCGACGACATCAAGGAAGTGTTTGCCGAGGCCAAGGGCACCGGCTTCGACACCAAGGCGATGCGAGCGATCATCCGGCTGCGGAAAATGGACCCGGCAGAACGGCAGGAGGCCGAGGCGATGCTCGACCTCTACATGGCCGCGCTGGGGATGGCGTGACCATGAGCCGCCGCGCCGAAATCGCCGCTCGCATTCGCGCCAATGTCGATATCCGCGACCTCGGCTATTCGACGCCGTGCTGGATATGGACGCTCGCCGACAGCGGCAAGGGGCGGGGCGGCGGCTATCCGCGCATGAAGCTGAACAACCGCACTGTCGCGGTGCACATCGTCTCGTTCGTCAACGAGAATGGCTACGTGCCGGGCAACAAGCATATCGATCATTGCTGCCGCAACCGCATGTGCGTCAACCCTGATCATCTTGAGATGGTGACGCCAAGCCGCAACCAGAAACGGCGGTGGCAATCAACACGCGCGCAGCTCGACGCCATGGCGGGCGAGGTGGCGCCGTGAAGTATCAACTTCTGCCGCCGCTTTCCGACGATGAGTTCAAGGCGCTCGAGGCGTCGATCATCGAGCATGGCGTGCTGGTGCCGGTGGAATATGACGAGGATGGCGAGATCCTCGACGGGCACCACCGGGTGGCGATCTGCGAAAGCCTCGGGCTCGTCGACTGGCCGCGCTTCGTGCGCAAAGGGCTGTCGGAGCTGGAAAAGCGCAAGCTGGCGCGCGAGCTGAACGTATCGCGCCGGCACCTGACCACGGCGCAGAAACAGGCGGTGATCGCCGACCAGCTGCGCGACACGCCGTCGATTTCATCGCGCGCGATCGCGGCGATGCTGGGCGTCGACCACAAGACGGTCGCGTCTCTGCGCGGAAAGCTCGAGTCAATTGGGGAAATTCCCCAGTTCGACGAGACCGAGGGCCGGGACGGCAAGGTCCGCCCAGCGCGCAGGACGATCAAGACCGCGTTCATGCCCGAGGCGGAGAACCGTCGCGAGCTGATGCATGTGGCGAAGGGCATCCGCCGCGACATCCAAGAAACCCGCCACCAGGTGCGCCTGGCGCATATGGACATGGTGGCGGAGAAGGGCACCGCGAGCGCGCCTGGAAAGGTCGAGCGGCTCTATTCAATCATCTATGCCGACCCGCCCTGGCGCTTCGCCGTGCGTTCGGAGGTGACCGGCCGCGAAAAGAGCGCCGAGAACCACTATCCGACGATGCCGCCCGAGCAGATCGCCGGGCTTCTGGCGGAGCTCGGCGGCGTCGCCGCGCGCGATGCCGTGTGCTTCCTCTGGGCAACCAACCCGATGCTGCTCGACGGGCTGCGCACGCTGCAGGCGTGGGGCTTTACCTATGTGCACCACTGGATCTGGGACAAGCAGGATGCCGGCACCGGCTATTGGGGCCGCGACCGCCACGAGCTGCTGCTGATCGGCCGACGCGGCGATGCCGTAGCGCCGCTGCCGGGCACGCAACCGGAAACCGTACATGCCGAGCGCAAGGGCGCGCACTCGGCCAAGCCGGACTGGTTCGCCGAGCAGATCGAGCGGCTCTATCCGGGCATCGCCAAGATCGAACTTTTCTGCCGTGCGCCGCGCCCCGGATGGGACGTGTGGGGATTTGAGGCGGGCGAGGTGGCGTCATGACGATGCTGGAGCGCG
Source organism: Mesorhizobium sp. CAU 1741 (assembly GCF_039839275.1). Lineage (NCBI taxonomy): Bacteria > Pseudomonadati > Pseudomonadota > Alphaproteobacteria > Hyphomicrobiales > Phyllobacteriaceae > Mesorhizobium > Mesorhizobium sp. CAU 1741. The sequence continues at coordinate 26,054 of NZ_JBDOQP010000002.1, read as the reverse complement.
TGTTCTTCACCTTCGGCGTGCTGACCATCCTCGCTGCGACGCTGATGACGTGTTCGGAAAAGGCCGATGCGTGGCTACCCGAGGGCGAACCGGTGCGGGTGCAGGCATGACGCGCCCCGATTTCTCCCCCGCCATGATGATGCTGTTCCTGCGCGGCCGCGCGGTGAACGCGCTGTTCGATGTGCGGGGGACGGCCAAGCGCGATGCGGCGCTGAGGCGGTTCAACCGCGACTTGCGTAAGCAGGCCGGCATCACCGGCGTGCAGCTCGACATGGCCTGGATGGGACGCCTGCAGAAGGCAGAACCGCGCGCGCGACTTTGGGCTGTGCTCGGCCATCATCCCAGCGACCACGGTTTGGTTCTGACCGACGACGGGAGCGCCGCGCATGGCTGAACTGACCCGGCCCGTCCTTCGCTGGCATGGAGGCAAATGGCGCCTTGCGCCTTGGATCATCAGCCATTTTCCGGCGCACCGCATCTATGTCGAACCGTTCGGCGGCGGCGCAAGCGTGCTTCTGCGAAAGGCGCGCGCCTATGGCGAGGTCTACAACGATCTGGATTCGAACCTGATCAACCTCTTCCGGATCCTGCGCGATCCCAAAGAGGCGGAATGCCTGGCGCGCGCGATCGCGCTGACGCCTTATGCGCGCGACGAGTTCGAGGCTGCGTATGCCGACGCCGATGATCCCGTCGACAAGGCGCGGCGCTTTCTCGTGCGCAGCCACATGGGTTTCGGATCGAACAGTGCCACGCTCGACTCGGCGCGTGGCACCGGCTTTCGGGCGAATTCGAACCGTTCCGGATCGACGCCCGCTCATGACTGGATGCGTCTTCCGCCCGTGATCGCAGCCACGGCGGAGCGGTTTCGTGGTGTCACGATCGAAAACCGCCCGGCCGCCCGGGTGATCGACAGCACCGATTCAGCGCAGACGCTGTTCTATGTCGATCCGCCCTACCTGCACGAGACGCGCAGCCGCGAAAACCCGCATTGCGCCAAGCATCTCTACCGTCACGAACTGGATGGCGCCGACCATGTTGCGCTGCTCGAGCAGCTCGATGCCGTCGCGGGCATGGTGGTGCTCTCGGGCTATCCCTCGCCGATCTATGACGACGCGCTGCCGGCATGGCGCCGCGTCTCGATCAAGGCGTTGGCTGACGGTGCGCGGGAGCGCGAGGAAGTGCTGTGGCTGAACCCGCAGGCATCCGCAGCGCTCGAACGTCGCGGTATGCCGCTGTTTGCGGAGGCCGCCCATGGCTGAGATCGATTGGCAGGGCTTTGCCTCGATTGTCTCGGCGAGACTGCGCCGCGACGGGCTTTCGATCCGCGCAGCGGTGGCGCGATGGCCGGAAACGAACGTGGCCCTGTGGAGCCGTGCGGCGCGGGGCCGGCAGCCGCTCTCGGCGGAAAACTTCCTGCTGCTTTGCCGCATCCTGCGCGTCTCGCCATGGCGATTCTGGAGCGTGCACGCGGGCACGCAGCCAGCCGGTTCGCCGAAGCGCACGACGCTGCGCGCAATCCGAAAACGCATGCAAAAACAGAGTGTTTCAGTGTGCGCCAAACGTGAAACCTTGGAGCCGAGAGCATGAGAACCGGTGAGTGGATGCAGACATTCTCGGGCGGACAGTTCTGGCCGCTCGATCCTCGCGCCGACGAGGTGAACATCGTCGACATCGCCAGCGCTCTGTCGATGCAGTGTCGTTATGCCGGCCATGTGCTGCAGTTCTACAGCGTGGCGGAGCACAGCGTGCACCTGGCCAACTACATGAGGGACCCGGACGAAAAGCGCTGGGCGCTGCTGCACGATGCCAGCGAGGCCTATCTCGTCGACGTGCCGCGCCCGGTGAAGCCGTATCTGGAGGGCTACAAGGCGGCAGAGACGCGGGTGATGGAGGCGGTGTGCCTGCGCTACGGGCTTTCGCCGCAGATGCCGCGCGCCGTGCACGAGGCGGACAATCGCATCATCGCCGACGAGCGCTGCAATCTCGCCGCCTGCGTTGCGCCATGGGACTATCATGAAGAGCCGCTCGGCGTCGGCCTCGACTTCATGCCGCCCTGGATGGCAAAGCGCGCGTTCCTCGATCTCTTCTACGCGCTGTTTCCGCACGAGCGCTGACGATGTCGATCTTCAACCCCGACTTCGAACTGCGCATGAAGGCGCGCCAGCAGGCCGATGCCGTGCTTGTCGACGCGCGGCCGCGGCAGCCAGCACCGAAGCCGCTGCACGTGGCCTTTCGCGGGCCAACGGCCGATGCGCTGCGCCGCGTCGCGGACGCCCGACAGGAATCGCCACAGGCGCTTGCCGCCGCCATCGTCGAGCGGGCGCTGCGCAACGGCACGGCGGAAGAGGGGCTTGGCGAGGCGCGGGCCGAGCAGCTCGCCGGCGGGCAGGGCAGGCGCCCCTTTGGCGAGGCCTGCGACCTGACGCTGAAGCAATGCGCGGTGATCTATCTCGTCGGGTCGCATGGCGGCGCCAAGGGCTGGTGCGGCTGGTCGGCTGCCGCCCTGGCGCGGCTGATGCCGGACACTGTCGACGGCGGCAACGTGGTCGACGTGCTTGCCGCGTTGGCGCGCCGTGGACTGGTCGAGCGTGCCCGGCAGGCCGGCCGGGCGCCGCGCCCGTGCCGACTGACCGAACTTGGCTTTGCCGTCTATGCCCAGCTCGCCGGGGAGTTCGACGATGGATAGGGCGGCAGAGGCGAAGCGCCTCAACAGCATCCGGCGGCGCGTGGACGGGCTCGCGGGCATGCAGTGGCTGCTGAGCGCGGATGGCAACGGCATGCAGATGGATGCACGCGGCGGCGACGGCTCGCTGGTGACCTTCCTGCGCTTCACCGGCAAGGCCTCGCCGGAAGAAGTCGACACGGTGAGCAATGCGCTCGACGACGCGCGCTTCCTGCTCGGGCTGCTGGATCGGGCAATGCGGGCGCTTCGGCCTGCGCAGCCGCCTCGTGAGACTGCCCAGGCGAGCAAGGATCACACGACCGAAGCGGCAATGCTGTGCTCGGACCCGGCGTTCAAGCGCTTCCTGATGGAGCGGCACGGGCTGGAAAGCCCGGCAACCGACGAGCGCACGGCGCAGCGCCAGCGCAGCCTGCTGGGTGTGACCAGCCGCAAAGAGATCAACCAGAGCGACGTGGCGCGCGAGCGGTGGCTCGCCCTGCGCGGCGAGTTTCATGCATGGAAGAGGGGCGGATGATGCACCGATCTGGGGCCGCGACTGGTGAGCACGCTGGGGCGAGCGCTTATCGTATCAACGGACCGGCGCTGATCTCGTTTTCAGGCGGGCGGACTTCGGCGTTTATGCTCCATGAAATTATCCGTGCGCACGACGGGCAGTTGCCGGCCGATGTCATTGTTGCCTTCGCAAATACCGGGAAGGAAAGAGAAGAAACGCTTCGCTTCGTGCATGAGTGTGCGTCTCGCTGGGACGTGAAGGTGCATTGGCTGGAATGGCGACGCAGCGACATCGGCTTTGATGAAGTCGGCTTTAACAGTGCATCGCGGAATGGTGAGCCGTTCAAGGCTCTCATCGACTGGAAGCAACGCCTTCCCAACTCGTTTGAGCGCTGGTGTACCGAGTTCCTTAAGGTTCGGACCCTGTTCGCGTTCGCTCGATCCATTGGCTTTCAGGATGGCCAGTATGCCGAGGTAATCGGCCTGCGCGCCGACGAAGGCAGCCGGATACTCAAGGCGTTTGAAAACGCCAACTTTGTGACAAAGAAGGGTATCCAGGTTCCACGGGTACCGCCCCGCAAAGTCGCCTTTCCGCTGGCGAAGGCGAACATTGCGAAGGCCGACGTGATGGGCTTTTGGCTGGGTATACCCGCGCGATTTCCATCCGACGATTTGCCTCAAGGGTTCGATCTCGGGCTGGCTGATCACGAGGGGAACTGCGACCTCTGCTTCCTAAAGGGCAAGGGCATCCGCAAGCGCATCATCCGAGATCGGCCTGGTGTGGCTACGTGGTGGAACGCGCGAGAAGTCGAGAAGAACGGCTGGTTCGACAAACGGGACCGCGTCGCCGAGCTCATCAACCAGGTTGTTGCCAACCCCAGCTTTTTCGATGAGTTCGACGAGGAAGAATACGACGTCGAATGCGGACTGCATTGCGCTCTGGAGGCGGCGGAATGATGTCAGCGCTTCCTCTTGCGCCACGACGGCGATCTGAATTCCGGCGAGGCCATCGACTTCGGGCGCGGTGCAGCCAGCACGCCTGCCTCCTCGGCCGCGTCCGCGAAGGCCAGGCGCGCGCGGCGGGCCTCGGCAATGCCCTCCAGCACCTCGAGGCACGCCTTACGCGCCGCCAGGTGCTTTGCGCCCGGCTTCGTGGGCCATTCGGTGAGCAGCAGCTCGGCGGCCTGCGTGGCCGACGTGACGTTGATCGCGACGTTGCCGCGCGGATCGAGGAACACGCGCACCGGCTGATCGAACCAGTCATTTTCCATGGTGGTTACTCGCAAAACTCGGACTCGAACGCGACTCAATGCGGTGGCGGCGATTCGGTTGCCGGGAGGCGGGGGATATGAGGCGGCTTCTCAACTTCGTGTGCTTCTTCAGCCTCGTCGGCGTCTATCTGGCGCTCGGCTATGACATGCATGGGCCGACACTGCTGCTGGTGACGCTGGCGATGGTGCTGGATTCGATCTTCCGGGGGCGCGCATGAGCCACGCCGCGACCAACTGGGCGATCACGCAGCGCGGGCTGAAGCCTGCCGCCAAGATCGTGCTGTGGCACCTGGCCGACTGCCACAACCCGTCCTATGGCTGCTTTCCCTCGCAGGACTATCTGGCTGACCGGTGCGAGATGTCGCGCTCGTCGTTGAACGAGCATCTGGCGACGCTGGAATCGGCCGGGCTGATCCGCCGCGAGCAGCGGCGCGACCGGCGCACGCGGCGACAGGAGAACACGCGCTACCGCCTCGCATTCGAAGCGGATTTCGCCGCAAACCCATGTCCGGAAACCGGACACGGCTCCGGCGAAGCCGTGTCCGGAAATGGCGCCGAGCCGTGTCCGGAAAATGGCGAAAGCCGTGTCCAGAATCCGGACACTAACCCTGTAAGGGAACCAGTAAGAGAACCTCTCGGCGCGCAGGAGCGCGAGAGAGAGGGGGAAATCGAGGATCGGAGAAAGATAGAGGCGGATGGCTGGGCGCTGCTGAAGGACTGGCCGGGCTTTGCCGGCATGCCGAAGGAGCCCGCCTTTCGCGAGTGGCTGAAGCTCGACGCCGACAGCCGGGCCAATGCCAAGGCGCGCTTTGCCGACTGGCTGGCGCTGCTGAAGGCGCAGGGCAAGAGCCATGTGCCGGCGCCTTCGACCTATCTGCGGGAACGGCTGTTCGATGACGTGCCGGACGCGCCGGCGGAAGACCAGGCGGACGTTCTGCCGGCGCCGCCATGGGGACCGCACTGGGCGGCGCTGTGCCATCGGGCGCTGGTGACGGTGCCGCCGCAGGACGCGCCAGCGCCGGCTTCGGCGTTCATGCGCGATCTGCTTTCACGCGACGACGAGGCGGGCAGGGCGGAGCGGATGCGGCGGCAGGCCCACTATGGTTGGCCGATGGTCAACGCCTGGCACGAGGCGGCCGCCAACCGCAAGGCGAGCGCTATCCGCCGCGGCGACATGTGGCTCTCCACGCTGATGGAATCCGTGCCGGTCGGCACGCCGACATTCGAGGCGTGGCGGGCGGAATACCAGCGGCGCGGGTGGCCATGGATACCCGACCCTGGAGGGCAGCCGGTGGTCTACTTCCCCAAGGGTGGACCGGGCGGACTGGACGCATTCGAGGCGGCGATAACAAACGAGGCGCAGGGCGATGATGGCGGTGACAAGCAAGCAGCTGAGTGAAGCGGACCCGATCGACGTGACGCGCTGCGAGGCGAAGAGCGACAGGGTGCTGGCCAAGCTGCACATGGATGAACGGCTGCTGGCGGCGGCATCGAAGAGCGTAACGGGAGACAGGGTGTGGTTCGCCCTGCGTGCGGTGCATCGCAGCGAACTGGATCTGTGCCGGACGCTGGATGATTCGGACGTCGATGCAGTGGTGCCGGTGCGCGAGGTGCAGGGTGGTAGGCGTCTGGGATCACGTGCGAGCAGGGTTGTCCACAAGCCCGTGCTGGCAGGTCTGGTGTTCGTGAACATCGTTCCGAGCAGCGAGGCGTTCCAGGGTCTGCTGCGCGTGCGCACGGCGCAGGCGTTCATCGGCACGGGCGAGGGGCCACATCCAATCGGCAACCGCGAGATGAACAGTTTCATGGACTTGGCGCAGAAGGGCGCGTTCGACGAGCGCAATACGCCTGCTGGTTTGAAGGTGGGATCGCGGGTGCGAATCCCGGTCGGGCCGTTTGCCGACTTCCATGGCGTGCTGGAAGGATATGCGCCTGGACGGCCGGCGCGCGTGCGCACGATGCTGTTCGGGCAGGAGCTGCTCGTCGACGTGATGCTTGCGCATCTGGAAAAACTGGAGTAGCGAATTCACCCCATGGACGACCGGGGACTGCGAGGCATCTGCCTCCGAACAGCGTAGCCATCGCGACAGCGACAGAGCTCCTCCCGGCCCAGTCCTGACCGAGCGCCAAGGGCGCGACCGAGTCAGGGCCAGTGCGGAAGCGATTCCAGACCAATCATCAGGACAGTGAGGGCGGCCGGCAGCGGTCGCCTTTCGCGTATGGGTATGACCAAGATCAAGGTTGTCGGCAATCGTGTCGCTGTGGCGGACACGCGCAGGGTGAAGCTTCCACCCAAGCGTGCCGACCAGGAGCTCCTCACCGAGGAGCACAAGCGCTGGCGTCGTGAGGTGTGCACGCGCGCCGGATGGCGGTGCGAGGCGGTCGATGCTGGACAGCGATGCACGGTGCGGGCACCGGCCAGGATGTTCGCCGACCACATCGTCGAGCGCAGGGACGGCGGTGATCCGCTCGATCCGGCCAACGGGCAGTGCCTCTGTGGCTCGCATCACACGCGCAAGACGGCTGCCCAACGAGCCCGACGCATGGGCGCGACCTTCGCGCAGCGCTGAGACAGGGGGGGAGGGTCGATCCCTGGCCGCCCCGGGGTCCCCAACCGCATGGGGCAAACGGACAGATTTATTTTCCATGGCTGACGATTTTGACCTCTTCGGCAATCCGTATGAGACGGCGGCGCGTGAGCGTGGCCGTCCGGAGCATAAGCCGACTGAAGAAAGCACCATAAATATCATGGTGTTGCTGGCGTCCGGTATGACGAACAAGGAAGTCGCGGCGACGGTCGGGATCTCGGTGCCGACTTTGCGCAAGCATTATTTGCACCTGACGAAGAAGCGGCAGGTGCTTCTGAACCGGCTGCGGACGCGGCTTCGCACGGCGCAGATCCAGCAGGGCCTGGCGGGAAGTGCCGCGGCATTGGCCGGTGCGCTGCGCATGCTCGACACGGTGAGCGCGGAAGCCGTCAACGCGGACCTGAAGAACCGCGCGGCGAACCAGTCGGAGCCAGCAAAGGGCGGCTACGTGTCGAAGAAGGAACAGCGGATTGAGGGCGCGAAGGCGATCGGCGGCAAGTTCGCCGTGCCGTCAGCGCCACGCCTGGTCGCCAACAACGGCCGCGCGCTGCCCGTCGACGACGAGCACTGACGCATGCCAAAATTCTCGACGGCGTGTCTCGACTGGGAAGAACGCATCGTCGAGGGGCGCAGCCTGATCCCGTTCGATCCCTTGTTTCCCGACGAGGCGGAAGCCGCGCTCGCGGTATTCAAGTCGCTGCAGATCACCGACCTGCCACAGGTCTATGACCGCAAGCTCGAGCGCTACCGGCATCCGACCTTTGGCGAGAGCTGCGAGCCCTATGTCTTCGACCTGGTCGCCGCGATCTTTGGCGCCTATGACGCGGACAGCAACCAGCGGCTGATCGAGGAAGTCTTCCTGCTGATCAGCAAGAAAAACATCAAGTCGACGCTGGCCGCCGGCATCATGCTGACAGCGTTGATCCGCAACTGGCGTCACCATCAGGAACTGATGATCCTGGCGCCGACACAGGAGATCGCCGGCAACTCGTTCAATCCGGCCGCGGCGATGGTCGCGGCCGATCCCGAACTCGAAGTGCTTCTGCACGTCAACAAGAACACGAAGGAAATCACGCACACGCTGACGAAGGCGGTGCTGAAGGTGGTTAGCGCCGATTCGAACACCGCCGCCGGCAAGAAGGCGGCCTTCGTGCTGATCGAGGAATTGTGGCTGTTCGGCAAGCGGTCGAATGCCGCGTCGATGCTGCAGGAGGCGACCGGGGGGCTGATCTCGCGTCCGGAAGGCTTCGTGATCTACATCACGACGCAGTCGGACGAACCGCCGGCCGGCGTGTTCAAGGAAAAGCTCGACTACTTCCGCGACGTGCGCGACGGCAAGATCGACGATTCGCACTCGTTGCCGATCCTGTACGAGTTTCCCGACAGCCTGCTGGAGAGCGAGGCTTATCTCGACCCGCAAAACTGGCACGTGACGAACCCAAACATGGGCCGTTCGGTCAACGGGGAGTGGCTGGAGCGCAAGCTTACGCGGGTGCGCAGCGGGGACGACGAGGAAGGCGACACCTTCCAGAGCTTTCTTGCCAAGCACCTCAATGTCGAGATCGGCATGCGGCTGCGCAAGAATCGGTGGAACGGCGCCGAATATTGGGATGCCGCGGTGCATCCGGACATGGCAGGCCTGACGCCGTTCGATGCGCTCGACGCGCTGCTGGATCGAAGCGAGGCGGTCGTGGTCGGCATCGACGGCGGCGGCCTCGACGATCTTTTCGGGCTTTCCGTGCTTGGGCGCGAGCCGGCGGAGATCGAGATCGACGTCATCGTCAACAGCGTTCCGTCGAAGCGGCGGATGAAACGGTGGCTGGCCTGGCATCACGCCTGGTGCCACCAGGTGGTGCTGACGAAACGCAAGAAGATCGCGCCGCGGCTACGGGATTTCGCCGCTGCCGGCGACCTGACGATCGTCGAGCAGGCCCTGGAAGACATCGCATCGATCGTCGAGATCATCCGGCGGATCAAGGATGCCGGGCTGCTCGCCGCGGTCGCGGTCGATCCGGCGGGACTGGGTGAAATCGTTGACGCGCTGGCGGTGCCGGACGTCGACATCACGCAGGAAAACGGCCTGCTCAAGGGCGTCGCGCAGGGCTACGGCATGATGAATGCCATCAAGACCTGCGAGCGCCGCGTGTCGACGAACATGCTGCTGCACCATGGCGGCGCGATGATGTCGTGGTGCGTGTCGAACCTGAAGATCGAGCCCACCGCCACGGCGATCCGCGCCACCAAGCAGACGGCCGGCGACGCCAAAATCGACCCCGTGATGGCGCTGTTCGATGCGGCGACCATCATGTCGACCAATCCGGAGGCGGGCGGGCTGTCGGTCTATGACCGGTTGGCCTCGGCGACGCCTGCCGAAGAGCCGCAAATGCCCGCCATCGATGCGCGAATCCTTGCCGATCCGTCGCATCCGCAGTGGCAGGAGATGCGGGAGCGTTTCGAGCGCGAACTCGTCACCTCGGATGAGGATTTTTACTGATGATCGGACGTCTTCGATCCTACTTGCGCCGAGCGGCGACAAGCGTGGCTGCCGCCGTCGATGCGCGCGACCTGGTGCTGGCCACGGGACTTGTCCTCGCGGGCTACGGGCTGTTCGAAGTCTACCCGCCCGCCGCCTTCATCGGTCCGGGTTGCGTTTTGATCTATGTCGCCATCTTCGGCGTGAAAGTCGGGCGTGACTGATGGGTATTCTGGCGCGCCTATCGACCGAAGAGCGGTGGCCGGAGCGGTCGCGGGTTGGCAGCAACCAGCGCACGATCGCCGGCGTGCATATCACGCCCGATTCGGCGGTCACGATATCGACCGTCTGGGCGTGTCTGCGCTATCTCTCGCAGACGGTTGCGACACCGCCCTGGCGCGTGCTGCTGGCTGGTCGGCAGGGTGCACAGGTGCAGCGCAGCAATCCGGTCGACGCGCTGCTGCATATGCGGCCGTCTTCCGAGTGGTCCTCATTCCAGTTTCGCGAGACGCTGACGCATTGGGCTTTGCGCTGGGGCAACGGCTATGCCGAGATCGAGCCCGACATGATGGGGCGCGCCTATGCGATGTGGCCTATCCATCCCGATCGGGTCGAGTGCTGCCGTGCTGTCGACGCGCGTGAAGACGCCTATGGCGACATGATCGCGGCCGGCGAGCTCTATTACGAGGTGAGTGACGAGGCGAATGGAAAGACGATCCTGTCGGCGCGGCGGATGTTCCATATCCGAGGCTTCGGCGAAGGACCGGTGGGCGTCAACGTCATCGACTATGCCGCGCAGTCTCTCGGCTGGGCGCGCGCCGCGCAGATCTTTGGTGCAGCGTATTTCGGCAATGGCGCGACGCCGGCCACGGTGGTCAAGAACAAGAAGGGCCTCACGGAAGCCGGACTGGCCCGCCAGAAGAGCGAATTCGAGGCGCTCTACAAGGGGCCGTGGCGCTCGCAGAAGACGGCATTTCTCGACAATGACGCCGACATCGAGGTGATCGGCCAGAACGTCGCCGAGACGCAGCTGATCGAAGTGCATCAGCACCTCGTCGAGGAAATATGCCGCTGGTTCGGTGTCCCGCCGCACAAGGTGATGCACCTGATGCGGGCGACCTTTTCGAACATCGAGCATCAGGCGATCGAGGTTGTCGTCGACAGCATCACGCCGTGGACGAAGCGCTTCGAAGACGAGGCCGATTTCAAGCTGTTCGGGCAAAACCGCCGTGGGCTCTACACCAAGATCAACCTGAACGCGCTGATGCGCGGCGATACCAAGACCCGGATGGAATACTACAAGGGCATGACGCAGATCGGCGCTTATTCGCCGAACCGGGTGCTGGAGCTCGAGGATGAAAACACCATCGGGGAGGATGGCGACATCCACGTCATGCAGGAGCAGATGACGACGCTGAAGACGATTCGCGAGAAGACGATCGCCCCTTCGCCAGCTCCGGCGCACAAGCCAGCACCAAGCGATGAGGACGCTGACGAGGAAGCCCAGATGGCGATGCGCGTCTTCATCGAAGCCGGCGGGAAGGTATCGGAACATGTCGAAGATCCTCGCTAAGGCCGTCCGCCCCCCTCAACAGGAGCGCAAGCCCGCCAGCCCGCTGGCGCAGGTCTGGTCCGCGATGACCGACCTTTTGCGCCGGATCTCGGCTTTGGAAGCGTCTCCACCGCCCGCGCCGGCGGTCGGGATATCGGATGCGTTGATTGACCGCGAGGGCAATCTTGTTCTGACGATGTCGGACGGGTCGACGCGCAATGTCGGCCTGGTGGTCAGCAGGAGCGTCACCCGCGAAGATATCGCCGCGCAAGTGCAGGACGAAGTTGCTCGCGCCGTCGCGGCGCTGCCGCCAGCAGAGCCTGCACGGCCGCTGACGCCTGAAGACATCGCGCCGATGCTCGACGCCATGGTGGCCGAGGCCGTTGCCGCGCTGCCGGCACCATCTCCCGGAAAGGACGCGGACCCGAACGAAACCGCTGCCATGGTGCGCACGGAAGTGGCGAAGGCCGTTGCCGCGCTGCCCGCTGCCAAGGGCATTGACGGCATCGATGTCGACCGCGTCGACGACGAGACTGCGCTACTGCGCTTTACCGTCGGCGAGATCGAACACAGTTTCGAGATCGCGTTGCCGCGCGGTGCGGCAGCGCCGGCAATACAGATGGATGTTTTGCGAACGCTGGCGGGCGAGGCGGTGCAGGCTGTCATCGAAGATCATGTCAGCCGCGCGGTCGACGCACTGCCGGCTCCCAACGATGGCGTTTCGGTAATCGAGGCCATCGTCGACGGCAAGGGGCATCTGAACCTGATCCTCTCGGACGCTCGTCGCATCGATGCGGGCAAGGTGGTGCCTGTTGCGGTGCCCGGGCCGCCCGGCCGATCGGTCGCCTCCGCACGGATCGACGATGCCGGGCATCTGCTGCTGACGATGTCCGACGACGAGGCGATCGACGTCGGGTTAGCGAAGGGCGCCGACGCAGTGCCGGAGAAGGGTGATCCTGGTCGCGGAATCGCTGCGCTGCGGCGCGAAGGCGACGACCTGGTCGCCGAGCTAACCGATGGCGAAACCATCAACCTTGGCCGGATGAAGGGCGAGGATGGCAAGCCGGGCAAGCGCGGCAAGCCAGGCGAGACCATCAAGGGCGATGCCGGCGCGACGCTCGGCCTGATCAACCTTGCTCCGGCGGACCTTTCGCCGGTCGACCTGCCGCGACTTCAGATCGCGGATCTCGTTCTGAGTGACGGTTCCTCGATCCGCGTTCTCACCCTGAGCTGAAGGTGCCTGACATGACTGTGGTGAAATTTCCCAAGGGCGGAGAGCCCAAGGGGCTGCGCGTTTCCATGCGCGCGGCCGACCGCGGCGAAATACTGATCTATGGCCCGATCGGCTTTGTCGACTGGGATGGCGACGGCATCACGGCCAAGCGGTTCGCCGACGAGATCAAGAAGCTTGCGAACGCCAAGACCATCGACGTGCGGATCAACTCCGAAGGCGGTGACGTCTTCGACGGCAAGGCGATCTACACGCTGCTGGCCGGCCACAAGGCGAACATCGTCGTGCATATCGACGGCCTCGCCGCGTCCGCCGCCTCCTACATTGCAATGGCCGGCAACGAGATCAGGATCGCCGAGGGCGGCTTCGTGATGATCCACAATGCATGGAGCTTCGCGATCGGCAATGCCGACGACATGCGCCGCACGGCCGACCTGCTGGAGACCGTCAGCGACACGATCTGCGATGTCTACGTGGCGCGGACGAAAAAGACCAAGAAACAGTGCAAGGATTGGATGGCTGCCGAGACCTGGTTCACCGGCAAGGAAGCCGTCGCCAACGGTTTCGCCGACATGCTGGTCGAGAACATGCGCGTTGCCGCATCGGTAACGCGGCACCAGTTCAGAAACACGCCTGCGGTGCTGAAGCCGAAGCGCTCCGCCGCTCATGCGATGCTGGACGCGCTTCGCCGCAAATGATTGCGCGGCTTCGGCCGCGCCATAGAGAAACGCGCTGTCGGGCGAGCGCGTGAGGTCGGCCGGAAGGCTCGCCAGTCCCTTAGATGGATCGCCCTTTACCCGGCTCGTCGCAATGGCGGGCCCTTCCCTCAAAAAAGGATAGAAGCATGAGCAAGCACACTGTGCGGGCCGTCAGTGGCCTGCTCGGAGGCGTGGCTTTCCCCGTCTTCATGATGGCGAATCCCGCGGATCGCATCACTGCGCTGGAAAGCCAGCGCACCGAACTGATGGACTCGATCGAGGCGTTGCTTGCATCGGCGCCCGAAGACGACGATCTCACGGATGAACAATATGATGAGATCGACGAGAAGCGCGGCGAGGTCGAGAAAATCGACGCCCGCATCGAGACAATGAAGGCGCTTCTTCCGCAAGGTGCCGGCCGCAAGTCCAAGCCGGAGCCGAGCAATGGGGCAGGTGGCGGCGAAGGCGGCACGCAGCGTCGTGTTCCTGCAGCGGTTCGCGACAACAACCGCCATAACTTCAGCAATCTCGGTGAGTTCGCCCAGGGTGTGCGCCTGCAGGCGGGTGGAAATGGCGAGCATGAATCGGTCAAGAAGCTGCTCAATGCGGCGACGACCTACGGCAATGAAGGCACAGGCGCCGATGGTGGTTTCATGGTGCCGCCCGAGTTCTCGCGCCAGCTGTGGCAGAAGGTCGAGGCCGAAGAAAACCTGATGAATCGCTGCACCGTGCTGACGCCGAGCGGCAACAGCATGTCGATCCCGAAGGACGAGACATCGCCCTGGGGAACGGGCGGCGTTCGCGTCTACTGGGAGGCTGAAGGCGCCCAGGCAACCGCGAGCAAGGCCGCGCTCGAGCTTTCGACCATGCGCTTGCACAAGCTGTTCGCGCTGGTGCCGGCATCGGAAGAGCTGCTTGAGGATGCGACCGGTTACGAGTCCTATCTCCAGGCGATTGTCCCGGGCCGCATGTCGGCACGCATCAACACGGCGATCGTCCGCGGCACGGGCGTCGGGCAGCCGCTCGGATTCCTCAGGGCACCGTCGCTGATCTCGGTGCCGAAAGAAACATCACAGCCGGCCGACACCGTATGGATGAAGAACATCGAAAAGATGTGGTCGCGCATGTATGCGCCCTGGCGCCGCAACGCGATCTGGCTGATCAACCAGGACATCGAACCGTCGCTGGGCGGCATGGCGTTCCAGGCGACCGGCGCGGCATCCGACCTGCCCGGCACGTCGGCGGTTCCAGCCTATATGCCAGCCAATGGCCTTTCCGCGTCGCCGTATGCAACGCTCAAGGGTCGCCCGGTCGTCCCGGTCGAGGCGGCGAGCGCTGTCGGTGACCAGGGCGATATCAGCCTGGTGGACTTCAACCAGTACTGGGTGCTTCGCAAGGCGGCCGGTCTGCGCACCGATACGTCGATGCACCTCTACTTCGACCAGGCGCTGACGGCCTTCCGGTTCATCTTCCGGATCAACGGCCAGCCGATGTGGTCGACGGCAGTGGACCGCGAGAACGGCAGCAACACCCTGTCGTGGTGCGTCACGCTCGACGCGCGCTGATGTGATTGCGGGGCGCAGGCCGCCCCGCCTTCATCCCTATTCATCGGCGCGCGAGCGCCCGGCTCACCCATCGGCGCTGAGAGCGCCCGGAGAACGAACATGAACCAGCATATTCTCGAAAAGATCGACATCGTGCCGGCGGTCGTGCCGATCGCGCTTACCACGGCCCGCACGGGCGATGTGATCTCCATGAAGAACCACGGTCGCTGTGCCGTCGTCATCTTCAAGGACGCCGGCACGAACGGTGACGACATCACCGTCACCGTCAACCAGTGCACCTCGGTCGCGGCGTCGAACGCCAAGGCACTCGACTTCACCCGTGTCGACCTGAAGCAAGGCACGCTGACGGATGTGGGCACCTGGACCACGGTCACCCAGGATGCCAACGAGGAGTACACGAATGCCGACCTCGGCGGCCAGCAGGCGCTGATCGTCATCGACATCAAGGGCGAGGATCTCGACGTCGCGAACGGCTACGACTGCGTTCGCGTCTCGATCTCCGACGCGGGCACCAACGCCCAGCTCGGCTGCGCGCTCTATCTGCTGCACGAGCCGCGCTACGTGAAGCCGGGCGGCGTCTCCGCGATCGCGGACTGATCGCGTTGATCCTCTAGCTGGTCCCGGTCGATGCGCCGGGACCGTTTTCCCGTGGAGATGAAAATGCAGATCACCTTCAAAGTAGACCACAGGCCTGACGGCCAATCGCCCGATCGCCCGTCCTACAAGGCCGGCAAGACCTATGACTTCACCGACCCTGTCGGGCTCACTTATGCGCGCAAATATGTCGCGCAGGGGCTCGCCTTCGAAGAAAGCGCTTCCGCTCACGTCGTCGCGGCTGTCGATGATATTGAGGCCGCCCCCGTCGATGATGCTGCCGCGCTTGAAGCGGCGCTGCGCGGCGAGCTCAAGGCGCTGACGAACGCGCAGCTTCACGATCGTGCCAAGCTGGAAAAGATTGCCGTCGAGAGCAACGACACCAAGCCCGTGCTGGTCGACAAGATCGTCGCCGGCATCCAGGCCAAAGCCGCGGCGGCGGAAACGGAAGCCGCCACCGCATGAACATGATGGCCGCGCCGCCCATGGCTTCGGTTCGCGGCTCCGGGGCCCTGGCGCGGCTGCTGGAGTATCGGGACGTGCACCGCGTGCTCGATGTCGGATCCGGCGCGGGCGAGCACGCCGCAATCATGCGGCGTCGCGGTCTTCATGTGGTGACCGTGTCGTACGAGCCGCCGGCCGATCATGTTTGCGACTATGTCGGCAACCGCGAGATCGGCGGCGGATTCGACGCGATATGGGCAAGTCACGTGCTGGAGCACCAGCCGAACGTCAACCTCTTCCTTCGCCAGTGCTTTCGCGACCTGCGCCCGGATGGTGTGCTCGCCGTGACGGTGCCGCCGATGAAGGACAATGTCGTCGGCGGACACCTCACCGTCTGGAACGCCGGCATCCTGCTCTACAACCTGATCATCGCCGGTTTCGATTGCCGCGACGCGCGTGTGTCGCCGCTGTATTCGAGCGGTCCGGGCTATCCGCCCTACAATATCAGCGTAATCGTCCGGAAGCGCTCGGCCGACTTGCCGCCACTGCGGTTCGATAGCGGCGACATCGAGCGGTTGGCCGCGTACTTTCCATGCCCGGTGCAGCAAGGTTTCGATGGCCGCATGGAGGCGATCGATTGGTAAAGGATCGGGCCCATGAGTACTGGGTGCCGGAGCCGCTGTTTGCGGGCGAAACGGTCGTTTGTGTTGCATCAGGTCCGAGCCTTGACGCGGAAACCTGCGCGCGGATCCGTACCGCGGCTTCAGCTGGACGATGCCGCTCGATCGCGGTGAACTCCTCATGGCGCCTCGCGCCGTTCGCCGATGTGCTCTACTTCACCGATTCCGGCTGGTACCTCGCCAATCGCGAGACGGTGAAAACGTGGCCGGGGCTCGTCGTGAGCATGTCGCCGACTGCCAAGCGCGAACTGCCCGACGTCGTGAGGCGCGTGAAGGCGATCGGCGACCCAAGCTTTCCGCCGCGCCATGGCGGCGTTGCACGCTTTCCGGCGCCTGGCTCGCCGGAGATCCAGCAGGGCCGTAACAGTGGCAACACCGCCGTAGGACTTGCGATCGCCATGGGCGCGGCACGGGTGGTGCTGGTCGGATATGACTGCCGGATCGTCGGAGGGAAAGAGCATTTCCACGTCGACGAGGCCATCTACCAGGGCAAGCGCGACCTCGGGCTCTATGACAACGAATTCCGCCATGCCTTCAGGGGCTGGCACGAGGCGGCCTGCAACTCCGGCGTCGAAATCCTCAACTGCACGCCAGGCTCGGCGATCGACGCGTTTCCCTTTGCCGACCTGGACGAGGAACTGGCATGCACCGCACCTTGACGATCACCACGCCGGCCAACGACCCGCAGTTGCTGACGATCGAGGAGATGCGGGCAGCTGCGGGCGTGGCCGATGCATCGCAGGATGCGACGCTGACGGCCATGGGATTGCAGATCGCCGCCGACATTGCCGTGGAGTGCAACATCGCCATCGGCGGCGGATCCGTTCCGACGCTCCGGCGTGAAACCGTGACCGAAGTGCTGCGCGGCGTGAGGCGCGACCAGTTCGCGCTGCGGCGGCGGCATGACATCGACGTTTCTTCACTGGTCGAGGATGGCGTCACCCTGACCGAGGGTGTCGATTTTCTCGTCGATAGTGAAAGCGGCATCGTGGAGCGGCTGGAGTGCGACAGGCCGGTGCCATGGTGCGCCGAGAAGGTGACGATCGTCTATGTGGCTGGTTTTGATGCCGTGCCGAGCGACCTGCGGCATGCCGCGACCGAATTCTTCCGGGCCTCGCTGCTGGCCAGTCAGCGTGACCCGCTGGTGAAGGGAACGGAGACGGAGATTCCCGGGCTCCACAGGCGGCGCACCGATTACTGGGTGGGCTCGGTCCCCGGGCAGTCGAATGAAGGCGCCGTACCGGACGCGATCGATGGGAAACTGAAGCGCTTCCGCAATGGAGTGGTGGGCTGACATGAGCAACAATGGCGTTTTCAACCTCGGCGACGCGGCGATCACTGTCGCCGCAACGGATCTCGTGATCACGACCGGCTCTTCCGCCGCGGGCGCGGCGCAGGCGATGATCGACCGGCTCGACGGCATGCAGGGCGTCTCATTGCAGGCGAGCTTCGTGTATGGCTCGGGCGGTACGTCTGTTGCGGCCGTGATGCAGACGTCCCTCGACCAGGGTGCATCGTGGATCGATGTCTGCCGATTCGACTTCACGACGGCAAATGCCAAGAAAGTGGCGAATGTGTCCGCGAGCGCGGCGGCAGCGCCGGCGGCAGTTGCGGCGCTGGGCGCCGAAGGCAAGCTCGACGGTGTTCTCGGTGATCGTCTGCGGTGCAAGGTGACGTCGGTCGGCACCTATGGCGGCAACACCACGATCAGCATCCGGGCCGCAGTGCGATGACACCCGAGCAGATCAAGGCCGACTATCGGCGGTCAATGGACGCGGTCGGCGAGATCGTGACGATCCGGCGCTATACCGGCAATGGGCCGAACCGTCCGCGCTTCGATGCTGATGTGCGGGCGCGCGTGGTCGATTATGAGCCGGACGAGCTCGTCGGGCCGATCGTGCAGGGCGACCGCAAGCTGATCGTGCTGGCCGAGGACCTGATCGCCGCGCAGGTGCCGCTGGATCTGCGCAAGGGCGACAAGGTGGTGGTGCGGGGCAGGGAACTCAACATCGAGGCACCGGACGACAACACGCGGCGGGTGGCCGGCGTGCTGATCGCCTATGAACTGCAAGTGAGAGGCTGACATGAAACGCAAGGTGATCGAGGCTTTCGACTATGCCGCCGACGGCATCCATGTGAACCGGCTGAAGGCCGGCAGGTCATACCCCTTCCCTGCTGCGGACGCGGCACGTTTCGAGGCGGAAGGGAAGCTCGAGCCGCTTTCGCTGGTGACGGAGGATGGCGAGCCTGTCGCGCGCGATGAAGATGAAGCGGTCATCGGCGCGCCGCTGGATCTGAGCGAGGCGGAGCGCGCCGCGCTGCCGGCACTCGATCCACTGCCGAAGTCTGGGCCGGTGAAGATCGCCCGCGGGCGGGCCAAGCGCGCGGCACCGAAGCGCACATGACGACGACGACGCAGGCGCGGCAGGCCGTGCGGGCTCGGATCGAGGGCGGCAATGTCGCCTTCCAGGGTTCGCCCGTGCCGCTGCGCTGGCAAAACGAGGATGGCGGGCCGCTGCCGGAAACGCCGGCACCCTTCGTCTATACGGCGTTTCTCGTCGAGGGCGGCATGATCGCCGGCTATGGCGGCGGGCGCGGTGCCAATCTGCACCGCAACAGCGCGATCGTCGAAAGCTACGTCTTCGTGCCGAAGAGCTGGGGGCTCGACGATGCTGAGGCGATCGCCGAACAGATTGCAGCGCTCCTGCGCTCTCATCGGGACGAACACATCTCGTGTTTCGAGGCGACGGTGATACCCGGCGGCGACGGCGCGATGCTGACGCCGCCGGGTCTAACCTCGGAAGTCGGTCAATATTTCTGGGCCGCCTGTGAAGTGAGCCTGCATTTCGACCAGACCGGTTGAATCGCCCCTGTGCGCCTTGGGCAAGCGCATTTTCCAAACCTGATGGAGAAAGACCATGCCTCTTGCCGAGGGCGTCTCTGCACGCATCACCTACAAGTTCTACACCGATCCGACCATCACGCCTGGCGTCGAGCCTGTGGCGGCTACCGACCCTGGCGCGTCCGATGCGCAGGTGCTGCGCCGTGTCTCCTCCTCGCTGTCTCTGTCGAAGGATACCTACCAGTCGGGCGAGATCCGGACCGACCGGCAGATCGCCGACTTCCGGCATGGCACAAAGCGCGTGCAGGGCGGCATCAATGGCGAGCTGTCGCCGCTGACCTATGCGGATTTCTTCGAGGCGGTCTGCCGCGGGACGTGGTCATCGGCCGTGGTTGCCGGCGACGAAACCGATTACACGACCTGCGCGGCCGACAATGCGACGTCGAAATTCACTTTCACCGGCGGTGACCCCGTCAGCGAGGGCTTTCGCGTCGGCATGGTGATCCGTTTCACGGGGCTTTCGGAAGCGGCGAACAACGGCCGCAACTTCGTCATCCTCGGTTTCGGCGGCACCAGCAACCGCGAGCTCACCGTCTACCCAGCGCCGACGACGCATACCGCCGACAGTGAATTCGAGATCACGACCGTCGGACGGCAGCTCATCGTGCCGTCGAGCGGGCATGTCAGCCGCAAGGTCGCCATCGAGATCTACAACGAAGATGTCGACGTGGCGCGGCTGTTTACCGAATGCCGCGTCGGCGGCTTCAACGTGCAGCTTCCCGCCACCGGCATGTCGACCGTCGACTTCACGATGATGGGTCGCAACATGCAGGTGCTGGAAGACAGCGCCGCGCCGTTCTTCACCTCTCCGACGGCCGTGACCACGACGGGCATCCTCGCCGCGGTGAACGGGCTGTTGCGCATCGGGGGGAACACAGTCGCCGTGGTGACGGGCACCAACATCCAGATGGAATTGTCGCCGTCGGGCGAGGCGGTCGTGGGTTCCGACCTGGTGCCGGAAATCTTCCTTGGACGTGCCAATGTGACCGGGCAGATGACGGCGTTTTTCGAGAACCCGGATCTCATCGACGCCTTCATCGACGAAGACGAAATCGAGGTGCTGTTCTTCCTGACCGCGTCGAATGCGGCGGCCGCGCAGGCGATGACGATCTACCTGCCGCGCATCAAGCTGGGTGGCGCCGACCTTCCGACCCAGGGCGAGGCGGGGCAATCGATCACGCTGCCGTTCCAGGCGCTGAAGATGGAAGCGTCGACGCCCGGGATCGAGAACACCACGATCCAGATCTTCGACACCCAGGTCACCTAAGCCCATCCGTCCCGACAGGCGGGCAGAGATCCGGTCCGGGGGGCTCTCGGGCTGGATGTTCGCGAACAGGCGGGCGGCATGTCGGTGCCGTCCGCCACCCTTCCGACAGAGGAAAACCAACATGACCAGCAAATTCGGCGGCCTGGCCGCCAAAGTTTCCGATACGTATCGCGTCGAGATCATCGACCCGATCAGCGACGCCATCCTTTCCGACAAGCATGGCAATCCAGCCTATATCGATGTCCTGTCAATGGACAGCGACGCCGCGCGCGCCTTCGACACTGACGCCCGCAAGCGCGCCTTCAGGGCCGCCCGAAAGAGCCGTACCGGGATGCCGGACGACATCGACCAGCGCGAGGAAAACCAGCAGAAGCTGGCCAAGCTGACGAAGGGTTGGCACCTCGTCGATCCCACAACGTGTGAAGTGCTCGACGTCGAATGCACGCCGGCAAACGCGCTCGAGCTCTACAGTGAACCCGGCATGAGCTGGCTGTTCGTGCAGGTGTTCGCCGAGGCATCGAACGCGGGAAACTTCATGACGCGTGGGTCGAAGAGCTCATCGCCTACGCAGAGCACGAGTTCCGAAACGCCCGCAAGCTGAGCGACGGGGCGAGCGTCGCCGAACACAACGAGGCAGCCGAGCGCATCCGCGCCGGCCTGCCGGGCAAGAAGCGCAAGCGGGTCGAGGCTGAAGCGTCCGGTCCGCCGTTTCCCGTGCTTCTGGCGCATGTGTGGGCGTGGTTCGTCGAGATCCATTCCGGGGCGCCGGGTGGCGGATTTGGTCCGCCGATGATCGGTTGGCGCGACTTGCAGGCCTGGCGTGACATGACCAGCGAGGCAATCGAGCCATGGGAAGCGCGGCTGATCGTGCGGCTGTCGAACCTGCAGGCGCGCATCGCGTCGGAAGAGGCGAAGGCGAAACCCGCGCCAAAACCCGCAAAGCGAGGTCGGTGACATGAAGGTCAAGATCGAGCCGCTGGACCAGTGGGTCTCGGTGACGGTATCCGAGATGCTGTCGCCGGAGGCGCGATCAAAAGCCGTCGCCGACTTCGCGCGCGCTGCCCTGGCGGATGCGCGGGAAAGCAACCGGAAGGCGCTTGGCACAGAGACGCCCTACGACCAGTTTGTCGATGGCCGGCCCGGCGCGCCGCTCGACAGCGTCAATCCGGATCGCGGCCTGATCGTTTTTGAATTCGAGCTGGTCGGCGATGTGCTGCGGTGGATTCTTGCTGCGCTGATCGAGCGTTCCCCGAAGCGTTCGGGCGATTATATCGCTGGGCACCGGCTGTTCGCTGACGGGCGTGAAATCGCCTTGGGCGGCGAGATGCCGGTGGCGGAAGAATACTCCTTCACCAATATGGTGCCTTACAGCCGCCGGCTGGAGATCGGCAAGACACAGTCCGGCCGTGACTTTCTGGTCTCCGTCCCGAACCGGATCTACCAGCGCACTGCGAAGGACGCTCGGGCGCGGTTCGGCAACGTGGCGAAGATCGGGTTCACCTTTCGCGGCATCGTTGACGGCATGCAGGTGAACCCGGGTCTGGCGGCGCCCGTGTTGAAGCGCCGGAACCGCGCCGGGCGCTTTTTACCTTCCGGCGGCAGCCGTGCGCACAACGTTTCCAAGGTGCGTTTTCCAACCATCACCGTGAATCTGGGCTGACGCGCAATGGCAACCATGCAGGACGTGAAGCGCCGGCTGACGATCGAGGCCACAACGCGCGGGGTCAAGGAAGCCGCGCAGGATGCGCGCGCGCTCGCTGGCAGCATGGACGGCGTCGCGGTGGCCGCGCAGCGCCAAGAGCGCGCGACCCAGAGTGCGGAATCGCGGTTGAATTCAATCCAACGGCGCTACGATGCCGCTTGGCGCTCGCAGCAGCAGATGGTGCGCATCGAACGGGATCTGATGACAGCGCAGGCGCAGGGCATCGTCAGCCAGCAGCGTCGTCTCGAGCTGCTCTCCATGGCGGCTGAGCGACACGGGCTCGCGACGGCGGCCATCAACCGGGAAACGGCTGCGATCGACCAGCAGACCATCGCCGTAAACCGCCTCGCAGCGGCAAACGACAATGAGAGCCGTTTCCGTCGCCGAAACCTGATGTATCAGGCGTTCGATATCGGTCAGACCGCCGCCTTGGGCATGAATCCGGCGATGATTGCCATGCAGCAGGGCCCGCAGATCGCCCAACTCTATGCGGGGCAGGGGGGCGTCAACGCGGCCCTGAAGGACACAGCGCAACTTCTCGGCGGCGTGGCGACGCGTTTCGGACCAATTGCCGTTGCCGCCGGCGTCGCCGCACTGGCGGTGAAGGGTATCCAGACCGAAATCAACGCCACATCCGACGTCATGGTGTCGTTCGGTGATGTCGCCTGGGCGATTCCGCAACTGATCGGTTCGGCGATCTACGATCTTCTGCAGCCGGCAATCCAGGCGATCGCGCCATGGTTCATGGCGGCATGGGACGCCATAATTCAGGCAACGCGCGATCTCGGCAACTTCATCATCCGGGACCTGACGGGCACGTTCCACGTGATCCGCGCAGCGGTTGATTCTCTGGCTCCGGCCTTCACCGCTGCAGGCGAGGCCGCGGCAAACGGCTTCATCACCGCCATCAACTGGATGGTCGAGAAGGCCGTCGCCGGCATCAACATCGTCATTGCAGCGATGAACGACATGATCGAATTCATGGGAGGCGACGCCATCGGCGAGCAGCTCGGCTTCGACATGACGATCGGCGAGATCGAGGCGCCAACTCTTGGCAAGCTGGATCTCGGCGGCGAACAGGCCGTGCGCGACCTCAACACACGCTGGACCGAACTGCAGGAGACCCTTGCCGAGATTGGCGAGACGGACTTCATGGGGCGGATCTTCGGCGCGATCCAGCAACAGGCGATCGCGAACGCCACGAAGCGGATCGAGGAGAATGAAGAGGCGCTTGCCGAACTGAAACGCGAGATGGAAGGCTTCCTCTCGCTTGCCGATCGCCTGGCGGAAGAAATGTTCCCAGGCAACGCGGCGGCGGCGGAGGCGGCCGAGCTGCTCGACCTGATGAGCCGGTTTGGCGACGAGCTGACGGATATCCAGCGCATTGCGGTCGAGGCGCGCATCGAAGAGATGTTCATGGCGTCGGCACTCGGCGTTCGCGAACTGACGGAGGAGACGAATAGGGCCGGCAAAAGCCTGACCAAGGCGATGGACCCGGTGAAGAACTTCTTCGACGGTCTGCTCGACGTGCTTTCTTCGAGCGGAGACGCATTCGACAAGCTGATTTCACTTGCTGCGCAGATGGGCAAGCAGTTTGCCCAGATGGGTCTTGATCGCCTCTGGGAGGCCATGACCGGCGTCGGGCAGGGTAAAGGCACATCCGGCAGGGGTAGCGCTTCGGCCTGGCCGGACATGGCTGGGGGCGGGCGTGGGTTCGCAATGGAGCAGGCTTCGGCATCTCGCGTTGAAGCATCTATTGATCGTATGGCAACAACAATGTCGGTCGCCAGTGACGACCTGGCTGGCAATATCGGCCGTGCCGCCAATTTGCTCGGCACGTCAGCTCACGATCTGGCCACGGTGATTTCGTTTGAAACAGGCGGCACGTTCGATCCAGACATCCGCGGCGGTGCTGGCAATCGCCATATTGGTCTGATCCAGTTCGGGCCGGAGGAGCAGCGCAAATACGGTGCCGCCATCGGCCAGACCCTCACCGCGCAGATGGATGCCGTGGTCCGCTACCTTCAGGACCGCGGCTTCAAGCCCGGCATGACCGGCGCAGAACTTTACGCCACCATCAACACCGGCTCGCCTGGCACCGGCAACCGATCGGATGCCGCCAACGGCGGGACGTGGGGTAGCGCGAACGACAAGTGGAACTACCAGATGGACGGCCACCGCGCGAATGCGGATCGTATTCTCGGGCCTCAGGAGATGCGCGGCGCGGTGAAGGGTGGCCTGGTCGATTTCAGTCAGCAGCAGCCGGCCGCCAACGTAGCGACAGCATCCAACGCCGGCGGCGGTGGCTGGCAAGACTTGCTTGGCGGCAACATGAAGGGCCTCATGGCAGGCGTCGGGGCGTTTGCTGGCGGCATGCAGTCGGGCGACCCGATCGGCGGGGCCATCTCTGGCGGCCTCGGAATGCTCGGTGCGGGTTTTGGCGCTGTCGGCATCATCGGCGGCGCTGTGCTTGGCCTGATCGGCGGCCTCATCGGCAGGGCCCGGCAGAAGAAGGAGGAGTTGAAGAAGGCGCAGCAGGAACTCGAGCAGCAGATGGGAGCGATCACGGAACTGATCGCGACTGCGACCGGCAACTTCATGGGGACGTTCGAGAAGACCGTCATGTCGACGGCCGACGAGTTCTCCAAGGCCATCGCCATGGCAAACAAGGCGAAGAACCAGGAGCTGGTCGACGAGCTGACGGCCGCCCAGGACGAGTTCTTCGACCGGATGACCGATCGCTGGGAGCGCGGTTTCGAAGGCATGATCGCGTCGATGGAGGCCGGCCTTGGCCTAGACAGCGAGTTCATGTCCGGCATGGATGCTGTCGAGAAGATGCGCGAGAGCCTCGTCGGCTTCATCAACGATGCGCGGCTGTTTGCGGATGCGGAGGGTGACCTCGCCTCGGTGATCAAGAACCGCAAGGATCGGTTCAACGCCGGCGACGAGGAAGAGATTTACCGCTTCGCTGCCGAGTACAATCCCGGCTCGAACGATGCCGGCGCGCTGGTGATCCAGAACGATATTCTGGAAGGCTACAAGGCGCTAGGCGACCAGATCGCCGACCTTGGGGTGCAGGCCTACACCAAGACCGGCGGCATGCTCTATGACAGCCTCGATGCGCTGCGCACGGCGGCGGAAGCGGCCGGCCTCGCGATCGACGAGATGGGCGTGGTGACGGAAGCCGCCGTCGACCCGAATGCCAATCTGGCGGATAACATCGAGAAGGCACAGAAGGCGGCACAGGCCACTGCATTGGCGATGCTGTCTGGCGCCGAAGAATTCACCGCGATGGAGGAAGCCGAACAGAAACTGCGCGGCACCCGGGCAAATATGCTCACGCTGCTCACCGACCTCGGCATGACGACGGAAGAGGCGTCGCAGGCCATTTCCGACCACTTCAACATCGCCATGGCCAAGCTGCGCGATGCCTACCGTGACGAACTCAATTCCTCGATCAATGATCTGTCGGGCTTCGGATTCATCAACGAAATCGTCAGTGCGATGGACCGCTATGACGAGCGGCTGAAGGATTCGGCGGTGCTCGGCCTCGATGGCGGGCTTGCGCTGCGCGAACTGAACCTCGCCCTGGCCGACATCGTCGAGACATCCGACCTGACGCAAGAGCAGATCGATATGCTGGCCGCTGCCTGGCCGGCAATGGCTGGCCTGATCGAGACGGTTGCGGGCAAGGATGCGATGCAGCTCGTGCAGGATGCGGAAGCGGCCCTGCGCTCTGCCTATGAGGAACAGCGCCGCGAGATCGAGGCGACGATCAGCCGGCTGGAGAACTTCACCGACCGGATCAAGGAATTCCGCGACGAGATGCGGCTTTCCGCTTCCTCGCCGCTCGGGCAGCGCGACCAGATGGAAGAAGCGCTCAAGCAGTTCCGCGAGACAGCTGCCCTTGCG
>NZ_JBDOQP010000013.1:0-1015 GCF_039839275.1 Mesorhizobium sp. CAU 1741 | reverse complement strand
CTGCCCCAGTTCGTGATCGTGCGCCCGCCCGTGCCGTCCTGCGCCACGTTCAGGAATCCGCTCTTGCCGGCGATCTGATTTGTCGGGTTGGCGAGCGTCCGGCCGGCGGCGCCGATCGTCACGGAGACGTTGATGCCGGCATCCATGTCCCAGGAGATGGTCGAACCATCGGTGAGCGCGACAATGGCCTGTGACGCAACAACGCGCCGCATCGACAGATAGTGCGCCACGTCGGCCGCCGCGCGGATATTGGCAACACTCGCCTCGGTCCCTGATCCGGCGGCTGCCGATGCAGCGTCAGCCTCGGTCTGAGCGGCCAGCGTTTCGATCTCCTCACCAGTCAATTGCGCATATTCGGCCAGCGCCAGAGCTGCCAGCAGAAGCGGGAAGAACAGCGTGCGGTGCCCGCCATTCAGCATGTCGTCGCTAGTCGTGTCTTCGATCAGCTCGGCTTCGGTCGTGGGGAATGTCGGAAGGGCCATCAGCGCAGTTCCTCGATCTCGAAGGCCATGCTGTTGTAGTTGAACATGACCATTTCCATGGGGTTGAGTTGGCGCAGCCGTCCGACGAAGGACTGCACCGATCGATAGGTCGTCTCGGTCGGGTCGAGGATCACCAGCACCTCTTTCGACGTACCGGCCAGCCGCGTCAGTTCGAGCGCCTGCGCATAGGATTCATCCTTGCTCAGATAGCCGAGCTGGAACCGCGTCACCCGGATCGGCTCCTTCGGATCGAAGAACTTCGCGCCCGATATCGCCGTTTCGACGGTGGTTGAATCCTCATAGGCGAGCGATGCGCCATAGCTCATATTGATGCTTGGGTTGAGGAACGGCGCACCGATGAAGACGCGGCCGATGTCGATGTAGTCGTCGGGGTTGAACTGGTCGATGATGTTGATGCGCCAGTACCGCGCCTGGACGATCGACGGCAGGAGGTGCAGGAACACGGCCGTCTGGCCCTGCGTGTCGTCCTGACTGTAGGAGCCGAGCCAGTAGTTGTCGTTCTCCCACTCCAG
>NZ_JBDOQP010000012.1:0-1513 GCF_039839275.1 Mesorhizobium sp. CAU 1741 | reverse complement strand
GTCGTCGGCGGCCTGGCTGACTTCGCTGGTGCCGGAGCGCATGCCGCCAATGGCGCCCGAGATCGTCGACATCGTCTCCTCGAGCTGGTCGGCGGTGCGGTTGAAGTCGTCCTTCAGCTTCTGTGTCTTCGGTGCAAATGGCGCCGTGATGCGATAGGTCAGGTCGCCAGAGGCCAGCGCCGACAGGCCATCGGCCAGCGAGGAGATCGCAACATGGTCCTCCTCGGCGACACGGGCCTTCTCGTTCTCGTTGCGGGCACGTTCGGCTTCGCTCAGCGAGCGCTCTTCCTCGGTCCGGCCCTCAAGCCGCAGCTTCTCGATCGCGGCTTCCTTGAACACCAGAACAGCACGCGCCATCTCGCCGATCTCGTCCTTGCGCGACACAGCAGGAACCTCGACAGAGTTCTCGCCAGACGCCAGACGGCCCATCACGGAGGTCAGTGACTGCATGGGAGGCACGATCCCACGGATCACCGCATAAGCCGCCGTCAGGGTGACCAAAAGGGCCACAAGCATCGCCCCACCGATCGCCGCTGCATTGTTCCAAAGCATGGCGGTCAGGTCGTCCATGTAGACGCCGGTTGCGACACCCCAACCCCACGGCTCGAAATAGGCGACGTGGGAAAGCTTCGGGAACTGCTCCTCGAAGCCCGGGCGAGTGCCCTGATATTCGATGAAACCGCCGCCTTGCTGCGTCATCAGCGAAACGAACTCGCGGTAGAGATAGAGACCGCTGGAATCCTGGTAGTCCGTCAGGTCCTGGCCCACAGGGCGGGTAGGATGAAAGACGATACGGTGATCGACGTCAAAGGCGAAGAAGTATTCGACCTTCTGATAGCGCATCGCGCCAACGGCCTGCTTGGCCTGCGTCTGCGCTTCCTCACGTGTCAGCAGACCCTGGGTCTCCATATCGTGATATGCGGCAAAGATGCTGTTGGCATTTTCCGTCATCGACGAAAGCATCAATTGGCGCTCGGTGAGAAGCGCCGAGCGTTCCTGGAAAATGGCATAAATGCCCGTTGCCAGCATCGCGACCAGCGCGATACCCACCAAAGCATAAAGTCTGCCTGATATCCCAATAGCTTTCATCACAACCCCCGTCCGCGAAGCCCCAGAATCTGTTCCCTGTTTCCCACGATCAGTGCAAACAAAGGGTGAATACGGCCTGTGCGGGCTTTAATTTCTTCAAGTTTTCGACCGAATATTTGCCCAAAAAAAACGCCGCGCTAGGCGCGGCGTCTTGGGGTCTGTTCGATGGGCTCAGAATTCTTCCCATCCGTCGTCTTCTGGCTGGCTTGCGAGCAGTGCCGCTGCCTGTCCGCCGCCTGATGACACGGTCTTGAGCGCGGGGGCGGATGGCTGTGGCCGTGCCGGCATGCGCGTCACCGGTGCCGGCGCAGACTTGGCCCGCCCTGCCGCTGGTCTGCCCGCGTCGGCCTGCGTGCCAAGCTTGAACTTCGCCACCAGACGCGCAAGCTCGTCGGCCTCCTGCGCGAGGTTGTGGCTGGCAGCC
>NZ_JBDOQP010000011.1:1622-5890 GCF_039839275.1 Mesorhizobium sp. CAU 1741 | reverse complement strand
AACTTCACCGACCGGATCAAGGAATTCCGCGACGAGATGCGGCTTTCCGCTTCCTCGCCGCTCGGGCAGCGCGACCAGATGGAAGAAGCGCTCAAGCAGTTCCGCGAGACAGCTGCCCTTGCGGGTGGCGAGGGTGAAGACGCCATCGCGGCGCAGGAGAAGCTCACCAGCGTCAGTCAATCGGCGCTCGACGAGGCCAAGGCCTATTACGCCTCGAGCGCGGCCTATGCTGCGATCTGGAACGAGATCGACCAGACCCTAGCCGGTGTCGAGAGCAAGGCCGGCCGGCAGCTAACCGAAGCACAGCAGCAGCTCACGGCGCTTGAAGACCTCGTCTCGGGCTGGATCACGATCAACGACAGCGTGCTGTCGGTCGAGGCGGCGATTGCCGAACTGGCCGGTGCCGTCTCGGTGCGTGACAAGGCTCTGCAGGACCAGATCGACGCTGCGAAAAACTCGGGCGCCGAGACGCGCACTGCCGAGATCGCGGCGCTCTATCAATCGATCCTCGGGCGCGCCGGCTCTTCGTCGGAAGTCGGCTGGTGGGCTGGCACGACCAAGAGCATGGATACGATCCGCGCGGACATGGAATGGGCGAAGGCTCATGGCGCAATGCGCTATGGCGGCATCGTCGGGGCCTATGCGAACGGCGGTGTCGTCGGCAACGGCATGTTCAACGTGGACAGCGTGCTCGCGCGTTATGCCGGTGGTGGATCGATTGCGCTTGCCGGCGGTGAGGGCGTTCTGACGGCGCCTGCCATGCGCAATATCGGCGCGGAAAACCTCGCCTACATGAACACCAATCGCTCGCTGCCGGGGAATGACAATGGCGCGGTCGTGCGCGAGCTTCAGGCGTTGCGCGAGGATATGCGCGGGCTCAAGGCGGAAAATGCGCGGCTCGCCACGGCTATGGCGTCCACCGGCAATCAGACGGTTACCTTGCTCAAGCAGGGCAATGATCAACGCGAGGAGGCGGTCACCCAGCAGAAGCTGGCGGGGTCTCGTCCGTAAGGAGCTCTAATCGTCCCAGTCTTCTTCCACGTGAGCAAGCGCGGCAGCGAGGACTTCGCGGACGCGCTTCCTAGCGGCTGGTATGATCTCATCGTCTCTCATTCCGGCAGTATCTATTAGAACCTGAACAGGGAAGTGATCGCCATCGACAGAGAAACGGTAGCGCACCATGACGAGACTGCCGTCCCTGTCGCGGTCGCGTAGCGTGGCATATTCCTCGTTGCTGTAGCCTTTGATGATCTCACGGTCGATGACCGCCAGTTTGACCGAAGTTTCCATTTTCATCCTCCCATCTCCGGCCGGCATCGAACCATGCCGCCTGACGGGAGTCGACCTACCAAACAGGAGCGCCAGCCATGGCAGTCAATCCTTCGGCGTCCGGCAGGACGGCGATCCTTACCGCATTGCGGGACCTTGTCGCGGACGGCACGCTCGAGCTGATCTCGGCCGGCAATGCGGTGCTTGCCGTGTTCCAGTTGACCGACACGGGCGGAACGATCGACGGCGATGACTGGGAAGTCGCCTTCGACGCGACCGAAGTGGTGGGGACCGCAGCCGCTGGCGCGGGCGTCAATGCCACGGCGGCGCGCTTCAAGGATTCCGGCGGCAATATCGACATCTCCGGCCTGACGGTCGGGCTGACAGGCAGTGGCGCCGATATCGAGCTGGGCAACGTCTCGATCACGGAAGATCAGCCGGTCGAACTGACGTCGTCCATCATCTCCTATCCGGGCGCCTGATCATGGCTGTGCTCGCCAATATGGCGCGGATGACGACCGCGACGACCGGCACGGGTACGATCACGCTCGGCGAGGCGGTCGATGGGTTCCTGACCTTCGCGGAGGCCGGCATCACGAACGGCCAGACCGTCAGCTACGCGATCGAGGATGGCACGGCGCGCGAGGTCGGGACCGGCGTCTACACGTCGAGCGGCACGACGCTGACGCGCACGGTGGTGAACAGCACCAACGCCGACGCGGCGATCAGCCTGTCCGGTCTTGCCGAGGTGTTCATCACGCCGCTGGCGGCTGATTTCTTCACGGGCGATTATAACGACCTGGCCAACAAGCCGACGCTTGGCACCGCCGCTGCGGAGGATATAGGCGCATTCGCCACAGCCGCTCAAGGCTCGCTGGCCGATAGCGCGGTGCAGCCGGGGGATTTGGCGCCCGTCGCAACATCTGGCGACTACGATGACCTGTCGGGCAAGCCCACGATACCGGTTGTCTCGGACACGGCCTATAACGCCACTTCTTGGAACGGCGACACCGACGCTCCTACCAAGAACGCGGTGCGCGACAAATTCGAGACGCTTGGGTCTCTGTCTACGGCGAACAGCATCAACAATGGCAACTGGTCCGGCACCGATCTTGCTATCACGAACGGCGGTACGGGCCAATCTTCGGCTTCTGCTGCATTTGATGCTCTGAAGCAGAACGCGACCACGTCCGCGACCGGCGTTGTTGAGCTCGCTACCGATGCGGAATTGCGAGCCGCGACAGCCGGCAAGGTCATCACCACGGACCAGATCGAAAGCGCGTCGGCTCTAGGCACGCTGACCGATGCCACGACGGTCGCGATCGACTGGGACGCGTTCATCAATGCTAATCTCGTAGTCACGGCCAACCGGACCATCGGCAATCCGACCAACGTGCAGCCGGGCACGACGCGATCGTTCTGGGTGTTCGGCAACAGCGCCACTGAGCGGGTGCTATCGTGGGGCTCCAACTATGCCGGCCCGCTTCCTGAGGAAACCGTCACCAGCTCCATGGGGATTCTGGTCACTCTCATTGCCCGCTCCACTACGGATATCGACGTGACGTGGAAAGCGAGGGAGGCATGATCCTCCCCGGTATGATGCGTCCGCTGATGATGCAGGGTGGTGTGGGTTTCCTGCCGATCGAAGGCACGTGGAACCCGAGCGATAAGGATGCGGCGATTTCGCTTTCGAACGGGAACCTGACAGCGTCTCTCATTGGCATCAGTGCCGCGCGTGGCGCAAGGGCTACGAATTCAGCCTCGTCCGGCAGGGTCTATTGGGAGATCACCACAGACGCAGGTAATCCTTACGTAGGCCTCGGCAATGCGGCAGCTCCCACGAATACCTACCCCGGGAACGCAAACGACGACGGCATGGGCTATCAGAACAACGGATCGGTGAGAAAGAACGGCACTGTCGCGGTGCTCGACAGCTACACAACCGGCGATGTGATCGGCGTGCTGGTCGATATCGACAATCTCAAGGTCTACTTCTCGAAAAACGGCGTCTGGCAGAACTCCGCCGATCCTGACGCGGGCACGGGCGGCATCGACACGATGGCGGGACCCATTTTCCCGATGGGCGGGTTCACCTCCAACACGATCCTCACCGCCAATTTCTCCGGCCCCTTCACTTACCTGTAGGCTGATCATGACCCGCTACACCCATCCCGACCTTGCCGGCTTCCTGAGCCCGGCAGCCTTCACCTTGGACGGCATCCAATATCCCCGCGTGTGGTGGAAGACCGTCGATGCGCAGGACATCATCGCGCTCGGCTTTGTCGAGTATGTGCCGCCCGAGCCCGAGCCGGTCCCGCCGTCTCCTCCGGTGCCGTCGATCGTGGCCTCCGGCGTCTTCACAATCTCCAATGGCTGGATCGAGGCTGTAGGGGCCGCTTCCGGCATCGGCATGGCGTTTCCCATCGATGTCGGAATCTACTGGCTGTTCTTCTCCGATGCACAGCCCGACCTTTCCTATGCCACCTACGTCAGCGCATCGTCGGGGCAGATCAACATCTCGTCGCGGTCCACGGACTATGTCGAGCTGTGCGTGACGGACGGGGGAGTGCCCGTCGATCCATCAGAGTTTTCCATCAACATCGTGAGATCAAAATGAGCGAGGACCAAATGAGAGTCGTCTGCGAATATCCTGTCGGCACGCTGCGCACCGCGCTCGCGGTCGACAACATCACCATGGTTGCCATGACGCTTCGCCAGATGCCGGGCGTCGGCCAGCCGTTCCTTGCGTTCGCCAGCCTGTCTGGCCCGGCGGTCATGGCGGATTTCGATCTGCACCCGGATTGGGCCGGCCATGGCAATCTGGTCACCAATGACGTGGCCAAGAATGCCGCAATGGTCCAAGCCATGCTCGACAACCCGCCTCTCGACGCGATCGTGCTCTAAAGCATGCTTGGTCACGGCGCTCTCGGGCAAAACGCACTCGGGCAGGGGGATGGCGCACCGCCGCCCCCCGGCCTCCTGCGCGCGACCTTTGCGCC
>NZ_JBDOQP010000011.1:0-1522 GCF_039839275.1 Mesorhizobium sp. CAU 1741 | reverse complement strand
GCCGATGCGGTCACGATCTTCCGCGGCACCGTCGAGCAGGTCGAGTTCTCATGGACCGATGCCCGGGTGCTGATCCGCGATCGGCTGGCGGAACTGGACGTCGAGCATCAGGACAACCTTTTCGCCGGCACGACGATCTCGGGCGGCATGGATGAGGCGGAAGGCACGGCCGACGATCTGAAGGACCGGCCGAAGCCGCTGACATACGGGCGGCCGCTTCTTGCGCCGGGCGTTGCGGCCAACCGCTTCGACAACATCTTTGGGTTTGGCGCCGATGGGTTGGATGCATTCGAAGACGTGCGCGATAGCGGCGTGCTGCTGACGGCATCGGGCACCAATCATGCCACCGTGGCAGCCTTGCGCGGCGCAACGATCACCGCCGGCC
The DNA here is from genome assembly GCF_039839275.1 of Mesorhizobium sp. CAU 1741. NCBI lineage: Bacteria > Pseudomonadati > Pseudomonadota > Alphaproteobacteria > Hyphomicrobiales > Phyllobacteriaceae > Mesorhizobium > Mesorhizobium sp. CAU 1741. Next base: position 1,137 of record NZ_JBDOQP010000011.1, on the reverse strand, counting down.
AATACCATACTTGCCTCGCCGAAGGGCTCCTGCGCACAGGCTCAACGCCAGACGGCGAGCTGACGGCGCGCCCGGTGGAGAAATCCAGTTCCGCTGATCGAACGGCAGCGCAGATCGCCAAGCGCATGCTGGAGCGCAAGGGCTTCGTCGAGGGCGTCAACTTCCTCGCCGCCGACATCGCAGCGCTCGACACGCTCAACGATGCCGAAATCGGCTATTTCATGCCGCCGCAGGACGCGACCACGCTGGTTGCCGTGCAGCATGTGCTGGGCTCGATCGGTGCGACGATCGTTCCCGACCGGCTTGGCGTCTATCGCATGTTCCGGCTCGACCCCGCGACGGGCTTTCCGGTGCTCACCATCACGACGGCGGAAGCACTCGAGGTATCGGGTGGGCGTGGCATTCAATTGTTGCGCACCGGCGACCAGGGCAAAGGCGTGCCGGCGTGGCGGGTGACGGTGCGCTACGGCTACAACTGGCAGGTCTTCAATCGGAATGACCTCGACGTCGACACGACTGAGGCGTTCATGGCCTTCGCGTCGCAGGAGTGGCGCGAGGCGATTGCCGAGGATGAGGCGGTCAAAGCGGTCCATAAGCTGGCATCCGACCTCGTCTACGAGACCTATCTGACGCAGGGGGCCGCCGCGACCACAGAGGCGGTGCGACTCAAAGACATGCATTCCGTGGCGCGCGACCGCTTCCTTGTGCCGGTGAAGAGCTACCTTGCCGAACAGGTCGAGCTCAATTCCGTCGTGCGGCTGCAAATGCCGCGTTTCGGTCTCAACGCCGGCAAGGATTTCCGCGTGATCGGCATTTCCGAGAATTTCAAGACGCGCGTCACGACGCTGGATATCTGGGGCTGACATGGTTGCCGACTTTAATGTGATGGTCTGCCATCCGAACCGGATCGGCGGGGAAACGGTGCTGTCTGGCGGGGTGTTCGTCGACAGCCTGCCGCTGGCGAATATTCAGGACCGGGCCTTCGCCAAAGTGGCGCGCACCGCCGACGCGGACCCGGAGAGCACATGGTTTGACATCGCCTTCGACCGGCAGCGCAACATCCGCGTCATTGCCCTTCTGGCGCACACGATCACCACGTCTGGCCGGGTGAGGATCCGCGCTTCGGACGTCTCGGAC
>NZ_JBDOQP010000010.1:2500-6562 GCF_039839275.1 Mesorhizobium sp. CAU 1741 | reverse complement strand
CTTTTGGGTGTGGGTCCGTTTTTGATTGAGGCGATGATTTGACGGGTGTTGGGGTTTGGGCTCTGGTCAAGGTGCGCTGAAGAGGCAGCAGCTTCTTGAACGCAAAAAGCCTCCGCGGCGTTTGCCTTGGAGGTTATGATTGTCGCGATTGTATTGGTTGGTTGCGGGGGCAGGATTTGAACCTGCGACCTTCAGGTTATGAGCCTGACGAGCTACCGGGCTGCTCCACCCCGCGTCACCGATGTTTCGGGCATTTATTGCCCGGGAGCTTGTCAGGCTTGCCTGACGAGGTGAGGCTGATGAGCAATCGATCCGGTGGATCGATTGTCGGCCGGACGGGCTGCTCCACCCCGCGTCACCGTTTTTCGTAAGCGTTTGCTTACGTTTTGTGTTTGCATGCAAAAAGGGGCTTATGGCCCCTTTTGTATCCCGCTTTGTTTTGCGGGTTGATCGTATTGAGAATCGGGTTTGATGTGTTTTGCAGACCTGGCAGCGACTTACTCTCCCGCGTCTTGAGACGAAGTACCATCAGCGCTGGAGCGTTTCACGGCCGAGTTCGGAATGGGATCGGGTGCAGCCGCTCCGCCATGACCACCAGGTCGGCGAAACACATCAAACTGTACGAGAAGCTGGGTTGGACAGTGGGGAATGGGCAGTCGGCAGTCTATATGCCTTTTGCATGCTCCCTGCTGCTTTTGTCTTTTTTGCACCATTTCCGGTTGGCGATCAGGGCGAAGCCCTGCAAGGCCGACCGGCCGTCGCGCATTTTTGCGCGCCCTGTCGGAGGATAGCGGCGAAGCCGCGCTCATCCGTGAGGACGTGACAAAACTGAGCGAGAAGATGGATACGAGCAATGTGAATGATCAAGCCGATCGAGTTATTAGTACCGGTAAGCTTCATGCGTTGCCGCACTTCCACACCCGGCCTATCAACGTGGTCGTCTACCACGACTCTCAGGGAATACTCGTTTTCAGGTGGGTTTCCCGCTTAGATGCCTTCAGCGGTTATCCCGTCCGTATATAGCTACCCTGCTATGCGGCTGGCGCCACAACAGGTCCACCAGAGATACGTCCATCCCGGTCCTCTCGTACTAGGGACAGATCCTGTCAATATTCCTACACCCACGGCAGATAGGGACCGAACTGTCTCACGACGTTCTGAACCCAACTCACGTACCGCTTTAAATGGCGAACAGCCATACCCTTGGGACCTGCTCCAGCCCCAGGATGCGATGAGTCGACATCGAGGTGCCAAACAACCCCGTCGATATGGACTCTTGGGGGTCATCAGCCTGTTATCCCCGGCGTACCTTTTATCCGTTGAGCGATGGCCCTTCCACGCGGGACCACCGGATCACTATGACCGACTTTCGTCTCTGCTCGACTTGTCAGTCTCGCAGTCAGGCAGGCTTATGCCATTGCACTCAGCGAACGATTTCCGACCGTTCTGAGCCCACCATCGCGCGCCTCCGTTACTCTTTAGGAGGCGACCGCCCCAGTCAAACTACCCACCATACACTGTCCCGGACCCGGATGACGGGCCGCGGTTAGACATCCATGTAGATAAGGGTGGTATTTCAAGGGTGACTCCACCCGAGCTGGCGCCCGGGCTTCAAAGTCTACCACCTATCCTACACATGCCGACACGAATGCCAGTGTAAAGCTATAGTAAAGGTGCACGGGGTCTTTCCGTCTAACCGCAGGAACCCCGCATCTTCACGGGGAATTCAATTTCACTGAGCCTCTGCTGGAGACAGCGGGGAAGTCGTTACGCCATTCGTGCAGGTCGGAACTTACCCGACAAGGAATTTCGCTACCTTAGGACCGTTATAGTTACGGCCGCCGTTTACTGGGGCTTCGATTCAAAGCTTGCACCTCTCCTCTTAACCTTCCAGCACCGGGCAGGCGTCAGACCCTATACGTCGTCTTGCGACTTCGCAGAGCCCTGTGTTTTTGATAAACAGTCGCTACCCCCTGGTCTGTGTCACCTCACACCGGTTGCCCGATGCAAGGTCATGCTTATCCCGAAGTTACGCATGCAATTTGCCGAGTTCCTTCAGCAGAGTTCTCTCAAGCGCCTTGGTATTCTCTACCAGTCCACCTGTGTCGGTTTCGGGTACGGTCTATACGCGGGAGCTATTTCCTGGAACCGCTTCCCTGCCCAACCAATCCGATAAGGATGGACAAGCTACGCGATCCGTCACTACCCGCAGGCCCACGAATATTAACGTGGTTCCCATCGACTACGCCTTTCGGCCTCGCCTTAGGGGCCGGCTAACCCTGCTCAGATTAACTTTAAGCAGGAACCCTTGGACTTTCGGCGAGCGGGTCTCTCACCCGCTTTATCGTTACTCATGTCAGCATTCGCACTTCCGATACCTCCAGGAGTCCTCACGGATCTCCCTTCACTGGCTTACGGAACGCTCCGCTACCGCTTGCAGTAAACTGCAAACCCAAAGCTTCGGTGTATGGCTTGAGCCCCGTTACATTTTCGGCGCAAAGACCCTTACTTAGACCAGTGAGCTGTTACGCTTTCTTTAAATGATGGCTGCTTCTAAGCCAACATCCTGGTTGTTTTGGGATCCTCACATCCTTTCCCACTTAGCCATAACTTGGGGACCTTAGCTGTTGGTCAGGGTTGTTTCCCTTTCCACGACGGACGTTAGCACCCGCCGTGTGTCTGCCGACTAGTACTCCTCGGTATTCGGAGTTTGGTTAGGTTTGGTAATCCGGTGAGGACCCCTAGCCCATCCAGTGCTCTACCCCCGAGGGTATTCGGTCGACGCTCTACCTAAATAGATTTCGCGGAGAACCAGCTATTTCCGAGTTTGATTGGCCTTTCACCCCTAGCCACAAGTCATCCCGATCTATTGCAACAGATATGGGTTCGGCCCTCCAGTTGGTGTTACCCAACCTTCAGCCTGCTCATGGCTAGATCACTCGGTTTCGGGTCTAATGCAACGAACTGGACGCCCTATTAAGACTCGCTTTCGCTACGCCTCCACCTACCGGCTTAAGCTTGCTCGTTACACTAAGTCGCTGACCCATTATACAAAAGGTACGTGGTCACCATTTCAGGCTCCCACTGTTTGTAGGCAATCGGTTTCAGGTACTATTTCACTCCCCTTGTCGGGGTGCTTTTCACCTTTCCCTCACGGTACTAGTTCGCTATCGGTCATGCACGAGTACTTAGGCTTGGAGGGTGGTCCCCCCACGTTCAGACAGGATTTCACGTGTCCCGCCTTACTCAAGGATAATCATTCGCATTACGCATACGGGGCTGTCACCCACTATGGCCCGACTTTCCAGACGGTTCCGCTTGTCTCATGATTACCACTGGCCTGGTCCGCGTTCGCTCGCCACTACTTGCGGAGTCTCGGTTGATGTCCTTTCCTACGGGTACTTAGATGTTTCAGTTCCCCGCGTTCGCCACTTGACCCTATGTATTCAGGTCAAGTTACCTAATTGCGATCTCTAGAAATCATTTGGGTTCGCACTCACGGGCCGCATCGGTCGCTTTGCAACCGGGCCCTGCGTGGGCGCGGGCCACGAGGCCCGACGACCTAGCGGTCTAAAACCGCCAACTTTCACCGATCAGTACGGCCCCCACGAAGGCAAAGCCTTCGCAAGGCCGACCGGCCGTCGCGCATTTTTGCGCGCCCCATCCGGAGGATAGCGGCAAAGCCGCGCTCATCCGTGAGGACAAAACCAAAATGATTTCCTAGAGATCTTAGGTGGGTTTCCCCATTCGGAAATCGTCGGATCAAAGGGTATTCGCACCTCCCCGACGCTTATCGCAGCGTATCACGTCCTTCATCGCCTGTGCATGCCAAGGCATCCACCAATTGCCCTTAAGACACTTGATCATTCACATTGCCAATATCCATCTCTTTTGGCTCCAGGACGCCTCCTTGCGGAAAGCACCAGGACCCAACTTCAATGCATTGGACTTAAAAAGACCAGCTTCTCGAGATCTGTCCGATGGCGCGGTTAGGCAACCAATCAGGTGCGCGAGATTGAGCGTCTCACGCGACGGACCATCATCATCAACGCCCAGCCGATT